>NZ_JBQTCI010000021.1:0-316 GCF_052380015.1 Rheinheimera sp. NSM | reverse complement strand
CGCACAAGCGGTGGAGCATGTGGTTTAATTCGACGCAACGCGAAGAACCTTACCTGGCCTTGACATCCAGAGAACTTTCCAGAGATGGATTGGTGCCTTCGGGAACTCTGAGACAGGTGCTGCATGGCCGTCGTCAGCTCGTGTCGTGAGATGTTGGGTTAAGTCCCGTAACGAGCGCAACCCCTATCCCTGGTTGCTAGCAGGTAATGCTGAGAACTCCAGGGAGACTGCCGGTGACAAACCGGAGGAAGGTGGGGATGACGTCAGGTCATCATGGCCCTTACGGCCAGGGCTACACACGTGCTACAATGGCGCG
>NZ_JBQTCI010000020.1:0-407 GCF_052380015.1 Rheinheimera sp. NSM | reverse complement strand
AGCACCGCCCTTACAAGGCGGGGGTCACTGGTTCGAACCCAGTACAATCCACCAATTGGGATATTTCATGGGAAGCACCGCCCGCTCTTCATGACAAAACGGTTGTCACTGGTTCAACCCAGTACAATCTACCATCAATTTATAGTGAACAAAATTTAGTACTCCCATGGATTGTTAGCTCAGCTGGGAGAGCACCGCCCTTACAAGGCGGGGGTCACTGGTTCGAACCCAGTACAATCCACCAATTGGGATATTTCATGGGAAGCACCGCCCGCTCTTCATGACAAAACGGTTGTCACTGGTTCAACCCAGTACAATCTACCATCAATTTATAGTGAACAAAATTTAGTACTCCCATGGATTGTTAGCTCAGCTGGGAGAGCACCGCCCTTACAAGGCGGGGGTCA
>NZ_JBQTCI010000019.1:0-435 GCF_052380015.1 Rheinheimera sp. NSM | reverse complement strand
CGTCAGGTCATCATGGCCCTTACGGCCAGGGCTACACACGTGCTACAATGGCGCGCACAGAGGGCTGCAAACCCGCGAGGGGGAGCTAATCTCACAAAACGCGTCGTAGTCCGGATCGCAGTCTGCAACTCGACTGCGTGAAGTCGGAATCGCTAGTAATCGTGAATCAGAATGTCACGGTGAATACGTTCCCGGGCCTTGTACACACCGCCCGTCACACCATGGGAGTGGATTGCACCAGAAGTAGTTAGTCTAACCTTCGGGAGGACGATTACCACGGTGTGGTTCATGACTGGGGTGAAGTCGTAACAAGGTAGCCGTAGGGGAACCTGCGGCTGGATCACCTCCTTAACGAACGCTGGAGGTTTCGGTCAGAGTCCACACGAATTACTTGGTTAACGTGAAGAGAGCAAAGGGTCTTTGCAGGCCCGACTG
>NZ_JBQTCI010000018.1:0-444 GCF_052380015.1 Rheinheimera sp. NSM | reverse complement strand
AGACGGGGCTATAGCTCAGCTGGGAGAGCGCCTGCCTTGCACGCAGGAGGTCAGCGGTTCGATCCCGCTTAGCTCCACCATACCGCGGCGGCACAGACACCTTGAATACCTGACGCAAGTCAGTGTGCAGAAAAGAATGTTTCAGAACGATGAAGCCTTCCTTTCTGATCACTGGGTCAGAATTGCTCTTTAACAATTCGGATGAGATTGAAACACGAGATTTACTCGCTAGTTCCGGGTAAATCTCAGCGATAACGATCAAGCGTTATCCGGTGTGTCGTTGAAGTGGTTGTTTATGGCTTCAGTCGACTGTCTCTGAATCACGTCAAACGACGGGTAACCTGGATCACTTCGGTGGTCAGGGGTACACATCGGACGACGGAGGAAGGTCAGTTGTCTTGGGGTTATATAGTCAAGCAACTAAGCGCATACGGTGGATGCCTT
>NZ_JBQTCI010000017.1:0-3381 GCF_052380015.1 Rheinheimera sp. NSM | reverse complement strand
GGCTCCCAATTAAGCAAAGCCCGACTCGCAAGAGCCGGGCTTTTTGCTTTGCGCTTCTTCTACCACATCATTACAATAGCGGTATTCGTGTTAACCGGCATGGCTATGCGCACTTTAACTAATATTTCTGCAGTCCCTTATTCTACTTTCCGCTTTAATGCTCAGCTGGCCGCTGTTACCGAGTTTGATTCTGTTGCTGAGCTGGATAACTTTCATTCCGATACAACTCCTGTTGTGCTGGGTGAGGGCAGCAATACCATTTTTATGCAGGATCTTGCGGCACCCATCTGTCGCTTTGTCGCCGATAGCAAAACTGTTACACAATTGGATCCGCAGCATATTTTAGTGCATGTTGAGGCTGGTCATAACTGGCATCAACTGGTCAGCTGGGCAGTTGAGCAGCAGTTGTGGGGTATAGAGAATCTGGCGCTGATCCCGGGGTCCGTTGGGGCAGCGCCGGTGCAAAATATCGGTGCCTACGGCGTTGAGCTGGCAGACAGCTGTTTATACGTGGATTTTTATCACTGGCAACAGCGTAAGGTGCAACGTATTGCTGCAGGTCGCTGCCAGTTTGGCTACCGTGACAGCGTGTTTAAACATGCCCTGGCAGGTAAAGGTATCATCGTAGCGGTGGGTTTGTGCTTGAGTAATCAACCTGCGCCAGTGCTCGGATATAAAGGTTTGGATCATCTGCCGGCTGACGTGGCTATCAGCACTATATTCGAACAGATTATTGCGGTGCGCAGCAGTAAATTACCTGACCCTGCCGTGCTGGCCAATTGTGGCAGCTTCTTTAAAAACCCGGTTATTACCAAACAGCAGTATATTGAACTGAAAGCAAAATATGCTGACATGCCCGGGTTTATCCAGGGTGATGATAGCGTAAAGGTTCCGGCTGCCTGGTTGATAGAGCAGCAAGGCTTCAAAGGTAAATGTTATGGCGATGTGGGGTGCTATAAGCTGCAGCCGCTGGTGGTGGTAAATCACGGTGCAGGTACGCCGGCTCAGTTGGATCAGCTTGTTACTGCTGTGCAGCAGCAGGTGCTGGAAGCTTACGGCATTCAGTTAGAAGCCGAAGTACGTATGTTAAATAGCGCCGGACAGCCGGTCAGATGAGCAAAGCCAGCTTAGTTACCCAGCGCCAACTGCTTAGCGCTTTAAGCGGGGGGGAGTTTCAATCCGGTCAGGTACTGGCAGACACCCTGGGATTAAGCCGGACGGCGGTTGCAAACCATATTAAGCAACTACAACAGCTTGGCTTGGATATCTATAAAGTGAAAGGCCGTGGTTATTGCCTGGCTGAGCCGCTGACGTTATTAGATGCGGCAAAAATAAGTCAGCTACGGCGAAGTGGCAACGCAGACATCCTGGTGCAAAATATTACTGATTCAACCAACAGCCAGTTAATGCAGAAAGTACAGGATGGCTTGGTAGCGCAACCCGGTTATACCTTAGTGGCAGAGGCGCAAACTGCCGGCAGAGGCCGGCGCGGTCGTAACTGGTACTCACCTTTTGCTGCCAGTTTATATTTCTCTATGTACTGGCGGCTGGAGCAGGGGATTCAGGCCGCCATGGGGTTAAGCCTGGTGGTGGCCATTGCCATAGCAAGAATGCTGAAACAGCAGTATCAGGTTGAGGCAAAGGTTAAATGGCCAAATGATGTCTATGTTGATGGTAAAAAGCTGTGCGGTATCCTGGTAGAACTGGCGGGGCAGGCACACGCCGGCTGCGATGTTATTATTGGTATTGGTATGAATATTCGCCTGCCGCAGCAGGCACTGAACAGTATAGATCAGCAGTATATTGATTTGGCCGATGCATCTGGCCAGGTGATTGACCGTAATCTGCTGGTGGCGTTGTTACAGCAACAACTGATTAGCTTGCTTGCGGAGTTTAGCGAAAACGGTTTCGCCGGTTTTGTCGATGAGTTTGACCAGCATAATCAGTACCGTGACAAGGCAGTAAAACTTATCGGCAATACAGAAATAAAAGGCATTTGTCTCGGCGTAGATAAACAAGGTGCCTTATTGATTAAAACGGCCGCAGGTGTGCAAGCGTACTTTGGTGGCGAACTTAGTTTGCGCGCGGGAGATTAGCATGTATTTATTGCTGGATATTGGTAATACCCGCGAAAAGGCCGCGCTGGTCAAGCAGGGCAAAGTAACGGCTTTACCGCAACTGGCGCCTGATAATCTGGCAAAGCTGCCGATTAAAGCTGTGTATTTTGCCAGCGTAGCATCGCAGGAGAAGGTGGCGGTGATTAAGCAGCTACTGGGGCTGGATCATTTACCCTGGCGCCAGGTGCACTCTGATGCGCAGGCCTATGGTGTCCATAGCAGTTATCAGCAACCGCAGACGTTGGGCGTCGACCGTTGGTTGGCGATGTTAGGTGCGCAGTTGTTGTTTCCGGCAAAAAATGTGCTGATCGTTGATGCCGGCACAGCAGTAACGGTCGATTGGCTGGACAAAGATGGCCAGCACGGCGGCGGTTGGATAATCCCCGGCCTGAAAATGCAGCAGCAGGCAGTGGTAAAAAATACGGCAAAAGTATTCAACTCTGAAATGTTTAACGGCCGGCTGGAGCCCGGTACTGATACCGTAACAGGCTTACAAAACGGTTGTTTAGCCGCAGTTTCAGGCGCAGTGCGGTTGGCGTGGCAGCAAACACCCTGTGACAAGCTGTTGCTGACCGGGGGAGACAGTAAATTTCTTAAACCTTATCTGGCTGATTTACCACTGGTGGTGGAACCTTTACTGATTTTCCAGGGATTGGCGCGTTATATTGATATGTAACTGTCAATTTGTGCACTTTATGAACGCTTAGGCAGGAATTTAGTGCTTTTTTGGTTTTTTCTGTTGCACGACCCAGGGCATTCCACTAGAATTCGCACCCACTGACGTAGTGCCGCTTTAGCTCAGTTGGTAGAGCAACTGACTTGTAATCAGTAGGTCATCCGTTCGACTCGGATAAGCGGCACCATTAGTGGAGGGGTTCCCGAGTGGCCAAAGGGATCAGACTGTAAATCTGCCGGCACTGCCTTCGAAGGTTCGAATCCTTCCCCCTCCACCATCTTCGTCAGGAAGAATAGCTACGAGTAGGCCGCGGGCATCGTATAATGGCTATTACCTCAGCCTTCCAAGCTGAAGATGCGGGTTCGATTCCCGCTGCCCGCTCCAATCAAAAACGTTGCTGATATAGCTCAGGCGGTAGAGCGCATCCTTGGTAAGGATGAGGTCCCCAGTTCGATTCTGGGTATCAGCACCATCTTGACACCTCTCTTGCTATCCAAACACTAAACTAATTTAAATAACCGCCGTTTTGCAAAAAGGGTCTATACATGGCTAAGGCTAAATTTGAACGTAATAAACCGCACGTAAACG
>NZ_JBQTCI010000016.1:0-4605 GCF_052380015.1 Rheinheimera sp. NSM | reverse complement strand
GGGGTCAGATCCTGAGGTATCCCCACAAAATTATCAGCTAAAACAAAAAGATGAACTCGGAGGGAACATTCATGGCGTTCGGTGATCAGATCAATCGCCAAAAATCACCAACCCCAAACTGCCATGAATGTTCGCGCTATCTTGACCAATATTGTTTCATTTGTCACACCCAAAATGCATGTCACCAGACGAAAAGCCGTAATTGATTGCGTGCATAGCCTGGCAAACGGCAGTGCCGCTACCGTCACCAGTATTGGCCGGGGAATTCAGTCAAAAGCCTTTGAGAAACATAATATCAAGCGTGCCGACAGGCTGCTGTCGAATGCACATTTGCTGCGTGAGCAAAGAGTAGTTTATGGTGCAATTTGCCGGTTGTTCGGTGCTGCCAAACACCCGACCATAAGCATAGATTGGTCTGATTTGGATGAAGCCGGCAGACACTTTTTACTACGGGCAGTACTGACATTCGACGGCCGGCCTATCACCTTATACCAGGAGGTACATCCACTGGGTACAAAAGAAAAGCCAGCGGTTCATAAGCTGTTTCTGCGCACGTTGTCATTGTTGCTGCCTGCAGGTTGTAAACCGGTGATAGTTACAGATGCTGGTTTTAAAGCGCCCTGGTTCAGGCAAGTTGAAGCATTAGGTTGGTATTTCGTGGGCAGGGTACGCAAGCCGAATTTTTATACCACAGACAATGGTACGAACTGGCAGTGCATTAGCCGGTTATTTGCCAAAGCATCGCAGCAACCGAAGCAATATCAGGCACAGATTGCACGGTACAAACCGTTTGCCTGCTTGTTGACGTTGTACAAGCAAAAAAGCAAAGGTCGTCATTTACGTAATGCGGATGGCAGCATGAAACGTTCAGGAGCCTCCAAAATACACGCCAGAGGAAACACAGAGCCATGGCTACTTGCTTCTAACCTGCCGCAAAGCAGCCATCACAGCAAACAGGTAGTATCGATTTACCGGCAGCGCATGCAGATAGAAGAAAGCTTCAGAGATATGAAAAGTACTCAGTATGGTCTGGGTTTTGAGCAAAATGGCAGTACCAAACTACACCGCATATGCCTGTTATTACTGCTGAGTAATTTAGCCTCATTAGTATTGATATTGCTCGGTGTAGGGCTGACCATAGCTAACCAGCAACGCCGGTTCCAGGCAAACAGTTATCGGGACAGACGAGTCTTGTCGTTTCACACGCTTGGGTTAAGAGCCATGGCCAAACAGGTAATGTTTACAACAGCACAGTGGCGCAATACCTTGCGCCACTGTAAACACTTGCTGGATACGAGGAGTTACAACATTGAATGGGAGGGCTAAATTCGTGGGGATCCCTCAGGGTCAGATCTAAATTATGCAAAAGCGTTGACTTCACTGCCTTTTGTAATTGTATAGATTAACCACTATCAGACACCATTGGTTACTTTAGTTTCGTTAATTAATGTTGGAGGGGTCAACGGTGCGTAGATTGTTATTAGGGCTGGCGGTATCGTTACCCGCGGGTTTTGTTAGTGCTGCCGATATTAACTGCGAGGGAAAAGTTAGCCGGGTAATGGATTATCCGCCGTCTTGCAATGGTAATACCGCGTTTAAAACTAATGATCCTAATGGCAGATGGATTTGCTCACCCTCAGATAAAGGTGATGCGCTGGTACTGGCGGCATTGGCTGCTGACAAAATCGTTGATGTGTATATCGATGACCAAAACGGCGCTTTCACTTGCAGCACTTTGGTCAATTACGAAAAGGCCAGATACATTATGATTAGACAATAATAGAATCAATGCAAACTATCTGGTCAAAACTATGGGGCAGGCCTTGATTATTGGACCTGTTCGAAATTCAGACTATTGTCCAAGTGATATATTTAAGGATTAATCATAATGAAAACTACGTTGTTTTCGCTAGCAGTGCTATTTCAAGTAGGCGCGGTACAAGCAGCAGATGTTGCTGTTGCTCCATTTTATATTGAAGCTTTAAGAATTAGTGACGGAACTGGTACGTTATATATAAAACCAGTTACGGCTATAGAGCGCAAAAACAGCACATGTAGCTTTACGGATTTTTATGCCATCGCACCGGAAGACGCTTTATTTAATCAGATGTATGCAATGTTGCTGTCAGCGGGTAGTGCCGGTAAGAAAGTTCGGATTTGGTTGTCAGATACACCAGACGACTGTAAAACAAGCAGGCAACGTGTGCGCTTAGTTGAAATAGCATTTTAGTACAGGGAGCAGTTGCTGATTGTTACATTTAACCAGAATTAAATACCCCTAATGATTATGCAATTTATCAAGATGCATTTTGTCTCCGATAAAACTGGTGATAAGGAATGGCTGTGTTTGCTAAAGCGTTTTCAAGATTTTTACGATTGCTCGTAATTTTCTCAATAGCGTCTTTTTCGTTAAATGCTGCGACTTTCAATCATCAGGGCGCTGTCAGAGATATATTGTTGAGAACTACCATGGAGCCTTATGCAGTATTTTATGTAGAGGGCTTTACTGCTGCAGGAGATTGCCGCACTTATGATGGCCACGTAATTGTATCTTTAGACAACAATGAAAAAGGCAAAGCGATATATAGCTTGTTGTTGACCGCATTTATGGCCGGAAAAGACGTTAAAATAGGACTGGTAGATACTGATAAAGACATTGATGGAAACTGCCGAGTGCGTGAAGTCAGGTTTCGATAGTTTATATGCAGATAGATAAATTTTTTACTATCAAAATAAATGAAATAAGTGGAAGAAAAAGGGGGCGGAGAAAATTAATGGTACGCCATGTTAACCCTTTATTTTTCAGTGTATTGCAAAATATGGTGTTTATTAGCTCCGCCCCTTTTGCCCTTTAGCTATCTGAAGAGATAATATTAATGAATAAAATTTTTTTAACGATGATATTTACTTGCATAACAAGTTTAGCCGATGCTTCGAGTTGGACCAATGGAGAGCAATTGGTTGACGCGACTATTTGGCGCCCTGGTTATCATGGCTTTTATGTCAAGGCAGCCAATTTTCATGACCCTCAAGGCTGTAGAACTAATTCCAGTCAAAACATGTATTTATTTGATTTAGCGTTTGAGGCTGCCGAAGAAAAAACGGTGGATAGACTCTATTCAATGATTTTGACCGCTCAAACAACTGGAAAAAAATTGCATGTGTTTGTTGATGGATGCGTAGGTCAGTTTCCAAGAATAACAGGGCTTCAGGTTAATAACTGAGTCAACACCTCAATAAATGTGGTCAGATAAATGGGATCAGATCCTGAGGTATCCCCACAAAATTATCAGCTAAAACAAAAAGATGAACTCGGAGGGAACATTCATGGCGTTCGGTGATCAGATCAATCGCCAAAAATCACCAACCCCAAACTGCCATGAATGTTCGCGCTATCTTGACCAATATTGTTTCATTTGTCACACCCAAAATGCATGTCACCAGACGAAAAGCCGTAATTGATTGCGTGCATAGCCTGGCAAACGGCAGTGCCGCTACCGTCACCAGTATTGGCCGGGGAATTCAGTCAAAAGCCTTTGAGAAACATAATATCAAGCGTGCCGACAGGCTGCTGTCGAATGCACATTTGCTGCGTGAGCAAAGAGTAGTTTATGGTGCAATTTGCCGGTTGTTCGGTGCTGCCAAACACCCGACCATAAGCATAGATTGGTCTGATTTGGATGAAGCCGGCAGACACTTTTTACTACGGGCAGTACTGACATTCGACGGCCGGCCTATCACCTTATACCAGGAGGTACATCCACTGGGTACAAAAGAAAAGCCAGCGGTTCATAAGCTGTTTCTGCGCACGTTGTCATTGTTGCTGCCTGCAGGTTGTAAACCGGTGATAGTTACAGATGCTGGTTTTAAAGCGCCCTGGTTCAGGCAAGTTGAAGCATTAGGTTGGTATTTCGTGGGCAGGGTACGCAAGCCGAATTTTTATACCACAGACAATGGTACGAACTGGCAGTGCATTAGCCGGTTATTTGCCAAAGCATCGCAGCAACCGAAGCAATATCAGGCACAGATTGCACGGTACAAACCGTTTGCCTGCTTGTTGACGTTGTACAAGCAAAAAAGCAAAGGTCGTCATTTACGTAATGCGGATGGCAGCATGAAACGTTCAGGAGCCTCCAAAATACACGCCAGAGGAAACACAGAGCCATGGCTACTTGCTTCTAACCTGCCGCAAAGCAGCCATCACAGCAAACAGGTAGTATCGATTTACCGGCAGCGCATGCAGATAGAAGAAAGCTTCAGAGATATGAAAAGTACTCAGTATGGTCTGGGTTTTGAGCAAAATGGCAGTACCAAACTACACCGCATATGCCTGTTATTACTGCTGAGTAATTTAGCCTCATTAGTATTGATATTGCTCGGTGTAGGGCTGACCATAGCTAACCAGCAACGCCGGTTCCAGGCAAACAGTTATCGGGACAGACGAGTCTTGTCGTTTCACACGCTTGGGTTAAGAGCCATGGCCAAACAGGTAATGTTTACAACAGCACAGTGGCGCAATACCTTGCGCCACTGTAAACACTTGCTGGATACGAGGAGTTACAACATTGAATGGGAGGGCTAAATTCGTGGGGATCCCTCAGGATC
>NZ_JBQTCI010000015.1:0-2500 GCF_052380015.1 Rheinheimera sp. NSM | reverse complement strand
TAGAAGCAGCCATCCTTTAAAGATAGCGTAACAGCTCACTGGTCTAAACAAGTTGTCCTGCGGCGAAGATGTAACGGGGCTCAAGCCATGAGCCGAAGCTTAGGATGCGAGCAATCGCATGGTAGCGGAGCGTTCTGTTCAGTACTTCTTGCGTCTTTTGCACCCAACAGGGTGCACCGGACGCAACCGAAGTCTGCTGTGAAGCCGGCCCGTGAGGGACCGGTGGAGCGTTCAGAAGTGAGAATGTTGACATGAGTAGCGACAAACAGGGTGAGAGACCCTGTCGCCGAAAGTCCAAGGGTTCCTGCTTAAAGCTAATCTGAGCAGGGTAAGCCGGCCCCTAAGGCGAGGCCGAAAGGCGTAGTCGATGGGAACCAGGTTAATATTCCTGGGCCAGTGGGAAGTGACGGATCTCAAAGATTGTTCGCCCTTATCGGATTGGGCGGGCCGTTCAGAGGTTCCCGGAAATAGCCCCACACCAGACCGTACCCGAAACCGACACAGGTGGACTGGTAGAGAATACCAAGGCGCTTGAGAGAACCATGTTTAAGGAACTCGGCAAAATACCTCCGTAAGTTCGCGAGAAGGAGGCCCCGTTATTGCGCAAGCAGTGGCGGGGGGCACAAACCAGGGGGTGGCGACTGTTTATTAAAAACACAGGGCTCTGCGAAGTCGCAAGACGACGTATAGGGTCTGACGCCTGCCCGGTGCCGGAAGGTTAAGAGGAGAGGTTCACGCCTTGAATCGAAGCCCCGGTAAACGGCGGCCGTAACTATAACGGTCCTAAGGTAGCGAAATTCCTTGTCGGGTAAGTTCCGACCTGCACGAATGGCGTAACGACTTCCCCGCTGTCTCAAACATGGACTCAGCGAAATTGAATTGCCTGTCAAGATGCAGGCTTCCCGCGGTTAGACGGAAAGACCCCGTGCACCTTTACTACAACTTCACACTGGCATCAGGATTGCGATGTGCAGGATAGGTGGTAGGCTTTGACGTGGGAACGCCAGTTCCCATCGAGCCTTCCTTGAGATACCACCCTTCGCACTCTTGATGTCTAACCGCGGTCCGTCATCCGGATCCGGGACCCTGTGTGGTGGGTAGTTTGACTGGGGCGGTCGCCTCCCAAACAGTAACGGAGGCGTGCGAAGGTTGGCTCAGACCGGTCGGAAATCGGTCGTCGAGTGCAATGGCATAAGCCAGCCTGACTGCAAGACTGACAAGTCGAGCAGAGACGAAAGTCGGCCATAGTGATCCGGTGGTCCCGAGTGGAAGGGCCATCGCTCAACGGATAAAAGGTACGCCGGGGATAACAGGCTGATGATGCCCAAGAGTCCATATCGACGGCATCGTTTGGCACCTCGATGTCGGCTCATCTCATCCTGGGGCTGGAGTAGGTCCCAAGGGTATGGCTGTTCGCCATTTAAAGAGGTACGTGAGCTGGGTTTAGAACGTCGTGAGACAGTTCGGTCCCTATCTGCCGTGGGTGTTGGAGACTTGAGAGGAGTTGCCCCTAGTACGAGAGGACCGGGGTGAACGATCCACTGGTGGACCTGTTGTGGCGCCAGCCGCAGTGCAGGGTAGCTATGATCGGACAGGATAACCGCTGAAAGCATCTAAGCGGGAAGCCCCCCTCAAAACAAGGTCTCCCTTGAGAGCCGTGGTAGACCACCACGTCGATAGGCCGGAGATGTAAGCGCAGCAATGCGTTCAGTTGACCGGTACTAATGGCTCAATAGGCTTGATTTGATCCAGTAAAAGCAAAACTGATCAACAATCAACAAAACCAAAAGCATTGACCTCATAGTCAGGTGGAACACAAAACCCACCCACTGATATGTGTTTCTTCTCAGGTTTGGTGGCAATAGCGCGAGCAATACACCCGATCCCGTCCCGATCTCGGAAGTTAAGTGCCGCCGCGGCAATGGTACTGCGTCTCAAGACGTGGGAGAGTAGCTCACCGCCAAACCTGACAAGAAACACAAAAATCTCTCTCAACGATACAAAAAAACCAACGCGGGGTGGAGCAGCCAGGTAGCTCGTCAGGCTCATAACCTGAAGGTCACAGGTTCAAATCCTGTCCCCGCAACCAACACTATTTCTTCAATAATATCAACACCTTCCAATCCCGCACTCGCGGGGAAATTCGCGTTTGCGCTCCTTTTGCCCGCACCTGCGGCCTGTCGTTGCTCGACGCCCGTCGCTAAGCGCAACAGCCCCGCAAGCGCCCCGTGCAGGTCGATATCGAGGCCCATTCCATCCGTGCGCGGCACCAGAACGATCTTCTCGATCAGACCCCGCAACGCCTCTCGGGTTTCTGCCAACCCGTCTTCGCGCCCCAGGCCCTCGATCAGCACGCCCACACGGTCGCGATAGGTTTCGGCCATTGTCGGGTGAAACCGCAATGGGGCAGGGGAGGCCTGCGTCGCGTCCAGCTTCGCCTCGAGCGGTAATCTCCCCCTTTTTAACGGGGTGCATCGGTAGAATTTACGCAGCCGTTCTC
>NZ_JBQTCI010000014.1:0-9141 GCF_052380015.1 Rheinheimera sp. NSM | reverse complement strand
AATAACCGGGACAGGCCTTCACTGGCCGACAATGTTTCCAGAACCAGTGCATCGTCACCGAGCGAACTGTGAATCCTGAGAAAATGATGCTGGGTTTCCTTGACCATGAACGTTTACGCCATTCCGATGTATCGTATGAATCAGGTTCAGAAAGGAGAGCGCCCGAAGGCACTCTCCTTCATGGGGCAGAGGCTCCGGATCAGAGCTTCTGACCTCTGACACCACTGTAGCCGTAGACCTTCGGCGCGGTGACAGAGTTCTTGTCATCGGACGGAGTCACGGTCATGGTCATCTCGGTGTAGGAGATGGTGATGCTCTCGACCGGACGGTCACCCTGCACGGACAGGCTGTAGTTGGAAATCATGGCGTCGGTCAGCTCGATTTTCATGATCTCTTCGATTTCCTCACCCTGCTTGGTGATGTGGAAAACGGCCTTCTTACCCTTACCGATAGTGGCTTCGCGGAACAGATCGGGAGACGCGCAGTCCTGCAGCTTGGTGATGGTGACATCGCCCAGGCGGGTTGCAGAGGCTTCACGGTCCATGGCGGTACCGGTGTAGGAAGAGATTTCGCGATGCGCACTGAAGTCCATGGACAGAACGGTGATCAGGTCCTTGAACTGTTCTGCAGTGGTTTCGCCCTTGATACCTTCGTAGTCCAGGTAGGTATTCGCTTGCATGTGTTTCTCCTTAGATTTTAATTACGTCCTGTAACGAGGACATTGTCATCCTGGCCGTCGCTCCTGCGCCGTCCATGGATCTTTACCGGCGAACCGATTACTTCCCTGTGCTGACGTTGACGGCGATGCCGCCCTCTTCGTCAACCGCTATATCGACCGCCTGAATGGGGGTCTCATCCGCCAGGCATTCGAGAATGCGGCGGGATGCATCGGGCAATATCTCCCGGTGCAATATCTGTTGAATGTTACGGGCACCGGAGCTGGCTTCCGTGCAGCGGGCCACCACCGCGTCGATCACCGCATCGCTGTAGCTGAGGCTGACCTTGTGGTGACGGCGGATGCGCTGATTGACCCGCTCCAGCTGCAGGCGGGTAATCTCGGCCAGCTGCTCCTTGCCCAGTGGCTTGTAGGGCAGTACCACCGCCCGGCCGAGAAAGGCCGGCTTGAAGATGGTCAGCAGCTCGTCCCAGATGGCCTCTTTCAGGGCCCGCGGGTCTGGCGCGGTGAGTTCGTCCGCGTAAAGGTCGGCAATCTGACCAGAGGCTGCGTTGGAGGTCATCAGGATCACGGTGTTGCGGAAGTCCACATCCCGACCTTCCCCATCCCGCAGAGAGCCCTTGTCAAACACCTGATAGAAGATGTCCTGCACACCCGGATGAGCTTTTTCCATCTCGTCCAGCAGTATCACGCTGTAGGGCTTGCGGCGCACGGCTTCGGTCAGTACCCCACCCTCCCCGTAGCCGACGTAACCCGGAGGCGAGCCCACCAGCTGGGACACCTTGTGCTCTTCCTTGAACTCGGACATGTTGATAACGGTGAGATTGCTCTCACTGCCATACACCTGCTCCGCCAGAGCCAGTGCGGTTTCGGTCTTGCCAACCCCGCTCGGACCCACCAGCAGGAAGACGCCGAGAGGCTTTTTCTCATCCGCCAGATCGGCCCGGGCGACCCGGATGGTTTCCGCGATGTCGTCGAGGGCATGGTCCTGTCCCTTGACCCGCTCTTTCAGGTTCTGATCCAGCCGCAGAATGCCGGCCACCTCATCCGCCTGCATTCGCCCAAGGGGGATACCGGTCCAGTCGGACAGCACTTCTGACACCAGTTGGCTGTCCACTTGCCAGTGCACCATCGGCTGCTCCCGGCTGGCCAGTTGCTGACGCAGTTCATTCAGCTCACCGCGCAGGCTGTCATCCGGCACCTTGTTGGTGGTCAGCTGCTGACCCAGTTCTCCGGCCGCGGCCACCAGTTGCTGCTCACTGGTCCAGAGCTGTTCCAGCTCCTCCACCGACTGCCTGGCCAGGTGACGGCGAGTCTCCAGCTCGTCCTGGCGCGGACCGTGCTCGGCGCCGGTGCGGGCTTCACGCTCCAGAATGTCCGCTTCCAGATCCAGTGCCGCCAGCTCTGCCCGGGCCTTCTCGAGACGGGTCGGCATGCTCGCCTGGCTCATGGCCACCCGGGCACAGGCGGTGTCCAGCAGGGCGACCGCCTTGTCCGGCAGCTGGCGCCCGGCCAGGAAACGCATGGACAGGCCTACCGCAGATTTGACCGCGTCGTCGGTAATGATCACCCCGTGGTGACGCTCCAGCGTCGGTGCCAGGCCACGCAGAATCTGAACGGCAATGTCCTCAGAGGGCTCGTCCACCTTGACCACCTGAAAGCGGCGGGTGAGGGCCGCATCTTTCTCGAAGAATTTCTTGTACTCGGCCCAGGTGGTGGCGGCGATGGTACGTAACTCACCCCGGGCCAGGGCCGGCTTGAGCAGGTTAGCGGCATCGTTCTGGCCAGCCTGGCCCCCGGCACCCACCATGTTATGAGCTTCGTCGATAAACAGAATGACCGGGTCAGGCGAGTTACGGACTTCCTCGATAACACCCTTGAGCCGGTTTTCGAACTCCCCTTTGACCCCGGCGCCCGCCTGCAGCAAGGCCAGATCCAGGGTCAGCAGGCGCGCGGATTTCAGCGCATCCGGTACCGAGCCGTCAGCAATGCGCTGGGCCAGACCTTCGACCACAGCCGTTTTCCCCACGCCCGCCTCACCGGTGAGGATCGGGTTGTTCTGGCGACGGCGGGTCAGGATATCAATCATCTGCCGGATTTCGTCGTCACGCCCCAGTACCGGATCAAGCTTGCCATCCCGGGCCTGAGCGGTCAGGTCGATGGTGAACTGGGCCAGGTTCTCTTCCTTGCGAGGACCCCGGGCAACCGGCTCCCGCGCGGCCCCGGCGTCCAGATCATTCCGCAGGGTGCCCCAGTCTGAGAGCAGGCGTTGCGGGTCCAGACGATTCAGTTCCTGGGCATAACGGGTAGTCAGGGCCGCCATGGCCGGATCGTTCAGCAAGGTGTACAGCAGGGTGGCACCGCGCATGTCGGGCTCACCGAATTCGATGGATGTATCCAGCCAGCACTGACGCAGCAGGTCCACCAGCCGGGGAGACAGACTGGGTGTGGCGCCACTGCCGGTCTTGAAGCTTTCCAGCCCCTGGTCCACTTCGGTTTCCAGACGTTCGATGCTGATCCGGTAGTGATCAAATATGTGCCGGAAATCGCCGTCCTGCTCTTTCAGCAGCGCTTTGAGCAGATGCTCTACCTCAACGGTATGATGGCTGCGCTGGTAGCACAGCCCGACCGCCCCCTCCAGAGCCTGGCGGGTGCTGTCGTTCATTTTCTCTACCAGTGACTTCAGAGTCATTGAGGACATGGCTTATTCCTTTCCTTGGCGTTGGTGCGAGCCACCTGGCCGGAAGCTCACTTCAATGGTTTTATCCGTAGTGGTGCGGGCGGAAATAAAGGCATCCGACCCGAGTCTGCCCTGCTGCCCAAGCTGCGAACCTGGCAGGTCACCACGACGGGCGACAAGCCGGTAACGGACCTGGGTCGTCGCGGGAACAAGCACTCTGCTGATCTGTCCCAGAGCCGGGCTGTGGCTGCCACCGGGCAAAATACGGCGCAGCTGCTGACCGTTCGCCGGATAGAAAACGATCGACGCACCTTTATCCGCCATCCACGCCTTGCTGCCGAGCATGGCATCACCAAGCCGGGCATACTGGCCCTCCGGGTTGCCCCGCCCGGGCAAGCGGCTCTGATCATCCAGGGCAACCGGAGCCCAGCCGCCTTGCAGGGTGCGCACCCTGACCGGCATGCCGGCCAGATCTGCGAGCACCGACTGCAATGTCGACGCCGACCGGGTGCCCCGGCTGAACGCCCCTCCGTAATAAAGCTCCCAGTGCTCACTGGCGCCGGTCAGCGCCTTGAGCATACGGGTGAATACGTCCTCCCCATCCCGTTCCTGGTGGACAGCCGGCTGGGTTTTCTCCCAACTGCGGTAGAACAGGGACACAAGGCGGTGGTTGAACAGATCAAAAAAGTCCCGCATGGCCGGGGATTTCTGCTTCAACTGCGCCAGTACCAGCTCCGAGTAATGGGCCGGTAACGCCCCCCGGGCACCGGTCAGGCCCATACAGTCCACCGTCAGCTCCACCACCTGACGACCGTCCGGCCGCCTTTGCACGTGCCTTGCGACCACGTCCCGGCCGGCATACCCCATATGCTGGCTGGTACGGAAGCGGACCAACTCCTTGTCCGGCCAGCCATCGTGCCCGACCTGGTGGTAAGTACCACGGTCGTCCGTGAGCTGACGTTCGGTTCGCCAGACTTCACGGTACAGGGTTCCCAGTGGTTGCTTCATGCTCATACCAGCTCCCGTTCCCCGGCCCGGGCCGGCCAGACATGGTAATCGCGGTTATGGCCGGACAACCGGATCCGCAGCCTGGTGAAACTGTTGAGTTGGGCAAACTGTGCAAAAAACCGGTCAAGTACAGCGGAAAACAGATAAACGCTGGTGCCCGCATAGCGGGGCCGCGAAAACACCAGCTGGATTTCGGTACCCTGAGTGACACCGCTTCGCACACCGCGACCAACCCGGGCGGCAACCCGTTTCAGCTCGACCTTCTCGATGCCCTCGACCAGTGCCATTGACTCCGGCGTCTGACGAAAATCGTAAAGCTGCAGAACCGACCGCAGCCGCTCACAGGCATCATCACCCGCGAAATATTCAAGATTGAGATGGCGAATGAACTGCCAGCGGCTGGCGCCATCCAGCTCGGGTCTGACGGTTGATGTCGGTGCAATCAGAGCGGTTGCAGAATCGATCAGTGGCTCGGCAACGGCCCGGAATTTCGGGGCGCCCCCGCCGAATGGCAGGCGATCAGGCACATTCCTGTTGCAGCAAAGGGCACGCACCACCAGGGTTTCGTCATCCGGAATCGCATCCAGATCCCGATGACGGTAGCGCCGATCCACCAGGCTGAGGCAGGTTTCAGTGCCGGGTTCAAGCTGACCACCGGCCCAGTCCGCGGACTGACGACGCAAGTGCCATGAGACATCCAGTTCGGCCTGCCAGCGGGGATGGCCAAGACCGTAATAGGGTGCCAGCTCCCGCACCTTGCCGTTGTTCACCAGCGAAACATTTCGTACCGAAACCACCTCGAAGGCATCAGACTTCCGGAATCGCGATACCAACCGATGCTCATGGCGGGTATCGTCCAGAGGCACCGGCTCCAGGGTTTCCTCAAACACATTCACCACCGGCACACACCACAGCCGCAGGTGATCAGCGATCACGCTTTTCTCCAGCTCCGCTGACGTTTCCCGGAAGTAAAGCGTCAGTTCAATCTCATCGGCCGCCGGCCAGGTACCCGCGAGATCATCGAGCTGAGCAAACAGAAACTTCTCCGGAAAAAGGAAGAACTCCACCAGTAACCGGAACCCGTCAAAACTGCGGTTGCTGTAGGGCACCAGAGCTTCGCTCTCCGCAAAGCCCACCGGCACGACCTGCCGGGCCGGGTAATAACGTACCTGACGACGATCGTTGACGGGCACGATACTGAAACCGAGGCCCGTGCGGTGGATCAGGTCGTAAAGTTCGTTGCTGAGGTGGGACTGACCGTGGAGGTAGAACCTCAGATTGGGCAGATTGATCTCACTGAAGGCAACCGGTGCTTTCAGCCGCAGGGTGATAATGCTTTGAGCGCCCTCAGTTCCGGCGGGACGGGGGGCCTCAAAGGGGCTGTTTTCGAAGCGGGCTTCGGTCACCTTGACGGGGGCGATATAGTGTTCACCCGGCGCCCGGAACTCACAGTCCGGCATTTTCTCGACCCGGGTCTCGAAGGCCTGATCTGTGGCCAGACGTGCATGGTGAGTCTGAGACCGGGACGCTGCCAGCTGCAGGATGGTCATGGACGGCACCGGAGACTGATAGTCCGGAAACAGGCTGCCCATCAGAATATCGGTGAGCTCCGGAAAGTGCTCATCCAGGCGCTGACGGATCTGCGAGGTGAGGAAGGCGACCCCTTCCAGCAGCCGGGACACATGAGGGTCTTCCACCGCTTCATCGCTGACCCGCAAACGACCCGCCACTTTCGGGTAGGCGCGAGCAAACTCGGCCCCCTGTCGGCGCAGGTAAGCCAGTTCACGGTTGTAGTACTGGAGCAGCTCTTCGCTCATCAGGCGCACTCCTGAAGCGTGACCGACAAGGTCACCGGTTCCACTTCGGAATCAAAAGCCACCGGCTCCGGTACCGGATCCACCAGCAGCACCGCATCAATGCGCAGCCGTAACTGACGGTCCAGCGGAGCCTCGCTGTCTCGCAGACTGACCCTGACCCGGGTCAGCCGTGGCTCGAAGCGGACGATGGTGCGCTTCACTTCGTCACACAACCACTGCCGGCCGTCGTCGGTGCTCAGTTCCATCACGGTAAAGTCCGGCAGGCCATAACCCAGCACCGAGGTTTCCAGTTCCTTGCCGGCACCCTTCAAGGGGAGCCATGAACGACGGGCGTTCAGCAGCCACTCCAGATCACGACGCACCGACTGACGGATCCGGGCCAGGGTGGGCCGGTCCTCGTCAAGGTCGGTCAGACGGTCAAGCAAGCTCATCTGGAGTTTTCCGGCCATGGTGGTCAGTGCCCGCTCACGTCGTTGGCGACCATCTCGGCCATAGCCTGATCAGGCTCCGGCACATCCAGCCGTTCAATGCGCTTCACTGCGTCCAGGGTGACCGCTTCATCCCCGACCAGAAACAGCTTCAGCCCCAGACCGGTGACCAGGTTGTCACTGTGAGTCTGCCAGTCGGTTTCCCGGCCCAGCTTCTGGGCATCCGTGACACTGCGACCGTAGGTGAGGGGCACGAACATCTCCCCCCGGCGACCGTCCACCAGCTCCACATCGGCACGCCGCCAGATGCTTTCTACCGGGCTTGCGACCGGATGGAAATCCACCGTCAGGATGGTGTCCCAGGCCCACAGGTAATAATGACCATCCGCACCGAGACCTTCGAAAAAGCCGTTCAGGCTGTCGTCACAGTCCCGCAGTTCCCCTTCGACATCGCCGACCCGGAAACAAGCCGGGGTACGGGACTGCTCCAGGGCTGCTGCAGCCTCGGCAGCGGCGACCAGGTCACCGGCAACAAGGCCGGCCTGAACACTCACCAGCGCTTCCAGAGCCGGGCCGCTGGTGGCAACAACGTCATCCGCCAATTGCCCTTCTGCCAGTGCCTTGCGGGCATGCTCGGCACGCATGAGCTGACGCAGGTTGGCGGCGCCGGCCAGCCAGTCCGGCTGATACCGCGCCAGCGACATCAGCATTTCGTCGGCCCGTTCAAGCTGCCCGTCGAGGCATAACAGCTCGATCAGCGTGGCCCGCACATCTGCGGCGGCGGGCTTGCTGCGCAGAGTTTCTTGAGCCTGCGTGATGGCCTCCTGAAGCTGGCCGGCTGACAACATTTGTCCGATAGCGTCCATATCCTCAATCCTTTTCCTGTTCTGAATGCAGGCTAGAGCCGGTTCACCGGCGTAAGCTCGGTGATCAATCGCATACCGGTGACCAGCTGATCGATCTGAAAATGGGGCTGCAACTGGATCACCGAATAATAACGACCCGGCTCACCCACTCTGGCCCTCACCGACACCCGGGCATCCCGCAGCGGGAACCTTGCCCGCAGTTCATCGGATGCACCCTCGGTGGCCATGGTGTAGCCGTGCAGCCATTTGCGCAGCTGGGACTCACAGTCTTCTGCCGTCCGGTAGCCACCCACCCGGTCCCGCCCCATCACCTTCAGGTAATGGGCAAAACGGGAAACGCACAGGGTGTAATGCAACATGGCGGACAGCCGTGCGCTCATGGTGGCCGAGGGTTTGTCGTACTCCACCGGAGCCTGAACCGAAGGCACCGACTGGAACGTCAGCATTTCGGTGTTGGCCAGCGGCGCCAGCGGCAGGAAGCCTTCATCGGCCAGTGCCCGCTCCATGCGATCTGTGATCTGCCAGTCGACGGCGCTGCGGGTGGGGAACAAACGACCGGTTGATGTGCCGTGCTGGACCGCAGGCAGATTATCCACAACACCATGAGCCACCCGGCCCTCACGATAGCCCCGGATCTGGGCGAACCAGCCAGACTCACAAAATGCCCGGATCGCCACCGTGCCGAATGCGAAACAGGCAGGCCCCCAGAGATAGTCCCTCTCCATGGTCCGGTGCAGCTCTCGGAACCCGAAGCTCTCAGCCCCTTGCCCAAGGGGCAGGTGAGGAGGCCGCATCATCATGCGCGGCAACGCCAGACCCAGAAAACGGGCATCTTCGTCCTGCCTCAGCGCTCGCCATTTCACCAGATCCGGCTGATCGAAATGACTTTCCAGGTCGGTGACGGCGGTCAACTGCGGAAAAGTATCGACCCCGAAGAAACTCGGGGCGGCATTCAGGATCACCGGGGCAAACGCGGCCGCCGCCACCTTTGAGAGGTCCCGCAGCGTGTCGAGATTGCCCTGGCCGCCGGGGGTTCTGTGGCTCACCGTGTAGGCGCCCAGCAGCAGCCCGAAAGGCTCGCCACCCGGGTTACCGAACTCCTCGGAATAGATCTTGGCGAAAAGCCGGGACTGATCGAACTCGATTGACCGGGCCAGGTCCTTGCTCAGTGTGGCCCAGCTCAGGTCCAGAAAGCGGACCCGGACCAGGCCTTCACGATCACTCTCCACGACCTGGTCTGTGAGCAGCAACAGACCCCGCCAGTTGGCCTCAAGGGCCTGGAAGACGTCATGGTGCAGGATGGCATCCAGCTGTTCGTTGAGCAGTCGATCCAGACGGGTGATGGTCGTCGCCAGCACCGCCAGCACTTCATCACGGCTCCAGGCGCGGCCCGGCTCCATACGCCCCAGAAACAGCAACAGGGCCCGAAGGTCATCAGCCTCAGCCACCAACCGCTCGGCAAACCCCCGGTCCGGCACAACCGTCCGGGAGGACGGTGTCCGGTCGAGGTAATTCTTGTCAACGAAGCTCAGTGCCGCACCCATGTGCATCCCTGCTCATACCCTTGTTCATCCTTGTTGCGGCAGACCCCCTGAACCGGGGGCCGATTCCGCACATCCGTTATCGGATCAACCGATTTCCGGGATCTTTGCGACCAGGCGCAGAG
>NZ_JBQTCI010000013.1:0-15463 GCF_052380015.1 Rheinheimera sp. NSM | reverse complement strand
CGTTTACGTGCGGTTTATTACGTTCAAATTTAGCCTTAGCCATGTATAGACCCTTCTTTATTTAATTGCGGCCTGCTTTGCAGGCCAAACTAAGTTATTAATATGCTTTACGCGCAGCGATAATAGCTTCTGTCACGTTGTTAGGAGCTTCAGCATACTTCAATGGTTCCATTGAGTATGAAGCGCGACCCTGACTTAACGAACGCATGTTGGTTGCATAACCAAACATTTCAGATAGCGGCACATGCGCATCAACGATTTTGATACCACCAGGTGCATCTTCCATGCCGTTGATAATACCGCGACGACGGTTTAAGTCACCAACAATATCACCCATGAAGTCTTCCGGTGTTACCACCTCAACCTTCATAATTGGCTCAAGAATAACCGGCTTGGCTTGCAGCGCACCTTTTTTGAAGCCCATAGAAGCAGCGATTTTAAACGCCATTTCGTTTGAGTCAACATCGTGGTACGAACCGTCAAACACAGTAACTTTAACGTCAATTACCGGGTAGCCAGCAAGAATACCGTTCTTCATTTGCTCCTGAATGCCTTTATCGATAGCCGGGATGTATTCTTTTGGAATAACCCCACCCACTACTGCATTCACGAACTCATAGCCGGCACCTTCTTCCTGCGGCTCAATTTTCAGCCAACAGTGACCAAACTGACCACGACCACCAGACTGACGCACGAACTTACCTTCAACTTCAGTGGCGCCACGCAGTGTTTCGCGGTAAGAAACCTGGGGTTTACCCACGTTGGCTTCTACTTTGAACTCACGACGCATACGGTCAACAATGATGTCGAGGTGCAATTCACCCATACCAGAAATAATCGTCTGGCCGGTTTCTTCGTCAGTGTGAACACGGAAAGAAGGATCTTCAGCCGCCAGTTTACCCAGCGCGACCCCCATTTTTTCCTGGTCAGCTTTGGTTTTCGGTTCAACCGCAACAGATATTACCGGCTCCGGGAATTCCATCCGCTCCAGAGTGATAATATGGTCCGGTGAACACAAGGTATCACCTGTTGTTACGTCTTTGAAACCGATACCGGCAGCAATGTCGCCGGCACGTACTTCTTTAATTTCCTGACGGTTGTTGGCGTGCATTTGCACGACACGACCAATACGCTCTTTCTTCATTTTTACCGGGTTGTAAACAGTGTCACCAGTATTGATCACACCGGAATACACACGGAAAAATGTTAGCGTACCCACGAAGGGATCAGTAGCAATTTTAAACGCCAGTGCTGCAAAAGGTTCGTCGTCACTGGAGTGACGCTCGCCTTCAGACTCGTCTTCATTGATACCGGTAATAGCCTTAACTTCTGTCGGAGAAGGTAAGTACTCAATTACCGCATCCAGCACTGCCTGAACACCTTTGTTTTTGAACGCAGAACCACACAATACCAAAACCGCATCATTGCGCAGTGTTAACACACGCAATGCCGCTTTGATTTCGTCTTCAGTGAACTCGTCGCCCTCTAAATAGCGCTCCATCATATCTTCGCTGGCTTCTGCCGCTGCTTCGATAAGATTTTGCCGCCAATGCTGACATTCTTCGAGCATGTCAGCCGGGATCTCCTCATAAGTGAACGTCATGCCCTGGTCTTCCATATTCCAGTTGATGGCTTTCATCTTAATCAGATCGACTACGCCTGCGAAATCGTCTTCAGCGCCTATCGGCAGCTGAATTGGCACTATGGTACTGTTCAGACGCGTTTGCGCCTGCTTAACAACGCGTAGGAAGTTGGCTCCGGTGCGGTCCATTTTATTAACGAAGATCAACCGCGGTACTTCATACTTATTGGCTTGACGCCAAACCGTTTCCGTTTGCGGTTGAACCCCTGATGACCCACACAACACAACCACAGCACCATCTAATACCCTAAGCGAACGTTCAACTTCAATCGTGAAGTCAACGTGACCCGGCGTATCGATGATATTAACGCGATGCTGCTCAAACTGAGCATTCATACCAGCCCAAAACGTAGTAGTTGCAGCGGACGTGATAGTAATACCACGTTCCTGCTCCTGCTCCATCCAGTCCATGGTCGCTGCGCCGTCGTGTACTTCACCAATCTTATGTGACAGACCGGTGTAAAACAGTACACGCTCAGTAGTGGTGGTTTTACCCGCATCTACGTGAGCACAGATACCAATGTTGCGGTAGCGTTCTATTGGGGTTGTACGTGCCACAATAATATCCTCTTGTTAAGACGGGCTTACCAACGGAAATGGGCGAACGCTTTGTTAGCTTCGGCCATACGGTGCACGTCTTCACGTTTTTTCACTGCAGAACCTTTGTTGTCAACGGCATCCAGCATTTCACCAGCCAAACGCTGAGCCATTGATTTTTCACCACGTTTACGGGCAGCTTCAACCAACCAACGCATTGCCAGAGCATTACGACGTACAGGACGAACTTCACATGGTACCTGGTAGGTAGAACCACCTACACGGCGTGATTTAACTTCGACCGTTGGACGAATGTTGTCCAGAGCTACTTCAAAAATGTCTAAATGTTCTTTCTTAGACTTGGTAGCTGCTAACTCTAATGCGCCGTATACAATTGATTCGGCTGTAGATTTTTTACCGTCGACCATAACGACGTTTACAAACTTGGCAAGTAATTCACTTCCGAACTTAGGATCTGGAAGGATTTTACGTTGACCTATGACGCGTCTTCTTGGCATTCGTAACTCCGATTGCTTCAGGTGATTCCAAAACTTTTAATACATTAAAGAAAAAAAGTTGTTTAGTTTGGCCTTACTAACGGAGTACCGTTATTTCTTAGGCCGTTTTGCGCCGTACTTAGAACGGGCTTGTTTACGATCTTTAACGCCGGCACAGTCTAAAGTGCCGCGTACGGTGTGGTAACGCACACCTGGCAGGTCTTTTACCCGGCCACCGCGAATAAGCACAACACTGTGCTCTTGCAGGTTATGGCCTTCACCACCAATGTAAGAAGAAACTTCGAATCCGTTAGTTAAACGAACACGGCATACTTTACGTAATGCTGAGTTTGGCTTCTTAGGTGTAGTGGTGTATACACGGGTACAAACACCACGCTTCTGCGGGCAAGCTTCAAGCGCCGGAACGGTGCTCTTGGCTACCTTCTGGCTGCGCGGCTTACGCACTAGCTGGTTGATTGTTGCCATTAAATACTCCTGGTTAATATATACCCAATAAACGTGAAAATTCCGCACCCCAAATTTAGGGTCGCGGAATTCTAATGGTCAAGCTTTGACCTGTCAAGTTACAAAGCCAATTGCTGCTAATTTAAGCAACAATCAGCCCTGTTTCCTTGCTTACTCGTCGTTACCGGACAAATCCATGTTAAGCGCGTCAGACAAGGCTTGCTCTGCCGTCTCTGCACTCATTGCCGGTTCAACAACTTCGTTATTGCCGCCACGTTGACGCAGACGGGCACGGTTTTGGTGATACGCAAAACCGGTACCTGCCGGGATCAAACGGCCAACAATTACGTTTTCTTTCAGACCGCGCAGTTCGTCAATCTTACCGCCTACGGCGGCTTCAGTCAGAACGCGTGTGGTCTCCTGGAACGACGCTGCCGAAATGAACGAGTCAGTCGACAATGACGCCTTGGTAATACCCAGTAATGAACGCTCGTACTGCGCAGGCATTTTACCGGCCGCTTCCAATTCACGGTTAGCGATATTGACGCGGGCCACTTCAGCCATTTCGCCTTCGAGGAATTCACTGTCACCCGGACTGGTGATTAAGCACTTACGCAGCATCTGACGGATAATGGTCTCGATGTGCTTATCGTTGATCTTAACGCCCTGCAGACGGTAAACGTCCTGTACTTCGTTCACAATGTAGCTGGCCACATGGTGGACACCACGTAAACGCAGGATATCGTGTGCTGATTCCGGGCCTTCAGAGATAACTTCGCCTTTTTCAATGCGCTCACCTTCAAACACATTGACCTGACGCCATTTCTGGATCATCTCTTCATGTACATCACCCTGGTCCGGCGTGATTAACAGACGACGTTTGCCTTTAGTCTCTTTACCGAAGCTGATAACACCGGAGATTTCCGCCAGAATGGCCGGATCTTTTGGCTTACGCGCTTCGAACAAGTCAGCAACGCGCGGCAGACCACCGGTGATGTCGCGGGTTTTCGAGCTTTCCTGCGGAATACGTGCCAATACTTCACCGGCTTTCACCGTGGCACCATCAGTCACTTCGATAGTGGTAAAGCTTGGTAAACGGATTTCCTGCAGCGCACCGTCATCCATAGTCAGGATCAGTTTCGGCTCTTTGGCGTTCGCCTTGGCCAAATCTTTTACTACTGTCCGGGTTAAACCGGTCAGCTCGTCCGTTTGCACTTCAGTGTTGGTGTCATCCACATCGCTGTGGTTAACCTTGGCTCCGCGCTCAACGATGATTGGGTGTGAATGCGGATCCCAGTTTGCCACGATTTGGCCGGCTGTGATCTTGGCATTGTCGTCTGTCGTCAGGATTGAACCGTACGGCAGCTTATAACGCTCTTTCTCACGACCTAATTCGTCGAATACGGTCACTTCAGCAGAACGTGAGGTGATAACAATTTTGTTATCCGCATTACGTACAAACTTGGCATTTTGCAGTTTTAAGGTACCGGCGGTTTTAACCTGTACGCTGTTCTCTGCTGACGCCCGTGATGCCGCACCACCGATGTGGAATGTACGCATCGTCAGCTGTGTACCCGGCTCACCGATTGACTGTGCAGCGATAACGCCCACTGCTTCACCGGCGTTGATCAGGTGACCACGTGCTAAGTCACGGCCATAACATTTGGCGCAAACACCAAAGTCGGTTTTACAGGTAATTACCGAACGTACGTGTACTTCGTCAATTGAGTTTTGCTCTAAGGCATCACACAGTTGCTCGTCCAGCATAGTGCCGTCAGCTATTAATACTTCGCCGGTCGTTGGTGATACTACATCACCGATAACCACACGGCCCAGTACGCGCTCACGCAGACCTTCAACCACGTCACCACCTTCAATCAGCGGTTTCATGATAATGCCCTGATCAGAACCACAGTCCTGCTCAGTAACGACTAAGTCTTGCGCTACGTCTACCAGACGACGGGTCAGGTAACCTGAGTTAGCTGTTTTCAGTGCGGTATCGGCCAAACCTTTACGCGCACCGTGAGTAGAGATGAAGTACTGTAATACGCTTAAGCCT
Organism: Rheinheimera sp. NSM; assembly: GCF_052380015.1. NCBI lineage: Bacteria > Pseudomonadati > Pseudomonadota > Gammaproteobacteria > Chromatiales > Chromatiaceae > Rheinheimera > Rheinheimera sp. NSM. Next base: position 10,263 of record NZ_JBQTCI010000013.1, on the reverse strand, counting down.
TCACGGAAGTTCGCCGTAATCGGCGTTTCAATGATAGAGCCATCCGGTTTTGCCATCAGACCACGCATTGCTGCCAGCTGACGGATCTGCGCCGGTGAACCCCGGGCGCCGGAGTCGGCCATCATATATACCGAGTTGAAAGACTGCTGCTGTACGGTATTACCGTCACGGTCAACCACGTCTTCTTTTGACAGGTTGTCCATCATCGCCTTGGACAACACTTCATTGGCGGTTGACCAGATATCGATAACTTTGTTGTACTTTTCACCGGCAGTAACCAGACCTTGTTGGAACTGGTCCTGAATTTCAGCAACTTCAGCTTCTGCCGCGTCGATGATTTCAGTTTTCGCCGCCGGGATAACCATATCGTTAATACCCACAGATACACCGGATAACATGGCGTAATGGAAACCGGTATACATGATTTGGTCGGCCAGAATAACGGTCTTTTTCAAACCGATACGACGATAGGCACCGTTTAATAAGCGTGAAATCTGCTTCTTACCCATAGCCTGATTGATTGAATCAAAGGCTAAGCCTTCCGGCAGGATAGAATACAGAATGGCGCGGCCAACAGTAGTGTCGCGCACTGCAGTGGTTTCAGTACGGCTGCCGTCTTCGGCAAATTCTACTTCAGTGATACGCACTTTAACTTTGGCATGCAGGCTGGCACAGTCAGCGCGGAAGGCTTTTTCAGCTTCTTTCGCACTTTTGAACATCATGCCTTCGCCTTTAGCGTTTACCGCATCACGCGTCATATAGTACAAACCTAATACAACGTCCTGTGAAGGTACGATGATAGGTTCGCCGTTCGCCGGTGACAGTACGTTGTTGGTTGACATCATCAACGCACGGGCTTCTAACTGAGCTTCGATAGTTAACGGTACGTGTACCGCCATTTGGTCACCATCGAAGTCGGCGTTGTAGGCCGCACACACCAGTGGGTGTAACTGAATGGCTTTACCTTCGATCAGTACCGGTTCGAACGCCTGAATACCTAAACGGTGCAGCGTTGGTGCGCGGTTTAACAGTACCGGATGTTCGCGGATAACTTCGTCCAGCACGTCCCATACTGCGCCTTCTTCGCGCTCAACCATCTTCTTGGCAGCTTTGATGGTAGTGGCTAAACCACGTGTTTCCAGCTTGCCATAGATAAACGGCTTGAACAGTTCCAGCGCCATTTTCTTCGGCAGACCGCACTGATGCAGACGTAAGGTAGGACCTACGGTAATTACCGAACGGCCTGAGTAGTCAACACGCTTACCTAACAAGTTCTGACGGAAACGACCTTGTTTACCTTTGATCATATCGGCCAAAGATTTCAGCGGGCGCTTGTTAGAACCGGTAATAGCACGACCGCGACGGCCGTTGTCTAATAACGCATCTACCGCTTCTTGTAACATACGCTTTTCGTTACGTACGATAATGTCAGGTGCAGACAAATCTAACAGACGCTTCAGACGGTTGTTACGGTTGATCACGCGACGGTATAAATCGTTCAGATCAGAGGTTGCAAAACGGCCGCCGTCCAGTGGTACCAACGGACGTAAATCCGGCGGCAGTACCGGAAGCACTGTCATGATCATCCACTCTGGCTTGTTGCCGGAGGTGTGGAAAGCTTCCATCAGTTTCAGACGCTTGCTGATTTTCTTGCGCTTGGTTTCAGAGTTGATGGTTGGCAGCTCTTCACGCATTTGCTTGATTTCAGTTGCCAGCTCAATGCCTTTTAAGATGTCCAGAATTGCTTCGGCACCCATTTTGGCTTCAAACTCATCGCCATGCTCTTCCAACACGTCAAGGTATTCTTCTTCGGTCAGCATCTGACGGCGCTCTAACGACGTCATACCCGGCTCAGTTACTACATAGCTTTCGAAATACAGCACGCGCTCGATATCACGCAGGGTCATATCCAGCAACAAACCGATACGGCTTGGCAGTGACTTTAAGAACCAAATGTGGGCAGTTGGGCTGGCCAGTTCAATGTGGCCCATGCGCTCGCGACGTACTTTGGTTAAAGTTACTTCAACGCCACACTTTTCACAAATAACACCACGGTGCTTTAAGCGCTTGTACTTACCGCACAAACACTCGTAATCTTTTACCGGGCCAAAAATACGGGCGCAGAATAAACCATCACGCTCGGGTTTAAAGGTTCGGTAGTTGATCGTTTCTGGCTTTTTCACTTCACCAAAGGACCATGAACGGATCATGTCCGGCGAAGATAAACCGATACGGATAACATCAAACTCTTCGGTTTTAGTTTGTTGTTTCAGAAACTTTAATAAGTCTTTCACCTTAGCTCTCCTGTAAGAGGTAAACCGGAATGGGGCAGCGAACTGCCCCCCAACTTAACGTCGGTTTATTCCTCTTCCAATTCGATGTTAATACCGAGCGAACGGATCTCTTTCATTAATACGTTGAAAGATTCTGGCATGCCAGGTTCCATTCTGTGGTCACCGTCAACGATGTTTTTATACATCTTGGTACGGCCGTTAACGTCGTCCGACTTAACGGTAAGCATTTCCTGCAGCGTGTACGCTGCGCCGTATGCTTCCAGTGCCCACACTTCCATCTCACCGAAACGCTGACCACCGAACTGAGCTTTACCACCCAGCGGCTGTTGCGTTACTAAGCTGTAAGAACCGGTAGAACGCGCGTGCATCTTATCGTCTACCAAGTGGTTCAGTTTCAGCATGTACATGTAACCTACGGTAACCTTACGCTCGAAGGTATTACCGGTACGGCCATCATACAGCGTGATTTGACCGCTTGACGGTAAGTCACCCAGCTCAAGCAATTGCTTGATTTCGCTTTCTTTCGCGCCATCAAATACCGGTGTGGCAACAGGTAAGCCTTTACGCAGGTTTTGCGCTAAACGACGCACTTCGTCATCAGTAAAGCTGGCAATGTCTACGTTCTGGCGTGATTCACCCAGTGCATACACTTTGGTCAGGAAGTCACGGATTTCAGCCGTTTCTTTGTGCTCTTTGATCATGGCGTCGATCTTGTCACCGATACCACGGGCCGCTAAGCCTAAGTGCGTTTCCAAAATCTGACCAATGTTCATCCGTGACGGTACGCCCAGCGGGTTCAGCACGATATCAACCGGCTTACCGTGTTCGTCATATGGCATATCTTCTACCGGAACTATGGTAGAGATAACACCCTTGTTACCGTGACGGCCGGCCATTTTATCACCCGGCTGGATGCGGCGTTTTACCGCCAGATACACTTTAACAATTTTCAATACGCCAGGTGCTAAGTCATCACCCTGGATGATCTTACGGCGCTTGGCTTCGAACTTCTTGTCGTACTCAATGCGAATTTCTTCGTACTGGGTTGCCAATTGCTCCAGGTCGTTCTGCTTATCTTCGTCGCTTAAGCTCTGATTAAACAGCGCATCGCCTTTCATCGTATCCAGCTTGGTACGGTCAACACCGCTTTGCTCCAGCAGGTTACGGGCACGGTCAAAAATACCGGCTTCCAGGATACGGAATTCTTCATTCAGGTCTTTCTTCGCCTGTTTGACTTCCATTTCCTCGATTTCACGCGCACGCTTGTCTTTCTCTACGCCATCACGGGTAAATACCTGTACGTCAATAACAGTACCTGTTACCGAGTTTGGTACCCGCAGCGATGAGTCTTTTACATCAGACGCTTTCTCACCGAAGATAGCACGTAACAGTTTTTCTTCCGGCGTTAACTGGCTTTCGCCTTTAGGCGTAACCTTACCAACCAGAATGTCACCGCCCTTCACTTCAGCACCAATATAAACGATACCGGCTTCGTCCAGCTTAGACAGCGCAGACTCACCCACGTTTGGAATATCACCGGTGATCTCTTCAGGCCCAAGCTTGGTATCGCGGGCGATACAGCTTAATTCCTGAATGTGAATAGTGGTTAAACGATCTTCCTGTACCAGACGCTCTGATAACAAAATCGAATCTTCGAAGTTGTAACCATTCCACGGCATAAATGCCACGCGCAGGTTTTGACCTAATGCCAGTTCACCTAAATCGGTAGACGGGCCGTCTGCCAGTACGTCGCCACGTTCAATCGGCTCGCCATGGTTAACGCAAGGACGCTGGTTAATACAGGTGTTCTGGTTAGAACGGGTGTATTTAGTCAGGTTGTAGATGTCGATACCGGCTTCACCGGCTACCATTTCATCTTCATTTACCTTGATTACGATACGGCTGGCATCAACGTAGTCAATCACGCCGCCACGTTTGGCTACCACAGTAACACCCGAGTCTTTCGCTACCACGCGCTCAATACCGGTACCTACCAGCGGCTTATCAGCGCGCAGCGTTGGTACGGCCTGACGTTGCATGTTCGAGCCCATCAGTGCACGGTTAGCATCATCGTGTTCCAGGAACGGGATTAACGCCGCAGCAACCGATACGATCTGCTGTGGTGCAACATCCATATACTGTACTTTGTCAGCCGGCATCAGGGTGAATTCGTTCTTGTAACGACAAGGAACTAGTTCTTCTGATAAACGGTTTTCTGCGTTCAGTTCAGCGTTGGCCTGAGCGATAACGAAGTTACCTTCCTCAATGGCTGACAGGAAGTCGACTTCGTCGGTTACCACACCGTCTTCCAAACGACGGTACGGCGTTTCAAGGAAGCCATATTCGTTGGTCTGGGCAAACATAGACAGTGAGTTAATCAGACCGATGTTCGGACCTTCAGGCGTTTCGATTGGACATACGCGACCATAGTGTGTCGGGTGTACGTCACGTACTTCGAAGCCGGCACGCTCACGCGTTAAGCCGCCCGGGCCTAAAGCAGAAATACGACGCTTGTGCGTAACTTCTGACAGCGGGTTGTTCTGATCCATAAACTGTGACAGCTGGCTTGAGCCAAAGAACTCTTTAACTGCAGCTGAAATTGGCTTGGCATTGATCAGATCCTGTGGCATTACCGCATCTAAATCGCCCAGTGACAAACGCTCTTTCACTGCACGCTCTACACGCACTAAACCAACACGGAATTGGTTTTCTGCCATCTCGCCGACTGAACGGATACGGCGGTTACCTAAGTGGTCGATATCGTCCACTTCGCCTTTACCGTTACGAATGTCGATTAATACTTTCATTACCGCCAGGATGTCTTCTTTGCTCAGTACGCCGGTGCCGACGCCTTCTTCAAAGTTAACCCGACGGTTAAACTTCATCCGGCCAACCGTGGATAAATCATAACGGTCTTCAGAGAAGAACAGGTTTTCAAATAAGGTTTCAGCGGCATCACGCGTTGGTGGTTCACCAGGGCGCATCATGCGATAAATTTCTACCAGCGCTTCCATACGGTTGCTGCTTGGGTCAATACGAATGGTTTCAGAAACATAAGAGCCCTGATCCAAATCGTTGATATACAGAGTTTCAAAACTCTCGTAACCGGCTTTAGCCAGTTTTGCCAACAGCTCCAGTGTGAGCTCTGCGTTCGCCTCGGCAATAATCTCTCCGGTTGAACGGTCAGCGTAATTTTTTGCCAGCACACGGCCTACCACATACTCATGTGGTACTTCCATCATGGTCATGCCGGTTTTTTCCAGCTGACGCACGTGGCGTGCAGTAATACGACGGCCTTGTTCTACTATGACTTCGCCATCGTTGTCTTTGATATCAAAACCGGCTGTTTCACCGCGTAAGCGGTTGGCCACTACAGCCATCATCAACTTACCGTCTTTAATTTCAAACTGAGTGCTTTCAAAGAAAGTGCTCAGAATATCTTCGGTGCTGAATTCCAGTGCGCGCAGCAGAATGGTAGCCGGTAACTTACGGCGACGGTCAATCCGCACAAACAGGTTATCTTTGGCATCGAATTCGAAATCTAACCAGGAACCACGGTAAGGGATAACGCGGGCGTTATACAGTACTTTGCCTGAAGAGTGGGTCTTGCCACGGTCGTGATCGAAGAACACACCCGGGCTGCGGTGTAACTGAGAAACGATAACGCGCTCAGTACCGTTAATAACAAAGGTACCGTTTTCGGTCATCAACGGGATTTCACCCATGTAGACTTCTTGCTCACGGATATCTTTGATCGTACCTGGTGCTTCTTTATCGAATAACACCATACGCAGTTTTACGCGCAAAGGAGCTGAGTAAGTAACACCGCGGATTTGACATTCTTTTACATCAAATACAGGTTCCCCGATGCGGTAGCTAACGTACTGCAATTCCGCACTGCCTGAATAGCTTTTAATAGGGAATACAGAGCGGAATGCGGCTTCTAAACCGTAACCTCCTTCCGGATCAGGCTCGATAAATTTGCTAAACGACTCAATTTGAATCGACAGCAGGTATGGCACATCCAATACTTCCGGACGTTTGCCGAAGTCCTTACGGATACGTTTCTTCTCAGAATAAGAGTAAGTCATGGGGTTCCTCAGCTTGCTGATTTTTTTCCCGACAACCCGTTACAGGTCGCTTTGATACCAGCCATAGTATCAACAGGGGTGGGGAAATCATTGTCCCACAGCGCAAAAGGGCCGGTGATTAATTCATCACCAGCCCGGCCTGAACTTCAGGCGAATAATCCGGTATAAGCCGGATTATTTAACTTCAACAGATGCACCAGCTTCTTCAAGTTCTTTCTTCAGAGCTTCTGCTTCTGCTTTTGAAACGCCTTCTTTGATTGGAGCAGGTGCGCTCTCAACCAGGTCTTTCGCTTCTTTCAGACCTAAACCGGTCGCGCCACGTACTGCTTTGATAACAGCAACTTTGTTTGCACCGATACCAGCCAGAATTACGTTGAATTCAGTTTGCTCTTCAGCAGCAGCAGCAGGACCTGCAGCAACAGCTACAGCAGCAGCTGCAGACACACCGAATTTTTCTTCCATTGCAGTTACTAACTCAACTACGTCCATTACAGACATTGCTGCGATAGCATCTAAGATTTGATCTTTAGTCACTGACATTGCTCAGATTCCTAAATTAGGGGACTTATCCCGATTAAACTCTACATCAAACCAAGCGTAAAATTACGCGGCTTGCTCTTGTTTTTGGTCGCGAACCGCGGCAATTGTACGTACAAGTTTGCCGGCTGCTGCCTCTTTCATAGTGCTCATTAAACGTGCAATAGCTTCGTCGTAAGTTGGTAACGATGCTAACACTTCAATGTTTACTGTGGCGCCATTAAAAGCTGCACCTTTCAGCTCGAAGTCTTTGTTCTCTTTCGCGAAATCTTTGAAGATACGCGCTGCAGCACCTGGGTGCTCTTTAGAGAACGCAATTAACGTCGGGCCTACGAATGCGTCTTTCAGACACTCAAACTCGGTGCCTTCTACTGCACGGCGAACCAGCGTATTACGGACAACTTTCATCCATACACCGGCTTCACGCGCTTGCTTACGCAGCGCAGTGATATTGCCTACAGTGACACCACGAGCGTCTGCGACTACCGCAGATAAAGCACCTTTGGCAGCTTCCTGGACTTCAGCAACAAGTGCTTTTTTGTCTTCAAGCTTAATAGCCATTGGCTCTTAACTCCTGGTTCATCCGGGCATTATTGCCCGTTTGCCTACACATCGCCTTATGTTGCCATAAGGCGCGCGATTTACGGTGAGACCAGAAGGAATCTGATTCTTTCTGGGGCCTGCACCGTCTGCGTAGGTTTTTAGTTTTAAGTCACTCATTTCAAAAGAAAATTGCGACACCTACGGTCTTGGACGGAAGCCGTTATTTTCGAAAAAATACGGCTTCTACCCTAAAAACGAGCCGCGGATTATAAAATAATCACACCGCCCTGTAAAGCTCTATGCCTTAAACCACTGCGCTCAGTGACGCCTGGCTCAGGGTTAAACCTGCACCATGGGTAGAAGAAATAGTCACTTTCTTGATGAAAATACCTTTTGCCACTGAAGGCTTGGCGCGCTTTAACGCAACCAGTAAGGCTTCTAAGTTTTCTTTTAACTTATCAGCATCGAAATCGATTTTGCCGATAGTAGAATGGATAATACCATTCTTGTCGTTACGGTAACGCACCTGACCTGCTTTCGCGTTCTTAACCGCTTCTGCTACGTTAGGGGTAACAGTACCGGTTTTAGGGTTAGGCATTAAACCACGTGGGCCTAAGATTTGACCTAACATACCTACCACACGCATAGCGTCCGGTGATGCGATAACCACGTCAAAATCCATTACGCCTTTCTTAACCTGTTCAGCTAAGTCTTCCATACCAACGATGTCGGCACCGGCAGCTTTAGCAGCTTCAGCGTTAGCGCCCTGAGTAAACACGGCAACACGAACAGTACGGCCAGTACCGTGAGGCAGTACAGTAGCACCACGCACGTTCTGGTCAGATTTACGGGCATCGATACCCAGATTTACAGCAACATCAACGCTTTCCAGGAATTTGCCGGCTGTTAATTCTTTTAACAGAGCAACTGCTTCGTTGATATCATATTCGCGGGTTGAATCCACTTTAGAACGGATTAACTTAGCGCGTTTAGTTAATTTAGCCATCTGTTAGCCCTCCACCACTAAACCCATAGAACGGGCAGTACCTTCAATAGTACGCACCGCAGCAGCATGATCAGCAGCAGTTAAATCCGGCTGTTTGATCTTAACGATCTCATCAACCTGAGCTGCAGTGATTTTACCAACTTTCTGGGTGTTAGGACGACCTGAACCACCTTTTAAACCAGCTGCTTTCAGTAACAGGAAAGAGGCTGGAGGAGTGCGGGTTTCGAACGTGAAAGAACGATCGCTATATACAGTAATTACTACCGGGATTGGCATACCTTTCTCAAGGCTTTCTGTACGGGCGTTAAAACCTTTACAGAATTCCATGATGTTTACACCATGTTGACCCAGCGCCGGACCTACCGGTGGCGACGGGTTAGCCATACCGGCTTTAACCTGCAATTTAATAAGTGCAGTGACTTTCTTTGCCATGTTTCACCTCTGTTTTTGGGTCGTAGCCTTGTAAATGCGAGGACACTTACTCAAACGGCTTCCCAATGTTAAAAAGGGCGCAGATTATATTTTAATCAGCGCCCGGTTACAATGTTTATCTTTACGCTTTCTCGACCTGAGCAAATTCCAGGTCTACCGGAGTAGAACGGCCGAAGATCAGTACTGATACTTTTACGCGGCTTTTCTCGTAGTCAACTTCTTCTACTACGCCGTTAAAGTCAGCAAACGGGCCTTCGGTAACACGTACCACTTCACCGGCTTCGAATAAGGTTTTCGGCTTCGGCTTGTCAACGTTATCCTGCAGACGGTTCAGAATTGTCATGGCTTCTTTTTCAGAAATAGGCGCCGGACGATCTGAAGTACCACCGATAAAGCCCAATACACGTGGCACGCTTTTTACTAAGTGCCAGGCTTCTTCGCACATTTCCATCTGCACCAGTACGTAACCCGGGAAGAATTTGCGCTCTGACTTACGTTTCTGGCCGGCACGCATTTCAATCACTTCTTCGGTAGGCACCAGCACTTCACCGAACTTATCTTCCATCTGATTGATCTTGATATGCTCGCGCAGAGAGGTCGCAACCCGTTGCTCGAAGCCAGAGAAGGCCTGCACCACATACCAACGCATCTTTCCTGCCATGGTTTAGATCCCCAATCCTGTTAAAAATGACACAAGGCGTAATAAGATACCGTCCAGCCCCCACAGGATTAATCCCATGATCACCGTAGCTACCAACACTACCAATGTAGTTTGCATAGTTTCCTGCCGGGTCGGCCATACTACTTTGCGCACTTCTGTGCGCGCCTCTTTGGCGAAGTTAATAAAGGTTTTGCCTTTATGCGTCTGTGCCGCCACTACGCCGGCGATAATTACCAACACAACTATGGCAATAGCACGCTCTAATGCAGATAACTCATATAAATAATTACCTACCACTATCAGTGACAAAATAACAAAGACCAGCAACCACTTGATTACATCAAATCCGCTTTTTGGGGTTTCACTTGCTGCGTTCATGCTTTGACTCACTTCACCTTGACTTGCTTATAGCAACACACTACCGACAGAGCTTATGCTGTGTCGAAAAATATTGGCAGGGGCAGAGGGATTCGAACCCCCAACCATCGGTTTTGGAGACCGCTGTTCTACCAATTGGAACTATGCCCCTACAAGGTTGTAAACCTGACATTTCGCCTGGTTTTCAAATAGCCGCTCATTATACTGTCTTAGCGTGCTAAAACAAGCTTACCGTATCTGATTGCCGCATATTTAAGATACAGAAGAATAAAAAAGGCCCCGCAGGGCCTTTTTCAATCAATGCCAATTAAGCAATGATTT
>NZ_JBQTCI010000012.1:0-18272 GCF_052380015.1 Rheinheimera sp. NSM | reverse complement strand
AATCCATCATAAGTGCCCACACAGATGATTGATTGCGAATTGTTAAAGAGCGTGCGTCAGAGCTTACTCAATGACGCGAGGTTTTCACCTCAGTCAGACGCTTTCTGCTTTCGCTTGCTGCCGTCTGTGTGGTGCGCATTATAGAGATCGCTGCAATTCGATCAAGATCTTTTTTACAGAAATATGATCGACCGCGCACTTTTTAAACGATCCTTTGAAAAAGCACTGTTTTTTGATTATAAATCAGTCAATTTCAGCATTTGATGCTGTGACTCTGATCACTTCGGACAGATCTGGCTTATGTTTTTTTGGCCGTTGCAGCTCATGCTGGTACAGATATTCACCTAACTGTCGCAGAAACGGCAGCGCCACTTCGTCTGTCTGATATTGATCATCATTTAAAGTATCGTTTTCATTGGCGTAGATCACTGCTGTAATAAAAAACTCGATCTGCTGTTGCAGGTCGACAATATAGGCGCCGTCAATAATATGGCCATAGGCCCAGCCGGTTTTATTAAAAATCCGTATATGCTCAGGTATCTGTTGTGCGTTACCGCCAAACAGCAAAAACTTTGAATAGTTATCCGGGTACTGTTTTGCATCATAAAGCGGATTAGTACTGTCAGGTGGCAGCATCGCCATATAACGCAGTACCAAAGCACGATCTTCCGGCCGTAGCTTAAAACGCTTATTTTCAGAAAAAAGCTGCGGAAAGATCACCCGTTTTATTACAGCATCAAAATCAGCAAGGCTAAGACGGTTTTTATCGGTAAAATCCATTGGTGAGTTAATCAGCTCATTACCCCTGATATACGCTCTACCCAATGTCGGCTTATCTTTGTTGATATATTGCTGGTTTGTACTGCGGAACGGCAAAGCCAGAATTAGCTTACCGTTAGTATCAACAAAGCGTACCGGGTTGAACTGCCGGTTTTGCTCTGCCGTCAATGGCACGCTAAGGCGGTGGTTAATCAGGCTGTATTTTAAACCTTTGGCTGCCAGACGCTGGTTAATAAAATCCTGCCCCAGCAACTCATATAGCCGGTTACTGCCGTCATTATCACTGACTAGCAATACCTTCTTTATATACTGCGCAATACCAGGCAAGCCATTAGCTGCCGTTGGATCAGCTGTTTGTGCCGTTTGCCAGTCGGTAGCAGCATCAGTGAGCATAGTGGTATCGGAATTTAAACCGGCGATGTTCTGCTCTGCCAACCATTCCAGTGCCAATAGCGCTATCGGTAATTTTACTGTGCTGGCCGGATAAAAATAGCGGCTATCATCAAGACCGAATTGGTAGTAGGTCAAATCCGGATTGTTATTACTATCACGATCTATTTGGGTATAAATAATTTGTAAGCGGTAAGGATCGGGTTTGACCAAGACCTGGTGCAGTATTGGATATTCAGTTGTTACCTGTGATAACAGCGGTTGCAGCGGCTGATACTGTATTTCAGTTGTTGCTTCAGCCTCAGCTGCCAGTGACAAACTAAGTAATAGCAAGGGAAGCAAGATTCTTTGCATGATCAATACCTGGGCTTAAGTCAAAGCACCATAGTACGGATTGGCAGATGGAAAAACAAACACGCATAAAAAAGCCGGGCTATGCCCGGCTTTTCAGTTCTTTAGCGCTTACTCAGCTGCAGTTTCTTCAACTGGCAGTGCGTCCACTTCCGGACGATCGACTAACTCGATGTAAGCCATAGGTGCATTATCACCAGCACGGAAGCCACACTTCAAAATACGAGTGTAACCACCCGGACGCGCGTTGTAACGCGGGCCCAGCACGTTGAATAACAAACCTACTACTTCTTTATCACGAGTACGGGCGAAAGCTAAACGGCGGTTTGCAACGCTGTCATTCTTTGCCAATGTGATCAATGGCTCGATCACACGACGTAACTCTTTAGCCTTTGGCAAAGTCGTTTTGATGATTTCGTGCTTCACCAACGAGCTTGCCATGTTGCGGAACATTGCCGTACGGTGGCTGCTGTTCCTGTTTAATTGACGACCACTCTTGCGATGGCGCATGATCTATTCCTTCTCACTAAACCAGAAACTGGTATCTGATTAGTCTTTATTTACCAGACTCGCTGGCGGCCAGTTCTCAAGGCGCATGCCCAGGGATAAACCGCGTGATGCCAGCACGTCTTTGATTTCGGTAAGCGACTTTTTACCCAAGTTAGGTGTTTTAAGTAACTCAACCTCGGTACGCTGAACCAGATCACCAATGTACTGAATCTGCTCTGCCTTCAAGCAGTTAGCAGAACGAACTGTTAATTCCAAATCATCGACCGGACGTAACAGAATCGGATCAAACTCCGGCTTCTCTTCGCGTTTTTCCGGTTCGCTCTTATCGCGCAGCTCAACGAAGAACTCCAGCTGTTCGGCCAGAATTGTTGCTGCACGGCGAATGGCTTCCTCTGGCTCAACAGTGCCGTTGGTCTCCATATCGATGATCAGTTTGTCCAAGTCAGTACGCTGTTCTACCCGCGCTGCTTCAACTGAGTAGGCTATACGCTCTACCGGGCTGAAAGAGGCATCCAGTAACAGACGACCAATAGGACGCTCGTCATCATCTGAGGACAAACGCGCTGATGCAGGCACATAACCGCGACCACGTTCAACTTTCAGGCGCATACTGAATTCAGTTTCGCCGGTCAGGTTGCAAATAACGTGCTCAGGGTTGGTAATAACCACACCGTCGCCATGCTGGATGTCTCCAGCTGTTACAGGGCCAGCACCTTTCTTCGTCAAAGTCAGAGTGACTTCATCTTTGTCTTCCAGGCGAACGGCAAGGCCTTTCAGGTTCAGCAGGATATCGATGATATCTTCCTGGACACCCTCTTTGGCACTGTACTCATGGAGAACGCCGTCAATCTCAACTTCAGTCACTGCACAACCCGGCATTGACGAAAGCAGAATACGACGTAACGCGTTGCCCAAGGTATGCCCGAAACCGCGCTCAAGTGGTTCCAAAGTAACTTTGGCACGAGTTGGGTTGATTTTTTCGATACCAACTAATCTCGGCTTAAGGAATTCGGTGACAGAACCCTGCATTGTATCCTCTCTTAACAATTAGCTTTACTTAGAGTAAAGCTCGACGATTAACTGTTCGTTGATGTCAGCAGACAAGTCTGAACGCTCAGGCAGACGCTTGAAAACGCCTTCCAGTTTCGTGTTATCTACTTCGATCCAAGTTGGTTTCTCACGTTGTGCGGCTACTTCAAGCGCAGCACCAATACGGGCCTGCTTTTTCGCTTTCTCACGAACAGAGATCACTTGTTCAGGTAATACTTTGTATGATGGAATGTTCAGCACTTGGCCATTAATCATGATGGCTTTGTGGCTAACCAGCTGACGTGCTTCAGCGCGCGTACTGGCCAAACCCATACGGTATACTACGTTGTCTAAGCGTGACTCTAACAACGCTAACAGGTTTTCACCCGTATTACCTTTCAAACGAGCAGCTTCCTTGTAATAGTTACGGAACTGCTTTTCTAATACGCCATACATACGACGTACTTTTTGTTTCTCGCGTAACTGTAAACCGTAGTCTGATAAGCGACCGCGACGTGCGCCGTGCTGACCAGGAGCGGTAGTTAAGTTACACTTTGAATCAATTGCTCTTACGCCGCTCTTCAGGAACAGATCTGTGCCTTCGCGACGACTGAGTTTGAGCTTAGGACCCAAATATCTTGCCATCTTCTTTCTCCAATAATCCGTGAAGCGCTGTAATTACACGCGACGTTTTTTAGGTGGACGGCATCCGTTATGCGGGATAGGCGTCACGTCGGTGATATTTGTGATCTTATAGCCAGCGGCGTTCAGAGCACGAATCGCTGATTCGCGGCCTGGGCCAGGACCATTCACAAACACTTCAAGGTTCTTTACACCATATTCCAGCGCGGCAGTACCGGCGCGCTCTGCAGCTACCTGAGCAGCAAACGGAGTAGATTTACGTGAACCACGGAAACCTGAACCGCCGGCAGTTGCCCAGCACAGCGCATTACCCTGACGATCAGTAATCGTCACGATGGTGTTGTTGAAAGAAGCATGGATATGAGCCATACCGTCAGAAACTTGCTTTTTTACCCGTTTACGAGTACGAACTGGTGCTTTAGCCATGTTGAATCACCTTATTTCTTAATCGCTTTACGTGGGCCCTTGCGGGTACGCGCATTAGTTTTAGTGCGCTGACCACGAACCGGCAGACTACGACGGTGGCGCAGGCCACGGTAGCAACCAAGGTCCATTAAACGCTTAATGTTTAATGTGATTTCACGGCGCAAGTCACCTTCAACGGTGTATTTTGCAACTTCGTCACGAAGCGTATCTAACTGTGCGTCGGTTAACGCAGCAATTTTTGTACTTTCTTCGATACCCACTGCAGCTAAAATCGATTTAGCGCGGGTTTTACCGATACCATAAACATAGGTCAACGAGATGACCGCATGTTTATTATCGGGGATGTTAATGCCAGCGATACGGGCCACTAACGTTCTCCTATAATAGAGTTTAAAGATGCCAATTTGAAAAGCCCGTAAGGATACTCAAATGGCGCTGATATTGCAAACGATAAAGGGGCTCAACCAATCAGTTCAGCCCGCAGTATCATTTTTATTCTGCTATTAGCCTTGGCGCTGTTTGTGCTTCGGCTCACTGCAAATTACGCGAACAACGTTGTTACGTCTGATCACTTTGCAGTTACGGCAGATCTTCTTAACGGAAGCTCGTACTTTCATAACTTAACTCCGCAAACTATCTTAACGGCCATAGCCTTTAAGATTTGCCTTTTTAAGCACAGAATCATATTGATGCGACATCAAATGCGTCTGTACCTGTGCCATAAAATCCATGATAACGACAACGATAATCAGTAAAGAAGTACCACCGAAGTAGAACTGTACATCCCACGCTACCATCATGAACTCAGGAACTAAACAGATAAAGGTTATATACAGGGCACCCGCTAAGGTTAACCGTGTCATCACTTTATCGATGTATTTTGATGTCTGCTCACCAGGACGTATCCCAGGAATAAAGGCACCGGATTTCTTCAGGTTATCTGCTGTATCACGCGGGTTAAACACCAACGCAGTATAGAAGAAACAGAAGAAAATAATGGCCGCGGAGTATAACATCATATACAACGGTTGTCCCGGAGATAATGTTAATGCTAATTCCTGGAGGAAATTAGCCACCACGCCTTCACCCGAACCAAACCAACTGGCTATCGTACCGGGGAACAGAATAATGCTGGATGCAAAAATCGGTGGTATTACGCCGGCCATATTTACTTTTAACGGTAAATGACTGCTTTGCGCGGCAAACACCTGACGGCCTTGCTGACGCTTGGCATAATTGACCACAATCCGACGCTGGCCGCGCTCAAAGAACACCACAAACCAGGTAATCGCAATTACGATCACACCTATTGCTACCAACAGTAAAAAGTGCAAATCGCCTTGACGTGCCTGCTCGATCGTCTGGCCAATGGCAGACGGGAAGCCGGCAACAATACCGGTAAAGATTAACAACGAGATACCATTACCGATGCCGCGCTCTGTAATTTGTTCACCCAACCACATTAAAAACATGGTACCGGTAACCAAGCTGATTACCGCAGTAAAGTAAAATGCAAAGCCGGGGTTAATCACTAACCCCTGCATCATGTTAGGCAGGCCAGTGGCAATACCAATGGCCTGTAATGTTGCTAATGCTAAAGTACCGTAGCGTGTCATCTGATTGATTTTGCGCTTTCCAGCTTCGCCTTCTTTTTTCAGTTCAGCCATGGCCGGATGCATTACCGTCAACAGCTGTACAATAATAGAGGCAGAGATGTAGGGCATAATACCCAACGCAAACACCGAAGCACGCTCAAGTGCGCCACCGCTGAACATGTTAAACATTTCAACGATGGTGCCCTTTTGTTGCTCGAATAACTGAGCCAGCACGGCGGCGTCAATTCCAGGAATTGGCACAAAGGAGCCTAACCGAAATACGATTATGGCCAAAAGTACAAATAACAAACGGGATTTCAGCTCGCTGAATCCGCCTTTTGCACTTTTTGAGTCCGAACCTGGTTTAGCCATCGCGTACTATCCTTATTATTCTTCGACTTTACCGCCAGCGGCTTCGATTGCTGCACGCGCGCCTTTAGTTGCACCTAAACCTTTTACGGTTACCGGGCGAGTAATCTCACCTGACAGTACAACTTTGGCAAACTTAACAGTACGGGAGATGATGTTAGCTTCCATCAGGCTAGCCAGATCAACTACATCACCTTTAACCGCTGCAAGTTCGTGCAGGCGTACTTCAGCAGAAACCAGAGATTTCTGTGAAGTGAAACCGAACTTAGGTAAGCGTTGCTTCAATGGCATTTGACCGCCTTCGAAACCAGGACGCACTTTACCACCTGAACGTGACTTCAAACCTTTATGGCCACGACCTGCAGTTTTACCTAAGCCTGAGCCGATACCACGACCCACGCGATGCTTGTCTTTCTTAGCACCAGGTGCCGGAGCAAGAGTATTTAATAACATCTGTTACTCCTCCACTTTAACCATGTAATACACAGCGTTGATCATACCGCGAACAGAAGGTGTATCTTCTACTTCAACAGTATGATTAATGCGGCGCAAACCTAAACCCAGTAAAGAAGCCTTGTGCTTCGGTAAACGACCGATGCTGGACTTAATTTGGGTTACTTTAATTGTCTTCTTCGCCATGGCAGATTACCCCAGAATGTCGTCAACGCGTAAACCGCGTTTAGCAGCTATTTGAGCCGGCGACTTAACAGTCGACAGTGCATTAATAGTTGCGCGAACTACGTTGATTGGGTTAGTTGAGCCGTAACACTTAGACAGAATGTTCTGTACGCCTGCTACTTCCAGTACGGCGCGCATTGCACCACCGGCGATAAGACCGGTACCTTCAGCTGCAGGTTGCATGTAAACATTTGAACCTGAGTGAACACCACGGGTTGGGTGGTGTAAGGTGTTACCATTTAACTCAACCTGGGTCATGTTACGGCGCGCTTTTTCCATTGCTTTTTGAATAGCAGCTGGTACTTCACGTGCTTTACCATAACCGAAACCAACACGGCCGTTGCCGTCACCGACTACAGTCAAAGCGGTAAAGGAGAAAATACGACCACCTTTAACAACTTTTGACACGCGGTTTACTGCAACAAGCTTCTCTTGTAAATCAGATTGTTGTTTAGCTTCTTCGTTAGCCATGAGCTACTCCTAGAACTGAAGACCGGCTTCACGCGCCGCGTCAGCCAGAGCTTGCACGCGACCATGATACTGAAAGCCACTGCGGTCAAAAGCACAAGCAGTAACGCCTTTGGCTACTGCACGTTCGGCAATCGCTTTACCTACAGCCTTAGCAGCATCTACGTTACCAGTGTACTTAAGTGAGTCTTTAATTGAAGCTTCTACGGTAGAAGCTGCAGCAATCACTTCAGCATTTGGTGCGATAAGCTGGGCGTAGATGTGACGTGGTGTACGGTGTACAACCAAGCGATTCGCACCTTGTTCGATAATATTTCTGCGAGTGCGTTTGGCACGGCGCAGACGAGCAAGTTTCTTATCCATCGTCCTACCCTACTTTTTCTTCGCTTCTTTACGACGCACGTTTTCGTTTGCATAGCGCACACCTTTGCCTTTGTAAGGCTCTGGTTTACGGTATGCCCGGATGTTAGCGGCAACCTGACCAACTAATTGCTTGTCAGCACCTTTTACCAGTACTTCAGTCTGGCTTGGCGTTTCAATAGTGATACCGTTAGGGATCTGAAACACCACTGGGTGAGAAAAGCCCAGGCTCAGGTTCAATACTTTACCTTCTGCTTTCGCACGGTAACCAACACCAACCAGTTCCAGTTTCTGAGAGAAACCCTCAGTTACGCCGGTAACCAGGTTGTTGATTAACGCACGGGCAGTACCCGCTTGCGCGTCAGCGCCATCGAAGCCTTCACGTGGATTGGTACGTAAAACGTTACCTTCAACCACAACTTCAACCGCTGGGTTAACATCTAATGTTAACTCGCCGTTTTTGCCCTTAAAGGACACTACCTGACCGTTTTGCGTTAAAGTAACGCCGGCAGGAATAGTGACCGGGGCTTTAGCAACACGAGACATAGATTACTACCTCCGTTACGCTACGTAGCCGATGATTTCGCCACCGATACCAACCTTGCGCGCGGCGCGGTCAGTCATTAGTCCTTTAGATGTTGACACGATGGCCACACCTAAACCGCCCATTACCTTAGGTAAATCGCCACGCTTCTTATAGATGCGCAGACCAGGACGACTAACACGATCGATAGTTTCAATTACAGATTTGCCCTGGAAGTACTTTAACGTTACTTCCAGTTCTGGCTTAACATCACCAGAAACCGCGAAATCAGCGATGTAACCTTCGTCTTTTAATACTTTCGCAATAGACACCTTCAATTTTGAAGATGGCATCTTAACCGCAACTTTATTGGCTGACTGGCCGTTGCGGATGCGAGTAAACATATCCGCTACTGGATCTTGCAAACTCATAGCTCGTTACTCCCGTGATTCTTACCAGCTAGCCTTACGAAGGCCAGGAATTTCACCGCGCATCGCCGCTTCACGGACCTTGATCCGGCTCATGCCGAATTTACGCAGGTAACCGTGTGGACGACCAGTTACACGACAACGATTACGTTGACGCGAAGGGCTTGAATCACGCGGCAACGTCTGTAACTTCAGAACGGCTGCCCAACGGTCTTCATCAGAAGTCGCTGGATTGGCAATCGCATCTCTCAGTTCATGACGCTTTGCAGCGAATTTGGCTACCAGTTGTGCACGCTTTGCTTCACGTGCTTTCATTGATTGTTTTGCCATGACCCTACACCTTATTTCTTGAATGGGAAGTTAAACGCGGCAAGTAAAGCACGTCCTTCGTCATCGGTACGCGCGGTAGTCGTAATAGTGATATCTAAACCACGTACTGCATCTACTTTATCGTATTCGATTTCGGGGAAAATGATTTGCTCGCGTACACCCATGCTGTAGTTACCACGGCCATCGAACGACTTCGGGTTTACACCACGGAAGTCACGAATACGCGGGATAGCAATAGAGACTAAACGCTCTAAGAATTCCCACATACGTTCGCCGCGCAGGGTCACTTTTGCGCCAATAGGGTAGCCTTCACGGATTTTGAAACCGGCTACTGATTTACGCGCCTTGGTTACCAGTGGCTTTTGGCCTGCAATAGCAGTCAAATCGCCAACGGCGTTTTCAAGGATCTTTTTATCAGCAACTGCTTCACCCACACCCATATTGAGTGTGATTTTAACAATCCGAGGGACTTGCATGACGCTGGTGTAGCCGAACTGTTTAAACAGTTCCGGGACTACGGTGTCTTTGTAAATTTCATGCAGTTTCGCCATCGTATTACTCCAATAGCAATTAAATTACTTCGTTATTCGACTTGAAGAAACGCACTTTCTTGCCATCTTCAAGGCGGAAACCTACACGATCTGCTTTACCCGTTTTAGAGTTAAAGATCGCTACGTTTGAAACATGAATTGAGGCTTCTTTCTCAACGATACCGCCTGGTTGATTCAGAGCCGGTACAGGCTTCTGATGCTTTTTAACCAGGTTAACGCCGGAAACATAAACACGCCCTTCAGCTACTAATACTTTAGTAACTTTACCGCGTTTACCCTTGTCCTTACCGGTAAGAACAACAACCTCGTCATCACGACGGATTTTACTAGCCATGGTGACTCCTTACAGTACTTCTGGTGCCAGAGACACGATCTTCATAAACTTATCGCCACGAAGTTCACGTGTAACAGGCCCGAAAATACGAGTGCCGATCGGTTCCAGCTTGCTGTTTAACAACACTGCTGCATTGCGATCAAAACGGATTAATGACCCGTCCTGACGGCGTACGCCTTTGCGTGTACGCACCACCACTGCATTCAGTACATCACCTTTTTTAACCTTACCGCGCGGAATTGCTTCCTTGACAGTAACTTTGATGACGTCACCAATTGCAGCATAACGGCGATGTGAACCACCTAAGACCTTAATACACATTACGCTGCGCGCGCCGCTGTTGTCTGCGACTTCCAGCATAGATTGCATCTGGATCATCTTAGTGCTCCGCTATTCTACTAAATAACCCTCACGGGTTACGCTGCTTACGATAAAAACTACCCCCTGACAAGAGGGCGCGTGATTATAACAGCACTCTTGGCAAAAAGGTAGCGCAAAATAAAAGCGGCCCCTAATGGAGCCGCTTTTCACATCTTAACGAATTAAGATGCTGATTCGACTACAGCAACCAGGGTCCATGACTTAGTCTTGGACAAAGGACGGCATTCACGGATAGTGACTACGTCGCCTTCTTTACACTGATTGGTTTCGTCATGTACGTGCAGCTTGGTAGTACGCTTGATGAACTTCCCGTAAATTGGGTGTTTCACCGAACGCTCGATCGCGACAGTAATAGACTTGTCCATTTTGTTGCTGATCACTTTACCTTGCAGTGTACGGGTATTAATTTCGCTCATTACGCACCTGCCTTCTCGGTTAAGATGGTCTTAACGCGCGCGATATCACGACGCACCTGCTTAAATAAATGCGTTTGAGCTAACTGACCGGTAGCCAGTTGCATGCGCAGGTTGAACTGCTCACGTAACAAGCCCAGTAATTCAGCGTTTAACTCTTCAACACTTTTCGCTTTTAATTCGCTGGCTTTCATCACATTACCGTCCGCGTTACAAAGGTTGTCTTAAATGGTAGCTTAGCGGCGGCTAATGCAAATGCATGACGCGCTAACTCTTCAGACACACCGTCCATTTCGTACAGTACTTTGCCAGGTTTAATCTGACATACCCAGTACTCAACAGAACCTTTACCACTACCCATACGTACTTCCAGCGGCTTAGCGGTGATTGGCTTGTCTGGGAACACACGGATCCAGATTTTACCAACACGCTTAACAGCGCGCGTCATAGCACGACGTGCAGATTCGATTTGACGTGAAGTCATTTGACCACGTTCTACAGATTTCAGTGCATAAGTACCGAAAGATACTTTATCGCCAACCAGGGACAAGCCACGGTTACGACCTTTGTGCACTTTACGAAATTTTGTACGTTTTGGTTGCAACATCGCTCAATACCCCTACTTAGCCTTACGTGCCGGTTTTTTCGGCGCTTTAGGCTGGTTGTTATTGTTGGCGTTGTTGGTGTTGTTGTTCAATGGCAGAGCACCTAAGATCTCGCCTTTGAAAATCCACACTTTCACACCAATGATACCGTAAGTAGTCAGTGCTTCTGAGGTATTGTAATCGATATCAGCACGCAGAGTGTGAAGTGGCACACGGCCTTCACGGTACCACTCCGAACGAGCGATTTCTGCGCCGCCTAAACGGCCGCTAACTTCAACTTTGATACCCTTGGCACCGATACGCATGGCGTTTTGTACCGCGCGCTTCATAGCACGACGGAACATTACACGACGCTCTAACTGGCTGCTGATTGAATCAGCAACTAATTTGGCATCCAGCTCAGGCTTACGGATTTCAGAGATGTTAATCTGCGCAGGTACGCCAGCGATGGCTGCTACTTGCTTGCGGATTTTTTCAACATCTTCACCTTTCTTACCGATGATTACGCCTGGACGCGCAGTGTGAATAGTCACACGGATGCTTTTCGCAGGGCGTTCAATATCGATCCGGCTTACTGACGCGGCTTTCAGTTCTTTTGTCAGATACTGACGAACTTTAAAGTCACCGTTTAAGAAATCCGGGAAGTCTTTCGTATTCGCGAACCAGGTTGAGCTCCATGGCTTAGTGATACCTAGGCGAATACCATTAGGATGTACTTTCTGTCCCATTTCTCTCTCCTAGTTATCAGCTACAACCACAGTGATGTGGCTGGTACGCTTGACGATACGGTCAGCACGACCTTTAGCACGTGGCTTGATACGTTTCATAGACGGACCTTCATCAATGAAGATGGTCTTAACTTTCAACGTATCAATATCCGCGCCTTCATTGTGCTCAGCGTTGGCAATGGCTGATAAAAGAACCTTTTTAACTAACTCAGCAGCTTTCTTCGGGCTGTAAGTCAGTACGTTCAGCGCCTTATCTACTGACAATCCACGCACCTGGTCAGCGACCAGACGGGTTTTTTGAGCAGAAGAACGGGCAAATTTGTGTTTAGCTAATGCTTGCATCATTTACCCCTTAGCGCTTCTTGGCCTTTTTGTCGGCTGCATGACCACGGTAGGTACGAGTAGGTGCAAATTCACCTAACTTGTGACCAATCATCTCTTCCGAGACGAACACAGGTACATGTTGACGACCATTATGGACAGCGATGGTCAAACCGATCATATCAGGTATGATCATTGAACGACGGCTCCAAGTCTTAATAGGCTTCTTGTCACCGCTTTCCAACGCTTTCTCTACCTTCTTCAGCAAGTGAAGGTCAATAAATGGACCTTTCTTGAGAGAACGTGGCATGGCAATTCCTCACAAATTATTTATCACGACGACGTACGATAAGTTTATCAGTACGCTTGTTTGAACGAGTTTTGTAACCCTTCGTTGGAACGCCCCATGGAGATACAGGGTGACGACCACCAGAAGTTTTACCTTCACCACCACCGTGTGGGTGATCAACCGGGTTCATTACCACACCACGTACGGTTGGGCGAATGCCACGCCAGCGCATTGCACCAGCTTTACCGTATTGACGTAACATATGTTCCGCGTTGCCGATCTCACCGATAGTCGCGCGACAATCTGCTAATACTTTACGTACTTCGCCACTGCGTAAACGCAGCGTCACGTACTCACCGTCACGAGCCAGAATCTGTACAAATGCGCCAGCAGAACGAGCTAACTGACCACCTTTACCTGGTTTCATTTCGATGTTGTGTACTACCTGACCAACCGGGATATTGCGCAGTGGTAAGGTGTTACCGGCTTTGATTGGTGATTCCATACCTGAAACCACTGTATCACCTGCCTTCAGGCCTTTAGGGGCCAGAATGTAACGACGCTCACCGTCTGCGTATAACACCAGTGCGATGTTAGCAGTACGGTTTGGATCGTACTCTAAACGCTCAACTTTGGCAGGAATGCCATCTTTGTTGCGTTTGAAGTCAACTAAACGGTAATGTTGCTTATGACCACCACCGATATGACGGGTAGTGATGCGACCGTTGTTGTTACGACCACCTGTTTTTGAATTTTTCTCTAACAAAGGTGCGTAAGGCTTGCCTTTGTACAGGTCTGGGTTAACCACTTTTAATACGTGGCGACGACCTGGTGACGTAGGTTTACACTTTACAAGTGCCATTTCCTAACTCCTCTTCTTACTCAGCGCCGCCAACGAAATCGATTTCGCTGCCTTCTTTAAGAGTCACGTAAGCTTTTTTCCAATCGCTACGCTTACCCATACGCGCACCAGTGCGCTTGGACTTACCCTTAACATTAACAGTACGCACACCGACTACTTCTGTTTCGAACAGTTTTTCAACTGCCGCTTTAACATCAGCTTTAGTCGCAGTAGTGGCAATCTTGAAAACGACTGTATTGTGTTTTTCAGCAGACACAGTGCTCTTTTCAGATACGTGTGGCGCTAAAATAACTTTCAGTAAACGTTCTTCGCGGATCATGCTAACAGCTCCTCAAGTTGCTTAACTGCAGCAGCAGTCATTAACACTTTGTCGAATGCGATTAAGCTGACCGGGTCGATACCGTGTACGTCACGCACGTCTACCTTGTACAGGTTACGTGCTGATAAGAACAGGTTCTCATCCACTTCGTTAGTCACGATTAACACGTCTTTTAAGTCCATAGCTTTTAACTTCGCAGTTAAATCTTTGGTCTTAGGCGAATCAACGGCGAAATTTTCCACCACGATTAAACGCTCTTGACGTACTAATTCAGACAGGATGCTTTGAATCGCACCACGATACATTTTACGGTTTACTTTTTGGCTGTGATCTTGTGGCTTAGCCGCAAATGTTACACCGCCTCCGCGCCAGATTGGGCTGCGGATAGTACCGGCGCGCGCGCGGCCTGTACCTTTTTGACGCCATGGCTTCTTACCACCACCGCGTACTTCAGAACGTGTCAGCTGAGCGCGGGTACCCTGACGGGCGCCGGCAGCATAGGCTACTACGACCTGATGAACCAAAGCTTCATTAAACTCACGTCCAAAGGTAGCTTCGGAAACTTCAAGAACGCCTTGAGCGTCTCGTAATGCTAATTCCATCACTTATCTCCTCAGACGTTAGCTTTTAACAGCTGGTTTAACGATCACGTCACCACCGATAGCGCCAGGTACTGCACCTTTTACTAACAGGATGTTACGTTCTGCGTCTACACGAACCACTTCCAGTGACTGCACGGTTACGCGCTCAGCACCTAAGTGACCAGCCATTTTTTTACCCTTGAATACTTTACCTGGTGATTGGTTCTGACCAATTGAACCAGGGGCACGGTGTGATAACGAGTTACCGTGAGTAGCATCCTGAGTACGGAAATTCCAGCGCTTAACAGCACCGGCAAAACCCTTACCTTTTGATGTGCCAGACACATCAACTTTTTTCGCTTCAGCGAAAATTTCAACCGTAATTTCGCTGCCGACAGTGATGTCAGCACCTTCGTTATCTGTCAGGCGGAATTCCCACAGACCACGACCAGCGTCCACGCCCACTTTAGCGAAGTGGCCTGCTTCCGGCTTGCTCATGCGGCTTGCCTTTACAGTACCAGCAGTCACTTGCAGTGCGCTGTAACCGTCTGTTTCTGCAGTTTTAACTGCAGTTACACGGTTTGGTGTCGCTTCGATTACGGTTACTGGAATTGAAACGCCGTCTTCAGTGAAGATGCGAGTCATTCCCACTTTACGACCGACTAGACCGATAGCCATTTCCTAAACCTCTCTATAAACCTGTCTGATTAGCCCAGGCTGATTTGAACGTCAACGCCAGCAGGCAAGTCTAAACGCATCAGCGCATCAACCGTTTTCTCGGTTGGCTCAACGATGTCGATTAAACGCTTGTGGGTACGGATTTCGTACTGATCACGTGCATCTTTGTTGACGTGAGGAGAAATCAATACAGTGAAACGTTCCTGGCGGGTAGGAAGTGGAATAGGACCACGAACCTGAGCGCCCGTACGCTTAGCTGTGTCAACGATTTCCATGGTTGACTGATCGATCAAACGGTGATCGAACGCTTTCAGACGGATGCGAATCCTTTGATTACTCATGTATCAAAGCCTCAAAGAGCAAAAAGAGCAAAAATAAACACAAGCTATCCAACCCAAGAAGGGGGATGCCCATGCACCAAAGTTACGTTTACTCCCCAATCGGGAGCACTGTAAGCGTTAAATAACTCTAAAGTTTATTTAACGAGCCAGTCAGAATTATATCGACTGGCCGCGCATTATACTGAAATCAACTGATAACGCAAGTGTTGGTTATAAAATGCACTACAGAATATCGTTTAGCTCAAAACCAATACCAAAGCGGGTAACTGAACGGTTATAGTCAATCAGACTCTCGCCATAACCATTAAACAGCTCAGCATAAAAGCGGATATGTTTGTTAAACGGCACCGAATAAGACACTCTGACAGCGCCTTTATTGTCACTGCGCAGGTTATTGCGCAGCATCATACGCCAGGTGGCGTCATCCTGTTTATAAGCAGCCGACAACTCAAACCAGCCCATATACTTGGTGATGTCGGGGTTGTCATCGCCGTTAGGGTCTTGCGGTGTATCTTTACGGTCTTCTTTAAAACGATACCAGGGTTCGAAATTTATAAACACATTGCCGATGGACGTAACCCAACTTAGTTTCAACCGGTTCCAACTGCGTGACAATTCACCGGCACGGCCGTTAGATTGGTGCGATAAACTCAAACTGATAATCCGGCTGGCGGCTTCTTCGTAGTTTTTGTAGTGCGGCAGCATCAGGATCAGCTCCGGCTCGTAGTTATTCTCCCGAAACGGTGAAGACACCTCGCTGTTATAGGCTTGCCAATACGCTTGTTGGGTAAAAGCAAAAAACAGATAACCATTGTCTTTATAGATTTTGCTCCACAGCGGTGTTTTAAGGCTTAGCTGGAACTTAGCCTCCACGTTGTCGGACGGTGCACTGCTACCGTCCCTTTCCAACGTAGACGCTATGCCATCTACATAGGTAAATGGCATCAGGTAATTATTTTCATGCGGCAGCAAGGTGAACGGAGCGTAACTGTCCCACTGCTCGGCTTTCATTCGCTTATCTAATGCGTCCGCTGCCGAAACAGAGAACGCCAACAGTGCTATCAAGCCGGCGAGGTATTGCATAATTGTCCTTAATATCAGAAATGCTCTGTGGCTAACTTATCCATTACGGCTGAATCATGCCTTAATAATGACAACAGACCATCGGCTTTAGGCAAAATACGGTCGAAGTAATATGCCGCTGTATGTTGTTTCGCCACTACAAACTGCTCACTCTGTACCGCAGGCTGCAGTGCCGCCAGGTTTTTATACCACATATAGCCGTACAGCACATATGACACCAGGGCTAAATAGTCGCAGGCATTGGCACTCTGTGCGCGGTTGTCTTGCGCCAACAGATCTGCAGTTAAGAGCTGCAGCCGGTCGATGTAATGCTGCAGCGATGCCGCGGCTTGAATGGGTGTCGCCGCCAGTTCTGCCTTAATATCAGCCAGTAATGTAAGCAATACCATGCCCTGGTCTGCCGCCACTTTACGCAACATAAAATCAGCCGCCTGAATGCCGTTAGTGCCTTCATAGATCTGGGCAATACGCACATCGCGCACCAGTTGCTCCATACCCCATTCTTTTACATAGCCATGGCCGCCAAATACTTGCTGTGCGGTGACACAGGCATCGAAGCCCTGATCTGTCATAAAGGCTTTGGCTATTGGCGTCAGTAAATTAGCCCGTTGCGCCGATACCGGGCAGTTGTCGTACTTCGCTTTATCCAGCAGCGACGCTACCCAGGTCGCAAAGGTGCGGCCGGCCTCATTCATTGCTTTGATGTTAAGCAACATGCGCCTTACATCGGCATGACCGATTATCGGCTCAGCTTTGTTGGCATCTTTTTCAGTGACTCTGCCTTGCAGCCGGTCTTTGGCGTAAGCCAGCGCATTTTGATAAGCGCGTTCCGCCGCACCCAGCCCCTGGCTGCCCATTGATAAACGCTCATAGTTCATCATGGTAAACATACAGGCTAGACCACGGTGTGGTTCACCGATTAAATAACCTTTTGCGTCGTCAAAATTCAGCACACAGGTCGCCGAGCCGTTAATGCCCATCTTATGCTCAATAGACCCTACACTGACGCTATTGCGGCTACCTGGTTCGCCGGCAGCATCCGGCAGATATTTAGGCACCAAAAATAACGAGATACCGCGGCTGCCGGCCGGCGCATCGGGCAACTTGGCCAGTACCAGATGAATGATGTTTTTTGTCAGGTCATGCTCGCCAGCCGTAATAAAGATCTTAGAGCCGTTAAGGGCATAACTGCCATCGGTGTTAGGTTTAGCGGTAGTGCGCATAATGCCAAGATCGGAGCCGGCATGCGATTCGGTTAAACACATAGTGCCCGACCACTCACCGCTATACATTTTCGGCAAGTACAAAGCTTTGGTGGCCTCATCCGCGTGCTGCAGTAGTGCAACACAGGCGCCGGCGGTTAAGCCCGGATATAACGAAAAGGCGATATCGGCGCTGCAAAGCATTTCATCTACCATCATCGACAGCGCTTTGGGCATACCCATACCGCCGTATGCAGCATCACCGCTCAGGCCGGTCCAACCGCCTTCACTCAGACTTTGGTATGCGGTGTAATAATGTTCCGGCAGCGATACCTTGTCGTCTTGCAGCTGAGCGCCGCGCTGGTCAGCCTCGCCACAGAAAGGTGCTAGTTGTTGTTCGCAGATTTTAGCTGCCTCTTCCAGAATAGCTTTAGCGGTATCGGCCTCAATAAGCTCACAAAGCCCGCTTTGCTGCTGCCAGTATTTATCCAACTGCCAAACGTCGAAAAGGTTAAACAAAATATCATTTAGCGGTGCCTGGTACTGGCTCATACTTATTGCCTCAATAACTGGACGGATGAGTTTAAGCATGGCACAGCTTAAGTTTTCAAACAAGCGTTTGAATATAACTTTGCGGCTGATTTTCAGCCAATAAAAAAGGCCCCGCAGGGCCTTTTTCAATCAATGCCAATTAAGCAATGATTT
>NZ_JBQTCI010000011.1:0-60900 GCF_052380015.1 Rheinheimera sp. NSM | reverse complement strand
GGCTCCCAATTAAGCAAAGCCCGACTCGCAAGAGCCGGGCTTTTTGCTTTGCGCTAACACAAATTTTTGCTGAAAAACTCGACAAATGCCGGACAAAGATTAACACTAAGAGCTGTTTCAAAAGGAGTTGGCCTTGTCATTACTGCATTTATTCGAGCACCGGACGCGTCGCCTGCAGCTGTTAGCGCTATTGCTGTTTCTACTGATCCTTAACTTGTCACATTTTGTTGCTCAGCGCTATGCTATGCAGCAACAGGCTATTCAGCTGGTGCAGCTGGTTCACCCGCAAACTGCATTACCGCAAAACCAACCTTTTTGGCTTACGTTAACAGCCGAAAATGGTTTAACCATGCAAGCCGAACCTGCTAAAACAGACTATGTTGCACTGAATATCGGTGATGCTTTTGCTTTTGTCGATAAACGCTTACTGCCGGGGCGT
The DNA here is from genome assembly GCF_052380015.1 of Rheinheimera sp. NSM. Classification (NCBI taxonomy): domain Bacteria; kingdom Pseudomonadati; phylum Pseudomonadota; class Gammaproteobacteria; order Chromatiales; family Chromatiaceae; genus Rheinheimera; species Rheinheimera sp. NSM. The sequence continues at coordinate 60,461 of NZ_JBQTCI010000011.1, read as the reverse complement.
AGCCTCTGGTTTTATTTAGCGTTAAATGCGGTTTTTGTTCTGCTGTTTTTGCCACTGATGCTGCTGTTTCGCCGCCGACGCAGCGCACTTACCAGCGAAGTTATTGAGTTAGATAAAACTATCCGTATGTTGCAGGAGAAAGTTGAACTTAACAGCCGCACAGGTATTGCACCCAGTATAGCGCTGACTAAAGTGTCAGAGCGGATTAACCATTTACTGAAACGGGATCAGGAAGTCAGGCACCTGGTGCGGGTGCAGGGCTTAATCGATCATGAGTTGGCCATTGGTAACCGCGTTTTCTTCGAGAGTAAGCTGCAGCATTACCTCAGCGATGTGTCTGAAGTGGCTTATGGTGCTTTGTATATTATTCAGCTGAGTCATCCGGAATCGGGGCAAGCCGGTATTAAACAACTGACGCGGCTAAAAGGTTGTGTCGACATTCTGCATGGTATTGCCGCAGCTTACACTGATACCGTTATGGCGCGTTTGTCTGACAACGATCTGGTGTTTCTGGTGGCCGGGCTTAGCGGTAAAGAGATGGAAAAGTTGGGTGACAGAATGGCGACTTTGTTAAGCCGTGCCAGTTGTTTTGCCGATTGTGCCGGGCAAGACGTATTACATATCGGCTATGCCGGCTATCAGCGCGATCAAACCTCGTATCAAATTTTGTCAGAAGCCGATATGGCACTTAAAACTGCGCAGTTGCATGGGCCTAATGCAGCTTACGGGTACGTGCACCAGGATGATAAACCGGCCGCGAAAGGTTCGGTATGGTGGCGCTCAGAGCTGAACAAAGCATTGCAGGAGCATCGGTTTGCGTTAAGTTTTCAGCCGGTATTCTCCTGGCAGGATACTGATGTATTACAGCACGAGGTATTAGTGCGGTTGCAAACCAGTGATGGTCAGAACATTCCGGCCACTATTTTCCTGCCTATGGCGTATAACTGTGGCCTGGCCGGGCAGCTTGATCAGCATGTACTGGTAAAAACGGCGCGGTTGTGCGCAGTAGATTCGCGCACTTACAGCCGCTGCAGTGTCAATATCAGCATTCAGTCGTTACTCGAGCCACAGTGGTGTGAATGGCTGGATCATATGTTACTTAGTGGTCAGTTGGAACCACAGCAGTTGGCGTTGGAAATCTCCGAGCATCATTTACTGAAACATTATAAGCAGTTAAAAAGTCGGTTGTTAAAGCTGCATAACGCTGGTTTTACTCTTATTGTCGATCAGGTTGGTTTAGTTATCGACAATGCGCTCTATGTTGATGAATTGCCGCTGGAATCGGTAAAGTTGCATCCTTCGGTAGTACGCAATATTAACCAACATTTAGAGCAGCAACTGTTTGTCCGCGGCCTGATTTCCGGCTACGCCGGCAAAGGCGTGAAAGTGATTGCTACCGGCGTAGAACTGGAAGATGAGTGGCTGACATTACAAAAGTTGGGCATTGCCGGCGGCCAGGGCTTTTATTTCAGCCAGCCGTTAAACCAGATAATAGCGCAAGGTCAGCCGCTGTGATCAAACCGCGATAATGCATGCCCTTCAGGCCTTGCAAGCCGCCGGTATGGAAAAAGCTGAGCCGGCTGCCGGCCGGAAAATATCCCGCTGCAATCAGCGAAAATAGTCCGTTCAGGGCCTTACCGGTGTAAACCGGCTCAACATACAGGCGTTGTTGTGCCATGTCCCTGCAAAACTGCAGCAACTCCGGGCTGAAACGGCCGTAACCGGCACCGGTAAAGTCGGTATTAATCTGCCAGCGGCTTAAACTCTGCTGCGCCGGCAGTAGCTGCAGTACCTTATCGGGCAATGACGGGTCTTTGACCACGGCAATACCCAGTACTGCGGCATCGTTGCGGCTGATAATACCGGCCAGGGTTCCACCGCTGGCGGTAGCGCAAATAATGGTATCGGCGGGGCCGTCCGGTGTGGTGGCCAAATCCAGCCCGGCCACCCCCCGGGCACCGTCGGCAGAAGAGCCGCCCTCCGGCACCATTAACAGTCTTGGGTGTTGCTGTTGTAACCGGCGGATAAAATCGCTCTGGTGGCGCAGTCGGTAACTGTTACGATCAACAAAATGCAGTTGCATACCCTGCTGTTGGCAAAACCGCAGCGTCGGGTTGGCCGGATCGGGTTTATCCGCCCTGACATAAGCCATGCTGGTTAACCCCAGTTGTCGGCAGGCAGCGGCAACAGCACACAGATGATTAGAAAACGCGCCGCCGAAGGTAAAAACGCCCGCCATGCCTTCATGCTGAGCCGCAGCAAGGTGATATTTTAGTTTTAACCATTTATTGCCGGACACCTCAGCAAGGTCGGTTTCCAGATGACAGATCCAAAGTTGTACCTGATGACGTAACAACAAAGTATGACTTAAAGGTTGCCAGCGTTGCCGCGCTGCCGGTAACTGAATCTCAGATGAATACAACATGGGAAGAAGCATGACAGCCAAAGGAATAGCCGCTAGTATAGCGTTACAAACGGAGGGAATGGCAGCGCTATGCTGAGAAAAATAATAAAACGCCTCAATCAAATAGCACCGGGTGAACAACCGCTGTTTGCTGTGCATCTGTGCAGCAGCAGTCTTACGCTGGTACAGCTGAAAGAGACCCGGATAAAGCTCTGTAAAACCATCAACTTTAGTGTCGGTAATTGGCAGCCTGCATTACTTGAAGCGCTGGCCGTAGCACCGGCGCATAGCCGGCTGCATATTATTCTTGCAGCCGATTTCTACCAGCTGGTGCAGTTAGATAAGCCGGCTGTTGCTGCTGAAGAAATGCTGCAGGCATTGCCCTGGCAGGTAAAAGATCTGGTTAGTATTGCGCCGGAAGATATCGTCGCGGATTACATTGATTTGCCCGGTAATAATACCGCACAGGCTAAAATTAATGTGGTAGTGGCCAGCCTTGCCTGGTTAAAGCAGTTGGTTAATACCGTAAACAACGCCGGCCCGGCAATAGTGTCAATACAGCCGGAAGAGTGGCTGGCCACGGAACTGCTGCCGCTAAGTACTCAGGCTTGCATGTTGGTGGTGCATCAGCCGGAGCAGGAAGTGCTGATCCAAATTGTGCGTGATGGCTTGCTGTATTTCTCCAGGCGCACCCGTGGTTTCAGTAAGTTACATCTAAACAGCGAAGCAGATTTACGCAATGGCACCCTGGATCGCTTGCAGCTGGAACTGCAGCGTTCAATGGATTATTTCGAAAGCCAGCTGAAACAGCCGCCGGTACGCGATATCCGCTTACTGATGACGGCGCCACAGGTCATGGCGGAATTACTCAATCAAAGCGGTTTTAATCGTGTTGAACCGTTACAACCGCTGCCATTGGCCGCAACACTAAACGACAACGAGCTGTTACGCTGCTGGCCCGCAGTGGCCGCGGTTAGCGCACAGATAAAGGGGCCGGCCGCATGAAACAGCAGGTAAACCTGTATCAACCGCTGCTTTATCCGGTAACGGATCGCCTCAGCTTGCAGCGTGTATTATCTGCCTGGCTGTTGCTGGTTGGGCTGTTGCTGTCGGCCTGGTTTTGGTTGCAACATCAGCAACAACAATTGACAGCACAGCTTGCAGCACAGCAGCAACAACTGGATGTGCAGCAACAGGAAGTGCTGTTGTACCAACAAGCATTGGAGCAACGTCAGCCGTCAACAGAACTGATAAAACAGTATGAACAGGTGCAGCACAGGGTGCGGCAAAAGCAGCAACTGTTAGGCTACCTTGCTCAACAGCAGCAACAAGCCGGCCAACTGTACAGTCCGGTATTTGCGCATTTGCTGCAGATAGACCGGCAGGAGCTGTGGTTAACTGCTTTTAGTTTGCAGCAACAGCACAGCAGCTTCAGCGGTATTTCACTGCAACCGGACAAAGTGCCGTTATGGCTGGAAGATTTACGCCAGCTCAGCTATTTCAAAGGGCAGCGCTTTAGCGAGGTTAATATGTTGCAGGTACCGCAACAGAGCGCAGTAAGCTTTCAGCTGGTAGCCCAACAAGGAGCCGGCTTGTGACGCAATGGCAGCTATTATCAGACAAATTCAGTCAGTTGCAGCGACGGGAAAAACTGCTGCTGTCTTTGGGGAGCATCTTTCTTACGCTGTGGTTATTGCTGATTTATCTGCTGGAGCCGGTACTGCTGGCTGCTCAGCAAGGGCAAAAGCAACTGAGCACTTTGCAACAGCAACAACATGACGCTAAAGCGCGGGCCGATACCCTGAGGCGCCAACTCAGCGTTAATATGGACCAAAAATATCTGGAGCAAATAACCAGCTTGCAACAGCAAGAGCAGCAACTTAATAGCGAAATAAGACTAAGTGCTGCCCATTTTGTCGGCTCAGAGCAAATGATCAGCTTGCTGCAAAACATACTGCAAAGCAGCAGCGGTGTGCAGGTAACCCGCTTGTCTACCCCGCCGGCGCAGCCGGTCAGGCTTGCAGGCCAGGCTGATGATGAAGCTGCCTTGTTATATCAGCATACCATTACGCTGGTAATGAGCGGCAGTTACGCTAAGTTGTATGCAGTATTGCAACGTATTGAGCAACTGCCCGGCTTGGTAAACCGCGCCGGGCTGGAGTATCGCGTGTTGGAGTATCCTCAGGCAGAATTGTCGTTAAAGCTGAGCACAGTGAGTGAATATGAAGATTTTATTCGTTTGTAGTTTAGCCTTGCTGCTAAGTAGCCCGTTGCAGGCTGATCCTACCAGGCCGGCCAGCGGCTGGCACATTGACGGCAGGGCGGCACAAAGTGCTGTAGCGCCGGCCAGCTTGCGGTTGCAACTGATTAAAAATACTGAACAGGGGCTGGTTGCGTTGATAAACGGCCAGTTGGTACGCAAGGGAGATCGGTTTGAGCAGTATCGGGTAGCAGACATTCAGCAGGCACAGGTGGTTTTGCAATTAAATGGTGAACAGCGGGTATTGCCGTTACTTAACACAGCGATAAAACAATATGAAGAATAAGTCAGGACACAAAATACTGTGGCTATGCAGCAGCGCACTGCTGGCCGGTTGCCAGGCCTTTACGCCCACTACGGTGCCAAAGCAAGCTAAACAAGATTTGCACCAAGCCGCGCAACATAATCATGTCGAAGCGCAAGCTGCACCGCCGGTGCCGGCAGCAGTAACACAAGATTTACTCAGCGCCGGCTATACCCCGGTGCAGCCGCAGTTGCCACGCTTTAACGTAGCCGCGGTACAGGCAGATCTGGTGGATTTTTTTCAATCATTGGTTACAGATACACCCTATAGCGTAGTATTGCACCCGGGTGTCAGCGGCGATATCAGCCTGCAGTTAAAGCAAGTTACGCTGGCCGAAACCATGGCCATTGTGCAGCAACTGTATGGTTTTGATATCCGCCTGCAAGGCTTGGTGTATAAAGTGTATCCGGCAGGGCTGCGCACCGAGAGCATTGCCGTAAATTATCTGATGCTGCAGCGCCATGGCTTTTCCTCCATTGCGGTAAATTCCGGTGGCGTGTCGCAAGACAATCAAAACAATCAGAATAACGGCAACAACAATAGTAACAATAACCAGAACAACAACCGGGCCAATAACCAAAACAATCAGAATGGCCAGGGCCAATCCGGCCAACAGCAATTTAACGGCAGCACGATAAAAAGTGAAAGCCAGACCGACTTCTGGAAAGATCTGGAAAAAGCCGTCAGTACGGTGCTGGGCAACGGGCCGCAACGTATGGTAGTGGTAACACCACAAGCTGGCTTGGTTACCGTGCGGGGTATGCCGGAAGAAATTGCCGCTGTAAAAGCTTATCTGGGCCAGTCTGAGCAACACCTGCAACGTCAGGTGGTGTTGGAAGCCAAGATCATTGAAGTTACCCTCAATGATGAGTATCAGCAAGGTATCAACTGGCAAAACGCCATTATGAACCTGCGCAGTACCGGCTTTAATTTCGGCACCACTGCCGGGGCGACCGGTAATGCTATCAGCAACTCTTTAGGTGGCATTACCACCATTTCATTTAATAATGCCGATTTTAACGGTGTAATTAGCCTGCTGGAAACTCAGGGTAATGCGCAGGTATTGTCCAGCCCGCGGGTTACCGCAATGAATAACCAAAAAGCGGTAATTAAAGTCGGCCAGGACGAATACTTTGTTACTAACATCAGCAGCGATACCATATCCGGTGTGGGCGGCACTATCAGTACACCGAATATCTCTTTGCAGCCGTTTTTCTCCGGTATCGCGCTGGATGTCACACCGCAAATTGACCAGAATGGTAGTGTGATCCTGCATGTGCATCCCTCGGTAACGGAAACAGCGGAGCAAAGTAAAACCATCCGTTTCAGTAACGACGAAGTGATCCTGCCGTTGGCACAAAGCAATATCCGTGAGTCCGATACCATTATCCGTGCCCGCAGCGGCGAAATAGTGGTTATTGGCGGTTTAATGCAAACCGTTACCAGCGACAGTGAGTCACGCACGCCGGTGCTTAGCGCTATACCAATACTGGGTAAGTTGTTTACCAGTATCAGCAAGGTAGAAAAGAAAAAAGAGCTGGTTATTCTGCTTAAACCCACCGTGGTTGGTGACGGTGTATGGCGGCAGCAAATTCAGCAGTCTTCGGTGCAACTGTCAGACTGGTCGGCCAATTAGCGATGTATCAACGGCATTTCCAACTGAACCGAATGCCGTTCGGCCTAACGCCGGATACGGCGTTCTTTGTGCCGTTGCAACAGCATCAGGATGTGTTAGCCGTATTACAAACCGCACTGGCTGCCGGCGAGGGGTTTATTAAAATTACCGGTGAAGTAGGCAGTGGCAAAACCCTGCTGTGTCGTAAATTGCTGCAACAGGCCGGCGCCGACTGGCAGCTGGCGTATTTACCGGATCCCTGTTTAACGCCGCTGGAGTTGCGCTGGGCACTGGCATTGGAATTGGGTTTAAAACACTCGGCCAATATTGATGCGCCGCAATTATTGCAGCTATTACAACGGCAATTGCTGCTGTTGGCAGCTCAGGGAAAAAAAACCATAGTGCTGATAGATGAAGCCCAGGCACTGCCGGACGATACTTTAGAGGCGCTGCGTTTATTGACCAATCTGGAAACCCAGCAGCAAAAACTGTTACAGGTGGTGTTGTTTGGTCAGCCGGAGCTGAATAAAAAGCTGGCAAGCTATCGCTTTCGCCAGTTGCGTCAGCGTATTACCTTTTCCAGCGAGCTGGCCTTAATGAGCCGCCCCCAAGTGGCCGCCTATTTACAGCAGCGGTTGGCACAGGCCGGCGCCAGTCAGGCGTTGTTCAGCGGCGCAGCGCTGCGCTCATTAAGCCGTTATAGCCGCGGTATTCCGCGCTTGGTAAATATACTGGCGCACAAAGCACTGTTGCTGGCATTTGGTGAAGGCAAAGCCGCTGCCAGCTATCAGCACGTGCGGCTGGCCGCCTTGGATACCGAAGATGTGCAGCCTAAGCCACGTAGTTGGTGGTGGTATGCTGCTGGTTTATTGCTGCCCGGAATCGCCGGCTATGCGGTAGCTGCTAACAGCAGCTGGCTGCAAAGGTTGGCGGCATTATGAGTGTATTAAATAAAATGCTGCGCGATTTAGAGCAGCGCCAACACACAGCTGTTGCCACAGAGCCTGCGGCGCAATTGGCCTACCGGCCGGATCGGCCATTATGGCTGAGTATATTGTTGTTGCTAAGCTTCTGCTTACTCTGCTTTGCGGTGTACGCCATTTTAACCCGCGATGTAGCCGCGGATAACCCTGCCGCGGCAACGCCTTTGCTACAGCCGGCAGCTGCCACAGATGTTGTGGAGATAGCGCAGCGTTTAACCGCGGATATCGTAGTAGCAGCTGCGGCTGATGGCTCAGCGGCTGGTAGCGTAGAAGCAACCAATAGCGCCAGTGCAGAAAATATTGCCAATGCAGCAAGCACAGAGAACACAGTTGAGCAGTCGTTGCCGGTAGCCGGGCCACAAGCACAAGCACAAGCACAAGCACAAGCACAAGCACAAACATCACAGCAAGCTATGGCGCTAAACGAGGTGCCGGCCCGGGTTGCTAAAGCCGCAGCACCGGCCGGCAAGATGAAAATTGAACATGCGGCCGAACCCATAGCACAGCGTAAAGCCGCGTTACGGCAACAAGCGCTGGGCGCTGCGCAAAACGGCCAATTGCAGCAGGCGTTGCAGTATTGGCAACAACTGCAGCAGCTAACGCCGCAAGATGCTGAGTTGTATTTGGCGCAGGCCGGGCTGTGGTTACAACTGGGACAGCCGGCACAAGCCCGTGCGGTGTTACAACAAGCTGTGGCACAAGGCATAGTGCATGCCGATATTCAGTTAATGCTGGCGCAGCACGCTGCCGCAGCGCAACAATGGCAAGCGGTAGATGCCCTGTTACCGCCACAATTTCCCCTGGCGCAGCAACCGGATTACTACGCTATGAAGGCTACCGCGCTGCAGCAATTGGGGCAGCACCAGGCGGCACTGCACTGGTTTTCGCAACTGGTGGTGCTGCAACCACAGCAGGGGCGTTGGTGGCTGGGGGCGGCTATTTCATTTGATGCACAGGCCGAGCGCGCTCAGGCACAGCATTATTATCGTCAGGCATGGCAACACAGTGAAGCGCTGTCTGTTGCCAGCCGGAATTACATTCAACAGCGTTTAGCTGCTACAGAGTAACCTGATGCAAAGACCTCGTTTGAAAATGCGTTTGGGTGATTTACTGGTGCATGAGGGCATTATCTCAGAGCCACAGTTACAACAAGCGTTAACCCAACAGCAGCAAAGTGGCCGTAAATTAGGCTCCACGCTGACCGAGCTGAATTTTCTGTCAGAAGCCCAGCTGTTGCAGTTTTTGGCGCAGCAGCTGAATGTGCCGTTTTTGGATATCGCGCAAAAGCCGATAGATCCTAAAGCCGTGCAATTATTGCCGGAAGTGCAGGCGCGGCGCTTCCGTGCCCTGGTGCTGGAAGACCGTGATGACACTGTACTGCTGGGTATGAGTGACCCGGCCGATTTAGCGGCAATGGATCAACTGGCAGAACTGCTGGCGCCACGGCAAATAGAGCTGGCTGTAGTGCGGGAAAGCCAGTTAATTCAGGCGTTTGATACCTTGTATCGTCGCACACGGCAAATTGAAAGCTTTGCCACTCAGCTGAAGGCCGAGCACGGTGACGACAGCGGGCTGGATGTCAGCGCGTTGGACGAGCAAATTGACGCCGACAACACCATTGTCAAGTTACTGCAATCGATCTTTGAAGATGCAGTACAGGTTAAAGCGTCAGATATCCATATTGAACCGGATGACAAGGTGCTGCGCATTCGTCAGCGGGTAGACGGTGTGTTACAGGAAAATATCCTCAACCAGGTCAGTATCGCTTCGGCGCTGGTATTGCGCTTAAAGCTGATGGCAAACCTGGATATCTCGGAAAAGCGTTTGCCGCAGGATGGCCGTTTTCAAATCAACGTAAAAAAACACCAGATAGATGTGCGTATTTCCACCATGCCGGTGCAATACGGCGAGTCTGTGGTAATGCGCTTGCTGGACCAATCTGCCGGCTTACTGCGACTGGAAGAAACCGGTATTCCGGCGCCGATGCTGGCCAAATTACGCCGTATTATTCAAAGTCCGCACGGCATGATTTTGGTTACCGGCCCCACCGGCTCGGGTAAAACTACTACCCTGTATGGTTTGCTTAGCGAGTTAAATCAGGCCGGCAGTAAAATTATTACCGTAGAAGACCCGGTAGAATACCGCTTACCACGGATAAACCAGGTGCAGGTGAATCATAAGATAGGCCTGACGTTCAGCAATGTACTGCGTACCACCTTACGCCAGGACCCCGACATTATCATGGTAGGGGAAATGCGCGACCAGGAAACGGCTGAAATGGGCCTGCGCGGTGCCTTAACCGGCCACCTGGTGCTATCGACCTTGCACACTAACGATGCAGTCACCAGTACCTTGCGCTTAATTGACATGGGCGCGGCGCCCTATCTGGTAGCATCTGCCCTGCGCGCCATAGTGGCGCAGCGCTTAGTGCGGCGGCTGTGTGACTACTGCAAACAACCGTACCAACCGGACGAGCTGGAGAGCAGCTGGCTGCGGCATCATAAAACCAGTGTAGCGGCAAAGTACTGGCATGCGCCGGGTTGTCAGTCTTGTAACCACAGCGGCTATAAAGGCCGGCTCGGTGTGTTTGAACTGTTACTGATCACCAAACCGCTGGCCGATGCCTTAAGGCGCAGCGACACTGAAGCTTTTGCTAACCTGGCGCATCACAGTGCAGATTTTACCAGCCTGGGCACTATGGCCTTGCAGTATGCCCAGCAGGGCGTTACCAGCCTGGATGAAGTGATCCGCGTATCAGAGTATCTGGATACCGACCCACTGCCAGCGGCGGAGGAAAGCTAAGCCTATGGCGCTATTTGCTTACAAAGCGCGTGATGCTGCCGGCCAGGCCGTCAGCGGCGAAGTAGAAGCCGGCAATGAAGGCGCCGCAGCCGATTTATTGCGCCGGCGTAGCTATATACCACTGAGTATTCAACGGCAGCAGCAAAAACAAAGCCGCAGCGGTGTTAAAGGCATAGTGCTGTGGCAAAGCAAGGTGTCGCTAACCGACTTAATTATGTTTTCGCGCCAGATGTACTCGTTAATGAAAGCCGGCATTCCTATTATCCGCGCTATAGAAGGTCTGGCACAAAGCACAGCGTCAAAACGTCTGCAGCTGTTATTGCCCGAATTGGTAGAGCAATTGGAAAGCGGCCGGAATTTGTCGCAAGCGCTGGCGTTGCACCCCGACGTATTCAGCCGGCTGATGGTTAGCATAGTGCACGTGGGGGAAAACACCGGCCGGCTGGATGAGGCCTTTTTACAACTGACCTATTACTTTGAGCAGGAGCTGGAAACCCGCAAGCAAATTAAACAGGCCACCCGTTACCCTATTTTTGTGTTACTCACCTTAGTGGTAGCGATGTTTATTCTTAACCTGGCGGTTATTCCGCAGTTCGCCGCTATGTTTGCCCGCTTTAATGCCGAGCTGCCCTGGTCCACCAAAGCCTTGCTGGCCAGCTCGGCGTTTTTTGTCCGCTTCTGGCCGTTAATGTTAATTCTGGCTGTGGGCGGTGCTTTGGCGCTGCGCGCTTATGTTAAGACCGATAAGGGTCGCTTAACATGGGGTAGATGGAAGCTGGCGGTACCGTTGGTAGGCGATTTAATTTACCGCGCTACTTTGGGCCGCTTTGCCCGCAGCTTTGGCATGATGTTAAAGGCCGGCGTGCCCATGACCAGTGCGCTAACCCTGGTAGCCGATGCTGTAGATAATGAGCACCTCGGCAGTAAAATCCGTGAAATGCGCCGCAGCATAGAGCGTGGCGAAAGCTTACTTAAAGTAAGTCAGCAAAGCGGCATGTTTACCCCGCTGGTACTGCAAATGCTGGCGGTGGGCGAAGAAACCGGCGCTATGGATGAAATGCTGGCAGAAGTGGCCGGTTTTTATGAGCGCGAAGTGGCGTTTGATTTAAAAAGCCTGACTGCCAAAATAGAACCCATTCTTATTGCCGTAGTGGCAGTAATGGTACTGATTTTAGCACTGGGTATTTTTACGCCAATGTGGGATATGCTCAACGCCTACAAAGGCACCTGATACGCATCAGCAGTGTAAAGCGGTTGACAAAGTAAGTGTAATTACAGATTTTAACGATATACTAATGATAACAAACGGATGGGAGATACAAAGATGAAAAGACAATCAGGTTTTACCTTAATAGAGCTGATTATCGTAGTGATTATTTTAGGCTTATTAGCCGCTACAGCTTTACCACGCTTTTTAAATGTAACAGCACAGGCTGAAGATGCGTCACTGCAAGGTATCGCCGGCGGTTTTGCTTCAGCAGTGGGTTTAGTGCGGGCGCAATGGGAAGTTGAGGGCCGTCCGGCAGGTACAGCCGGGGTTGCCACCATTAACTATGATGGCGTCAATGTTGGTGTGGACAGTGCTTTTGGTTACCCCACAGGAGGCGGTACACCTCTGGTAGCATCAGTGGTTGGTAGCGTAACTGCAGCTGAATGTATAGCCGCATTTCAGAGTGTTTTTCAAAGCCCGCCAACTGCTGACATAGCGTTTGATGCAAACGACAGTATTTTTGTGCGCTACGCCGCCCCCGTGTGTGAATTTCACCAAACGGCCGGTTTGACGGCGGCACCAGCTGCCGGTATAGGCGCGACCAATGGTTTTACCTATAACCCATCAACGGGCCAGGTAGCTATTTTCTTAAATAAACCGTAATAGAAAGGCAGTGAAATGAAACGTAACCAAGGTTTTACATTAATTGAGTTAATTATTGTTATCGTTATTCTGGGCATTCTGGCGGTAACGGCAGCACCACGCTTTTTTAACTTTGCCGGTGACGCCCGCGTTAGCGTGGTCAACGGTTTAAAAGGTGCAATACAAGGCGGCGCGCAAACGGTATATGCCAAAGCCGCTATCGAAGGTCGGTTAGGTGCATCAGATACTACAGAGGCCGGCGCGGTTGATGTGATTCATGGTTATCCGGCTGCTACAGCAAACGGTATCATAAAAGCAGTAACTTTAGACGCCTCTGCGTTGGTGGCTACAGCAGCCACAACAGATTGGGTGTATTTCGCTGATGGCGCAGATGATATCTATATCGCCCAAAGCTCAGTAATAGGCACCCCCACTGCTGTAACTGCAGTGGGTATTACCGGTAAAGGTTGTTATGTGCAATACACCAATACTGACGACGCAAATACCCCACCAGCGATAGCGGTGTTCACCTCTGGTTGTGATGACTAAGTTTGTTAGCTGATTAGTCTGCGCTGTATTATCTGCAGCGCCGGGTGTTAGCCCCGCTTGCGGTATTATGCCGTTGGCGGGGTTGCTGTTAAAGGGGCCGTTTATGCGTAACAGGCTTAACTTTTGCGGATACACGCTGATTGAGCTGATCGTTGTCATCGTAGTACTGGCGGTATTAAGCGTCAGCATAGCCCCGCGTTTTTTTACTACTGCCGGCACCTCAGAATATCTGTATCAGGATCAGTTGCTTAATTTGCTGCGTCGCGTGCAAATTCAGGCAATGCAATGCACAGATTGTATTACCCCTGTTATTAATATCTCTGCTTCCTCTGTCCTTATCGGCGCTGCCAGTTGTAATGACGCTGATACCAGCGCGGCATTGTGTGTTGCTGCGCGCGATGAAGTTACCTTAGCGCCCGCCGGTAGTATTAGTTTTGATAACCTTGGCCGGCCGGCTTGCAGCACCGGTAGTTGTACTATAACGCTACAGGGACAGACTACACTAAAGGTGTGTATTGCAAGTGAAGGCTATATACACCCATGCTAAAACGCAGCCGCGGTGTGACCTTAATAGAATTAATTGCCGGTATTGTTGTGCTGGGTATCAGCCTGGCCATTATTACCTCGGTGCTGGGCCCCATTTTGTTAAAAAGCGCCGATCCCTGGCATCAGGTGCGCGCCGCTGAGCTGGGCCAAAGCCTGATGAATGAAATCTTCGGTAAAGCCTTTGATCAACAATCCAGCCGCAGCGGCAGCTTATTGCGCTGCAACGAAACCGGCGCCAAACCCTGTACGCCGGCGGCAGATTTTGGCCCGGAATGCCGCAACGGCGCACCTTTTTGTGCGCCGGCAGAGCGTGAGCAGCGCGAACACTATAACGACGTAGACGACTTTCATAACCTCGATGTCAGCGGCGATCAAATTAACAGTATTTTCGGCAGCGCCGATGCGCGCCTGCTGGATATTTACCGTGCCTACCGCGTACAGGTACAAGTAAGTTATGCTTCGGCGCAAACTAAGCGTATTCAGTTGCAGATCACCACACCCACCGGCGATGTGATTGAGTTTGCTGCACTGCGGGGTAACTGGTAATGCGTGCGCGCGGTTTTACTCTGGTTGAGCTGGTGATTACCCTGGTGATTCTGGCAATTCTGGCGGTGGCGGTAAGCAGCTACCTTGGCCTGGGTGCCAGAATGTATGCCGATGTGGCAGGGCGTGAACAAATTCTTGGCCAAAGCCGCTTTGTCGCCGAGCGTTTGGTGCGCGAACTGCGTAACGCGGCGCCAAACAGTGTGCGGGTAAATGAGGTGGCCGGTTTAAGCAGTTGTGTCGAATTTACTCCGGTAGCTGCCAGCGGTATATACCGCCGCCTGCCGGTGGCACCACAAAGCAGTGATGAACTACAACTGGAGTTATTTGACTGGAACAACAGCTTGTTGGCGCAGCAGTTTATCGTGTATCCCACCAAGCCGGCGCATTATTATGCACCGAGCGATAGGCGGGTGTCATTGCAAGGTGCTTCGGTAACGAACGCGGCCGCAATAACCAACCCGGCAGAAGGCGCTACGGTGGAGTTGGAGCTGGCAGCCGCCAACAGCTTTGCTACGGATTCGCCGGAGCGGCGCTTTTATATTTTGCAAAATAGTGTCAGCTATTGTGCCCGTGATGGTGAGATCCGCCGCCTGGTGGGCTACGATTTTTCAGCCGGCAACCCGCCGGCCGGTGCCGGGGTGTTAATGGCACAGCAGGTTAAAAATGCGCAATTCCAGGTGCAGCAGGCGGTACTAACCCGCAATGCGGTGGTTAATATGTTTTTGCAGTTTGGTGCCGATAGCGGTTCTGATATGTTTTTTAACTATGAGGTGCACCTGCCCAATGTACCTTAACTATTATGCGCAGCGCGGCAGTGCGCTGGTTATCGCAGTTTTTGTTATTGTAGTAATGCTGGCGCTGGCACTGAGTATGGCGCGCTTGCTTAGCGGCAGTGCGCAAACCGTAGTATATGAAGTGCAGGGCAACCGCAGTTTATTTGCCGCGCAAAGTGGCCTGGAGCTGGCGCTGACAGAGTTATTTCCGTTAGACAACAACAGCGCCGGCTGCGCGGCCATCAGCGCTGCGCATACCTTTAGCGGCCCGGCTTTGCAGGGCTGCAGTGCCAGTTTAAGTTGTAAGGCCTATACCGCCACCACACCCGGTGCCGTACCGCTGTTTCAGCTTAGCAGCACGGCAAACTGCGTGGCCGCCGGTTTCCTGACCAGCCGCACGGTGCAAATAGAGGTGCGGCAATGAAACAAGCTTTGTGGTTAGTGTTGCTGTGTGCAATGCCGCTAAGTGCGGCAACCTTTAACCTCAGCAGCGGCAATTACCCGCCGTGCAGTACCAACTGGTCGGTCAACGGCAATAGCTTCCGCTGCAACGGTAACGGCCGTGTTACGTTAAATAACGGCGATATTGTTGTGGCAAATGCCGCTGCAACACTTGTTGCTAATAACGGTTTCAGCCTGAATGGCGCGACGATAGGCAGTGCGGCGACGCGGATTAACCTGCAAAGTGATTACGGCAGTATTAACAGTACTAACACTAACCTTGTCTGGGGCAATATAACGGCCTCCAGTGCGGAAATAACACTGAATAATACCGCAGTAAATGGCAGCATCAGCAGCGGCGGCAGCATTAATCTGAGCGGCGGTAGTGTTACCGGCCTGGTCACCAGCAGCAATAATACTATTACCACTAACGGTACCGATTTATCAGGCGGCGCTACTGCGCGCTCGGGAATGAATTTGACCGGCGGCACCCTGGCGGGTGATTTTGTCATGCTGTCAAACAACAGTATGACGCTGTCCGGTGTCACTATGCAAAGCGGCAGTATCAGCGGCGCCAGTACCGTATCAATAAATGACAGTAACATCGGTTCAGCCGGCGCTATGGTGAATATCAGCAGCAATAGCGGTGCCATTACTCTTAATGACAGCACAGTATACGGCGTGCTGCAGGCACCGGGGTATTCGACGGTTAATGTGCAGGGTGGCAGCCAGGTGTTTGGCCAGTGTTTACCCAATGCCTCACCGGCAGGTGCTTGTACACTTTATGAGCCGTTGCAGCAGGCCCGTGCGCATTACCCGCTTGATCTATGTACAGCGGTAAATAACGGGGTTATTGCTGATCTAACCGGTAATTATCCGGCCTCGGGCATAAATGTTGGCGCTGTTGCCGACGGTCAGGTGCTGGAGGCTGGCGATTTTTCTGCGGCCGGCAATGATTATATTAATGTACCGGCTGCAGCGCTCAACGGGCTGACTACCTTTAGCTTGTCGATGTGGTTCCGGTTGGATGCCGGTAACAGTTTTCGCGAGCTGTTTTCGGCCAGCAGCAACAGTTCCAATACCGAATTGGAGCTGTACATTAATGGTAACAATGAAATTCGTGCCGGCCTGAAGGGCGCTTACTACACCTTTAGCGGTGGCAGCAGTAGCCCGGTGGTTGCTAACAATGTTTGGAGCCAGGTCACGCTGACCCGTAATGGCAACCAACTGTGCCTGTATTTGAACAACAACCTGGTGCGTTGTGTTACTGCCAGCAGCAGTGCAGGGCTGTCTGTAGCACGTGCCGCTGTCGGGATCT
Source organism: Rheinheimera sp. NSM (assembly GCF_052380015.1). Taxonomy (NCBI): domain Bacteria; kingdom Pseudomonadati; phylum Pseudomonadota; class Gammaproteobacteria; order Chromatiales; family Chromatiaceae; genus Rheinheimera; species Rheinheimera sp. NSM. Next base: position 44,068 of record NZ_JBQTCI010000011.1, on the reverse strand, counting down.
GGTGGCAGGCCAATGGCAACCAGACAGATGATTTTCGCGGCGATATCGATGAAGTGCTGCTGTTTAATCAGGCGCTTAGCCAGGTGCAGATCAGCCAGATGTATCAAAATCAAAGTGCCGGGCTAAGTTATGATGGCACGGCACGCAGCAGTGCTTGTGGCCAATGTCTCACCGACAACTTCAATGGCACTTTGTCGCCGGATAACTGGGTAACCAGCCGCAGCAGTGGCAACTTTACGCCGCAGGTTGTTAATGGCCGGCTACGGATGACGGAGGCTGTCGGTAACCAGGCCACGTCTGCTACTTATCAGCGGCTGTACCCGGCAGCAGATAATCTGGTCATTGTGGAATTTGATTATCGCGCTTACGGTGGTAACGGTGCCGACGGTTTAGCCTTAGTGTTGTCAGATGCGACAGTAACGCCGCAGGCCGGTGCTTTTGGCGGCCCGCTGGGTTATGGCTTTAAACCGGGTATTCCCGGCTTTGCCGGTGGCTGGCTGGGGTTTGGTCTGGATGAATACGGCAATTTCTCTAATGAAGGCGGTAGTACCAATGTGGGGCGGCGCCAGCAAAGTGTGGTAGTGCGCGGCTCGGGTGAGGGCACCAATGGCTATCGCTACCTGCGTGGCACCTGTAATAATGGTAGTATTAACCCCAATGGCAACTGTTTGTCGCCGGCGGTGGATGGCAACCAAAACAGTCCGCATCGCTATCGTTTTACCGTAGATTCGCGTCAGGCCGGCACTACCCTGGTGTCAGTAGAGCGCGACAGTGGCAGCGGTTTTGTCAGCCTGATTGCGCCCTTTAATGCGCAAAATCAGACCGGCCAGGCGCCGGTGCCGGAAAACTTTTTCTTATCGCTTACCGGCTCTACCGGTGGCTCAACTAATATCCATGAGTTGGATAACCTCAGCATTTGTGCTTTGCGCTCCGCGCCGGTAGGTCAGCAAATTGATCACTTCGAGTTTGACTACAGCGGCCGCGCGCTTACCTGTAATCCGGAAACCTTTACCGTACGCGCGTGTAAAAATGCGGCTTGCAGCGAATTGGTAACTGAAGCGGTAACCGCTAATTTAAGCCCGGCAACCATAGCTAACGGTGGTTGGGTTGGTGGCAATGTGATTAATTTCAGCGGTGGCAGCACCACTGTCGCCTTGCGCCGTAGTGTTACCGGCAGCACTACTATAGGTGTCAGTGGCTCTGTGCCGACAACGCGGCCGCTGAGCCAAACGCTGTGCCGCGCCGGCAACGGTGCGCTTAGTGCAGCGGCCTGCAATGTTAATTTTGCTGACAGCGGCCTGGTGTTTGATGTACCGGACGGCGTTGCCAACCAGCCAACGCAGAATATTCTGCTCAGTGCTGTACGTAAAGACGACAACAGCCAGCAATGTGTGCCGCAATTTGCCAATGTCAGCAGAAATGTGGCGTTCTGGAATGACTATATCAGTCCGGACGGCGCTGGCCGGCCGGTGTCCTGGCCGGTACAGATTAATAATACCGATATTGGCCGGACAGAAGCGACGCGGCAAGCATTAACACTGAATTTTAATGCGCAGGGCCAGGCAGCTTTCAGCCTGAATTATGCCGATGCCGGCCAGTTGCAACTTAATGCCCGTTATACCGGGTCGGCGGCAACGCAAGATAATGGCCTGGTAATGAATGGTGCCGATCAGTTTAAGCGCCGCCCGGCCGGACTATGTATCCAAACCGGCGGTGAGTGCAGTGCCGCCGATGCCGGCTGCCCGGTGTTTCGCCGCGCGGGGGAAAACTTTAACCTGAGCATCAGCGCGCGCGCTTTTGCCCAAAACAGCACTGATATTTGCCAAAACCCCGTAACACCTAATTTCAGCCGCAGCGATATTGCCATTACGCATCAGTTGCTGGCGCCAGCCGACGGCAGCGCCGGCAGCCTGGCGCTGAGTCAATATCAGCACCAACGCGCTGTTAACGCTACCACTGTAGTGGCGCAAAGTGTGTCGGAAGTCGGGGTGTTTCGTTTTGCTGTTCCGGCGCTGAGTTACCTGGGGATGGCCGATCCCATTCCGGCGGCCACCAGTGCGCCAACCGGGCGCTTTATTCCGCAAAGGTTCAACCTTAACGCCGGCAGTGCTATTGCAGCATGCGGCAGCTTCACCTATTTTGGCCAGCAGGGTTTTAGCACGGCTTTTACTTTGCAGGCGCTTAATACGGCCGGCATGGTTACACAGAATTACCGCGATGCCTTTGCCAGGCTGGATCTGTCGGTATGGGGCGATGCTACTGCGGCACAGGGTATGCGCTACAGCGCGCCGGGCTTACCTGCCGGCTCCGTGCTGGGTGAAGGGGCGATAAGCCCGCTGGGTAGTTGGCAAGATGGCGTAGCACAAATGACAGTGTCACACTATGCCAGCCGGCCGCCGCTGCCGGCGGCACCGCTTGATTTGACAGTGTATGCCCAACCAACCGATGCCGACGGCGTGTCGACAGAGGTTATCAGCGCGCTGCACAACGACACCACGGCATTGCGTTATGGCCGTTTAAGTATGCAAAACCTGGCCGGGCCGGAAGATGAACCGTTACCGCTGGTGTTTGCCACAGAATATTGGGATGGCAGCGACTTTCTGCTCAATGCGGCTGATAGTTGCACGCTAATCAGCAACAGTTCAGCTTTGCTGACTACAATCAGCGGCTCGCCGGCTCTGAGCCTGGTTGGCAACAGCGGTATTGTGCAGTTGGGCCGCTTCCCGGCGCAGACATTATGGCTTAATCCGCCCTCAGCAGTGGGGACCTGGCAAGTGCAGTATGAAACAGCGCCCTGGCTGCAGTACTACTGGCGGGGGGCCACGCCGGACTATCAACAAAACCCTTCAGCAGAGGTAATGTTTGGTCGCTTTAGAGGTAATCCACGGCAAATTTCCTGGCGTGAACTATTTCAGTAACTGCTAATCTTACTGCCGTGCCGGGTTACTTAGGTGCAATTCGGTACAGCAGATAGATAAATGCGGTGGGGGCTTGGTTTAATTGCACAAAAATGTAAGATAAAGCTATTCACTTATCGGGGAGTTACTTAGAATAACTCTCGCTATGTTTACCAACGCTGCTATGCTAAGGCGACGCAGTGCTGAGTGCTCGTGCGACACTCAGGTTTATAAGGATCCGGTTCTTTCATGTTTAATAAATTACGTGGCCTCTTTTCAAACGACTTATCTATCGATTTGGGTACAGCAAATACTCTGATTTACGTAAAAGATCAGGGCATAGTGCTGAATGAACCCTCCGTAGTGGCTATCCGTCAGGAACGCGCCGGTGGGCCCAAAAGCGTTGCCGCTGTGGGCCATGCCGCTAAACGTATGTTAGGCCGCACGCCCGGCAATATTAAAGCCATCCGGCCGATGAAAGACGGCGTAATCGCCGACTTTTATGTAACTGAGAAAATGCTGCAGCATTTTATCCGCCAGGCCCACAGCAACAGTTTTTTACGCCCCAGCCCACGCGTGCTGGTATGCGTACCTTGCGGTTCTACGCAGGTAGAGCGCCGGGCTATTCGAGAGTCGGCCCAGGGCGCCGGTGCTCGTGAAGTGTATTTAATTGATGAACCTATGGCCGCCGCTATCGGCGCCGGCTTACCGGTATCAGAAGCCACCGGCTCTATGGTGGTGGATATCGGTGGTGGTACTACTGAAGTTGCCATTATCTCGCTGAACGGCGTGGTGTATTCCTCGTCAGTGCGCATTGGTGGTGACAAATTTGATGACGCTATCGTCAACTATATCCGCCGTAACTACGGCATTTTAATTGGCGAAGCTACCGCAGAGCGGATTAAAACTGAAATTGGTTCAGCTTACCCCAGCGACGACGTACTGGAAATTGAAGTGCGCGGCCGCAACCTGGCTGAAGGCGTACCACGCAGCTTTACCATGACCAGTAATGAAATTTTAGAAGCGCTGCAAGAGCCACTGGCCGGTATTGTCAGTGCAGTAATGGTGGCGCTGGAGCAATCACCGCCCGAGCTGGCGTCAGATATTTCTGAACGCGGTATGGTATTAACCGGTGGTGGCGCACTGTTGCGTGACCTTGACCGGTTACTGATGGAAGAAACCGGTATTCCGGTGGTGGTGGCTGATGACCCGTTAACCTGTGTCGCCCGTGGCGGCGGTAAAGCACTGGAGATGATTGATATGCACGGTGGTGATGTGTTCAGTTATGACTAACTGAACCTGTCTGCTGTGTCTGCACCTGTATGAACCAGATTTATAGTCGGGGCCCGTCATTGCCACTGCGGTTGTTTTTAGCCGTGGTGTGCAGTGCTGGCCTGATGTTTCTCGACCGCTACACGGACAGTTCCACCCAACTGCGCAGTTACCTTACTACCGCCGTTAGCCCGTTATTCTATGTCGCCAGCTTGCCGGAAACGCTGTTTTCCGGCGCGTCTGCCCAATTTATGTCGCAGCAAGCCGTACTGGAAGAAAATGCCCGGTTAAAAGAAACTCTGTTGCAGCAAAGCGGCCAGTTACAGTTATTGCGCTTTTTTCAGCAGGAAAATGAAAAGCTGCGCGCCTTGCTCGGCTCGTCCTCGGTGATTGAAGGCGAGCGCCTGGTCGCCGAAGTGCTGGCAGTATACAGTCACCCGTTCAGCCACCAGGTAGTATTAAACAAAGGCAGCAGCGATGGCGTCACAGAGCATCAGCCGGTAATTGATGATCAGGGCATAGTGGGGCAGATTGTCAGTGTCGGCCCTACCAGCAGCCGCGCTTTGCTTATTTCTGATAACACCCACGCGCTGGCCGTCCGGGCGGAACGCACAGGAGTGCGGGCTATTGTCGAAGGCCTCGGGCAATGGGATGTGCTTAGGGTCATGCATTTGCCGCACAGCACTGATATCCGTGAAGGTGACCGTTTATTAACCTCGGGCCTGGACGGCCGCTTCCCGGAAGGCTATCCGGTGGCCAGGGTGGTCAGGATCAGCCAGGATGCCAGTCAGCCGTTTATGCTGGTTTATGCCGAGCCTTATGCACAGCTGGATCGCATCCGGCATGTGTTGTTGCTAACCGACAGCAGCCAAGTTACTGCCACGGAACTACCGCAGGAGCAGCCCTGATGCGCAAACCCCAAGGTTCAGCTTTTATTTATCTGACCCTATTTGTCGCGCTGCTGCTTACCGTGATGCCGATGCCGCAACTGGTGAAGTTAGCGCGGCCGGATTGGGCCTTACTGGTATTAATGTATTGGACCATGGCACTGCCGCAACGGATTAGCGTGGGTACGGCCTTTTTTACCGGCTTTATTGTCGATGTGTTGGTAGGCACCGTATTGGGCGTCAATGCGCTGGCCTTTGCCGTGGTTATTTTTGTTGTGGCACTGCATCATCTTAAAATCCGCAATTTTTCCATTGTGCAGCAATCGCTGTTACTGGGCTTATTGCTGGCGCTGTATCATTTACTGTTATTTTGGCTCAGCCACTTCTTAACCGGAGTGTATTTTTTGCCGCAATATTTGTGGCCGGTGCTGACCGGTATGTTGGTGTGGCCCTGGTTATTCTGGCTACTGCGGCGCTACAGGCGGCAATTAAAAATCCAATGAGTTATCCCGATATCGTTTTAGCCTCTTCCTCCCCGCGCCGGCGTGAACTGCTGGCACAACTTGGTGTGAGTTTCAGCCTCGTCAGCGCCGATATAGACGAAACCCCGCTGGCGGGTGAAGCCGCAACCGACTATGTACAGCGGCTGGCGCTGCAAAAAGCCCGGGCAGGCCTGGCGCGGAGCAACAGTGATTTACCGGTGCTGGGTGCCGATACTGTGGTGGTAGCCGATGGCGAAATCCTTGGTAAACCGGCCGATTTTGCCCAGTTTGAACGCACCATGCAGTTATTGTCCGGCCGCTGCCATCAGGTTATGACGGCCATCGCGCTGGTAAACTCGGCCCGCCAGCTGCAGCAACTTGTTTGTACTGAAGTGTGTTTTCGTCGCCTGAGCGCAGCAGAAATCAGTGCCTACTGGCACAGCGGTGAGCCACAGGACAAAGCCGGCGGCTATGGTATTCAGGGCCTGGCGGCAAAGTTTGTTCAGCGCATTAACGGTAGCTACACCGCGGTAGTGGGTTTGCCGCTGTGCGAGACCGAACAATTATTATTACAGTGGCAGGAGCAGCTATGAGCGCAGAACTACTGCTGAACGTCACCCCCAGTGAAACCCGGGTGGCGCTGATCGAAAACGGCGTATTGCAGGAGCTGCATATAGAGCGCCAGGCTAAGTTAGGCCTGGTAGGCAATATTTATGTTGGCAAAGTCAGCCGCGTGTTACCCGGTATGCAAGCCGCTTTTGTTGATATAGGCCTGGATAAAGCCGCGTTTTTGCACGCCTCTGACATAGTGCAACCCGACAGCGTAGCCGAGCTGGAAGGCAAGCCGGCAGTCAGTAAAGATATTCGCGTGCTGGTGCATGAAGGCCAGTTCTTACTGGTACAGGTAGTAAAAGACCCTTTAGGCACTAAGGGCGCGCGTCTGACCACCGACATTACTCTGCCGTCGCGCTATCTGGTGTTTATGCCGGGCTCGCCGCATGTTGGTGTATCACAGCGGCTGGAAAGCGACAGCGAGCGGCAACGGCTGAAAGATATTGTCAGCCATTATCTGGATGACAGCGGTGGCTTTATTGTGCGCACCGCGGCCGAGGGTGCGAAGGAAGAAGAGCTGGCACAGGATGCCAAATTCCTGAAAAAGCTCTGGGCCAAGATTATTAAGCGCAAGCAAAAAACCCGCAAAGAAGGCGTGGTATACGAAGATCTCACCCTGACCTACCGAATTTTGCGCGATTTTGTCGGCACTGAGTTAGAAAGGGTACGGGTCGATTCCAAGTTAACCTTTCAGCAGCTTACTGCCTTTTGCGAAGAGTTTATTCCGCATTTATCGCCGTTGCTGGAGTACTACCCCGGCGAGCGGCCGATCTTTGACATGTTTGACGTGGAAAACGAAATTCAGCGCGCGCTGGAGCGCAAAGTACCGCTGAAAAGCGGCGGCTATCTGATTATCGACCAAACCGAAGCCATGACCACCATAGACGTTAACACCGGCGCCTTTGTTGGCCATCGCAACCTGGAAGAAACTATCTTTAATACCAATGCTGAAGCCACCCAGGCCATAGCGCGGCAGCTGCGGCTGCGTAACCTGGGCGGTATTATTATTATCGATTTTATCGATATGCAAAGCAGCGAACACAAAAAACGGGTGTTTCACAGCTTAGAGCTGGCGTTGGCACGCGACAGAGCAAAAACCAATATTCATGGCTTCTCGGCGCTGGGTTTGGTTGAGATGACGCGCAAAAGAACCCGCGAAAGTTTGGAACATATTCTCTGTTCTGAGTGTCCTGTATGTGAGGGGCGCGGCAGTTTAAAAACGGTAGAAACGGTTTGTTTTGAAGTGTTGCGCGAAATAGTACGCGTAAACCGGGCCTATGCCGCTGATAAATTTGTGGTTTATGTGTCGCCGGCAGTAAAAGATGCCCTGACTAACGATGAATTTCATAATCTGGCAGAGTTGCAGGTGTTTATCGGTAAGCAAATCAGTATTCATACCGAACCTCTGTATACCCAGGAGCAATTTGATGTGGTGATGATGTAGTGCAAGGCACAAAGCGGGTTTGTTTTTATTGTTTACATAAACTCTGGTTGGCATTAGCACTGGGGCTGGTGCTGCTTGCTGTGCTGATTTCCGTGTTGCGCTACAGCCTGCCGTATGCCGACGGCTACAAACATCATCTTGAACAGTTAATCTACAACCGCTATGGCGCCAATGTCAGCATTGGCGAGCTCAGTGCCGGCTGGCAAAAATATGGCCCGGCCTTGTTGCTCAAAGACGTGCAATTGCATGACAGCACTGAGCAGTTGCAGCTGAGTATTGCCCAAACCAGTGTCAGAGTAGATTTTTGGCGCAGCTTGCTAAGCCGGCAGCTGACGGCTCAACATTTTGAACTCAGCGGCCTGAAGTATTATCTCGATGCCGACACTGTACTGTCTGCGCAACAGGACGAGCCGCTGGACAGCGCGCCGGTGCTGGATGCGTTGGAAACGCTGTTTTTCCGCCAGTTAGAGTACTTTTCGGTAGTCGACAGCCAGCTGATCCTGCAAAACGATAACCACCCGGATCTGATGATCAATATTAAGCAATTAGACTGGGTAAACAGCGGTAACCGCCACCAGGGCTACGGTGATTTATCCCTCGCCGGCGTAACGGCCAACACCGTGTCCTTTGTGCTGGATTTGCACGGTGACAGCCTGGCGCAAGCCTTTGGCCAACTGTATTTGCAAAGCGAAAAACTCGATGTACTACCCTGGTTTGCTAAGTTATTACCGCCCAGTCGCAAGCTGGACCAGGCCAGCATTAATTTTGCGGCCTGGGGCCGGATAGATAATGGCCTGTTACAACGTATCCAGGTAGAGTTGGCCGATAACAGCCTGAGCTGGCAATATCAGGGCGAACAGCATCGCCTGCAATTGGGTCAGGGGCAGTTGCTATGGCAACCGGCTGAGAATGGCTGGTCGATCTCTTCCGGCGATTTAACCCTGAGCGCGGCAGAGCAAACCTGGCCGGGCTTGCAGTTTCAGTTGCACCGCCGCGATGCGCAGTGGCAAGCCGGTCTGAATCAGTTTTCGCTGGCGGCCTTGTCGCCACTGGCACAGTTGCTGGCCGAAGATATAGCGCCGTTACAACAGCTGATGCAGTATCAACCGGATGCCGCGCTGACACAGCTGCAATGGCACAGTAGCGCCGGGCAGTGGCAATTCAGCGGCGCTGTTAATAACCTGAATACCGTGGCGGTGGCCGATGTGCCGGGGCTGCAGCAGGTAAACGGTGATTTTGTCGTCAGTGCAGGGCTGGCGCGGCTACGGCTGCACAGTGAGGCATCGCAGTTAAGCTGGGACAGGCTGTTTAATCAAGCCACAGACTATGACGAGCTGGCAGCAACATTATATTGGCAGGCGGGCACGGATGGCCGGCACTGGCGGTTAAGCGCGCCGCAGTTACAGCTGAAAGCCGGAACCATGCAACTGGATGCCAGCCTGCAACTGGATGACAGTTTACACATTCTGGCAAAACTACAGCAGGCTGACGCCGGTCAGGCCGGGCGGTTTTTCCCGGCGCCTTATATGTTGGACAAAGTACGGTCTTATTTAGACCAGGCCATTGTCAGTGGCACCGTTAGCGAAGCGACGATGCTGTGGCATGGTAAGCCGGCAGAATTTCCTTACCGTGAACACCAGGGGGTGTTTCAGGTGCGGGCGCAGTTAGACGACAGCCAGTTTGAGTTTGCGCCGGAATGGCCGCAGCTCACCGGTTTAAGCGCCGAATTGCTGTTTGATAATGCCAATATGCAAATTCACACTCAGGCCGGTGAGCTGGCCGGTATCGCTCTGCAGCAGACGGTCAGTGCTGAGATTCCCGACTTATTTGCTGCCGACACCCTGGATATCCGCATCAAACAGACAGTAGAAGCATCGGTTTTAACGGCGCTGATGCTGCAATCACCGCTGGCGGATAATCTGGGCAAAACCCTGCAGCACCTTGGCGCCAGCGGGCCGGTACAGGGCGATGTATTGCTGGCTATTGGCCTGAAGCAGCCGACTGTGCAGGCCAGCGGTACTGTGACCTTTAACGACACTGAGCTGGCGCTGGCGGCGCCGGCGATGCAGCTGAGCCGGTTACAGGGCCAACTGAGATTTGATAATGAACAAATTCGTGCTGACAACCTCAGCCTGAGCTGGCGCGGTCTGCCGCTTAATGCGGCGCTGCAGGGGGAGAACAGTGCGCAGGGGTATCAGTTAGCACTGCAGTTAAACGGCACGCATCAGGCGCAGCAGCTGACACAGGCACTGCATCAACCGCTGACAGAGTTAGTTAACGGCGACACCGATTGGCAGTTAACCCTGGCGCTGAGCTTACCGCAAAGCGGTTTTACCTACAGCGCTGAGCTGCAAACTGATTTACAGCAAACGGCTTTGCTATTACCGGCACCTTATGGCAAAGCGGCGGCTGACAAGCGCAAACTCAGCGTTAGCGCCCAAGGCAATGAACTGCGCTCACTATTAGCGCTGCACTATAACGGCGAGTTACATTTTCACGCCGAGTTGACGCACGAACAACAACGCTTAAACCGTGCCCATCTGATTTTAGGTCACAAAGACAGTGGCCTGAATGGTGCCGGTTTTAACGTCAGTATTGATTTGGCGCAAGCCGAATTTTTGCCCTGGTTTGAACTGTTACAGCAGCAATTAAGTGGCAATACTGACGCAGAGCAGCCGTTTTTCCCGGCGCTAAGCCTGGTGCGCGGTAAAGTGGCGCGGCTGGATATGGCACCGGGTATAGTGCTGCACAATACCGTATTTGAATTAACACCCTTGCCGGACAGCTGGCAGTTGCAGCTAAACGGTACTGAGATTGCCAGCCGCTGGTCGTTCAATAAAGACTGGCAGGGCAAAGGCATCAGCGCGGCGCTGGATTACCTGCATTTGCCGCTGAGTAACGCTGTGGTTGATACGGATGCGTTGCCGCCGGCGGTAGCAGAGTTGGTGCAGCAGCCGCAGCGTTGGCTGCTGCAATTGCCGCCAATACAGCTGACTTGCGGCGATTGTTCGCTGGGTAGCTATCGCTTTGGTAAGGTTAATGCCAGAGCACATAGCGATGGTCAGCAATGGCTGTTAAGCGAGTTCAGTGCCGACTATAAACGCAGCCGCTTAACCGCCAACGGCGTTTGGCAGAATGACAACAGCAGTGCCGGTCACAGCAATTTCAGCGGCCGGCTGCAAACGCCTAACCTGGGCGCCATGCTGGATGAGTTTCAGCTAACGTCAGCGATTTCCGGCAGCAGTGCCGAAATTGATTTCGCGCTAAACTGGCCCGGCGCCCCGCAGCAGTTTGCGCCGGACGAGCTTGCCGGCCAGGTTAAGTTCAATTTAGGTGAGGGTGCACTAACAGAAGTCAGCGACCAGGGCTCGCGTTTATTCTCTATTTTCAGTCTCGACTCATTGCTGCGCAAATTGCGGCTGGATTTTCGCGATGTGTTCGCCAAAGGTTTTTTCTATAACAGTATGAGTGGTAACCTGGCTATTGCGCAGGGCGTGGCACAAACCAGCGATGCGGCCATAGATGGCGTGCCGGGCAATTTACAAATACAGGGCTATGCTGACCTGGTTAGTAAAGAGCTGGATTACCAAATGGCGTTCTCGCCTAAGGTAACCTCCAGTTTACCGGTAATTATTGCCTGGATGGTTAACCCCGCCACCGGGCTGGCCGCGCTGGCGCTGGATGAAGTATTTCAAAGCGCGGAAGTGATTTCGAAAATTAATTTTACCGTTACCGGCAGCTTTGATAAGCCGGTAGTGACCGAAGTAAACCGCCACAGTACCGAAGTGCCGGTACCGGTGCGGGTAGCACAGCCGGAGGCCATTATTAAGCTGCCGGCGCCGGACCAACCGCACGGAAAACAACCCCATGGCTAACTGGCGGCTGTCTGCCATTCAACTGAACAGCGTGCCGCAGCCGGAGCAAAACCTGGCGCAGGTGGGGCTGTATCTGCAGCAACTGAGTGCGGCTTATGGCAACGGCTTACCGCATTTGGTGGCGTTACCCGAGTGTTTTGCCATATTTGGCGGCCGCGACGGCCTGCAACTGCAGTATCAGGCCGCGTTGGGCCAGGGCAGCATTCAGCAGGGCTGTGCCGCGTTAGCAAAGCAGTTTGGCGTGTATTTACTGGCCGGCTCTTTGCCCACCACCAGCCCGGATCCACAGCGTTTCAGCGCCAGCAGCATAGTGTTCGCGCCCGACGGCAGCATAGTGGCCGATTATCAGAAAATGCATTTGTTTGACGTGCAAATCAGCGACAGCACCGGCAGTTATCGCGAGTCGGCCAGCACTTACCCGGGACAAAAAATCAGTGTAGCCCACATCGACCAGTTAAAGCTTGGCCTGTCAATATGCTATGATGTGCGCTTTCCGGGCCTGATGCAGGCATTAGCGGCACAGGGTATGAATCTGCTGAGCGTACCTTCGGCCTTTACCAAGGTTACCGGTGAGGCACACTGGCATACGCTGCTAAGAGCGCGGGCGATAGAAAACCAGTGCTTTGTGCTGGCGCCGAACCAAACCGGGGTACACGCCAATGGCCGCGAAACTTATGGCCACAGCCTGATCATTGACCCCTGGGGCCGCGTATTGGCAGATGCCGGTACGGCGACCGGCTGGATCTCAGCCGAAATAGATTTATCCGACTGCGCGCAGCTGAAACAGAGCATGCCGCTGGCGCACCATAACCGATTTAACAGTGAGCCCAAACCATGACTGCACCAGAGCAGAACCTGATCACCGCCTCCGGGCTGACAGCCGATGATTTACAGCAAACGCTGGGGTATTTATTTGATCATCAGCTGAATTTTGCCGATCTGTATTTTCAGTCCAGCGTGCATGAATCCTGGGTATTGGAAGACGGCCTGGTGAAAGACGGCTCCTTTAATATTGAACGCGGCGTCGGCGTACGTGCTGTTAGCGGGGAAAAAACCGGTTTCGCCTATGCCGATACCATCAGTGCTGCAGCGTTAAAACAAGCCGCCACGGCAGCGCGCGGCATTGCGGCGCAGGGCAGCAGTGGCAAAGTTAAAGCTTTCAGCAAAAGCGGTAACAGCGATATTTACCTGCCGTGCGAGCCGCTGCAAAGCTTAACCAACACCGACAAAGTGGCACTGTTACATCAGATTGAAGCTTATATCCGCACGCTGGACAACCGTGCCGAACAGGTAATGGTAAGTTTAACCGGGGTGTATGAAGAGATTTTAGTCGCCGCTACCGACGGCACCTTTGCCAGCGATATCCGGCCGTTAGTGCGGCTGAACTGCTCGGTATTGCTGCAGCAGGGCGACCGGCGCGAGCGCGGCAGTGCCGGCGGCGGCGGGCGCACCGACTATTTATACTTCTCGGAGCCGGTGAACGGCGAGCCACGCTGGCAGCAATATGCGCGCGAAGCAGTGCGCCAGGCGCAGGTCAATTTAACCGCTATTGATGCACCGGCCGGCACTATGCCGGTGGTGCTGGGCAGCGGCTGGCCGGGTGTGCTGCTGCATGAAGCGGTAGGCCATGGCCTGGAAGGCGATTTTAACCGCAAGGGTTCATCTACTTTTGCCGGCCGTATCGGCGAGCAGGTAGCGTCTAAGCTGTGTACTATTGTTGATGACGGCACCTTAGCGCACCGGCGCGGCTCACTGAATATTGACGATGAAGGCGTGCGGGGCCAATACAATGTGTTAATCGAAAACGGCATTTTAAAAGGCTATATTCAGGATAAGCACAATGCCATGTTAATGAATACAGACCCTACCGGTAACGGCCGGCGCGAGTCTTTCGCCCATTTGCCGATGCCGCGTATGACCAACACCTATATGCTGGCCGGCCAGCACGAGCCGGAAGAAATTATCGCCAGCGTGAAAAAGGGCATTTATGCGCCCAACTTTGGTGGTGGCCAGGTAGATATTACCTCGGGTAAATTTGTCTTTTCCGCCTCTGAAGCTTACTTAATTGAGAACGGTAAAATTACCACACCAATTAAAGGTGCTACCTTAATTGGCAGCGGCCCGGAAGCAATGCAACAGGTGTCGATGGTCGGTAACGATTTAGCCCTCGACGCCGGCGTGGGTGTGTGTGGTAAGCAGGGCCAGAGCGTGCCGGTAGGTGTCGGCCAGCCGACACTGAAGCTGGACGCGATGACCGTAGGCGGCACGCAGTAACAGAATGAATTAAACTACTGATCGTGAGCAAACCGGCTGCCCACACCAACACGCCGTAAATACGTCCCTGTAGGCTCGATTCCGCCCATCCGGGGCTTCAACGGTTGGTTTAGGGCAGACCGGATAGCTCACTCAGTGCTTAACTAACAACATCAACAGGGATTAAAAGTAAAAAATGGCAGCATTTGGCACCGTATTTACTCCGGAGATGATCATCTCCCGTTTTAACAATAACAGCTGGAGCACGCCGGAAATTGTCGCCACCGACAGCATCAGCCTGCACCCTGGCGCGCATGTGCTGCATTACTCCAGCACCTGTTTTGAAGGTTTAAAAGCCTTTCGTCATGCCGACGGCGGCATTTACACTTTCCGCATCGACCGCAATATCAAACGTTTGCTGCAAAGCAGCGAACTGCTGGCGCTGCCAAAATTTGACCCGGCCATGTTAACTAAAATGATTCTGGATATCGTCGGCCGCTATGCGGCAGACGTACCGGTGCCACCGGGCTCTATGTATATCCGGCCAACGCATATCGGCACTGAAGCCTCAATCGGCAAAGCCGCCGCGCCAAGCCTGGAGTCGATGCTGTATGTGTTACTGTCGCCGGTAGGTGATTACTTTGCCGGTGGTGCCAAACCGCTGCGTTTATTACTGGAAGACAGCGCCCGCTGTGCGCCGCATATGGGCATGGTAAAAAGCGGCGGTAACTACGCCAGTGCGTTGCAACCGATAATGAAAGCCCGCGCCAGCGTGCAGGCAGACCAGGTACTGTTTTGCCCCAACGGCGATGTACAGGAAACCGGTGCCGCCAACTTTTTGCTGATCGACGGCAATGAAGTTATTACCAAGGCGCTGGACAGCTCCTTCCTGCATGGCATTACCCGCGATTCTATCCTAACCCTGGCACGCGATCGCGGTATGACGGTATCTGAGCGTGAGCTTACGGTAGACGAGTTGTTACAGCGCGCCGCTAAGCCAGGCACCGAAGCCGCGTTATCCGGCACTGCAGCCGTATTAACCCCCGTGGGCACCTTAATTCATGGCGGTAAAGAATATCAGGTGGGTTCCGGTGTGGCCGGCGCTACTACCAATGCACTGCGCCAGGCACTGAATGATATTCAGTGGGGCAAGGCCGAAGATAAACACGGCTGGCTAACGAAAGTTTGTTAAGCAAACCGGCCGGTTCCGGTTGAAATGCCGCTGTGCCCGCCACAGCGGAATTCGGGGCTGTCCTGCCCCTCATCTGGCGGGCCAGTTGGCGCTGACGGCATTCGTTCCCGACGAATGCCTCGCCCGCCTTCGCTAACGCGAAAATGGTCTGTGGCTGTGCGCAACGGCATCCCAACCTAATCTGTCAGGCGAGCACAACGGAAGTTGTAGCTGCCACCTGAGTTAGATTATTCTTCGATAATCAACGGTTTAATCAACTGAAATAGCTCGCGGTAGGCTTTGGGCGGCTGCTGCTTTTCCTGCTCTTTCTTCGCATTGCGGATCAGCTGGCGCAGTTGCTGTACATCGGCTTCCGGGTAGGCGGCAATAAAGTCGGTTAAGCTGTCGTCTTTCGCCAACAGTTTATCGCGCCATTGCTCCACTTTATGAAACTGCCGCGTTGCCGCCTGGTTGGTATTACGCAGTACCGCTAAGGCTTGCTCAATCGGCTCTAAATCACGGGTGCGCATTAAGCGGCCGATAAACTGAATATGCCGGCGCAGCGCTTCGCGCTTGTTGCTCAGCTTGTCAGCCAATTGCAGCGCGTCTTTTAATTCGTCATCCAGCGGCACCCTGGCGCGTGATGCAGCGCTTAATTCCACCAGCTCTTCGCCCAGTTTTTGCAGCTCGTGCATTTCACGCTTAACCTGAGACTTACTCTTACCTTCTTCTTCGTCCCAGGTATCGCCGTTAATAAAATCTGTCATGCTTGCTTCACTCTTAACAATAATGCGCTAAGTATACATGATAGTGATGCACAGCAGCAGCCAGCATAAGCAGACTATGATAAGCTTGTGGCAAATAATTTAGCTGAACAGACATTATGCAAGTAACCCAAAGTACTATTTGGCAGGAAATTGACGAAGTAAAACAGGCCGTAGCTGAAGTGCTGGCCCATGCAAAGCAATTGGGCGCCAGCAGCGCTGAAGCGTCGATGAGCCGCACCAAAGGCTTAAGTGTAGAAACCCGCCACGGCGAGGTGGAAACGGTAGAGTTTAATCAGGACGGTGGCCTGGGCATCAGCTTGTACTTTGGCCAACGCAAAGGCTCAGCCTCTACTGCCGATTTAAGCCACGACGCGCTGCGCCGCACGGTAGAAGCCGCGGCCGATATTGCCCGCTATACCTCGGAAGACCCGCACACCGGGCTGGCCGAAGCAGCCTGGTTGGAAATGTCGCCGCCGGATCTGGATCTGTTCTACCCCGACAGCATCGGCACCGACGAAGCCATCCGCTTGTGTGCCGGCGCCGAAGAAGCCGCCTTTGCTACCGACAAACGCATTACCAACTCTGAAGGCGCATCGTTCTCGTCGCATCAGGGCTTAAAAGTGTACGGCAACAGCCACGGCCAGTTAGTTGGCTACCCCAGCTCACGCCACAGCTTCAGCTGTGTGGTGATAGGTGAAGATGGCGACGATATGCAGCGCGACTACAGCTTTACCGTTGCACGGCGTTATAACCAGCTGTTGGACCCGAAACAAATTGGCCGCGAAGCCGCACTGGAAACCGTGGCCAGGCTTAATGCGCGTAAAATTACCACGCAAAAAGTGCCGGTACTGTTTCGTGCCGATATTGCCAGCAGCCTGTTTGGTCATTTAGTTGCGGCCATCAGTGGCGGCAGCATTTACCGTAAATCCAGCTTTTTAATGGATAAGGTTGGCCGGCAAATTATGGCGCCCGGCGTCAGCATTATTGAGCAGCCGCATTTAAAGCAGGCGCTGGCCTCCAGCCCGTTTGACGGCGAGGGAGTAAAAACCCGCGATCTGGCGATAATAGAGCAGGGCGTACTGACTACCTACCTGACTACCAGTTACTCGGCGCGTAAGCTGGGTATGGCCAGTACCGGCCATGCCGGCGGCATTCATAACTGGCTGGTGCAGCACGGCGATGAAGACTTACTGCAGCTATGCCGCAGCATGGGCAAAGGCCTGCTGGTAACCGAACTGATGGGCCAGGGTGTTAACACCGTAACCGGCGATTACTCGCGTGGCGCAGCCGGTTTTTGGGTAGAGCACGGCGAAATTCAGTTTCCGGTGTCTGAAGTGACCATTGCCGGTAATTTAAAAGATATGTTTATGAACATAGTGGCGGTAGGTAACGACGTTGATCGCCGTGGCGGCGTATTAACCGGCTCAATCTTGATAAACCAGATGCAGGTAGCCGGCAGTTAATTAAGCGGCAACCAGGAAAAAGCCCCGCTGATTTAGCGGGGCTTTTTTTATGCATCAGCGGCAAGCGGCTAACTGGTTTGCTCACATCAACGCGCCGTAAATACATCCCTGTAGGCTCGACTCAGGCATCCATGCCTTCAACGGTTGATTTAGAGCAAACCAATATCCGCCTGGTTATTAATCTACTTTGGTTTTCAGCCCGCGGCGGATTAACAACGCATCTGTGGTTGGCTCCTGGCCACGGAAGGCTTTGTAAGACTCCATTGGCGCTCGTGAGTTACCTACAGACAAAATGTTCTTACGGTAGTTTTGGCCGTTTTCCAGCTTTAAACCACCTTGTTGCTGCACAAAGGCAAAGGCATCCGCCGCCAGAATTTCACTCCACATATAGGCATAGTAACCGGCAGAATAACCGCCACCCATAGAGTGTGAGAAGAAGGTCGACTTATAGCGCGGAGGTACCGCCGCTAAATCTACACCGTGCTTTTTCAGTGCAGCCGCTTCAAAGGCGTTTACATCCTGCAGCGGCTCGTCGGCAGACAGCGAGTGCCATTCCATATCCAGCAGGGCAGCAGACATATATTCCAGCGTATCAAAGCCCTGGTTGAAGCTGCGTGAGTTCATCACTTTTTGCAGCAGTTCAGCCGGAATGGCGTCGCCGGTTTGGTAGTGCTTGGCGTAGTTAGCGATTACTTCCGGGTGCGCGGCCCAGTCTTCCTCGAACGTAGACGGAAACTCAACGAAATCGCGTGATACTGACGTACCGGCCAGGGTTGGGTATTTCACGTCAGAGAACATGCCGTGTAAGCCATGGCCCAGTTCGTGGAAAATCGTCGTCACGTGGTCGTAGCTTACCAGCGTAGGCTCGCCATCCGGTGCTTTTGGAATATTCATCACGTTAACCACTACCGGCTTTTGGCCTTTCAGGTGTGATTGACCGACAAAAGAGCTCATCCAGGCACCGCCGCGTTTACCTTCGCGGGCGAAGTAGTCGGCGTAGAAAATGGCCAGGCTGGTGCCGTCGGCATCAAACAGCTCATACGCATCTACATCCGCGTGGTAAGTGGGTAAATCCGGCCGTGGTTTAAAGGTTACGCCGTACAAACGGTTCATGGTAAAAAACACGCCGTCTTTTAAAACACGGTTAAACTCAAAGTATTGTTTAACTTCGTTTTCGTCCAGATCAAATTTAGCCTGGCGGACAAACTCGGCATAGTATTCCCAGTCCCACGGCTGCAGCTCAAAATCACCGCCTTTTTCTTTAATCATTTGCTGAATGGCTGCGGCTTCCTGATTGGTGTTAGCAATTACTGCCGGCACCATGCTGCCTAACATATCAAACACTGCTTGTGGCGTTTTCGCCATTTGCGCTTCCAGGCCGTAGCTGGCCCAGTTGTCGTAGCCTAACAGTTTGGCGCGTTCAGCACGCAGCTGGGCCAGGCGGGCTACCAGCGGGCGGTTGTCGGTTTCACCGCTTTGCGCGCGGTTAGCCGAAGCTTCCCATACGCGCTTACGCAGCTCGCGGTTGCTCAGCTGGGCCAGCACCGGTTGGCGTGTGGTGTTGGTAATGCTTAACAGGTACTTGCCTTCATGGCCGGCTTCTTTGGCGGCATTGGCGGCGGCAGTAATTTGCGAGTCAGACAAACCGTCCAGTTCTTCTTTGGTCTCAACCACTACGGCGATGTTTTTCGTTTCGGCCAGCAGGTTCTGTGAGAACTGGTTGGTCAGTTTAGAATGCTCTTCGTTCAGCGCCCGAATCGCGGTTTTTTGCTCTTCTGTCAGCTCGGCACCGGCACGGACAAAACGCTCGTAGTACACTTCAATTAAGCGTACCGACTCGCTGTCCAGTTGCAGCTCGTTGCGCTGGTTATACAGGCTTTTAATGCGGGCAAATAACTGCGGGTTTAAGTTAATGTTGTCTGAGTGTGCGGCCATTTTCGGTGCCAGTTCAGACTGAATTTTGCGCCGCTCCGGGTTAGAGTCAGAGCCCGCCAGGTTATAGAAAATGCGTGAAGCACGGGTTAGCAGCTCGCCGCTTTTTTCCAGCGCTACCAGGGTGTTGTCAAAGTTGGCCGGCTCCGGGTTATTGGCAATGGCCAGTACTTCAACCATATGCTGCTTCATGCCTTCTTCAAAGGCCGGCAGGAAATGCTCGTCTTTTATTTCCGTGAAATTGGGCGCTTCATATTGCAGCATGCTTTTTACGAATAATGGGTTAGTAGAAGTCACTTCGGTTACCGCGGCAGAGCCTGGTTGAGTATTGGTTTGAGCCGGCGCCGTATTATCAGAACAGGCGCTAAGCGCCAGTACAGCACCAACGGTGGTGGCAATCAGTGTTTTACGCATGGATATCTCCCTGGAAGATGATGTTAAAGCTTATTGTAATAGTTGCGCGCAAGCGCATGGCTACCGGAGTATGCCAAAAAAACCTGGCAAAGCCCCGCGTTTGCAGCCAGATGCCAACAAATTAAGATAAAAACCGGCTTAGGGCAACGTTTGTGGTTGCAGTGTGGCGATAAACGGCAGTTCAAAGTAAAAACAGCTGCCGTGTTGCGGTGCCGGTTTATAGCCCATGCTACCGTGCATTTGTATGATCAGGCTACGGCTGATCGCCAGCCCCAGCCCGGTACCGCCATGTTCGCGGCTGTCGCTGTTGTCGGCCCGGCTAAAGCGGCTGAATAAACCCGGCACAAATTGTGCGGCCACACCCTGGCCGCTGTCCTGCACGGTTACCCGTACGCGGTCGCCTGCCATGTTAATGTTAACCAGTATCGGTTGGCCGGGCGATGAAAACTTCACTGCGTTAGACAACAGGTGCATTATTACCTGGCTAAGCCGGTTTGGTTCAGCCTCAACATTTACTTTTGTCAGGTTGGCATCACACTGCAGGGTGATCACACGGTTGTTGTTAAGCAGCAGCATTTCGTCAATACATTGCTGCACCAGCGGCCGCAGCGCTACTGCGCTTAGTTCCAGTGTCATATTGCCGCTGGTAATTTTCTCGATATCCAGTAAGTCACTCACCAGCGCACTCAGGCGCTGACAATTGGTATGCGCCAGTTGCAACATGCGTTGTTGCGACGCGGTCAACTCACCTAAAGCACCGGCCACCGCCAGGCCCAACGCAGCTGAAACCGAGGTAAGCGGCGTGCGCAGTTCATGGCTTACGGTAGAGATAAACTGTTGTTTTAACTGCTCGGTTTGCCGCCGTTCGGATAAGTCGCTTAATACCAGTAGCTGGCGCGATTGCTGTTGCAAGCGGATATGACTGCGGTGTACCGCCATCGGAAAGGTACTGTTATCACGCCGCCGGCCGGCAGTTTCGTATTCGGCGTTACCATTAGAGGTGGCGCTGTATACTTCGTCCAACCGCTGCGGGTCGGCCAATAACGCCGACCAATGCAACCCTGGCAGGGTAGAGGTGGCATAGCCAAACATCGGGTAGCACGACAGGTTTACCTGCTCAATAATGCCGTCCGGGTCGGTGGTAATAATGGCATCAGCCACGTTATCCATCATGCTGCGCAAATATAATTTACTGCGTTGTTGCTCTGCCACACTGTCGCGCAAACGCTGGCGTGACAGTAGCAGCCAGCCCAGCAAGCCCAACAACAGGGCGGTTATACCATAGGCGGCAAAGCGGATTTGCTGCGCGCGATCCGGCAGTGGCGCCAAAGAGCGCACCGCCATTTGCCACAGTGCGCCGCGCAAACTGATGCCCAGCAGCAGGCTGTCGTCATAAAACAGCCGGTCATCACCATAAAAAGCGCTGCTGGCACGGCCTTGCGCCGACAAGCTGCGAATGGCTACCTGCACTTCCTGTTCGGTGGTTTGTTTCTCCAGCAGGCGCCAAACCGAGTCGATATTGACTACGGTACTGATAATGCCCCAGTAACTGTCGGCATTAAGGTACACCGGCAGGCGGTAAATAAAGGCCGTGCCGCCCTGCACCAGTTCAATAGGGCCGACCAGCCGCGCTTCGCGCTGGGCAATAATGGCGGCAATGTCGGGCCATTGTTCTTGCAAGTCGGGGTAATACAGGCCAATGGCTTGCTCATTACCACTTAGCGGATAGACATAACGCAGGGTATTGCCTGGCGCCACGCCAATATTGCGGATATGCCGCGCCTGATGCACCAGCTCCGGCAGCAGCAAATGGATCTCTGCCGGCGAAATCTCGCCATCGTTCGCCTGCACGTAAGCAGTAAGGCCAATGGTAAGGTACAGCGGAATATTCAGCTCCGACTCCAACAAAGCCCGCAGCTGGCCGGCGCTGGCTATTTCATGGCGCAACTGCTGGCTGCGCGCATGCTGCTGCTCGTGCTGCACTATGGTTTCAGTGGCAAACATCGCCAATAGCAGCAAGGTTAGCAGTATTAGCCAGTGCCCAAAAGACAGCAAAAATTTTGTATTCATCGTAGCGAAGGAATGCCGGAAAATTAGCCAGCCCTCACTCTAGCGCTAACGCCGCAACAATGTAAATACGGGCAGTGAAACTGAGTGCTGAAAAATCAGGCAGTAAGGCGATAGACACACAGAGCAAGGCTGTCTATAATGCGCAGCTTCTGCAGTATTGCAGATTGTGCACCCGTAGCTCAGCTGGATAGAGCGCTGCCCTCCGGAGGCAGAGGTCATAGGTTCGAATCCTATCGGGTGCACCATAAACGTCAAAACCGCCAATTCGGCGGTTTTTGCGTTTATAGCCCCTATAGGAGGCGAACCGTTAGGTTCGACCACCAATGTGCCCGGAGCACATTGGAACAGCTTTAGCTGGCCCCATCGGGGCGAGTATCAGGATGATACGAGTAATTAAGTCGGGAACGATTTGGAACAGCTCCGCTGGCCCGCAGGGCGAGGGCAGGATAGCCCGGGTAATCCTATCGGGTGCACCAAAACAAACAACCGCCAATCAGGCGGTTTTTTGTTTTGTGTACCTGTGGATGAGAACCTGGGTTCGAAAAATCGGCAGGACAGCCGATTTTGACGTCGTGCCAGCGACGCCCGCAGGATGAGGTGCAGGAAGCACCGAATCAATCCTCGCGGGTGCAACCGCCAATTCGGCGGTTTTTGTATTTACACCTTACAGGTTTTAATCCCCAGCAGGCTGTACAGCGGGCAAAAGTTAAATAACCCGGTCAGCAGCGGCACTATACCCAGCCAGCCCCACAGGCCTATGGTGCCGGTTGCGGCCAGCGTCATTAATGTCATACCGGCAACAATACGTATGCCTTTATCTATTCCACCTACGTTAGCTTGCATAACCCACCTCATAAATTAGCGTAATCTTATTTATGGTAGTCCGGCCGCGCGGGTATAGCGACAGTTTTATCGTGGCAAAACCTGCGCTGCGTCAAGCTATCGCGCAATAGGCTAATAGTGTCTGCAACAAGACAGCCAAACCGGCTTGTGTTACTTTCAGCTCAGCCTGAAATGGAGCACCGCAATGTCATTATCGCCTTACCATTATTTTGAGCAGCAACGCTTAACCCTGCAATGCGGCAGCCGTTTACCGGCCGCGCAATCGTTGCTGCAACTGGCGGGTAACGCACCGCTGCTGGCACAACTGGCAGCGGCGCCCACGGCGCAGCAATTGCTGGACGCGGCAGAGCAGGCGTATCAGGCCGGTTACGAGCAGCAGGCCTCTACCGAATTTGAGCTGCAGGGTCTGGCCATTGCCGGCATTGGCGATCCGCTGTTACATATGGATCTGCTGGCTGAGTTTTTACCGGCCTTTAAAGCCAAACGCCATGGTGTGCCGGTAACCTTAGTCAGCTATGGCCTGGTGGCACCAAACGACGCGCCGGCATTGTGCCAACAGCTGCTTGAGCTGGAAGTAGAAAAGTTAGAAATTTACCTGCCGGCCACTAATCCGCCGGCCTATCAGCAAGCGGTAAAGCCAACACAATATGGTTTTAGTGACGTCTGCCAGTTTATTCATACTGCCGCTGAGGCGGGCTTGCAGGTAACCTGCTTTGCCTATGCGCCGGTAACTCAGCAAAGCGAACTGCGCGCCCTGGCGCTTGACCTGGGCGCCCGGCAGTTTATGGTTAAACTTCAGCAGGGTGCTTAAGCAAGCTATCCAGCTCAGTGCGCTGTCTAACATAAGGCGCAATGTTGCTATATAACGCAGTTTTTTGTCTGATATGTTAGACGCTATATGGAAAGAAGCGTGGCTAGTTGTTAGGTATCATTTAACCAATCTTCATGCGCGTGCCTCACGCGAATAATAAAAATACTGTTGTCAGCTTCAAGTTGGTAAATAACCAGGTGTGAACCGACAGGATGCAGCCGCACAGGTGGGATAAGTTCTTCACGCACAGGCGCGGCTTGCGGGTTGTCAGACAAAAACTCAAAAGTAGTGCTTAATTGCTGGTGGTAACGCTGCGCCTGTATCAGGCCAAACTGTTCTGCACCGGCAACAAAAATAGCAATTATATCTTCTTCAGCTTTGTTGCTAAGAATATAAGCCATGCGTTATTGCGCCAGTTTCGCCTTGGCAGCTGCTTCCAGCTGCGCCATAGTGCGCTGCCCCCGGCCACTGTTAATGCCTTCATCAACTAACTGCTGCAGGTGGGCAACTTTGGCTGCCCGTTCCTGATCACGCCGAATAAGGTCACGTACATAATCACTGGCATTGCTGTAGCGTCCGGTTTCAGCTTGTTGTTCTACCCAATGCTTCATGCCATCGGGTAGCGATACGTTCATGGTTGCCATTGGCTTGTCTCTGTTACTGCAATTAAGCTAATTGTGCTGTTATGGCAAACTTTGTCAAGTTTGCTCATCAGTCTCAGACTAACCAGGCACAACTATGGCTTAAATTAAATTTAACGCCTGGCTGCTGCCGGTTTTACTCTGGTGTCATAGAAATGCTGCAGCGCTTCGGTTATGGTCATATCGGCGTTTTCACTCAGGTAACGCTCTACCTGTTTATGCACAAAAATAACTGCTTGTTTATGCTGCTTGGCAAAGGCGGCGCATTGCTGTTTTAGCTGCTGGTTAAATTCTTTTTCTGCCACTTGTTGGTGAATGGCCTGGATCGCCAGTTCAAAGCTGTTGCCGTTATCAGCAAAGGCTTCTTTTAAGGCATTTTTCGGTATCCGGTAGGCTTTACTGGCAAAATCCAGCGCTTCGCGAAACGTATCAAAGCTCTCGCCAAACACCTCAAAGTGCAACGGGGCGCTATCTTGCACCTGCTGGCTAACACCACCGGCTTCATAGTCAAAGCCAAAAAAGTTAAGCCGCTCTGTAGTTTCCGCGCCCAATTTTAAGCCGGCTTCAATACTGTGGCGCAGGCTAAAATCTAACGCTGCTAACTCATCCACCGTCCACATGTCGTAAATGCTCAACGCCTTGGCATACTTTTTAGCCAGTTTGGTTTTGGCAAATTTGTGCC
Source organism: Rheinheimera sp. NSM (assembly GCF_052380015.1). Classification (NCBI taxonomy): domain Bacteria; kingdom Pseudomonadati; phylum Pseudomonadota; class Gammaproteobacteria; order Chromatiales; family Chromatiaceae; genus Rheinheimera; species Rheinheimera sp. NSM. The sequence continues at coordinate 19,552 of NZ_JBQTCI010000011.1, read as the reverse complement.
GCTCATCCAGCGTGCCGGCTTTACAGGGTTTAACCAGCTCATGGCATTCATTACAAACCGGAATTTTTAAAAACTCACTGGCCTCGCGCGTGGCCAGGTAAAACTCCAGATACTGCAACGGCGGCGCATAGTCATGTGTAGCGGCAATGCAGCCGCAATAAAAGCAGGTGTTAAAGTGGTTGCTACGGGTAGGTACAAGCAGGTGGTAGTGGGTATCGGCAGTCATCGGGCCTTCATAAGTCTGAGGGAATAAGCGAAATAGGCTAGTATACCTGTGTTGCTTAAAGTTGCAGTGGTATTGGTGTGGGCTTTTAATTGTAAAACTACAGATACTTTACTTTCACTGGCTCCTTAGTTTTCAAATTATTCAGCTACCTCAATTGACCGCTATGAGCGAATTGCGGACATTAACGTCGCAAACAGCGGTCGAGCATTAGTGAGGCCCAGCACAAGCGAATTTTGCTTGTGCTCTGCTGCTTTGCCTTGTTATGTAGGATTTCACTACTTGGACTCAAGAGGAGTGCCTGTTATCGCTGATACAGAAGTTACAAACGCAACCAATATTTGCTCATCTGATAGGTCAGAGAAGATTGGGAAGTCTGTAGCATTACCTGCAGGTCCTTCACCTAGCGCTTCAATTCTCACTACATTAAGATACCTACCATCTTTTGCTTTTGCCCAATCACGGTCTGTACCTGGCTTACGCTGTATCCATGCTCTTTTGAATCCGTTTGAACATTGCGCCCACTCTATGTATGGCTGTCCTTTAGTATCTCGTTTTATTTCCATTTGAACTCCTTGTTATGCGAATTTTCCAATGTTACCTGACAACTATAAATATACGAACCTTGACATAACAAAGTTGAAATACTAATCCTTAACTTGGCCATTTGGCTAATAAAATCAAATAACTAAGGATAGTAATAATATGTCAGTAAAACATACCCCAACAGGTGTTGTTCACAGTGGCTCTAAAGGCGGAACTACTGGATGTGGAACAGATACGAAGAAAAATTCAGATCATTGGGTCAATTCACATGAAAAGATCACATGTGATAAAAATGGCTGTAAAAACTAACGCATTTACCAACTACAAGTCGGGGCATTAAATTGCCCTTTTTTTCGCATAACGCTTTGCTCACCGGAAAATTGGGAGCGCCAGCGAGTAATTTTTCCGGTGCAGTAACTTGTTATATACAATCGTCACACACACAACTTTGCCAAAAGTTTCTTTAATGAATCGTCAACACTCGAACCCGCTGTGTCAATCGTTATAACTTCTGAGTCCCAAGATTCGTAAACTCGATTTTTAATCTTATCCCAGGTAGGAGGCTTGAGATTTGCTACAGTGCTTTTTCGTTTAATGGCTCGTAGCTCATGCTCTTTTGGATCGGTACAAACGACTTCAATGTTTACAAATTTCGCACCTACATTCGTGGCAACAGCCTCCCACTCCCGACGAACAAACTCCTCAGTGTTACAAGAATCGGAAATCGCACTAAGACCCAGCGATAAATTATCCTGAATGATCCGATAACTGAGTTGATAACCTTCACCTTCTACATCCAGATCACATAAATCCCGCAATCCTTGTTCGACCGTGTCAATACGGACATATAAGATGCGTAGATGTTTGGAAAGCAGTTGAGCAAGTGTAGATTTTCCAACCGCAGGTAAACCGGAAAATATATATAGCGTCGGACTACTCAAATGCCTATTCCTTGTATATAACGCTTATTCGACGGGTCGCCCCGTAATTAAACACGGGGTGCCCCGTATTTGTAAATTTAATGTACAAAACATTACACCACCTCTTTAAAAGTTACAACAACTTATAGGTACAGCGGGTACTTATGCAGGCGACAAATACGGGTTAACCCGTCTAACAAAGATCGTGTGGCTGTAGCAACGAATTGGATATAAGTACAGTTATAGAGTCTCGAGTGTGATAGCCAAAAGAATGTCAGCTATTGGCACTTAGCTGCCAGATTGGCGACGCTAAAGGCAACAAATAGTTATTCTGTGCAAGGCTTTCGTTGGCTGCGGGCTGGTATTAAGAATATTGCGCTCCCGGTAGCACAGTGCGCGGCATATGTTGAGCTATATCCATTGCCTCGCGTCTGGAATATTGCTACAACACTCGCAACCGTTTGAAAGGCTTTTACCAACTGAATGAGCAAAACCGTTGATATTTACCACCAGGGCGCAGAGTTATTTGCTGCCCAGTACGATGCGATTAGCTTTGAGCAGGTGCATGCCTGCTGGCAGCAGTTTTGGCCGCAGAGTGCAAAGCAACAGCAGTTGGTGCTGGATATCGGCGCGGGCAGTGGCCGTGATTCGTTGTGGCTGGCACAGCAGGGCTGCCAGGTTATTGCTGTGGAACCGGCTGCAGATTTACTGCGACTCGGTCAGTTAAAAACGGCTGAAAAAGTACAATGGCTGCAAGACAGCTTGCCGGAGCTGAAAGCCTGTTATCAGTTAAACCTGCAATTTAATACCATTTTACTCAGTGCGGTGTGGATGCATATTCTGCCGTCTGAGCGCGAGCGGGCGTTTCGTAAAATTACCAACCTGTTGGCGCCCGGTGGCCGCTTTGTTTTAAGCCTGCGCTTTGGCGATTTTAACGATGAGCGCACAGCTTACCCGGTAAGTGTTGATGAAATAGCTGCGCTGGCGCGGCAGTTTGGTTTGTTGCTGCGCTTTGTCAGCGAGGTAACCGCAGATGCCGGTGGCCGGGCGGGGGTAGAGTGGCAAACCCTGGTGCTGGAACTGCCGGATGATGGCAGCGGCAGCCTGAGTAAAGTGCGGCATATCGTCGTTAACGACAATAAATCTTCTACCTACAAACTGGCGTTGCTGCGCACTTTGGTGCGTATTGCCGATGCTCACCCGGGCGCTGTGCTGGATAAGCAAGCCGGTACTGTCGCTATTTCGCTGGGCTTAGTAGCGCTGTATTGGATCCGGCTGTTTAAACGCTTGGTAGATAACAATATTCAGCAGAGCTCTGACCCGGCCAAAGGCCTGGGTTTTGTCACTGATAACGGCTGGAGATTGTTGCAGCATCTTACGGCAGACGATTTTGCCATAGGTAACTTTTACACCGGCCAGGACGCCGCGGCTTTGCAGCAGCTATTCAGCGATACCCTTGCAACGATTAAAGCCGGGCCGGTGACTTATATCTGGCAGGGTAATAAAGACAACCGCCTGTTTGATATGCAGCGCAGTAAAACCAAACGGCAAAGCGCAGTGTTGCTGGATAAAAGCTTTCTCGATAGTTACGGCAGCTTTGTGCTGCGCGAAGATATGTGGAATTGTTTTCGTCAATACGGCTGCTGGATCGAGCCTTTGCTGGTGCAGCAGTGGATTGCCGAGATGCAAAAGTATGAGTTGAACCAACAACAAAACATATCACTTGATAGTTACCACAACCAGCTGCGCTGGTTGGACCGGCAACACGACACTGCTATGGTGCGGAAAAAAGTAGAAACATTACGCCGGCAGGGCATGGATGTACGCAGCGTGTGGAGTGGCGAGCCGTTGTACAGCTACGATATTGATCACTGCGTGCCGTTTAGCTACTGGCCGAATAACGATTTATGGAACCTGCTGCCGGCCAGCCGTGGCGAAAACCGTGTTAAGCGTGATCGCCTGCCCAGCCAGGCGCGGCTAAAGGCTGCCAGTTGGCATATTAAAAACTGGTGGCAGCAGGCCTGGCAAAGTGAAGCCGAGCAACAACGGTTTTTTATTGAAGCCGGCTTATCTCTACCGAATATCTCCGGCGGCTGCTGTGATTTTGATGAAGTCTTTAATGCACTGCAATTTCAGGTGATTGGCGTAAAACAACGGCTGCAGGTAGCAGAGTGGTAATTATTACTCTGCTGTACAGCCGGTAAACCTTTCAGTACTCAGTACGTGATCAGCTATAGCTGGTATTAATTTCTGTACTGACTTCTGTCATCAGCTTATGGATCGGACATTTGCCGGCGATGGTTGTCAGCTGGCTTTTTTGCTCGTCGGTTAAAGTACCCAGCAGGCTTAACTGCACGTTTAACACATATACCCCCTGCGCTTCGCGGCTGTTGTCGCGCTCTATTACTACATCGATATAATCCAGCGGCAGTTGTTTGCGTTTGGCGTACATCATTACCGTAATGGCTTTGCAGGCGGCCAGGGCGGCGTCGTAGTAGTCGTGCGGGTCGGGTGCGCTGTTATCGCCGCCTAAATCTTTGGCGACATCGGCAAACACTGTGTGTTGGTTGATTCGAATGGTTTGGCGGTAAATGCCGCTGTCACTTTTACGCAGTTCAATACTCATATATCACCTGTGGTTGTAAAAACGGTATCCGGATTCTGACAGTCTATACTGCACTGACGGTTGTTGGTCAGCTTTTTTCTGCCATTGGTCGCGGCAACGCCGCTGCCTTATTGAATACATACAAGCTTGTATGTATATTGCCGTTCTTATTCTGCCTAAGCTGTGCACGGCTTGTTCGGGCAGTGTCTCACAGGAGTTTGTATGCGTGTAAATGTAAAACTGTTAACTGTTGCGCTGGCGGCATTGGTACTGGTGGCCTGCAGTGAGCCACAACAGGGCGCTGCGCAAGGAGCGGCCGCTGCGACAGAAGTAGAAGTAGTAACAGTGAGCACCACGGCGTTGGCGTTAACCACTGAATTACCCGGCCGTACCACAGATTACCGCCAGGCGGAAATTCGCCCGCAGGTAAACGGCATTTTAAAGCAGCGCTTATTTACCGAAGGCCAGCTGGTAGAAGCCGGCCAGGTGTTATACAAAATTGATGCTGCGCCTTATCAGGCGGCGCTGGCCAATGCCAAAGCCAACCTGGCCAGCAGCAAGGCGCTGGCGCATAACGCTAAATTAAAAGCCGACCGTTTTAAAGGCTTGCTAGGCAGCAAGGCTGTAAGCCAACAGGATTTTGATGATGCCCAAGCTACCTTGATGCAGGCCGATGCTGCAGTAGCCAGCAGCGCAGCAGCCGTGCAAAGCGCGCAAATAAACCTGGATTACACCGACATTACCGCGCCGATTGCCGGCCAGATTGGCCGCTCGCTGGTAACCGAGGGCGCGCTGTTAACCGCCAACCAAACCCAGGTAATGGCGACTATTCGCCAGTTAGACCCGATTTATGTTGATTTAACCCAGTCCAGCTCTGAGTTGTTAAAGCTGAAAAAACAAATGCGCGGCGATACCAGCGGCGAGGTAAGCGTGGACTTACTGCTGGATGATGGCAGCGAATATAGCCACCGGGGCAGCCTGCAGTTTTCTGAAGTACATGTAGACCCGGGCACCGGTATGGTAACGCTGCGGGCAGTATTTCCGAATGAAAGCGGCGACTTACTGCCGGGCATGTTTGTCCGGGCGCGCTTGCACCATGGCACTGATGACAATGCCCTGTTAGTGCCGCAGGCGGCGGTAAGCCGCACGCCAAAGGGCCAGGCATCGGTAATGCTGGTGAACAGCGACAACAAGGTTGAAGCGCGGATTATTGAAACCGGCCGCTCGGTAGAGCAAAGCTGGCAGGTATTGTCGGGGCTGCAAGCCGGTGACAAAGTGATAGTGGCAGGTTTGCAAAAAGTACGGCCGGGAGCTGCAGTGCGGGTAGTAAACGCACAGGCAGCCGGCAGCCAGACTGCGACAGAATAACAGGGGTAGCAGATGGCGAATTTCTTTATAAACAGGCCCATTTTTGCCTGGGTAATCGCAATAGTGATTATGCTGGCCGGGTTATTATCGATTAAACAACTGCCGATAGAGCAATACCCGCGTATTGCGCCACCGGCGATCAGTATCAGTGCCTCTTACCGTGGTGCCTCGGCGCAAACCGCGGAAGATGCGGTAACCCAGGTAATAGAGCAGGCGATGAATGGCCTGGATAACCTGATGTATATGTCGGCCAACTCGGATTCGTCCGGTAATGTTAGCCTGACCCTGACCTTTGAAACCGGTACCGATGCCGATATTGCTCAGGTACAGGTGCAAAACAAACTGCAGCAGGCGTTGCCGCTGTTGCCGCAGGAAGTACAGCAAAACGGCGTGCGGGTAGCCAAATCCAGCGGTGGCTTCCTGATGGTGGTGGGCTTTATCTCCGAAGACGGCAGCCTGGAACGTGATGACATTGCCGACTTTGTTGTAGCCAACGTAAAAGACCCGCTAAGCCGCACCACAGGTGTGGGTAATGTGCAGGTGTTTGGCAGCCAGTATGCGATGCGGGTGTGGCTGGATGCCGACAAGCTGAACCAGTATCAACTGACCCCTGCGGATGTAACGTCGGCCATTCAGGTGCAGAATAATCAGGTTACCGCCGGCCAGTTGGGCGGGGCACCGGCCTTACCCGGCCAGCAGTTTAATGCCGCTATTTTGGCGCAAACCCGGCTGACGTCGGCAGAAGAATTTGGCCAAATTTTACTCAAAGTAAATGCCGACGGCTCTATGGTAAAGCTCAGCGACGTGGCGCGGATAGAGCTGGGTGGTGAAGACTACTCGGTAATAGCGCGCTACAACGGCAAGATGGCCACCGGTTTGGCAATAGAGCTGGCCACCGGCGCTAATGCGCTGGATACCGCCGCAGCGGTAAAAGCCAAGCTGGAAGAGCTTAAACCCTATTTCCCTGAAGGTTTAACCACGGTTATTCCGTATGACACTACGCCCTTTGTTGAGGTGTCGATAAGCTCGGTAGTACAAACCCTGATAGAAGCCATTATTCTGGTGTTTCTGGTGATGTATCTGTTTTTACAGAACTTCCGCGCTACGCTTATTCCTACGCTGGCGGTGCCGGTAGTGTTGCTGGGCACCTTTGGCATAATGTCGTTGTTTGGCTTTACCATTAATACGCTAACCATGTTTGGTATGGTGCTGGCTATCGGCTTGCTGGTAGACGATGCCATAGTGGTAGTAGAAAACGTGGAACGGGTTATGTCGGAAGAAGGCTTGGGCGCGGTAGAAGCCACGCGTAAATCGATGGGCCAGATCACCGGCGCTTTGGTGGGCATAGGTTTGGTGCTGTCGGCGGTATTTGTGCCGATGGCGTTCTTTGGTGGCGCCACCGGTGCCATTTACCAGCAATTTTCTATTACTATCGTTACCGCCATGGCGTTGTCGGTGCTGGTAGCGCTTATTTTTACCCCGGCGCTGTGTGCCACTATGCTCAAACCGATTAACGGCGACCACCATGCTAAGGGCGGCTTTTTCGGCTGGTTTAACCGTGGCTTTGACAGCACCAACCGCAATTATCAGCGCGGTGTGGCCGGTATGCTGGCCAGGCCAAAGCGTTCCATGCTGGTGTATGGCGCCATAGTGCTGGTAATGGCGGTGATGTTTATGCGCTTGCCTACTTCGTTTTTACCGGAAGAAGATCAGGGTGTGTTTTTATCCATGGTGCAGTTGCCTACCGGTGCCAGCCAGCAGCGTACTGAAGCGGTATTAGATAAAGTGTCGGCCCACTATCTCAGCGAAGACGCGGTGCAGTCGGTGTTTACCGTATCCGGTTTCAGCTTTGCCGGCCGTGGCCAGAATATGGGCCTGGCCTTTGTGCGCTTAGCTAACTGGGATGAGCGCGGTGATGCCGACAGCGTGCAGGCCGTTATTGGCCGCGCCTGGGGCTTTTTCGCTACGGTAAAAGAAGCGCAGATATTTGCCTTTAACCTGCCGCCGATAGCTGAGCTGGGCCGGGCGACCGGCTTCTCGTTGTTCTTGCAAGACCGCGGCGGTGTAGGCCACGAAGCGCTGCTGAATGCCCGCAACCAGTTGCTGGGTATGGCGGCGCAGCAAGCCAACCTGGTGGGCGTGCGCCCGAACGGCATGGAAGATGCGCCGCAACTGAAAATCGCCGTGGATCAACTCAAAGCGCAGGCGCTGGGGGTATCGCTGAGTGATATCAACCAAACCTTGTCTATTGGTTGGGGTTCTACTTACGTTAACGACTTTGTCGATCGCGGCCGCGTGAAAAAGGTGTATGTACAGGCCGAGCCGGAATTTCGGATGACACCGGAAGATATCAACCGCTGGCATGTGCGCAACAGCAGCGGTGAGATGGTCAGTTTTGCCTCTTTTGCCAGCAGCGACTGGGTATATGGCCCGCAGCGGCTGGAGCGCTATAACGGCGTGTCGGCGATGGAGATTCAGGGCGAACCGGCGCCGGGCACCAGTTCAGGCGATGCTATGGCGACGATGGAGCAATTAATCAGCCAGTTGCCCACAGGTATCGGTTTTGAGTGGACGGCTACCTCTTATCAGGAAAAGCTGTCCGGCTCTCAGGCGCCGGCGTTATATGCGCTGTCAATCTTAGTGGTGTTTTTATGTCTGGCGGCGTTGTATGAAAGCTGGAGCGTGCCGTTTGCGGTAATCCTGGTAGTACCGCTGGGCATTATCGGTGCCTTAATTGCTGCCTATATGCGCGGTTTGGGTAACGATGTCTACTTCCAGGTGGGGCTGTTAACCACTATGGGCTTAGCGTCGAAAAACGCCATCTTAATAGTCGAGTTTGCCCGCGAGCTGCAACAGCAGGGTAAAGAGCTGACCGCAGCGGTACTCGAAGCAGTACGCCTGCGCTTGCGGCCGATTATTATGACGTCTATGGCGTTTTCACTTGGCGTGTTGCCGCTGGTGATCAGCAGCGGTGCCGGCTCGGCCAGCCGCAATGCTATTGGTACCGGGGTACTGGGCGGCATGATCTCGGCCACGGTATTAGCGGTGTTTTTAGTGCCGGTGTTTTATCTGGTGATAATGCGCTTTTTTGGCACAAAGACGGCAGCGAAACCGCAGGCAGAGCAATAACAGGCTATTGAATAAATAAGGGCAGCTAAGCTGCCCGACAGTTTGTACCTTACCGGCATTTCAGTCCCACGCTGACTTGCCGGTTTTTTTATACCCGCAGGCTTAGCGCCGGCTGGTTACTCTGCAAAGCGCAGTGCACGCCAGTAAGCTTAATAACAACCAATGTAAGCTGCCGCCTCCTGAGCTTTCCGCAGGCTTAGCGGCTACTGAGATTTGTACAGTGTGGTTACTAACTGCTCCGGTAGAGTCGCTGATGTTGACGCTTAAGCTAAGTTCGCCGGCGCTGTTCAGGGTGCCGGTTAGCAAGCCGGTGCTGGACAAGGTTAACCCGGCTTGGGCTGAGGCAAGGGCAAACTGCAATGCCTGGCCTTCAGGGTCGGTAAAATGCTGTGCCAGTTCGAACTGGATAGCGTCGCCTGCTGTGGTGCTGAATACCGGTAGTGTGGCTTTGGCAACAGGGGCTAAATTAACCTGATAGTTAACTTGTGCTGCCACTGCCAGGCCTTGCTCATCTTCTGCCGTGATATTCATGCTGCCGCTGCTGGCGGCCTGACCATTAAAATGCAGCAGGTTATCGTCAGTTAAACTAAAGCTGTCGGCAGCGTTGCTAAGGCTAAAGGTTAAGGTTGCGTCTTCTTCGTCAGCAAACAGGCTGGATACCGCCAATTGGGTTGGCTGCCCCTGATTAAATGACAAGCTAAGCGCAGCCTGGTTGGGCACATAAGGCGAACTATTGTGTGCTAACCGTATCAGGCGCTTTTGCCTGGCGTCATAGATGCTCAGATTGTTAGCCAGTGGCAATAGCGAGGATTGCGATAAATTATACTCCTCACATAGCTGCTGGCTATTCAGCACCAAGGCGGTATGCCAAACTCCGGAGGTGTGATCCAGCTCCATAATCTGTATGGTGGTATATAACTTCAGCGCCATAAAACGCTGACCTATCGTTGTCCATTGTGTAATGGCTTCCGGCAGATTCTGGTTTGCATTCAGCGACAGTGTGCCGTCTGCGGCAACGCTAAAGCTATGTATATCGGGGTAGCCAAGTAAGGTGACAACATTACCGTGCACTATCTTGCCGGACAGGTAAGGCAAGTACAGGTCAGAGTAAAGATTTTTCTGCTGTAAACGGTTGTTGTCGATAGTGAAGTGAGCAATTTGTTGGTTTTGCGCATCTGCAGCGTAAATATGATTATCAACACTAAACAACAGCTGTATATTGGTAATGCCGTTTATACCCGAGGCGCCATTTACCGCGGCGTCAACAAATTGTATTTGGTGATTTGACGTTAGCTGTAGCAAGGTTAAGGTGTCGTAGTGGGCGTGCAGCAGATAGTTGCCGCTATGCGTTACATTATCGCGATAGCTGTAAAGCAGGCTGGCATTTCTGCCGCGTAAAGTTCCGCTGTTCAGTAACTGCAGCTGTGCTGTTTCGGTATTAAGTTTCAGCACCGAATAGCTGTTGTTACCTAAGATGACATAGACATTATCGCCAAAATGGTGGCTGCTATAGCGCGAATAATACCGATCAAATCCCAGCATTTTTAGTGTTGAACCACTTTGCGTCAGCTTGGGTATTCCGGTTGTATCTGGCTGAAACAGTTGAACCTGATTGCCGGTAATTTTCAGCATGAAGTCGTTGTTCAGTGCAGTTAAATCATCATAGTTGACAAAGTTCAGCATCCGGCCTTGTTGGCTGGCGGTTATGGCCGCGCTAACCTGCAGCGTATCAGGTGATAGTTGTGTAAGGCCCGATTCATTTAACAGTACAATACTTCCGTTGTGAACGGCTACGTTATTAAAGCTATTGTTAAACTGATCCAGGTTATAGCTGCTTTTGGTTTGTAAGGTTTGGCTATCAAAAACAGCGAGTTGGTCGCCTGTGGACAGTAAAATATTCACCTCGTCCAGGAAGCGGATATCATAATAATATCCGGTAAGGAAATCGCCGGAAAATGTTTCGCTAAGCTGATTGGTCTCCGCGGCATATGATAAGGCAATGCTTAATTCACTGTTACCGTAAATGATGTTCTGTCCGCTGGGGCTGATAATGGCATAATTCGGGCTATAGCCGCCATGAGGCCCTTGCGGCAGGGTGTGACTGGCACTTTGTTGCCATTGCCCGCTATTGTCTAAGCGGTACAACTGCAGGTTATGCTGTGAGGTGTCTGAATCATACTGCGTAAAGGTTAATACGCCGTTTGCCAGGCCCATGTGTGAGGCATAATCTGACAAATTTAATGTATCCAGCGTCGTTATCACGCCAGTGCTATTGTCTATGGCAAAGGTGTTTATCTGGTGGCCGTAATTAAGCGCTAAAACGCCATTACTGATTTGTATATTATTGACGTAACCAATTTCAAACTCACTGCGCGAATTAAGCTGTGGCTTATACTGCTGATCCAAAGTTAAGGTAATGGCTTTGCCATTTACCACGTAAATCAGCCATAAATCAGCCTCTGATATGATGAGAGATTCAATGTGGTCATTATAATTAAGGCCAAGCTCCGCGAGCCTTACTTCGTGTAATAACTGGTATTTATTGTTTTCTACACTATAGATGGCTATACCTTGTTGGCTGGCGATAGCCGTTACTTTGTTGCCCTGAGCCACAATATTGGCGTAGCCAAGAATGCCTTCCGTCAGTTCGCTGTCCAGCGTTAAGGTAATAGACTCACCCAGATAGTCTTGGCTTTGTGCGGTATGGTTAGCAATAAACTGCGGGGCCAACGTTGTCGCTGCCTGCGCTGGCAACAGTGCGAGCAACGCACCGGCTAGAAAAACGGTTCGCATCATTTGAAATCCTGATATTGGTTATTAACTGCGGAGCCGAAACAAAGTGCATTCGCCATCATTGGCAAAGGGCGTCCATTTTATTGTTATGTAGCTTATTAAAGCTGCCGGAATGCTAGCAATTAAATAATGTCAAGTAAATGGCGTGGAAATTACTTTTTTGCCGGTCTGTTTCAAATCCGCTTCAGACCCTGCAGCATGGTATCAATCAGTGCTGCCGCGTGTTGTTGCAAATCACACTGTTGTGGCCGTAATAAGAAAGTGCTGATAATACCGCCAACGTACATATGCATAGCGTTGGCCGCTAACCTGGGCGACACACCGTCACGCAAAGTACCGGCCGCGGCGGCACGTTCAAAGGCGCGTTGCATAACCGCGACCGTTTGTTCGTCTAATTCATCTTGTTTGGTTACGGCGGGGTTTAGCTCGTCGATATATTCACAGCGGTGAAACACTATAGTAAGCACGCGCTGTTTTTGTTCGCTGGCGGCAATCAGTTGCAGGCCATTGGTAAATAATTGCTGCAACTGTGCAAACGGCTCTGCGGTGACATTGTTATCTATTTCGGCCAGCATGGTTTGAAACGGCAAGCGCACCCGCTCCAGCATGGCATTGAATAAATCCGCTTTATTTTGAAAATGCCAGTAAATGGCACCGCGGGTAACATTGGCAGCCACAGCAATTTTTTCCAACGTAGTACGGGATACACCGTGCTGAAAAAACAACACCTCTGCCGCATCTAAAATAGCTGCGCGGGTGCTTTCGGCTTCGGCTTTAGTACGTCTTACCATCTTGCTGTCTCTTAACCATGTTATCTGCTTAATACGGCAGCAATTTTAACATAACTTAACAGCTTCGGCCTAACCCAACCTGAGATGAGATGTTTAAAAATCAGCAATTTTATTTGTTAATTATCCTGAGGGTGTCTTCAGGCGGTAATTAACCTGAAGTAGTGAATTCGGCAGCTCTATCGCTTATGTTGTATTTTTATTGTTTTTTCAATGTTATTTAAGTTGATTTATTTTTTTATTTTGTTTAATTTTCATTCAAATGTTAATTTATGTTCGGTATGTTGTCATGGATGATTTTCGTTTGGTTAAGGTAGTACTGTTTATTGTTTACCTGCTCTCGTCTCATATACCTGCTTTTGCTTCGACACTAAAAAGCGCTACTGATCCGGGTGTGCAGTACAATCCGCCGTGTATTCCTTTGTCAGAACAGGATAAAGAAAAGGCGGAAAATGACTACACTCCGTTGTGTGATCCCGGTTGGGAACCTCCACCACCACCTCCTCCTCCGGGCCCGGCAACGCCTTCGCAGCCGGCAGCCAGCATTAGTGGCACCAATATAAACGTTAGTTGGGGTGCAGTTAGTGGGGTGACCTCGTATCGTGTTCAGCAACGGGTCAATAGCGGTAGCTGGCAAGCTGAAATAAATAAGGGAACAACACGAGCCCATACTTTCAGTGGTACAGGCGGTAACAGCTACCAATACAGGGTTCGGGCTTGCAATGCCAATGCTTGTTCAGCGTACTCAACCGTACGTGCAGTAAGCTTGCCCCCCGTGCCAACTGTACCGCCGACACCTTCATCCAGCCAACAGAGTAGTAATAGTATCAGTGTCAGTTGGGCCGGCAGTGGCGGCGGTGGAACGCCGCTGCCATGTCAGATTACCGGTACTTGCCATTGTCAGGATGGACAACCTTGTATACCTTTGGGTGAGCCGACACCAGAGGTGATGGCCCTTAAAGCAGACGATGATGTGTTGACTGCTCAAAGTACCTCCGTGAGTTACCGCGTCCAGCAACGGTTAGGAAGTGGATCCTGGCAAACCGAAATTAATAAGAGTACCGCAACAAGCCATACATACACCGGCTTAACCGTAGGGAGTTACACTTACCGTGTCCGGGCCTGCAACAGCAGTGGCTGTTCTAATTGGTCGGGTATAAGTGCGGCCACTACGATTGTTGCGCCGCCAGCTGTACCGACAGGGCTTAGCGCAACACAAAATCTCCTGACGATAAATACCAACTGGAATGCGGCGACAGGCGCTACGTCATATCGCATCCGGCAAAGTGTTAATGGCAACTGGCAAACAGAAATCAATAAAGGCATCAACCGGACACATGCATTTAATGTGGCGGTAGGCAGCAGTTATCAATATCAGGTAAGAGCCTGTAATGCCGGTGGTTGCTCCGGCTGGTCAGCGGCAACAGCGTCGATTACGCCGCCGGCAGTTCCTGCGGTACCGGGTGGTTTAACTGCGCCGCTATCAGCATTAACAATAAATACGGCCTGGAATGCAGCGAGCAATGCTACCTCGTATCGTATCCTGCAGAGTGTGAACGGTAGCTGGCAGACTGAAATTAATAAGGGAAGCACGCGCAGCCATTCGTTTACAGTGACACCGGGCAGCAGCTATCAATATCAGGTAAGGGCCTGTGGTACCAGTGGCTGCTCAGCCTGGTCTGCAGCGACAAGCAGTGTGACGCCACCGCAGGTGCCTGCTGTGCCGCGAGTACCAAGCGCTGGTTTAGTGACAAGCGCTAACAGTATAACTGTAAGTTGGTATAGCAATACCTCACCGGGTCCAGAGCCAGAGCCGTGTCAGATCACCGGCACCTGTCATTGTGATGACTATGGCCCTTGTCAGCCGTTGGACAATCCGGAACCGCCGCAGATTGCAGCGCTAAAAGACAGCGAACAGTCGGTCACGGCGCAAAGCAGTGCGGTGAGTTACAGGCTACAAGGTTATAAGGATGGCGCAGTTTGGGGCAGTGAAATTATCAACATTGACGGCTTCTCGCGCTCTGTCACCTGGAGTCAGCCCGGAGCTTATACCTTCAAAGTCCGCGGCTGTAACAGCAGTGGTTGCTCTGCTTATACCGCTCTAAGCAACACGGTTACGATTAGTCAGGTTGCTACACCGGCTGCTACGCCTAATGGCGGTACTCATAGTGGGCAAGTTAACGTAACACTGAGTACGGCAACAGCCGGCGCGGTAATACGTTATACGCTGAATAATACTGCCGTCACGGCAAGTTCTGCGCAATATACAGCGACCATACCGCTAAGCCAGAGCACGACTATACGTGCGAAAGCCTTTAAAGCCGGGATGGCTGATAGTGGTGAAACGACCAAAGTGTTTACCATAGTGCCGCCGGCACCGTCAAAGCCGTTGGTCAATGTTTCTGGCACTATGATCAATGTGGTATGGGATGACGTTACCAGCGCCTTGGGTTATCAAATACAGTATAAAAGCGCAACTACAGATTGGAGCGCCTTTGTAACCAGTAATAACGGCACTGGGCACAGTTACTCCAGTTTGGCACCTGGTAAGTATCAGTTCCGGGTAAGAGCCTGCAACCCAGTGCCGGGTAATTGTTCTGCAGTTTCTGCAACCACAGATTTAATTGATACAACGGCACTGCCTCCGGCAACACCTGATGAAGCGCCGGAAGCCCACATTCAAAATGTTGTTACCGACAATGCTGTTATTGGCGGTACCAGCGGTGCGTTCCGGGTTGATGAAAGTGGCGCGGCGACTTACAGCATTGCGTTGCAGTTACCGACAGGGATAGCCGGTAATACGCCGGAACTGTCGTTAAACTACCATTCCAGTGCCGGGAATGGGCCGGTGGGGATTGGCTGGAGTATTGGCGGGCTGTCCAGCATTGAACGTTGTCGGCAAACGCCGGTACAGGATGGCGCATTTAAGGCGGTAACGTTAACAAATAGTGATCGTTTATGTCTGGACGGGCAGCGGCTGGTGGTGGTTTCCGGCAGCTATGGTGCAGCAGGTTCTGTGTATGCTACCGAAATTGATAGTCAGGTTAAAGTAACAGCCGTGGGGAACCTGCATGGTGGGCCGGAGTACTTTGAAGTGCGAAGACCAGATGGCTCTATTAGTTACTACGGTAATGCTGAAGACAGCCGTTTTAGTGCAGCCAGCGGGCCGGCTATTAGTTGGGCAATAAGTGAAGTGACAGATCTTCTGGGTGTCCAGAGCAACAAAATTTATTACAACTATGTTAATGAAGGCAACGAGCAGCTCATTTCTTCAGTCATCTACAGTGGTAACGAAGTTAGATTCCATTACGATACTGCAGCCAGAACAGATCGACCCAAGATGCACATTTTTGGTGTCAATGTTATGCCGTCGTCTTTGCTGGAGAGCATATCGGTTACCAACCACACTAATGCTCTGGTACGTGAATTACGTTTGGAGCATGATACTGCGCCGTTGTCAGGCGTTGCCAGGATGCTGAAAATTACCGAGTGCGGTGTTGGCGGCAGTTGTTTGAAGCCCCTGCTGCTCGAATGGAATGAAGCAGCTGAATCGTCCCCGGGTTTCAAGACTAACGTCGCAATAAGCCAAACCCTGGGTTCAAATGAGATTGTTTTTAGTCAGCCTGCAGATATTAACGGTGATGGTTTGACCGACTGGGTATATGTAACCAAAGGCAGTCACAATATTTATCAGGCTTATTATCTGCAAGGAACCGGCGCTGGCTTCAGGGCAGCTGTATCAATGAGCAGTGCGTTTTCATCAACAGCGGCGCCGGAATTCCGGTTGGCGAATATTTATGGTGACGGCTCGACATCACTGCTGTACTACACCAATAAATGGTTTATTTGTGCTTTAGGGGCAGTAACTTGTTTTGCCACCGATATCACAGAAAAAGATATTGCATTGCACGACATTACCGGTAATGGCCAGGCTGATATTATTACCAAGACTTATTACAAACTTAATAAATCCAGAAACGTATTTTGTTTATCGCCCGGTTGTAATTCTTTTCATACAGAGTTTGGTGCTAATGCTCCGTTATCCCTGGTAAATCAGGAAGGAGGGCCTATTAAGTGCTCTGGTCAGACAGGTTCCAATATTATTTGTTCGACAGAGCTAACGTCGTTGCAGCAATTATCTGCTTTTGATATCAACGGCGATGGTTTAAACGACTTTGTTGCAGAGATCCGTGAAAAATGTAATCCGCAAACCGAAGACTGTCGGGGATACCGGGCTGCCAGGTATTGGGGGATTTTTTTGGCTGAGCAACTGGCTGGCAACAGTGTCAGATTCAGGTTGAACGGCACATTGGGTGGTGTAACAACGGATATCAATACGGCAGCAAACTTGCAATTAGCCGATTTAAATGGTGATGGTCTGGCAGACCTGCTGTATTTTGAAGCAGGAAGATGGCACATACGGTTTTATAATCAGAAAGCTGAGATCATTGAGTTGGTTACACTGCCAAGCTCAGTACCAAATGCAGACAATGCCAAATTTATCCAGGCAGTAGATGTCACCGGTAACGGCATCAATGAGTTGGTGTACTACCATAGTGGCTGGCGCATGCTACGGCATCCATATTCGGGTGCGCCGGTTGCTACGGCTGGGCCAGTCATTAATGTCAACGTTGAAAGCGCCATTTTTTCGGATCTGCGCGGGCAGGGAAAACCAGGCATTGCGGTAACCGATTTTGGCAATAAAAGATTGGAATGGTTTGGTTTTGGTGCACAGGCGCCTGAAGCTGATCCTTGTTTGCCTGATTGCTTGCCGCCCTGTCTGCCGGGCCAGGATTGCCAAATAATACAGGGCACGTCGGCGCAGCCTTATATCATGTCGGCTGCAAACCAGGCGGCGGTGCAGCACCAGGGCGTGACAAACCGCACTCAGGACACAGTCCGTCGATTTATCGATGGTCATGGGTTAAGTACAGCAGTGAGCTACAGCTTTTTAACTAACAGCCAGGTATACACACGCGGATTTGGTCTTAACCTGGCCAGTAGTACAGATCTGGCGCGAGTCTTCAACATTGGTGGCAGCATACCTGTTGTATCTGCCGTGCAATCTGACACTGGCCAAGGGGCGGTGGGGGTAACATATAAATATGAAGGTGCAAGAATTCAAGCCGGAGGGCGAGGCTTTCTTGGTTATGAAAAGTTGACGTCAGTAGACAGTCAAACAGGCATTATAAGCACGACTAAATATTTGCAACATTTTCCATTCGTTGGTATGCCCTCGTATACAAAACAAGAATACAACGGTAAGACAATCAGTTTTGCCAGAAATATGTACGAGAAAATTGCGCTGAATAGTGGAAAAACAGTATACCCCTACCTGAAACGCTCTGCGGAGGACAAATATGCTGTTGACTACCTCAATGGCAGCTACAGTAATCCGGTGTTTGTGTCGAAAGTCACTACCGAAAACAGCTACTCTGCTGTAGCGGGCCGGTATGTTGCCCTTGATGAAATAACCGTGGCAACTTACGACAAAGCCAGCGGCTTGGTCAGGACGGTGCAAACCGTTAATGATTACGACCATGATGATATCAGCAAATGGTTGATTAACCGTGTGTCCCGAAGTGCCGTCACACATCAACAAGGCCAGGGGACGTTGTCAGCATATGATAATTGTGTAACTTGTACTGAGCCAGGAAACAATTTCACTATAACAAATAGCATGAATGCAGACCCTGTCGCAACGGTAATGCGTACAGCCGCTTTTGACTACTACCCCAGCGGTTTATTAAAAGACGAAATCACCGAGCCTGATGGCGATGCGCAAAGCTATCTGAAAACCAGCTATACCTATGACGCCTTGGGTAATCTGGAAACAACCACTGTTAGTAGTAAAGCTGGCGCTGGCGAACTGTTCAGAATTAGCCGATATAGCGAGAATATTTATGACAGTGCCGGTCGCTACCTCATCTCGAAAAATATCAATGACCAAACTGTAGCCAGTTACAGCAGTTTTAATACCTTGGGTCAGGCGCAAACGGTTACCGAAAACGGTATCCGCAGTGTTTTACGCTTTAATGCCTTTGGTCAGCCGGTGTTTAGTCGCGAGCAAACACCGAGCGGCGCGGTTAGCGGCCGTTACAGCATTATTACCCGCGGTTATACAACAACGGCTGTGGGCTTGCCGTCAGTTGGGGTCAGCGGCTACAGCTATGAAAGAGTGAAGCAGGGCGGCGCACCGACACAATGGAAAGTAGCCGATGCGGCAGGCCGCGAGCTGGCTACGATAACCGAAGCCTTTAACAGCGATGAGTACATAGTGCGCCAGACGCAATATGACACAATGGGCCGGCCGATGCGGGTGTCACAGCCAGCCTTTAACGCCGGTAGCGTTGTCTGGAACCAGAGTGACTACGATATCTTTGGCCGGCCGGTATTGCTGTTGGCCGCAGACGGTACCCGCACCGATATCAGTTACAGTGGTTTGGCGGTTACGTCTAAGGTGAGTGGCTTTTGGGCCGGGGCATCAGCACAAAGCAAAACAGAAGTAAAAGACGCTTTTGGTCAACTGCGTAGTGTAACAGATGCAGCCGGTACCATGAGCTACCAGTATGATGCAACGGGCAATTTGCTGCACGTTAGCGGTGTTGACGGCGAAGCTACGACAATGACGTACAACAGCCGTGGCCATAAACAAACTATGGTTGACCCGGATAGCGGCAGTTGGTCGTACAAATACAATGCCTTGGGTGAGCTGGTTGAGCAAACCAGCCCTAAAATGCATATCACCCAGACCTGGTATGATGATTTTGGCCGCAAAGTAACGGAAAATATCCTGCATGGCACCGCAACACTGCGCAGCACGCAGTGGGGTTACAGTGATGAAGCCGGCCACACAGTGCGCAACCTGGTGGTAAGCGAAGAGGTAGCGGGCGGTGCCTTACGCCGTTTTGACTACGATGCACTGGGCCGGTTGGAACGCAACGAGCTGGTGATCGAGGGGGAAACGCTGGTTGAGCGCACCACCTATGACCAGTACAGCCGGGTGTTTCAGCTATTTGATGCCGGTGGCAATAGTTACGGCACGCAGTACCAGTACCAAAATGGCTACAGCAAAGCGGTATGGGAAGCGCGCTACGGTATCGACAAGGCTTACAGTGTAAGATACCAGAACATTATTGCTATGGATGCCTTTGGTAATGTTACTGAGAGTAAAGCGGGT
>NZ_JBQTCI010000010.1:0-70431 GCF_052380015.1 Rheinheimera sp. NSM | reverse complement strand
CGATATTTCTGTTTTAGAGAAACCCTGGCCTGCGAACCTGGCAAAATTGCTTCTGAGAGCGCCCGCGATTGAGCGGAATCTATTGCAGAGTATATGCAGCAATGAATCAGATGGTGCATTAAACGATAGCGTGGTTAACGGTACATGATGCGCTGCCAATGTCTCTGGCGTAATAAGCGCGCTTATTGCGTCAGGCAACAAGATTGTTAAACCGGGAATCGAAGCGTTGTTATCAATCACGGTTTGGCGTAGCGCTGTATCATCGATACCGCTTAGCTCATTACTATGGCAAGAAATAGCGAATAATGCAGGATGAACTGTATTGGCTGCTAGCGGCACAAATTGGTGCCAGATCCCACCGGGAAAACGCACAGTAAACAAGCAATCAGCCGGAATGTTTACTAAATGCATATCATTGAAGAAAGCTGTGGGGCTGGCTGCTATTTGCTTGTCTGTTGCCACGGAGAAGCGCAATTGCGCACCACTGCTGCCTGAAATTGCGGTAAAAATGCGATGCCCGGCATGACGATGAAACGGATGCCCATTAGCGCCAACGGAAAATGAATATAAAGATGTAGCATCGCCTCTTTTGAAATCCGTTCCGCCAAGTTTGGCTGATGGTTCATCTAAATCATTAATATATGTCGTATGTGCGGCCTGACGGTTTTTGCTGGCTTGAATCAGCTGCGTGCCTGCACCGTGGCCTAATTGAGAAATCAGCACTACTTCGATCGGTAAGCGGTCCGCTGTAGCTGCGATAGAGGCCGTTGGAAAAGTACTAGTTATTACCATAGATGACACGGTATTGCTCCTTGCGTAACCAATTGCTGCACCGCACTGAATATAATGCACTGGTTTCTGTTATTACTTGCTGGTAGAATAATACACTATTAACTAATTAGTTAAATAATTTTATGGAAATAAATTATGTTTTTGAGGCGCTCGCCTCGACACCCAGGCGCAAAATTTTGTCGTACTTATCAGAGGCAAAACTGACTGCCGGTGAAATCGCTGAGCGTTTTGATATGAGTAAACCTGCATTGTCGAAGCATCTGAAGATCCTTGAGCAAGCAAAATTAATAACCAGTGAACGTAAAGGGCAGTTTATTGAATACAGCCTGGCGGACAAAAATATGTTGGCTAATTTGACAAATATGCTGGCAACCTTCTGTCCGGTAGGATGCGGGCTCAAGAAAGAAAGCGCGGCAAAAGCAAAACAGCAAAAAGAAGCTATGCCTGCGCGTGACAATCCAACCGAATCAGAATAAACCGATGTTTACTCTGTTTTCAGCTGTTGTTGCTCTACTATCATGTCCAGGATCCAGCGCCGGTCCGGCGCATCAGCCGGCGGGTTTGCAACTGGCATCTCTTTAATGCGTAAGCGATACGCCACGCCCGGCTGCGGCGTAAAGCCTTCAATTTCGCCATAGTGCAGCTGCCAGGCATCCTCAGGTGTGTCGCGTACCTGCAGGCATTGCATCGGCGCTATGCCGACACAGCTTTTGCGCTCAGGCGCAACATAGATCAAGCGCGTGGTTGCATTACTCAGATCGGGCTGTGCGCTAAATCGATACTCAGTGTCATCTTTGCGCAATACCAACATCTTATTGTCATAACTCAGCGCCGGTCCGCTTTGCAAAAAACTGTGAAACGCCTGTTCGCGTTGCATCGCGTCTTCCTGACACGCCATCATAGTGCCGGCCAGTTGAGAAACCACCAGCTTGCCCTCATCTACCGTAAAGTTACCCATGGCGCGGTTGCAGCCGGTAAAGCCGGACAGCCGACCCTGGTCAAACTGCAGGCTGAATGGTTTTTCATTCTGTGCTGCGTTTAGCTGCAGATACTGGCCTGTTGGTGTGTCTTGTTGCTGGCAAGCAGTTAACACTGTAATAGTGCTGAGTAACGCTGCTGTGGCGTAAGTGCGGGGGTTGCGCATAAAAAGCTCCTGATAGCTGATAACCGGCGGCAATAGTGCCAGAGTATAGCTAAGCGCTGGCTGAACAGCGCTAAAAAGATGTTATTTGAATCAATTAAAGCGATTAAAGTAATTTGTTTTATTCGTTTTGACAATTGAGTGCAGCACGGTACACTGGCTGCAGTTGAAACATAACCTATGAACTAACCTAAAGGAGCAAGACTATGTCTTCTATTATCAACACTAAAATTAAACCATTTAAAGCTACTGCTTTTCATCAGGGTAAGTTTGTTCCTGTTTCTGACCAGGATTTAGCTGGCAAATGGTCAGTAGTCGTATTTTACCCGGCTGACTTCACTTTCGTATGCCCTACAGAATTAGGCGACCTGGCTGATTTCTATTCTAAGTTCCAGGAAATCGGTGTTGAAGTATACTCAGTATCTACTGACACTCACTTCACCCATAAAGCCTGGCACGATGCGTCTGAAACCATCAAGAAAATCAACTACCCGATGATCGGTGACCCAACAGGTACTATCACACGCAACTTCGGTGTAATGATTGAAGAAGAAGGTTTAGCCCTGCGTGGTACTTTCGTGATTAACCCTGAAGGCGAAATCAAAGTTGCTGAAATTCACGACTTAGGTATCGGCCGCTCAGCAGCAGAACTGTTCCGTAAAGTACAGGCTGCACAGTATGTTGCTAACCACGACGGCGAAGTATGTCCGGCGAAATGGACTCCGGGCGAAGCCACTCTGGCAC
Organism: Rheinheimera sp. NSM; assembly: GCF_052380015.1. NCBI lineage: Bacteria > Pseudomonadati > Pseudomonadota > Gammaproteobacteria > Chromatiales > Chromatiaceae > Rheinheimera > Rheinheimera sp. NSM. The sequence continues at coordinate 67,754 of NZ_JBQTCI010000010.1, read as the reverse complement.
CGTCACTGGACCTGGTTGGTAAAATCTAACTCTGATGCAAACTGCAGGCAACTGCAGTGCCGGAAGCTGGAAACAGCTCCTCTGTTAAGAAGCTGTTTCCAGCTTCCCCACTGCCAACAAACTTGTTTGCACGGGCTGGTTTACCCCAGCCCGACCTTTGCGGCTGACTTTTTTTGCACTATCTGAATTACATATACCGGAGCCATTATGTTAGATACTAACCTGAAGCAACAATTAAAAACCTATCTGCAGAACCTGAAAACGCAGGTTGAACTGGTGGTATCTTTAGACGATAGCGCCAAAGCTGCTGAAGTAAACGCCCTGGCAAGCGACATTGCCGAATTATCTGATTTAGTGTCATTGCGCCGCGATGACAACGCCCTGACACGCAAGCCGGCGATGCTGGTGCGTTCAGTTGCCAACGACACCCACATTACTTTTGCCGGTGTGCCGCTGGGCCATGAATTTACCTCCTTGGTGCTGGCGTTGCTGCACTCAGGCGGTCACCCGATTAAAGTGGAAGCCGATACTATTGAGCAAATCCGCCAGTTACAGGGCAGCTTTGCCTTTGAGACCTATGTGTCGTTAAGCTGCCAAACCTGTCCGGAAGTCGTGCAAGCGCTAAATATTATGTCGGCGATTAACCCGGGCATTACCAACGTGATGATCGACGGTGCCATGTTCCAGCAGGAAGTAGCTGACAAAAACATTATGGCCGTGCCATCAGTGTACTTAAACGGCGAGCTGTTTTCCCAGGGCGCTATTACGCTGGAAAAAATCATCCAAAAACTGGATGTGAATGCTGAAAAACGCCAGGCCGAAGCACTGAAAAACAAAGCTGACTTTGATGTACTGGTAGTGGGCGGTGGCCCGGCCGGTGCAGCAGCTTCTATCTACGCTGCCCGTAAAGGCTTAAACACCGGTATCGTCGCCGAGCGTTTTGGTGGCCAGGTAGCTGATACCGTCGGTATCGAGAACTTTATTTCGGTGCAGTACACCGAGGGGCCAAAGCTGGTGAACAGCCTGGAAGCCCATGTGCGTGAATATAATGTCGATATTATGAACAACCAGCGCGCTGTGGCACTGCGTAAAGACGGCAAGGTACAGCTGGAGCTGCAAAACGGCGCTGTGCTAAACAGCAAAACTCTGATTCTAAGCCCGGGTGCGCGCTGGAGAGAAATGAACGTGCCGGGCGAGCAGGAATACCGCGGCAAGGGCGTAGCGTACTGCCCGCACTGTGATGGCCCGTTGTTTAAAGGCAAAAAAGTCGCCGTAATTGGCGGCGGTAACTCCGGCATTGAAGCCGCTATCGACTTAGCCGGTATTGTTGAGCATGTTACCGTGCTGGAATTCGCTGCTGAGCTGCGCGCAGATGCGGTACTGGTGAAAAAAGCCAAATCGATGGGCAACATTAACATTATTACCGAAGCACAAAGCACTGAAGTCACCGGTGACGGCAACAAAGTGAACGGCATTAACTATACCGACCGTAAAACCGGTGCGGCGCATCATATTGAACTGGCCGGCATCTTTGTGCAGATAGGTTTAGTGCCGAACACCGAGTGGTTACGTGGTGCGGTGGAATTATCGCCACGCGGTGAGATTATTGTTGATGAGCGCGGCCAAACGTCGTTACCTGGTGTATTTGCTGCCGGTGATGCCACTACGGCACCGTACAAGCAAATTATTATCGCCATGGGTTCAGGCGCCAATGCTGCCCTGGGTGCCTTCGATTATATGATCCGCCAGTAAGCGGATAACGTAACAGTTTAGCTTCACTCTCTCTGTAGCTTTAACGGCAACTTCGGTTGCCGTTTTTTTTGTGTCCGGTTTTACCTCTGCTTATTACAATTCCACTTATTACGATCTTTGCATTAATTCCTTTTAGTTATATCTGAGCGTAATTAACTATTTTATAAAAGCCATACGGACGGCTATTCTGCACGCTGTATACTCACTTTAAGTGAGCATGGTTAAAGCGCAGGAGCTGGTGTGCAGTATTTACCCTTATTTGTAAAGTTAACCGATAAACCGGTGCTGATTGTCGGCGGCGGTTCGGTGGCGCTGCGCAAAGCCGGTACCTTATTAAGCGCCGGCGCAAAATTAACGGTAGTGGCGCCGGAGTTTGCCGCTGAGTTTGTGCAGTGGCAGCAGGGTGGCCAGGCGGAACTGATCAAAGGCTACTTTGAGCCGGCTTTGCTGGATGGCAAATTGCTGGTAATTGCCGCAACCGACCATGAAGATGTTAATGCGGCAGTATATGACGCCGCTACAGCGCGCAATATGCTGGTGAATACGGTGGACGATCAGCCCAAATGCGGCTTTATCTTTCCGTCGATTATCGACCGTAGCCCGATATTAATTGCCATCTCCAGCTTTGGTACTGCGCCGGTGTTGGCGCGGCGCTTACGCGAAAAACTTGAAGCCTTGTTGCCACAGCATTTAGGGCCATTGGCAGAATTAGTCGGCCGCTTTCGGCATAAGGTTAAAGCCAAAATCAGTGGTTTTGCCGCACGGCGGCAGTTTTGGGAAAAAGTATTTGATTCAGACGTAGTGCGCGATGTGCAGACCAATCAACTACCGCAGGCAGAGCAGCGTTTGCTGCAATTGCTGGATCAGCCGCAGCAACAAGCCGGTGAAGTCTATGTGGTGGGCGCAGGCCCGGGTGACCCGGAGCTGCTGACGTTAAAAGCCCTGCAGTTAATGCAGCAAGCTGATGTGGTAGTGTACGATTACCTGGTGTCAGCGCAGATTATGGAATTGGTGCGCCGCGATGCAGAGCGCATTTGCGTCGGTAAAAAAGCCGGCGACCACTCGGTGCCGCAGCAGGATACCAACCAGCTGCTGATTGATTTAGCTCTGGCCGGCAAGAAAGTTTGCCGCTTAAAAGGCGGTGACCCGTTTATTTTTGGCCGCGGCGGCGAAGAAATTCAGGCGCTATTGCCGCACAAGATTGCCTTTCAGGTGGTGCCCGGTGTGACGGCCGCCGCCGGCTGTGCTGCTTATGCCGGTATACCGCTAACGCATCGCGACCATGCGCAAAGTGTGCAGTTTGTTACCGGCCATTGCCGTAAAGACGGCACCGAGCCGGACTGGCACAGCATGAGTAAAGCTAACCAGACGCTGGTAATTTATATGGGTCTGATGAAAGCCGGCCATATTCAGCAACAGCTGCTGGCTGCAGGGCGCAGTGGTTCGGTACCGGTGGCCATTATTGAAAACGGTACCCGGCCGGAGCAGCGCATTGTTAGCGGCACCCTGGCGCAACTGGCCGATTTGGTAGAACAGCAACACATCAGCTCACCGGCGCTGCTGGTAATAGGTGAAGTGGTAGCACTACAACAAGATTTACATTGGTTTGGTCAGCGGCCGCAAGCGGCGGTATTTGGCCAAACTCTTACGCGGATGGAATGAGGATTAACAGATGTCTGAATTAGCCGGTGCGTTGTCGCACTTACAGCAACTGGAAGCGGAAAGCATCCATATATTCCGTGAGGTAGCGGCCGAGTTTAAAAAGCCGGTAATGCTGTATTCGATTGGTAAAGACTCGTCGGTACTGCTGCATCTGGCGCGCAAAGCCTTTGCGCCGGGCAAGATCCCGTTTCCGCTGTTGCATGTTGATACCGACTGGAAATTTCGCGAGATGATCGAGTTTCGCGATCGCTTAGCCAAAGAATACAACTTTGAGCTGCTGGTGCATAAAAACCCGGAAGGCTTAGCGATGAATATTAACCCCTTTATTCATGGCAGTGCCAAACACACCGACATTATGAAAACCCAGGGGTTAAAGCAGGCGCTGAATAAATACGGCTTTGATGCGGCCTTTGGTGGCGCACGGCGCGATGAGGAAAAATCCCGCGCTAAAGAGCGGGTGTATTCGTTTCGCGATAAGCACCACCGCTGGGACCCGAAGAACCAGCGGCCGGAGCTGTGGAATATTTATAACGGCGCCATTAATGAAGGCGAAAGCATCCGTGTATTCCCGCTGTCAAACTGGACCGAGCTGGATATCTGGTTGTATATCCTGCAGGAAAATATCGACATAGTGCCGCTGTACTTAGCCAAGCCACGCCCCGTTGTCGAGCGTAACGGCACGCTGATTATGGTAGATGACGAGCGTATGCCGTTGGAGCCGGGTGAAACACCGCAGTTAAAGTCGGTGCGTTTCAGAACCCTGGGCTGTTATCCGCTGACCGGTGCTATTGAATCCGGTGCCGACACGCTCGAAGGCATAGTGGAAGAGATGCTGCGCGCCCGCACGTCGGAGCGCCAGGGCCGCGTGATTGACCAGGATCAGTCCGGCATGGAATTGAAAAAACGTGAGGGGTACTTCTGATGTCTGTAGTTAATTTAACGCCGGTTACCTCGCTAAACGAGCAATTAAACCATTTGGGCATTCGCGGCTATTTGCAGCAGCATCAGGATAAAGGCTTGCTGCGGGTACTGACCTGCGGCAGTGTTGATGATGGCAAAAGTACCTTAATCGGCCGTCTTTTACACGACAGCCAACAGCTGTACGATGATCAGTTAGATGCACTAAAACGCGACCATAAAGGCCGCAACAGCGAAGGTGAGTTAGAGCTGGCGATGCTGGTTGACGGCTTACAGGCCGAGCGCGAGCAAGGTATTACCATTGACGTGGCCTATCGTTATTTTTCTACTACCGAGCGTAAGTTTATTCTGGCTGATACGCCCGGCCATGAGCAATACACCCGCAATATGGCCACAGGCGCTTCCACCTCTGATGTTGCCATTTTGCTTATTGACGCCCGCTACGGTGTACAAACGCAAACGCGGCGTCACAGCTTTATTTGCGCTTTGCTGGGCATTAAGCACTTAATTGTCGCCGTGAATAAAATGGATATCGTCGGTTACAGCGAGCACATTTATAACGCTATCGTCCAAGACGTGCAGGCACTGATGGCGCAATTGCAGGTGCCAACGGTGGATGTGGTACCGATTAGCGCGCTAAAAGGCGAGAATATTTTAACGCTGTCGGCCAATATGCCGTGGTACACCGGCACGGCATTGCTGCCGCGGCTGGAAACCCTGCCGATACCACAACGTGGTGGCGAAGCAACGCGTTTCCCGGTGCAATATGTTAACCGGCCGGATTTGGATTTTCGCGGTTTCGCCGGCACCCTGGTCAGCGGCCGTTTAGCGGTTGGGCAGGCGGTTACTGCCTGGCCGTCGGGTAAAAAAAGCACCATCAAGCAAATTGTCAGCTTTGCTGGCGAGCAGCCATCGGCAGTAGCCGGTGAAGCCATTACGCTAACGCTGAATGACGAAATCGATATCAGCCGCGGTGATTGGCTGGTACCGTCTGATGACAAGGTTAACCTGAGTAACCGCGCCCTAGCCTATGTGGTGTGGTTTAACGAGCAGCCACTGCAGGCCGGCCGCCTGTACGATTTAAAGCTGGCGACACGCAAAAGCAGTGTCAGCATTAACCGGCTGAACCATAAGGTTAATGTGAATACGCTGGCGCAGGAAGCGGCAGAGCAGGTAGCAATGAACGATATCGCGCTGGTAGAGCTGGAGCTAACTGAGACTTTGCCGCTGGATACCTTCAGAACCCAGCCCGGTACCGGTAACTTTATTCTGATCGACCGCTTAACCAATGCGACGGTGGCGGCCGGGTTAATTCAGAATGTGTTAGCTGAAGAAAAAGCCGCCAGTGGCGATATCAGTGCCTTTGAGCGCGAGCTGAATGCCTTGATCCGTAAACATTTCCCGCACTGGGGCGCGCGCGATGTGCGTGAGCTGTTTAACACCGACCTGATTAACACCGAACTGCTTAAGGCTGCGCAGTAATGCCGTATCAGCAGTATGGCGTAGTCGCACTGTTGCTGGCGCTGGTGGCGGGGCTGATTTTCAGCAAACGCTCACCGGCGCTGTGGTTTGGCGGCGCCTTGCTGGTTAGTTACCTGATTGGCTGGCTGCCGTTGGAAAGCGCATTGCAAAACTTCGCCAATCCGTCGCTGGTTACGCTGTTATTGCTGCTATTGGTATCGATTGGCATTGAAAAGTCGCAGCTGGTTAGCTGGCTCAGCCGCGGCTTTGCCGGTAAGCGCTTAAGCAGCGTTATTGCCAGGTTAAGCTTATCCAGCGCGCTGATGTCGGCCTTTATTAACAACACAGCAGTGGTGTCTACGCTGATGTCATCGCTCAGGCACCATAATCACTTTGCCGCCTCCAAGCTGCTGCTGCCGCTATCGTACAGCGCCATTCTTGGCGGTATGTTGACCTTAATCGGCACCTCCACCAACCTTATAGTCAACGGTTTTGTGGAGCAAAGCGGTGAGCCGCTGCTGGGGTTCTTCGACTTTACCATGCTGGGCGCCTTAGTGCTGGCCGCCGGTATAGTGGTGCTGGTAATTGGCAGCCACTGGCTGCCGGACAACAACAAAGACGCCGGCCAAACCACTCCCTATTATTTAACCGCCCATGTGCGCAGCGACAGCCAGCTGATTGGCAAAAGCGTAGAGCAAAACCAGCTGCGGGAGCTGCAGGCACTATTTTTGGCGGAAATTCAGCGCGGCCCCGAACGCATTTGCCCAGTAACGCCGGAAACGGTCATTGAAGCCGGTGATGAACTGCGTTTTGTCGGCGATTTGGACGCGGTATCGCGCTTGCAGCAATTTCCCGGTTTGGAATTGCTGCGCCAGGATCAGCAACAGGGCGAATTGCTTGAAGCGGTACTCAGTTACAGTTCCCGGCTGGTGGGCAAAAGCTTAAAGCAAATTCGTTTTCGCCATGAATACGATGCCGTGGTAATAGCGGTACGCCGCGGCCATGAACGCCTGCAGGGCGGCTTGGGCGACCTGGTGCTGCACGCCGGTGATGTATTAATTTTATCGGTGGGTAAGCATTTCCCCGGCCAGCATCAGCTTAGCCAGGAGTTTATTTACGTTAACGGTCTATCTATCTCTACGCCGTTGTCAAAAAATCGCAGCCATTGGGTGTTGCTCGGTTTTATCACTGCACTGGCGTTGTCGATTGCCGGTATAGCACCGCTGATTAAAAGCCTGCCAGTGCTGCTGCTGGCCTATGTTGCCGGTGGCGCGGTCAGTGTCAATGAAATTAAAAACCGCTTTCCGCTGGAATTGTGGTTAATTGTCGGCTCGGCTATCGGTTTGGCGCAGCTGATGATCCAAACCGGCGTAGCAGGCCAGATCGCTGATGGCCTGATAGCCCTGGTTGACGGTAGCGGCGCTTATGGTGCGCTGATCGCGGTGTTTATCGCCACCTGGTTGTTTACCGAGCTGGTAACCAATAATGCCGCCGCGGCGCTGACGTTTCCTATTGCCTATGCCATAGCGCAGAACCTTGGCGTTGACCCGGTGCCGTTTTTTATGGCAGTGGCCTTTGGTGCGTCGGCCAGCTTTATTTCGCCGTTTGGTTATCAAACCAACCTGATGGTGTATTCGGCCGGCAATTATCAGTTGCGCGACTATATTCGCCTCGGCGTTCCGATGGCGCTGGTATACAGTGCGGTAGTGTTGGTATTTCTACCGCTGATTTATCCGTTTTAAGTGATGACAAGCAATGACACATAACGATATTAAATGGCAACAGCACGATGTTAACGCCGCGCAGCGCGAAGCGTTATTTGGCCACCAAAGTGCGGTGATCTGGTTTACCGGTTTATCCGGCTCCGGCAAGTCCAGCGTGGCGAATGCGCTGGAGCAGGCTTTGGCCGCCCAAGGTAAACATACCTATTTGCTTGATGGCGACAATGTGCGCCATGGCTTATGTGCCGATTTAGGCTTTAGTGCTCAGGACAGAACCGAAAACCTGCGCCGCGTTGGCGCCGTGGCAGGGCTGATGGTGGACGCCGGCTTGTTGGTGCTGAGCGCCTTTATTTCGCCGTACCGCAATCAGCGCGAATTAGTAAAAAGCTTTATTCCGCCCGGCAAGTTTATTGAAGTGCATATCTCCACCCCGCTGGAAGTATGCGAGCAGCGCGATGTAAAAGGCTTGTACAAAAAAGCCCGCGCCGGCGAAATCAGCCACTTTACCGGTATTTCTGACCCGTACGAAGCGCCGGAGCACGCCGATTTAGTGCTGGACACTTCAGTAACGTCGCTGGAAGATAGTGTGCAGCAGTTGCTCGCGCTGTTAAAAGAACGGCAAATTATAAACTGATACCCGGACGCAGTGACAAGGTGTACTTTCGCAGCAGCGGCAGGGATGCCGCGCAGGCTGAGAGGGCACAGGGATGTGCTCCTTGAAGGCGGCGAAGAAAGTATTGCCTTGTCGCTGAGTTTACGTCTGAGCTGAAAGCTTCGACAGCTAACAGAATAAAAGGACATCCGCATGAATTATTTGCCCGCCATTATCGACATAGCAGAACAAGCTGGTCAGGCGATCCTGGCGGTATATCAGCAAGATAACGCCGCCTTTAATATCACCGGCAAGGCCGATGACTCACCGCTGACAGCAGCCGATTTAGCCGCGCACCAGCTGATTGTAAAAGCCTTAACTACGCTGACGCCCGAGCTGCCGATACTGTCAGAAGAAGCCGCCGATATCAGCTGGGACATCCGCCAAAACTGGCAGCGTTACTGGCTGGTAGACCCGCTGGATGGCACTAAAGAGTTTATTAAGCGCAACGGCGAGTTTACCGTCAATATCGCGCTGATTGACAATGGCGAGCCGGTGCTGGGCGTTATTCATGCGCCGGTGCTGGCGAAAACTTACTACGCCGCCAAAGGCGAAGGTGCCTTTGTTAAAACCGCCGGCGAGATCCGCGCCATTCAGGTGGCCAAGCGCGGTGATACTGTGCGGGTAGTGGGCAGCCGCAGCCACCCCAGCCCGGATCTGGCCGGTTACCTGGCGCAATTTACCCGACATGAAATGGTGCCGGTTGGCAGCTCATTAAAATTCTGTTTAGTGGCCGACGGCAGCGCCGATGTATACCCGCGTTTTGGCCCTACTATGCAGTGGGACACCGGCGCCGGGCATATTATCGCGCTGGAAGCCGGTGCTGCTGTCAGCTTCGACGGTATCGCCGATAAGGTGTATCAACGCGAAAACCTGCGCAATCCAAACTTTATGGTGTCAGCGCTTAAGCCATGAAACAGCACTGAGTTAGCGACGAAACCGGCAAATTTGGTTACACTAAACGTAATTACTACAGGTGGATTATGCGTTTAGATAAATTTATATGTGACTGCACCGGCTTAACCCGCAGTCAGGCCGGTAAAGTGATCCGGCAAAAATTAGTAACAATGAACGGCGAACTGGTAAAGCAAGCCGCGCTGCAGGTTAACAGCGGCGACGTAGTGTGCCTCGACGGTGAACAGCTGCAACTGATAGGCCTGCGCTACTTTATGTTGCACAAGCCGGATGGCTATATCTGCTCTACTGAAGACCCCGAGCACCCCACGGTATTTACCTTAATGGACGAGCCGTTAATTGAGCGGCTGCACACTGTCGGCCGGCTCGATTTAGACACCACCGGTTTAGTGCTTATAACTGATGACGGCCAATGGTCACACCGCATCAGCAGCCCCAAACATCACGTGGCCAAGACCTACCGCGTTTGGACCGCCGACCCCATCCCGGCTGAGGCGGTAGCGCAATTTGCTGAAGGTGTAATGCTGCGTAATGAAAAAAACGCTACTTTACCGGCTGAACTGGAAATTGTCAGCGAAAACGAGGCTTTGCTTACCATTCACGAAGGTCGTTACCATCAGGTAAAACGCATGTTTGCTGCCATTGGCAATAAGGTTGAGCGGCTGCACCGGGAAAAAATCGGCGGCCTGCAATTGCCGGACGATTTAGCTGAAGGCGAATACCGTGCATTGAGTGCTGAACAACTGTTATTGCTAAAAGGATAAAGCGATGCGTTTTTTGCTGAGTTGGCTGGTGTGTTTTTCTCTGGCAGTAGCGGCTGATACAGCCGAATGGCAGCAATATAAAACCGTTGGCGCAACCAGCGTTGAGTATCGTCACAATGCAGAGAAGCTGCTGGAAGTCAGGGCGCAAACCGAGGTTAATGCAACTACAGCAGCGTTCCTGCATCTGTTGGAAGATACCGCTAACATCAGTAAATGGGCGGCAAATACCGAAAAAGCGCAGCTGCTGGGCCAGCCGGATGCCAACACTCATATAGTACATACTTATTTTACGGCGATCTGGCCGGTGTCGAAGCGGGATATGGTGACACAATCGGTTTGGCAACAAGACGCCGACAGCGGTGTAGTGACAATGATTGTTACTGATATGGGCCAGCATTTTCCTGCGGTTAAAGGTTATGTACGTATGCAGCAGGTAGAGGGGCGTTGGACCTTAACGCCTCTGGCGGCTGGTCGCCTGAAGATCCAATATCAGGGCCAGGCAGATCCTGCCGGTAAGCTGCCGCACTTTATCGGCGATAAAGTGGCGCTAAAATCCGTTCTGAAAACATTTCAGCAGTTGCAGCAAGCACTGCCCGCCTATCAACGCCCTTAAACCGCTATTGCGCTATAGCATTTCGTTTCTTTTTTAACGATAATCTGCTGACTTTAATAACAAGAGAAAAACAAATGAAATTTCTGCATTATGTATTGGCGTTAATCTTATTAGTATCAGTTCCGGCGGTAACCGCTGCGCCGATTGAAAATATTACTGATGCCCCGATTGGGCATGAACTGAATATAGAGCAAATTAAAAAAGCTGTATTACTTGCAGGTTCCGGTCGTGGCTGGCAGATGAAAGAAACTACTGACGGCCAGATTGAAGCGGTACTGAACATCCGCAAACATCAGGCTATAGTGCGCATTGACTATAATCTGCATAGCTATTCTATTACCTATGTTGACTCAACCAACTTAAAAGCAAAGAACGGTCAGATCCATAAAAACTACAATAATTGGGTCAATAACCTGAACAACGATATTAAAAAATATCTGCAGCAATATGCCTATGCCGGCTAAAAAGTAAGGGGGCAGAAAGCCCCCTTAGCGATATCATCTGCAATACAGTTGCAAATCAGCTATGTTTCTTCAGCCACTTGGCAACGTCGTTACCCAAGGTGTTAACTGTGTGCTCCAGTACGGCACAGGAACCTTTAAAACCGCCGAAGAAGCCGCCATTAGAGTCTCGGGTGTAATCGGTGCTGTCCAGCAGCTTGCCGTCTTGATATAACTCGGCTTTGACAGAAGCGGATTTGCGGTGGCCGATAAAGGCGTTACCTGCACTGTACATACCGGTAATACTGACTTTAACCACCTTACCAGATTGGTCCGGTGTAACATCTGGATTTGCCAGTACTTTTAAACCCTGGTTATTGCCGTATTTCACTACTGCATCAGTCAGTTTAATAGTAACGCCGTGGCATTCTTCCCGCACATTGGTAGGAACCTGAGCATTGTCGGCAAAACCGCTGACACTATTTATCATAAAGCCGGTTTTAGTGGCGGCTTTATTTGTCCGTGCAGTCTCTTTTGCCACAACCGCAGCAGGCTTGGCGACAGTTGCTGTGGCCGCCGGAGTTGCCGTGTCGGTTGAGGTGCTGGCACAGCCAGCGAGTAGCAATGCTACTGCCAAAGGGGTTAACCGTTTCATTATTATTACTTCCTTTTTTGTTGTTTAGTTAAAACTTAACCAGGTCACCTTTTAATGCCACCCCGGCCATAATGGCTCCGGCGCCGCATTGAAACTCTGTTGCGCTGCTAAACTCGTTATTCTCGTAGTTTGAGCGGATATTAACTACCGCATCATAACCGCGTTTTATTGCTGCTTCCTGCAACACCTTCAGTGACGATAATAATACCCATTGGCAGGCTTCTGCGTCTGACTTACCGAAAGCATTGGTTTTACGGCTGGTAGTGACTTCACCCCAGGTAGCGGTAACTGCCGGGTGCTGCTGGCCAGTAAAATATACCGGCACTTTTAACAGTGCCTGGTTGGCCTTGTCAGTACCTATAATGCTATTTAATGGCAGTGTAAGTACGTCATTGCGAGCCTGTGCTGCACCACTGATTACAGCGGCACAAACAGCAACTAACATAAATTTGTTCTTCATCACGTTGTCCTTGTTGGTTAAAACTCAGTTTAATGTCAGCCCGGCGTCATACACTTCTGTGTAGTTTGCTTTAGCCAACCCAGCGTTTAAAAATCAGTGAGGTATTAATGCCGCCAAAGGCGAAGTTATTACTCATTACGTATTCTGTGCTCAGCTCGCGGCCGCTGTCACGGATATAATCCAGTTCGGCACAGGCGGGGTCAACTTCGGTCAGGTTCAGTGTCGGCGCATACCAGTTATCGCGCAGCATCATAATGCTGGCCCAACTTTCTATTGCACCACAGGCGCCAAGAGTATGGCCAAGATAGCTTTTTAATGAGCTGATCAGTTGCTGGCGGCCAAATACCCGCGCCGTAGCGTGGCTCTCGGCGATATCGCCGCGATCGGTGGCGGTGCCATGCGCATTCACATAACCGACCTGAACCGCATCCAGTTCGGCGTCAGCCAGTGCCAGCCGCATCGCTGTTTCCATGGTGGTATCGGTTGGCTGGGTAACGTGTACGCCGTCAGAGTTTGAACCAAAGCCTACCACCTCGGCGTAAATCGTCGCACCGCGTGCCAGTGCATGTTCTAACTCTTCCAGAATCAAGCTGCCGGCACCTTCGCCTATGACCAGGCCATCGCGCGCTTTGTCGAAGGGGCGTGGGGTAAGCTGTGGTGTGCTGTTTTTCGTGCTGGTGGCGTACAGGGTGTCAAATACAGCAGCTTCTGTGGCGCACAGCTCTTCCGCGCCACCGGCCACCATTAGCAGCTGCTTGCCGTATTTTATTGCTTCATAGGCATAGCCTATGCCTTGAGAGCCGGAGGTACAGGCAGAACTTGTGGTATAGACCCGGCCTTTAATGCCAAAAAATACGCCAATATTAACCGCAGTAGTGTGCGCCATCATTTGGATGTAGCTGGTGGCGGTTACGCCGGCCATCTCGCCACTACTCATCATCTGACCAAAAGCAATAATAGGTTCGGTGCTGCCGGTAGAAGAGCCATAAGCAATACCACAACGGCCGTCGGTTAATGCCGGATGTTGCAGCAAGCCGGCGTCAGTTAATGCCAGTTCGGTGGCGCGGGTAGCCATTAGCGATACCCGTCCCATAGAGCGGATAAGTTTTCTCGGATAATGTGCCGGCCGGACAAAATCCTGTACCGGAGCCGCCAGCCGGGTGCTCATACTACTGAACCTGTCCCAGTCCGGCATAGTGCAAACGGCATTGCGGCCCTGCTGCAGCGCTTGCTTAAACTGTGGCCAGTTATCACCCAACGCAGTAACGACAGACATGCCGGTAACAACAACTCTTTTCATCAAACTAAACCACCGTTTACCGAGATCACCTGGCGGGTAATATAGGCCGCCGGTTCGGAAAATAAAAATGCCACTGTAGCGGCTACTTCATCGGCCGTGCCGGCGCGGCGCAGCGGGATCATCTTCATTAATTCTTCGTTGGCCAGTTCCTGCACCATATCGGTATCTATCAGGCCCGGTGCGACACAATTTACCGTAATTTTGCGCTTGGCCAACTCCAGTGCCAGGGCTTTGGTGGCACCAATTAAACCGGCTTTGGATGCACTGTAGTTCACCTGGCCACGGTTGCCGGCAATACCGGATACCGAGGCGATAGTAACAATGCGGCCGCCGCTGCGCAGCTGGATCATCGGCATCACGGATGGATGCAGCACATTGTAAAAGCCATCCAGATTGGTATGAATAACGCTGTCCCAGTCGGCTTCGGTTAACGCCGGAAAAGCGCCGTCACGGGTAATGCCGGCGTTACATACTACGCCATAATAAGCACCCTGTGCAGCAATGTCCTGCTCAAGCGCTGCTTTGGCGGCGGCACGGTCGGCGACATCAAACTGCAGCAAATTGGCCTGGCGGCCAAGGTGTTGGATCTGGCTTACCACTGCATCGGCACTGGCCCTGTCGCTGCGGCAATGCACGGCAATGTCAAACCCGGCCTCTGCCAACTGCAGCGCTATGGCTTTACCGATACCACGGCCTGAGCCGGTGACTAATACTCTTCTCATTACGACTCCCTGAGCCAGGCCTGGTGATCATCAGGCTGGAATACATTCAATTTGGCTGACACCAGTAATTGCTGTTGTTGATAAATCTGGCAATCAAACACGCTAAGGCCTGATTGCTCCATCACCAGTTGCGTGGCGGTGATGGTTAGCTCTGCGCCGTGGGCAAAACCGCTGACTACCGGTACATACTTACGACAGCCCAATAAGAAACCAATGCGCACCTGGCCGCCACGGGCCAAGCGGTTAGCGCCGGCATAAGCGGCTATAGTTTGCGCCATATATTCCACACCGACATAGCTGGGTACAGCTTGTTGGCCGGCATCATAAAACGGGCTCTGCTCGTCAATGCGTACCGTGCACACGCCATGCTCATCGCCGGCTTCGATAAAGTCGCTCAACAGTATCATCGGTGCGGCGTGGGGTAGCACCTGTTCAATAGTGTAACCGGTTATCATGTTGTTTTACCTAGTATTAACGCTACATTATTGCCGCCAAACGCGAAAGAGTTCGACAAACAATATTGTACCGGCTGTTGTCGCCCGGCAGACACCAGGTTTAATGCCGGTAATGCCGGGTCGGCCTGGCCGTCCCAACAGTGCGGGATAAGATGCTGCCCGCTATTATAGTCAGACAGCAACAGCCAGCAAAGCGCGGCTTCAATGGCACCGGCAGCGCCCAGTGTATGGCCGGTCATGCCTTTGCTTGAACTGGCCGGCGTATCGGTTAAACCCAATGCGGCCAGGGCCTGGCTTTCCATGCTGTCATTTAACGGCGTGGCGGTGCCGTGCAGGTTAATATAACCCAACTGCTGCGCGCTGATGCCGGCAGTAGTCAGTGCCTGCTTAATGGCCTGCACCGCACCCTCGCCTTGCGGCTGGGGGGCCGACATATGGTGAGCGTCAGAGCTGGCGCCGGCGCCAGATAAGTTAATACCGGTGCCGTTTTTCTGTAGTAAAAATAACGCGGCGCCTTCACCGATATTAATGCCGTCACGCAGCCGGCTGAACGGTTGACAGTGGCCGGCAGCTGTTGACTCCAGCGCATGAAAGCCGTTGAGAGTAAGCCGGCACAAGGAATCGACACCGCCGACAATAACGGCATCGGCCAAGTCAGCTAACAGCAAAGTGCGGGCACTCATTAACGCCCGGGCACTGGAAGAACAAGCAGTAGATATGCTGTAGCAGGGGCCGTGCACGCCGGCCAGCCGGGCGATAAAATCGGCCGGTGCCTGCATTTCCTGCATGCTGTAATGGTAACCGGCCGGGTATTGTTGCTGCGCCATAAACTGTTGCATCGCCGCTTCACCTTCAGCAATACCGGAGGTGCTGGTACCGATAATTACCGCAATCCGCGCTGCACCCAGCTTAGTGCGGGCTATTTCTACTTCAGCTGCTATTTGCTGATAGGCCTGTGCGGCCAGTTGATTATTGCGTGTTTGCCACTGCGCCGGCCACTGGCTTAAATCCGGCAATACCGCATCCACCTGACCGACGATAACGGCGTCGCCGCTGCTGAGCAGATCCCGGCGCGGCTGCATACCTTCGCGGCTGCCGGCCACGGCATTCTGCCATACCTGCTGTTTTGAACTGCCCAGTGCACAGCACAGCCCCATTGCGGTTAACACTGTTGTGGTCATGGTAAAAAGTCCTGCTGTAACGTGGTGATCTGCAACTGATAAGCGCCGGCTTGCAGCACAATTTGTGCGCCTGCCTGCAATTGTGCCGCCTGCTGAATATGCAGTACAGTGCTGCCGTCACGCCGGCGTAACCAGCGCTGCGCGCCACTGTCTTGCAACGTCAGGCCTTTAAGCCTCGGTTGCAACAGGCTATGCGGCAGCAGCGCCAGTTGCATTTCAGCCAACAGGCGCTTGGCAAACTGTGGTTGATTAAACGGTGCTATGCCGGATACGCTAAGCTGATGGCCGCTGCGATAGTTCAGCCGCCACAGCTCCTGTCCCAGCGGGGAAACGGCTACTAACAGCATGCTGTCCGGCTGCAACAGCGCGCTCAGAACAAACTGTTGCTGCTGGTTGGCATCGCGCCATATCACCTGTTGCAGCAACTGCTGTGCCTCACCCGGCCAGCTGTCCAGCAATTGATAATATCCTTCGTCCAACGCCAGCCAACCGTTATCGGCAGGGGCACGCCATTGTTGGCAGCCGCTTAACAGCAGCAGCCAAAGCGCGACAATTATTCTGCGTCCAGACATACTTCCCTTAATACATTCAGCCGGCGCTCAGTCTCTGCTACATAAGGATTGTTCGTGTCCCAGGCATAACCGGCGAGAATGGCGCTGATCATCGCAGTAACGCCGCTATTACGCCGTTCGCTGAAAATCACATCCTGAAACCGGCCATCATACCAGGCCGTAACAAAAGTGCGGAAGGTATCTATACCTTTGCGCAGCGGTTTGCTGTATTCCTGCTGCCAGTCCGGTTGCTCACCGGCTAGTTCACGCAGTACTAACGGCACAGCGGTCGCGGCAGAGCGCAGCGCTATAGTGACACCGGACGAAAATACCGGGTCAAGGAACTCACCGGCGTTACCCAGCAGCGCAAATTTTTTGCCGTGTAAAGTACGGACATTGGCCGAATAACCGGTCAGGGTTTGCACTTCATTCAACGCAGTAGCGTTAGCCAGCAGGGCTGCCAGTTCCGGCGTTTGCTTCACATGGCGCCATAAATTCTCACCGGCCGGTAACGCCGGTTCAAACCGTTGTTGTTTACCTACCACGCCCAGGCTGCAGCTGCCGTCGCTAAACGGGATCAGCCAAAACCAGACATCCTGATAGTCAGAATGCACGGTGATCAGAATTTTGTTCCGGTCAAAGCGCGGATCGGTAATGCCATCGCGGATATGACAGAAGCAGGCCTGTCGTACCGGAAAATCCGACGGTACTTCCAAATCGAGTAAACGTGGCAGTACGCGGCCAAAACCGCTGGCATCCAGCAAGAAGGCTGCGCTCAACTGATAGTCTTCGCCCTTATCATCGCTGATTGCCAGTACTACCTCGTCGTTGGCGTTGTAACTAATGTCATTTACCGTTACGCCGTAGCGAATGTGCAGGCCTTGTTGCTCTGCTGCGTCGGCCAGTAGCTTATCAAAACCGGCACGTTTCACCTGAAAGGTGGTACCCGGGCCCGGACTGAATTTATCGGTAAAATCAAATGCAGTTCTGAAATCATGCTTTAAAAAAGCAGCACCGTTTTTAAACTGAAAGCCCTGGCTGGCAGCTTGCTGTTGCAATGCCGGCTCCAACCCTGCGGCGGCCAAAAACTCCATACAGTGTGGCAGCAGGCTTTCGCCAATACTGAAACGCGGGAAATGCTGCTTCTCAACACAAAGTACGCGCTTGCCGGCACGAGCCAGCATGGCGCCGGCGCAACTGCCGGCCGGGCCTGCACCAATAATGATAACATCAAAGTGTTCCACAGCTTTTGCTCTCCTTCACACTGACAACAGTTAACAGTGGCGCCAGCAACGCTGCCAACGCTACACCGGAAAATACCGTAAAACCAAAACCGGCCACCGCCGGAGTCTGGCTGAAACTTAGCAAACCAAAAGCGAGGCAGCTGGTCAACGCGGATAACATCACCGCTTGATACACTCCGGCCTTGTTTAACCCGGCTGTGAAAAACACGCCATAGTCCAGCGCCAGCGCCAATACCAGTAAGGCGGCCACCAGATTAAAAATATTCAGTTGTTGTTGCAGCAACTGGCTTAGCAGCAAGGCACCGCCTACCGCTATCACCAGCATCAGCGTAATGCCACAGGCCGCCGCTAAACCACGACGCCACAGCAGGATCAGCAGGGTGACCACCAGTGCCAGTAATAACCACTGGCTAAGCTGTTGTCGCAGTTGTGCCAGTACCTTATTGGTGTCGGCTATAGGGTCGAGCCAATAGACTTGCGGCATGGCCGTCAGTTCTGCCAGTGCCTGCTGTGGTACTGCCACACCGCTGAGCAAAATAACACCGGCGATCTGCTCTGACAGCGGCAGCATTTGTTGTAACAACGGAGAGGCAAAATTATCAGGCAGTAAGCGCTGTGTAATGGCCGGCGGCGGCTTAAGTTGTAACTGCGCCAGGTAATGCTGTACCGGCCCGCTTTGATAAGCCCGTTGCAGCTGTTGTTGCAACAAGTCTTGTTGCTGTTGCGCTGGCAATTGCTGTGACAAGGCTTGCCAGCCGCTTAGCCAGCCTTGCTGTTGCCACTGTTGCAACAGCGGCTGCAGCGCCGTCTCGCGCTGCAGTACTTGCTGCGCCGTGTCAGCTAACACCACAATAAACCGGCTGTCCCATTGCTGCTTACCTAAAGTGCGTACTTGCTGTTCTTCTGCCAGCAAGGCGGCGGGGCTTTGGTTAAACAGCCGCACATCATCGGCAAAACGCAATTGACTGAGCAACCCGGCCAGCAGCACCAGGCTAACCAGCGCGCTGCCCAGCACGATGTTGCGCGGCAATGCCGCATAAGCGTGGCTGATAGCGGCGCAACAGCGCAATACGCGCTGATTTACCTTAAGACTTTGTGGCGCGATGCAAAGCGGAAACAGCAGCCAGACACTGATAAAGGCAGCGATTAAGCCGGCACACATAAAAATTGCCACCTGGTTCAGTAGCGCAAACGGTAGCACGGTCAGCGTAAAGTAACCCAGCAAAGTAGTCAGCAGACCCAGCGCCAGGCTGGGCAACATGGCGCTGAAATAATGGCGGCCCTGATTTGCTGCCAGCATGCCGTGAAACGAGTAATCAATGGCGATGCCAATTAAGGTGGTGGCAAATACCAGCGCCAGGATGTGCGGTTGCGGTATCAGCCACAACACGGCGGCCAAGCCGCTTAATGTGGCAAAGCTCAGTACAGCTAACGCCAGCAGCAAGGGTTTAATGCTGGAAAAATTCAGCCACAGCAACAGCAATATGGCCAGTAGCGAAATAGTGCCGTAAAACTGCATTTCAAAGGCGGCGTTGTCGGCGGCATGCACGGCATGGAACAGCACACCGCTGCGGGCCAGCTGTAGCGCAGGCCACTGTTGTTGTAGTTGCTGTAGTTGTTGCTGCAACGCCAGGGCCAGTGCGCTGGCCGCACTGCGGTCAAATGGATCTATGCTGAGGTTGGCATACAGCAGTATTACCGGCTGGTCTGTGTTGCCGGCTGCGGTTTCAAACCAGGCCTGGCGTGGTTGCAGGGCGCTGATCTGCGGCTGCTGTTCAATAAATTGCTGGGTCAGCAGCAACGGGTCTTGTTGTAAGGCACCGTGCAACAGCGGAGCCGGGCCGAGCAAGCGTTGCCAGGCGGCATCAACCAACGCCTGATATTGGCCGCTCTGCAGTTGCTGCAGTGCCGCAGGGCTGGCCAGCAGCGCCTGGTGTTGCTGATATTGTTGCTGCAACTGGTGCAGCATCTTGCCCGGTTGCAGCCAGTGCAATTTATTGAGCGGCTGTTGTTGCAGTGCTGCAGCGGCGGCACGCAGTTCTGCCAGCGGCATACCGCTTAGCATCAGGCTCAGATGGCGGCTGCTTTGGTTTTGTTGCAATAATTGCTGCTGCCAAGGTGCGGCTGTGCCCGGCATGGCGGCGGTAATGTTGCTGTTCCAGGCTGTGCCGGGTAACTTAAGCAACAGATACAGCACCAGCAGCGCTGTTGTAAACAGCCACAGTGCCGGCGGTAGTTTAGCGCGCCAACTCACTGTGGCTCCTGCGTAGCTTGCAGGGTGATCCGCGTCAGATTGCCGTTTAGCTCCGTCAGTGTCAGGCTGTCGAGGCTTTGTTCACCACAGAGCGTAATTTGCTGAAACAACTGGTTTAGCGGCGCTTGCAGCGGTTGCAGCAGGGTACAGTTAGCGTCACCCTTGCTCAGCTCAAAATGGGCGGCGATAAAGCTGTGTTGCTGCTGCAGTACCGCCAACATCAGTTGGCCGACAAACTCACTGCCGGCTACGGCGACATACTGTTGTTGCTGCCACTGGCTGACGCCGGCGGCACTGATCAGCAGTTTGCTGTCTACCGGCGCAGTGGTATGCCACAGCAGAGTGCCGGCTTCCAACTGCAGATAACCGCTGCTGCGCAGTGGTAATGGTAACCCCTGCAGTTGCTTAAGCTGGACAAACTCTGTCCGGCCACTGAGCGGCGTAAAGCGCAATAAGTCATCATTGTCGGCGGCTGCCGCTATGGCGCACAGCAGCAAGCCCGGCAGCAGGCATAACCATACCGCTAAACGCTTCATGGTTTGGCATACCCCAGTTTGTCGAACAACACCGCCGGTGATTCAAAGCACATTTGCATGTTGCTGATATCAATAGCAACCTGAATGGTTGACGCCTTGGTCAGCTTTTTACCACTTTCAACATCCGTGATCAGATAGTCAATGCGTAAGCGGTTTTCCCATTCTTTCAGCCTGGCCTGAACCTTAATTTTACGGGCAAACAGCGCAGAGCCAACATACTTTACCGACAAGTCGACAATCGGCCACATATAGCCGGAGGCCTGCATCTCCAGGTAATCGTAGTTAAAACTGCGCAGCAGCTCACAACGGGCCACTTCCAGATATTTAACATAGTTACCATGCCAAACCACCTGCATGGCATCAACATCAAAAAAAGGTACATCAATAATCACTTCTGCCGTTTTCATCTCAGGCTTCCTGATACAACAGCCAGTGCTGTTGCTGCACCTGGCTAACCAGCCGGCGCAGGCTGTGTTCCAGCGGCCGGTCTTCAGTAACCAGCGGATACTGTTGCTGTAAGCTGTCCAGCATTTGTTGCAGCTCCGCGCTCAGGCTGGCGTGGCTCAGCTCGCCCTGAGCAATGCGCAATTGCACCGCCTGCTGCACGCCCAGTAATGACGCAGCCACAACTTGTTCGGTCAGTTGCAACACGCGCAAACAATCACGTGCGGCAATGGTACCCATGCTGACTTTGTCCTGGTTATGGCATTCGGTAGAGCGGGAGAATACGCTGGCCGGCATGGTCAGTTTTAATGCTTCTGCGGTCCAGGCGCTGCAACCGATTTGCACCGCTTTAAAACCGTGGTTAATATAACGCCGCTCCGGCGTTGCAGCGGATAAGTTTGATGGCAAACCATTGTTAAATTTCGTGTCCATCAGCAGCGCCATTTGCCGGTCATGTAAATCGGCCAGATTGGCTACTGCGGTTTTCATCGTGTCCATCACCATGGCGATATGGCCGCCGTAAAAATGGCCGCCATGCAATACATGCTCACCAATGCCGTCGATGATCGGGTTGTCATTGGCGCTGTTCAGTTCGTTCTCAATGGTTTGTTTAAACCACGGCAGGGCGTCGCGCAGCACGCCGATAATATGCGGTGCACAGCGGATAGAATAGCGGTCCTGCAGCCGGTCAGAGTTGCGCGGATGCTCAACGTGGTTTAAGTCAGCGCGGATCCAGGCCGCAATCTGATTCTGGCCTTGGTGCGGCTTTACACTGAACAAAATATCATCAAAGTGATGGCTGTTGCCTTGCAGGGCCAGGCTGGCCAGCGCCGTAATGCGGCTGGATAAACGGGTAAGA
This sequence comes from Rheinheimera sp. NSM, assembly GCF_052380015.1. NCBI lineage: Bacteria > Pseudomonadati > Pseudomonadota > Gammaproteobacteria > Chromatiales > Chromatiaceae > Rheinheimera > Rheinheimera sp. NSM. Next base: position 46,195 of record NZ_JBQTCI010000010.1, on the reverse strand, counting down.
TATTCGGCGCGCTGGTAGGCCAGACATGCCAGTGCCGTCATTACCGCTGTGCCGTTCATAATGGCCAGGCCTTCTTTTGGCCGCAGCCGGATCGGTTGCAACTGATGCAGCGCTAACACCTCTGCCACCGGCCGTACTTCACCGCGGTAATACACGTCACGCTCGCCAATCAGGCTGGCCGCAACATAAGACAGCGGGGTTAAATCGCCGCTGGCGCCAACACTGCCTTCCTGCGGAATACGCGGCACTATGTTCAGGTTCAGGTAGGCACTTAATTGGTTTAACAGTTCAAAGCTGACGCCGGAATAGCCCTGCGTCAGTGAGCATAGCCGCGCAGCCAGAATAGCGCGGCCCTCTTCAACACTGAAATAATCGCCTAAACCACAGCCGTGAAACCGCGTTAAGTGTATCGGCAGCTCATACACCTGTGACAACGGTACCTTTACCGTTACGCTGTCGCCGTAACCGGTGGTGACGCCGTAAATTACGCCGTCTTCTTCCAGCAGCTTATCTAAAAAGGCGACGCCGGCATTAATTTTGCGGACAAAATGCTGCTCTGTGCTCAGGCTTACCGGCAGCTGTTGCCGGGCAATAGCGGTGATTTGCTCAATGCTGATGCGACCAGCGCCAAAGCTGATGCTGTCTTGTAGCGCTGCTGACGCCGCTATGCCGGGCTCAATTACTGCTGTTGTCACCGGAGTGTTCCTTCTGTTGTCGGACTTGCGGCAATTGCCAGAAGTCATAAAAATTAAACCATTGGTAAGGGTAGCGGTACAGTACCTGCTCCAGCTGTGCGGCGTAACGCGCCACCAGCTTTTGCAGTTCCTGCTGCCGTGTTTTACGCGGTAACGCTATACACTCGTCAGCGAAAGGCTCAAACATCAGGTTGTAGCCTTGCGCTTCTTTCATGCAAAACATCAGGTACACCGGGCATTGCAGTAAACTGGCCAGCACCCAGGGGCCAATGGCAAAAGGAGCCGGCCGGCCGAGAAAATCAGCCCATGCTGCCCGCTCCGGTGTTTGCGCCGAGATGCGATCGCCGACAATGACCACTAACTCACCGCGGTCAATGCAATCGGTTAACATTACACTGACGGCCGGTGTCAGCTCGGTGACTTCGATCAGCTGTAAGTCGACGTCGCTGTTAGTCTCTTTTAAAATGCGGTTAAAGGCAGCGGTATGTTTGGTATGTGCCAGCACATTGATCCGCACCGGATACTTGCTGCGCACCAGAGCACGGCATACTTCCTGATTCCCCAGGTGGCTGCCAATCAGCACCGCACCTTTGCTGCGGCCCGGTGGCATAATGTGTTCAAAGTGCAAACTGCCGCCATATTGTACTTGTTGCGGCTTGATACGACCAAGCCAGCTATCAATTTTAGCCAGCGCCGCCATGGCAAACTGCCAAAAATGGGCAAAGGCCTGGCGGTAACCGGGTTTGCGCCGGAACGGGCTTTGTGCACCGGCATGCGTGTGCAACTGCTGCAAATAGCTGAGCGATGCCTGACGTGCCGCGCGATCTTTGACGAAAAAATAACCCAGCACCGGGCCCAGCACCAACATAATCAGCCACTTACCACCAAAGCGATATAACAACAGCAAGATGCGGATGGCCAGATAACTGCCGTTTTCCTGCTTTTTCGCCCAGTGTGTACTTTGCGTTGTCATGCTACGCCGCCCATTTGCGTTGCAGCAACTTCGGTAAGCGCCATAACATACCGAAAAACAACCTGGTGTGCATTTTACTGATCAGCCAGTTATCTCTGAGCATACTAAAGTGCGAACGGCCGCCCACCGGGTAAATCACTTTGGTGCTGATAAACTGCACCGGTACGCCCTGCCAGTACAACCGCACCATAATTTCAATATCAAAATCCATACGCTGGCCCAGCTTAACGCTGTCCAGCAAGCTGACGGTGGCTGCCAGCGGATACACGCGCAACCCCAGCATGGAATCGCGGATATCGCGTGACAGGGTTGCAATATTGACCCAAAAGTGTGTGATCTGCCGGCCGATACGGCGGCCGCGCGGCATCGAATCATCATACAGCGGTGCACCGCTGATTAACGCCTGCGGCTGTTGGGCTGACAGTTGCCAGAACTTGGGAATATCGCTGACATCGTGCTGGCCGTCGGCATCTATCTGCAAACCGTGGCTAAAACCACGTTCAGCAGCGTGACGCAGCGCTGCACTGACCGCCGCCCCTTTGCCGCCGTTCCGGGGCAACGTAATGACATCTACCAGCGCCTGTTGCTGCGCCAGTTGCTGTAATACCTGCTTGGTTTGTTGATCAGAGCCGTCATCAGCAATAATAATCGCCAGTTGATAGGGCAGCAGCGCCTGTACCGTGGCGGCGATAGTTTCATGGTGATTATAAATAGGAATTAAGAAGCAGTTAGTCATGCTGATCTGCATTCCACTTCAAGCGGCCTGATGCTACTTTTTGTTCTGCTTTGTAGTAGCTGAATTGCGTGGTTTTATCTGCTGTGCGTTCCAACACCAGCTGCAATACATCGTCGGGGCGGATCATCACCTGAAACTTCAGCACTTCTACCGCCATCACCTGCGTTAAACCGGCAAAATATTGTTTGCAGTATTCCACTACCCAATGCAGCTGAGTTACGCCGGCCAGCACCGGGGCCTGCGGAAAGTGACCTTCAAAATAAACGATATCAGCGCTGATGGTCAGTTGCAGCTCAACCCGCTCCGCGGTTTGGCTTTGCAATTGCACTAACGGAAATAATTTAGTCATCAGTAAAAAGTGCCTCCAAAAGCGGCTGGGGTAATTTACCCTGCTGATTGTACGGCAAGGCCGCAACATAACGAAAACGTTTTGGCAGTACCACCCGTTCAAAGCGTTGCAACAAATGCTGTTTCAGCTGCTGATTTACCGCAGCTTTGCCGGCACTGTGTAATAAAGCCGTACCGGAAGCGGATAACACTACTACCAGTGCCAGCTGCACCTTGGGCTGCTTTACTACCACAGCCGCCGCGGCGCTGACTAAAGCAGAGCTGAGACAAAATTGTTCCAGCTCCGGCAAAGCCAGCCGTTTTTCTTCTACTTTAACAATACGATCGAGCCGGCCCAGTAAGCGGAATTGGTCCGGCCCCAGCATCAGGGCATGGTCCTGGGTTTGAAACGGGGCGCCGTTTGCCAGATAAGGTGACTGCACAATCAGCGCGCCGCGCGCATCCTGGTTCAGAGTGATGCCGTTGAACACCTGCCAGGGCGTATCTGCCTGACTGCGCTGGCGAAATGCGATGCCGCCGGTTTCGGTGCTGCCGAATACTTCCAGCGGTGCTTGCGCCAGTGCCTGATAATACAAAGCAGGAACGCTATCTGCCAGCGGGCCGCCGGAGCTGAAAATACGCTGAACCTGCTGCTGTAGTGGTGCCAGTGCCGCTATATCATCAAAGCGTGCCAGGTGCGCCGGGCTGGCGATCAGCACCACCTTATGCTGCTGCAACAAGGCTTGCCATTGCTCAAAAAAGCTCAGCTGGCGTCGGTAAAACGGCCGGCCACAGCACAGCGGCCACAGCACACGGAACAATAAACCGTAGATATGCTGTTGCGATACCGTACCGGCAAATACCGCCTGTGGTGCCAGCTCTGCGCCAAATTGCTGCTCCAGCGTCTGCACTTCGCACAACAGCTGATGCAGCTGTTTGCTGATCAATTTTGCCGCGCCGGTAGAGCCTGAAGTAAAAAAGCTGACCCGGCAGTGCGGGCTCAGTTCCAGTGCAGCTAAGTAGCGGATATTTGCCGCCGGTTGCAACGGTGTATCCGGTACCTGCCAGTCGCAGTGTTGTTGCACCAACGCCAGCGTGGCCGGTTGGTTGTCCGGTGCCAGAATGATATGTTTGCCCAGCAGCGCCAACGCGATAAACCACAGGCTGAACTGCTGGCTGTCGGGTTGGTACAACAAGACGGCGTCGCCATCGTAACGGGCCGCTTCTGCCAGTGCACTGTACAGCAGTTGCTGCCAATCGTGCCAACACAAGGCGGCATCATCGTCCAGCAATACCACCTGCTGAGGATGGTTACAGCTTAGCTGCCAGCGACTATTGTGCTGCTTTAACACGACGCCGTACCAGCCATTCCAGCAACATCAACAGACCCATCAGCACATAGGCCACAGCGCCGTTGTACCATAGCCACAAGTTCCAATCGCCCCACCAGGCGGTAAACGCCGCGATGGCGCCATTAGCGCAAAAAAAGCCACACCAAACGGCAGTAACCTTACGGGTATAAGCGATGCCTTTGGCATCCAGCGGACCATCCATCAAAGTGGCAATCCGTTCTACCACTGTAGGTGGAAAACACAGCGACCAGCCAAACAGCAGCAACATACCGGCATTCATCCATACCGGATAGTACAGCATGGCAGTTTCTGCTTTGCCCAGAACGACAGCCAACAATAACACCATAGCGCTGAGCAGGAAAAAACCACGGCTGTGGCGGTCGGTGTTACGGCCAAAAGCCTTAACCAATACCAATACCACGGCAGGAATAACGGCCGTAACCGGATGCCAATGGCTCACCGCCCACCACACGTAAAACGGGTAGAGCAGCAGCGTCAGTTGCAGACCGGTTTTTACTGCCGTAGTCACTCTAATCAGGCCTCGATCAGTGCGTACACTTCGTCGACAACATTGCCAACAGTACGTACCGCTTTAAACGCATCGGGCTCAATCTTTTTACCGGTCAGTTCGCGTAGTTTTACCACCAGATCCACCGCATCAATGCTGTCCAGATCCAAATCCTCGTACAGGTGAGCGTCCAGTTGTATCTGCTCGGCGTCTAATTCAAACTCTTTTACCATCAAAGTTTGCAGAACATGATAAACATCTTGTTTGGTTTTCATTGTCAGGCTCCGTTTACTGCTGTTGCTGCACATAGTGCGCCAGGCTGGTTAAGCTGGCGAAGTGCTGTTTATTTTGCTCTGAATTGGCATCAGGCTTAATGTTGTATTGCTTTTTTAACGCCTGACCCAGTTCAAGGGCGTCAATTGAATCCAGCCCAAGGCCTTCCACAAATAACGGCGCGTCATCATCAATATCGGCCGGTGTAATATCTTCCAGCTCTAATGTATTGATAATTAATTGCTTAAGTTCGAGTTTCAACTTGTCCATTGTGATGCAGTACCTGCTGATAAAAGGTGTGTAAATCCCTTGTCAGCTGCCTGGCAGCTAAAGAAGGGGACGACATAGTGCAATATTCATCTATATGAATATGCTTTAAAAACCGGATGGCCAGTGTCGGCCGGGTTGCCGGCACGTTATACCACTGTTCCTGTTTGGTTAGCGTAGACGGCTGACAGCAGATGCTTAACGCCAGATAACCGCGCCCGCTGCGCAGCGCAATATTTGCCGCACCGCGCTGAAACTGCAGCGGTTGGCCGGGCGTACTGCGGGTGCCTTCGGGGAAAATAATCAGGTTGTTGCCAGCCTGCAGCGACGCCGCGCAATCGTCCAGCAATTTATCCGGATCAGAATTGCTGATGTAGCCGGTGCTGGTAATGACGCCACGCATAAAGGGGTTGCGAAACAGTTGCGCTTTTACCACGCAGTCGGCATTCGGCGTCATCGCGATTAGCGCTACCACATCAATCAGACTGGGATGATTAGCAATAATAATCTGGCCCTGACAGTGTTTAAGCTGCGCCTCTGCGCTGAAATCAAAATGAAAAATACGCAGGGTGCGCATCAGGCCGATAAAAAAGCGGAAAGTACGGTGCACTGTGCGTCTGGCAGATAACTTACGCTGTTGCACATCACGGATAAACAGGCGCTGCAGCGGAAAAATGCTCAGCGACAGCAAAACGCCACCAATGCCAAAACAAACAAAGCAAAAGCCGGTGCCAACAATGCGGTAAGCATGGTTCAATTGTTGTTTCATCTCAGACACTCTGCCACAGCCAGTGGCGTTGCCGGCCGGCGATACTGAGCGTTGTAATGTCACCGCGCAGTAACGGCAGCAACTGCAGCGCCTGGTCAGCACTGGCGTCACAGTTGGCATCGTGCTGCATACTAAACTGCAACTTGAGGCCTTCGTTGCGGCTTAACAACAACGCCAGGCCAATGGCCAGCGACGGGTCGGCACAAAACGGCTGATAGGGTTGAGGTACAGGTTCATCGGCGTACACGACCAACATCTCGTTCAGGTCCGGCTCTGTGGCAAAGCGCGCCGCTGCTTCCAGTAAGGCGTAATGCAAACTGTCGGCGCCGGCTGCAATAGCATTGCTATCGGCGCGGTTGTTGCTGTAAATACTGTATTGGCCGCTAATGGCATTGTGCACCGATAAAGCAAATTGTGAAGGTGATAGGGCTTCATTAGCGGCCAGCTGTTGCAATAAGTTGAGTGTTTTATGCAGGTCGCCGTGGCGTGAGGCAAAAATAGTGCTGATCTGCTGATCGACTACCGCCGTAGTTAAGGCTACCTCAAAGGCGATCTTGGTCATGCGGCTTAAGCGCCGCCGTGTCATCGCCGGCACTTGCGGCAGTGCCGGTTGCGGTTGTGGCGTGCTACTGTCCTGCTCTGGTGCGTGCGGCACTGACGGCATCCACACCGCCCAGGATTTAATCAATAATTCCATTCAGAAATAGCCACTCGCCAACTGCAAAAAGGTTATCAAAAGCCGCGTATCATATATAACAATGCAGGTGAATGTAAATAAATACCGGGTTGTTACTGCAGCGCCGGTGCTAAGTATTTGATACGTAGTAAAAGCATGTAACAGAAGCCGCCGGCATTATGTTGTAAGCAGCGCGGTTTATAAAAAAATAATGCGCCTTGTACCTGATTGTTTAACAGTATTTCAATCCCTGCCCGATACACAGTACGATATTGTTTGACCAAAAAACGGCGGCACATGCTAGAATCGCCGGCTTTGATTACACTCTGTGTGGTAATAGGTTAAGCATGCGTAAAGTGCTGGTGGTACATTATTCCCAGACCGGACAACTGAACCGGCTGGTTAGATCTGTTTGTGGCCCTTTGCAGCAAGCTGATGATATTCAACTGGATTATCTGGCGCTTACGCCGCAGCAACCTTATCCTTTCCCCTGGCCCTTTGTGCGTTTTTTTACTATTTTCCCTGAAACTGTTCTGCAAATTCCGCAACCTTTACTGGCACCATCACAGCCGTTAGCAGACGATTACGATTTAGTTATTCTGGCTTATCAGGTATGGTTTTTATCGCCGTCTTTACCTGTCAGCAGCTTTCTGCAATCTGATATAGCCGCGCAATTATTACGGCACAAACCTGTAGTAACCTTGATTGGTTGTCGCAATATGTGGTTAATGGCGCAGGAAAAAGTAAAAGCGCATCTTACCCGGTTGCAAGCGCGGTTAGTTGATAATATTGCGCTGATTGATCAATGCGGCAGCGCCGCCAGCTTTCTGGCTACACCGATGTGGATGTTCACCGGCAAACAGCAGGCCCGTAGTTGGTTGCCCAAAGCCGGTATCAGTGATGCCGATATTGCTGCCGCCAGCCGGTTTGGTGAGGCGATGCGCCAACGTCTGCAAGCAGACGATACGGACATCAGCAGCAGTATGCTTGGCGGGCTGCAAGCGGTGCATATTAATGAAAAGTTGATTGCATCAGAACGCGTAGGCAACCATAGCTTTAGTATCTGGGCAAAACTGCTGTACCGGCTGGGGCCGGAACACAGTAAACGCCGGCGGCTGGGCCTGATGTTGTATGTTTGCTTTTTGCTGAGCCTGATTCTTACCGTCGTGCCCGTTACGGCCTTATTGAAAAAACTGCTGGCGCCGCTAACCCGCAAGCGGATACAACAACAAAAGCGTTATTTTGCCGCTCCGTCTGGTGAGTAGCAGAGCAGCGATACAGTAAGTGGTAAAGAGAAGAGACCCTGATGGCGTTACAACCGGTATATATCAGCGCAATAGCGGCTGAACTGCCTTACGATGCAGTAAATAATGAACAAATGGAAGCCCGTTTAGGCATGGTGGCAGGTAAGCCGTCACGCGCGCGGCGTTTGATCCTGCGTAGCAATGGTATAACGCAACGCCACTATGTAATAGACCCGGCCACCGGCGAGCCCGGCCTTACCAATGCGGAGCTTTCAGCCCGCGCCATCCGAAAGTTATGCCGCGACAGCACACAGCTGAACAGCCTGGAATGTCTGGTTGCCAGCAGCTCGGCACCGGATCAGCTGATGCCGAACCATGCCGTAATGGTGCACGGCGAGTTGGGCAACCCACCGTGTGAAGTGGTGTCTACCGCCGGTATTTGTTTGTGCGGTGTCAGTGCACTGAAATATGCCTGGATGAGTGTAGCCAGCGGCAACAGCCGTAATGCGGTGGCCTGTGGCTCGGAAGTGGCGTCAAATATGATGCATGCGCGTAACTTTGATGCTGAAGCACAAGCCAAAGTGGCTGAGTTGGATAAACAACCGGAACTGGCATTTGAGAAAGATTTTCTGCGCTGGATGTTGTCTGACGGTGCCGGCGCAGTGTGGCTGCAAAATGAACCGGCCGCCAAAGGCCTGAGCCTGCGCGTGCACTGGATTGAAATTTTGTCCTTCGCTAACCAGTTACCGGCCTGTATGTATGCCGGCGCCGAGCAAGGTGAGCACGGCTTGCAAAGCTGGACACGGTTTGACGCCGACAGCCGCGCGGCTAAGTCTGTAATGGCGGTGAAGCAGGACGTTAAGCTGCTGAACGACAATATTGTTCGCGTTACGGTAGAGCAGGCGCTGCAGCAGGTGCTGGCCAAACATCCGTTGCAACCGCAGCAAATAGATTACTTTTTACCGCATTATTCGTCCGAATACTTCCGTGACCGGTTGCTGACCGGGCTGGAAAATATTGATTTTGTTATTCCGCAGCATAAATGGTTTACCAATTTGACCACCTGCGGCAATACCGGTTCGGCGTCGATTTTTATTATGCTGGCCGAGTTATTTCACAGCGGCAAGTTACAAAACGGCGAGAAACTGCTGTGCTATGTACCGGAAAGCGGCCGCTTTTCCAGTGCTTTTATGCTGTTAGAGGTAGTAGCCGGTGAAGCTTGACGAAGTACCGCAAGATGCCAGCCCAACCTACGCCGGCCATAAAAAGCTGCTATACGCCACCACTGCCGACGGCGAGTACCGCACGGCACAAAGCAGTGGCTGGGAAGCCGAAGCCTTTGCCACAGAACTGGCAGTAGCTGAGTTGCAGCAACTGGCAGAGCAGGCGTATCAGCGCTGGTGCAACGGCCAGGCTTCGCCGTTGTTATTTTTAATGTATCAGGCCAGGCTGGATGACACCGGCTTAAGCCAGATCACCGGCTTGTGGCGCTGGCGTATTCGCCGCCATTTTCAGCTGCAACATTACCGTAAGTTATCTGCGCGCATCTTACTGCGCTACAGCGCTGCGCTGGATGTCAGTTTGGCGCAGCTACAGGCTTATCAGCAGGAATAATATGAGCTTTCAACATCAGCAAAGTGCGCACTGCGAAAGCGGTGTTATGTCGGCCCTGCTGACCAACGCCGGCTTTCCGCTCAGTGAAGCCATGGTATTTGGTTTGTCTTCTGCATTGGCGTTTGCCTATTTACCGCTGGTAAAAATAAACGGTATGCCGCTGGTGGCCTACCGTATGCCGCCGCGGCATATTATTAACACGCTGAATAAACGCTTAGGCCTGGCGATCCGTAGCCGCCGCTTTAGTAATGCCGCTGCCGGGCAGCACGCCCTGGATGCCATGTTGGCGCAGGGCCGGGCCGTAGGTTTACAAAGCAGTGTGTTTTACCTGCCGTACTTTCCGGCGGAAATGCGCTTTCATTTTAATGCACATAATTTACTGGTGTACGGCAAAGAGCAGAATGACTACCTGATCAGCGATCCGGTGTTTGAAGCGCCGGTGCGTTGTGATGCCACCGCACTGCAAAAAGCCCGGTTTGCCAAAGGCGCTCTGGCACCGAAAGGCCTGATGTATAGCTTAGGCAAGGTGCCGGCAGATATTGATTGGCACAGCGTTATCCGCACGGCTATCAAAGCCAGCACGCGTATTATGGACGGTTTGCCCCTGCCGTGGATTGGTGTGCGCGGTATTGCTCATATGGCCAAACAAATTGCGGCGCTAAAGCCGGATAGCCACAAATACAACCGCCTGTACTTAACTCATATAGTGCGGATGCAGGAAGAAATTGGTACCGGCGGTGCCGGGTTTCGCTTTATGTATGCGTCGTTTTTACAAGAAGCGGCCGACAAACTGGCGGACCGGCGCTTGGCTGAACTGGCACAGCAACTGACGGCTACCGGCGATCAGTGGCGTCGTTTTGCGCTGTCTCTGGTGCAGTACTGCAAGGCGAAGCAGCCGCAGTCTGATTTTGCTGCTTTAGGCCGCGAATTATTGCAGATTGCCGATATGGAGCGTGACCTGGTGCAGCAGCTAAAGCATTGGCTGAAACAGTCCGCTTAACCTGCTGCCGCTGCAAAATCGCGGTAGTGCCAGGCGGCCGGTTGCCAGTGACCACGCTGTAACCATACCGCCTGCGCAGTGCTGTGCTCTGTACCTTGCTCTACCAGCACTAACAGTGCTTGTGGCACCACGGCGCTATGCAAATCGGCCAGCGCCAGTTCGGCCAACTGTTGCCAGGGTTGCGGCCCGGCACCAATAAACAAATTGGGGCCGTCCAATTGCAGCATTTTCGCGGCATAAAAGCAGGCGGCATTGCTGACACTGTTAACAAACTCAAACGGTTTGGGTAGTTGCTGCTGTACTACGACGGTATCGAGCAAGGCATACATATTTGCCAGCGCCGGATAGTTTGATGCCAGGTACAGGCCGGTGCCGGCGGCAAGTTGCTGCTGAAACGGTGCCGCAACCAACAGCGACATCAGTGCCAGCCGATCGAGCCGGCGCGGCACCTGCGGGTAGATCCGGGCCAGTTGCTGTTTTAATTCTTTATCTGTCAGGCTGGCTGCCCAACTTTGCTGATAACACTGCTGTACTTTAAACATTAGTTTTCCCGCTGCAGCTTCTGCGCAATAACAAGCTGGCATTATTGCCGCCAAAGCCAAAGAAATTCGCCATCAGCACCGCCTCAGCTGCCAGTTCAACCGGCTGTTGCGGCAACGGCAGCGTAGCTTGGGCAGCATAGGGTACGGCCGGCAAGCTGCCCTGTGCCAGCGCTTGCAGCAGTAACAGCGTTTCACTTAAACCGCAGGCGCCCAAACTGTGACCCAGATAAGGCTTTAACAGCGCCAGCGGCGGGCATTGCTGCGCAAACACCCGTTGTAAGCCCTGCTGCTCGGCAACATCATTAGCGGCGGTAGCGGTACCGTGCAGTTTTACCAGCTCAACAGCGTTGGCAGTAAGGCCGGTGTTGCTTAATGCCTGTTGCATTACAATGGCAATATGGCTGCCGTCTTCGGCGGTAGTAGTAATATTGTATGTATCACAGGCACTGGCGCCCCCCAGCAAGCTGGCAACCGGCTGCAGATCCGGCGTGGAGCTCAGCATGACTGCAGCGTAGGTTTCACCGATAATTAAGCCGTCGCGTTGCGGGTGAAACGGGCGATACTGACCGCTGCGGCTGGTGAGTTCCAGCGCGGTAAAGCCGGATGCGGTAATGTAACCCGGCGTATCAAATGCCAGCAGTAACACGCGCCGGTACAGGCCGGCATTCAGCAATCGCTGACCATACAACAAGCCATTAGCTGCACTGGTGCAGGCGGTATTGATAATCGTAATGCCGGCAAAGGCAAACTCAGAGCGCAACTGCGCACTGAAATCATCAAAGGTGGGTAACAAGCCTTGCTCTAAGGCTGCGCCGGCCAATAAGCGCTGTTCTATCCGGTTCACATCCAGCGTGGTTGACGCCACCAGCAACAAGCAGTCGGCCGCGTCTGTGCCGGCCTGCTCCAGGGTGTGCTGTAGCAGCGGGATAATGCGTGCTAACGGTGATGTGGCGCTACCCTGCGCAAATAAAAACGGCACCTGTTGCTGTGCCGCAACGGTCATGGTGCCGGCGGTGGGCAGTTGCCCGGCGGCATAGCGGCGGGCAGCGTCAGATAAATTGCTGCCCAGTGCGCATTGCAGAGCCGGTTGGCTTAAGTATACCGCGCTCATTGCTGCGTCAGCACATGCTCTGCCAGGCTGCTGATACTGCGCAGCACCCGGCGGCCTTCGCTGGCACCTTCAATCCGCACGCCATACTGTTTTTGCACGGCAAGGCTTAGCTGCAGCGCGTCCAGGCTGTCCAGATCCAGCCGGCTGTCGCTGCCGAATAACGGCTCGTCATCAAGGATTTCCTGCCACTGCAACTCATCCTCTTTGTCACACTCGGTTACCAGCAATTGCTTCAGTTCATTAATCAGTACAGCACGGTCCATTTTATCCGACTCAGTTTATGGTGATAAATTACGTAAGCGAGGCCAAAAGCAAGCAACGCAAACAACAGTAAACGCGCCACATAGGGCGCGATGTCGGCCACAGTACCCTGCGCGACTAACAGGGTAAGAAAACCGTCCAGCGCCCAGCTCATGGGCGACACATTGGCCAGTTGCTGCATGGCCACCGGCATTACCGCCTTGGGCACCATAATGCCGCCGATAGCAGCAAGAATAATATTGCAGCCGCCGCTGAGCATTAAGGCCTGCTCATTACTGCGGACCAGGCTGGCAATAAAAAAACCGAAACCACAACAACAAGCGGCAATACTCAGCGCCAATAACAGCCAGGCGACTAAACTGCCGTGCAGCTGTAATGGTGCCAGGCCTAATGCCGGCAGCGCAAAATAGCTGACCAGCAGCAGCACGGCAAACTGCAGCAGGTTGATCACGAAGTAGGGCAGGCATTTGCCTGCCGCCAGGGTCAGCGTAGGTAAGCCGGCACATTTCAGCCGCAGCAAAGTGCCGCTTTGCTGTTCTTTCAACAGCGTATTGGCCATTGGCAACATGACAAAAAACATGCCGAAGATTAACCAGGCCGGCACGCTGTGCTGGCTCGGGTTAGCCCGGGCAAACAACCGGCCCTGACTGCCCAGGTCCTGCTCGGCAATATGGCTGTGCGTTTGCTGTTGTACCAGCGCCAGTTGCTCTGCCAGGCTCTGCTCTGCCGACAGCAGTTCGTTGCTGAGTAAAAAGCTGTGCAGCCGGGTTTGCGCCAGGCTGATATTCACCGCTGCCCGCACTTGCTGGCGCACTATGGCCGGCGTTTTCGCCGGAAAAATTAATTGCACCAATTCCGCGCCGTCTTCACCCAGCCGGGCAGCAAAATCCGCCGGCACTTTCAACTGCACCCGCTCAGGGGCAGCTTCAGCCAGCGGAATTTGTGCCGCCAACGCCGCCGCAAAAAATATGCTGTGGTTGTCATTGGCATCTGCCTGCAGGCTGATCGCCGGCGTGGCAGGCGTGGTGGCATTAAGATCAGATAAGGCAAACGCCATCAGTAACACAAAAGCCAGCGGCATCAGAAACAGTACCGCCAGCGCATGCAGGTCACGTAATAACAACCGCCATTCTTTGATTAGCAGCGCCAGCAGCCTCATAACCGGCCTCCGGTAAGATGCAGGTAGAGCTGCTCCAGCGAAGGCCGGCCTAAGCGCAGCAACGCCGGCGCCGGTGCAGCAGCCAGCACAAACTGACACAGCTGCAGCAACTGTGCAGTGCTAAAACCGCTGACACAGCTGCCACGGGGAAGCGGGTTAACTTCCAGGCCGGGTTGTAGCAGCAAGGCGTGCCAGCCATCGGGTATCACATCGGGCCACTCTACCAACAGTTGTTGGCGCTCTGCTGTCAGTTGCGCCGCATCTATATCCAGCTGTAACCGGCCCTGGTCCAGCAGCAGTACACGGTTGGCAATCTGCTCAATTTCGGTTAAATAGTGGCTGGTGTACAACAGGGTTTTGCCCTCTGCTGCCAACGCTTTTACCGCGTCCAGCAGCTGTTGGCGCGATGCCGGGTCAACCCCTACTGTCGCCTCGTCAAATAAATACAGCTGCGCAGGGCGCAAAATGCCGATGGCAAAATTAAGCCGCCGTTGCCAGCCGCCGGATAAAGTGCCGGCGCTTTGTTGCAAGCGGCTGCCAAGATCGCAGGCGGCAATAACGGCGTTTAACTGCTGTTGCCGTACACTGCCGCGCAGGCGGTATATGTCAGCAAAAAAATGCAGGTTTTCGCTGATACTCAGCTGGCTGTAAAATGCCAGATGTTGCGGTACCAGGCTAACAGTCGGGCTATCGGAGTGCCAGTGTAAGCTGCCGCTGTCGGGGCTGATAAGACCACTGAGCAGCGAAAATAGCGTGGTTTTACCGGCGCCGTTAGGTCCGAGCACACCGACAATATCGCCGGCATGCAGCTGCAGGTTGAGTTGGTCCAGCGCGTTGTGCTCAGCCGCCGGGTAGCGATAACAAAGTTGATTAAGCTGCAGCATGATGAATAACCACCAGTAAATGACCGCTTAGTACAGGCTGTGCTGCACTGTGAAGAGTAAAGTGGTACAAGGCACCGGCCGGGTTGCTGCTGAGCAGGTTACAGCGCACCAGCAAAGGCCCGGGGGTAACAGCAAAGCTATGCACGTTCAACTGCTGCACTTTGGCGACATAGGCCTGTACTTTGCCGTTAGTTTGTTTAGTGGCGCCATGCACGGCACATAACTGTGCTGCGGCTTCAAATAACAGGCAGGGTTCAGCAAATTTGCCATAATGCGCTGTACAGCCGGCGGATGCCAGGCCGGCAATATGTTGTTCACTGATATCGCAAACGCTGTCTAACCACAGGGCCTGGCCTCTGTGCGGGATCAGCTGTTCTATTGCTGTACGTTCCAACGCTGCTGCCTGAAAAACAAAACCGGCAGTCTACCGCAGCCGGTTCCGGTTGTCATCAGGCGGCTACTGCGGCGGTTGACAATACCATGACAAAGACGCGCTATTCAGGCTATGCTGCACAGCTAAGCAGTTAAACTGTTGTTAAAAGGGCGATTTTACCGCAATGATCTGGCTGGCTTACCGTGTAACCATGCTACCACCGCAGCAATGCCGCGGCTGGCTTAATGCCGACGAATGGCACTATGCCGGCAGTTGCGGGGTAAAGCGGGCGCAGCAGTTTTGTAACGGCCGCATGCTGATACGGCAACTGCTGCAACAACAGTTGGGGCTGGCTCCGGCTGAAGTCAGCATAGGCTTACCGTCAGAACAGGCGCCACAGCTGGTTGTGAATGGCCGGGCTATGCAGTTGTCGGTGAGCCATTCAGCTCAGGCTATAGCGGTGGCGGTCAGCAGCACGCTGCCACTGGGGCTGGATGTCGAGCAAACACGCAGCCGTAATTTCGCAGAGCTGGCAGCACAGCATCCGGCATTGCAACCTTGCGCCGGCGCCGACAGTTTTTACCGGCGCTGGACAGCTGCAGAAGCCTACAGCAAGTTCAGCCAACAACCGTTGCTGGCGGTGTTAGCTCATCCACTACCGCAGAATATCCGGTTAACGCACTTGCCATTACCCGGTTATATGCTTTGCTTATGCTATCAAGACGCTGATACAACACTAGAAATCACAGGGGATCCAGCATGAACTTTATTTTGTTTTTACTTATCGGTGCCATTGCCGGCTGGTTGGCCGGCACTATTATGAAAGGCCGCGGTTTTGGCTTGTTGGGCAATATTGTCGTGGGTATAGTCGGCGCCTTTATCGGTGGCTTTTTATTCCGTGCGGTTGGGCTGGCGTCGTATGGCTTAATTGGCTCGCTGATCACCGCCACCGTGGGTGCTGTGGTGCTGTTATTTTTGATTGGTTTGGTTAAAAAAAGCAGTTGAATTTCCCGTTAGCGGAAATATTCTCTGGCAAACATCTGTCCTGTACTGCAATGCGTAATCTGGTTACGCGCTGAATACAGGACTTTTTTATGCCATCTGTTCCACTTCGTAAACTGATCTTGTCTGCTGCCATAGCGGCGGTATTACCTTTAACAGCACAAGCCGCACCGGCTCAGCCTAATGATTTTATCGAGGTATTTGCCAAGATTTTCGGCGAGCACAAAGGTATTCGTAAAGGCCATGCCAAAGGCGTGTGTGCAGCAGGCAACTTTACCGCCAGCCCTGAAGCTACAGCGCGCTTTGATGCCGCACTGTTCTCCGGTTCTGCTATACCGGTCAGCTATCGCTTTTCCCTAGCCGGCGGCAACCCGGCAGCGCCCGACTATGCCCGTTCACCACGCGGCTTAGCAGCCCAGTTTACGTTGGCTGACGGCAGCAAACACAACATCGCTACGCTAACCACACCGGTATTTGGCGCTAAAGACCCGGACAACTTTTTAGGCTTGTTGCAGGCATCGCTACCAGGTAATGATGGCAAGCCAGACCTGGCCAAAATTCAGGCCTTCCGTGCGGCCAACCCTGATACCCAACCACAAGCACAGTGGCTTGCTGCTAACCCACCGCCATGGAGTTATGCTACGGCTGAGTACTTTGGCCTTCATACTTTTTACTTGGTCGATAAAAGCGGTGAAAAAGTAAAAATACGCTGGCATTTGCAGCCAAAAGATGGTGTTAAAGGGCTTTCTGCTACAGAGCTTGAGCAGCAAAATGCCAACTTTCTTGATGACAGATTAAAACAGCGTTTAGCTGATGGTGCCGTCGAGTTTGACTGGATTATCAGCTTTGGTGAAGCCGCAGACAGTGAGAATGACCCGTCTGTGCAATGGCCAGCGCGGCCAACATTAAACGCCGGCACCCTGCGGATTGATGCCGCTGGCGATGCCGGTTGTAGCAATATTAACTTTGACCCTAATGTGTTAAGCCGTGGCTTTAGCGCCAGTGACGACCCGGTGCTAAGAATGCGTTCGCCGGCCTATGCTATTTCATTTGGTAAGCGGTTAAGCGGGCAGTAATTGGTCCATTAGCAGGGCGCTGATCGTTACAACACCCGCTCTGGCTCGCCACAGCAACTCGCCCTAATGCCTACGGCAGGGCTCAGACACTCTATGGCGACCAGTTCGGGGTTCTAACGCGCGCTGATAGTCTGCGCTTAAAACAAATCCAGCGATTCGCCACTTGCTGGTGAGTCCGTGTCTTTTTTCGCTTTGGCGTTTAACCTGGCCCGGCGCTGGGTTAGCAGTTTTAAAATATGGGCGCGTTCGGCAATGGGTTTCTCATGCCAGTTAAAGCGTTCATCGCGTGAGCGCAGGCAGCCAATGCAGTAGCCGCGGCTGTTGCTTTGGCACACACCGATACAGGGATTGGGCAGTTCAAACAGCTCTAACTGATCCACAGGCCACCACGCTGATTCACGAATAACTTAAGTGTACGTTGTGAACGCCATATCGCGCAAATGGGCCTTCCGCACAGGCTTGAAAGCGTAAACTGGCTTGCCCTAAGACAACCGTTGCAGGCCAGGATGGCCGAATCGAGCCTACATGGACGTATTTACGGCGTGTTGTTGTGGGCAAACCGGTTTTAAGCTAACACTGATGATGGCCGAACTGACTATTTTTTAGCAGAACGCAAAAACAAGTTGACTTCAGACTGATAGACGGCTATTTCTAATAGCAATTAGGTCTGCTTTGCAGGCCATATAACTAAAATATTTTTTAACCAAGTAAATAAGTAAGAATTACATTATGCGTTTAGCTACTGTTCTGAACATTATTGTCCTCGTGGTCGTGGTGATTATTAATCTCCGCGGGGGCGGTGTTTTGGAAAAAAAGTAGCGTAAAAAGCGAATTCCAACAAAACCCCCGCTCCGAAAGGACCGGGGGTTTTGTCGTTTCAGGGCATTAGAAAAGTTAACCAGGGCAAGAGGACAGAACATGAAAGGCGCAGAGTTGGTACTACAGGTGCTGCAGCAACACGGGGTCGATACCATTTTTGGTTACCCCGGTGGCGCTATTATGCCGATTTACGACGCGCTGTATCAAAGCGATGTTAAGCACTACCTGTGCCGGCATGAACAGGGTGGCGCCTTCTCGGCCATTGGCTATGCCCGTGCCTCCGGCAAGGTTGGCGTTTGTATGGCCACCTCTGGCCCGGGTGCGACTAACCTTATCACCTCGCTGGCCGATGCCATGCTGGACTCGGTACCGGTAGTGGCCATTACCGGCCAGGTATCACAAGCGGTAATGGGCACCGACGCGTTTCAGGAGATAGATGTACTGGGTTTAAGCCTGGCGGTGACCAAACACAGCTTTATGGTGCGCAGTGTCGACGAGCTGGCTGCCACCTTGCATCAAGCCTTTGCCATAGCGCAAAGCGGCCGCCCGGGCCCGGTATTGGTAGATATCCCCAAAGATGTGCAGTTGGCTGACATCGACTATCAAGCCGAACACCGTGCTGCATTGCCAGCTGCACCAATTTATACCTCGCTGGTCAATGCCGCTAAGGCGCGCGCTTTAATCGCGGCAGCGCAGAAGCCGATGGCCTATATCGGTGGCGGCGTGCATATGGCCGGTGCTATGAGCCAGCTGCAGCAGTTTTTAGCCGCGAACCCCATGCCATCGGTTACTACGTTAAAAGCCATGGGCTCGGTGGCAAAAGACAACGCGCATTACCTGGGTATGTTGGGTATGCACGGCACTCAGGCGGCAAATTTAGCGGTGCAGCAGTGCGATTTATTGATCTGTTTAGGCGCCCGTTTTGACGATCGGGTAACCGGCAACCTGCAAAAATTTGCGCCCGAAGCCAAAGTAATCCACGTTGATATTGACCCGGCTGAAATTAACAAAGTGCGTTTTGCCAATGTGGCACTGCTGGGCGATATGAAGCAGATACTGCCGGCAATGACGGTGGGCACAAACTGCACCGATTGGCTGGCACAGTGTGCGCAGTTAAAGCAGCAATATGGCTGGCGCTATGATCACCCGGGCGAGCGCATCTATGCCCCGCTGATGTTAAAGCAGTTAAGCGAGCGGATGCCGGATAACAGCGTAGTGTGTTGCGACGTGGGCCAGCATCAGATGTGGGTGGCACAGCATATGCGCTTTAGCAGCCCGCGTAATCATTTATCCAGCGGCGGCCTGGGTACTATGGGCTTTGGCTTACCGGCGGCGATAGGTGCTAAGTTAGCCCGGCCGCAGGACACAGTCATCACGGTATCAGGCGATGGCTCTTTTATGATGAACGTGCAGGAGCTGGCCACCATTAAGCGTTTTCGCCTGCCGGTAAAAATTGTCATTGTCGACAACCAGCGGCTGGGTATGGTGAAGCAGTGGCAGCAGCTGTTTTTTAACGAGCGTTACAGCGAAACCGACTTATCCGACAACCCGGATTTTGTCGCCCTGGCCGCCGCCTTTGCTATACCAGGCCACTGTATTACGCGTAAAGACGAGGTAGAAAGCGCGCTGGAAGCCATGTTTACCTGGCCCGGACCTTACTTACTGCATGTATGTATTGACGATAAAGACAACGTTTGGCCGTTAGTGCCGCCGGGCGCTGCCAATCAAGAGATGATCACGGAGGCAAAAGCATGAACCACGTACTGAATATCACCGCCACTAACACCCCGGCCGTTGTTGAACGCTTATTACAGGTCACCCGCTATCGCGGTTACGAACTGGCCGGCTTGCAGCTGACACCGCGTGGTGATGCCAAAAGCCTGAATATTACGCTGACCGTCAGTGGTGATAAGCCAATTCACTTATTAACCAGCCAGCTGCATAAACTATACGACGTGCAGCAACTGGAACTGGTATCAGCCGAACTGGCTGTGCTAAGTGCTTAATGCTGATTTAACCCTATACTTTTTTATTTACCGAATACACGGAGTACCACAATGCCAAAGTTAAGATCCGCCACCGTTACCGAAGGCCGCAATATGGCAGGCGCCCGCGCACTGTGGCGTGCCACCGGTGTAAAAGACACTGATTTTGGTAAGCCGATTATTGCCGTAGTGAATTCATTCTGCGAGTTTGTGCCGGGCCATGTGCATCTGCGTGATCTGGGCAAGTTGGTAGCAAAAAGTATTGAAGATGCCGGCGGCATCGCCAAAGAGTTCAATACCATAGCTGTGGATGACGGCATTGCTATGGGCCATGGCGGTATGTTGTATAGCCTGCCGTCGCGCGAGCTGATTGCCGACTCAGTGGAATATATGGTCAACGCCCACTGCGCTGATGCCATGGTGTGTATTTCTAACTGCGACAAAATCACCCCGGGCATGTTAATGGCAGCGATGCGCTTAAACGTACCGGCTATTTTTGTTTCCGGCGGGCCGATGGAAGCGGGTAAAACCAAATTATCCGACCAGATCATCAAGCTGGATTTAGTCGATGCGATGGTGTCGGCGGCTGATCCTAAAGTAACCGACAGCGACAGCGAGCAAATTGAACGCAGCGCCTGCCCGACGTGCGGCAGCTGCTCCGGTATGTTTACCGCCAACTCAATGAACTGCTTAGTTGAGGCTTTAGGTTTAGGCCAGCCGGGTAATGGCTCCTTGCTGGCTACTCATGCTGATCGTAAAGAACTGTTTGTGCAGGCCGGTTTCAGAATAATGGAGCTGTGCAACCGCTGGTATAAAAACGATGACGACAGCGCCTTACCGCGCAGTATCGGTAATAAAACCGCCTTTGAAAATGCCATGATGCTGGATATCGCCATGGGCGGCTCGACCAATACTGTGCTGCATTTACTGGCCGCAGCGCAGGAAGCCAATGTCGACTTTACCATGGCCGATATCGACCGCTTATCGCGTATAGTGCCGCATTTATGTAAGGTGGCGCCGTCAACGCAAAAGTACCATATGGAAGATGTGCACCGTGCCGGTGGCGTTATCGGTATTTTAGCCGAGTTAAACCGTGCCGGCTTGTTAAACCCCAATACGCCGCATGTGTCGGGCAGCTCGCTGGCAGCGGTGCTGGAGCAATGGGATCTTAAAACCAGCCCTTCCACTGACGTGCAGCAGTTTTACGCTGCCGGCCCGGCGGGTATCCGCACTACTCAGGCATTTTCACAAAACTGCCGTTACCCCAGTGTTGACGACGACCGGGTGGAAGGCTGTATCCGCAGTAAAGAACATGCTTATTCGCAAGACGGCGGCTTAGCCGTGTTGTTTGGTAACCTGGCACCGCAGGGCTGTATTGTAAAAACCGCCGGGGTAGAAAAAGAGAATCTGGTATTTAGCGGCCGCGCCCGGGTGTTTGAAAGCCAGGATGATGCGGTAGAGGCAATATTAAAAGGCAAGGTAGTTGCCGGCGATGCGGTAATTATCCGCTACGAGGGGCCCAAAGGCGGGCCTGGCATGCAGGAAATGCTGTACCCCACCAGCTACTTAAAATCGATGGGCTTAGGTAAAGCCTGTGCCTTGATCACCGATGGCCGGTTCTCCGGTGGTACCTCGGGTTTATCGATTGGCCATGTGTCACCGGAAGCCGCCAGCGGCGGTGCTATCGCGCTGGTGCAGGAAGGCGACAAAATTGAGATTGATATCCCTAACCGCAAAATTGGCATTGCCATCAGTGATGACGAGCTGGCACGGCGCCGTGTAGCGATGGACGCCAAAGGCAAGTTGGGCTGGAAGCCAGAGAACCGGCAGCGGGTAGTGAGTTCCGCGTTGAAAGCCTACGCCCTGCTGGCCAGCAGTGCTGATAAGGGCGCGGTAAGGGATTTAAGCAAGTTAGAAGAATAAACAGCAAGACTTTAGGCGATGGGCAAGGTGTGCTCTTGCAGCAGCGGCAGGGATGCCGCGGAGGCTGAGACAGCACAGGGAAGTGCTGTCGAAGGCGGCGAAAAGAGCATTTCCTTGCCGTGAGCTTGAACTGGATTTGCAGGCTTCGACCACAAACTGCACACAAGGACGCCGTAAATACGTCCTTGTAGGCTCCTCTCCGGCCTCCATGCCGGAGACGCCTTGTTTAGCAGTTTCTGGTCTTCGCTTGAGAGTACGCAGTAAATTAAACAACCGGAGCAACAATGAACAATCTGGCAACAGTACAACCAGCGCAGACAGATACCGATTTGATGCAGCAGTATCTGCGCGAAATTCTGCTGTCGCCGGTATATCAGGCTGCGGTAGAAACGCCGCTGGATGCCATGGCTAAACTCAGCCAGCGGCTGGGCCACAACGTACTGTTAAAGCGCGAAGACAAACAGCCGGTGTACTCGTTTAAATTGCGCGGTGCCTTTCATAAATTGCACAAAGTAAAACAACACAGCCCGGATGCCAGCGTGGTGTGCGCCTCGGCCGGTAACCATGCCCAGGGCGTGGCGTTATCTGCCAGCAAACTGGGGCTTAACGCCACTATTGTTATGCCCATCACTACACCGGAAATAAAAGTCGCGGCAGTAAAAGCGCTCGGCGGCAATGTGGTGTTGCATGGCACCGCTTTTGATGAAGCCAACAGCTACGCCATCAATCTGGCCAATACCGAGGGCGCTATTTATATTCCACCGTTTGACGATGCCGACGTTATTGCAGGCCAGGGCACCGTAGCCAAAGAACTGTTAAGCCAGCATAACCAGTTAAATGCGGTGTTTATTCCGGTCGGTGGCGGTGGCTTACTGGCTGGGATGGCTGTGTATATCAAAGCGATACAGCCGAACGTAAAAGTAATAGGTGTTGAGCCGGAAGACGCCGCCTGCTTAAAAGCCGCCATGGCCGCCGGTACGCCGGTTACGCTGGAGCGGGTTGGCTTATTTGCCGACGGTGTAGCGGTAAAGCGCATAGGCAACGAAACCTTTAATCTGGCCAAACGTTTCTGCGATGAAGTGGTTACCGTCAGCAGCGATGAAATATGCGCCGCCATTAAAGATATCTTTGATGATTTACGTGCGGTGGCCGAACCGGCCGGCGCACTGGCACTGGCGGGGCTGAAGAAATACAGCCAGCAGCTGAAAAACAGCACCTTAAGCAAACCGCAGCAGTTTGCTGCTGTGTTAAGCGGTGCCAATTTAAACTTTGATACGCTGCGCTATGTATCTGAGCGTTGTGAGCTGGGCGAGAAAAAAGAAGCGGTATTTGCCGTAACTATTCCGGAAGAAAAAGGCAGTTTTCGCCGCTTTTGCCAAACCTTGGGCGGACGGGCTATTACCGAGTTTAACTACCGCTATGCCAGCGACAACAAAGCGCATATCTTTGTTGGCATTAAGCTGCGCCACGGCCAGCAGGAGCTGAACACGGTAACCAAACTGTTGAGCGACGCCGGTTATGACTTTCAGGACTTGTCGGATGATGAGCTGGCCAAATTGCATGTACGGCATATGGTCGGAGGTATGCCACCACGCCAGCTGCAAGAGCAGGTATATCAGTTTAACTTTCCGGAATATCCGGGTGCGTTAATGAATTTCTTAAACACCCTGGGCGAACACTGGAATATCACCTTGTTTCACTATCGTAACCACGGCGCTGCCACCGGTGATGTATTGGCCGGCTTTGAAGCCGCCAGCCACAACGATATTGCCGCTTACCTCGACAAGCTGGGCTACCAGTATCAGCAGGTTAGCAACAACCGCAGCTACCAGACATTTTTAACTGCCGGTTAACGCATAAACATCCATACCCCGGCGGCCAGCATAAACAGGTTCTCAGTTAGTGATACAAAACCCAGCGGTACCTTGCTGTCGCCGCCAACACAGGCACAGGTTAGTTCACGCTTATCAATATAAACAGCTTTAATCACTGATATAGCGCCCACAGTACCGATAAAGATAGATACCGGTGCTACCAGAATGGCAGATAACCCCGCTATCATGCCAAGGCCGGCATAAGCTTCCAAAAACGGATAAACATAGGCGTAGGGGATTAGTTTCATCGCCAGTAAATCGTAAGTAATAAACGAATTGGAAAAGGTATACAGGTCGCGCAGCTTCTGTACTGCTAACATCACCATCGTCAATGCCACAAAAAGCTCTATAACCTGCACCACGCCAGCAGTCAGATTATCAGCAAATACCACCGCCAGCGCGGTCAGCAAAGCAATGACAAAAATGGTTATTACCGGTGTGTAGGTGGTGCCCTGTTGTCCGGCCCTGGCCATATTAAAATACTGTCGCAACGCGTCATAACCGCCAATGCGTTTACCGTCGATAAAGGTTTGTGGTGTCGTCTTTACATCGTGCTGCTGCTTAAAGCGGTCGGTTTCTTCGCGTGATGTCAGCAGATGATCTGACACAGTAAAACCTTGCTGGCGCAGCAGATATTTTGATTTCAGCCCAAACGGGCAGATATGCTCATCTGTTTTCATCCGGTATAAGATCGCTTGTCTGGGCAAAGCATCCTCCTTTGGTGCTGTTAAAAACAACGGCTATAACGTCATTATAGACAGTCGCCTTTTTCCTACACTTAACGACTGATAAACGTAGCAGGCAGCGGAACTTATTCCGCTTGCGCTGCCCTAAAGGCACAGTTACACTTTGCGCGTTTTTTCAACAGGAGTAGCAAGATGAATAAACCAGCGGCAGAGCATGGCCGCGGCGAGATCCGCGATAATGCGATAAAGGCGTTAGTCACCAGTAAGCTGTTTCAAACCAGGGTGGTAAAGGCGAAAAAGGGCAAAGGCTCCTACAACCGCAAAGGGCGTAATTCAAAAGATTACGCCCTTGTTGTTTTGGTCAACCGTAAACTAACCCCCCGCTCAGGTTTGCTCGCGGTCAATCTTGGCAATAATGCTATCCAGCACCATTAAGTCATTCGCCTTTTCCATATATTCGTCGCTATCTTCATCGAGTTTAAGCAACTCCACCCGCCCGGCAGCAAGCTGTTTGGTAAGGCATAAACGTATATGGCGTAATTCGATTGGTAAAAACACAGCTGGTCTCAATCTTAAGGTTTGCGAATTTTTTCTTGGAGAGTTTCTCCAATCAACTCCTGCAGTTCATTTAATATGTTAGCAATGACAATGTTATCTAGCGTTGGTTGCAACTGTATAAGTTGACTGGCTATCTGACAAAGACTTATAGCCGTGGCGTGAATTGGATCGGCCATGCCTAGGTCACTTCTCCCAATCAATAATGCATCTGTCGGATACCCTAATAGTCCAAGTTTACTTGTCATTCCATTAAAGTTCGCATGTATGTTCATACTGGCTCGTTTGTAATAAGGGCGCATGTGGTCCAAACCTACATCCTTTTCAAGAGCAGCAAAACCGATACTTCTTCCGCGATGATGAGGAAACAGGTAATCTGCCCAACCATATTGTTCAACGAAACGCTTACCATATTTTTCTCGGAGGTGTTCATACAACGAAGTTATCTGGTCAACTTCATCTTTCGATGGTTCTGAAATTTGAAGTCTGTGGTGATACTTTTTGCGTTCGACCAACAGCCTGTAATCATCTACTACCGCGTGCTGGTAAAAGCGCTCAGCACACTCACTACCATGCTTTGCTATGAAAAGAAAAGTAACATTAACTTCATGTAAAGCTCGCCATCTTGCGTGGGCTGCGTCGGCAAAGCCATTTTTAACCAAGCAAACTGTATCCTCTGCTATATGTATTGCTGCTGCATGCAGCCTGAGCAGAACAGATAACATAATACCTTGAATATCTTCATCATCGAAACTCAAGCTTTGCGCCAGCTCGGTACAAATCACAACATGCACTTCTATTAGATCGAAGGCTTTTCCCCAACGCAGTTTGTTTTTTTCGATAAAATCCGCTGTAGACAAGCCCCTTTCAGATAGCATTGCTGGAGCATTACGCAATAAAGATGACTTGATGGTGCGGGTTAGCAATGGAAGCTCATTGGTAATGGCGTCCGATATATCTCGATCTGGATTCTCTGCAATTGAGAGAAGTAGCTGCTGGTGCAGTTTATTCATTTGATATGTCCGGACGCTGCATAGATAAATAGTCCATTCGTACCCAACCAGTTACATTGCTATGGCTAATCTTTCCCCAGCTCCCGTTCACCATGAACACACTCATCATTTCACCTTTTTTCGCCTGCCCTAATAAATCCCCTTCTGTTGAGGGTGTACTTCTGATGTTTAATGTTTCTGGCACAACAAAATAAGTACCAGTAACTGATGGGTGAGAGGCCGCTTTTACCGTTGATTGCTTAGGTGTATTAGCGCTGCTTGGAATAGTCTTAGTACGATTTGTTGTATGTGGTGACGAGTAAGTACCAATTCGGCAAACTTTGTCTTTCGCAATACATGAATTACCACAGGGTTTGCCTTTCTTACAATTCTTGGCCTCTACCGTGCTGGAGAAAAGTAGCAATGCAATTACCGCAGTTAAAACAAAGAACGAGATGTGGCAGCCATTCCGACGGAATCTATCAGGCTTATAAATATGAACCATCGAAAGTCCCTGTTTTAACCAAAAGGATTATAAATCTGATTTAAGCACATATTTTTTATTCGTATACAGGCGCGATACAGTAAGGCCCCGAATTTTGGGGCTCGCGAACTGGATGGGGTTATTGCAGTTTAAAACTATCGGTTACTAAAGCCTGTTTGGCAAAACGGCTGATGCCGGCCTTGTCTTTGTGATCTAAGGTTTGAACACCAAAGGCTGCCAGTTCGCGCTCTACTTCTTTAAAAGCACCCAGCAGTTTGCTGTCTTTACCCGTAGGGCCTTGTAGTGGCAGCAAAATATTGTCTTTTTGCAGTACGTTGTGATTTACCAGACGCCGGAACCGGCCAATCCATTGCTCAGCATGGTCAAACACGCGAATAGCGGTTTGGTGGCGAAAGGCTAAAGGCCGGATCACAAAAACATCATTAGTTTTGGCAACCAAAGGCAGTGTTACTTCAATAAAGTTGTCGTGAATTTTCTGCTGCTTAAAATGCGTAAGCTTTTCATCTTTTAGCTGCTGACGGATTACCTTAACCATCAGGCTTTCCTGATATTCTTCGGTCAGGAAAGTACGGTGTACTAAGCGCTCAAACAATTGCTCAAGCACGGCTGCCGGTTTTTGCTCCAGATATAAAGAACGTAGCTCAGAGTAGCGCACCAGTGTTTCTCTTGGCCGCACCACTTCCTGCATCTGCTGCGCTAACTCTTTTGCTGTAAGCCGGGTGACATAGGTTTGCAACCTTTGCAGCTCTTGCTCTACCGTTTGCAGGGTCGCTTTGTATAGCTTGCCTTCAAGATCTTCAAAAAAATCAGTTACCCGAGCAAAGCGGGTGGGAGCTAAACGGAAATCAAGCAAGCCTAATTCAGGGGCGCACAGCACTATGCCGACGTTAGCAAATTCGCCCGTCTCAACATGAGGTAAAAACCGTACAATTGCATACTGATACAGTGTTTTCATATCAGTACCTCCCAAAATTCGTCGCTGTTAAACAAAGATAGTGTGTCGTTTATTTCTGCCAGATAACCCGGCGCTGCCTCCAGCCATGCTGGTGGTAAAGTGGCAGCATACTGGGGCAGCCCTTGCAACGCAATGGCTAGTTTCGCGCTGTAGTGCGCACGCCATAGCGCATCATGCTGTGCGCTAAACCAAGCATTGTAGGCTAAGTGTACGTTGGCATTTGCATTAAAATCATAGCCGCTGTCAAATGCCAGATTATGGTCCAGCACCACATATTGTTTTGCAGCTGCCCGATAAAATAAGTTTGGGTTGCCGCCGTTTTCGGTCATAGTGCGATCTTCATTTCGAATCCAGTAGTCAAACAGAAATAGATCACGGGCGCATTGCTCCGGCATAGTCAGCACACTGGTGGGTGTTACCTCCAACAGATCAGGTATCAGCTCAGACGCAAATACCATGCTATCGCCATCACCTAATACACGGCTGGCTGCATCGTCGAAACGTAATAGTCCTTGCGGTAAATAGGCGCAACAGTGTGCAGGCACATCTAATTGTAAGGCGTTGCCAAGATAAGCACACACAGCTTCGTTTATTAAACCCTTAGCACCGGCCTGAGGCCCTTTTACATAATAGCGTTTGTTGTCAGACAAACGGCACAGATAAGGTTCAGTTCTGCCCTGACTGGCTTTTTGCTGGATCTCAATTACATCAAGCACCCGAACCCTCCATGATAGTTGTTCTGACGTCCAGAATTGTAAAACAGTTTTTAAGTTAGTCAGTTAGTTAACGGCTGGCAAGCAATTCCAGTTTTAAAAGCGTTGTCTCCCGCTATAATTCATTTTTTACGATTAACGAAGATATACCCATGCAAGCCGAAGTAAAAATTGAAGACCTTGTTGAAGGCACCGGCAAAGCTGCCGAACGCGGGGCGTTAATTACTGCGCATTATCGTGGCTGGCTGGAAGATGGTACCGAGTTTGATTCATCTTTTAAACGCGGTGAGCCGTTTCAGATAGTGCTGAGCAATAACCGTGTGATCCAGGGCTGGATATTGGGCCTTAAGGGTATGAAAACCGGCGGCAAGCGTAAGCTGTGGGTACCGGCGGCGCTGGCGTATGGCGAACGGCAGATTGGCACTATGATCCCACCGAACAGCAACCTTATTTTTGAAGTAGACCTGCTGGAAGTGCTAACGCGGGATGATTAAAACCATACCGGCCAGGGACATACCAAAGAATAAGGACAGCAAATGTATATTGGCGCAGTAACTAAGCAAACCGGCGCATCGGCAAAAGCGGTGCGGTTGTATGAAACCTTAGGTTTGCTCGGGCAGGTACAACGCAAGGGAGCGTATCGCTATTACAGTGCCGCCCAGCTAAACCAAGTTATGCTGATCCGCCAGGCACAGCAATTGGGGTTTCGCTTGGCTGAACTAAACAAGGTGTTGGGCCTTGACGCCGATAACCCGGACTGGCCGGCGTTATTGCAGCACTTGGCAGACAAACAGGTAGCAGTGCAGGTGGAAATTAAGCGCTTGCAACAGCTGGAACAGCAGCTGCAGCTGGCTGTGCAGGACATCACGCAGTGTGCCAGCCTGGTACCACTGCCGGCGGTAACGGCCTGCGCTTGACTCTGCCCTAAAGGGCAGACTGTATGCTGCTATCCGGCAGGTACTACTTACCTTAACGGAGCAGCAAAATGAGCAGTAAAAATGTACTAATTATCAGCGTGCACAGCGACGCCGAACGGCTGGGCCCGGCGTTGGCCACCGCCTATGCCGATACCGCCACGGTGGCAGGGCACAATGTAAGATGGCTGCAACTGGATAAACTGAATTTTAACCCCGTGTTGCCGGGCTATCGCAATGCGCCGCCGCTGGAGCCGGATTTACAAGCGGCGCAGGCCGATCTGCTGTGGGCAGAGCATATTAGCCTGGTGTATCCCATTTGGTGGGGCGGCGTACCGGCGTTGCTGAAAGGCTTTCTTGATCGTGTATTACTGCCTGGTTTCGCCTTTAAATATCAGCCCGGTAAAAAATACCCACAGCCGCTATTGTCTGGCAAAACCGCACATTTGCTGCTGACCATGGACACCCCACCCTGGTACTTTCGCTGGGTATACCGCGCGCCTGGTTTACAGCAAATCAGCCGTACCACGCTGGCATTTTGCGGTATCAAGCCACTGAAAAGCATCATGTTGGGGCCGGTGATCAGCTCTACACTGCCGCAGCGCCAACGCTGGTTGCAGCAGGCCGTAAAGCTGGCACAGGGTTTATAGTGGTTTAGCCGGCATCTGTTGCCGGAAGTACTCCGGCGTCTGCGACCAGGCTTTGCACGCCCGGCATCGCCAGCGCTACTGCTTCGGCTACTTTAATACCGTCTATACCGGCAGATAAAATACCGCCGGCGTAACCGGCGCCTTCGCCTGCCGGATATAAACCTTTGATATTGATGCTTTGGTAATCTGCACCGCGCTTAATGCAAATGGGCGACGAGGTACGGGTTTCTACCCCGGTCAGTAAGCCATCGGCTTTGGCAAAGCCTTTAATTTGCCGGTCAAACGCTGGTATGGCTTCGCGAATAGCGGCAATGGCAAAATCAGGCAACACCTGCGACAAATCGGTGAGCGTTACGCCCGGCGTATAAGACGGCTTTACCTCGCCCAGTTCGGCTGAAGATTTAGCCGCTAAAAAATCACCGATTAACTGCGCCGGCGCATGGTAGTTTTCACCGCCCAATTTAAAGGCTTGCTCTTCCAACCGGCGCTGCAGGGCTATGCCGGCCAACGGGTGGCCCGGGTAATCACGTTCCGGGTCTATACCCACAACAATAGCGCTGTTAGCGTTACGTTCGTGGCGCGAATACTGGCTCATACCGTTGGTTACCACGCGGCCTTGTTCCGATGCAGCAGCTACCACAGTGCCACCCGGACACATACAAAAGCTGTAAACGGTGCGGCCGTTGCTGCAGTGATGCACCAGTTTATAATCGGCGGCACCTAAAATCGGGTTGCCGGCATTGGGGCCAAAGCGACACTCATCAATCATTGATTGTTCGTGTTCAATCCGAAAGCCAATGGAAAACGGCTTGGCTTCAACATATACGCCTTTGTCATACAGCATTTGAAAGGTATCACGCGCGCTGTGCCCCACCGCAAGCACTACATGGTGGCTGTTTAAGCGCTCGCCTGTTGCCAGGGTCAGGCCCGTTACCTGGCCATCTTCGATATGTAAGTCGTCTACCCGGCTGCTAAAGCGAATTTCACCGCCCAGTTCGATAATAGTAGCGCGCATTTTTTCCACCATCGCCACCAGCTTAAAGGTGCCGATATGCGGCTTACTCACGTACATAATTTCGTCCGGCGCACCGGCGGCAACAAATTCGCTCATCACTTTGCGGCCGTAATGCTTAGGATCTTTTACCTGGCTGTACAGCTTGCCATCAGAAAAGGTACCGGCGCCACCTTCACCGTACTGCACGTTTGACTCGGGGTTTAGCTCTTTACCACGCCAAAAGCCAAAGGTGTCTTTAGTGCGCTCGCGTACTTCTTTGCCACGCTCCAGAATAATTGGCTTAAAGCCCATTTGTGCCAGCACTAAGCCGGCAAATAAACCACAGGGGCCAAGGCCGATAACAATCGGCCGCTCGGGTAACTGCTCAGGTGCCTTGGCGACAAATTTATAGCGGGTGTCCGGCGAAGGTTTAACATGCTGATCTTTAGCGAACGTTTTCAACAATGCGGCTTCGTTATCTACCTCAATATCCAGAGTATAAATAAGCTGAATATCGGTTTTTTTGCGCGCATCAAAGCCGCGCTTAAATACCGTAAAGCTATGCAGCTGCTCTGGTTTTAGTTTAAGTTTATCGATAATGGCGGCAGTTAGTGCATTTTCGTCGTGGTTTAACGGCAGTTTTATTTCGGTCAGGCGCAGCATAGGGTTTCCAAATCGGTGTCATTGCTGCGCAGCAACAGGCGGGCAGCTCACAAGATTAGGCTATTTTACGTTAACTGCGTGGCTTTGTCCGTAGTCTTGTTTTTTCACAGCGCTGCAGTATGATCGCCAGCCTGAAACAATAGGAACTGATACGCTATGGCCTTTGTGGTGCTGGATAACTGTATAAAATGCAAATACACCGACTGCGTAGCCGTATGTCCGGTAGATGCTTTTTTTGAAGGGCCCAATTTTCTGGCAATAGATCCGGTTATTTGTATTGATTGCGGCTTATGCGAGCCGGAGTGCCCGGCCAACGCCATAGTGCAGGAAGATAAAGTACCGGCAGAACAGCAGGGCTTTGTTCAGCTAAATGCTGAGCTGTCAGCAGTATGGCCGAATATCCGCGAAGTAAAACCGGCACCGGCAGACGCCGATGCCTGGAATGGTGTACCGGACAAGCTGCAGTATCTGGCAATAGAGTAGCTATCGGCGGCTACTTGCCGTCTGGCTGCTCATGCTCCACTTTGTAAATAAAGTACACGGCGTAAAAAATACACAGGCCAATCACAATAGCCAGGCCGGTAAAAGAGATAAAAATTACCGGATCGTTCAAAAATTCCTGCCACAGGTTCATAACCTTACCCTCTTGCTGTGTTGTTAGCTCAAGTGTAGGTAAAGCAATAACCGGCTTAACTGATGCAGATCAAAGATCAGCCGCCGTGCTGGGGTAAGTGTTGGTAAGCTTGACGTAGATCAAGTATTTGCGCTGCCAGTGCGTCGATGTCAGCGTTAAGTTGCGTCAGATAGCACTCCAGCAGCGGTGTGGCCTGTGTAGTTAACGGTGGGCAGTGTTGCAGCAGCAGCTGTTGTTCCAGCTTCTCCAGTTCCAGCTCGGCTTGTAGCAAGGCCTGCTTTAATGTTTGCTGTTGCACTCCGGATAGCGGTGCTGTTGCGCTGTTTTGCCGCAGCGCGCGCAGTGGCCGGGTAAACTGTGCACTGAAAGCGTCCAGCGTTGTGGTCAGCTGCTGCAGTTCGGCGGCGGTGAGGCTCAACTGCTGCTGCTCTAAATAGCACAGCAACAGCAGCAGGTTTACATTAGCCCCCTGCTCGTTTTGCCATTGCAGGCACAGCGATTTAACCTGCGGATAGAGCTGCAGGCTAAACCGCCACAATTTGTCTGCCGTAATGGCTTCAGGCATTTTTTCTGCCGCTCTTAAGCATTGTTCTGCCAGAACTGCGCGGTTTTTTGCTCCAGTTCGTCTTGTGCCATAAACCAGTCTTCTTCAATACTGGCCAGGCTACTGCTGGCGCTGGCTTGTTTGGCTAATAGTTCAGTCAGTTCGGCTTTACGTTTGGCGTCGTAAATATCCGGGTCTGCCATTTTTTCTTCTATCGCCGCCAGCTCTTTGGTCAGCTTTTCCTGCTGTTGTTCCAGCTTTTCTACTTTTTGCTTTACAGGCCTGAGCAAATTGCGCAAGTCAGCCTCCAGCCGTTTTTGGTCTTTACGTACCACATTGCCGCTTACCGGCGTATCAGCCTGAGCGGCATTGGCTGCTTGCCGGGCGTCTTGTTGCAGCCACTGGTAATAGTCGGCCAAATCGCCGTCAAAGGGTGCTACGCGGCCATGGGCGACTAAATAAAACTCGTCGGTACAACTGCTGAGCAAATGCCGGTCGTGCGATACGATGACAATGGCACCTTCAAACTCCTGCAGCGCCATTACTATGGCTTCACGCATATCCAAATCAAGGTGGTTGGTTGGTTCATCCAGCAGCAACAGGTTGGGGCGTTGATACACGATTAAGGCCAGCACTAAACGGGCTTTTTCGCCACCGGAAAACGGTGCACAGGCTTCCAGTGCTTTGTCGCCATGAAAGCCAAAGCCGCCTAAAAAATCGCGTAGTTTTTGCTCCGGCACTAACGGGTCTAACCGCACCAGATGTTGCAAGGGTGAATCCTGTGGCCTTAGGGTTTCCAACTGATGCTGGGCAAAATAGCCCAAACTTACCCCATTGGCGTACCATACTTCTCCGCTTTGCGGTGTCATACCGCCGGACAGCAGCTTGATTAAGGTGGATTTACCGGCGCCGTTGCGGCCGAGTAAACCAATGCGGCTGCCTGGCAGCAGCTGGAATTTAATCTGGCTTAAAATGACTTTATCGGCATAACCGGCCTGCACATTGTCCATCTTCAGCAATGGATTAGGCAACGCTTTGGGCTCGCGGAAACTAAAGCTGAACGGCGAGTCTACATGTGCCGGCGCCAATATGGTCATACGCTCCAGCGCTTTAATCCGGCTTTGTGCCTGGCGGGCTTTGGTAGCCTGCGCTTTAAAGCGGTCGATAAATTTTTGCAGGTGCGCCACCTGGCGTTGTTGCTTGTCAAAGTTGGCCTGGTGCTGCGATAACTGCTCAGCGCGTTGGCGCTCGAACTGGCTGTAGTTACCTTTGTATAAGGTCAGCGTTTGGCGTTCAATATGCACGATGTTGTCGGTTACGGCATCGAGAAAGTCGCGATCGTGGCTGATTAGCAGCAAGGTGCCCTGATAATTACTCAGGTATTTCTCCAGCCACAGCACAGCGTCCAAATCGAGGTGGTTTGTCGGTTCATCCAGTAACAACAGTTCAGCGCGTTGCATTAAAGCCCGCGCCAGGTTCAGCCGCATGCGCCAGCCACCGGAGAACGATTTTACCGCCTGCTGCTGCGCTTCACCGCTAAAACCCAGACCGTCGAGCAAAATACCGGCCTTGGCCTCAGCGCGGTAGCCATCTAACGCTTCAATTTGCAGGTGTACCGCAGCAAGGTCTGACTCGCTGCAACCGGTACGCACTTTTAACAGCAACGGAAACAGCTTTTCATCGCCCTGCAATACGTAATCCATGGCGCTGCAATCCAGTGCCGGCGTTTCCTGGGCAACGGTCGAGATATGCCAACCAGCGGGAATATTGACCTGACCGGCATCGGCGTGCAGTTTATTTTGCAACAGAGCAAATAAGCTGGATTTACCGCAGCCGTTGGCACCGACAATTCCCACCTTTTGCCCCGGAAATACGGTAAGATCGGCGCCCTGAAACAAACATTGAATACCGCGGCGCAATTCGACCTGTTGAAGCTGGATCATGTTTTATCCTGTGTACTGAATTGGGTTGCTAATTTACCCGTATAACGCCAACAAACCAAGGCTTGGCGGATAAAATCACCGCGGCTACCTGATGAGGTGCGACATGACAACACGTAAAAAGAAACGTTTTATTGCCGGTGCCAGCTGCCCGAAATGCAAGGCAGTAGATACGATGATGTTGTTTTTGGAAAACAATGTGGAAAAAGTCGAATGCGTGGAATGCGGCCACCAGATGGTGCAGCCCGAGGCGCAGATAGCTAAAGCCAGCCGCGCCGCCGAACAGGTTATCGGGGTGTTTAAACCGGAATAATATTAATAATGCGGTGGTGGCGGTTCTTCCTCCGGCCGTAATATGCCCTGATCATCCGGCAGATTACGTAATTTCTCTGCCAGCAGCATCACTTGCTGCGCCAGCCGGTCTATGCGTTTTTGGTGTTCCAGCAATTCGTTGCTCAGGCTGTTTACCGTATCTTCCTGAAACGCCAGTTTGCTTTCCAGTTCGACAATATGCAGCTGTAATTCCTGCTCACTTGGTGTCATCTGTTATCTCCCATACTTCGGCTATGCCACTGGAGCTTTCGCTGATAAGCTGATTATTTGGTAAAAAGGCTACCGCATGCACTACCGCGCTGGGCGGACGGCTGTCGGCTTTTACCCCCACTTGCCATTGTTGTAACTCGCGGCCGGTTGGCACATCCCATAATGCCAGTTTACGCGTAGGTGCGCCTGTGGCGAGGTATTTGCCGTCACTGCTAAAGCGCACCGCACTGAAGATTTGTTGGCGCGCGGTAAATTTCAAGGCACTGACTAACTGGCCGGTTTGAATATCCCAAATCTGCGCTAAATCCTGGCTATCGGCGGTAAAGGCATAACGGCCCTTAGGGTCCAGCGCTACCTTAGTTACCCGACTGGGATGGCTGAAGCTATACAGAATTTGTGCGCTTTGCGTATCCCACAAATGCGCTTTATAGTCGTTACCGCCGGTTAAGGCATAGCGGCCATTGGGCGACATGGCCACACTGTTAATGCGTTCGGTATGGCCAAGAAACTCTAACCTGCGCCCGGAAGACAAGGTAATGTGCTGCACGCCGCCATTACTTTTCCCAATCAGCAAATGCTCGCCGTTGTCGGACACCGCTACATCGCGCACCGTGGCAGCATCAAGTTGCCAAAAGCCGGCGTTCTCACCATTACTTATTTGCCACAGCGCGTAAGTGTTTTGGTCGGCGGTTAATACATGGCTGTTGTTGTTGCTGATCGCCAGGCTAAACACCAGGTTTTCAGCTGTGTCCTGATGTTTCCACTGGTATTTCAGTGCATTGGCTTGTAAATCCCACAAGGCAACACCATCCTGAATAGATGATACCGCAGCATAACGGCCATCATCAGACAAAGCAGCAGCATAACTTCCCTGTGCTACATGCGGAAATTGCTGTAGTGGTGCTGTTGCTGTTAATTTTTCACAGCCGGTAAGCAGTAATAGCAGAAAAAAACCGGGATATTTCATGTCGGGTGTTAACCTCATCCGCACAAACCGTTAGTATAGGTCAGTTCATTGGACACTATTAAAACATACTTTTGCAGCCTGGCTGCGTAAATCTTGGAGAACAGAATGCGCTTAGTTACCAAAATGTCACTGGTTGCAGTGGCCGTGATTACTCTGGCAGCTTGCCAGAAAGAAACCGCACAACAGCCGGTAGTACTGGATACTGACGCGGCAAAACAGTCTTACAGTTTAGGTGTGTCAGTAGGCAGCTATCTGGACAGTACCCTGGTTGAATATAACAACATGGGCTTGTCACTGGACAGCGCTTTGATTTTACGCGGTGTGCAAGATTCTATTGCCAAGAAAACAGCGCTGAGCGAAGAAGAAGTGCAAACGATGATGGCTGCACTGGAAGAACAGTTCCGCGAAAAACAAACTGCCATTGCTGAAGCAGAAGCAGCCCAGGCTGTTGCGGCCGGTAAGAGCTATTTAGAAGAAAACGCTAAGAAAGAAGGCGTAGCGGTTACTGAATCTGGTTTGCAGTATGAAGTGTTGCAAGCAGCTGAAGGCGCTAAGCCGGCAGCAACTGACACGGTAAAAGTACACTATACCGGTACCCTGGTAGATGGCACTAAGTTTGACAGTTCGCACGACCGTGGCGAGCCGGCACAGTTCCCGTTAAACCGCGTAATTCCGGGTTGGACTGAAGGTGTGCAGCTGATGAATGTCGGCTCTAAGTATAAGTTCACTATCCCGTCAGAGCTGGCTTACGGTGAGCGTGATATGGGCGTGATTAAGCCAAACAGCGTACTGGTATTTGAAGTAGAGTTACTGGAAATTGTAACAGCGGCGGAATAATCTGCTGTTAAAGTTAAAAAAGCGGCTGTTGCCGCTTTTTTGCTTTTATATCAGGCCGACAGGCTATTATCAGTATGCTTTTCGTACAGGGTGTTAATTAACTCATCTTCGTATTCAAAGCGTTCTTCCAATGCCTGGCCCAGAGCTGACAATTCACGGTCAAAGGCGGCACTGTGGCGTGTACTCAGGTGATCAGCGTACAAATCGTTAAAATTCAATGCCAGGTCGGTAGACACGGCGATTTTCGGATACAGGCTGTCAGCCAGCTTACGGCTGTCGGTGCCATTTACCGCACACTCTGACACGATACGCTCGTATACTTCAAAGTGTCCGGCAGATAAGTAATCTACCATCAGCTGACAAAACTCCTGCACGGCCGCTTGAGCAGGCAAGGTGGTACGCTTGTTATCAAAAGGTGGCAATGCCGCCAGTTTGCAATAACTGACGATAAGCTGCTGCCGTTCTTCCAGCCAGTTGTCGATGGCGGTAAGTGAGCCACCCCATTTTTTTTGCGCGGTCTGCACACGGGTGTACATTGCCTTCTCCTTAGGTGCAGCGGCTGTGCTGCAGTAATCTCTAATTAAATGAATTTTGCTGCAAAGATCAACCGTTTTTTTATTGGTCAGCCCAGTGAACGGCATTATGATAGCGTGAAACACAGAGTACAGCACAGGTAGGGTATGATCAAACATAGTATGGCGCTAAAGGCAAATCAGCACGGCAGCTGGCTGGTAGTGAACCGCGGACGGATTTGGCTCAATGCTGAGCGCAGCTTACCAAATGGCGCTTTTGACGACCTGGCCTTATCAGCAGAGCCGGAACAGATTTGTTGGTTGGGCAAGTTGGCAGGACGTGATGTGTATTTGCTGGTAAACCATGACCATATAGCCGATGAAACACAGTGGGTATCGCCACGGGAGTTATTGGCACAGGGCGAAGAGGTGTTTCAACTGGCCGCCCGTGCTGTGCAGGTGGCGTTGTTCTTACAAACGCACCGTTTCTGCGGCCAGTGCGGCAGCGCTATGCATTTGGTGCACTGGGAGTTGGCCATGCTGTGCAGTAAATGCGGCCATCGTTGTTATCCGCGCATCGCACCTTGTGTGTTGGTGGGGATTATTAAAGATGATCAGGTGTTATTGGCCCGCTCCAGCCGCCACCGTCCGGGCTTTTTCTCGATTTTGGCCGGTTTTGTTGAGTCTGCAGAAACGCTGGAGCAAGCCGCAGCGCGTGAAGTAAAAGAAGAAGTGGGGGTGGATATCTGCAATTTACGTTATGTCGGCAGCCAGCCCTGGCCTTTTCCGCATTCGTTGATGACAGGTTTTATCGCCGATTACGCCGGCGGCGACATCGTTTGCCAGCCGCAGGAAATTGAAGAGGCGCATTGGTTTGCGTTAGATGCACTGCCGGAGGTGCCACCGATTGAGACGTTGTCCGGGCAAATTATTTATCAGCTACAGCAAATAGCAGGCAAATAAAAAATCTTCCGGAAAGAATTGGCCTGTAAGGGTTTTCGCCATGGATGGCAGCAAATAAAAAAGCCACATAAAGTGGCTTAACTAAATTTTTCGCGTGGTCCCGTTGGAACGGGCTTCTTTCTTGTTATTCTTCACTAGCGCAGCAATGTTATAGCAGATGCCCGGGTTGATGGCAAGCATTGGCCGGAAAAAACCTGAACACAGCATTTACCGTGAAAACATAGTCGCTGCC
The DNA here is from genome assembly GCF_052380015.1 of Rheinheimera sp. NSM. Lineage (NCBI taxonomy): Bacteria > Pseudomonadati > Pseudomonadota > Gammaproteobacteria > Chromatiales > Chromatiaceae > Rheinheimera > Rheinheimera sp. NSM. The sequence continues at coordinate 7,953 of NZ_JBQTCI010000010.1, read as the reverse complement.
GCTACACAATGCTAAAATGGCGCCAATCGAGTGAATGGCGGATACAGCATGCAATTACAAAATGATCGTTACCTCAGGGCCTTATTAAAGCAACCGGTAGACAGAACACCGGTGTGGATGATGCGTCAGGCAGGCCGTTATTTACCGGAATACCGCGCCACCCGCGCTCAGGCCGGCGATTTTATGTCACTGTGCAAAAACCCGGAGTTGGCATGCGAGGTAACCTTACAACCACTACGCCGCTATGCATTAGATGCCGCGATTTTGTTTAGTGATATTTTGACTATTCCGGATGCAATGGGCTTAGGTTTATATTTCGGTGAAGGTGAAGGCCCTAAATTTCAGCGGCCACTGCGCGACTTTGTTGATATTGCCAACCTGCCTATTCCGGATCCGGAGCAGGAACTGTGCTACGTGATGGACGCCGTGCGTACTATCCGGCGTGAACTGAACGGCAGTGTACCCTTGATTGGTTTTTCCGGCAGCCCGTGGACATTAGCAACCTATATGGTCGAAGGCGGAGGCAGCAAGACGTTCGGTATCATTAAAAAGATGATGTTTAGCGAGCCGGAAGCATTACACCTGTTGCTGGATAAATTAGCGCAAAGTGTAGTGTTGTATCTGAATGCACAAATTGCCGCGGGTGCCCAGTCAGTAATGATTTTTGATACCTGGGGCGGTGTATTAACCCCGCGTGATTATCAGGAATTTTCATTAGGTTATATGCAACAGATCGTAAACGGTTTAACCCGTGAGGCCGAAGGCCGTAAAGTGCCGGTAACCCTGTTTACCAAAAACGGCGGCATGTGGCTGGAAACGATTGCCAATACCGGCTGCGATGCGCTGGGCTTAGATTGGACGATAAACATTGCTGATGCTAAAGCCCGTGTTGGCCATAAGGTGGCTTTACAGGGCAATATGGACCCGTCTGTTCTGCTGGGTTCACCAGAGCGTATTCGCCAGGAGGTGCAGATGATACTGGATGGCTTTGGCCAGGGCAGCGGTCATGTGTTCAACTTAGGCCATGGTATTACACCGGATGTTGATCCGGAACGTGTCAGTGTATTTATTGATGCGGTACATGCTTTTAGCCGTACCTATCATATGAATGCGAACATTACTGAATAAGTGATGTAACTCCCCGGCCGCCCGGCCGGGGGATTTAGTTAGAGCCGGCAGCTGCTGTTTGATAATCCGCTAACAGGTCTTCAAAATTACTAATGGTCCAATTGCGGGCTCTGGCCTGTTCCACAGCCTGACGTAACATAGACTCACCGCGGCTCTGCTGACCAAGTTCAATAAAAGCCACTCCCAAAGTAGACAACAGATTTGGGTTATTGGCGTCTATAGTGCGGCCTTGCTCTGCCAACCGGATGGCTTTTTGCGGATCATGTAGTGTGGGGTCGTCAGACATTGCCAGCAAGGCGGCGTACTCGGTAATTGCCGGCATATATTCTTTTAATGCGGCTATTTCCAGGTAGGCTGCCGCTTTGTGCGGGTCATAGTTAACATTATTGCTATCCAGTAGTTCTTGCGCCAGTAAGTAGGCAGCCTTGGGATCGCCGCCATCAGCGGAGATACCCAGCCAGTTTATGGCTTTGCTGGGATCGCGGTCACAGCCATTGCCGGTAACAAGGCACTGCGCCAGCCGGTACTGTGCCGGTTGATAGCTGTTTATCGCAGCTTGCAGGTACCAGTTTATCGGCGCCGGGTCTTTTACAATATTATTCTCGGCCAACACGGCATACAGATACTGGTATTTGGCAGACTCCGCTTTTGCGGCGGCCAGTATCGCATCAAGGTATTCCTGATTGTCGCGCTGAAATTTTCTGGCTTGAGTGCCGGCAGATGATTTAACCTGGAAAGTGCGTGACTGCATTTCTAACCGCTTTGGTTCGCCGTACAAATCTTTCGGTGGCTCAAAACGCCACTTTTTTAAAGCTTCTAACACGTAATCATTTATACCATCAATTGGAAAAGAGGCGACTACATTTGCATTTTCTACGCTGCCATCTTCGGTAATATCATAATGCACCACTGCCCAAGCCGATACGCCGGAGCGCTCAAAATAAGCGGGATATTCAGGTTCCGGTGTACTTAATGCTTTAGCCCTGACGTCGTTATTAACATAGCGGTTTGCGGTGGGGTACAGGTTTGCAGCCAAAGCAGCCTTGCCAAATTGGTTGCTCAACGCTGTATAAACTTCTTTACCTTCCCGTCTTGATTCCAGCTTAGTACGCAAAGCGCGGTATTGTTTGTCTGCCAGCGGGTGCTCGCGCTCGCGGCTAATCAGGGTCCAGGCGTAAGCAAGATTCATATCAGGGTCAACGCCCAGGCCTTCTGCGTACATGCGTGATAATAAAAACTGCGCTTCCAGATGACCAAGCTCTGCCAGCGTTTCCAACTGCGGTTTGGCCAGCGCATATTCCTGCTTTTCAAATAACGCTTTAGCTGTTGGAAAATCGGCCTGCGCCTGCCATGACAGCGCCAACCAAAGCAACCCCAAACCATACCGAAGCTGTACCATAAAACTTCACCACACTGTTTATTTAATTATTATGCATTTGAGTTTACAACGATTTATCGGGCAAAACAAAATTAAATATCAGCATTATTGCAATGAAAACATACTGATATATTTCAATGTATTAACTTAAAATAACCGGTTCAAACCATTTAATGCTGCCACCCGGTATGCCTCTGCCATGGTGGGATAGTTAAAGGTAGTATGGACGAAGTATTCCAGCGTGTTGCCGCCATTTTTTTGCATCATAATTGCCTGACCGATATGCACAATTTCTGCCGCACGCTCACCAAAACAGTGAATGCCCAGTATTTCCAGGGTGTCGCGATGAAACAACAGTTTTAAGCTGCCAACATTGGTGTTAGCAATTTGTGCGCGGGCTAAATGTTTAAATTGGGCACGGCCTACTTCATAGGGGATTTTGGCTGCGGTCAACTCCTGCTCGGTTTTACCGACGGAACTCATTTCCGGAATGGTATAGATGCCGGCCGGAATGTCAGCGATCAAATGGCCGTCAAGGTTGCCTTTAACAATGGCCTCACCGGCGAGACGACCCTGGTCATAAGCGGCGCTGGCCAGGCTGGGGTAGCCGATAACATCGCCAACGGCATAGATATTGTCGACGCTGGTTTGGTATTGCTTATTTACCTTTACCAGGCCGCGGCTGTCCGCTTCCAGGCCAACGCCGGCCAGATTCAGCATATCAGTATTACCGGTACGGCCATTGGCAAACAAAAAACAATCCGCTTTCATTTTTTTACCGGACTTTAAGTGCAGTACCACACCGTCATCTGTGCCTTCAATCCGGTCAAACTCCTCGCCGTGGCGAATCGTCATGCCGGAATTCCAAAAGTGATAACTTAGTGAGTCAGAAATCTCAGCGTCCATAAAAGACAGTAAACGATCGCGGGTATTAACCAGATCAACCCGCACCCCCAGGCCACGGAAAATAGACGCATATTCACAGCCGATAACGCCGGCACCATAAATAATAATATGCTTAGGATCATGTGCCAGTGACAGGATGGTGTCTGAGTCGTAAATGCGGCTGTGATTGAAGTCTACGTCAGCCGGCCGGTATGGGCGTGAGCCGGTAGCAATAACCATGGTTTTAGCACTGAGCTCAAAACAACTGCCGTCATCACTGCTGACACTGAGCCTGTGGTTGTCGATAAAACGCGCTTCACCCTGGTATATTCTTACCTGATTTCGGTCATAAAAACCGGTTCTCAGCCGCACTTGCTTGCGGATCACACCGGCGGCGTGTTTCAGGATCTGTGAGAATGTCAGTTTGGTATGCTGTTCGTCTAACTGAAATAGCGGGTTTTCGTTAAACTCAATTAACCGGCTGACCGAGTGCCGCAGGGCTTTAGACGGGATAGTACCCCAATGAGTACAGCCACCACCAACCGATTGATAACGTTCAATCGCCGCAACCTTAAGCCCGCTTTTCGCCAGATACATGGCGGCCCCTTCACCGCCGGGGCCGGTACCGATAACAATGGCATCAAAATCAAAACTGGCTTTTTTTGCTGCGGCTTTCTTTGTGCTCACGCGGTTCATCTCACTGATTTGGCAAAGTTAAACTTGAGCATATCAGGTCTTGGGCACAAAAAAAGAGACCGAAGTCTCTTTTTCTGTCAGCTTACCGCTGTTACCAGCCGTTGCCAGTGTTGTTGCTGCAGCTGCAGATGCTGCTTGAACTCGCCATAACGTTGTTTAAAGTCTACCGCCTGGTATTGTGCAACCAACTTGTCTTTCCGTTGCAGCAACAGCTGCTTTTTCAGTTGATAAAAGTCCTGCATCCTGGCCATCAACAATTCGTATTCATGCTCCAGCAGCTGTAACAGCTGGTCGGCATTGGGCCTGAGTTTTACCTTTGCGATAGCGCGTTGCAGCTGCATTTTCGCCTTGGCTTGAGCTATGCGTTCTTCCGGCACCACACGCAAGTTTTGGGTTAATCCCAGCCAGGAAGCGGTTTTAATAAGCCATTTAGTCGGGTCAAACTGATACCACTTAATACCGTTGCGATAATCAGACTCAAAGATATGGTGGAAGTTGTGGTAACCCTCACCGTAGGTTAGAAAAGCCAGCACACCGTTGTCACGCGCTGAGTTTTGATCAGTATAAGGTTGCTTACCCCAGATATGCGCCAGCGAGTTAATAAAGAAAGTAAAATGATGGCTCAGTACCAAGCGCAATACGCCGGCAGACAATAACATGCCAATAATGTTGCCACTGATAATGCCCAGTAACAACGGAATGCCAAAGTTAGTGGCGATGGTCAGCCACAAATAGTTGCGGTGCTGCCACATCACAATGTGATTTTTTTGCAGATCGCGACAATTGTTATAATCCGGTTTTTCCACGCCTGGATAGTCACGTAACATCCAACCCATGTGGCTGTACCAGAACCCGCGGCCGGCGGAGTAAGGGTCTTTATCATTGTTGTCGACATGGCGATGATGGGCCCGGTGATCGGCAGACCAGTGCAGTGCACTATTTTGCAACGCCAAAGCGCCGCCGATAGCAAAGACCCATTGTAAAAACGGATGGGCATCGTAGGTTTTGTGTGCCCATAGCCGGTGATAGCCGGCAGTAATAGACATACCGCAGTAACCTAAGCATATAATAGTGGCAAGAATTTCAGACCAGCCAAAACCAACAGTTAAGGCATACCAGGGCACGCCGATGGCGGCAACCAGAGTTGTGATGGAAAATAGCAGGACGTTGGTCCAGATAATCGGTGCTTGCTTCATAAAAGGCCGCTTAGCTTACAACTGTACGCTCATTCTACTGGTCATAACCCCGGGGTCAAGGTATAAAATAGGGCTTTTCGCTGAATAAAGGGGAATTTGTGTCAAGAGCCGAGCAGAAAGAGCGAACCCGCCGTGCCATTATCAATGCGGCTTTTTCCCAACTAAGTGCAGATAAAAGCTTTGCCAGCTTAAGCTTACGTGAGGTGGCGCGTGAAGCGGGTATAGCACCAACGTCGTTTTATCGCCACTTTGCTGATATGGATGAGTTGGGGCTGACGTTAGTGGATGAAGCAGGTTTAATGCTGCGCCAGTTAATGCGCCAGGCGCGACAACGTATTGAAAAAAACGGCAGTGTGATCCGCACATCGATTGAGACCTTTATGGAATTTGTTACCGGTAACAGCAACGTGTTTCGTTTACTGTTGCGTGAGCGTTCCGGTACATCGGCAGCATTCCGAAGTGCCGTAGCACGCGAAATTCAGCATTTTGTTGCCGAATTGGCCGAGTATCTGCGTAAAGAAACCACCTGCCCGGACGAGCTGGCCAGGGCGCAGGCAGAAGCCATGGTGATATTGGTGTTCCACACCGGGGCAGATGCGCTGGATGCACCGCCGGAGCAGTATGCTTATTTAACCAGCCGTACCATCACGCAGTTACGCTGGTTGGCGCATGGCGCGGCCGGTTATGGCCGCAAACCTAAAAGCTGATGTTGATATTACGGGCTTTGGCGCTTACGCAGCCAAACCCCGCTTTCTATATGGTGGGTATAAGGGAACTGATCAAACACTGCCAGTTGCACCATATCGTGTGTTTTACTCAGCGTCTGTAAGTTCTGTGCCAGGGTTTGCGGGTTACAGGAGATATAAATAATATCATTGAAGCGGCTTACCAGCTGTTCGGTGCCAGTGTCCAGACCGGCGCGCGGTGGGTCGACCAGCACAGTATTAAGCTGCATATCGGCCAAATCCAGTTGCTTCAGTTTAGTGCCTTGCTGCAGGGCGGCGGCTACATCCTCCGCAGACATTTGCAGTACCTGTAAATTGTCGACGTTATTCAGCTCTGTATTATATTGCGCAGATTTGATTGAGGTGCGGGAAATCTCGGTGGCGACCACTTGGTTAAAGCATGGCGCCAGAGCGACAGAGAAATTACCGTTACCACAATACAGTTCCAGTAAATCGCCCGATAGTTGTTGTGCTACCTTTTTCGCCCAGCCGAGCATATGGCGGTTTACCTCACCATTGGGCTGAGTAAAGCTGCCTTCTACCTGCTGATACTGCAACTGTTGTTCATCTAGCTCAAATTGTTCAGTCACATAGTCGGTGCTTACCATCAGTTTTTGCTTACGCGAGCGGCCGATAAACTTCACCTTATATTGTCCGGCCAGCTTATCGGTTAATTGTTTAGCCTGCTCCAGCCAGCTGTTGGTTAACGGCCGCTTATAAATCAGCGAAACCAGCAGCTCGCCGGACAAGGTCGCCAGATAATCTACCTGATACAATTTGTAGCGTAGCTCGTGATTAAACTGAATGTTTTCCAGCAGATGTGGCATAAAGTCAGCAATGGTGCGACAGGCTACCGGAAAGTAGTCAATACGTACTTTGTCACGTGTTTGCGAGTCAAACATGGCATGATAAATATCATCGCCGTTGTGCCAAATCCGGAACTCAGCGCGTAAACGGTAGTGAGCGGGTTCAGAGCGGAATACCTCTGCTGCCGGGGCATTAAAATCTGCCAGCAGTTGCTGCACGGCGGCAACCTTATCTTCAAGTTGCTGTGAATACTGCTCGGGGAAAACCTGACCTACGCTCATTTATCGCTCTGCTTAACCAAAACGGCTATTTTAAGGCACAGAACAGTTTGAGCCAACCACGAATATCCATCGGCTGATATTTACCATTAAAAAAGGGAAGCCAATGCTTCCCTTCTATAAACTGCTAACGTTTACTCTTCAGCGTCGTCGCTATCCTGACGCTCTTTGGCTTCGCGCACTTTTAATGTGCGCTCCTGAAAATTAAAGTCATTCAACTTTTGGATCATTTTATTGCCGTCTTTCGCAGCCACTTCAACAAAACCAAAACCACGACGCCGACCTGTTTGCCGGTCTTTCATCAAACGTACATTAATTACAACACCAAAACGCTGGAATAACTCTTTCACGGCATCTTCGTTGGCACGATAAGGCAAGTTACCTACATATAAGGTAGTCGTATCACCTTTATAGTCGGTCGCAGCCAAAGGCACAGCTGAAGCAATACCTGCACGATCTTTAACATCTACTAACACCGGCACCAGTATGCCGGCCGCTAAAACACCTATCACCACGAAAATTTCCTGAGCAAACCCCAGCACAGGAAGAAAGGCAAAGCCAAGATAAGCCAACACCGCTAATGCCAGTGTATACGGCAAAGAAGCACGTAAAGTGGGTAACATAATCATATCCTAAGCACTTAGTTCTATTTATCGGAATGCTTTAATAAGATAAAGCAGCCTTATCTTAGCGGTTAGGTAATAAACCGCAACCATAAACCGCAGCTTGTTTGCAGTTGTTTTGTTGCTAAAACATGCAAAAAGCCCATTTAGTAAGCAAACAGCAGGCAAAAGCGTATTTTTAGCAAATAACCGCTTGCAGCAATGTAAAAACGCCCTATAATGCGCGCCATGCCACGG
>NZ_JBQTCI010000009.1:0-79196 GCF_052380015.1 Rheinheimera sp. NSM | reverse complement strand
ATCGTATGCCGTAACAAAACGCCAAATACCGGCTGATTCATTGTTAAACAGGCAGTTTGCCGAAGAGGCATGTGAACACGAAGATTGCTTTAGCATTGACATTAAAGCCGAAGATGTTCCACCGAATGCCACCAGTCCACAGCTGTTGGTGCAACTTTTGGATGCCTTCATTTCGCAACCTGCTTCAGGTGTGACGGCACTGATGTTGACACGTAATATAATCGTCAAACCATTTGGCTTACGAACATCACCTCTGGGTTGCCCGGTATCTTCATTGCTGTCTGATAATCGCAGTTGTCTTTTCGCTCAGCGCTTTCCCGTTCTGGAACAATACGTTGATACTGCCGGTAATGCTGCTGAAGTTATTCTTGGTGCCGATGATAAGCATCTTAGGTTTCGCTCTTCCGTAGCCGTGAACAGGCTAAACAATGGCGGTATACGTTTCAGCCTGGGTAGCAAAGTGCAATGTAAGAACGGTTTTGGTCGATTTTATATGGCAATGATCCAAAAAGTGCATTTGCGATATGTGGTGCCAACGATGCTGGAGCAGGCTGTTATAGTATCCGTTACCAAACCACAGATTTCTGCCAGCCAGGTATGATGAGGCACTCATGGGACAACCGCAAAGTTCTGCAAGGTAAATAACCGAACTCTGCGACTGTCAACGCTAGATACCATCACCGTCCATATGCAGGCCGCACTCGCGGCCGAAGCCGTTAAAGCGGGTATCTTCTTCGCTCATGCCCAGCTCCAGCTTGCGGGTAGAGTGGGTGTCACCTACCGAGACATAGCCTTGCTCCCACAGCGGGTGATAGCTTAAACCGTGCTGTTTTAAGTAATAAAATACATCTTTATTGCTCCAGTCGATAATCGGCTGAATTTTTACCACGCCGCGGCTGATTTCAATAATGGCTTTATCGGCACGGCTGCTGCTTTGGCTGCGGCGCAGGCCGGTAAACCAGCTGCCTACTTGCAGTTCCTGCAGTGCACGTTGCATCGGCTCGACTTTATTTAACCGGTTGTACTGCTTAATACCTTCGGCACTGTGCCACAGCTGGCCAAAGCGCGCTTCCTGCCAGGCAGGGCTTAGCTCTGCACGGTATACCTGCAGGTTCAGCTGCAATTGCGCCGTTAACTGATCAATAAACTGATAGGTTTCCGGGAACAAATAGCCGGTATCGGTTAATACTACCGGGATATCCTGCTGTTGCTGCGTTACCAGGTGCAGCATTACCGCCGCCTGAATGCCGAAGCTGGAGCTTAGCATCGGGTTTTGTGGCAGGTTATCCAGTGCCCAGCGCACGCGCTCTGCCGCGCTTAGCGGCGTCAGTATATGGTTAGCTTCGTCCAGCCAGGCTTGCTGCGTGGCATCGTCCTGCTGCAATATAGTGCGAAACTTGCTGCTGCCGGCCACAACGGCGACCTGCTTAGCTATGGAAGTCATCTTTTGGCACCACTACCGGCGCTATTACACCGGCCCTTATCACGAAATCACCAAAGCCTTCGCTGCTGTTGCTGCGCTCAGTGGCCCAGCGGCCAATTAAGCCATCCAGCGTCGCCAGAATGTCCGTTTCGCCGACGTTGTCCAGCAGCAGGCGCGGAATGCGGGTACCTTCACGGTTACCGCCCAGATACAGGTTGTATTTGCCCGGGCCACGGCCCACCAGGCCTACTTCGGCCAGCATGGCGCGGCCACAACCATTCGGGCAGCCGGTAACACGCAGTACGATATGCTCGTCGGCGACATTGTGTTTGCCCAGTAAGGCTTCCACCTTGGTTACTAATTCCGGCAAATAGCGCTCAGCTTCGGCCATCGCCAACGGGCAGGTTGGGAACGATACACAGGCCATCGAGTTTTTACGCTGTTCGCTGTGGCCGTCATCAATTAAGCCATGGCTGCGGGCAATAGCTTCAATTTCGGCTTTTTGCGCCGCCGGTACCCCGGCAATAATCAGGTTTTGGTTGGCGGTCATGCGCAAATCGCCCTGATGTACAGCGGCAATTTTCGCCAACCCGGTTTTCAGCGGTTTGCCCGGGAAATCCAACACGCGGCCGTTTTCGATAAATAGTGTGAGGTGGTGTTTGCCGTCGATACCTTCTACCCAGCCGATACGATCGCCGCGGCTGGTAAAGCTGTAGGGCACCACAGGAGCAAAGGCCACGCCGGTGCGCGCTTCCACTTCGGCGCGAAAGGCGTCCAGGCCAATGCGGTCGATGGTGTATTTGGTTTTGGCATTTTTGCGGTTTGAACGGTTGCCGTAATCACGCTGTACCGTTACCACATGCTCAGCCACTTTTAACGTGTGTTCCAGCGCGACATAGCCCAAGTCATCAGCCATACGCGGGTAAGTGGCATCATCGCCAAACGTCATGGCTAAACCGCCGCCCACCAGCACATTAAACCCCACCAACTGGCCGTTTTCAGCCACCGCAACAAAGGTTAAATCGTTAGCGTGTACGTCAATGTCGTTGTGCGGCGGAATAACTACCGCGGTTTTAAACTTACGTGGCAGGTAGTTGTCACCGAGGATCGGCTCTACTTCGGTGGTTTCCACCTTTTCTTCATCCAGCCAAATTTCGGCATAGGCGCGGGTTTTCGGCAGCAAATGCTCGCTGATTTTCGCCGCCCACTCATAAGCTTGCTGGTGCAACTCTGACTCTACCGGGTTAGAGGTACACAGCACATTGCGGTTAACATCGCCGGCGGTGGCGATAGAATCAATGCCAATGCTGTGTAAAAACTGATGCATCGGCTTAATATGCGGCTTTAACACGCCGTGAAACTGAAAGGTTTGCCGCGTGGTTAAACGGATACTGCCGTACATAGTGTTGTCGGCAGCGAATTTATCAATCGCCAGCCACTGCTGCGGGGTAATAATACCGCCCGGCATCCGGGCGCGCAGCATCACGTTGTGCAGCGGCTCGAGTTTTTGCGCGGTGCGTTCGGCGCGGATATCACGATCATCCTGCTGATACATGCCGTGAAAGCGGATCAGCATAAAGTTATCACCGTTAAAACCACCGGTGATCTCATCTTTCAGATCGCTTTCAATGGTGCCGCGCAAATGCCCGCTTTCTGCTTTTAAGCGCTCGTTATCAGACAGTGCACCCGGTGCCACTAAATCTGGATTAATTGGATACTGGCTCATTAATACACGTCCTTCTGATAACGTTTTGCGACACGTAATTCGTCTAAGTAAGCTTGCGCTTGTTCAGCGGTTTTACCGCCATATTGTTGCACTATATCCAGTAAGGCCTGTTGCACATCTTTCGCCATCCGGTTGGCGTCACCGCAAATATACAGGTGCGCTCCATCTTGCAGCCATTGCCATACGTCACTACCGTGTTGGCGCAGTTTGTCCTGTACATACACTTTAGCAGCCTGATCGCGGCTAAAGGCCACATCCAGCTTAGTTAGCAGGCCGCGCTTGAGGTAACTTTGCAGCTCCAGCTGGTATAAAAAGTCCTGGGTAAAATGCGGGTTGCCGAAAAATAACCAGTTTTTGCCACTGGCGCCGCTGGCGTCACGCTGTTGTAAAAAGGCGCGAAACGGCGCTATGCCAGTGCCAGGGCCAATCATAATTACCGGGGTATCGTCATTGGCCGGCAAACGGAAGTTGTTATTGTGCTCAACAAATACCTTTAGCTTAGCGCCCTCAGCCAAACGCTCGGCTAAAAAGCCGGAGGCACCGCCCAAATGCGGCTGGCCGTAAGCATCGTAGCGCACCACAGCTACCGTTAAATGCACTTCCTCTTCCACTTCGGCTTGAGAGGAGGCAATAGAGTATAACCGCGGTTGCTGTTTACGCAGCGCATCCACTAATTGCTGAGCGCTAAGCAAACCAGGGTAGTCACGTACGATATCAATAATCTGCCGCTCGTTAATGTAAGCGCGCAGCGCGGCTTTATCGGCGGCCAGCGCGGTTAAGGCTGCGTTGTTTGTGGCCGCAGCGTATTTCTCGACAAAGGCCGGATACGACTGCGTCAGTTCCAACTGTTCGGTTAGTGCCTGCTCTACAGTCAGTTTGTCATCAGACAGCGCAACCGGCGTATCACGCGCTATGGCGGTTAACAGCAGCAGTTCACGCACTAACTCCGGATCATTGCTGAAGTACACGCCCAGCGCATCGCCCGGCTGATAAGTTAAGCCACTGCCGGCCAGTGAAATTTCGATATGGCGCACATCTTTAGTGGAGTCGCGGCCGGTAATTTTCTGGTTAGTGTACAGCTCGGCAGCAAACGGCTGTTGTTTGTTGTACTGGCTCGCGGCACCTGTCGTCGTGTCTGCGCCCGGCCAGGCAATAACCTGCGCTGACGGCGCGGCAGAGGCGGTTAATTCCGGCTCCAGCTTGCTAACCAACTCGTTGCTCCAGCTGTCGGCCTGTGCCTGGTAATCTACATCTAAATCAATGCGTGGCAACACTGACGTAGCGCCCAGTTCCGCTAAGCGCTGATCAAAGTCTTGCGCGGTTTTGCAGAAAAACTCATAGCTGGTGTCGCCTAAGCCCAGCACGGCATATTTTAACCCGGCCAGCTTCGGTGCTTTTTTGCTGAATAAAAAGTTATGCAGGCCAATGGCATTTTCCGGCGGCTCACCTTCACCGTAAGTAGAGGTGACAATAACCAGATATTGCTCATTCTTCAGTTGGGTGGTTTTGTATTCGGCCATATCAACCACTTTAGCCACCAGGCCTTTGCCCTGCGCTTGTTTGGCTAAGGCTTCAGCGACATGACGGGCATTGCCGGTTTGCGAGCCGAATAAAATGGTCAGGCTGGCATTAGCCTGCGCCGCTGCGGGTGCTGTCTGGCCAGCAACTTGCCCCGCTAGCTGGGCACTTGCCGCCAGATAACCACTAACCCAGGCTTGCTGAATAGGGTTTAGCTGGCTGACTAAGCCCTGCAACTGGCTTACCTGCTGCTCGGACAATGGACTGGCCTGCGCCACTAAGGAAGATAAAAGCATAAAACACCCTGCACACAATAATTGCAGGCATTTTAGCCGTCTATATGTATGCCGGTAAAAGAATGGATCTCTCTTCTTTATTCCAATAAGTAATTAAAAACCCGCAACCTTGCCAGGCCACAACACTGAAAAACAGACCAATAAATAGTGAAAAGCGCTAAGCATGGAAAAATATTTAGCATCAGCCTTTAAACTTTTTCATAAATAACATCGACTTAAATATTGGCATTAACTTTGTAACAGCTCTGGCGTAATAACAGTTCAGACGTAATCAACAGCGGCTAACGGCCACAAGGATAACCAAAATGAAAAACTTACTTATTGCCAGCGGTTTTATGTTAACCAGTATCAGCACTGCCGTAATGGCGCACAACGACCACAGCTGTAATGTGAATTTTGATAAAGACTTATCTATCAACAGCCAGCTGGTCAGCATGAAAGATGGCAGCACTGAGCTGTGGCGCATTAACAACAACGGCCAACTGTGGCTGGATGGCAAAGCCATAACCACCGACAGCAATACTCAAGCGTTGCTGCGTGACTATCAGGCCGGGATCCGCACGCAAACGCTGGAAACGGTAGCTTTGGTAGAGGATGCGCTGGTACTGGCGGCAAATGCCGTCGACTCTGTACTGACCGAGCTAACCGGTGACTCGTTGCAACAGCATCCGGCGTTGCAAAAAGCGCTGGATAAAATTAAAACCAGCACTGAAAGCATCGTTGTTCGCAGCGGCGATAGTATCGACATTTACGGCAGCCGTTTTGACAGCATAGATGACGCCTTTGGTGCCGAATTTGAACAAGCCATTGAAGAAGCCGTTACTAATTCGATGGGCAGCATTTTAATGCTGGTGGGCAAAGCCATGGCCAGTGGTGAGGGCAACTTTGAGCAACGGATGGAAGCTTTTGGCGAACGCATGCAGCGCTTTGGTGAAGATTTAGAAGCACGGATGGATATTAAAGCCAGCGCGCTGGAACAACGCGGCGATGCTATGTGTACCAACTTGCAGCAATTAGATGTGTTGGAAAGCCAAATTCAACAGGCGATACCGCAAATGCAGCAATACGATTTAATTGAGGTAAACAGCAACAATAGCACTGCGTTTTATTTGTACAACTGATGCTCATATTCAACTGACAAAAAGGTTTCGTGTACCCTCCCAACCACGACTTTGGCGCGCTGCTCTCATCCTGACAGCGCGTTTTTTTTGCCTGCCACCGCTACTGCTCCGACTGGTGATCGGCACCGCTTCAGGTTAGCCTGTAGCAAGATACCTAAAGGAGTAACTGATGACTATTCAACGTATTTTACCCGCCAGCCGCTATTCTGAAGCGGTAATTGTAAACGGTTTAATTTTTTGTGCCGGCATGGTGCCGGATACGGCCAGCAGCAATGCCACCAGCCAAACAGAAGATGTGCTGGCGCAAATTGATGCCTTATTAGCGCAGTGCGGCAGTGACAAAAGCAAGCTGGTTGATGCCACCATTTACCTGGCCAATATGGCCGACTATGCCGCGATGAATCTGGCCTGGGATAACTGGGTAGTGCCAGGCCATGCGCCGGCCCGCGCCACGGTTGAAGCTAAGCTGGCCGACCCGAAATGGAAAATTGAGATTAAAATTATCGCCGCGCAATAAATCCGGCTATTTACTGCTGTGCCTGTGTCGCCAATGCCCGCTGCAGCAACAGCCGGGCAAACTAAATGGTTAAATTGGCGATTTTTTCGTGCTATTTGCCACACCAGCAACAGCACGAAATTACAACGCATTGAATTTAATAGTTAATTAAATGGCACTGATACTGCAATAGCAACGACAGCAATAGCACAAAATGTTGTTAAACCCTATACCGCTTTATACTCAATGCACAGGACAGCACTATGGCAGTATCAGCAATGCCCCACCTTAAGCAAACATTACAGCACTGCGGCCTGTATGCCGGTTTTGAGCTACGCCGCTTGTGGCTTACCCGCCGCGGCCTGATGACATTAGCCGCCACCGCAGTGATCTGGTTCTTTCTGCTGCGCTACGCCATAGCGCCGGCCAGCGATGTCATAGCCAGTGACGGCTTTCAGCAGCTGTTTCGCGATATGTTCGGCAGCTTTGGCTTAAGCCAGTTGTTTGCCTGGCCTGCGCCGGAGCTGGCGATATACTGGATTTTGAGTTTATTGCTGCTACCGCTGCTGTGTTTGTTTTTTACCGCTAACCAATTGTGCAGTGATGCTGAGCGCGGCACCCTGCGCTTGTTGGCGCTGCGCAGCAGCCGGCTGAGTATAGTACTGGGCCGTTTTGCCGGCCAGATGCTGGTGCAGGGTTGCTTAATTCTGCTGTCGCTGGCGGCCACTTTATCACTGGCAGCCTGGCGTGAAGGCAGCTTAAGCCTGCCGATGCTGCATGCGGCGGCGGTGATTGCTGTTAATTTACTGCTGGTATTGCTGCCGTTTACTGCACTGATGAGCTGTTTTTCTGCCATGGTGCGCTCGTCCAGGTTGGCGGTCAGCCTGGCCATTGTCAGCCTGGGGCTGCTGTTTGCCCTGCTGAGCTGGTTTATTTTCTACTTTCCGGACTTTTTGTTTCTGCTCGGTTATCTGCCGGGCACCCAGGTCTTGCAATTGCTGCCATTGCAGGGCTGGCAAACGCTGCAACATGCCTTGCTGCCGCTGCTGCAAACTCTGGTATTACTCAGCGCCGCCAGCCTGTTATTAACAAGGAAAGCCTTATGAAGCCGATTATTCAGTGTCGTGACCTGAGCAAACGCTTTGGCAGTAAAACCGTATTACAGCAGCTGAGTTTTGAGCTGGTGCAAGGCGATGTGGCGGCGTTAATCGGCCCCAACGGGGCCGGTAAAACCACCTTATTCAGTATTTTGTGCGGCTATTTACGCCCGGACAGCGGCAGTGTCAGCCTGTTTGGCCACCCCGCCGGCAGCAGCGCCTTGTTTGGTAAGGTGGCGGCTCTGGCGCAAGATGCACAGTTTGACCCGGCTTTCAGTATTGGCGAACAGCTGGATTTTTATGGCCGTCTGCAGGGCTTAAGCCGCAAAGCGGCACACGAAGAAACCCTGCGGGTACTGGCGCTGGTTGATTTAGCTGACCAGGTGCAGCAAAAAGCTGCGGCACTGAGCCACGGCATGCGCAAAAGAGCTGCCATTGCCCAGGCTTTTATCGGCTCGCCACAGTTGATCCTGCTGGATGAGCCTACTGCCGGGTTGGACCCGGTTAACGCGCTGCATATCCGCCAACTGATTAGCCACTTAAGCGGCGAAGTCAGCTTTATGATCAGCTCACACAATATTTTTGAGTTGGAACAGCTGTGCAATAAAGTGTTGTATCTTGAGCAAGGTAAGTTACAGGCCGAAGCAGCCGGCGACGCCGATAAACAGCAGTGCTATTTAACCTTGCAACTGGAAGACGATAACGCTGACGCTGTGACACAGGCACTGAGCCAACTGCCCGGGCTGGTAACTATTCGCCCGCTGCAGAAAAAAGAGCTGCTGCTGTGCTATGAGCCACAGCACAATGCCAACTTTGATTTGGCGTTACTGCAATGCTTAGCCGCCAATGGCTTGCGCTACCGCAACCTGACCAAAGGCCAAACACTGGAGCAAAAACTGTTTAGCGCCAGGTAAACGCTGAACTACAGTGCAACGCTAAAAGCCGCACTGCATTTTCAGCGCCTGAATATCTTCCGGCGTTAGCCGGCTTTGCGCCGTATTTAACTGCTGATGCATTACCGAGGCCGCGCCTTCGGTGTGGCCGACACCCAGCGCATGGCCAAATTCGTGCGCCATGGTCAGCTGTAAGTCGGTCAGGGTCTTGTAGGCATAAATAGTCATGCTGCGCCGGCGGCCTTTAATTTCCATCACACCCACTTCGGCGGTGGTAGCAGCCGGCGCTTGCAACGGCAACAGCGCATTGCGATCTGCCACCGTATCGTTTAAATAACGCTGCTCGCGCAGCAAGCTTTGTTGTTCGGCATTTAATGCGCTGGCCTGTTGTTGTAACTGTTGCTGCCGCGCATTCAGTTGTTGCTGCTCTTGCTGTAAGGCTTTGCGATTAGCCGCAGTAACCTGTTGCGCTTTGCGCTCAAAGGCTGCCACTGCAGCGGCAAACTGCTGGTTCTGCTGCGCAAACTGCTGCTGTTTTTGCTTTAGTCGTTCGCTTTGCTGCATCAGGTTGGCGCCACGCTGATCAATATTGCTGTCATAACGCGCAATATTACGCTGCAGCAGAGCTTGCTGCAGTAGTTGCTGCTGGCGCTCATCGTAGGCAAAGTTAATCGGAAAACCGTCTACGCTGTCATAACGAAATAATTCTGTGCCCAAGGCGGTGTTCCACTGCGCAGCGGCGGCATGCGCTGCCTGTTCGGCTTGCTCTAAGGTTAAATCAAACGCCGGATCCAGCCGGCCAATACGCCAACTTACCGGCGCCTGACATAAATACTGCCGCAAGGATTTATCGGCATAATCCTGCAATAACTGCGGCAGTGCGGCGTCCTGACGCGACATGGCGGCCAACAGTTGATAGCAGCTATACAGCAAGGCGCTGTAAAGCAATGCGCGCAGTAAAAACTTCATGTTTGCTCCGGCCGGCGGCGAAAAACCCTGTTACAAAGCAATTACGTATTAGATTGACCGCTTTGTGTGCCTTAAGTTAATGTGCAGCATAACAATTGTTACGGAGCAAATTAAGTGAATATTGCTACCATTTGGATCATCGTTGGCATAGTACTGATTTTATCTGAACTGCTGGCCACCAGCATAGTGGCGGTGTTTTTCGGTATCGCTGCCATTATTGTTGGTTTACTGCTGCACTTTGGCCTGATTGAAAGCTACAGCATGCAGTACTTAACCTTTGGCGTGCTGTCGCTGCTGTTGTTATTCAGCGCCCGCGGCCGCTTTAAACGCTGGTTTGTTGGTTACACTGCCGACAGCAACGAGCAACCGTCACGGCTGGCCGATGACATAGGCCGCCGCGTTACAGTACACAGTGATTTTCATCAGGGCGCCGGCCGCGTGGTGTTAAACGGCGTGCAATGGGATGCAGAATCAACTGATGCTTTAAAAGCCGGTGATGTCGCCTTTGTAGTGGCGAACCATGGTATCAAACTGGTGGTGTCTGCCGCCAAATCTGATTAATGTCCAAATATAGCTAACCATCTGTTTTAAGGAGTAAATCTGGTGGAAACAATCGATATCAACACTATTTTAATGGCCGGCTTTGCCATCGCCGTTGTCATTACCATTGTTAAAACGGCACGCGTTGTGCCGCAAAAAAGCAATTTTGTGATAGAGCGCCTTGGTAAATACTCGCGCACGCTGGACTCCGGCTTTCATATCCTGATCCCGTTTATCGACAAAGTGGCCTATACCCACAGCTTAAAAGAAGAAGTGATCGACGTAGAGCGGCAAACCTGTGTTACCCGCGACAATATCCAGGTAGGTATTAACGGCGTGCTGTATTTGCAGGTGGTAGACCCGCACAAAGCCAGCTACGGTATTAACGATTACCGCTACGCGGCTTCCCAACTGGCGCAAACCACTATGCGCTCGGTGATTGGCCAAACCGATCTGGATAAAACCTTTGAAGAGCGCGCCAAAATTAACGAAGAAGTGGTAAAAGCATTGGACGAAGCCGCATCGCCGTGGGGTATTAAGGTGCTGCGTTATGAAATTTCAGATATTGAACTGCCGCTAAGCATTAAAGATGCGTTAGAGCAGCAAATGCGTGCCGAGCGCGAACGCCGCGCGGCTATTGCCAAATCTGAAGGCGAGCGCCAGGCGATGATTAACGTATCCGAAGGCCAAAAGCAGGAAGTGATCAACCTGTCGGAAGGTGACAAGATGCGCCAGATTAACGAAGCCGAAGGCCGCGCCCGCGAAATTGAGCTTATCGCCATTGCCACCGCCGAGGGTATCCGCCAAATTGCCGAAGCCATTAACCACCCGGGTGGTTCAGAAGCGGTAAGCCTGCGCGTCGCAGAGCAATACGTAAAAGAGTTCGGTAACCTGGCCAAAGCTAACAACACCATGATAGTACCGGCTGAACTGGCTAATATCGGCGGCGCCGTAGCCGGTTTAACCGAAATTTTAAAAATCGCCCAGCCGAAGAAGTAACATCGCTGATACGGTAACAACGTATATAAACAAAGCCAGCGTAATGCTGGCTTTGTTTATATAGCAAGATTTTTTGGCGTTGCAGCGAAAATAAAGAGCTACAGCACCAACTCTGCGAGGTAAGTACCTAAGGTGCTTTTACCGCTTTACCGCCTTTTATTACCAGCGGTATCTGCTCCAGCAGGGTGATTTGCTCTAGCGGGTTACCTGCTATGGCAACCATATCAGCATAGGCTCCCGGTTCCAGTACGCCGACATTAAGCTGACCTTGTTCGTTACGCCAGTTTAATAACTCAGCGGCGTGCAGGGTGGCACTTTGAATGGCCTGCAGCGGTGTCATGCCCCATTGCACCATATAGTTAAGTTGGCGGCCGTTCAGGCCATGGGTATAGACGCCGGCGTCGGTGCCATAGGCCATTTTCACCCCGGCTTTTACTGCCTTACTGAAGTTTTGCCGTTGCAACTGGCCTACAGTGCGCTCTTTGGCCAGCGACTCCGGCAAAATACCGGCCGCTTCGCCGTCTTGTAAAATATAGTCACTGACATACACATCCATCACCAAATAGGTGCCCCGGCTTTTCGCCAGTTTGATGGCATCGTCATCGATAAAGCTGGCGTGTTCAATCGAATCTACCCCGGCCTCAAGCGCGCGTTTTATGCCGCGTAAACCGTGGGCATGAGCGGCAACACTGGCACCGCGGTCATGCGCTTCGGCTACCAACGCCTGCATTTCGGCCAGGCTGTATTGGCTGGCATTAACATCGGTATTGCGTGACAGTACACCGCCGGTGGCGGTGAATTTGATGACATCGGCGCCGTATTTCATATTGCTGCGCACTTTGGCGCGAATAGCATCGGCACCGTTAGCCACGCCATCGCCGCTGGCCTGATAGGTATGCGGTAGCAGGTTGTTGTCGCAATGTCCGCCTGTCATGCACAGACCAGGGCCGGATACCCGCATTCTGGGGCCGGTAATTTCACCGGCAGTAATGGCATCACGTAAAGCGACATCGGCAAAACCGGCCGCGCCTAAATTGCGCACTGTGGTAAAGCCAGCGTGTAATGTTGCCGCAGCAGCGGTAACACCAAACAATGCCTGGCGTGCCGGGGTTTGCTGCAAGCGCCGGTAACCATGTGCTGATGGATTGGCCGTCAGGTGTACATGCATATCTATCAGCCCGGGCAGCACCGTATAAGCCGACAAATCAGTGCGTGGCAGCGCCTGTTGCTCTGTGCTGAGTTTGCCCAGCGCTACTATGCTGTGTACTCGATCTTGTTCAAGCAAAATAGCTTGATCCGGCAACAACTTGCCACTGCGTACATCGAGCAAACGGCCTGCAATGATCAGTTGATCCGGCTCTGCCTGTACGCCAGGTGTCAGTAGCAGCGCAGTTACTGCCAACAACGTAGCCGTATTCATATTTTACTCCTGGTCTGAGCTGGGTAGCGGCTGCTGGCGTAAATCCTGCGTTTTCTCTGCCAGTAACGCTGTTAACTGCTGCTCCAGCTTTTCCACTTTCTCGCGGGTACGCAGTAACACCTGGCGCTGCACGTCAAACTCTTCGCGGCTGACAAAATCGAGGTCGGTCAGTTTGTTTTGCAGCACCTGCTTTACCTTGGCTTCGACATCATCGGCAAACTGGCGAACTTGCGGCGGAATGGCATTACCGATTTGTTTGGCAATATCTTCAATTTTTTTCGGGTCTATCATGCTGTTCTCCTGTGTCGCAGCAATAGCTTACGACGTTATGCTGAAGCGTTGGCGTTATTCTACAGGCCAAAAGCGCAATGGCGAATGCTATTTAACGGCAAATTTCGTTACAATGCCCGCCTAAGTGTAAGGGTGAGTCAATGAAGTTAAATCCGCAACAAAATGCTGCCGTTAAATTTATCTCCGGGCCCTGCCTGGTGCTGGCCGGTGCCGGCAGTGGTAAAACCCGGGTTATTATTAATAAAATTGCGTACCTGATCCAACAATGCGACATGCCGGCACGGCATATCGCAGCGGTAACCTTTACCAATAAAGCAGCGCGCGAAATGCGCGAGCGGATTAACCACGAATTGCCGAAAACCGCCACCCGCGGCCTGACTATTTCCACCTTTCACACCCTGGGGCTGGAGATACTGAAAAAGGAATACCGCCATATTGGCTATAAAGCCAACTTTACCCTGTTTGATGACCAGGACAGCATGGCACTGCTAAAAGAGCTGAGCGAAAACGATATTCAGGGCGATAAAGACTTACTGCGGGCACTGCAAAGCCGGATCAGCAGCTGGAAAAACGAATTAACGCTGCCGGCCACAGCTATTGCGCAAGCCCAAGATGCCCAAAGCATCAGCTTTGCCAATTATTACCAGCACTATACCCAGCAGCTTACCGCCTATAACGCGCTGGATTTTGATGACTTAATTTTAATGCCTACGTTGCTGTTTGCCCATAACGCAGAGGTGCGGCAAAAGTGGCAGCAGAAAATTCAGTATCTGTTGGTGGATGAATATCAGGATACCAACACCAGCCAGTATCAACTGGTGAAATGGCTGGTGGGTGAGCGCCAGCGCTTTACCGTGGTAGGCGATGATGACCAGTCTATTTACTCCTGGCGCGGTGCCCGGCCGCAAAATCTGGCACTGCTGAAAACCGATTTTCCAACGTTAAATGTGATTAAGCTGGAACAAAATTACCGCTCGGCCGAGCGTATTTTAAAAGCCGCCAATATTTTAATTGCCAATAACCCGCACGAGTTCGATAAGCAGCTGTTCAGCGAAAACGGCTACGGTGTGCCATTGAAAGTGTTGCCCTGCAAGCACGAAGAAGACGAAGCGGAAAAAGTGGTGGCCGAGATTATCTCGCACCGCTTTATTAACCGCAGCCAGTACCGCGACTATGCCTTATTGTACCGTGGTAACCACCAGTCGCGCTTGTTTGAAAAAGCGCTGATGACCAACCGTATTCCGTACAAAATCTCCGGTGGCACCTCGTTTTTCTCCCGCAGCGAAATTAAAGATGTGATGGCTTATTTGCGGCTGGTAGTAAACCAGGACGACGATAATGCCCTACTGCGTATTATTAACGTGCCGCGGCGCGAAATAGGCGTGGCGACCTTGCAACAGGTGGGCAACTTGGCCAATGAAAAACACATCAGTTTGTTTGAAGCCTGCTGCGACAGCGAGCTGTCGATGCATCTATCCGCCCGCGCCCATAATGCGGTAAAACAGTTTGCGCAATGGATCAGCGGCATTGCCGATAACGTACAACGCGCCGACCCGGCTGAAGCAATACGTGATCTGATTCGCCAGAGCCATTACGAAGCCTGGTTGTTTGAAACCAGCACCAGCCCGAAAGCGGCCGAAATGGCATTGAAAAACGTTAACGAGCTGTACCGGTGGATCAGCGAAATGCTGCAAGGCAAAGATGACGACGAACCGATGACACTGCCCGAGGTGGTTACCCGCTTAACGCTGCGCGACATGATGGAACGCCAGGAGCAGGACGACAATGCCGACCAGGTGCAGCTGCTTACGCTGCACGCCTCCAAAGGCCTGGAGTTTCCGTATGTATTTATGGTGGGCATGGAAGAAGGCATTTTGCCACACCAGGTCAGCATAGATGAAGATAACGTTGAGGAAGAACGCCGGCTGGCTTATGTCGGCATTACCCGCGCCCAGCGCGAGCTGTTTTTTACCTATGCTAAAGAGCGGCGCCAGTTTGGCGAAGTGATCCGGCCGGAACCGAGCCGGTTTTTATATGAATTACCGCAGGATGATTTGGAGTGGCAAAGCACAGCACCGGTAAAAACAGCCGAGCAGCGCCAGCAAACCGGCCAGGCGCATATCGACCGTTTACGCCAACTGCTGAAAAATAACTGACGGCGCCGTTGCCAACGCCTGTGCCGACAGTAGCTCTGCCACGTATTTGCCCTGCATAAAGCAGCAACCTTCGGCCAGCAGCAGGTTGAGTAAATCCGCATTGTCCACACCATCAGCCAGCAAGCGGAATTTATAACTTAACGCCAGCGACTGCAACATTTGCAGCAACTGGCGTTTTTGTTCATTGCGTGGCAACTGGCGGCAAAAAGCCGCATCGAGTTTGACAAAGTCGAACAGCTGCTGCAGTAATAAGCCCATAGGCGCAACATCAGCAGCAAAGTTATGCAGCGCCAGCCGCACCCCAGTTTGTTTTAACTGCTGCAGCGGAGCCAACACTGCAGAAGCCGTTTGTAGCAATTCCCGCTCGGTAAATGCCAGGCACAGACGGTGCTTGTGTTGCACAGCGGCCAATTGGCGATTTAACGCTTCAAACAATTCCGGCTGCTGTACATGCGGCATACTCAGGCGCACCGTTAACAAGCCACTGTCGTCATTGCTGGCGGCCAACTGCCGGCAGGCTTGTTTCAGCATCAGCTGCTCAATTTGCGGCATTAAGCCGGCATCCGTCGCATACTGATTAAAGTCATACTGGGTGCCTAACTGCGGGTGCTGCCACTGGGTATGCACTTCATAACCCATCAGGCTGCGCGCCTGGCCACACAGCACCGGCTCATACACGGCGGTAAATTGCTGTTGCTCCAACGCTTGCTGCATTACCTGCTCCATGCTCAGGGCCTGTAACATTTGCTCGCGCATGGTTTCGTTAAAAATGACAAAGCGGTTGCGGCCCATCGATTTGGCCTGGTACATAGCCGCATCGGCATCACGCAGCAAGGCCTCAGCTTTGCTGTGGTCACTGTCGAAATAAGCAATACCTATGCTGGCGCCGGAATGCACCTGCTGCCCTTGTAACAAGAACGGCTGCCGTACTTTGTCGATAATACGCTCCGCTACGTCCTCGGCATCGGTGTCGTGCAACAGGCTGGTAAGCAACACCACAAATTCATCACCGCCAAGACGGGCAACTAAGTCGTGCTCACGTACGGTGCTTTGTAACCGCTTACTGACTTCAATTAAAAACGCATCACCAACATGGTGCCCCTGGCTGTCATTGATTAGCTTAAAGCGGTCTAAATCGATAAACAGCAAGGCCATACTCAGCTGCGGCTGGCGTTTGCTCAGGGCAAACTGCTGCTTTAATTGTTGCAGAAACATTTGCCGGTTGGCCAATCCGGTTAAGGCATCATGGTTGGCCTCGTAGAACAGCTTCTGCTCGGCCTTTTTACGTTCCTCTACCTGCAAACGTAAAAACAAATTGGTTTGGCGCAGCTCGCGGGTGCTCTCAAATACTTTGCGCTCCAGCTCTTCCTGGTGGCGTTTTTGCTGCTCAGTAGCCAGTTTACGCTGGATAGCCACCGCTATATGCTGCGACACAAAACGCAAAATATTCAGCTCCGCATCACCATAGCTATAACTTTGCTCATAAGACTGCAACGCAATAACACCGATAACCCGCTGATCGATTAATAAGGGCGCACCAAGCCAACTGGTGGAATGCCGCGCCGGCTTAGTGGGGTCGGCCATACCACGGCGAATTTCGCCGGCTTCCACTAACTGCTGCGCGCTGGCGCTGTTAATTAAGCGGGCATCAGCACAGCGGATAACATATTCGGTAAAGCCACGGCTTAACGGCCGCTCCCGTGCAGGGGGCGAATATTGGTCGAGATAAAACGGGAAGGTTAATTTGGTTTTATCCTGATCCAGCAAAGCGATATAGCAGTTTTCTGCCGGCATCAGCTCTGACAACACCAAATGCACCGCTTTATAAAAGCTGTTCATGTCGCGGCTGCTGGCCGTCAGCTCAGAAATACGATACAGCGCGGCCTGCAATTGCTCGGCGTTACTGCGCTCTTTGATCTCTTTTTGCAGTGACTGATTAATTTTTTGCAGTTGCTGCGTACGTTGTCGCACGGTGTCTTCCAGCAACTCGCGACTTTTCACCCGATCCAAGGCAGTAATAGTATGGCCACCAATACTGCTGAATAGCGCCAGGTCAGTGTCGGTATACAGCTGTTTCGCGTTATAAGATTGAATGGCCATTACGCCGATAACCCGGCTGCCGCGACACAGCGGAATACCTAACCAGTGGTCGCTGGCCGAACCTTGCGGCTGAATATGGCCTTGGGCAACCAAGTAGCTGAATTGACTGCGATCACACAGCAAAGGTTTGCCGGTGCGGGCAACATAACCGGTCAAACCGGAGGAAAAGGCGCCGGATGGCACTTGAGCAATAAGCTGCTGGTCTTTCTCGTCAGAAAAATATTGCGGTGAATAATGTTCGCTGTCGCTGTCGTAAAACACCACATAGAAGTTTTCAGCGTGCAGCAGTTCAGATACCATCTTGTGAATAGCCGGATAGAAATCCCGCATATCACTGATAGTACTGGCTAATTCTGACAGCTTAAGTAAGGCGCCCTGGGTGATATAAGCCTGTTTATAACGCTGTGCCAGTAACGTTAAGCGGCGTACTTTATTATCAGCCTGTCGTAAGCGCTTGTTCAGTTTTGTTGCTTCCGTCAACTCTGACTCTTTTGTTTTTTTGTCGGTCATACCAGAACGACTTATTGTCTAACTGCGCCCATTATGCACAAAGTTTAACCACATGGAAGAGCTGGCCGGCCACTATCATGCATTCTGCTTAGGCAAAATTATTTTATTCAGGGACAAAAAAGCCTAAGGCTGCGATTCCGCAGCCTTAGGCTTTATATAAGCTATAACGATTATACGCCGTCGGTCATAAATTTAATGGCCGCAGCAATTTCATCATCTGAGCAATCAGCACAGGTACCGCGGGCCGGCATATTGCGAATACCTTCGATGGCATGTTTAAGCATGGTATCAAAACCTTGGTCAATACGGCTTTTCCAAGCTGCATCACCTTTTTTCGGCGCATCCAAAGCACCGGTACCATGACAGGCAAAACAGGCTGTCTGATAAACCTTTTCACCACTACGCGGGCCGGAAGCGGCTTCTGAAGCAACCACAGCACCTGCTACATATACCTGACCAACCGGAGCCAGACGTTTAGCTAACGCTTCCTTATCTGCTTCTGCACTGGCATGAATGCCAAAAGTTGTTAACAGCAAGGCGAAAGCGATAGTTATTTTTTTCATCTTCTGGGTTCCTGTCGTAAAGTCCGCACAAAGTTTGCGCCATTATAGCCTTCAAGCCACAGTAAGGGGAAGCCCCGAACGAAAGTGAGTATGTCGTGGCTACAACAGGCGTCGTTACTACATATACTTTTCGCTTAGGTTGATGGTTTTTTTTAAAGCAAAATTATTTAACGGTTTCGCTTTGAATCTGGCGGCAATATGATAGTCTACTTGACCGGTGTGTTGGAGCAACCTGTGTTTTAACCACCAACAGGAAAGCAGCGCTAAGCGTTTTCCACAAAACAAAAGTATAAAAATAATAATATGGGCACTGTAGTACACCCCTATTTTTTAAATTAAAAACAATGACTTAAGCATTAACTAAACCGACTCCCCTTTCAGGAAGCCGGCATTTTCGCTTGGGTTTTGCACAAAGTTATCCACAGGTTTAACGCTAATACTGAACTGCGCTGTTACTGGCAGCCAACACAGCACTGTGGCATGCTATAGCTTTATTTCTGCAGGACAAACATTCATGGTTACCATCTCCGGCACGCCGCTGATCCTGGTTGACGGCTCTTCGTATTTATTCCGCGCTTATCATTCCCCACCGCATTTAACCAATTCACGTGGTGAAGCCACCGGTGCTGTTTATGGTGTAGTTAACATGCTGAAAAGTTTGTTGCGCCAGTATCAGCCAACGCAAATGGCAGTGGTGTTCGATGCCAAAGGGCCAACTTTTCGTAACGAGATGTACAGCGACTACAAAGCCAACCGCCCGCCCATGCCGGACGACCTGCGCAGCCAAATTGAACCGCTGCACCGTATTATTCAAGCCATGGGATTACCTTTACTTTGCATCAGTGGCGTAGAAGCAGACGATGTGATTGGTACTTTAGCGCGCCAGGCCAGCCGTGAGGGCCGGCATACGCTGATCTCTACCGGTGATAAAGATATGGCGCAACTGGTAGATGAACATGTCACGCTGATTAATACCATGACCAATACCTTGCTTGACCCGCAAGGCGTAACAGAGAAATTTGGTGTTGGCCCGGAGCTGATTATCGATTATCTGGCGCTGATGGGTGACAAAGTCGATAACATCCCGGGCTTACCGGGTGTTGGGGAGAAAACTGCGGCAGCGCTGTTGCAGGGCTTAGGTTCCATTGAACAGATATACCAGCAGTTAGACAAAGTGCCGGCACTGAGCTTTCGCGGTGCCAAAACCATGGTTACCAAGCTGGAGGAATTTCGCGACCAGTTGCAACTGTCTTATCAGTTGGCCACCATAAAAACAGATGTGGAGTTGCCGTATCAGTTAACTGATCTGATGATTAAAGGCGCCGACAATACACAGCTGGCCGAACTGTATAAAGAGTGTGAATTCCGCCGCTGGCTGGCCGAAGTATTGGGCAATGAACCCTCTGCCGCTAAAGCAAAACCCCAAGCCGCACAGGCGGATATGTTCACCGCCGCTGACGACACCGACAGCACCTCAGCAAACAACCCGGCGGCCCACTACCTCACCGTATTGGACGAGGCCGCCTTTAGTGCCATGCTGCAGCAATTGCACAGCTGCGAGCTGGTGGCCTTTGATACCGAAACCACCAGCCTGGATTATATGCAGGCCGAACTGGTGGGCTTATCGGTAGCCACTGCCGCCGGCAGCGCCTGGTATGTACCGGTAGCGCATGATTATGTCGGTGCGCCGGAGCAACTCAAGCGCGACTGGGTATTGGCGCAGCTTAAACCCTGGCTGGAAGATGACAACAAAGCCAAAGTCGGGCAGAACCTGAAGTACGACCAAAGCGTGCTGGCCCGTTACAACATTGATCTCAAAGGCGTGCGTTTTGATACCATGCTGGAGTCTTACGTGCTCAATTCCGTGGCCTCGCGCCATGATATGGACAGCCTGGCACTGAAGTATTTAGGCCGTAAAACCATCAGTTTTGAAGACATTGCCGGCAAAGGCGCCAAACAGCTGACCTTTAACCAGATAGAACTGGAAAAGGCGGCGCAATACGCCGCAGAAGATGCCGACATTACGTTGCAATTGCACCAAACACTGTGGCCACAGTTGCAGCAACACAGTGGCCTGGCGAGCGTATTGCAGGATATAGAACTGCCGCTGGTCGATATTTTATCGCGCATTGAACGTTACGGCGTGTTGATAGACAGCAAGTTGCTGGCCAAACAAAGTGAACAACTCGCCAATCGCATTGCCGAGCTGGAGCAGCAGGCTTATGCACAAGCCGGTAAGCCGTTTAATCTGGCATCGCCCAAGCAATTGCAGGAAATTTTATTTGAACAAATGGGCCTGCCGGTACTGAAGAAAACCCCGGGCGGGACGCCTTCTACAGCCGAAGAAGTATTAGCTGAACTGGCATTAGAGTATGAATTTCCCAAACTGATTACTGAGCACCGTGGCTTAAGTAAGCTAAAATCCACTTACACCGACAAACTGCCGAAAATGCAACATCCGGCCACCGGCAGAGTGCATACCTCTTACCACCAGGCGGTAGCCGCCACCGGACGCTTAAGTTCTACCGATCCCAATCTGCAGAATATTCCTATTCGTACTGAAGAAGGCCGCCGTATTCGCCAGGCTTTTATTGCGCCGCCCGGCAAAAAGATCGTTGCGGTGGATTATTCACAGATTGAGCTGCGCATTATGGCGCACCTGTCACAGGATAAAGCCCTGCTGGATGCCTTTGCACATGGCCGCGATATTCACCGCGCCACGGCTGCCGAAGTGTTTGGTGTTAGCCTGGAGCAGGTCACAGCCGAGCAGCGCCGCAGCGCCAAAGCGGTAAACTTCGGCTTGATCTACGGTATGTCGGCTTTTGGTTTGGCAAAACAGCTCGGGGTTAGCCGCAATGAAGCCCAGCAGTATGTCGACCGCTATTTTGAACGTTTTCCGGGTGTACTGGATTATATGGAACGCACCCGTAAACAAGCGCATGAGCAGGGCTATGTGGAAACCCTGTTTGGCCGGCGCTTATACCTGCCGGAAATTAATGCGCAAAATATGATGCGGCGTAAAGGCGCAGAACGTGCCGCTATTAACGCCCCTATGCAAGGTACAGCCGCTGACATTATTAAAAAGGCCATGATAGTGGTAGACAACTGGCTGCAACAGCAGGCTAACCCACCAGCCAGTATGATTATGCAGGTGCACGATGAGCTGGTGTTTGAAGTTGATGCTGACAAAGTAGACGCAGTAAAACAGCAACTGGTAGCGCTGATGGCAACCGCCGCCAAACTGGATGTGCCACTGTTAGCAGAGGCCGGCGCCGGCGATAATTGGGACCAGGCACATTAACACGGAACTTAATTCTGCTGCTGCAGTCTGACTTTACAGTTAAGTTTCTCTCTCCTGTCACACTTTAATGCCCCGTTATTTAGCGGGGCTTTTTTTATGTCTGCGGCCGGCATAAAAGGTAATTAAATTACCAAAAATAGTAATACGAACAAATAAAAACCACTTTTTGTAGTTTTATTACAGAAAAAACTTGCAATCCTGCGCCGACAGATTAAAATTTCAAACGTAGGGTACAGAGGTAAGATGTTCTATCTTTCAGGCCAGCGCTGTTGCGCTACAGCTAATGAAAGTAGGCTTATTTAGCCGCCCCACTGCTTGCAGTGGGGCGTTTTTTTTGCCTGAAAAAGCAGCGGATTCAAAGGGTTCAGGCCACACAGCAGCGGGGCGGCAAATGTTGTGCAGCAACATAAAGCGTAGCAAACTGAAAATTTCTTAGATTTTTTAGAGCAAATACTTCAAACAACAAAAATTTGCTGTATAATGGCCTTGTCTTAGCGATAAGACACCCTGTTGATTTGAAATTATAGCTTCTCCCCGTTTGCTATGGCCGACACCCCCCGGGTGTCGGTTTTTTTATGCCTGTTATTCGGCCGGTGCGCTGTCTTCGGCCCCGTACCAGCTGTCCAGCACTTGCTCTAACTCCGGCAACCCCAGCTTGTTCAGTGAACTGAAAGCATGCACAGTAATATCGCCCATAAACGCCAGGCTAGCCTCACGCACTTCCATTAAGGTTTTCTTACGGGCTCCGGAAGCCAGTTTGTCCGCTTTAGTCAGCAAGATCAGCACAGACAATTTGCTGTCAACCGCCCACTGAATTAAATCCTGATCTAAATCTTTCAACGGATGGCGGATATCCATTAACACCACTAAACCTTTTAAGCTGTCACGTTTTGTCAGATATTCCGCCAGTGACTTTTGCCACTTCTCTTTTACCGCCAACGGCACCTTGGCAAAGCCATAGCCGGGTAAATCGATCAGCCGGCGTTGTGCATCCAAACTAAAGGTATTAATCAGTTGGGTACGGCCCGGTGTTTTACTGGTACGGGCTAAACTATTTTGCCGCGTCAACGTATTTAAAGCGCTGGACTTACCGGCATTGGAGCGGCCGGCGAAAGCAACTTCAATACCTGCGTCTGCCGGTAATGCCTTGATATCGGGCGCGCTGGTTAAAAATGTGGCGCTTTGATAATTAATTTTTGACTTGTACACTGCCTTCTCCGGCGAATAATTTGACGTCATTGTAGCGGATCTGAGGGATCGGCAGAAGCTTTTGCACGCTGTATGGGATTTTACTTTGGGCAGTTTCGTGTAAAATAGGCATAAAAATTAGGGTTATTACACTTGGTTGCCAGTATGCTGGCGGTTTAATGCGGACAGAGACGGATAAAAAATGAAAAAAATTCTACTTCCACTGACACTGTTATGCGGTCTAATCGGAACAGCCCAGGCGTTTGACGGTGATGCCGAAGCAGGCAAAGCAAAATCAGCAGTATGTGCCGCTTGCCACAGTGCAGACGGTAACAGTGCGGTGGATATGTATCCTAAAATCGCCGGCCAACATGCTCCTTACCTGTATAAGCAGCTGCGTGACTATAAACTGGGTATGGAAACCGCGGGTAAGCAAGGCCGTAACAACAGCATTATGTTTGGTATGGTTGCGGCGCTGTCAGACCAGGACATGAAAGATTTAGCAGCTTACTTTGCCTCGCAAAAAATGAAATCAGGCACTACGCCGGAAAATGTTATTGCCCGTGGTGAGCAACTATACCGCGGTGGTGATGCCGATCGCGGTATTGCGGCTTGTATCGCTTGCCATGGTCCACGCGGCGCGGGTACCGGCTTAGGTGGTTTCCCGAAAATTTCTTTCCAAAATGCAACGTATCTGAAAACCACCTTACTGGAATTCCGCGGTGGCCAACGTGCCAATGACCTGAACGGCATGATGCAGGATATTGCTAAAAAGCTGACCGATGACGACATAGAAGTGTTGTCACAATATCTGGGTGGTTTACATTAAACTCCGCTGATTATGGCTTTAATCGCAAAAAAACCGGCATTCATCGCCGGTTTTTTTGTTCAGCGCAGTCTGTTTTTGTGAGATATATCTCACAAATCCTGTGAGACAATCGCCGGCATTACATTTTTATTGAACTTTTTTCATACAGCATGCTATTTATAACCAGTTGAAATTATTTAGTAAAAATACTTAACGCTGCTGAAAAACGTTTTTTTTTCCAGCAATGTATTGCCATCTGAGCAGATCAGAGTAAATTGTTCAGCAGTTACACTTTGTAACGAATTAAAACAGGGACTAGCCGCAGGGAAGTAATAGTACCAGTACGCAAGTGCGCGGTGCCTTAGTTTTAGTCACATCAGGACGATGTGCTGCGTGATTTCACGCTCAGGGATGATTACGAAAGTATCAGGAAGATCGTAAAGAATAAAATAGATTGCCAGGAAGGCACTATAACACACGGAATAAGAACAGACAGGGCGTTGAAGCAACATCAGGAAGATGACAGCGAATGAGAGAAGTGTCCACTTGACACAAATATATCCGGGGCGATAAGACATCTTATCGCCCTTTTTCTTTTAGTCAGTTTAGCCTCCTACACTATGCCAAATACCCGTTGCCCACTTTGTCACGCCCACAGCATTCAACCTTTTCATCAGGACAGCCGCCGTTGCTATTTTCAGTGCGCAAGGTGCCAATTGGTATTTGCTGATCGCACAAGCCTGTTGTCTGATGCTGAAGAGTTGGCGCAGTATCAATTGCACGAAAATAACCTTGAAGACCCGGGTTACCGGCAATTTTTACAGCGCCTGGCAGCACCGTTGTTGCGCAGTCTACCGGCAACCGGATTGTCGGGGCTGGATTTTGGTTGTGGCCCCGGGCCTTTACTGGCGCAGATGCTGCGTGAAGCCGGCCAGCATATGGCAGTATGGGACCCATACTTTGCCGCTGATGCCGCCGTACTGCAGCAGCACTACGACTTTATCAGCTGCAGCGAGGCCATAGAGCATTTTGTTAATCCGGCACAGGAGTGGGCGCTGTGGCTGACGTTGCTAAAACCCGCTGGCACTTTGGCTATTATGACCAAGCGCTATACCACTGCCGCTGCCTTTAGCGGCTGGCACTACAAACTGGACCCGACCCATGTCAGTTTTTTCTCGGCAGACACCTTTGCCTACCTGGCAAAGCGGGACGGTTTTACGCTAAATATCGCTGATAACGATGTAGTGATACTGCAACGCCGAAAGCATTAGTGTTTCGGCGCAAAACTGGTTAAAATGTGCGCCCTTTTTTACAGGTAACAAACATGACTCGTCAGAAAAAAACCCGCTCCGCCGGCCCGAATGGTTTACGCCATTTGTCAGCGGAAGATGCCCGCAAAACCCGCGAGCCCAAAGAGGAAACCAAGAAAAAGGGATCCGGCCTGAAATCAGGTAACCGCAATAACGTTGCGGCGATAAAAGCTGAGGTCGTAAAACAGTCCGGCAAGAAAGATAAACGTATTGGCAGCAAAACGCCCATTTCATTAACGCCGGTAGCGGAAAAACCGCAACAACCGCAGGTGCTGCTGCAGCCCAAAGCCAGTTTAGCCAAGGCCAAAGCCGCTGAGTTGACACCGGAGCAGGAACTGGCGCTGATAGAGAACGACAGTTATCTGCAACAATTATTGGAGCGGGTGGAAAACAACGAGATCCTGACCGGTAAGGATGCAAAGTATTTTAATGCTAAGACAGCAAGGCTGGAGCAGCTAATGGACGCATTGGGCTTGGGCGATGATACTGACGACAGCAATATTGATCCGCTGGCAGCATTTGAGAGTAAAGATTGGCGCAAAGATTTATTAGGTGACGAGGACTGATATTGAGCAATACAACGCTGACGTTATTGATACTGGCAGCAGTTATCGTGGCTGCGCTGGCATTTTATGCCGGCCGTTTGTTGTGGCAGCTACAGCAACAGACTACGCAGCAACAACAGAAGAAAGCAGAGAAAGAGCAGTATTTACGCGACAGTATCGTGCTTATTTGTAAAGCTATGCTGGAGCAGCAATGTGAATTGTCGGAAGGTGCGCTGCGGTTATGGGTATTGCTTGATCATCTGGTACCGGAGCATAAACCGGATCCGGTGCAAAGCTATCCCGGGCTGCACCGGATGTATCAGGTGGTGAAAGATATGCCCACCCACAAAGCACGTAAACAGCAGCACAAAGACCTGACGCGACAACAGGATGACGTCAGGTTGCAAGCAGAGCAAGACTTAAAAGATTTTATCCTCGCCGATACTGCGGCCTTATTGGCCCGCTTCCGGCCGGAATAGCCGGCCGGTTGTAACGTATTACTGCCGGTATATTTGGCCGGCTTTCATGACAAAACTCACTTCGCCCATCCGGGTAATATCTTGCAGCGGATCGCCCTGCACAGCAATGATATCGGCAATCTTGCCGACTTTAATACTACCCAACTCATCTGCAATACCTAACAAGCGGGCCCCTTCAATGGTTGCGCTGTGAATAGCTTCCAGTGCCGGCATGCCGGCTTCTGTCATATAGACAAACTCGCGCCAGTTGTTGCCATGCTCAAATACCCCGGCATCAGTACCAAACGCAATCTTTACCCCGGCTTTATAGGCATCAGCAAAGGTTTGCTGAATTTTACCGCCAATAGTTGCCGCCTTTGGCCTGACTAATTCCGGAAAAAAGCCGGCAATAGCGGCTTTTTCTTCTGCCCATTTGCCGGCGCTGATGGTGGGCACAAAGTAGGTACCCTGTTTGCGCATCAGCGCCATGGTGCTTTTATCCATATAGGTGCCGTGCTCAATAGAGTCGACACCGGCTTTTATCGCCCGTTCCATGCCTTCTTTACCATGCGCATGCACAGCGACTTTCATACCATAATCTTTGGCGGTACTGACAATAGCGGCCAGTTCTTCATCGGTAAACTGTGGATTGCTGCCGCTTTTCGCCACACTGAGCACACCACCGGTAGCAGTGATCTTGATCAGATCAGAGCCTTCTTTATAGCGTTGGCGCACGGCTTTGCGGGCGTCATCTGCGCCATTAATCACACCTTGTTTTGGCCCGGGATCCGCCATTAGCGCAAAGGCAATGCCGTTGGTTGGATCGGCATGTCCGCCTGTGGTGGCAATAGACTTACCGGCGGCAAAAATACGCGGGCCGTCAATATAGCCTTTAGCAATGGCTTTTTTCAGCGCCGTACTAATTTGATGGTTATCGCCCAGCTCACGCACTGTGGTAAAACCGGCCAGCAGGGTTTTTTCTGCAAAGGTGGCGCCGCGCAGGGCGTAATCAGCTTCATTCATGGTAAAACCTTCGGAATATACTGTTGGGCTAAACTGGGTATAAAAGTGCGTATGCATATCCATCAGGCCAGGCATAACAGTATGACTGCGCAAGTCAATCAGCCTGTCTTCTGCTGTCACCGGCCGGAACCCGGGCTCCAGCGCGGTAATTTTATCTTGCTCTATCACTATTGTTTGATTGCTCAGCACCTTGCCATCTTCTGCGGTAATCAGCTTACCGGCGTGGATCAGGGTGGCAGCATGGCTGAGTGAGCTGGCAAACAGGGTACCAAGCAGCAGTGCAACGGGCGTTTTTTTCATTATATTGTGGCCTTCTTACAGTGTGGGTAATTAAGCAGTGATAACAGAGCTGCGTTATACAACAAGCGACTTGAGACAAAGTGCCGGTTTTTGCCGACCATCAGGTAAGCCGGTGCTTTATCTGCTCAGGCTATAGCGAAGCTGTATGGATAGCCGCCACTTTTCAACTGATAATGCTGCCGGCCATTACAAAAAACCGTGCTGGTTTGTTCTGCCAGTTGATAATAAACATTACGGCTAAGTTTGGCCTGTAAGCCGCGCCACAGTTGCAGGTACGGTAGCCATTGCTGCTGCGGATCCTGCCGTAGCAATAAGGGGTTAGCCGGACTCACAACCAGTTGTTGTTGTAAGTTAGTACTAAGCAGTAGTGCTCTGCCGCTGTCTGTCGGCTGCCAGTGCCAATCGGTTATCAGCAGTGGTGCATCAGCCACACTAATGCGCACTTTCTCCACCGGGGTTTGTAAAAAATACTGCTGGTTTTGATACAACAACACCGAGGCAAATAACTTCACCAGTGCCGGCCGTTGGATCAGGCTGTCTTGATAATACCAGCGCCCTTCTGCATCGATATGAATGGCGATATCACCGCAAAACGGCGGCTGCCAGCTCTCTACCGGCGGCATGTTGGTTTGCTGTAACTGTTGCTGCAACGAGGTGAGATCAATCATGGCGCTATCCACAGGTTAAGCAAGTGGTACCAGCTTAGCAAAGTTGCAGCATGGATGGCATAAGCGCGGCAAAATGCCGACTAAATATTGGGCTAAGTGTGGCTATAAACGCAGAGTAAAGAATTGGGGTGACTGATGGGGCTCGAACCCACGACAACCGGAATCACAATCCGGGGCTCTACCAACTGAGCTACAATCACCGCCGAGTTGCATATTTTATCCGGTTTTTCCGCCACGACCAAGTTTTTTTCCCCGATTTACCAGGTTAATAATTTGTGCCGGTTTTTACGCCTGGCCCACTGTTTTCTATGCTATTATTTCGGCTGTTTGCCTGCTTCAGGCCAGATAGAAGGACGATACTATGGATGAAATCAACAAGTTATTTCAGGAAAATCACGAAGTACTGCTCGGGTACCTGCTGCAAATAGTTGCCGCCATTGTTATTTTTTATATTGGTCGCTGGATAGCCAAAGGAGTAAGGCGTTTTCTCGAAAGATCGCTGTTATCCCGTAAAGTTGATAAAGCCGTAGTGTCTTTTGTTGGCAGTATTGTTTACGTTATTATTTTTATTGCTACTGCGCTTATGGCGTTGTCGCAAATTGGCGTGCAAACCACCTCGTTTATTGCCATCCTGGGTGCTGCCGGTCTGGCTGTAGGTTTGGCATTACAGGGCTCGTTAGCCAACTTTGCTTCAGGTATTTTAATCATTTTGTTCCGGCCGTTTAAATCCGGTGATTTTATTGACGCCGGCGGCATTACCGGTACTGTAGATAAAATTGAAATTTTTCAAACCATTATGAAAACACCGGATAATAAGCTGGTGATAGTACCCAATGCGCAAATTACCGGCAGTGCTATTACCAACTACTCTGCAGAGCCAATCCGCCGTGTTGATTTGCTAATCGGCATCAGTTACGACGCCGACTTACGTAAAGCCAAACAAATTCTTACCGACATTATTAAGCAAGACAGCCGGGTATTGGCAGAGCCGGCACCGGTTATTGCTGTAGCCGCACTGGCCGATTCCTCCGTTAATATTCATCTGCGGCCCTGGGTTAACTCTGCTGACTACTGGGGCGTGTACTGGGATACCTTAGAGAAAGTAAAACTGACGTTTGATGAGCAGGGTATCGGTATTCCGTTTCCGCAAATGGATGTACATATTAAGCAAGACAAGCAGGAGTAAGCATGAAGTATTCTTTAGTGGCAGCCGCCCTGGTTGCCGGCAGTTTTTCTGCCATCGCGGATGACAGCAGTGACAAAGTATGGACCACCTCAGCTGAGCTGGGTGCCATTACTACC
Source organism: Rheinheimera sp. NSM (assembly GCF_052380015.1). Lineage (NCBI taxonomy): Bacteria > Pseudomonadati > Pseudomonadota > Gammaproteobacteria > Chromatiales > Chromatiaceae > Rheinheimera > Rheinheimera sp. NSM. The sequence continues at coordinate 50,175 of NZ_JBQTCI010000009.1, read as the reverse complement.
TCAGGTAACACCGTGGGCACCTCCATCACCGGTAAAATTGATGCCAAACAGGAACTGCAGCAGTGGAGTAACCAGTATATTTTCAGTGCCTTCTTTAAAGAAGATGAGAAAACCGATGATGATAGCGGCGAAAAAGTCACCGAACGCTCGGCTGAGCGTTACCTGATTTCCGGCAAAGCCGCCTATAAACTGGACAATGAGTTTGACAAGTTGTTTGTGTTTGGTTCTTACACCGATGATAAATTTGGTGCTTACCTGAAGTACACCACAGTAGCGGTAGGTTATGGCACACGGATATATAACACTGAAGATAAATCGCTGGATGTCGAGATCGGTCCGGGTTATTTCAGTGGTGAACGCTCTACCGGCGAAACGGAAAACGGCATGATAGTGCGTGGCGCGGCTGCGTTTAAGTGGGCCATCAGCGAATCGGCCAGCTTTGGCCAGACGTTAAGCGTAGAATACGGTGAAGATAACACCCGTACCATCGCTGAAACTTCATTGCTGGCAAAAATTAACGGTTCTCTGCAAATGAAAGCGGCCTTTTTGGTGCAGAACGACTCTGATGTGCCGGCAGACAAAAAGAAAACCGACACCCAAACCTCGTTAACGCTGGTGTACTCCTTCTAAGCTAAGGGCCCGCGCAATGCGGGCCCTTTACTATCAACCGCTTGATATTCTGCCATTTTGCCTTGCCACCCGCATAATTACGCTATGCTTGCTGTAGCAGATATATTATTGGGTACTAAGCGGGTGCAATGATAACAACCAGACAAAAGCTGTCCTCATCTCTGTTGCAACGGCCATGGTTTGGCGCCGCAGTCTACCTGGTTTTCGGTATCCTGTGGATCAGCAGCAGTGACCGGCTGCTGGCGTTAATGATCAGCGATACCGCCACGCTGACCCGGTACCAGAGCTACAAGGGTTATTTTTACGTCAGCCTGACAGCGGCCTTGGCGTGGTTTCTGCTAAGCCAAAAACAACATTATGCCAATTCATTGCGGGTATCAGAGCGGGCGTTAAGGGATACCTTCGACTACGCCGCTACCGGCATTGCTCATGTGTCTTTACAAGGTAAATTATTGCAGGTGAACCGTGCCTTTTGCCAGATGCTGGGCTTTAGCTACACAGAGTTGACACAGCTGACATTTCAGCAGCTCACGCATCCACTGGACTTAGACAAAGACCTGCAGGCTTTGCAGCCACTCATTGACGGCAAGGCAGACGAATATACGCTGGAGAAACGGTATTTGCGCAAAGATGGTACAACGCTATGGGCCAGATTGTCGGTTGCCATTGTCCGCTGTGCTGACAGCGCTTATTTTATCTCGGTGATCCACGATATCAGCCAACAACGTGCTATCCGGCAACAATTGGCTGAGGATGAACTACGGTTTCGTACCTTACTCGACAATGCACCACAAATTGCCATCCAGGGCTATAACGCTGACGGTACAACCCTATACTGGAACAAAGCCAGCGAAGTTGTTTACGGCTACAGTAAAGAAGAAGCTATCGGCCGTAATTTACTCGACCTGATTATTCCGCCATCAATGCACAAGGCCGTTGGCACTGCCATGGCACAAATGGCCTCCAGCGGCGTAGCCGTGCCGCCGGAAGAGCTGCTGTTACAGCGCAAAGACGGCAGCATGGTCGCCGTGCTTTCCGGCCATGTCGTGATAAAACTGTCGGACGGCGAGCCGCAAATATACTGTATCGATGTGGCTCTGACCGGACGCCAACAGCACGTTAGCTGACGATGCGGATTTGGCTGTAACCCAGGCCCTGTTGTTTTTCTACTCTGATTTGCAGCGGTATCCGCTCTTTTAATGCTTCTACATGGCTGATGATACCGATCATTTTACCGCTGGCATGCAGGTTATCCAATGCATTGAGCGCACTGTCCAGCGTATCGGCGTCCAGAGTACCGAAACCTTCGTCCAAAAACAGCGAGTCAATACGGGTTTTGTTGCTGACTAAATCTGACAGCGCCAGTGCTAAGGCCAAACTGACCAGGAAACTCTCACCGCCGGACAAGGTTTTGGTGTCCCGCTGGCTATCGGCCTGCCAGGTGTCCAGTACCACCAGTTCCAGCTCAGCCTCGCTGTGGCGGGCTAACTGATAGCGGTTGTGCAGCAGTGCCAACTGGCGGTTGGCTAACACAATCAGCTGCTGCAACGTTAAACCCTGGGCAAAGCGGCGGTATTTGGCGCCATCGGCCGAGCCAATCAAGCTGTTTAGCCGCTGCCAGTGTTCATACTGCTGTTGTTGAGCCGCAATCTGTTGCAACAGCTGTTGCTGTGCATCACGCCGCTCGCCATCACTGCTCAGTTGCTGTTGCAACCGGCCTTGCTGCTCCGTCAACTGCTGCACCTGCTGCTCTTGTTGCTGTAGCGCTGCACTGAGTTCTGCAGAAACTAACGTGGTTAACTGCTGCTGCGCCAGCAACCGCCGGCGCTGCTGCCGGTCTGCCAGCAACCGCCCGGCTGAAGCCTCAGCCTGCTGCAGACTTTGCTGCAGTTGCTGCAAACCGGCAAGCTCGGTATCACTAAGCAGCGCCGCTTTAAAATCGGCTTCGCTGGCAAAATTACTCTCAGCCAGCGCTTGCTGCCATTGCCGCTCTGCCTGGTGTAACTGCGGTGCCAATTGTTGCTGCTGGCGTTGCAGCACCTGCTGTTGCCCCTGCCATTGCTGCACTTGTTGCTGTAACTGCTGTAACGCGGCCGTTAGCTCAGCAAGCGTTGTGCGCGGCGCAGGCGCCACAGGTTCCGGCAGTTGCATCGCCTGCCACTGCTGCTGCCAATCGCTGTATTGGCTGTTCAGCTCTGCTTGTTGCTCGTCTAAGCGTTGGCTTTGCTGTTGCCCCAGTTGCAAACGGTGTTGCAGTGCAACCTGCTGCCGCTCTGTGTCCTGCACTTGTTGTTTTACCTGCAGCAGCTGCTGTTGTGTTTGTTCCAGCTGATGAAGTTTCTGCCCGGCGTTATCGAGTTCTGTCGCCAAAGTCTGCAACGACTCTGCAACGCTGTCTGCTGTGCTACCAGGCGCTGCGCGTTCAATGTCTGTATGCAGTGCGGCCAAATCCGCACTAAGCTGCGTTATTTGCTGCTGCACTTGCCGTATCTCTGCCTGCAACGCGGCGTCTGTTTTGTTTAACTGATCGCCGCGCAACCGTGTTTGCTCCAGCTCTGCCTCCCGCGCCTGTAACTCCTGTTCTGTCGTGCTGCTACTAAGCTGCTGATAAGCACTCACTGCCGGGTGTTCAGTGGCACCGCACAGCGGGCAGGGTTGCTGTGGCTGCAAGCGATCACGGTGCGCAGACAACTGCATGATCAGTTGTTGCTGCTGCAGTAACTGCTTTTTGTCGCGGATCTGCTCTTGTAATACCTGATACTGCCGGCGCAATGCCGCCAGCTCTGTTTGCACCGGCTGTAGTGCCTGCTCTGCGTTAGTGAGCTGCTGCTTTAACACCCCGGATTGTTGCTGCCATTTATGCTGTTGTTGCAACTGCTGTTGTACCTGCTGCAGGCGGTATTGCTGCTCACGCCGTTGTTGCTGTTGCTGGCGCAACAGATCAAAGGCTACACCATCTAATTGCGTCGCCAGTTGTAGCGCCGCAGCGTTGAGCTCGCTCTGTTGTGCTGTTGACACTGTCTGTTGCTGCACATCTTGTTGCTGCTGAGTTTGTAACTGCTGCAACTGCTGCCGGTTAGCCTGCAGCAGCTGTTTTAATGACTGTGTACCCTGCCACAGCATATCTGCTTGCTGCCTGGTTGCCTGTGACAGCTGTGTTGTCAGGCTTTGCTGTTCCTGCCGCCACTGCTGCTCTTGCTGTTGCAATGCTTGCATGGCGCTGTATAGCGGCGCCAGCTTACTGGCCGGCAGGTGAGCATGTAATCTGGTTAGTTGCGGTTGATGTGCAGCAGAATCGGCGACTGCTTGTTGCAGTTCCTGCTCTGCGCGCTGTAGCTCCTGCTCTGCACTGCTGAGCTGTTCGCGCCATTGCAGCAACTTGCGCTGCTCTGCCACGGCCTGCTGCTGTTGCATTAGTGCAGCTTTTAGCCCTGCCAGCTCTGCCGCTAACGCTTGTTGCTGTTCCTCGCTAAGCAGCTCTACCGCACCGGCTCTGGCCTGCAGCAACTCCAATTGGCTTTTTTGCTCACGGCAGTCAATAAACACCTGCTGTGAAATACGGCCGTATATATCAGTGCCGGTTAATTCTTCCAGCAATTCAGCACGTTCGTTGGCATCGGCATTTAAAAATGCCGCAAAGCCGCCCTGCGCCAGCAGCATCGATTTAGTGAAGCGGCCAAAATCCAGCCCGGTGATGTCGGTAACCAGCCGCAGTTTATCGCTGGTTTTTTCAGCCAGAATAGTGCCATCCAGCCTGGCCAGCTCGGTTTTTGCTGCTTGCAGGTTGCCGTCACTGTGGCCTCTGGCACGGCGCTGGCTCCAAAATGCCCGATAACCAACCCCTGCCACTTCAAATTCTACTTCAGCCAAACACTCACTGGTATGGCGGGTCATCAGCTCATTGCTGGTAGGCGAGGTTTTCAGCCGTGGCGTCTGGTGATATAACGCCAGACAAATCGCATCCAGGATGGTGGTTTTACCGGCACCGGTTGGGCCGGTAATGGCAAAAATGCTGCTTTGGTTAAACGGCGGTTGGCGAAAGTCGATAAGCCATTCGCCGCGCAGTGAGTTCAGGTTTTGCAGCCGTACCGACAGAATTTTCACTGCGCCTCCTGCACCTTTTCCAGCACCTGCTGATGCAGGCTGGTTAGCTGTTGCTGTTGTTCCGCACTCAGCGATTCTGTCTCCAGCCTGGCTTGCCATACCTCTGTCGCCGACAGTTCGGCCAGGCTTTGCTGTGCGGTTACCGTTAAACCGGCCGCCTGATTAGTGCGCTGCCGGCGCAAGCGCAGCAGTTCTACCGGCAAGTCTTGTAGTAACTGCTCTACCCTTTGTTGTAAGTCAGAAAGATAGGCATCGGTTTCTGCTATAACCAGCTCTAACCACAGGGTTTCCCCTGCCGGCAGCGCACTGACAGCCTGTTGCACTTTAGCCGGCACCCCGGCGAGATCAGTTTTAATACTGCACAAGGCTTGAAAACACGGCACGGCCAGGCTGGTCACGGTTTTGTTACCGCCAGCAAACTCCAGCAGCCACAGCTGCTTTTGCTGGCCGGCTTCATCAAAACTCAATGCTATAGGCGAGCCGCTGTAACGGATATCGCTGGCGGCATTTAACTGCTGGCGCTGATGAATATGCCCCAGCGCAATATAGTCTGCAGCCGGAAAGGCATCAGCGGGGAAGGCCTCCAGGGTGCCGATATAAATATCACGTACCGACTCAGACCGGCTTACGCCTAAGGTGGTGAGATGACCGGTCATAATGATTGGCAGTTGCAAGTGGTGTTGCCTGTTGTACTGCTGTGCCAGCGCATACAGCTGCTGATAATGCTCTGCTATGGCCTGTTGCAGACTCTGCTGTTTATCAGCGGCACTTTGTCCGCCAAGGCTTTGCAACAGATCGCGGGCGCGTAAAAACGGTACCGCGCACAACAGTGCCGCCGGTTGTTGTTGCTGATCCTTTAACAACACCAGTTGCTCTGACAATTCAGCACTGCTGCCGGCAAACACCCGCGTATTAAGATACTGCAGCAAATTTTTACTTTCGTTCAGCACCGCAGCGGCATCGTGGTTGCCAGCTAAGATCACCAACTGGCAGCGGCTGCTTTGCAAGGCACCGATAAAGCGGTTGTATAGCTCGCGGGCGTAGCTGGGTGGAGTGGCGGTATCAAAAATATCACCGGCAACAATAATGGCGTCTATTTGCAATTCGGTAACCTGCGCTACCAGCCAGTGCAAAAATGCCTGATGCTCTGCCGCCCGGCTACGGCCGATAAAATGCTGGCCCAAATGCCAGTCTGAAGTGTGCAAAATACGCATAATAGAAAACCACTGAAATCAGTGGCCAGAGCATACCGGATAGTACCGCAGACAGCAAAACGCCGATCCGGCGGTTAAGCGCAGATCGGCGGTTAATTTACTCAGCGGTGATTACTGCGCAACTTCTGCTTACTGTGCAACTTGCAGTTTGTCTATCACCCGGCTGACATCAGCGGTATTTTTCGCTATCGCCACGGCTAAATCTTTCTCGGCAGCAGAATCAACTTCACCCTGCAGCGTTACCACACCGTTCTCAGCATCAACATCAATAGCGGTGCCGCTGACTTCTGATTCAAACAACAAGCGGGTTTTTACCACAGTCGCAATTTTTGCGTCTTTTAAGCCGCTGTTATCTTTATCACCGGCTTTGTTGCCTTTGTTGCCGGATGCCACCACGGTCAGTTGATTATCCACCCCGGTGACACCGTCCAGGTTTTCAATCAGCTCTTCCGCCAGTGCTTTATCAACTTCATTTTCCACTTTACCGGTTAGCGTTACCGCACCGTTTTTCACGTCGGTATTAATATCAAACGAATTTAAGTTGCCGTTTAACAACAGCGTAGTTTCAGCTTTACCGTCAATCCACGCATCTTTAGCGCCGTCTTTCCAGTCGTTGGCAGCAACTGCTGTTGTGGTTAATGCCAAAGCCATCATCATTGTTAAAGTTGTACGTTTCATGTTGTCGCTCCTTTGTAGTGAGACGATAAAGCTAATGCCAGTTTAATGCCAGAAATTAACCATATGTTTTTAAACAAAATTATTTATTCGTTCATTTAGTGTTAACTTTTTATTTGTATTTATTGCCCATTTGGCGGTAAAACTTTCAGGAGTGGCTGCAACTGGTCGCTGCTTATTTGCAGCTCAGCTGCTAACTGCGCCAGCACCACTCTGGCTTCGTTGTTGTGCAGTAAAGTGGCAAGCTGCCTCAATACACGCAGTTGTTGCTGTAGCAGGCCGGCAAGTTCTGTCAGTATAGGCTGCTGCAACGACGGCTCAGATAAGGCAGTGGCTTGATGTAAATACCAAAACTGTACCGCAGCCAATTCACTGTTGTACTCCGGCACCGTTAACGCCTCGCAATCTGCCGCCGGTAAACGTTGCGCCGCTTTGCAATGCATTTTAGCCAGTTGCAGAAATTTATAGCGTAAATTGCTATTGTTAATCTGCGCCGCCGCCTCGCGGAAAAATTGCTGTGCTTCAATGCATACTGAATATGCGGCATGCAGCATACGGGCTTCTGCTACACTAAGTTGGTCTGTTGGCACTGAGCTTGGATATCCCATGATGTTTGTCCTTATGCTTATAACTGCCAAAGTTCATATTCAATTCATATACCAAAGTGTAATATTTTGATTTAACACAGCATTTTTTGCTTGCTTGGCTTTCAGGCCGCAACAACCGGTAACTTCTACCCATTGATATTGTTAAATTTACAGTACTGATACAGCAGTATTCCACTAAACTGGCGCGGAGTGATTTTTGTACCGACATTGAGTAGTTTCTGTATTTTAATGACCGTCTCTGTATTGATTTTGAGTACGATAACGCTGCTGAGCCAGAGTCAAACATCACAACTGAGAGCAGATAAATGACACAACCACGGTTATTTTTGCATGTACAGGACACTGAACTGGCAACACAGTTGCTGCAATCCGCTGCTGTACGCCGCTTCGTAGTGGTAAGAAGCAGCGATACCGCGCCCTGGTCAGAGCAACTGATACAACAGCCCTGCGACCTGGCGTTTATTCAGGCAGATCAACATAGTGAAGTTGACTATCAGCGCTTAACCGCCAGCAAGCTGTTGGCTGAAATTGATTTTATTCTGGTCAGTGACGGCCATCCGGATCCGGTGCTGGATAAACTGATGCGCGGCGGCGCCGGTTATCACTTTCGCCGGCCGCTGGACATAGCTTGTATTCTTGACACCTTGCAGGACTTTTATCAGCAACTAAGCGACAAACAACAGCCGGCCTGTGCCAATGCCAGCGCCTTAGATCAATTTGGTTTACTGGTCGGCTCGTCGCGCGCTATGTTAAAGCTGTACCGTACTTTACGTAAAGTTGCCGTTACAGAGGCCAACGTACTGATTGCCGGTGAGAGCGGAGCCGGGAAAGAGCTGGTTGCTAATACCCTGCATTTAGCCAGTCACCGTGCTGAGCAACCTTTTGTTGCGATTAATTGCGGCGCGCTGAGTCCGGAGTTAGTTGACAGCGAACTGTTTGGCCATACCAAAGGGGCTTTTACCGGTGCGCTGCGCGACCACCAGGGCGTGTTTGCGCAAGCTGAAGGCGGCACGCTGTTTTTGGATGAAGTAACCGAAATGCAGCCGGAGCAGCAGGTTAAATTATTACGGGTACTGGAAAGTGGTGAGTACCGGCCGGTGGGCAGTGACAAAGTGCAGCAGGCTAATGTGCGTATAGTGGCGGCGACTAACCGTGATCCGCAACAGGCTATTGCTGAGGGCGTACTGCGGGAGGATTTATATTTCCGCTTAGCACAGTTTCCGGTGCAGGTACCGCCACTACGGGATCGCGGTGATGATATCTGTGGTTTGGCGCTGCATTTTCTGGCTTATCGCAATGCTCAGGAACAGCAGCAAAAACAGCTGGCAGCAGACACCCTGGCGTTAATTGCCAGCCACAATTGGCCGGGCAATGTGCGCGAATTAAAACATGCCATCGAGCGCGCTTATATTCTCGCCGATACCCTAATCCAACCGGAACATTTGCTACTGGACAGCCCAACGGACAACGATATGGACCAATGTCTGGCCGAAGTACCGTGCGGTTTGCCGCTGGAAGAGTTGGAAAAAGCGGCGATTTTAAATACGCTGGAACAAAACGCCGGTAATAAAACCGACACGGCGCGGCAATTAGGTATCAGCGTAAAAACACTGTACAACAAGCTGGATAAATATCAGCAAACCGAGCCGTGAACAGCGGCAGCTAACAGCAGGCAGCAGGCAGCAGCATACTATGCTGCTGCCTTAGTCTTAACAGTCTTTATCTTCAGCGTCAGCTTTGTCTTTCACATCTTCACACAAATCTTCGACCTTATTACCGGCATCGGTAACGACTTCATCAATTTTTTCACCGGCATCTTCGGCATCATTGTCACCACAGGCGACTACAGAAAACGTCATTACCGTTACCAGCAGCAGGCGAAATAATAAATTACTCAATGTCATACTTAGTCCTCTTCAACAGAAAAATTACAGCTTGGGCGATTTACCGCGTAATGCGTTGACCAGCAAAGAAATAACCAGCAGCACGATAAAGATAAAAAAGATTACCTTGGCTATACCGGCAGCCGCACCGGCAATGCCACCAAAGCCCAGTACAGCGGCGATAAGTGCAATAATTAAAAATGTTAATGCCCAACCCAACATAGTTTGCTCCTTAGTGCGCTATGGCACAGATATGTAAAAAACTACGCCTGTACTACTGCCAAAGCCGTGCCAGAATTGTATTAATTGATAAGATGTTGAATATAAATAGATTTATGTTGCAGCTGTAACGTAAGGATGGCTGGTAGCCAGCAGATGAAGTGAAACAGTTACCTGTTTACAGGTAACTGTTTCACACTAAAAGGGTTCTTGGCGAAAACGCTCAGCAAGCTGTTACAGCTGCTGTAATAAAGCAGTTAAGTCAGCACTGTCAAACTGATAGGTGGTATTGCAGTATTCACAACTGATATCCAGCTTACCCTCGGCAATGTGCTCATTAATCACCTCGGTACCCAGGCTGATAATAGCTGCACTGCATTTCTCGCGTGAACAACCACAGACAAAACTGACGCCCTGCGGCGTAAACAACTCCACTTCTTCCTGATGAAACAACCGGTAGAGCAACTGTTCGGCCGGCAAATTAAAGATCTCATCTTGGGTAAGGGTGTCACTCAGCATCACCAAATCAGCAAAATCGGCTTTGGCTTTGTGTTGCTCTACCGGCAATACCTGCAGCATAAAGCCGGCAGCACGGTTTTGTTGCTGCTGAATGTCGGTATACAAATATAACCTGGTGGGTAATTGCTCTGATTGAGCAAAGTAGGCTTCCAGTGTACTGGTTAAACTATCCCCGGTGAGCGGAATAATACCCTGATAACGCTCGCCCTGTTTCGGCGTAATAGTTACCAGCATATAGCCTTCGCCAATCAAACTGCGGAAACTGTCACCCTGCAGCTCAGACTGCATCCGTACTACACCGCGAAACTGTTGCTGATCTGTGCCGTTTACCGCCGCAAAGCGCACCGGGCCGTCGCCCTGCACCTGCACAGCAATATCACCGTCAAATTTCAACGTCGCCGTTAACAAGCTGGTGGCTGCGACTAATTCTGCCAGCAACTGCTTTACCGGCTGTGGATAATCGTGCTGCAGTAACATCTGATCCAAGCTGGCAGACAGCTGCACCAATTCGCCGCGCACATGCTTTTGCTGAAATATAAAACGATATAACTTATCTGAGTCCATGCTGCTCTCTTACTGCTGCGATTTTAATAAAAGTAACTTACGCCGCTCTTTTTTGTCAGGTTTAGTGTCCGGATGCGGTGCAAACAGGCTGTTGGTTTTGCGCAGCTCGGCGCGTGCAGCGCGTTGCGCTATGCTGTCTGCGGTCTCTTCATACAAGGCCTGCGCCAAAGGTGCTGCCAGCCGCTTGTCAGATAAACCCAGTACCAACACCACCTTTTCGTCTACCCCCTGGCTGATACGTATTGTCGCGCCGGGTTCAACGGTTCTGCTGGCTTTGCAGCGCTGACCATTATAATGTACTTTACCGCCGTCGATCATCTCTTTAGCCAAACTACGGGTTTTATAGAAGCGACAGGCCCACAGCCATTTATCTAACCGTAATGCGGGGACTTCAGACTGATCTGATAGTTTTGCTGGTGCCATAATTTACACTGTGTTGCTGAACTAAGTTCGCCATTATAGTGCCAAACTGGCTGTTTTGGCGGTACTAACACGAAAAACACCGTTAATATGTTGTAAATATGCAGCAGCGGCTTGTTGGTTACAGCACAACCGGGTAAGATAAATTTGGTTTTTAACGTAGAATTCCGTTTTATAAATTCAGAGATTCTTTTGCCGGACAACAGAATTTCGTTTACTGACATCGTTTACAGATATAGAAGTGCGCAATGAAGCCGTTAGCAGACACACAGCAAATAGTGACGCGACTACAACAAATACCACTGCATCGGGTACAGCTGATACTGAACCTGATCTTAGTGTTGCTATTGGCATGGCTGCTTGCGCGGTTAAGTTGGCAACTGGTGCCCCCCCCCACTGCCACACCTTTGCCACTGTCCGGCACCAATGCCGGTGTGGAACCGCAACGTGGCGCTGTTAACTTAACTTCGCTGCTGAGTTTCTCTTTGTTTGGCAAGGCCTCCGCGCAAGCCAGCACAGAACCGGTACCGGTGGTCGCTGAAGCGCCGAAGACCCAATTGAATGTCAAACTGACCGGTTTAGTCGCTATGACGGCCAACCCGGGCCAGGGCAGTGCCATTATTGAAAGCCGCGGCGCCGAGGCAACCTATGCCGTTGACGACACCATAGAGGGCACCAATGCGGTGTTAAAGCAGGTGTTAGTTGACAGAGTCTTATTGCAACAAGCCGGCCGCTATGAAACCCTGATGCTCGATGGCATTGAATACACTAAAATTGCCCGGGCAAATGCCGGTTTAGGCCGTGCTGATGAGCAAGGCATAGAAGAAAACATGGATATGGCCCCGGTGCCGGAGCCAATGGAGATGGCACCGATGCAAGCTAACGAAACTTTAGAGTTGCACCGCGATGAACTGATTGCTGAGCCAATGAAGTTTTTTGACTATATCCGTGTTACACCACACCGGCCGAACGGTCAGTTGGCCGGCTATCGGCTGATGCCGGGTAAAGATCCGGCTTTGTTTACCCAGCTTGGCTTACAAGCCAATGACCTGGCAATAGAAATTAACGGTATTCAGCTAAATGATATGCAGCAGGCAATGAGCGTAATTAACGAGTTACGCGACGCCAAAGAAGCGGCAATTAAAATAGAACGCGATGGTGAGATCAGAGATATTCTGGTGAACCTGTCACAATAATTATTAAAATTAATTGGTTATAAGCTAATGAAATCAGGGCAATCTGCTTTTTTCTCCCGCCGCTCGCTGGCCAGCCTACTGGTCGCCGCCGCGCTGACTGTTGTTATTCCCGGCGTTACTGTGGTAGCACAGGAAGAGGTGATGTACTCACCTAACTTCAAAGGTACCGATATTAATGAATTTATTAATATCGTTGGTATGAACCTGAAAAAAACCATCATTGTCGACCCCCAAGTGCGCGGTCGCATTAACGTACGCAGTTACGAAATGCTCAATGAGCAACAGTACTATCAGTTCTTCCTGAATGTGCTGGAAGTGTACAGCTTTGCCGTGGTGGAAATGGACAATGGCGTGTTAAAGGTGGTACGCAACAAAGACGCCAAAACCAGCAATATTCCGGTGGTTTCTGATGACGCACCGGGCCAGGGCGACGAAATGGTTACCCGGGTGGTGCAGGTACGCAATGTGTCGGTGCGCGAGCTGGCACCGTTACTGCGTCAGTTCAGTAACCAAGCCGGTGGCGGCCACGTAGTAAACTACGACCCGTCGAACGTGATTATGATGACCGGCCCGGCTGCCGTGGTTAACCGGCTGGTAGATATTATTCAACGGGTAGATAAAGCCGGCGACCAGGAGCTGGAAATCGTCAAGCTACAGTATGCGTCTGCGCCGGAAATCGTGCGTATTCTGGAGAACATTTATAAAAGCCAGGGCCGTGCCGATCAGCCGGATTTTCTGGTACCACGTATTGTGGCCGATGAGCGCACCAACAGCGTAATTGTCAGCGGTGAATTGCAGGCACGGCAGCGGGTGATCGAGCTGGCAAAACGGCTGGACAGCGAACTGCAAACCAGCGGCAATACCCGGGTGTTTTACTTAAAATATGCTAAAGCGGAAGAGCTGGTGCCGGTATTAAAAGGCGTTAGCGAGTCTATAGTCGCCGAAGTGCAGGGTGGTGCGGGTGCTGCCGGTGGCCAGGGCGGACGTGGCGCGGCAGCGAATACCGGCCGCACCATTAGTATAGAAGCGCATGACGACAGCAACTCGCTGGTGATCACCGCCCAACCGGATATGATGCGCTCGTTAGAAGAAGTGTTGCGCCAACTGGATATCCGCCGCGCTCAGGTGCTGGTAGAGGCCATTATTGTCGAAGTCTTTGAAGGTGATGGCACTGACTTTGGCGTGCAATGGTTAAATGCTAATGGTGGTGGCACCAACTTTAGTAATGGTAATACTATCCCTATTATCAGTGTCGCTGGTGGTGCTGCTGTGGCATCACAAGTTACCAAAGGTTCTACAACTACAACTATTATAGATGGCCGGGAAGTTGTTACCAGCGTACCCGACTCTAACCGCGATTATTCTGCATTGGCAAATGTGTTGAGTGGTTTAAACGGCGCTATGATGGGCTTTTATAAAGGCGATTGGGCGGCTATTTTACAGGCAGTGCGCACCAGCACCAACTCCAATGTACTGGCCACGCCGCATATTACTACAATGGATAACCAGGAAGCCTTCTTCCTCGTAGGTCAGGAAGTACCGGTAATTACCGGCTCTACCACCGGCTCAAATAACACTAACCCGTTCCAGCAGGTACAACGCCAGGAAGTGGGTATTAAACTTAAAGTTACGCCGCAAATTAACGAAGGTGATGCAGTACAACTGACCATTGAGCAGGAAGTGTCCAGCATCGGCGGTGCTACCGCCGTGGATATCACCATTAATAAACGCGAAATTAAAACTACCGTGATGGCAGATGATGGCGCCACTGTGGTACTGGGCGGTTTAATTGATGAAGATGTGCAGGAAAGTGAATCTAAGGTGCCTATTTTAGGCGACATTCCTATTTTAGGCCATTTGTTTAAGTCGACCAGTGTCACCAAACAAAAGCGTAATCTGATGGTATTTATTAAAGCCACCATAGTACGCGAAGGTTCGGCTATTTCCGGTATCTCAAAAACCAAATACAACTATATCCGCGCTGAGCAGCTAAAACGCGAAGAAGTAGGCATCCGCTTAATGCCGAATACCAAACAGGTCGTGTTGCCGCAGTGGGACGACTCACTGGCGTTGCCGCCAACGTTTGATGAGTATATGCAGGAACAACAGCCGCCTGCGGTTACTGAGCAAGGGAAACAGGACTAATGGACACGCTGGATACAGAGCAGGTAAAACCCGCCAGCAGCCGGATCCGCTTACCCTTTGGCTTTGCCAAACGCCATGGTGTGCTGCTGCAACAACAAGCCCACGGTTGGCAGCTGTACATTCATACGGCCACAGCGCCGGCTGCGGTGTTGGAAGTGCGCCGCGTACTGGCCGAGCCCTTTGTCCTGCAGCGTTTATCCGCGGTAGAGTTTGAAGCCATGCTGGAAGCTTGCTATCAGCGTGATTCGTCAGAGGCGCAGCAACTGATGGAAGACATCGGCAATGAGGTAAATTTAGCCTCACTGGCCGATGATATTCAGGAAAGCGAAGACTTACTGGAAAACGAAGACGACGCGCCCATTATCAAATTGATTAACGCCATGCTGGGCGAAGCCATTAAGTTAGGCGCGTCAGATATTCATGTCGAAACCTTTGAAAAAGCCTTAATAGTACGCTTCCGCGTAGACGGTATCTTGCGTGAAGTACTGCGGCCTAACCGGCGCTTATCCAGCTTGCTGGTATCGCGCATTAAGGTTATGGCCAAACTGGATATTGCCGAGAAACGCGTGCCGCAGGATGGCCGTATCAGTTTACGTATTGCCGGCCGGGCTGTGGATGTGCGGGTATCAACCATGCCCTCCAGCCATGGCGAACGGGTGGTAATGCGTTTACTGGATAAGAACAATTCACACCTGAATTTAGCCGACCTTGGCATGACACTGTCGGTACAGCAGGCGTTCTCGCAGCTGATCTTAAAGCCGCACGGTATTATTCTGGTAACAGGCCCAACCGGTTCCGGTAAAAGTACCACTTTGTATGCCGGTTTAACTGAAATTAACACTAAAGACCGTAATATTCTTACCGTAGAAGATCCTATTGAATACGAGCTGGAAGGCATCGGCCAAACCCAGGTCAATACCAAGGTTAGCATGACCTTCGCCCGTGGTTTGCGCGCCATTTTGCGCCAGGATCCGGATGTAGTGATGGTGGGTGAAATACGCGATCTGGAAACTGCGCAAATTGCGGTGCAGGCCAGTTTAACCGGCCACTTAGTGTTATCTACTTTGCACACCAACACGGCAGCCGGCGCGATAACGCGGCTGGAAGATATGGGCGTAGAAGCGTTTTTATTATCCTCCAGTTTACTTGGCGTACTGGCGCAGCGGCTGGTTCGCACCTTATGTCCGCACTGCAAAGAAGCACACGAGCCGGATAAAGAAGAGCGCAATTTACTCAGCGTAACTAAAAAAGAAGGTGTGCTGATCTACCGTGCCCGCGGCTGTGAACACTGTAACCACACCGGCTATCGTGGCCGTACCGGTATCCATGAACTGCTGTTGGTAGATGAACATATTCGCGAACTTATTCATAACGGCAAAGGCGAGCAGGCGATAGAAAAATACGTACGCCAGCATAGCCCCAGCATCCGCGCTGATGGTTTCAGTAAAGTGCTCAAAGGTGAAACCACGCTGGAAGAAGTGCTGCGCGTAACGCGTGAGGATGTGTAATGGCGGCGTTTGAATATCAGGCGTTGGATGCGCGTGGCAAAAACGCCAAAGGTGTGCTGGAAGCAGATAACGCCCGCCATGCCAGGTCTTTGCTACGCGAGCAAAAACTAACCCCGGTTAGCGTGGCGCTGGCGTCACAGCAGGAAAAGCTGCTGGCGTCGGGCAAACAATGGTTTAAACGCAATATTTCTGCCTCTGAGCTGGCATTAATTACCCGCCAGTTAGCCACCTTGGTAGAAGCGGCGTTGCCGATTGAAAGCGCGCTGTTAGCCGTGGCCGAGCAGTGCGATAAGCCGCGGTTGACCAATATGATGATGGCCGTGCGCTCTAAGGTGGTAGAGGGCTACAGCCTGGCAGAGGGTTTAGCTGAGTTTCCTTATGTGTTTGACCACCTGTTTCGCTCTATGGTGGCGGCGGGGGAAAAATCCGGCCATCTAGACCAGGTATTAAACCGATTGGCGGATTACACTGAGCAGCGCCAACATATGCGCAGCCAAATTCTGCAGGCATTGTTGTACCCTATTATTCTTACCTGCTTTGCAGTGCTGGTTATTTCTATTTTATTAGCGGCGGTAGTGCCGAAAATTGTCGGCCAGTTTGAGCATATGGGCCAAAGCCTGCCCGGTTCCACCTTGTTTTTAATTGCTGCCAGCGATTTTTTGCGCGCTTACGGCATCTTTGTATTGATTGGTATTATGCTGGGTCTGGTGCTGTTTAAGCGCGCCCTGCTCAAACCGACGGTGCGGTTTCGCTGGGACAAACTGGTACTGAAAAGCCGGATTATGGGTAAAGTCACCAAGGGGCTGAATACCGCGCGGTTTGCCCGGACTTTAAGTATTCTGAATGCGTCAGCCGTGCCGTTGCTGGAAGCGATGCGTATCAGTGCCGACGTGCTGAGCAATACCTTTATGAAGCAAGCTGTCACTGATGCTACCGCACGGGTGCGTGAAGGTACCTCACTGCGCAACGCGCTGGAGCAAACCAAGTTGTTTCCGCCGATGATGCTGCATATGATTGCCAGCGGCGAAAAAAGCGGCCAGCTCGATTCCATGCTGGAGCGGGCCGCCAACACCCAGGATCGTGAATTTGAAACCCTGGTGACAGTGTCATTAAAAGTGTTTGAACCGGTGCTGGTAGCGGTAATGGCCGGTATGGTGTTATTTATTGTGATGGCGATTTTGCAGCCGATCTTAGCGTTAAACAATATGGTAGGTGGTGGTTAATATGGTTAAGCAACTCAAAACAACAGCGCAACGCGGTTTTACGCTGTTAGAAGTGATGGTGGTTATTGTAATACTGGGCATTATTGCCAGTATGGTGGTACCAAACCTGATAGGCAACCAGGAACAAGCAGCGCGGCAAAAAGCGGTGGTGGATATTCAGCAGTTAGAAAGCGCACTGGATATGTATCGCTTGCGTAACGGCTTTTACCCCACCACTGAACAAGGTATGCAGGCATTAGTTACTGCGCCCACCTCACAGCCGGTACCGCGCTCGTTTCCGGAAGGTGGCTTTATCCGCCGCTTGCCGAAAGATCCGTGGGACGAAGATTATATTCTGGTAAGCCCGGGTCAGGTCGGTCGTATTGATATTCTCAGTAAAGGCCCGGATCGCACCGCCGGTACCGACGATGACATCGGTAACTGGAACCTGGATGCGAACCAGAGCAACAATAACTAATGCTGTTGCTGCCGGCAATAAAGCGTGAGCAAACCGGCTTTACCTTAGTAGAGGTAATGCTGGTCATGCTGTTAATTGGTTTGCTGGCAACCACAGTGGTAATGAATTTCAGCGGCGAGTCACGCGAAGAACGCTTAGAAAAAGAAGCCGAACGGTTTCAGCAAATTTTCCACTTTGTTGCCGAAACCGCGCTGCTAAAACAACAGGAATGGGGTTTGTATATCCTGCCGGACCGTTACGGCTTTTTATATTACAGCAACAAGGATGCGAAATGGCTGGCGGCAGAAGAACCGGCCGGGTTGAAACAACATAAGTTGCCGGCCGATATCAGCCTGAAGCTGGAACTGGAAGGCCTGGCCGGAGAAGACAGCAACTTACTCAGCCAATTGGACTGGCAGTTGGATGACGACGAGCAAACCGATGAGAACGCCGACATACCGGTGCTGCCGCAGGTGTTTATTTTGTCGTCCGGTGAAATCAGTCCGTTTCAGCTGCTGCTGGCAGAAAACTCAGACCTGACTCCGCTGTACAGCAGCGTCAGTACGGATTTTGCCATACCACTAAACCGCACGCCGGTATCGACGGAACTGCCATGAAACGCAATGGCTTTACCTTGCTGGAGCTATTGGTAGCAATGGCGATTTTTGCCACCGCCGGCATGGCCATTATGCAAGCCAGTTCGGCGCATATCCGCAGTTTGAGCCAACTGGATGATTTAACCATCGCCAGCTATATCGCCAATAACCAAATGCAGCAGGCGTTATTGGATAAGGACTGGCCGGGTAAGGAAAAATCGCAGCAGCAGGTCGAGATGGCGAACCGGCAATGGTTATGGCAACAACAGCTGAGCAAGCTGCCGGATGACGACTTACGCCTGGTGCAAATCAGCGTTAGCCTGGCCGAAACGCCGGATCAGGTGTTGTACCAGTTACAAAGCTATAAAGGTAAGCCCGGTGGTTAAGGCTAACGGCGGTTTTACCTTTATTGAAATGCTGCTGGCGGCAGCTATTTTCGCGCTGGTGGGTCTGGCTTCGGTTGCGATTCTCAGCAGCGTAACGCAAAGCGATGAATTGTCGCAGCAAGCCAGTGAGCGTCTGGTGCAATTACAGCGCACTATGCTGATGCTGGAACGTGATTTTATGCAGATCAGTGTGCGACATGTGCGGATTGACGGTGAAGCACCGCAAAAATTCCGCCTGTTCGGCGAAAAATTTTTACTCGATAGCGAAGATCACGGCGTAAGTTTTACCCGCCAGGGCTGGCGTAACCCCGGCATGATATTGCCGCGCAGCGAAATTCAAACCGTGGCCTACCGTTTACAGGAAGGCAACTTGCAGCGGCTGTTTAGCTTGTATCCGGATGCAGTTACCGGCACCGAGCCGAAAATACAGCTGCTGCAAAGCAACCTGACCGGCTTTGAAGTGCATTATCTGCAGGGCGAAGAATGGCAGGAGCGCTGGCAGGACGCCAATTTCCCGGCCGCCGTAAGGGTAACCCTGATTGATGAAAACCTTGGCCGGTTGGAGCGTATTTTTATGCTGCCGGATGCCGTTGTCAGTGAAGGCGGCATAGAATGATAGTGCGGCGTAAACAACAGGGCGTCGCGCTGGTAGCGGT
Source organism: Rheinheimera sp. NSM (assembly GCF_052380015.1). Lineage (NCBI taxonomy): Bacteria > Pseudomonadati > Pseudomonadota > Gammaproteobacteria > Chromatiales > Chromatiaceae > Rheinheimera > Rheinheimera sp. NSM. The sequence continues at coordinate 31,193 of NZ_JBQTCI010000009.1, read as the reverse complement.
GTTAATGATTATCGCCATCGTGGTGGTGATAGCAGTCAATATGACCGGCCGGCTACAACTGCAGTTGCAACGCCAACAGAACATGCAACAGCAGCAACAGGCCTTGTGGTATGCCATGGGAGCAGAGCAATTTGCCACTGTCTTACTGGCGCGCACCCTTGCCGGTCAGGAAACGGTAAATTTGTCTCAGGACTGGGCACTGAATGGCGCTACCTTTCCGGTAGAGGACGGCACCATAAGTGGTGATATCAGTGATTTACGCAGTTGCTTTAATTTAAACGCGTTGCAAAATGTTACCCCGGCAAGCGGTGGCCAGCCGGAACAAAGCGCGGCGCAAAAAGCCTTTCAGCGCTTGCTGGAGCTAAAAATTACTGAGCTGAGTATGCCGGCGGAATATCTCACCGCCCGTATCGGCGACTGGCTGGATGAAGACAGCCTGCTCAGCACGGCCGGCAGCGCAGAAGATGATGATTATGCCGCACTGCCTTTTGCCTATTACAGCGCGAATACGCTGATGGCAGACCCGTCGGAGCTGCGGGTAATACTGGATTTAACGCCAAACGACTATCAACTGCTGCAGCCGTATGTCTGTGTAGTGCCGGAAGATAACCGGCTATTGTTAAATGTGAACACCTTAACCGAAGATAATGCTGTGTTGCTGGCGGCACTGATCCCGGAACTGACAGAGCAGGCTGCACTGGATTTAATCAGTAACCGGCCGGAAGAAGGTTTCACCACTGCAGAAGCGCTGTTGGCAGATCCGATCCTGGCCGGCATCACAGTGCCGGACGAGGTAAAAACTATGCTGGCAGTAAAATCTGACAGCTTCCGGCTGGTGGCAACAACGGCTTATTTGGAGAGCGGCTTTGTGTTAACGTCGGTGCTGAAAATAAATGATAATAACCAGGTTAAAGTACTGGCGCGGCGCTTTGGAGGCCAGCAGTGAGTGAACAATTGGTGATCCGGCTTGGCAGCCGGGCAGAGCAAACAGTCAGCTGGCTGGTATGGGCCAGCCATAGCAAAGAAGTGATTGCCAGTGGCGAATTGTCAGGTGCAGACCAGCTGGCTGACTTAGCCATCCGGCTGGGCCAGCGCCCGGTGATAGCCCTGGTGCCGGCATCTGATGTAGTACTAAAGCAGGTTAACTTGCCCGGCAAACCCAACCGCCAGCTGTTGCAGGCACTGCCGTACATGCTGGAAGAAGATCAGGCCGAAGATATCGAGCAGCTGTTTTTGGCCTTAGGTAACCTGGTGCATCACGATGGCCAGTACAGCCAGCAAGTTGCTGTCTGCCGGCATGAACAAATGGAGCAATGGCTACATTGGTTACAACAAGCCGGTTTTAGTGTCAGCCGCCTGCTGCCGGACGCGTTATTAATTCCGGAGCAGCAATTACCGGCCTGTATTCAGTTACACGAGCAGTGGCTGTTAAAACAAAACAGCTGGCAGGTTACGGCCATTGACGCCGCCTGGTGGGGCGACTATTTGCAACTGGCGGCCTTACCGATGCTGACCAGCTACAGCCCCTGGCCGCAAGAAGTGTTGCAGCCCTATCAGGCTGCCGAGCCCGAGCTGCCGCTGGCGTTACTGGCCGGCCAACTGCAGCACAACGATTTTAATTTGCTACAGGGCGACTATAAACCGAAACGGCAAAGCAACCCACAGCTACAGCTGTGGCAAAGCAGCGCCATCCTCGCCGGCCTGTGCCTTACGTTGTATTTGCTGCAACTTGGTATCACTAACTGGCAACTGGGCCGGCAAAGCCTGGCGCTGCAGCAGCAAAGCCTGGCCTTGTATCAACAAGCCTTCCCGGGTGAGCGGGTGGTCAACCTTAACCTGCAACTGCAGCAAAAGCTGGCCGCTGCCAGCGGTGCTGATGCCGAACGCAGCTTTCTGGCGTTACTGGCAAAATTACAGCAACAACTGGCGCAGGTACCGGATATCAGCCTGGAAAACTTACGCTTTGATGCCAAACGGGCTGAGTTGCGTTTTCAAGCTAAAGGCGACGGTTTCCAAAGCTTTGAGCGGCTGAAAAACGCATTGGAGCAAGCCGGATTTAGTGTAGAGCAAGGTGCGCTGAGTAACGATGGCGGCAAGGTACAGGGCAGTGTCGCGATGCGGGGCAAAGTATGAAACAACAGTTTTTAAGCTGGTGGACCGGGCTGCAACAGCGCGAACAACGGCTGGTGGCCGGTGCTGCCGTGGTAGTGGTGATTGGCTTGTTTTATTGGCTGTTGTGGCAACCGCTGCATCAGGCTAAACAAACACAGCAACAAAAACTGCAAAGCGCGCAGCATCAACTCAGCCAGTTGCAACAGCTGATACCCCAGCTAAAAGCCGCCGGTGCTGCGCCGGCCCGCACCGGTGGCAGTTTAGCGCAAATTATCAGCAATAGTGCGCGCAGCGGTGGTATTAAAGTAAGCCGGATGCAACCGCAAAATGAGCAACTGACCCTGGTGCTGGAAGACGTTAGTTTCGAGCAACTGTTGGGCTGGCTGCATGCCTTGCAGTATCAGCACGGTGTAACCCTGGTGAATGTCGATCTGGCAACAGCAGACAAACCCGGCATAGTGCGGGTAAGACGCATGGTCGTAGAGTAGGTATAAAAGCAGGATGACAAAAACAAAACTTATCGTTACCGGTGTCTGCAGTTATTTGCTGTTTATGCTGCTGTTAACCCCGGCGGCCTGGTGGCTAAAGCTGGCACCGTTACCGCCGCAACTGCAGTTAGGTGCCGTGTCCGGTACCTTATGGCAGGGCGAAATAGCCGGCCTGCGCTATCAGCAGCTGCAGTTTGATACTTTGCGCTGGACATTACACGGCTGGCAGTTATTTACCGGCAAACTGCAGTTTAAGCTGCAAAGCGGCAGTGCACAAAATACGGCGCTGCCGTACGTTACCGGTATTGCTAATTATGGTTTTGCCGGCGCAGCACTGCAAAACACCCTGGTCAAACTGCCGGTGGCGCAATTGCTGCCGATGTTGCCGCTACCATTACCGGTAGAAGCCAGTGGTGAACTGGTGCTGGATGTGCCGCAATATCAACAAGGCCAACCCTGGTGTAAAGCGTTAAGCGGCAACGCCAGCTGGCAAGATGCACGCTTACAAACCCCCACCGGCACCTGGCTGGACCTGCAAAGCCTGTTTGGCGATTTAAACTGTGCTGACGGCAGCATAGTATTAACCACCGATGGCGCTAACTTGCTGGGGCTGGATATTAAAGCGGTGATCAATGCAGAGCAATTGCTGGTAAACGGCACGCTGAAGCCACAAGACAGCATGCCGCGGGAAGTACACCAGGCCATGCAGTTTCTCGGTAAGCCGGATACACAGGGCCGCTATCGTATCAGTTTCTGAGGCTGCGGATATCGTCCAGCAATACGCTGTAGTCGGTAATAGCCGGAAATTCAGTGATCTGCCGGCTAAGTTGCTGGCTGTCAGGGTTCGCCACTGCCAGCAAATGTTTAATGCCGTAATCCTGCGCGGCTTTTAAAATCGGCAGGCTGTCATCAACAAATAAGGTCCGCTCGGGGTTAAAGCCCAGCCGCTGCTGCAAGCGCTGCCACAGTGCCCAGTTTTCTTTCGTCACACCAAATTCGTGGGTTGAGATCAGCGTATCAATATAGCTGGCCAGCTCAGTGCGTTCTATTTTCAGCGATAAGCTGTCCGGGTGGGCATTGGTGACCAGCACTATGTCACGGCCACTGTGTTTTAACGCCGTCAGAAAGGCCGGCACATCGGCGCGCATGGCTATTTTGTGCATCACCTCGCGTTTTAACTCAGTGATCGGCAGCTGTAAGCGCTTGCCCCAATAATCCAGGCAATACCATTCCAGCTTACCGGTTAATTCAGCATACTCGGCTTTTAACTGTGCTTCTGCATCGCTGACACTGATGCCGCTGATCTGGGCCCAGCGCTGCGGTAAATGCTGTAACCAGAAATAGTTATCAAAGTGCAGGTCAAGCAAAGTACCGTCCATGTCCAGCAGCACCGTATCAATATCAGCCCAGTTCAGCATAGGTTTTTCCTAGTAATCGTTTTATAGTACAGGCTCGGGATTGTACCAGAGGTGGCAGCATGACGCAGCGGCACGACGATAAACACCACAGTAAACAAAAACCACAAATTTTAACTGCAGATATCGTGGCACAAAGCCGCTTATTTAAAATTGAGCAGTTGGAATTGCAGTTCAGCAATGGCGAACAGCGCACCTACGAGCGCATGCGTGGCAGCGGCCGTGGTGCGGTGATGATTATCGCCTGCCCTGATGCGGATAATTTTTATCTGATCCGTGAATATTGCGCCGGTACCCACGATTATCAGCTGGGTTTTCCCAAAGGCTTGATTGACCCGGGTGAAGATATTATCAGCGCGGCCAACCGCGAGCTGAAAGAAGAAATTGGTTTTGGCGCCGGTCGTTTTGTGCAGTTAAAATCGCTGGCCTTAGCCCCGGGCTATTTTAATGCTACAATGCATATAGTTCTGGCCTTTGATTTATATGCAGAAAGCCTTGAAGGCGACGAGCCGGAACCGCTGGAATTAGTGCCCTGGTCACGCCATAACAGTGACGCCTTATTACAGCAGGCCGATTTTACTGAAGCCAGAAGTGTCGCCGCCCTGTTATTAGCGCAGCAATATTTGGAAGCGAACCCGGATGTTTTTAAGCAGACTGCTTGACCCCGTAAAATCTGCGGCCCGCGAAGCCGGGGCAGAATTATGGCAGTTGTACCAAAGCGGTAACTTTGAGCAGCAGGAAAAAGCCGATTTAAGCCCGGTTACCTCAGCTGATTTAGCGGCCAACCGGATCATTATCAACCGCTTATCTGAATTAACACCCGATATTCCGATTATCTCGGAAGAATCCTATTTTGTGCCTTTAGCCCAACGCCAGCACTGGCCACGTTACTGGCTGATTGATCCGATGGACGGCACCCAGGAATTTGTGGCCAGAAGCGGCGATTTTGCTGTGAGCATCGCGCTGGTAGAACACGGCTGGCCGGCGCTGGGCGTTATTTACTGGCCAAAAGAAGACGTGCTGTATTACGCCACCCGTGGCCATGGCGCCTTTAAACAACAACGCAATTTCATTAACCGCATCAAAGTCAACCAACACCAGGCCGGTGAAACGCTGAGAATCGCCATCAGCCGGCGCCAACCGCTGCAACCTATTGTCGATTTACTGCAAAGCAAACATGACGTGGAATATATCGCATTAGGCAGTTGCTCACTAAAAAGCTGTCTGGTGGCAGAAGGTAAAGCCGATTGTTATTTGCGCCTGGGCCCTACCGGCGAATGGGACACCGGTGCTGTGCATATCATCGTCGAGGAAGCCGGTGGCAAAATTCTCGACAGTGAATTTACCCCGCTCAGCTACAACCAGCGCGACACCCTGGCTAATCCCGATTTTATGGTAATGGGCCAGGCCAGTATTCCGTGGCCGCAATTGATCAAAGCCAGGGCCACAGAACGCAGCCTTACAGCCTGAAACTGAAAGCTTTCATAACTACCCACAAATACTGCATAGCTTTGCCGCATACCAGTGCTGACGCGGTTTTTAGCCAAATCAACGCAATTGCTACCTATCTTTTCTGCTGGAAAAACGCTATTATGCCGTCGGGTTTTTGCGCAGAAAAACAACATTTCGTGACAAAAGCACCGGAAATTTAAGTCCGCCAGAGACTGCACCCTTACCTACAGTACCCTTAGGAGTTACATCATGTCCGAGCTGGATCTGGGCCAATACGGCATCACAGATGTCACGGAAATTATTTATAACCCTTCGTATGATCAATTATTTGCGGAAGAAACCCGCAGTGATTTACAAGGTTATGAACAAGGCAAACTGACCAAATCAGGCGCGGTTTCAGTCGATACCGGCATTTTTACCGGCCGCTCGCCAAAAGACAAATACATAGTGCGCGATGACACCACCCGCGACACCGTATGGTGGTCTGATCAAGGTAAAAACGACAATAAAGCGATAACCCCCGCCGTCTGGGCTGATTTAAAAGCCCTGGTTACGCAGCAATTGTCCGGCAAACGCTTATTTGTCGTCGATACCTTCTGTGGCGCCAACGCCGATACGCGCTTAGCAGTACGCTTTATTACCGAAGTGGCCTGGCAGGCGCATTTCGTCAAGAACATGTTTATCCGCCCGACTGATGCCGAGCTGGAAACTTACCAACCGGATTTCATTGTGATGAACGGCGCTAAGTGCACCAACCCGGATTGGCAAAAGCATGGCTTAAATTCAGAAAACTTCGTTGCCTTTAACCTGAGCGAACGTATTCAGCTGATCGGCGGCACCTGGTACGGCGGTGAAATGAAAAAAGGTATGTTCTCCATGATGAACTACTTTTTACCGCTGCAGGGTATCGCCTCTATGCATTGCTCGGCCAACGTGGGTAAAGACGGCGATGTGGCGGTGTTCTTTGGTTTATCCGGTACCGGTAAAACCACGCTGTCGACCGATCCGAAGCGCCAGCTGATTGGCGATGACGAACACGGCTGGGACGACGCCGGGGTATTTAATTTTGAAGGTGGTTGCTACGCTAAAACCATTAACCTGTCAGCAGAGAACGAACCGGATATTTATAACGCCATCCGCCGCGATGCGCTGTTAGAAAACGTCACTGTACTGGCCGACGGCACTATTGATTACAACGACGGCTCGAAAACCGAAAATACCCGGGTGTCATACCCGATTTACCATATCGATAATATCGTTACGCCGGTATCCAAAGCCGGCCATGCGAAAAAGGTTATCTTCTTAACCGCGGATGCCTTTGGTGTGTTGCCGCCGGTATCCAAGTTAACCAAAGACCAGGCTAAGTACCACTTCCTGTCGGGCTTCACCGCCAAACTGGCCGGTACCGAGCGTGGCATTACCGAACCTACACCAACCTTCTCCAGCTGTTTCGGTGCGGCGTTTTTAAGCCTGCATCCGACTAAATATGCAGAAGTGCTGGGCAAACGTATGGCAGCATCCGGCGCTGAAGCCTACCTGGTCAATACCGGCTGGAACGGTACAGGCAAGCGTATTTCGATTAAAGCCACCCGCGCTATTATCGACGCCATTTTAGACGGCAGCATTGAAAATGCGGAATTTGTCCAATTGCCACACTTTAACCTGGCGATGCCAACTGCATTGCACGGTGTAGACGATGTGTCTATTCTGGACCCGCGTAACACTTACGCTAACGCCGCAGAGTGGGACGTAAAAGCCCGCGACCTGGCCAAGCGTTTTATTGATAACTTTGTTAAGTTTACCGATAACGACGAAGGTAAAGCCTTAGTGGCAGCCGGACCGCAGTTGTAAAACAGCTTTGCAAACAACTAAGGTCGCGCAAGCGGCCTTTTTTATATCTGCGTATGACAAGCAGATTACTCTGACGGTAAAAATGCATCCAATGCTGGCGACACTGCCTGCAACAGGCTAAAGTGAAAGAAATTTTTCAGTCTCTCCCGGTTTTGGCCGATATAGTAATGCCGTAAGGTAAATTAAACCGCAATCAGAGGTAAGTAATGCTCAGAACTATCACCATACAAAAACGACTGTTGGCGGCTTTTGGTGCCTTGGCACTGCTGCTCACTATTACAGGTTTGTTTAGTTTGCAAAGCATATCAAAGGTGAGGGCTCAGGCTGATTTCGTAGAGACTGCTGTTGTGCCTGGCGTAGCAGGTATTGGCTCACTTGGTACCATAATTAATCAGAATCGGGCTTTAACGTTACGATTATTGTTATCTCTTGACATTACCCAAGAGGGAGAAACTTTTGATACCATCAAAAAACTACGGGAAGAGATTGTAAGTATCGAAAAACCTTACGAGGACTCCATTTTTGATTCGCAGGAGCGGGTTATTTTTGGTCAGTACCAGACGTCCAGACAGAAATATTTTAACCTGCAGGAACAAGCTTTAGAATTACTGCTGAAAGAGGAACTTGGTGCAGCGCAAGACCTGTTGGATCAAATTAACCCAATTTCAACTGAAATTGCACAGCAATTAGCACAGCTGGCAAGCATAAATCATAAAGCCGCAGAGGAAGCCAGGCAATCGTCCATCACCACTTATGAGAATGCAAGATGGGCTGTTATCGCCTTGATTATTGTTGCAATAGTCATTGCTGCTGGTATTGCAATAATGATATCGCGCAGTGTAAATCAGCCACTGGCACGGGCGGTACTGTCAGCCCGCTATATTGCTGATGGCGATCTGACACAACCTTTGACGGTGGACGGCAGTGACGAATTAACCGAACTGGCGCAGGCGCTGCAACAAATGCAGCAAAAACTGCGCGATGCTATCAGCCATATTGCCAGCTCTTCTAACCAGTTAGCTTCTGCCGCAGAAGAGCTAAACGTGGTTACCGACGAATCGGCCAAGGCGCTGCAACTGCAAAACGATGAAGTGCAACAAGCCGCTACTGCTATAACCGAGATGAGCTCGGCAGTAGATGAAGTAGCCGGTACCGCGCTGCAAACCTCGGAAGCCTCATCGCAATCTGCCACTTTAGCCAAAGACGGCACGCAAAAAGTGGTACAAACCCGCAGCGTCATTGAAAAAATGAACGCCGATGTGCGTCAGAGCACTGCGGTTATTAATACTTTGGCTGAAAAAGTCTCATCGATTAATCAGGTGTTGGAAGTTATCCGCAATGTCGCCGACCAAACTAACCTGCTGGCATTAAATGCGGCCATAGAAGCAGCCCGTGCCGGTGAAGCCGGCCGTGGTTTCGCCGTAGTGGCCGATGAAGTGCGTAGCCTGGCGCACCGCACCCAAACCTCTACCGGCGAAATTGAGCAAATGATCCAGCAGGTGCAATCGTCTGCCAAAGAAGCGGTAAATGCCATGCAGCTAATCAGCAGTAACGCCGATAATGCGCAAAATGTGGTGAAGTTAGCCGCAGATGCGCTGGAGCTGATCGCTGAGAACATTATGGCTATCAGTGATCAAAACCATGTTATCGCCGGCGCGGCAGAAGAGCAGTCGAAGGTAGCACGGGAAATAGACCGCAATATCGTAACCATCAGCGATTTAGCCGCCCAAACCGCGGCAGGCTCCAACCAAACCACCGCCAGTGCCACCGAGTTATCCCGGTTGGCAATAGAGCTTAACGAGTTGGTCGGCAAGTTTAAGATATAACTATCGCAGTAACAAAACAGGCCGCAATTGCGGCCTGTTTTTTGTTCTGCACTGGTTTAGTCTTCAGACATATTTTTCAGTTTGTGTTCCCAACGGCGCTTGGCAAAGCGGCGCATATTGGGGATATCATCGGTTTCATCCATAATCGGCTGGCCGATAATAGTTTCTATCACATCTTCCATGGTAACCAGGCCCAGCCAGGTGCCGTATTCGTCGTAGACTAAACACATATGCTGGCGCTCGTGCATCAGTTGCGTCATCAGCTGCTCAGCACTCATTTTGTCGGAAATCACTTTTACCGGCTTCATTAAATCAGCCACGGTTTTCTGGTCGGTAATATTCAGCATGTCGTAACGAAAGGCGATACCCAGCGGCGCTTCGTCTTTATCCAGCACCGGGTAACGTGAAAACTGGCCTACTTTCACCCGTTCAGCAAACGTCTCTAAGGATTCATCCGGCGCGGCGGTTTCACACACGGTGCGCGGCGTCATAATGTCGCGCACTTTAATGTCGTGTAAATCCAGAATATTGGCGATAACGCGCTGCTCGTCTTCATCCAGTTTATTCAGCTCGCGGCCCAGCACTGTCAGGGCTTTAATTTCCTGGCGCAGGTCATGCTCATGCCGGCCACCGCCAAACAGCTTCATAATTTGATCTGATAACCAGATAAACGGCCTTAACAGTGTAATCATGCTGTTAAGGATCAAAGGCAATACCGGTGCCAGTTTTGGCCAGTAACGCGCGCCTATGGTTTTTGGCATAATTTCCGACAACACCAGAATAAGAATGGTCATTACCGCCGAGGCAATCCCCAGATAGCCGTCACCAAATACTATAGTCACCTGGGCGCCAACACCGGTAGCACCGACGGTATGGGCCACAGTGTTTAGTGTAAGAATGGCCGCCAGTGGCTGGTCAATCTTATCTTTTAACACTTTGAGCTGTTCATACAGCTTAGGCCGGGTCAGTTTTTGTTGGGCAATATAACTTGGGGTAATCGACAGCAGGGCCGCTTCGAGGATAGAACAGACAAAGGATACCGCTATTGACAGAACGACAAAAGCAATTAAAAGGCTCATACAGGTTAGTTACAACACTCCGCTTTACTAAGACCGCAGCAGTATAAAGGCTGCTATCAGAAAAAGCGAGCCACCCTCTTTGGGGTGGCCCGTAGTGCAAAGTTGGCTAAACAGGTTAGAATTTGCCTTTAATACCCAGCGCGAAAGTCATACCATATTCTTCAAACTGGTAAGTATAGGCGGAACTGCCCTGATACAATTCTAATGGCTCGTCGGTCAGGTTTACCAGCTCTGCCACCAGTTCAACATGCTTGCTCAGCTTGTATGAGGCTGTCACATCAACCTGGGTATGGGCCGCAACATAGATATCATAGTTGCTGTCATCACCAACATCGCTTAAAAACTTATCGCGATATGACACGCTTAAACGCGTGCTAAACTTACCGTCTTCGTAACCCAGATACAGGTTACCGGCTTGCTCTGCCGATTCCGGCAAGCTGAAGCTTTCACCCGTCCGCTCTGTTACTGCAAGCTCAGTGTCCAGCAACGTAAAATTAGCCCCCACTAACACTCCGGCCAACGCCGGCTGAGTAAAGCTGTGTTGCCAGGCAAATTCAAAGCCTTTTACGCTGGCACTAAGGGCATTTACCGGCCTGGTAACGTCAAACCCGGCAAACTCCGCCACGTCATTGCTGGTTAGCTCAACAATAAAGTTATCGATATCTTTATAGAACACCCCGGCCGACAACAGGCTGCCGTCGCTGTAGTACCAATCCAGCAACAGGTCGTAGTTTACCGCTTCGTACGGGTCTAAATCCGGGTTACCCAGCTCAACTTCGTTATCTTCTAAATTTACCTGAGCACGCGGTGAAATATCATTAAAGCTTGGGCGGGCTATGGTATTGGTCCAGGCTGCGCGCAGCACCATATTTTCAGCTACGTCGTAGCTGAAATGCAAACCCGGCAGCAGGTTAGTGTAATCACTGCCTACCGAACGGCTACTGACAGCCAGTTCACCGTCTTCATCAAACGTCAGTTGATTACCACTGGCAGAATAGTCTGTGCGCTCTATCCGCATACCGGCAATTAAGCGCCAGTTTTGGGCATCATAAGTGGCCATCAGGTAACCGGCTTGCACGTCTTCATCGGCAACAAAGTCTTCGCCCAACGATAGCTGGGTGTTTTCAGCTTCATCTTGTGGCCGGGCGGTAAAGTCAGCACGATTTTGGTTGAAGAAGTTGATATAAGCAGCAGAGCTGATGCCCTGACCCAGATTGCCTAAACCATAAGAGGGTGCGCCGGTAGTAAACTGGTCCAATGTTGCATCCGGCGTGCGGCGCAATTCAATAATGTCGGTATTGGTGTCTTTTTGCTTCCAGCGCAAGTCTGCACCGGCTTTTAACGTCAGGTTGCTGTTACCAAAAGCATAAGGGAATTCAATATTGGCACCCAGGTTGTATTCATCATCATCGATGATTTTTGGCTCCAGTACCGCTCGGTCCAATTCATAGTTGGCGTTATCCAGATGCGTGGTATCAGCAACGCCGTCGCGTAAAATGGCAAAATTTGGCACGCCGTTGCCTATCGAATAGGTTGCATCCAGCTCGTCACCGGTGTACTCAAAACGGCCTTCGTTTTCATCTAATACCCGCTCGCGGGTGGTCGACACACCGGCATAATAATCCAGCGTATAGCTGTCGCGAATATGCTCAGCACCCAGGTTCAGTGCCAGGGTGTCCTGCTCCTTGGTACGGTAGCGAATGCGCCGGCGCAGCGCATCCGGTGCCATTTCGCTCACCGTGGCCGAACTGCCGTCAAAATCCGTTAAAGCGCCGTCTTCAAACACATAAATACTGCGCTGCCGGGTTTCAGCATCGCTGAAGCGGCTGAATACAGTATTGGCAAAATACTTATTGCTGCTGTCCGGCCGGTATTCCAGGTTCAGGTTGGCACCAATCCGTTCGCGGTTAACAAAGTACTTGCGCTGCTGCAGCTCTATTAAAGCAAAGGCTTCGCCGTCCTGATAATCCACCATATCGTATTCGGCTTCTACGTTATCAGACTCCAGCTTGCGGTCTAAATAATTGATACCAAAGGCCACACCAAAATCTTTGCTGTCGCCGGACAAGCTAAAGGTATCGCTGGCATTCAGGCTCAGCTTGGGGCTGGTTTCACCGCTCAGGTCGTTATACGAGGCTTCAGCACGGTACCGTATTTGCCGCCCGTCTTTCTCAAAGGCAGAGGCTGATTTCACATCTATAGCACCACCAATGGCATCGCCCGGCATATCCGGTGTCGGCGCCTTGGTTACCGAAATACCTTCAATAGAACCGGTAGGAATAACATCCAGTGGTACCGCGCGCGAACTGCCTTCCGGCGTACCAATACGCATACCGTTTACCGTAACAGAGCTTAAGCCGGCAGCAATGCCGCGAATACTGACAAAGCGGCCTTCACCCTGGTCACGGCTGATCGACGTGCCGGGTAAACGCTGCAGCGACTCAGCCACGTTTTGGTCAACAAACTGACCCATATCATCAGAGGCAATAAAGTTAGTGATAGCATCTGAGGCGCGGTACAGGTTTAGCGCTTTATTTTGTGCCTGACGCTGGCCTACCACGGCCAGGCGCTCCACTTCGTCCAGTTGCACAATAATGTTGCTGCTACTGTTATCTGTAACGCTGATTTGCTGTGTCTGTGGCGGTAAGCCAATGTAGCTGACATCCAATGTCACGTTACCGGCAGGCAGATTTCGCAGCACAAAGCGGCCCGATGCATCGGTAAACACCTGCTGCTCAGTGCCACTCACTTTAATTAAAGCACCGGCCAGTGCTGTGCCACTACCGGCTTTTTGTACCACCCCTTCTACCACGCCGGCAGCCTGAACATAGGCCGCAACCGGTAACGTAAGCGCCAGTACCAGGCTGTTTACTAAAGGCCGCTTGCTGAATGATAACTTGCTCTTGCCAGATAACATATTGACATCCTTAATATAATTTTAAGTTCTGGCTAAATGTTAACAACTCAAGATTGCAGTAGGGTGACATTGGTATGTCACTAACATGACAAAGGCAGCAATTGCCGTTATTGTCATGCTATTGTCATTTGCTACTTTTAAGCTCGGCCGCTTTGGCTTGTTGTCAGGAGTGCATACTGTGCCGTATTGCTATCGCTTATCCTTGTCTGTGTTGCTGCTTTGCAGTGGTGTTGCTTTGGCACAGCCACAATGGCAGGCCAACACCGTGATAGAGACCACGCTGGGCCAACTGCAGCCGACGCAAAGCGTTATTGCCCACGAACAGGTGAACTACAAACTGGCGCTGTACCGTCATAACCGCCGGGCGTTGTTTGCTGATCTGTGCGAAAGTGCTGGTTGGGGTAAAAAAGTCAGTTTTACGGCAGAATCAACGCCGGATAAACCGGATAGCTATAGCTGTGACAATGCCGGTAAGCACAAGCGCAAACTGCAACAGCTGAAAACCGCTGTATTGGGCCCGGATAAGCAGTTATATCTAACTGATGGCCATCACAGCTTTTCTGCCTTTTATGATATGCCGCAAGGTGGTGCAGACTTTCCGGTAACCGTTTTAATCACAGCGGAATATCATGAAGCCGACCCGGCAGCATTTTGGCGACGCCTGCAACAACAGGGGAATGCCTGGTTGTATAACGCCGCCGGCAAGCCGGTGACTTATCAACAACTACCAACCAGCTTAGGCCGCGCCGGGCTGGAAAACGACCCCTACCGTGCAGCGCTGTATTTTCTGCACGGAGGTGTCTGGGCTAAACCGGAACCCGCCATCCCTTTTGTTGAATTTTATTGGGCGCAATATTTACGCCAGCAGCCCGGCCTGCAATTTCCGGGCTATTACAGCGCGGCGGAGTATCTGCAATGGCTGGAACGTATACATGGTCATTTAGCCGGTTTAACTACCACCACCAGGGTATTTGCCGGCTTTAACGCCGCAGACCTGGGCTGGCGTGGCGGCGAGCATTACAGCCAGCTTAACGACTTACTGTGCCAGCGCAGCGGCAACAGTGTCAGTACTGGCAAACTGGCGATAGCGCTGCAACAACGGGGTATGCCGGTAAGCTGCGATAGCCGGCAGTATCTGGATCGCACCGCATTAAGTACCGGGCTGAATACCCTGCCCACAGCAATCAATGCCGATGGCAGCGTAAATGTGTTAATCGAAATTGCCGCCGGCAGCGCCGACAAATGGCAGCAAAATAAGGCCGAACCGTTGCAACTGGAATGGGAGCGGCAAGATGGCACTTTGCGGCAAATCCGCTTTCTGCCGTATCCGGCCAATTACGGTATTGTTAGCGGCACTATGCTGGCCAAAGAGCACGGTGGTGACGGCGATCCGCTGGATGTGTTAGTGCTGGGTAGCGCGCTGCCACAAGGCACTGTGCAGCCGGTGCGGCTTATTGGCGTACTGCGCATGCTGGATAACGGCGAGCAAGACGACAAGCTACTGGCTGTGCCGCTGCAGGGGGTGTTTTCTGCGCTGCATGATGTCGCGCAGCTGCAACAGCAATTTCCGGGGGTAATTGAACAGCTGCAACATTGGTTTCGTCACTATAAAGGCGCGGCCGGTAATACGATATTACAGCAAACAGATGATGCGGCAGCTGCCATGGTGCTGCTGAAGGCCAGTCAGTTTTAGGGCTGGCCGGCTTCGGCTTGCTGCTGCAAAAACAGCTGCTTTGGCATCAGGTTAATGCTTTCATGCAGCTCAGAATACACTATCACCACCTCAGCACTTTTTAGCTGGCGTTTTACCATGGCCACTTTTTCCGCCATCGCCATTTCATGCTCGCCGTAATCGGTGCCTTCACGCAGCACATAGTATTCAATCAGGTTGTTTAACGTATCTTCGGCGATATCGGTGTAAGGAATAATCATTTGCTTAACTGCTCAGTAATAAACTGCGGAATACGCTGGTTTAACCAAAATCGGGGCTTTAGCACACTGCCATACACAAAACCGACATGGCCGCCGCCGCTGGTGAGTTCATACTGAATATGCGGGCTTAACTCATCAGCTTTAGGGATCACCTCGTCACTTAAAAACGGGTCATCTTTGGCATGGATAATCAGCGTGGGGATGCGGATATGGCGCAAAAACGCCTTGCTGCTGGCTTTGCTGTAATAGTCCTGCGCATTTAAAAAGCCATGCACCGGCGCGGTGTAATACTCATCAAACTGTTCAATACTGCTAAAACCCTGCACCTGCTGTGGTGTTAGCGGCAGCGGGAAATCAGCAAACTGCTGCAGCTTTAACAAGGTACTGCGTTTTAACCGACCGAGCAAATAGCGCTGATACAGTTTGCTGCTGCCGCTGTTAATACGTTTGGCGCAAGCCGCTAGCGATAACGGCGGACATACCGCTACCGCAGCGGTTAACGGATTCTGCTCTGCCTGCTCACCGCAATACTTCAACAGCACATTACCACCCAGCGAATAGCCCACTGCCACTAAAGGCCGGTTTGGGTAACGCCGCTTAACGTCGCTGATCACCAGCGCCGCATCGGCAGTATCGCCGCTATGGTAGGCGCGCGGCAGCTTATTTGGTTTGCCGTTACAGCCACGAAAATGTATCAGCAGTGCCGGCCACCCCAGCTGTTGGCACTGTGCCAGCATGGCCTGAATATAATGGCTGTTAATATCGCCGGCCAGGCCGTGCAGTAAAATCAGCAGCGGTGCGTTATCGTCTGCCGCTACGTTAGCTAACCAGTTTAACTGCAGCTCGTCGCCGTCCGGCAGGGTAAACATCTCTGCGCTGGTGCTGAGGCGCTGTTTCGGGCTTAAATATTTGGCAAAAATGGTCTGCAGGTGGGCATGCTTCAGCCACCAGGCGGGCTGGAATGGCGTGTGCTTTACTGGTCTGATCTGAGCTTGCAAAGTAGCGTATCCTGATAAACAATGCGTTAAGTCTTACTGCAGGTGCAGCCCTATGGATCGGCGACAATTTATTTTATCCGGTATAGCCTTAGGCGCTGCAGCCAGCTTAGGTACCGGTTTAGCTATTGTCGGCTGGCAGCAAAGCCTGGCGCCGGATAGCAGCAACCGAGATCTGGTGTTGTCGGCCCTGTTACCGGCGCTATTGTACGGCGCTTTACCGCAAGATGCGACCTTAGCCAGCACTGAGCTTAACCGCACTAAAACCGCCATTAACGATTTCCTGCCGTTTTTGCCGCTGCGCCAGCAGCAGGAGTTGAACCAGTTGTTTAATCTGCTGGCCAACCGTATCAGCCGGCTGGGCCTTAGCGGTCATCTTAGCAGCCTGCCGCAGCTTAGTATTGCTCAGCGGCTGCAACTGCTAAACCAGTGGCGCGACAGCTACCTGGCGTTGTTGCAGCAAGCTTATCATGGGCTGCGCGAGCTGCTATATGGCGCTTATTATGGCCAAAGTGAGCACTGGCAAGCGCTGGCTTATACCGCGCCGCGGTTTCGCTGATGACGACTAACCACCTGGATGCCAGCCGGTTTGTGCAAGACCAGCAGTTAGACGCTGATATCGTTATTATCGGCTCCGGCGCCGGCGGTGGTATTGCGGCAGAACAACTGGCGCAGGCCGGCTTTAAGGTACTGCTGTTAGAAGAAGGAGCCTGGTACACCCGCGATGATTTTGTGATGCAGGAGCGCTGGGCTTACCCGCAGTTATACCAGGAAGGCGCCGCGCGTAAAAGCCGCGATCAGGCAATTGGCATTTTACAGGGCCGCACCGTCGGCGGCTCCACCACAGTCAACTGGACGACATCAATTCGCACACCACAAGCCACGTTAGACTACTGGCATAGCGAATTTGGCGTCAATTTAGGTGGTGATGACGATTTATCTGCTTATTTCGCAGCAGCAGAGCAACGCCTGAACATACAGCCGTGGGCTGTGCCACCCAATGCCAACAACGCCAAACTGCAGCAAGGCTGCCAAAAGCTGGGTTGGCAACACACGGTAATTAGCCGTAACGTTAACGGTTGCGCTAATTTGGGCTATTGCGGTATGGGCTGCCCGATTAACGCCAAACAATCGATGCTGGTCAGCACTATTCCCTCAGCTATGGCACTTGGCGCCACGTTAATTTCGCGTATTTCCGTGCGCCAATTGCACTGGCAGGGCGACAGCATCACAGGACTGGACGCCGTGCCGGTAGATCAGCACTTTCAGCCGCGCACTGACTTGCGCATCCGCATTACGGCGAAACATTATATTGTCGCCGCCGGCGCTATCGGTTCACCGGCGTTGCTGCTGCGCTCAAAAGTACCCAACCCGTCCGGCCGCTTAGGCAGGCATACCTATTTACACCCCAGCGTGATTTCCGGCGCTTTGTTTGCTGAAGCCATTAACGGCCACAGCGGCGCGCCGCAGTCGATTTACTCCGATCAGTTTGTCTGGCCAAAACACAGCGATAGCGCCGGTTATAAACTGGAAGTACCACCGTTACACCCAGTGCTAATGGCCACCAAGCTGATTGGCAGTGGCGAGCAACATGCCGCCTTAATGCGGCAATTTAACCAGTTACAGGCCATTATTGCGCTGCTGCGCGATGGTTTTCACCCGCAAAGCCAGGGCGGCACTGTGCTGTTGGACAGCGCACAGCAGCCGGTACTGGATTACCCCATCAGCGATTATCTCTGGCGGGGTATGCGCAGTGCCCTGTTATCAATGGCCGAACTACAATTTGCCGCCGGCGCCAGCCAGGTATTACCCATTCACCACGACGCCAAATTGTATAACAACTGGCACGAGGCCAAAGCAGCCATACTGCAGTTGCCAATGCAGGCGCTTAAGCAAACCGTGGTGTCGGCCCATGTTATGGGTGGCTGCAATATGGCCGTAAGCGCGGCCAGGGGTGTGGTCAATCAAAACGGCCGCCATCATCAGCTGCAAAACTTATCAGTTTTCGACGGCTCTATCCTGCCAAGCAGCCTCGGCGCCAACCCGCAACTAACCATTTACGCCCTGGTGTGGCGTAATTGCCAACACTTAATCAGCAGCCTGCAGTAACAAAACCAAAATTTACCCCTCTGCCACTGCCTTAACGCGACGACCTGCTATAGTTTCCGGGGTTATTTGCTGATTAAGGACAACTAATGAAACTTAGCGCTATGTTGATCTGCAGCCTGGTATTGCTGCGCTGCGCCGCACCAGAGGCGGCTGAACAGAAGGTGGTTAATAAGCTGTATTCGGAAAAAGGCGAAGCCGGTGAGCAGGTGATTACCCGGTTGGATGACGGTAACTACAGCGCATCGTTAAACCTGAGCTGGAACAACCGCGTGGTAACCATTAACGAAACACTGCAGGTTGATGAAAAAGGCGTACCGGTGGCCTTTTCCGCCAACGGCACTTCAGCTTTTGGTGCGCCGATAGCCGAGCAGTTCAGCCTGGTGGACGGCGTGGCGCGTTGGGCCGGCAATAAAGACGAAGGCATGCTGCAAAGCCGCGAGCCACGTTATTACGTGCCGGCGGATGAAGCCGGTGCCGCCGGCCATGTGCTGATGAAAGCCCTGCTGGCGTCACCCACCCGTTCGGTCGACTTATTCCCGGGCGGTACAGCCAGGTTGGATGCGCTGAAAACGGTGACGGTAACTAACGGCAGCAATAGCAAAGAAGTGACCTTATACGCCATCAGTGGCCTGGCGTTTAACCCCTCCTTTGGTTGGTTCGACAAAGATGGCCATTATTTCGCTCAGGATTTCAGCGGCTTTATGCGGGTTATCCGTGACGGCTTTAGCCTGGACAACTTTGCCGAGCTGGCAAAAATACAAAAGCAGGCCGAGAATGACTATCTGGCCGATATTGCCAAACACCTGAGCCATAGTTACAGCACTGTGCTGCTGCAAGGCGGCAGCGTGGTAGATGTGTTAGCGCGCAAAGTGCTGCGCAATACCGACGTACTGCTGCAAGACGGCAAAATCATGGCAGTAGCCAGTGGCCTGACCGCGCCGGCCGGGGCGCAGGTACTGGATGCGCGTGGTAAAACCATCATCCCCGGGCTGTGGGATATGCATGCTCATTTGTCGAAAAACGATGGTTTACTGAATATTGCCGCCGGCGTTACCAGCGTGCGGGATATCGGCAACAACCATGACAATATTATGGAAATAGCCGGCTTGTTTAACAGCGATCAGCTGATTGGCAGCCGGGTATACCGTGCCGGTTTTTTTGATAAACAAAGCGAATATTCCGCCGGCTTGTCGGTTAATACCTTACAGGAAGCGCATGAAAAAATAGACTGGTTCGCTGACAACGGTTATCTGCAAATTAAGATCTACAGCTCGATTGATCCCAGCTGGGTAAAACCAATTGCCGAACATGCACACCGCCGCGGCATGCGCTTAAGCGGCCATGTGCCGGCTTTTATGACAGCGCGCCAGGCGGTAGAGCAGGGGTTTGATGAAATTCAGCATGTAAATATGCTGTTTTTAAACTTTCTCGCCGGCACCGAAGTAGACACCCGCACCCAGCTACGCTTTTCGCTGGTCGGTGAAAAAGCCGGCAGCCTGGATTTAACCGGCAAACCGGTAACAGATTTTATTAAGTTGCTGGCCGACAAACAAATTGTGGTTGACCCTACGGTTGCCACGTTCCGCAGTTTGCTGCTGCGGCAAAATAAACAGATTGACCCGGAATTTGCCGCCGTTGCCGACCATTTTCCACCGTCCGTGGTCAGGCAGTTAAAAGGCGCCTCAATGAACGTGGCGCCGGAGCTGCAGCCGGTGTACAAAAAGTCGGCTGACGCTATGCTGAAAATGGTGAAAAAACTGTATGACGCCGGCGTGCCAATAGTACCCGGCACCGATCATATTGCCGGCTTTACCTTGCACCGCGAGCTGGAGCTGTATGCTCAGGCCGGCATACCAGCGCTGGACGTATTGCGTATTGGCAGTTATGAACCGGCGCGGCTGGTCGGCGCGGCCTATCACAGTGGTTCGGTTAGCGTTGGCAAAGATGCCGATTTACTGCTGATCAACGGCGACCCGACAACTAATATCGCCGATATCCGCAAAGTGGCACTGGTGTTTAAAGGTAAGCATTACTACAAACCGGACGAGCTGTATCCGGTGCTCGGGGTTACCCCCTTTACCAGCCCGGTCGCGTTTAAACCTTAAACTTATGCAGGGTGCTGCGGCCCCCTGCTGCTTTACGCGGCCTGCTGTTATTGCGCAATTGCCAACGGCGGGTTAGCAGTTTAAGCAACCAGGTTAACGATTTAGTTTCCGCTAATATTTCAGCGGCCAGCCGCAGATAAGCCGGCCGATTCATGCTAAGGTTTACACAACTCTTTTGCTGCGAAGCCTTAGCCTTGCTATGAACACCGACAGTTACAAAGCGCTGAGTAACTATATCGATTTACTGCTTGATGCTATCTGTGTGGTTGATAAGGACGGCCGCTTTGAATTTGTCAGTGCCGGTGCTGAACGTATCTTTGGTTATAAGCCGGCCGAGATGCTGGGCCGGCCGATGATTGAACTGGTGCACCCCGATGATCGTGAACGTACTTTAGCGGCCGCCGCCGAAATTAATGCCGGTGTGGTAAAAGTAGACTTTGAAAACCGTTATATCCGCAAAGATGGTCAGATAGTGTATTTGCTGTGGTCGGCCCGCTGGTCACACAACGATCAGCGCCGCGTGGCGGTAGCCCGCGATATCAGCCGCAGTAAACACATTGAAGCGCGCCAGGCCGCTATTTATGCCATCTCCGAGGCCGCCTTTGCCAGTGATGATCTACCCGCCCTGTACCGCAATATTCAGCATATTATTGCCGGATTAATTCCGATGCGGCGTTTTAGCCTGGCGCTGAGCGATAACAGCAGCCAACAGCTGCATTTTGTCTATGACACAGCGCAGCAAAACCCACCGCACAGCGAGATGCTAACCTTCTGCGCCGGAGTAATCCGCCGCGCAGAAACCATACTGCTGAGCAGCGATAACCGCAAAGAATTGCCACCGAAGTTACGCCAACTGGCCGGGGAAAAAGCCGCCAATTGGTTAGGCGTGCCGTTAAAATCGCACAATGCCGTAATAGGCGCCTTGATGCTGCAAAACGATGCTGAAGCAGCAAGCTACAACAGTAGCGAGATAGAACTGTTGGAGTTTGTTTCGGTGCAGGTGGCGGTAGCAATAGAACGTAAACAAATGCTGGAACGACTGCAGCACAATGCGTTGTACGACCAACTTACCGGGCTGCCCAACCGCGAACTGTTTGCTGACCGTTTGCAATCTGCCAAAGCCCGGGCAGAACGTGAGCAGGGTAAGTTTGCCTTGCTGTACCTTGACCTGGATAAATTTAAACCGGTTAACGATCAGCACGGTCATCATATTGGTGATCAGCTGTTGCAACTTACCGCGCAGCGTATTCTCAGTTGCCTGCGCCACAGCGATACCGTGGCGCGCTTTGGCGGCGACGAATTTGTGATTCTGCTGGAGCAGGTAGACAGTGAACATACCGCGCTGCAGCTGGCAGAAAAAATCCGCCAGGCGTTAAACCAACCTTTTGCGCTGGCCGGCCATTTGCTGCACATTTTACCCAGCATTGGTGTAGCCCTGTATCCGCAACATAGTAAAACCGAAAAAGAACTGCTGCTGTTAGCCGATGAAGCCATGTATCAGGGCAAGAAGACCGGCGGCAACCGCGTCAGCCTAAGCTGCATTGCGTTGCCACAACAAGGCACAGCCCGGCCGGTATAACCGCACTGCGCTATCTGCTTGCTAACTACCTGAATTTCCCCGCACTATAACAATACCCACCCGGGCAAGCACTGTTTGCCCGCGATAAAACACCGTAAACACTGCTGTTGCTGCCGTATCTGCTGAAAATATAAAAAAAAGCAAGAAGGTAACGCATTTTGACAACTTCACCAATGTAACAAGATTACTACAATGATTGTCGGGGGCTTGGCTGGTCGGCATGGATGTGCAGGAGGCCGGGGAGTTTAGCACCTGCACAAACAAACAGACCGGCAGAGCCAGACAACAGTAATAAATGACCGCGTTTCTGCCCGATTGTTTGATTTGAATGACTTATAACAAATCATGAGGGGATGTAGGAAAAATGGAAAACAGGAAAAGATTTACCAAAACGGCATTGGCCCAAGCGGTGTCATTGCTGCTTGGTAGTGCCGCGGGCCTGCCGCTGTATGCGCAACAGGCGCCGGAGACGGAAGCCGTCACGGCAGCAGACATAGAAGTAATTCAGGTAAAAGGTGTGCGTTCCAGTATGCAGGAAGCCGCCTCCATTAAACGCCACTCCATGGGGGTGGTCGATGCCATATCCGCCGAAGATATAGGTAAGTTCCCTGATACGAACCTGGCTGAATCACTGCAGCGTATTAGCGGGGTGTCTATCAGCCGTACTAACGGCGAAGGCTCCGAGGTAACAGTACGCGGCTTTGGTGGCGATAATAATATGGTTACGCTGAACGGCCGCACTATGCCTTCAGCCACCACCTACGGTGCCGGTTCGGGTGCCGACGGCACTACCCGTGGCGGCAGCGCCAGGGCCTTTGATTTCTCCAACCTGGCATCAGAAAGTATCCGCGCAGTAGAAGTGTATAAAACCGGCAAAGCCAATATTGCCACCGGCGGTATAGGCGCCACGCTGAACGTAAAAACCGCCAGGCCGATGGACACAGGTGAAACCATAGCCAGTGTTGGCGTAAAAGCAGTGCATGACACCACCAACCGCAGCGGCGACGATGTAACACCGGAAGTATCCGGTATTTTCAGTCATGTGCTGGACAATGGCAAGTTTGGTGTCAGTATTTCCGCCAGCCACCAACAGCGTGATTCCGGCTATACCGGCGCCACGGTGAATGACTGGGAGGTAGATTACTGGGACGATATTGCCGATGCTGACCGCACCTGGAATAACATTGATACTGCAGTGGTTAATGCCCCGGAGCAAGGCCAGTTATATGCCCGGCCAAACGATATCCGTTATGCGTTTTCCAATACCGAACGCACCCGTGATAATGCCCAGCTGACCTTGCAGTTCAGACCATCCGACAATTTTACTGCCACCGTAGACTATACCTTTGCCGAAAATAACCTGGTAGAGCACCGTGGTGAAATTACCAACTGGGTGCAAAGAGGCAGTAACACGAAAATTGTAGAATTTGACAATAACACAGTGAAAACGCCGTCTTATATTCAGGAAACCTACGCCAGTGCCGTCGATGAAGGTTATGAGCAGCAATGGCGTGAACAAACCAATACGCTGAAATCTGCCGGCTTAAACCTGGAATATCAGGTAAATAACGCCCTGACGTTGATGCTGGATGCCCACAGCTCAGAGTTGTACAGCCGCGGCACCGGGCCGCGTAATTCCGGCGAGTTAGCCGTTGGCCTGGGTGCGCCTATTGTTACCTCGCGTGAATGGTTTTGGGGCGCCGACTTACCGACTTACCTGAACGTGTATGATGACACCTTGCCAGATAAAGGCGCCAATGCCAACGGCATGGTAGATGCCGGTGATGTCGGCTCTTCCATAGCGCGCATTCGCAATGCCAGCCAGGAAAGTAACATAGACCAGGTTAAGCTCGACGGCAGTTATCAACTGGACGACGGCCGCTTTGATTTTGGCGTGGAAATGCGCAAAATGGAGTCGCGTTCCATCCAAACCGCCGGTAACAATATCGCGCTGGGTAACTGGAACGTTGCCAACCCAGGCGAATTTGGTGATCTGATCCAACCCTTTGATTTACCGGGCGAGTTCGATGACTACAACACCCTGGCGGGCGGCTATGGCTTTATTGCCGATCCGCGCGCCTTGTATACCGCTGCCGAAGCGCTGTATCCGGGGATTCCCTCCACTGTTGAAAGTGCTTTATCTTACGACGACATTGTAGAAGAAGACACCATGGCAGTGTACTTCCAGATCGCGATGGAAGGAGAGCTTGGCGGTATGCAGTTTGATGTATTAACCGGCCTGCGCTACGAAAAAACCGATTCTAAGTCCAGCTCTTTAGTAAGTGAGGTGTACTTTCAGTGGGAGGACAACGACGATGTGGTTGCTTATGTCGACTCCACCGTACCGCCGGAGCCTGTGAATGCAAAAAATGATTATGACTATTTGCTGCCCAGCCTCGATGTCAGCCTGCATCTTAGTGACGATCTGATTAGCCGCTTCTCGTTCAGCAAAACTATCGCCCGTGCCGGGCTGGGTAACTTAGGCGTATCGGCTTCCGACTTTGGCGGCGGCGGTGGTTCCACCTTGTTAGGTGCCCAACCCACAGCCGATGCATCTAACCCGGCACTGTTGCCACTGGAATCGACGAACTTTGACCTGTCACTGGAGTGGTATTACAACCCGTTCAGCTATATGTCGGCCGGGGTATTCCAGAAAAACGTGGTTAACTTTATCGGCAGCCGCCAGGTTGACCAACCCCTGCTGGGTATCCGCGATGTAACCGCCGGCCCGCGGGCTTTAGCGGCAGCCCAGGCAATACAAGATGGCGGTTTCCCGCTGGATGACACCTACCTGTATGCGATGATGGTGTTTAATGAATACCGCACCCATCCGGATATGATTGCCGAGTTTGGCGCTAATCCGCAATTTACCGGCACACCGGCACAGATAGATTTCCTCGCCAATAACCCGGGCTTCGATTTACGGGCTACCGATGCCGACCCGGAAGTAATATTCCGTACCAGTACGCCGGACAACAACCGGGCCGCCAAGATCTACGGTGCTGAGTTTGCTATACAGCATTTCTTCGGTGAAAGCGGTTTTGGCGTCCAGGCTAACTACACCATAGTACGCGGTGACGTTGGCTTTAATAACAACGCTGATCCGAACGAATCACAGTTTGCGCTGATTGGCCTTAGCGACACCGCTAACCTGATTGGTATTTACGAGAAAGACAGCTGGCAGATGCGGCTGGCGTGGAACTGGCGCGACAAGCATTTGGCGGAAGTGAATAAAGGCGGTTCAAACAACCCCAAGTATGAAGAGGCTTACTGGCAAATTGATCTGAATGTCAGTTACGACATTAACCCGCAACTGACGGTATTTGCTGAAGCCCTGAACCTGACCGGTGAGAACAGCCGCTCTCACGCCAGGAATAAAGCCATGTTGTGGTACCTGACAGACTTGGGACCACGCTATCAGATTGGCGTACGCTACGACTTCTGATAGAGAGATTACCGCCAGCCGGGGGCTGGCGGTAATGCTGTAATAGTTGTACGTTAAGCAGTAACAGTTACAACTAAGCCCGACACAGGATGTAACGCATGACCCGACATGTACTGTTGAACAACATCGACCACCAGCATACCCGCGTACTGCATCACTTTAGCGCAGAATACGCCGACAACCTGGCCAGTGTGCCGGTGTTTCCTACCGAATTTACTGAACTGCAAAAAGAGTACCCGATACTGCTGCGCCGCGACAGCGCCGACGGCCACTATCAGGCCATCGCCTTACTGGGCTTTGCCGCAGAGGAAAATTTATACCTCGACAGCGCTCATCCCGCCGGCTGGGACGCCCGCTATATACCGGCCAGCATTGAAAAGGGTCCGTTTTTGATCGGTTTTCAGCGCCAGCCGGGCGACGCTGCGGCACCTAATCCGGTGGTACATATTGATATGGACCACCCCAAGGTCAGTGAGCAACACGGCCAGGCGTTGTTTTTACCCCAGGGCGGCAACAGCCCTTATCTGCAACATATCTCTGCCAGGTTGCAGGCCATCCATCAGGGGCTGGCCATGGCAACGCCAATGTTTGCCGCTTTCAGCCAACTGGAATTGATAGAGCCGGTCAATATTGAATTCAGCCTGGATAACGGCGACAAACACCGCTTAACCGGTAATTACTGTATCAGTACCACCAGGCTGGCCGCGCTGCGCGCCACTGAGCTGGAACAGTTACATCAGGCCGGTTTTTTACAACTGGCCTATGCCATGGTCAGCTCCATGAGCAATATCCGCAGCTTAATTGACCGCAAAAACACTTTGCTGCGCCGGCAAAGTACACTGTAACGGCGCGCGACTATGCAACAGATTAGCCGTCAAACCCCGGCAGTAGCCTGCCAACCCGGTGTTATCCCGCCGCAGCTGTTGTGCGGCAATGAACCGGTAGTGTTAAAAGGCGTGGTCAGCCACTGGCCGTTAGTGCAACAGGGCCAGCACAGCCCGGCGCTGGCAGCGGCTTATCTGCAACAGCATTACAATGGCAAACCAACCCAGGTGTATTACGGCGAGCCCGGTCTGAATGGCCGCTATTTTTATGACGACAGCTGCACCAGGCTGAACTACGACACGCGGATGGGCCGTGTTGATGAAGTGCTGCAGCTGATTCTGGCCTGGCAGGAACTGGCGCAACCGCCGTCGGTGTACATTGCCTCTAATTTGCTGCAAACGCATTTTCCTACTCTGCGCCAGCACAACGATATTGCACTGCCCAAACCAGCGCTGGATTACGCCACCGAGCCGGATCGCGTCAGTATCTGGCTCGGCAACCGCTCGCTGGCAGCCTGTCATTATGATGCTTCGGAAAACCTCGCCTGCTGTGTGCTGGGTAAACGCCGTTTTAGCTTGTTTCCACCGCAGCAAATCGGCAATTTATACCCCGGGCCATTAGAGCCGACACCCGGCGGCCAGGTGATCAGCATGGTCGATTTTGCCAACCCGGACTTGCAGCGTTTTCCCAATTTCCCCCGTGCCATTGCCGCCGGCCAAATCGCTGAACTGGAGCCGGGCGATGCCTTATATCTGCCCGCCATGTGGTGGCATCAGGTAGAAGCACTCAACAGTTTTAATATCCTGATCAACTACTGGTGGAGCACAGCGCCGCGCTACACCGGCTCGGGCATGAACCTGCTGTATCACGCCCTGCTGTGCCTGCGCGACAAGCCGGAACCGGAACGCCGCGCCTGGCAGGCGGTACTGAATTATTATGTGTTTGATAACCCGCAGCAGGCAGGGCAACACTTGCCGGCAGAGGCCCGCGGCGTACTGGGCGAGCTGGATGAGATGCAAGCCAGACAGCTCAGAGCCATGCTGCTTAACCGGTTAAATCGCTGATATGAGGGACAATGCTGTGCACACTAAAGCTGAACAACAACCGGGCGTCAAAAAAGTGGTGATAGCCGGTGGCGGCACTGCCGGCTGGGTGGCGGCCGCGGCGTTGTCAAAGCGCTTAAAAGGTCTGATTGAGGTGGTACTGGTGGAATCAGAAGAGATCGGTACCGTTGGCGTCGGCGAATCGACGATACCGCCGGTGCAGCTGTTTCATAATCTGCTGGGTATCGATGAGCAGGAGTTTATGCGCGCCACCGACGCCACCTTTAAGCTGGGTATTTCGTTTGAAAACTGGGGCCAGATTGGCGATAAGTACATTCACCCCTTTGGTACCACCGGCAAAGGCAGCTTTCTGGCCGATTTTCAGCATTATTATCTGCATGGCCTGCGCATGGGTATTACCGCGCCGTTGGGTGAATATTGCTACGAGCTGCAGGCGGCCAAAGCGCATAAGTTTGCCAAGTCAGACAGCTCGGCCATCAGCTATGCCTATCATTTGGATGCCGGCCGCTATGCCCGCTTTTTACGCAATTTTAGTGAAGCGCAGGGCGCAACACGAATTGAGGGCAAAATTGCACAGGTGCAACAGCACGTAAACGGCGATATCCGCGCCCTGGTGCTACAAAGCGGTGAGGAAATCAGCGGCGACTTATTTATCGACTGCACCGGCTTTCGTGCGCTGTTAATAGAACAAACCCTGCATACCGGCTTTGAGCGCTGGGACCACTGGCTGCCGTGCAATAAGGCTGTGGTAGTACAAACCGAACCGGCGGCTACCTTGCCACCTTATACCCGTGCCATTGCGCATGACAGCGGCTGGCAGTGGAAAATTCCGTTACAGCACCGTGTAGGCAATGGCCTGGTGTATGCCGGCGATTATCTGTCTGACGACCAGGCGCGGCAACGCTTGCTGGATGGCCTGGAAACACCGGCTTTGATGCAACCCAGAATGCTCAGTTATCAAACCGGCCGGCGCAAGAAGTTCTGGCATAAAAACTGTGTGGCGCTGGGCCTGTCCAGCGGTTTTATTGAGCCGCTGGAATCGACCAGTATTTATCTGTTTATGAACGGCGTGATCCGCCTGCTGCGGATGTTTCCGTTTCACGGCTGTAGCGAGGTGCTGAGCGATGAATACAACCGCCAGTCGATCAGCGAACTGGAATTAGTGCGCGATTTTATTATTTTGCATTATCACCAAACCCAGCGCAGCGACAGCCCGTTCTGGGATTACTGCCGCACTATGACCATTCCGGATTCGCTGGCACAGCGTATGGCACTGTTTAAAGACAGCGCCCGCGCCTTTCAAAGTGGTGAAGAGTTATTCCGGCTGGAATCCTGGGTGCATGTAATGCTGGGCCAGCGCCTGCTGCCGGATAATTATCATCAGATAGTGGCCAGCTTAAGTGAAACCGAGCTAAGCCGTTATCTGCACGGTATTCGCCATACCATTAACCAGGTGGTAGAGCGGCTGCCGTCACACCGCGATTTTATCCAGCGCTATTGCAAAGCTGATGGCAACTGAGATGGTAACTGAGATGGCCAACGGGATCACTGAGCTGCAAAGCCACGCCGCTATGCAACTGCAGCAGTTGTATATTGGCCATGAGCAATCACCACTGCTGATTGTCGATAACTTTATTGCCAAACCTGGAATGCTGCTGGCCGATGCCAACCAGCAGCGCTTTGTCGCCAATTCGCCCTATTATCCCGGCGTACGCGCGCCGGCACCGCAGGCGTATCAGCAAGTGCTGCTGCAAAGCCTGGCGCCGCTGCTAAGCGATTTTTTTGCCTTACCGGCCGGTAAACTGAGCTTTTCTGTCTGCCATTATTCGCTGGTTACCACGCCACCACAGCAGTTAAAGCTGCTGCAGCGCATTCCGCACTTTGATACCACCGAACGCCACGCACTGGCGGCAGTGCATTATTTGTTTCACGGCGAGCAGGGTGGTACTGCTTTTTACCGCCATCGTAAAACCGGCTTCGAGACTATCGACAACAACCGCGCACCAGCCTATTTTGCTGCGCTGGAAGCCGAAAACGACGGCCCAAACATACCCGGCCGCGATGCCGGCTATATTGCCGGCGACACACCGTTATTTACCCAAATAGCCGCCGCTGAAGGTATATTTAACCGGCTGATTATCTACCGCCGCCATGCACTGCACAGCGGCTCGATCCCGCCCGATGCCAGCCTGTCAGCCGATCCGGCAAAGGGGCGATTAACCATTAGTAGCTTTATCGACCTGCAGCCAGAGCCTGGCTAAACACTACCCATGCTGTGTTAGACGAGTTAAGCAGTATTTGTCGCCAGCACAACTAGCAGCTGTACCTGTAAGTTATTGTATGTTTTAAATAAGCGGTGTAGTGTTCTGTACATTTACAAACACAGGTTAACCCGTGTTTAACTGCAGGTTCGCAGAATAAGTTTTAGCACCTTTAGGAATTAAGGGAGTTTGTATGGATGATCCTTTAACCAAGACGTTTAAAGAATTCATGGAAATCATTCATGACGAAAGCGATCGTGGAGCGGTATTGGTTGCGGCATCTATGATTGAAGATATCTTAGGTAGCCTGCTAAAAGCTCGCCTTCTTCCGTCATTAGATAAAAATGATGAGTTATTTGATAATGGATATGCTCCATTTGAATCGTTCTCAGCAAAAATAGATTTGGCTTATAGAGTAGGTTGCATAAATCAACATACTCGACGAAGTTGCCATATTCTAAGAAAAATTAGGAATGATTATGCACATGCAACTAATATAAAAGACTTCTCCCACTCAGGAACGCAGGACAGAATTAGGGAGCTTTTCAGTTTAAATAAAATGCTCGTATCAAGTTATGAAGAGCTTTTAGTAAATAGTTGTGAAGAATTAGAAAATCCAATTAAAAGCTTCGATGATTTTATTGGCAAGTTTGGCTGGCGATTCGGGTTAGAGTTGCTATTTGCAGGTTTGGCGGCTGGCATGAAAAACTATTCTTTATGTATTGAACCTATTGAGGCAGCAGGTGCTAACAAACCGCTGTAGTCGCTCACTGCATTCGCTGGGGAAACAATGCCACATTTTATAGTCGATTGCTCGGTTGACGTGCTGGAAAGTCACCTAACAAGGCAATTTTGCCCGAACGGCTAATGGTGCCGTTCGCCATAGCTCACTCTGCTTTTAGCTGCCAGTGAATTGTGACGTTAGATATATAGCCATAGGCGGAAATCATGGACGTAAATATTATTTCAGCTCTAATTGGTGTCGGTCTTGGTTGGCTCCTAAGCCAGCTTACTGACCTAATCAAAGTGAAAAGGCGGAAGGTTAAAATTATAGATTCTGTCTACGTTGAAATTTCAGATATAAATGCTTGGCTAGTGAGAATGATGCGTCAAACGAAGTACGCTCTTCAACTTATAGTTTTAAATCAGAGAGTAACTTCAGTGCCAGGAAGAATTCACACCTTTATTTTTGATGAGCATTTCCATGAGATATGCATGGATCTATCTAGGGATGCAAGAATTGGCCTAACTGATTCCTATGATTCAATTAAAACTATCAATGAATTAATTGCTCAGCTCAGTGAATTAATTGATGATCAATCAGATAGTAAGAGGCTTTGTCAAAAGTTTGAAGCTATACATTCTGTGGCCCACGACGTTGAATTTAAAACGAGGTATTTGCTTAATAATCGTAATGGCAGCATGAAAGATTTAGTCGGCGTGGCAATAGAGCTAGATAAAAATCTCAACGAAGAGCTTGAGTTTATAGTAAAGGAAGCTAAAGAAATTGGGGTAGACGGGATTAAATCAAAATTCTATGCTGAGTAAACCCAACTAGACAATTTTATCGCCATCAAGCAGCGCCGGCTGCGGCGTCGACACGCTATGCGGTTATCCGCACTAAAATTAGGCGTGAATAAACGGGGTCAGATCAGTAAACGGAATAAACGGGGTCGAATAAACGGGGTCAGATCCTGAGGTATCCCCACAAAATTATCAGCTAAAACAAAAAGATGAA
>NZ_JBQTCI010000008.1:0-174664 GCF_052380015.1 Rheinheimera sp. NSM | reverse complement strand
TTCATCTTTTTGTTTTAGCTGATAATTTTGTGGGGATACCTCAGGATCTGACCCCATTTATTACAGAAAGCCCATATCTTCGGCCCGATGAATCCAATCAGCATTAAATGCAATCTCGGCACTGCCTATTTAATGTTGATCTGACCCCATTTATTCTATGTTGATCTGACCCCATTTATTATAGGCACTGCCTATTTAATGTTGATCTGACCCCATTTATTATATTTATTCGGGTTTACTTATAAATTTACTAAGCCATAAACCAGTATAAAAAAACATTGCCCAAAAAGCACTTTGCCATAAACTACTTGCTATAGCAGCTGACGCTACAAATACTATCAAAATAACAAATGAATTGCCCTCTAACAGATCAGCCCTACTAAAATAAAAGCTAAGACAGAAACAAATAAACATCCCTAAAAACAACATTCCAAAAAACTTATTATTTCGTTCAGCTCTATTTTTTGTATTTTTCAAGTAATCTTGTTCAAGCCTTTTTAACTCTCTTAATTCTTCTCCAGTTAAATGGCCTTTCTCAAACTTTGATTCATAAATCTGCTTATACTCAGCATCTGCATTTATATATCCTAAAGCAAGGAAGTTAGTTCCTTTTACAAATACAAAAGTAGTGAAAACTAATGTTAATAATGCAAGCAGTTGATTTCTAATTTTCATTTTATCCACCATTTCCGAAAACTCCAGCACCATATCCTTCACAAGAAAATATGCAGCCTCTAATATCAATCGGAGTAAAACCTGTAGACAGACCTGTAAATATCCAATCAGTATTACCAGTTGGAATTTCTGGCCCAATGTTAATAATTTCGGAACTGTAGTTGTAAATGCCTTCTTGAGTGACTTTATATGTATATTCAACATCAAAGATTTCAACAAGCTCGTATATACCATGCTCTTGAACTAAAACTTCTAAGTTAACAGCTAAAGTAAGATGGTTTTTAGCTAGTTTATCTATAAGCGGCCCAGCAGCTTGGATTCCAACCCACTTTGGATCACCAAGTTCTCTTTCACTAGTAACAACTCTTCCATCAATTGAAGCTCTACGAGAAACCTGCTTGGTCACTTTAGTTATTGCCGATCTGCCTATCTGATTAAACAAATACTGAAACGCCGCTGTTTGGGCGCCATTGATAAACTTACCGCCGGAAATTTCTGAGGCTGTACCCCCTATTACAGCGGAAACAACGGTGCCATAAGCAACCTGTCCGCCAGATAAGTTTGAACCACCCGGCAAAAATGCCCCACCAGCACCTTTAGTTACACCTGCACTAAAGAAACCATGACCAAACTTACCACCTTGGAGACTGGCGGCAACGCCGCCAACTACCGCATGTGCACCTATCTGGCCTGCTATTTGGCCTGCGGTCAGGTAATTACCACCAAAGTTGTAATACCCATCAAAATTTAGCCCGTTGTCTGCAATGTCGCCCAGATTCGACATCCCGGCCTCGCTAAAGGATTCTCCTATCGATTTAAATGCATAACTTGAAGCAAACTGAGTTGCGCCAGCTCTCATTGCCGCGCGGAAATTCCCTGTCGCAAAATACACACCGTCAAAGGTTGAATGCGCCCCAGCAAGCATACCAAAACCCGGAATAAAACTAAGTCCTATTTGGTGCGCCATATTCAAATATTGGTTGCGCGAAAATACATTCTTATGTGAGTAATAACGACCATCTAACTTACTTAATGATTTATAAGCACTTTTCAGCGAAAAATACCCACTCGGGTCGGTATAGCTCATCGGGTTATTTAGCACATAGCTATAGCGGTTATAGTTCTGCAAGTTAGATGGCGCTTGAATAAAGGGATCTGCCTGCATAAAGCGGCCGAGTATCGGGTTGTAGGTACGGCCGCCCATATGAATAACCTCAAAGTCGTTAATCATTTTATGGCCGGTATAACCTTTGCTGTCGCCCGGGTTAGAGTAAGTGCTAAACACACTGTTGCTGCTTACGCTGTACTGCTTGCCCCAGGGGTCGTAGATAAACTGTTGCAGCAAGGAACCCGCGGCATTGGTGATGCTGGTGGTCGAGCCCTGGCCGTCTTTGTGCAGGTAATATTCGTCGTGGGCGTTATTGCTGCGCTTGGTAATTACCGCATTACCGACATAAAACTTATGCTCGGTTACCGCTGTGGGCAAGCTTACCCGCTCGTATAAACCGCCTATGTATAGGGTATCGGTGGTTTTGTTATCGCGCACATCAATACGGCGATACAGTTCGCGGTTAGGCCCGTAGGCAAAGTCGGTTCTGTCTGCGCCCTGGGTTACCCGGCCCGGTTTATCAAAGGCGGTATAGCTAAAGCTGCGTTTGCCGTCGTTGTTAACATTGCCATTGCCGTCGTAGCCAAAAGTATATGCTCCTGTACCGGTGCAACTTGTAGTGGTACCTACTGCCAGTAGACGGTTAGTTATGTTGTTGTCGTAGCAGTAGTTACCCACACCGGTTTTAAAGGTCATATTGCCAAAATGGTCGAAACGGTAGGTTTCGTTCATTTTAAGCGCGCCCGGCAGGCTGTTATAGCCGGTGCTGCCGATTACCGCGCTGATAGTGCGCGAGGTAACGCGGTGTAAATTGTCATAACCAAATACTTCGGTAAAGCCGGCTTTACTACCTACACTGCCAAAGTCCAGCTGGCGCTGCGTGACATTGCCCACATAGTCATAGTTGTAGTCCATGTTGTGTATATGGGTACTGCCGCGTTTCACGGTTAAAGTATCTAACCAACCACTGGCGTTGTAAAAACTGCGATCTTCGGTTACGCCGTTGGCATAGACCACCTTGGTTGCCTGGCCACGCGCATTTACTGCCTGAATATGCTGATACACGCGGTTAGATTTGTTATCGGTTAATTTAACCAGGCCGCCATTTTGGTACTCGTGCTTAATTACCAGATCGTCTGCCGGGCTCAATGTCCAGCTGGGGTAGGTAAGCAAGTGCAGGCGGTTAAAGCTGTCGTAACTGCTGCTAACACTAAAACTGCTGCCGGCAGCACGGGTAAGCTTACCTGATGGCAACGCCCGACTATTGTAGCTGTACACCTCTTCATAGTCTGGCGTTGCAGTGGCAGTACATTGCTGGTTAGTGCCAAAGCTGCGCACCCGGGTTAATTGGCCACGATTATAACTGGCCGAGCTATTGCCGTAATCCCAACAACTGGTGCCGGAAGGATCATAGCGGCGTGTCATGCGGCCGATGCTGTCATAGTCAAAGGAGGTAATCTGACTTTTCGCATCCGTTTGGCTTAACAATTCACCAAAGGCGTTGTAACTATAATTCCAGCTGCCTTTGTCCTGATCTTTCATGCGGTACTTACGGCCATAGGTGTCATAGTAGTTTTGCGTACGTAAACGCCGTGTACCGGCAATGTCCTCTGCATGCACAGTTTCAAGGTTGCCAAAGGCGTCGTAGGCATAATCCAGAATATTGTTTAAATGATCTTTCACCTGCTGTGTCTGGCCGAGGTAATTGCTCAGCGTCTGCTGCTTTTTGCCCTCAGGATCAGTGGTTACAGTTAAGAAGCCACGATAACTTACCTCACTAACACCACCACTGGCTAAATGGGTTTTGTAGGCACGTCCCAATGCATCGTATTCTACCCGGCTGGCAATTGTTGCAGCAGCACCAATACCCGGTTCGTAACTATATTCCGCCCGGCCTTGCGCATCATAAGTGGTGCGGCTAACCGACCAGCTTCCTGTCAGCAGCTTGCTTCTGCTTTCAATATCACGGCCGTATTTATCCAAAAACTGCAGCTGTTCACCGCCGCCATCGGCGTACTGCCGGATACGGGCGTACGCGCCACTGACACCGCAACCGCCAGATAACTGCGTGCAATAATGCCGCTCGGTATAACTGTTAATTACCGGATCGCTGCTGCTGTGGCCTTTAATATAACTGCGGTAGCTTTGCCCTAACGCATTTACATATTGCCGGCTGGTTTGATTATTGCTATCTACCGTATTAACGTAATTAATACGGCCTGTTACCGCATCTGCGCTAAGGCCGTTATAAGTATAGGTGGTTTTATACCCCAGGTGATTAATGCTTTCTTTCAGATAACGCAAACGCGCATCGTAAACGCTGTCGCTGTTGCGCGTTGCAGTTACGCTGCCAGCAGCATTGGTACCGGCAGTAACCGCTTTACGGCTGATATTGCCGGCAGCATCATAGTGATATTCAGTTGTAACGCGATAAGCCGCCAGGGTTGGCGCTAAGATCTCCTTTTTCAGCAGTAAGCCGCCGCTACGGTCATAATATTCAAACTTGCTGTCCCGCACAGTACTGCTACTGCCCTGCGTTTTTGTTACTTTAGTGGTTGCCAGCCGGCCGTAACGTTGCTCTGTAACCGTGCTGCCATAAGTATTAACGGTAGTGGTGGTTAACTTTTGGCTGGCATTATTGGCATCGCTTTGCACTACCGTATTACTGAGTAAGTTGCCATAGCTGTCATAGTTAAAGCTGCTGCTGGTTTTACTTAGCGCATAGTGCTGATTATTGCTGCCCAGTTGGTAGCTGTGCTCTTCGCTGCTGCTGATATAAGCAAAGACTCCGCCCTGATTGGTGGCCTTTCTGGCGACGTTGTTTTTCGCAAACGACAGTACATGCTCTGTGCCTGCGACATTGATTACCTGGGTAGTGGTTTTAGGGATACCGGTATAGGGCCACAACTGGTTATATACCGTTTCTGTAGTTACCCCTGTTTGTTGATCTTTAGTGCGCAGTACTTCAAAACCCAGCATGCCACGGCCTTTTTTATGCAACAACAGGCCGCCGTACTGGTAACTGACGCTGACTTTTTTAGCGGAGTTAACTTCTGAGCTAACCTTTGACACCACGTACATACCCGCCCGTGGCGAGAAAAAATCACTGCTTGTGTTGTTACCGGATGCATCACGAAAGTACACCGATTTGTTGGTGATGTTTTTGTATTCAATGTCAGTAACTACACCCCAACCATTAGTAATTTTATTAATGGCATACTCATTAATGTGCGGCCTCAGGCTGTGGTAGATTTTCCAGCCGCTGTCATTGGTTGCGGTAAGCAGATCGAGTTTGCCGTCAGCATTAACATCGGCAAACTGAATAGCCGCATTACTGTCAAAGGCACGGCTACCGCGCTGTTCAAATATGACTTGTTCAGTGGTATCCGTTGGTCGCGATAAATATATAGCCCAATTATTGCTGCTGGTTGGCAACAATACGTCGGTTCTGCCATCACCGTTGATATCAATAAAATAGTTCAGTCCGACCAAATTATTTACCACAGCTGGTAACCCCGACAAGCGGGCAGCCAGCAGCTTGGCACCATCAGACAGACGATAATACCAACGCGTATTGCTACGGTACATAATGTCGGTGTAACCATCGCCATTCAGATCAACAGCCCGGATATCAACAATATTGCCCAAATTTTGCTTTTCAACCAAACTGCTACCGGTAGAGGTAAACAGCTTAACGGAGGTTGTGGTTACCCAGCTACCACAAGCTGACATTGGGCTGGCCAGGGTACTTTGCGTGCTGTAAACCGGTTCTGATTGTATCTCGATCTGGCAACCTGACCCCGGATCTGGCTCCCACACGGTTTGGCTGACTTTTACAATCAGATCCGTCTTACCATCGCCATTGATATCCAACATTGATGCGGATTTCATATCAGCGGTATAACGGTCAGGATACATACCTCCTAAACTCTCACCAACAGCGCCTAAGTCTTCTTCACCTGCAAAAGGACTGCCGCTTACAACCCGGCCTAAATTCTGATACCAACGAAAGCGGCCGTCGCGGATATAAACAATATCTTCCAAGCCATCGCCATCAATATCGGCAATAAAAGCACCACCTTCCAGGCCATAAGCCTGCCGGTTGGTATTAATTACGGTGTGATTGAGCTGAATGTCGTAGGTTTCACATAAGCGCCGCCCATCAGGCTCCGGCTCACAGTAAGTACCGGTAGTTGTTGACGGGGTATAGGCAATAATGTGCCAGTTGCTGGTTGCTGAATCAGCGACTAATAAATCGCGTTGACCGTTACCGTTATAATCAATAGATTGAGCATATTGCCTTTTACTTATACCGACATTGGTTAAGCCTATTTCGCTGACATAATTATTGGTTACCGGCTCCTGCCAACAGAACGTCGGCTCACCCGGAATATTTTGACAGCGCTGTTCGTAAGTAACATGCCCACCACCTAACCGCAGTTTCCATTGATTGGAACGTACGTACAGCATATCAACATAACCGTCCCCATTGATGTCAATGAACTGCTGGTTGTAGCGATCATAAGAACTGCCTTTCTGCTCAGACGTTGTCGAAAAGGGTACATAGTTTTCAGTAACAGGCTCCTGCCAACAGAATTGTGGCGCGCCAGGTTCGGTTTCACAACGGGTTTGATAGCTGGTGGTTTTTGCAGCAGGTTTTTGCCAGCCAAATTGCGTTGCCGGTAAACATTGCTGCAGCGCTTTATCTGCACATTCTTGTATGGAAACAAGGTGGTTCTTTTCTTCCAGCACATTGGATGACACATAATTTAGCTGGTAATGCCGCACAACATTGGCATCTGCCGCTCCATCGAGATATACCGACACGCTGGACAACAGCTTTGACATCATCACGCGCGCTCCGGCCTGCCAGCCCGACGCTCGTTTCGGGTTAGCGGCATAGTTTAGCTGCACGCGGGCAAAAGGCGCTGTGCCGGCGACCCGGCCGGTATAATGCACTTCGCTTAAGTAGTGCTCGCCTTTGTTAAGGTCTTTTTGGTACTTGTAGACAATATAATTGCCTTTAGTATCTTTGATCGCCTTTAAAGCCCATAATCTGGCTTTGCCGGAGCCACTGGCTGTGTCAAAAAAGGCGTCAGCGCCTGTTTCTGCTCCACCGGACGCATTGCGCAAGCTTATTGCCAGTGCATTGCCCATTGTATCGTTACCACTAACCGCAGATACATCGCCGTAGTAATGGATCTCCCCTGACTTTGTCTCGACTGTCAAGGCTAAAGGACCTTGTGCAGATGAGCCGTGCCTGCGCACTGTGTTAAAGCTGTCAATTTCAGTGTGTAATACAGTGCTGTTGTTCCAGTAAGTGGTATCGGCAACACCTATATCATTTTCCCTGCTATTAGTTATCAGCCGCTGGCCATCCAGACACAGCCGATCCGAGGCGGTAAAAGACACATTACCCTGTACATTGTCTGTGGCGATATTTTTCGGGCAACGGCTAATGGCAGATGCACCGGAAATATTCCAACCGGCGCCCATGTAACCATCTCCACCTGAGCTGTTATAGCTAAATGCCAATTGAGGTTGAACGCCGGCAATACCTGCCGGTAAAGATAGTGGAATTTGGTAGGTTGCAGCTCCGGATTCATCAACTCTGAATTCGCCGGCGGTTAGCCCAACCATGCTACCTGCAACGATTGAACCTGCAGGCGGCTCTATTGGATCATAAGCACCACCACCTACGGCAGAAACAGATACTTCACCGTCAAGATTTGACAGCGTAAGTAATGGCTGATTTGCCTCGTGAAAGCGGAGCCTCAGTTCGTTAGCACCATCTCCGTCGAAGTCAGCAAACTCTATCTGCTTAACCGCAGAGTGTCCTTCACTTAACTGTAATGCCCGCCACTGTGCTTCTGTCAGTTGATTGATAACCCAACCATTGGAACCTTGCGTGAGTGCCAGATAACCGTTAACAGGGGTAAGAGCCAGCGGCACTGATACTTCACCGTGGATCAGAATAAACTTTTTAGGTGCTTCGAGATAAATATTACCGGCATAATCGGTGTAAACCTTGTAGCCACCGCTATCAGCTTTTACAGCAAAGCCCGTCAGTATCAATACGGTTAACAATAAACAACGAATTACAGCAAGCATGGGCAATCCTTTTAAAGCCGGTTTTATTTTTATCTGGCAGTGTTATTGCTTTTCAGAAGAAAAACCTGAATACAATATCGTTACAAATAACAAAAGATTGCAGATTTTACTGTTGTTGGTTATTTTTGCAACAAAAAATATTAACTATGCGTTATAAAAAAGCGGAGTAAACCACAAGCCACTAACAATAACCTGTGGTTCAACAGAGAAGAAATAACATTAAAGCGCCAAATACCAACTGGCGATGGAGAAATACAACACCACGCCGGCGACGTCGGCTATTGAAGTAATCAATGGGCCACTGGCGGTGGCTGGGTCGAGTTTAAAGCGGCTGAGTAAGAACGGCAGTGATAAACCAATTAAACTGCCGGCCATAACGACCAGCATCATGGTTAATGCCACTACCACGGCAATATCATAACCACCGCGCCACCAGCCTAAACCCACCACAGCTGCTGCCATAGTTAAACCCAGCAAGCCGGCTACCAGGCATTCTTTACCCAGTAAATAGCCCCAGTCGCGCAGTTTAATGTCGCCGGTAGCCAATGCCCGCACCATCAGGGTACCTGCCTGGGCGCCGGCATTACCGCTGCTGCCGATTAACAGCGGCAGAAAGAATAACAAAGCAATGTGGCTGGAAATGGTACCTTCAAAATAAGCGATGCCGGCGCCGGAGAAGATATTGCCAAATACCAAGATAACCAACCAAAACACCCGTTTGCGATACAAGAGTCCGATACCGGCGTCTTTAACGCTGGTTTCAAGCTTACCGATGGTGGCGGTTTTGTGGAAATCTTCAGTGGCCTCGGCGGCTGCCACGTCCATCGCATCATCGTAGGTAACAATGCCCACCATTTGATGCTCACTGTTTATAATCGGCAGGGCCAGTAAGTCGTACTTGGCTATAAGAGCCGCTACTTCCTCCTGTGGCATATCTACTGCGGCATAAATAGGATCGTGGTTAATCAGCTCTTCCAGCGCCATTTGCAGCGGTGCCAGAATCAGATCCCGCAATGACACTACACCGATAAGCTTGCGCGCAGCATCTACGACATAAGCCGAGTATATGGTTTCTTTATCCGGCGCTTCACGGCGCAAAGAATCCAGCGCCTGCGTTACTGTCAGCTCGGCTGCGAGGATGGCATAGTCTGAGGTCATAATGGCACCGGCGGTGCCTTCTTTGTGTGACGTCAGCCGCAGTAAATCTTCACGCTCGGCTTGCGCCAGCGCCGGCAGCAGGGTTTCGCGCTGCTCATCATCAAGGCGGTTAAATAAGTCGGCACGTTCATCTGATGACATCTGGCGGATAATAGGCGCCAGCTTGCGCCGGCTGATGCTGATGGATAGCTTTACCTGCTGTTCTGCCGGTAAATAACCGAATACTTCAGCTTGTTCCGCCCGTGGAAATACGGTGAGCAGGGTCCATAAATCTTGCGGCGCAAATTCGACCAGCGCAGAGGCTAAATCGGCCGGGTGTACATCGTCCAGTTGCTCACGCAACAAAGGCACCGTATTTGATTCCAGCGCGGTGCGTAGCGTGCTGATCAACACAGGTAATTCCATAGCAACCTCTTACTAAACAGGCTTAGTAAGGGCAGCTATTCGCGCAGCTTACCAAGCAGAATTCTTATCGGGGGTATCAGTTGTCAGGCTACGCCTGCTACCGGGTATATCCATACCGGGCACGTCCATACGGGTACTCGCTCTGTTTTACTGAATAAAGATGGTACTGAATTAACATATTGCTGAATAAGCAAAATTTAGCGTTATTTTATAAGGCATAGTAGTGAATATCCACTGAATATCAACAAAACGTGCATAGGACTTACGCCACCTTCTTGCTAAGATTGCGGCAGTATTGTGATTGAGCGAACACTATGGCCCCGAAACACACCGCCGCTAACGCCTGGTGGCTGCCGGTTGAACTGGACATTGACAGCTGCCGCAACATCAACATCGGCACACTAAGCCTGTATTTTAAACGGCAACAACAGCAATGGTTGCTGGCACACGAGCGCGTTAACGTCTCGCCGGAGCGCGAGTTATTCAGCAGCACGGCAGCACTGTGTATGCCGCCACAATTAACAGCCGAGCGTTATATTTTTCGTCAAAGCCCGGCCGCATTTTGCCTGACGCCGGTACTAATGGACCGCCCGGTCGTGGTGAAAACACTGCAGCCGGTGCATATACCACCAGGTGAGCAAACCACCTTATATATCAGCTCACCGGTAAGCGTTAGGGTGTCACTACAGCAACCGGAGCATTTGCTGCAGGAAATTGCCATTATGCGTTTATCCGACACCTGGTTTGGCCCCACCACCCAAGCCGGCGAGTTATGCTATGCCGACAAAACCCATGCCCGCTACAATAAACACGAGCTGCCGCTGCGGCCACACCGTGCCATTACCCCGGTGATGATCCAAAATAACGCCAGGCAAATACTGTCTCTGAGTAAAATCAGTATTCCGGTGCCCTATTTGGCCGTGTACAGCGCAGATGACGGCAATTTATGGACCGACCCTATTACCTTGCTACATGAAGGCCCGCACAATCTGGCCCGCTTTAAAACCGGCACCTTGTCGGCGCATGATGCCAGCGGCGTTAACTTGATCAGCAGCGCCCGTGCCGTGCCGGAAAAACACAGCCTGATCCGTGCCTTTACCCATATTTTTACTGATTAACCTGGAGGCAATATGACTGCATCACTGCTGCACTGGCTGCAATCGGAACAAGCCGGCCATATTCTCAAAGCTGTTATCTTGCTGCTGGCCGGTTTTGTCGTCGCCGGCGCTACATCACGTGCGGTTAGCCGCTTTTGCAGCAATAACTTTTCACAACATCATATCGTGCTGTTTAAACGCCTGGTGTACTGGTTGCTGTTGGCGTTATTTATTGCCTCAGCACTGAAACAACTGGGTTTTTCGCTTAGCGTATTGCTTGGCGCAGCCGGAGTATTGTCAGTGGCGCTGGGGTTTGCTTCACAAACCTCGGCATCTAACCTGATTAGCGGCTTGTTTTTAATTGGCGAGCAGCCGTTTCAACTGGGCGACACCATTAAAGTGGGTAACACCACAGGTGAAGTGTTATCGATAGATTTATTGTCGGTAAAGCTGCGTACTTTCGACAACCTCTATGTGCGCATTCCAAACGAAAGCCTGATTAAAAGCGAAATGACTAACCTGACCCGTTTTCCTATCCGCCGCTTTGATTTGTTGCTGGGCGTGGCTTATAAAGAAAACATTGCACAGGTACGCCAGCTGATGTTGCAGGTTGCTGACAACAACCCGTTGTGTTTGGATGAACCGGTACCAATGTTTTTGTTTCTCGGCTTTGGTGATTCATCGCTGAATATTCAATTCTCCGTTTGGAGTAAGCGAGAAAATTTCCGTGATCTGCGCAACAGTTTGCAGGAGGAAATAAAGCAGGCATTTGATCTGGCCGGCATTGAAATTCCGTTTCCGCAGCGTACTGTGCACTTGGCACAGCAGCCGGACAGCAGCGCTACAGCCCCGGCGCAAAAATAGTAGCGCACTTGCTATGTTGGGCGAAATAACGTTAACTGATCACATCAGTGTTACAAATAACAAGCTGTTGTCGGCCAGGAGGGCAGATTTATGTTACGCAGTCTAAGCTGCTTATTTACCTTGCTTTTTTCCTGCGCCGCACAGGCAGTTTGTACTGACATCAGCCCGCAGCAGCAGGCGGACCTGCCGGGCGATGTCACTATCGGCAGCATCAGTTACCGGCGTAACAATGTGTTCGACCTGACAGAAAAAGGCACGTTTTGGCTGCACCGTTTCGCCAATTACAGCCATATTATTACCAAAGAACCGACAGTGCAGGATGACTTACTGTTTCTGCAAGGTGCAGCGCTGAACCTGCAAGAGCTGGAAGAAACGGAACGTTTACTGCGTAACCGCGCTTATATCCGCGATGCTGCAGTGTCGGTTAGCCAATACTGCCCGCAAAGCAACAGCGTTAATGTGCTGGTAGAAACCTGGGATAACTGGTCGCTGCTGCCTAAGATAGATTTCAGCAGTGAAGGTGGTGAAACCGATTACTCCATTGGTATTGCTGATGACAACCTGCTCGGTAGCGGCAACCAGCTGCAACTGGATTATGCCAAAGACAGTGAACGTAGCGGTTACCTGCTGAGTTTTGCCTCACCGAATATCTTTGGTACCCATTGGAATGCCCTTACCCGCTATGCTGATAACTCCGACGGTGAAAGCTACCACTTTACCCTGACGCGGCCGTTTTACCGTTTGTCATCGCCCTGGGCCTTCAGTTTGGACATGGAGAAAAACAAAGAGGAAATCAGTGATTATTTGCTGGGTGACGAGGTTAACCAGTACGATCGCAAATTACACTGGTTTGAAACTTATGTCGGTTTTAAAATTGCGCAGCAGGCTAACCATATTCACCGGCTGAATATCGGCTTTACCCTGAACGATACCAACTTTCAACAAAGCGAACTGACAGCCTATGACTTACCACCGGATCGCAATTTGTCTGCCGTCTGGCTGGAGTATCAACTACTGGTCAGCGATTATCGTAAGTTGTTTAATATTAATCAGTTTAACCGTGTGGAAGACATTAATCTTGGCTGGCAGGCACGGCTGCGGTTGGGACGTCTGCAGTCCTGGCTGGGTGCTGACGACGCCGGCTGGCAACTGGATACGGAACTGGCGAAAGTGTGGCAACTCAACAACAGCACTTTTCTGTTGGGCAACAGCCGCTATCAAGCACTGTGGCTCAGCGGTATTAATCAGCACTTATTCAGCAACCAGTTGCAACTGGTGTATCAGCTGAATAATAACAGCAGTGCTGTAGGCATAGTGAATGCGGAGTTTGGTCGCCAGCTGTTTCAGGATAAGGCGCTGTATTTAGGCGGTGATACCGGTTTGCGCGCCTTCCCACTGTATTATCAGCGTGGTGACAGCCGTATTGTTGCCACCGCAGAGTACCGCTACTTTACCGACTGGTCGATATTGCAGTTATTGGATGTCGGTTTTGCCGGTTTTGCCGATGCCGGCCGTAGCTGGGGTGCCGAACAGGGTTTTAACAGCAATATCGATGATGGTGTGCTGTTTGGTGTCGGTGGCGGCGTACGCTTGCTGTCGTCGCATTCCAGCCGCGGTACCATGATCCATATCGATTTAACGCATCCTTTTAGCAGTAATCCCGAACTGGACAAATGGCAATGGCGGATTACTGCGAAAAAGCGGTTTTAACTCTGGCACTGCGTACAAAACACGGTACTGCGCTGACCAAGGCGGATTTCACTTAACAGCGTGCCACAGGTTAAGCAGGGCTGGCCGCCCCGGCCATACACCAGTAACTGCTGAGCAAAATAGCCGGGCTTACCATCGGCCTGGCTAAAGTCTTTTAAGGTGGTGCCGCCCTGTTTAATCGCAGCGGCCAGGGTGTCTTTGATCACCGGCAACAGTTTTGCTAACTGCTGCGGGGTTACCGCTTTGGCGGGCTTTGACGGCAAGATGCCGGCTTTAAACAACGCCTCGTTGGCGTAAATATTACCTACGCCCACCACCACATGGTTATCCATCAGCACCAGCTTTGCCGCACTGCCGCGTTTGGCAAAGGCAGCCGTTAAATGCGCCAGGTTAAAATTATCACTCAGTGGCTCCGGCCCCAAGCTGGCCAACAACGGGTGTACTTCGCCTTTTTGCTGCCACA
This sequence comes from Rheinheimera sp. NSM, assembly GCF_052380015.1. Taxonomy (NCBI): domain Bacteria; kingdom Pseudomonadati; phylum Pseudomonadota; class Gammaproteobacteria; order Chromatiales; family Chromatiaceae; genus Rheinheimera; species Rheinheimera sp. NSM. Next base: position 161,073 of record NZ_JBQTCI010000008.1, on the reverse strand, counting down.
ATACCGCACCAAAACGGCGGGTATCGTTTAACCTAAGCAGCATGCCGCTGTCCAGCAGCAAATCAATGTGATCATGCTTAGTCGCCGGCGTATCAGCCGCCAGCACTTTTAAATGGCCCGACATGCCAAGGTGTAAAATGATGTCGCCCTGTGGCAGCTGAACAAGCAAATATTTAGCGCGGCGGGTCACCGACAAAATGGGCTGGTTCAGCTGCGCCAGTACCTCATCCGGCACCCACCAACGCAGTTGGCGTTGGCGTGCTACCACTTTGACTAACTGTTGGTTTTCCAGATAAGGGCTGATGCCCTGGCGCGACACTTCTACTTCAGGTAATTCCGGCACTGTTACTCCGCCATATCGATTAAAAACAACTGCGCCGCCTGCGCCGCGCTTAATTGATAAAACTGCTGCTGCCCGGCTTGCTGTAATAAGAACTGCCTTTCACCGGGCTCAGAGGCCGGATACAGTAACCAAATTAACGGCGCCGTTTGCCCCACCAGTTGCACGCTGGCTTGGGCTACCGGCACGCGGCTTTTATTTGCAGCCACTTCAACCGGGGTAAGTAAGCTGTGCTGCCAGGCTACTGCCAGCTGCGCTGCATCTACCGCTTTAGCGCCTTGCGGCTGCAGTTGCCACTGGGGGCCGGCTTTAATTAAACGTTGGTTAGCAAAGGCTACCATTAATAATTCGCTGTCGGCGGGCAGCAGGCGATGCCCGGGTGTATTTAACTGCGCTAAACGTTGCGGTATGCCATATAGCGCAAACATTAAAATCAGCACTGCAAAAATCAGTACGTTATTCCAGTTACGACGGGACAATTTTAACATGCTAATACCTGTCAGCTAAGGTGGCGCGGCATAGTAACTCAGGCGGGCTTTAAAAAGCAAAAACCCGGCGTTGGCCGGGTTTCTGTGTTCGATTACTTGATTTTCGCTTCTTTGAAAATCACATGCTTGCGCACTTTAGGATCGAACTTTTTGATTTCCATCTTTTCTGGCATGGTGCGCTTGTTCTTCGTAGTTGTATAGAAGAAACCAGTGCCTGCAGAAGAGACTAAACGGATTTTATCGCGCATTATTTATTTCCTTACACCTTGTGACCGTTAGCACGCACTTCGGCTAATACCGCATCGATACCTTTCTTATCGATGATGCGCATACCACGGGTAGAAGTACGTAATGTAACAAAACGGTTTTCACTTTCAACCCAGAAACGGTGAGTTTGCAGGTTAGGCAGGAAACGGCGCTTAGTAGCATTGTTGGCGTGTGAACGACGGTTACCTACCATCGGACCTTTGCCGGTTACTTGGCACACTCTAGACATGTCAATAGTTCTCCAAAATTACATCAGCTCGAGCTGTCATCACCCTTCCGGCCAAGAAGGTTGCCCCAAAACAAGAGGGCGCAATTTATACACGAATAAGCCGTCTTATTCAAGCGAAATCTTTCGCCCGCGCGCAGAGATCCGGCAAGGATCTCTGCAGATCTTCACAGCCAGCCACGCTCTGCAAAGGAGATTACATCGGCATCGCCCACTATAAAGTGATCCAATACCTTGATATCTACCAACATTAGCGCCTGAACTAAGCGTTCAGTAATCGCTCTGTCCGCCCGGCTGGGTTCGGCCACGCCGGATGGATGATTGTGCGCCAGAATAACAGCGGCGGCATTATGCGCTAAAGCCTGCTGAACTACAATACGCGGATATACCGGGGATGCATCTATAGTACCGGCAAATAACGGCTCGGCGTTAATCAGCCGGTGCTGGCTGTCTAAATACAGCAATAAAAACACCTCGCGCTGCTCGCCGCTAATCGCATGTTGCAAATAGCGCTTCACGGTACCGGGATCGTTAAACACGGTATCGCGCTGTATTTGCTGTTGTAAATAGCGCTTACTCAGCTCCAGCACCGCTTGCAACTGCACAAATTTGGCTTCACCCAAGCCTTTAGCGGAACAAAAGTCGGCCTGGCTGGCACCGAGCAAACGCCGCAGCGAGCCAAACTGATTTAGTAATTGCCGCGCCAGGGTTACCGCATCGGTACCGGCGATGCCGGTGCGTAAAAAGATGGCCAATAGCTCAGCGTCTGATAGCGCCATCGCGCCTCTGTCGAGCAATTTTTCCCGCGGCCGCTCGGTGGCGGGCCAGTGACGAATACTCATGCAATCACTCCCTGAATTGATGCTGAATTTGTGTTTCCATGCTATCTTAGCGCCAGTTTTTTCCACTTCCGGTGGCTCTGTTATGCAGCAAACCCTTGCGCAAAAACGTATTTTACTTGGTATCAGCGGTGGTATTGCCGCCTATAAAAGTGCTGATTTAGTACGCCGCTTAAAAGAGCGCGGCGCTGATGTGCGGGTTATTTTAACCGACGCCGCCCAACACTTTATTACGCCACTGACACTGCAAGCTGTGTCCGGCAACCCGGTCAGCACCAGTTTGCTTGACCCGGCCGCCGAAGCAGCTATGGGCCATATCGAATTGGCCAAATGGGCAGACATCATCTTAATTGCCCCGGCCAGTGCCGACATTATCGCCCGCATGGCGCATGGCTTAGCCAACGACTTACTCACTACCTGCGTGTTGGCCACGGCTGCCCCGGTAGCGGTAGCACCAGCGATGAACCAGCAGATGTATAAAAACATAGCCACTCAGCAGAATTTAGCCACACTTATAACACATAATTTTTACATTTACGGCCCGGGCTTTGGTGATCAGGCCTGTGGTGATACCGGTGCAGGCCGAATGTTAGAGCCGTTGCAGCTGGTTAGCGCGCTAGAAGAACATTTTTTAGCTGAACAGCAACTTAATAACATAAAAATTACAATCACCGCCGGCCCTACGCGGGAAGCTATTGACCCTGTGCGCTATATCTCTAACCACAGCTCGGGCAAAATGGGCTTTGCCTTAGCCGCTGCAGCTGCGGCTATGGGGGCCAACGTTACGCTGATCAGCGGCCCGGTGCAGTTAGCCACGCCCATTGGCGTAAAGCGTATTGATGTGACCACTGCACAGCAGATGCACGACGCTGCGCTGGCACAAGCCACACAGAGCGATGTCTTTATCGGTTGCGCGGCCGTAGCCGATTACCGCGTGGCAGAAGTGGCCGGCGAGAAAATGAAGAAAAAAGCCGGCAGTACCCTTGAGCTGAAGCTGGTGCAAAACCCGGACATTATTGCCGCCGTTGCTGCCCTGCCCGCTCAGCGGCCCTTTACCGTCGGTTTTGCCGCCGAAACACAAAACCTACTGCAGTACGCCAAAGATAAACTGGCGCGCAAAAAGCTGGACTTAATATGCGCTAATGACGTATCCGGCACAGAGCTTGGTTTTAACAGCGATCATAATGCTGTCACCCTGGTGTGGCAGTCTGGTGAACTGGCATTGCCGGCGCAACCTAAAGCCAGCCTGGCCAAAGCCATACTGCAGCATATCTACAGCCAATTTTCCGCCAACTAATTACCGTTAAAATACTATTTGTAATTAAAATAAAGAGTTAAGCCGTAAATGAAAAAAGCTATCGATTTAAAAATCCTTGATCCGCGTATTGGTACTGAATTCCCGCTGCCGGCTTATGCCACACCAGGCTCTGCCGGCTTAGACCTGCGCGCTTGTCTGGATAGCAGCCTGACGCTGGCGCCGGGTGAAACCACGTTAATTCCAACCGGTTTATCGATTTTTATCGGCGACGCTAATTTGTGCGCCACTATCCTGCCGCGCTCCGGCCTTGGCCATAAGCACGGTATAGTGCTGGGTAACCTGGTTGGCTTAATTGACTCGGATTACCAGGGCCCGTTAATGGTATCGATGTGGAACCGCGGCAACGACAGCTTTACTATTGAGCCGGGTGATCGCATAGCCCAACTGGTGTTTATGCCGGTAGTGCAGGCAGAATTTAATATTGTCGATAGTTTTGAGCAGACAGCCCGCGGCGAAGGCGGCTTTGGCCATTCAGGTAAAGCTTAAGATGCCGGCACCACGTCGCACCAACCGCAAAGAAGATATCCTGCAAGCCTTAGCTGCTATGCTGCAAAGTAATAACGGCCAGCGTATTACCACGGCAGCGCTGGCTGAAAAAGTCGGCGTATCCGAGGCAGCGCTGTACCGGCATTTCCCCAGCAAAGCGCGGATGTTTGAAGGCTTAATCGAGTTTATTGAAGACACGCTGCTATCACGCATCAACGTGATTCTGGACGAGCACAAAGACACCGCCAGCCGCAGCGAATTAATTCTGCAGCTGATTTTAGTCTTTGCCGAGCGTAACCCGGGCATTTGCCGTATTCTTACCGGTGATGCACTGCAAGGTGAGCAGGAACGCCTGCAAGAACGCGTTGCTCAGTTATTTGAAAAGCTGGAAACCCAGTTAAAGCAATGCCTGCGTGAGCGTAAGCTGCGTGAAGGTAAAGGCTTTAGTATCGACGAAGGCGAACTGGCAAACCTGCTGCTGGCGACGGTAGAGGGTAAACTCAGCCAGTTTGTCCGCTCCGGCTTTAACCGCTTGCCAACCCAGCACTGGACTAATCAGTGGGCACAACTACAAACTGCTCTGTTTAGCTAAATCATAACGTGAGGGCAGCGTGGCTGGTAGGGTTTAGTGTAACGTCAGGGATTAGGAAATGCTTTCTTCGCCGGCTTCAAGGAGCACATCCCTGTGCCCTCTCAGCCTGCGCGGTATCCATGCCGCTGCTACGAAAGCACACCTAATCCCTTCCTTAAGCAGCCGTATTTTTTCCGGCAGCAGAAACAGCTTAAAAGAAACGTTCGTAAATCGCAGCGCCCCATACCAGCGCCACTATTACTAAGCTGACAAATACCGCCGCCGAACCCATATCTTTAGCACGACCCGACAGCTCATGCCGCTCCAGACTTACCCGGTCAGTCAGTGATTCAATCGCTGAGTTTAATAGTTCTACCACCAGTACCAAACACCAAACACTCACCAACAGCGCAAACTGGCTAACTGACGTGGCCAGCCAGGCGGCCAGCGGAGTAGAGATAACAGCTAAGATGGTTTCCTGACGAAAAGCGGATTCAAACTTCCAACTGGCAGCAAAGCCCTGCATCGAACACTTTGCCGCTTTAATAATGCGGCCTAAACCAACACCGTTTGGTTTTAACATCTCTTTGTCCTTACTACGCTGTATATATTCGCTCTGCCACTAAAATATCAGGTATAAGGTCAGGTGTGCTTTCCAACAGCGAGTGTTGCAGCCTTCGCATCAACTCCGAAGTACAGCCAAGTGTCAGGAAATGCTTTCTGCACCGGCTTCAAGGATCACATCCCTGTGCCCTCTCAGCCTGCGCGGCATCCATGCCGCTGTTCCGAAAGCACACCTGACACTTTGCTCTCTGGCTATCAGTGCACCCTACTCTAAAGCCCGATTTTCTTTAAGCGTTAACACCATATTGTGCGCGGTAAGCTTTTACCGCATCCAGATGCTCTGCCAGTTCCGGCTTATCGGCCAAATAGCTGATCAGATCCGGCAGGCTGATAATCGAGATGACTTTAGTATTAAAATCACGCTCAACTTCCTGGATCGCCGACAGTTCGCCCTGGCCGCGCTCTTGCCTGTCCAGTGCAATCAGTACACCGGTAAGCTCAGCACCCTGCGCCTGAATTAACTGCATTGACTCACGAATCGCGGTGCCGGCAGTAATCACATCATCCACCAGCATAATGCGGCCCTTTAGCGGCGAGCCAACTAAATTGCCACCCTCGCCATGGGTTTTCGCTTCTTTGCGGTTAAAGCAGTACGGCATATCGCGGTTATAATGATCGGCCAATGCTACCGCTGTCGTGGTGGCAATAGGAATACCCTTATACGCCGGGCCAAACAGTACGTCGAACTCAAGGCCGCTATCCTGCAGCGCGGCCGCATAAAAGCGGCCCAGTTTGGCCAGATCACCGCCGGTGTTAAACAGCCCGGCATTAAAAAAATACGGGCTGGTACGGCCGGATTTCAGCGTAAAACTGCCAAACTTTAATACCTGACGCGACAGCGCAAACTCAATAAATTCACGTTGAAACGGCTTGATCATGCTGTTGTATCCTTTGCTTGTTATGCCAGAACGCGCTTTTGCTCGTCGATAATTTCACGGATGGCATGTTTGCCTAAATCCATCATCTGCTGCATTTCTTCAAAGCTAAACGGCGCTTCTTCGGCCGTGCCCTGAATTTCAATCACTTTGCCGGTTTCGGTCATCACGATATTCATATCGGTTTCAGCATTTGAATCTTCGGCGTAGTCTAAATCGGCCACGGCGGTGCCCTTATAAATACCTACCGATACCGCCGCCACCATAAAATTCAGCGGGTTAGTTTTAATAATGCCTTTGGCGCGCATATGGTTAAGTGCATCTACCAGGGCCACACAAGCACCGGTAATAGAGGCAGTACGGGTGCCGCCATCAGCCTGAATTACATCACAGTCGATAGTAATGGTATTTTCACCCAACAGCTTTAAATCGACAGCAGTGCGCAGCGCGCGGCCAATCAGGCGCTGAATTTCCATCGTGCGGCCACCTTGCTTACCGCGTGCCGCTTCGCGGTCATTACGGGTATGGGTCGCGCGTGGCAGCATGCCGTATTCGGCGGTGACCCAGCCCTTGCCCTGGCCTTTCATAAAGCGCGGCACCCCTTCAATTACGCTGGCGGTACAAATTACCTTGGTATTACCAAATTCAACCAATACTGAGCCTTCAGCATGAGCGGTAAATTGACGGGTAAACGTAAGGGGACGGATCTGGCTGGCGGTTCTGCCACTTGGACGCATAGCTGCACTCCTGAAATTAACAATGGCGGTTATTATAGGGTGTATCTAAGTTGAGGGCGAGCAATTCGCCAAAATCCGTTATCCTGCGGTATACTCGGTGTTTATTTGTCGCCAGAGAATTCATTATGATCCACAGCATGACCGCCTTCGCCCGCCACGAAACCAAAGCCAGCTGGGGCACCGCCCAGTGGGAGATCCGCTCGGTAAACCAGCGTTACCTGGAATCCTACTTTCGCCTGCCGGAGCAGTTTCGCGGCTTAGAAAGCCTGCTGCGCGACAAACTCCGCAACGCCCTGCAGCGCGGCAAAATCGAAGTGAACCTGCGCTACCATGCCAACCAGGCGGCCGGCGAACTGACATTAAACGAAGTATTCGCCGAACAATTGCTGCAAAAAGCGCAGCAGTTACTGCAAAAAGCCCCGCAAGCGCAACTCAACATCGCCGACATCCTGCGCTGGCCCGGTGTCATGGAAACGCCAACGGAAGACTTAGACGCGCTGCAAGGCGAACTGCTGGCCGGTTTCGACGCGGCTTTACAAGACTTCTTAGCCGGCCGCGGCCGTGAGGGTGATGCCATCGAGCAAATGATCCAGCAGCGCTTAACGGCAATTTCAGAGCAAGTGGCTTTTGTCCGCACGCACCTGCCGCAAGCCATGCAATGGCAGCGCGACCGCATTGTAAACCGCTTGAATGAAATTAAAGCCGATATCGAGCAAGGCCGTTTAGAGCAGGAAATGGCGTTTTTAGCGTCAAAATCAGACGTCGCCGAAGAGCTCGACCGCCTCGATGCCCATATCAAAGAAACCCGCCACACGCTGAAAAAAGGCGGCGCCTGCGGAAGGCGTCTCGATTTTATGATGCAGGAATTTAACCGCGAAGCGAATACGCTGTCGTCCAAAGCCATCAGCACTGAGATCACCAATGCCGCAGTGGAGCTTAAGGTGTTAATTGAGCAGATGCGCGAGCAGATCCAGAATATAGAATAAAACCAGCTTAAACAGTATCCGCCGGCGGCAGCTCAGCAAATGAGCCGCCGTGGCGGATCCAGTCATTAATTTGTGCTAACAGCTGCTCTTGCGGTAACCTGGTGCGGCCTTTGATGGCGCATTGCCACAGCAACAGTACGCGCCAACCCATCTCGCGCAGTTTATCTTGTACCATTTCATCATGCCGCCGGTTGGCGGTTATTTTAGCGCGCCACCAGTCAACGCGGCTTTTCGGCCAGTGAAATTGCGCGCAGTTATGCTGATGCCAAAAGCAGCCCTGAACAAAAATTACCGCGCGGTATTTGGCTAATACCAGGTCGGGTTTGCCCGGCAGTGCAGCCACATTCAGCCGGTAGCGAAAACCGGCAGCATGCAGCTGTTTTCTCAGCCATAGCTCCGGCTGAGTATGCTTGTTTTTAATCGCCGCCATATTGCGGCTGCGGGTGGCGACATCATGTACGTCGGTCAAGGCGCATCCGTCAGGCGGCGTTGTTTTTGCGCGCTTGCGCACTGTTAATAAAACGCATCATCGCTTGTGCCACGGCATCGACTACTTTGACACACACCGAGTTACCAAACTGCTTGTAAATCTGGCCGTGCGATACCGCATCGACAATAAATTGCTCCGGAAAGCCCTGCAGCCTGGCGCATTCTCTGGGCGTAAGCTTGCGCGGGTTTTTCCCCAGGGCGGTTTGCTCAATCAAAATTTCCGAGCCGTCTTTATAGTACCTGGCGCTAATGGTATTGGTGTAAGCATCTTCTGCGCTAAACAGTGAATAGCCAAAGCCATTACCCTTTTGCTGATGCTCTGCTTTGCGTTTTTGGTGTCCGGCCCATAACTTATCAGAAATGGTGTATCTGTCTTGTGCCGGTGTCAGGCCGGACAAGTCTTGCAGAATATCACCGACGCGGGTAGGAGTTTTCGGCGCTTGCGGCCATTGAAACAGCGAAGCAAAATCCAGCTCGCCAAAATGGTTTTTATCAAAGCCGACGATAAACACCCGCTCACGGTTTTGCGGCGCGCCAAAATCGGCGGCCCGCAGCACTTTAAAATCCACCCAATAATTCAGCTTATCCGACAGCGCATGGCGCGCTTCTTCGCTGAGCGGAATATCATCCGGTACGGCGTCGCTGTGCTCACCGCGTAAAATTTGTAAGATGGTTTTTAAAGTGCGGCCTTTGTCATGGCCTTTTAACTGCTTGACGTTTTCCAACAAAAACGCTTTCGGCCGTTTTTCGACTAAAATACGCTGGATCTCAAAAAACATCGTGCCGCGGGTATCGCTAAAGCCTTTTTTTAACCCCGCCTGGCTAAAGGCCTGACACGGAAAACCGCCGAGTAAAATATCATGGTCCGGAATATCACGGGCGCTAATTTGGGTAATGTCACCGTTAGGGATTTCACCATAATTAGTAGCATAGGTTTTTTGCGCAAACTTATCCCACTCCGAAGTAAACACACACTTACCGCCGGCCTGCTGAAACGGCAGGCGAATACCGCCAATACCGGCAAATAAGTCAATAAACCTGAAGCTGCAGTTTTTGTCATCTGTGCGCAGTGGCGCATCGGCCACCTTGTGTTGTTTATCCGCCGGTGTTGCCGGTTTTGTTGCCTGTTTCATTCTGCTGTATACCTGTGTGCTATTACCCGGGAGACTAGCAGCCTATGACACCGCAGACAAGCCGTCGGCTGAGGTTATTGCCGCAAAAACTGCCCGGCTTAGCTAAGCCCGCCCAAACACAGGTATTTTAAATTGGTGTAATCATCCAAACCGTATTTAGAGCCTTCGCGGCCATAGCCGGATTGTTTGATACCGCCAAAAGGCGCAGCAGCGTTAGACACTATGCCTTCATTAATACCTACCATGCCAAATTGCAAAGCTTGCGCCACGCGAAATACACGGCCGATATCGCGGCTGTAAAAATAGGCTGCCAGGCCATATTCGGTGCTGTTGGCCAGCGCTATTGCTTCATCTTCGGTGTCAAACGCCATTAGCGGCGCTACCGGGCCGAAAATTTCTTCATTACTTATGGCCATATCGGCGCTGATATCGGCAAGTAACGTCGGCTGAAAAAACTGTTTACCGGCACTGTGAGTTTTACCGCCCAGCAGCACTTTGGCGCCGTCATCGAGTGCACTTTGCAGCAGTTTTGCTACTTTCTCTACCGCTTTACCATCTATTAACGGCCCAATCTGACTATCTGCAGCCAGGCCATCAGCAACGTTAAGCTGGGTAACGGCAATGGCTAACTTATCGGCAAAGGCCTGATACACGCCGCGCTGCACCAGAATGCGGTTGGCACAAACGCAGGTTTGGCCGGCATTACGAAACTTGGCTGCCATCAGGCCCTGCACGGCGGCATCCTGGTCGGCATCATCAAACACGATAAAGGGCGCATTACCGCCCAGCTCCATTGTTACGCGTTTTACGCTGTCGGCGCATTGCTTTGCCAACTGTTTACCCACGGCAGTGGAGCCGGTAAAGCTGAATTTGGCTACCTTAGCGTGCCCGGTAAACACCTCGCCAATGGCTTTGGCGTCAGTACCCACTACCACATTAAATACCCCGGCCGGAATACCGGCCTGGTGGGCTAACTCGGCCAGTGCCAGCGCCGATAACGGCGTTTGCTGCGCCGGTTTCACCACAAAGGTACAGCCAGCTGCCAGTGCTGCGGCGGCTTTGCGTGCCAGCATGGCATTAGGGAAGTTCCATGGTGTTATGGCTGCCACTACGCCGACCGGCTGACGCTGTACAATAATGCGTTTATCGTTGGAGGGTGCCGGTATGGTATCGCCGTATAAGCGTTTGGCTTCTTCGGCAAACCATTGCAAATATGAGGCGCCATAAGCTATTTCGCCTTTGGCCTCGCTAAGCGGTTTACCTTGTTCCAACGTCAGTAAGCGGGCTAAGTCGTGCTGGTGCTGCATCACCAACTGATACCAGCTTTGCAGCAACTGTGCGCGCTCTGCGGCCGGTTTAGCAGCCCAGCCGGTAAAGGCGTTGTCTGCCGCCAGTACCGCTTGCTGCGCTTCGTTGGCGCCGGCGATGGCAACCTTAGCAAGTAACTGCTGGTTAGCCGGGTTAACCACGTCAAAGGTATCAGTGTGTTGTAACCAATCGCCGTTGATGTAGGAGCCCTGTTTAACGAGGGTTTTATTGAGCTGGTGCTTATTTTGTAGCATGGTTCACTCCGCTAAGCTGAGAATGTCAGTGAATGTTAGCATACTGAAGTGAACACTAAATTAAACCAACGGCGGGCAAAGGCCCGCCGTTTTCAGTTTCAGGCTGGCTTATCAGAAGCGATACGCTAAGCCCAAGGACGCATTACGGCCATTGATGGTGCGGGCGCGGATAATGCCGTTGTCCGGCACTGAGCCTTCTTCGGCTTCTGTCAGGCCAATTTCATCAAACAGGTTATTGATGTTCAGCGATACAGTCAGGTTTTCCGCCAGATTGTAGCTGGCAAACGCATTGACCTGAGTATAACCGCTGAATTTCAGATCGTTGTTGTCCTGAGCATAGGCAGCTGTGGTGCCAATGATGCTGACACCAAACTGAGCTTGCTCAAAGAAGTAACGCGCCAACAGGTTATAAACAAAGTCCGCCTGGCGCCTGGGTGTATTACCCACCACTTCCGGAGTAAGTGCATCTTGGCTGATCTCGGCATCGGTCCAGGTAACAGAGCCGCGCATATCAAAATCGCCGATGCGGTAGCTGCTTTCCAGCTCGATACCGTGCGCTTTATAAGTACGGTCAAAAAAACGCTGGCTGGTGGCTTCAAAGTTTTGCTCTTCGGTTTCAGCAAAAAACAGCGTAGCAAACAGGTTTAGATTACCGTGCCGGCTTTTGCTGCCAAGCTCATATTGAGTAACTTCATCTACCGCGTCTTCTTTAGCCACGCTGCCATCAGCATTCACTTTGCCAAATAATAACCGGTCGGCATTGGCGCGCCCGCCCTGGCTGATGCGGCCAAACATGGCCCAGTCTTTATTAAACTGATAGTTGGCGCCGGCCGAGTAGGAATTGTAACCCCAGCTGTAATTGACGATGCTGGCGTTGGCTAAATTGATACCCGATACGCTTTGCTCTACCTGGCTGATGACACCATCGCCGTTCATATCACGGCTGCTTTGTACCGCACCGGCATAAGTGCCTGAAGCACTGCCGATATCGCGGCGGATACTGGCATCCAGCGATAAGTCGCCCCAGGCCCAGCTTACTCCGGCATAAGGTGCTTTAATGCTGTAGTCGGTATCGTAGTTACGCTGGCAACAGTTGCCGAAGAACGGCACGCCATAGGCAGTCAGGCCCTGTTCGGAAAACGCCGTACCATCAGCGGCAGTTACATTTAACAGCTCAGCATTGTTGCCCTTTAACGCCATTAAATACGAATTCCATAACCATGACATGCTGATACTTTGATCCGCCATGTAGTAACCGACATTGACATCCACAGCACCAAAACGGCGTGACAGCTTTAAGTCGTTAACGATAGAGCCAAAATCGTCGATTTCAACGTCAAAGGTGTGAATACGCATGGCGTTTTCTGCAGTGTAAGCTGCCCCGGCATCAGGCCCTACCGCATAGGTTAAGTTGGCACCGGCGCCGGCGATACTGTCGGCAATACCTTGTGCATTACCCACTTCTGCCGGAAACAGGGTATTAAAGTTGCCGCTGACATCGCTGACACGAAAGCGGTTTTCCAGCGTCCAGCCTTCGGCCAGGTCAAACACCGCCTCCACACCGACACTGTTTACTTTCGGGTTCATGCCGTCGCGCACATCACCGCGGGAAATCTGGTTATCGCCGTTTAAGCGCACGGTTTGGGTTAAATACACTGACTGCAGCGTGTCTGAGCCGGCGTCATAGCCCGGCACCGAGCTGCCATCGGCAAACATCGGCATCGGCATATAGCTGGTGGCTTTGTCATTTAAATGCTTAAAGTACAGCCGCACATAGCCGGTATTAAATTCTTTGGTCAGGTTGCCCTTTAACTGAAAACCTTGTTCGCCCTGGTAGCCCGGGTCACGTCCCCCTTCGCCCTGGCGCACAAAACCGCCCAGATGAAAGCGCATATCGCTGTTAATATCGCCGCCGTAATCAAAATCGGTGCGGAAACTGTCGTAATCCAGCCCGGTAGTAAAGGCGATACTGCCGCCGTTTTCTTCACCGGTTTTACTGACAAAATTGATAATACCACCCGGCGAATTACTGGCAGTAGTGCTGGCCGAGCCGCCGCGGATCACATCCAGCCGCGCTAAGCTGGCATCGGCACGCAGAAAAATATCGGCATTCCCAAAGGCGATATCGCCAAACTGCAGCACCGGCAAACCGTCTTCCTGCAGGGTCAAAAACTTAGCGCCACCGGACGCTACCGGCAAGCCGCGTACGGCGATATTGGCATTACCTTCACCGCCGCTGGCTTCGCTGCGCACGCCCGGCAGCATACGGAAAATCTCCGCGGTACTGCGCGGCGTGGCAACGGCAATATCATCCAGTGTCAGGCTGCTGACCGACACGCTGGACTGCATCACCGTTTGATTGCGCGATACCGCACCGGTAACCACTATGCGCTCAAAGCCTAAACCGTCGCTGTCTGATTGTGCTGCAGCCGGCTCCTTCGCATCAGTTTCTGCCTGCTGCGCCATAACCGCGCCGTTGCTTAGTGCCAGCGTGACAGCCAGAGTAAGTAAAGCTGGTGTCAAATTATACTGTTTCATTGTCTATCTCCCGTGTTGAAATCGCGATCTATTCTTTGGATAGTCTGCTTATGACTTAATCGTTTAAGTTTTTATTGCTATAAAAAAGCTAACCGGAAGACATCTGCTCCAGCTTAGCTTTGGCTGGCTGTTTCAGCCAGTTGTACACCATTGCCAGTGCCAGCAAGGCAGAGAACAGCGTCGCCAGATAAAAGCCTGCCGTAACATCGCCGGCAATATCGCCCAGCAATGCCATTAACGCCGGAGCTACCGCCGCTGCCAGCGCGGTAAACGCCAGTAACAAGCCGGCCACAGCGCCATGCTGTTGCCGGGCAAAGCAACTGATACCTTTGGAATTCAGTGTCGGGTAAATCATCGACATAAACAGGCCGGACAATGGCATCAGCCATACTGCAACCTCTTTACCACCGAGCATACTGGCGGCAAAGCAGACAAAGATGCATAGCGTAAATACCGCCATCACGCTGCTCCAGCAAAAGCGGTTTAAAATAGCGGTAGCAAGAAAACGCCCCAAGGCACGCAGAATAAAAAATACTGTAATGGCCTGGGCAGCCAGTAAGCTCCAGCGGCCGTCGTAATCGGCTAATAAGGTGGGCAACCAGACAAAAATCGCCACTTCACAGCTGACATACAGCGCTATGGCCAGCGAAAACCCCAGCGCGTAGCGATCTTTTAACAGCGCCAGCGAGCGGCGCAGCGATACCTGCTCTGCAGCGGCCTGATACGGCGGATAAGGTAGACGCGCCGACATCACCACTAACAAGGTGCAAAGTAAGCCGGCCAGCAAATACAGCGATGTCCAGTGGATAGAAGCGGCAATCATCAGCGCCACCAACGCCGGGCCAACAATGGCGCCAATGGCAAAGAAGCCCTCTACCGTGTTCATGGTGCGGGTATGGCTTTGGCTGTCAGGGCTGATATCACCAATTAATGCCAGCGCTGCGGTTTTAAAAATACCAATGGCCAGGCCACACAGGCCCATTAATAAGATAAAAAACAGCGCACTGTTGCCGGCCATAAAGGCATAGCAGGATGCCGCGTACAGGCTTAAACCGACGATAATCAGCTTTTTACGGCCAAGTTTATCGGCCAGCCGGCCGAGGAATAACCCGGCCAGGCCAATCGCCAGCATGGGTACATAATGAAAGGCACTGGCCTGAAACATGGTTAACTGATATTCCGCCATGGCTTCAGGGATGATCACGCCCACTGCATCGGTGGTCATGGCAAAGACAAAAAACATCAGGTAGGTCATCCAGCGCACCTGGCGCTGCAAACCCACGGCGCGATCTAACGTTTCGGCTGCCCCGACAGCCTGACGCTTCGCATCAGTAGTAAGCATAGTGTTTCCCCGTTTGTGGCCTGTTGCCAGCTGGTGTAAGCGCACCGGGCTGAGCAGGCTTATTTGTACGAGCCGCTTTCTCAGGCCGGCTTGGGTTTATTATGCGCCGGGGGTTGACAAAGGAGTCCGTTGGCTTAAAGCTATATCTTAATCGTTTAAGAAGCAAATTTTTTTTCAGGATATATGCCATGAATCGTCAGAACAACGCCAACCACATTCAGCTGATCACCTATATTGACCGGCTAAGCGGCGGCAAAATCAAAGACTTACATACTATGCTGCAAGGCCCGCTGGCCGGCTTATTTGATGGTGTACATTTGCTGCCGTTTTACCCACCGATAGACGGCGAAGATGCCGGCTTTGACCCAACCGACCACACCGCAGTAGACAGCAGGCTGGGCGACTGGAGCGATATCCGCGCTTTAGCGCAGGACTACCCGTTGATGGCCGATATGATTGTGAACCATATGTCGGCGCAGTCACCGCAATTTGTTGATGTGTTGGAAAAAGGCGAAGCCTCACCCTACTGGCCGCTGTTTTTAACCCGCGATAAAGTGTTTGCTGCAGATGCCGCGGCAGAGCAGCTTGCCGCCGTATACCGGCCACGACCGACACCGTTTTTTACCGATATCGCGCTAAAAGATGGCCGCAAAATTCCGTTTTGGACCACCTTTACCGCCAACCAGATTGATATTGATGTTAACTCAACTGCCGGCAAAGCCTACTTACAGGCTATTTTGGACCGCTTTACCGAAAACGGCGTGAAATATATCCGCCTCGATGCCGCCGGTTATGCCATTAAAAAAGCCGGCACCCGCTGCTTTATGCTGCCGGAAACCTTTGAATTTATTGCGGCCTTATCTGAACAAGCCAAAGCGCGCGGCATGGTATGTCTGGTAGAAATACACGGCTACCACCAAACCCAGATTGAGATAGCCAGGCGCTGCGATCTGGTGTACGACTTCGCCCTGCCGCCACTGGTGCTGCACACCTTGTTCAGCCGCAACGCCGATGCGCTGAAGCACTGGCTGGATATAGCACCGCGCAACTGCATAACGGTACTGGATACCCACGATGGTATTGGCATTGTTGATGCAGCCGACTATCAGGGCCAACCGGGCTTGCTGACGGATCCGCAACTGGACAGCCTGGTAGAAACCATTCATGCCAATAGCAAAGGCAGCTCAAAGCTGGCCACCGGCAATGCCGCTAACAACGTGGATTTGTATCAGGTGAATTGCAGCTTTTATGATGCACTGGGCCAAAACGACCAGCAGTATCTGCTGGCCCGCGCCATTCAGCTGTTTTGCCCTGGCATCAGCCAAATTTATTATGCCGGTTTACTGGCGATGGAAAACGACATTGAACTGCTGCAGCAAAGCCGCGTAGGCCGCGATATTAGCCGGCCCTATTTAACTGCCGCCAAAGTAGAGCAAGCGCTGCAAAAACCGGTGGTACGGGCACTGTGTCAGTTGATTAAACTGCGCCGTAACATGCCGGCATTTAACGGCGACTTCAGCCAGCAACTGACAGAGCAGGCATATCAGCTGCAATGGCACTATCAGGGCCACAGCGCCGGTTTGCATATTCAACTGGCCAGCTTAGAGGCCACTATGCACTGGCAAGCGCCTGATGAATCAGCGCAAAGCCTGAGCCTGAATGCCTTGTACCAGAGTGTGCTTTAACTGCTTTCGCCTAAGCGCAGCTGGTAAGGTAATAATTGTGAGCTGTCGTCCGCGCTTAAAAACGCCCGCACGGCCGCTTCACCTTTAGCATCACTGAATTGCCACACCGACGTTAGCGTCGGGTGGTAGCGCAGCGTTTCTGCAATACCGTCAAAACCGACAACGCGGATATCTTGCGGAATACGTAAACCCAGTTGCAAGGCTTCGCGCATTGCACTTAAGCCGATAAGGTCGCTCATACACAGTAATACTGTTGGCCTTGGGCTTAACGCCAGCACCGCTTTGGCTGCGTCACGGGCATAGTTTTGCTTGCTCTCGGGGATATGCCATAAATAATCGGCGGCCAGGGTTAAGCCGCGTTGCTGCATTGCCCTTTGGTAACCGTCTAAGCGGCGGTGCGCTATCGAGCTTTGGTTGTCCCACATCGGTTTATCGCCCACCGGCTGGCTGCTGGCTGCATCAATTAAACGCAAGCCCAACACGGCAACGGTATCGTGTTGCTGCAGCACGGCTATGGCGCTGTCAAAAGCGGCCTGCTCGTTATCAATATTCACCGAAGGCCGGCCCGGCAGGTCAAAATCGACCGTTAACACGCGTTTTTTTGACAAACGCAGCTGCTCAATTAAGCCGGTATTACGCGGTGCACCATAGCAGATAAAGCCGTCGACAAAATCGCTGATCGCATCCAGGTTAGTCGCCTGGCCGGAAAACAACAGCAAGTGCAAATGGTGCCGTTCCAACTCGCGGCTGACGCCCTGCAAAAACTGGCTGGCGACCGGGTCGCTGACCATATATTCCAGCGAGTCAGACAAAATTACCGCCACTATGCCCGAGCTACCGGTACGTAACGACTGCGCCGCCTTATTCGGGCCTAAATAGCCCAGCTCATGGCAGGCGCCGAGAATTTTTTCCCGCAGCGCTACCGACAGCTGATCCGGCCGGTTAAAAGCATTAGAGATGGTCGCCGTAGACACACCTAAGGTTTTGGCGACACTTTTCAGGGTTAATTTCGTTGTCATTATCGTACTTTTCACTATCATCTTAATGCATTAAGTTATATGATTTTGCTGCTATTGGCGAGGCTTTTTAATAGCGGCTGTGTAACACAGCACGCGCCGACCTAACATAACAGGATTACCCTATGCTTGCAGTAATTGGAGAAAATGTAGTCGATATAATGCCGGCTGAGCACGACCTGTACCGGCCCTGTTTGGGCGGCTCCCCGTTTAACGTGGTGATAGGCGCAGCACGCCGGGGTATCGATGTCTGTTATTTATCGCCGTTATCGCAAGACCATTTTGGCCAACAGTTTGCCCGCTATCTGGCCGACAACGGCGCCCGCTACGGCTTGCCGTTTTTCAGCCCTGCGCCATCGTCGCTGGCTATGGTTAGTGTTGATGCACAGCAGCAACCACAGTACAGCTTATACCGCAGCGGCATTGCCGACCGCGCTGTCAGTGCAGAGCAGCAAATTGCCGCACTGGCCAGCGACTGCAAGCTGTTACACCTGGGGTCGTTGGCGCTGGAGCCACAAGACGCGCCGCGTATCCGCGCAGTATTGCAGGCAGCTGCAGCAAAGCAGATTTTAATCAGCGTTGATATTAATGTGCGGCTAAATGCCGTATCAGACGTTAGCACCTACCGCAGCTTTTTAACTGAAGTCACCGCGCTAAGCCAGTTTATTAAAGCCAGTGATGAAGATTTACAGCTGTTATATCCACAGCTTAGCACCAGCGCTGCCCTTGCCGCCCTGCGGGCCACTGCGCCAACTGCACTGATAGCGTTAACCGAAGGCGATAAAGGCGCTACCCTGTACTGGCAGCAGCACCAAATCAGCCTGGCAGTAATTCCGGCCGCGCCCTTTGTCGATACCGTCGGCGCCGGCGACACCTTTTGGGCCAATTTACTGGCCGCACTGTTACAGCTGGGCCTGCCGACGGCAGAACAAATTAGCGCCGCACAACTAACGCAGTGCCTGCAGCAAGCCATGCTGGCCGCCAGTTTAAATATCGCCCGCCAGGGTTGTAACCCACCCAATAGCGCTGAACTTGCAGCAGCGTTAGTGCAGTTACAAACCGCGCAGCAATAGCAAGGTCAGAGCCCGTGTATGGCAATACCGATATATTCTGCTGCCATGCCGACAGTTATACCCTCAGTTAATATGGACTAATGTCATTAGTGTCCTGAGTCATAAGCTGCATTAGCTTTGGATGTACGAACAATTTTTCCTTACCTGCGGAAAGCTCTTTCAGCACACCCACTTCGACTAACTGCTTTAAATAAACTGACGCTGTTTGTCGCCGTGCAATTCCGCTGTCGACCAACGTACTGATACGACAGTACGGTTGCTCAAAAATCAGTTGCACGAGCTCATAACTGTAAATTTTAGGCAACTGCTGCCGAATATAGCTTGTAGTCAGTTCAATCAGAATTTTAACAGCAGCGATTTTACCGCAAGTCCAAATCGCCGTTTGCTCTACCCCCCGCAACATAAAGAGCAGCCATTCTTCCCAGTTTTGTTCACTTGTTACCTGGTTCAGCAGCCGGTAGTAATCCTGCTTATTCTGCACAATGTAACGGCTTAAATATAAAATCGGTAATGTCAGCAAGTTTTGTTGTAGCAAATATAAGACGTTTAAAATGCGTCCGGTTCGGCCATTGCCGTCATAAAATGGGTGAATGGCTTCAAACTGATAATGACTAACAGCCATCTTGATCAGAGGATCAATATCGTCCTCTGCATGTAAAAACTGCTCCCAATTCTTGAGTAGATCACGAATGGTATTCTCCCCGGCTGGTGGCGTATAGATAATCTCGCCCGTGGCTTGGTTAGCAATAACAGTGCCCGGCATTTTGCGAATATCCATCTGACTGTGCTTTAGAGTACTGCATACTTCAATAGCGGTGGCGCTGCATAAAGGTTTGTTTTTAAGCTGAATATAGCCCTGATACAGCGCAGTTCTGTAGCGCAGAGCTTCCTTAGTTGCCAGATCAGCCCCTGCGTCCTCTTGTGCATACTGAAACAGCCGGTCAGTGGTGGTAACGATATTTTCAATTTCAGAACTGTCTTTTGCTTCCAGCAGAGGGAGTAAGTTGATTAACATACCTTGGTTTGGTAACAGTGCTCCTGCCTGTTTTAATTCAGCAAGCGCAGCACGGGCAGGAATACATGCCTTTAACACCACCTTGGTTTCCATAAGCCCAACTGCAGGAGGTAAAAGAGGCAAGTGGTTATGTGGCTGATCGGCTTTCCAAGTCATGTTTAAATACCCGGTAAATTTCGACATATATTGTATATCTTGCAGTTTATGTCGAGACTATCGACATAACAAGATTTTATGTCGATACTTTCTGCATTTTTCGACACATCAGCAGCTTGACTATTTAACTGTGCCAGCGCAAATCTAAACGTTCAAAACTCGATTACCGTCGCTGATTTGCATACTACAAACCGCTGCTGCGCGCGACGCGCCTGGCTATGGCTTGCTGCAGCAACGCCGGGTTGGCGCACAGCAGGCTAAATTGCTGCTTGGCCCGGGTTATACCGGTGTACAGCAGCTCACGGCTAAGTAGCGGGCTGTTATCCGCAGGCAGCACTAAGCAGCAGTGGTTAAATTCCGAGCCCTGCGATTTATGCACTGTGATGGCAAAGGCGGTTTCTACCTCGCTTAAGCGGCTGGGCAATACCCACTTTAAGCTGCCGTCAGCCAGCTGAAACACCACCCGTAACTGGCCGTTTTGCGGATCAATAAGCGTAATGCCAATATCGCCGTTCATTAAACCTAAGCTGTAATTATTGCGCTGCATCATTACCGGCCGGCCGGCGTACCAGAGCTGGCGCGCATCAATTAAACCAGCGCTGCTTAGCCACTGGCTGATTTGCTGGTTTAACCCTTCCACGCCCCAGTCCCCGCTACGCAGTGCGCATAGCAGCTGAAAGCGGCTATAACAGCCCAGCACAGCGCCGGCCCATTGCTCACGCTCTGTTAGCGGCTGTTGCATCAGCTGCAGATACTGGCGGTAGCCGGCCACCACGGTGGCTTTTAAGACTTCCGGCGAATTGCCGGCTAATAGCGTAATATCGTCAAACTGGCTAAATAGCGCAGGCGCCTGAATATCACCGCGGTTTACTGCAGCTGCCAGCTGGCCAATGCCGGATTTGCTATCAAAGCGGTGGCTGTGGCGCAGCATGACCGTTGCCTGGTTTAGCACAGTGCCGTTACCCTGCCATTGTGCCAGAGGCAATGCAGTAAAGGGCGTAAGCAGCGCCAGGGTATCGCTGCGGTAGCCGCCCAGATCCGCGCCACGGCATAAATCACCCAGTACCGAGCCGGCTTCTACTGAGGATAACTGATCTTTATCGCCCAGCAGCACCAGTTGTGCCCGCTCCGGCAAGGCCGCCAGCAGCGCCGCCATCATTTCCAAATCGACCATCGAGGCTTCATCGACCACCAGCACATCCAGTTGCAGTAGGTTTTGCTGGTTATGCTTAAAACTGCGCCGGTTTGGCACGGCGCCGAGCAAGCGGTGCAAGGTGGTAACTTCGGTAGGAATACGCTCCATCTGCTGCGGCGATAGTTGTTCAGAAAGCTTAGCCCGCGCGCCGCTAATCGATTCAGTTAGCCGCACTGCCGCCTTACCGGTTGGCGCAGCTAATTTAATAGTCAATTTATGCGCTGCAGCTTGTTGCAACAACACCAGCAGTTTTACTACTGTGGTGGTTTTGCCGGTACCCGGGCCGCCGGTAATAATGGCAAAGCGCCGCTGCAGCGCCATAGCGCAAGCCAGCTTTTGCCAGTCCGGCTCAGTTGGCCCAGTTGGCCCAGTTGGCACTGTTGCTGAGGTTGGCGCGGCTGGCGGGAATAACGCCTCCAGTTGCGCTGTAACAGTCGCCGGCAGCGGCAACACTGTGCTGACGCGGCGGTTTATCTGCTGCTTTACCTGCTGCTCGGCCTGATACAGCCGGTTTAAATACAAGCGCTCGTCGGCCAGCACCAGCGGCGCGCCGGCCTCACCTTGCAGCCAGGCGCTTTGCGCCAGCGCGCTGCGGTAATCCTGCAGCGTTAAGCCCTGCAACATGGCAGAGGGCCTGTCACTAAAGCGTTGCAAAAACTGGTTTTGTGGTGGCAGGCTCAGCAGGCCGTCCGGGTCGCTGAGTAAATCCTGCAATAAAATACAGCTGTGGCCGCGGCCATACTGATGACACAACAAGGCACTAAGCAGCCATACCAGTGGGTTGGGCTCGGCAGCGAGCTGATGCAGGGTTTGCGGTAACTGCGCATCTAAAGCGCGCAGCCAGCGCCGCTCGGTCCAGCGCTGCAACAACGCTTGCATCTGGCTTAATTCTGTCAGGGCGCTGTTCGTGCTGCCTGGTGTTGTGCTGAATAAATCAAATTGCATAATCAGTCTCCGGCGCTACCGGCTCACCGGCAAATAAGGCATCTAATTGCAGCAGCAGCGCAATATCGGCATTAAGCAGCAACTGGCCCTGCTGTGGCGCGCGGATAAACCAGTACAGTGCGCCGCCAATATATTGCTCTGGCGCCTGCATATAGCCGGGCTGGCGCAGCTTTAACAACCGGTGCAGTGCCAGCATATACAGCGCCGCCTGCACATCGTAGCGCTTGTCCAGCAGCACCTGTTGCATACTGTCTTCGCTATAGCTGCTGCTCTGCTCGCCCAGCCAGTTCGATTTATAATCCAGCACCCAATAGCGGCCATCACTACCTTGCAGGGTTAAGTCGATAAAACCTTTTAACATGCCGTTTAGGGTATCGGGCAGCAAGGCCGGCCGTGGCAAGCCGGGCAGTACGGCGCGGGTTATCAGCGCATCAAGCTGCAGTACATTGACGGCGCAGCTTTGCAACCAGAACTCCAACTCGGCTTTTACCTGTGTTAACTGGTTCAGCGCCAGTTGCACACCAGACAACGGCAGCTGCAACATCTGTGTCAGCCAGCTGTGCAGCACCGGTTGCCAGCTTAGCCAGTTATGCTGGCTTAAACTGCGCTGCAGCAGCTGTGCAATAAAAGCGTCATCGCACTGGGCAAAGCCCTGCTGCTGCGCATCTTCCAGCAATTGGTGCAAAAAGGTGCCGGGCACAGCACCGCGCGGAAAATCGTGTATCGATAGCTGCTGCTCGCTGTAGGCGGCCAGTTCAATGGCTTCTTCCTGCAGCAGTGCATCCAGCGCGGTGTCTGCTGCCAATGCCGTTGTAATCGCCGCCGTCGCTGCCACAGTGTCCGGCTTATTACCGCTGCGCAGTGCCGAATAGCTGGCTATCCACCAATGCTCGCGCTTTAACGGCGCATTAAGCTTAAGTGCCGCCGTAAGCTGTGTTAACTGAGCATCTGGCGTGAACTTACAAAACTGCGGTAGCGGTGTGTGCTGCCACGGCAATGCTGCCAGCGCCTGCTGTAAGTCCGCCGGCGTCGGCTCATCAGCGATGCCAAGCAGATAACCGACAGCACTTTGTGACAGCTTGCTTTTTTTCGCCGCACCTTCGCTAAACAGCGCTAAGCCCAGCCAGCAGGCATATACCGGCCGCGTTAGCGCCACATACAATAAGCGGATATCTTCCAGCAGCCGCTCGCGCTCAGCCTGTGCCAGTGCGGTATCGTCCGGGGTTAAATCCAGCACCATTTGAGTGCCGTTAAAATAGCGCTGCGGCTGGCCTTTTTTGACATTTTTAAAGCCGCAGATAAAGGGCAGAAACACCAGGTTATATTGCAGGCCCTTACTTTTATGAATAGTGACCACCTGCACCAGCTGCTGATCGCTCTCCAGCCGCAGTTGCTGTTCATCGCTGCTGGTCGGGCTCTCCAGTTGCTCGGCCAGCCAGCGCACCAGGCCGCTTTCGCCGTCGCGTTGCTGGCTTTCGCTTTGCAGCAGCTCGGCTAAATGCAGCACATTGGTTAAGCGCCGCTCGCCCTGCGCTTGCGACAACCATTTCGCCGGCAACGCAAAGTAATGCAGCCAGCTGCTTAGCATCGCCAATACGCCTTTAAAGCGCCAGATCTGGCGAAACTCGCGTACTTGTTCGGTCAGTTGCTCCCAGGCCTGTTCGTCATTCAGCCACAGCTGTAACTGGGCATCGCTGTTGCCGGATAACGGCAGCGCCAGCGCCGCGCGCAGCAGGTTTTCGTCTTCCGGCTGCTGGCAGGCACGCAGCCAGCAGAGCACTGCGCTGGCCTCGATAGTTTGGAAAATCGATTCGTTATCCGATAAATATACCGAGCGCACATTGCGCGCACTTAGCTCGCGCCTTACCAGCGCCGCTTCATTTCTGTCGCGTACCAGTATGGCAATATCGGCCGGCTGCAGCGCGCTAAAGCTCTCGTCGCTGCCAGAGCCATCAGCGCTACCAAAGCCATCAGCGCTGCTAAAGCCATCGGCGCGGCTAAAACCTGCCTTACCGGCTTTGGCCTGCTGCAGTAAATTGGCAATCTCATCAGCACAGGCCTGTGCCATCAGCGCCTGATAAGCGCCTTTTTTCAGCTGCGCGGCATCGGTGTCCGGCAGGTAGTAATTCACTGCCGGCAGCACAGTGTCAGCCAGCACTAATTGCTGCGCTTTACCCTTAGCCTTAACCGGCAAAAACGGCAACGGCGTAGTCTCGCTATTGCCAAAACCAAAGGCGCCCTGCTGCTGCTCCGCCCGGGCAAACAACTGGTTGACGCCGTCGACCAGCGCCGTGGTAGAGCGAAAGTTAGTGCCCAGGCTGTAATGGCGGCCAGCGGTTAAACTGCGGGCGCTAAGGTAAGTGTGTAAGTCGGCGCCGCGAAAGCTGTAGATCGCTTGCTTGGGATCGCCAACCATAATCAGCCCGGTATCGCGGCTTTGCACATCGGGGTAAATGGCGCGAAAAATGGCAAATTGCAGCGGATCGGTATCCTGAAACTCATCGACCATCGCCAGCGGATACTGAGCCCGAATGCGGGCAGCCAATACTGCACCACCCTCGCCCTGCAGCGCCTGATGCAGCTGCAGCAATAGATCATTAAAATCCAGCTCTGCGCGCTGGCGCTTCTGTTTGGCAAACTCTTCGGCTAACCACAGCGCCGCGTGGTGGCGCACTGCCAGTGCCAGCTCCGGTTTGGCCGCTAACAGCGCCGTGCTGTGGTTAAATAAATCAAATAACGCATGGCTGACCAGCGGCTGGCCTTTCTTTTGTGCTGCCGCCAGTTTATCGCTACTGAATTTTTGCACCATGGCAGCAAAATCGGCCTCGCGGCTGTTCAGCAGCTGCGGCTGGGCTAATATCGCCTGCCACCATTGCCGCTCGGCCGGCCAGCTGGCCGCACGGTATTTAGTGCCATTTAACCAGCCGTTGGCGTAGGCATCATCCAGCAACATCAAGGCATCGGCTGTTAACGCCTGTTGCAGCTGCCGGCAGTGACTATCGAGCTCAGTTTGCCATTGCAGCAAGGGCGCGGCGGCCTCGGCCGGGCTTAATGCCTCTGGCAACGGCAGGCCGGCGGCATTAAAACGCAGGTTTACCGCATCGGCCTGCAACCAGGGCCGTACGTCGCTAAGCAGGGTTTCCGGGGTTTTGGCAATGGCGCCCAGTGCCTGCAGCACATTAGCGTCAGCCAGCGGGTATAGAAAACGACGCCAGTAATCACAGGCCAGCATATGCAACAGCTGCTGATTATCATCGCTCAGCGCCTCACCAAAGCGCATGCCGGAGTCAAAGGCATGCTCGGCCAACATGCGCTGACACCAGCCATGAATGGTAAAGATTGCCGCTTCGTCCATCCACTCGGCCGCATTGCTTAACTGGGCGGCGCAGGCGGTAAATTGCTCTGGTGGCGTGTCAGCCAGTAAGCGGCATAAAAATTCATCGTCGCTCTGGCCCAGACGAAAAGCCGTTGCCGCTTCAACCAGCCGGGCGCGGATACGATCGCGCAGCTCGGCCGTGGCAGCACGGGTAAAGGTTACCACTAAGATTTCCGGTGGTAATAACGGCCGGCTAAAGCCTGTGCCTGACGCAGTGCTATCGCTATCTGGTGCAGCACCGTGGCCCAGCACCAAACGTAAATACAGCGCCGCCAGAGTATAGGTTTTGCCGGTACCGGCGCTGGCTTCAATTAAGCGGCTGCCATGCAGCGGGAAGCTTAGCGCGTCTAAGGCTTGTACATCACTCATGCATCAGCCTCCTGGTTAGCCTGTTCTGCCAGCGGGGTTTGCAGCAGCGGGCCATATAGCTTTTGCGCCCAGTCGGCAAAACCGGCCTGCAATAAACTGGCAAAATCGGGGTAATAACGCTGCAGCTCCGGCGCAGTGTCTATCTCACCGGCAAAGTTATAGCCACCTTCAAACAGCTCGCGGCATTTGGCTTCATCCTGCGTTTGCACAAAACACAGCGCCGTTTTCGGCAGCAGCGGCAACGGCTGCGTAAGGCCCTGCTGCCAGTACTGTACTAAGGCGTCCAGCTGTGCAGTTGCAATGCGTTGCTGCTGCGGTAATAACTGCACGGCATCATCCAGACCATATTGATAAGTACTTAGCGCTTCGCCGCCGGCATTGGCCGCCAGTTGCTGCAGCCAGGCGGTACGCAGCGTATGCCAGCGCAGCTCGCCTTTATTGCGGATGGCGGTGGGCCTGAGTTGCAACAGTGCCAACTGACCGGCCGGACTTTGATAGACATTGGTCAGGCTGTCATGCAGCGCTATACCGGCAGGGTTCAGCTCCAGTAGCAGTGGCGTAGCGCGGCGCTGCCAGTCGATACCGGCTGCACGGTAACGGGCAAACACTACATTAGCTTCGCGGCCAATCTGGGCGCCGGTTAAGCTGCCGAACAATGCCAGTGGCAATTTGGCCTCGCGCGCCAACTGCGCCATAGCCGCATCGACATCCAGCTGCGGCTCTGCTAACAGTTGTTCCAGCAACTGCTGTTTTAACTGATACAACTCCAGTGCATTTAACACAAAGGGTTCGGCATCCTCGCTGGCCAGTTCGCTTTGGTAAAAGCGGGTTTTAAAGCGCTGTTGTAAATAATGCCGGCACGGGTTGGCGAGAAAATCATCCAGCAGGCGTAAGGTCAGTAATGGCAGCTCCGATTGCACGCTGCTGTTGGCAACGATTGCCGGCATGGCTTCATGCGCTGCCTGCCATTCATGGGCATAGGTGGCGTAGTTGCCGTTAAAATACTGCCGCGAAAACGGCTGCAACGGGTAGCTGTGACACAAAGCCTTTGAAGGTTTATCGCCGGACCTATGCTGCCAGCCGCTATCAAGCAGATCCAGCAACTGGCTTAGCAATACGCTGGGTGGTAGCTCGCTGTTATTGCGGATATCGCGGCCAACCCAGCTTAAATACAATGCATCGCGCGCACTTAGCAGCGCTTCTAAAAACAGGTAGCGGTCATCGTCACGCCGCGAACGATCGCCCGGCCGGTAGTCACCGGCCATCAGGTCAAAGTCATCGCGCATGCGTGAGCGCGGGTAGTCACCGTCGTTCAGCCCCAGCAGGTAAATGCGTTTAAAGGGTATGGCGCGCATTGGCATTAAGGTAGAAAAGGTTAAGCTGCCGGCAAAAAAGCGCTGGCTTAAACCACTGCTGCCGGCTTGCTCCAGCCAGGCATCACGCAGCACTGCCAGCTGCACCTTGCCGTTAAAATCGCCGCTGTGCGCTGCGCTGACTAACTGCGCCAGGCCCTGGCTTAAGCGGGCGTAAATCAGCTGGTCCTGCTCGTCGCTAAAATCAAATAAGCTGTGTAGCAGGCCGTTATCACTTAACAGCAGTTGCTGCCAGTCGGCCAGATCACGTGCGCTGTGCCCGGTTAACAGCAAATGCCAGCGTTTCAGTTGCTGGATAAACTGCAGCAGCGGGCCAAGCTCCGCCGCGGCCAGACCGGCGACTTCAGCATAGGGCGCGCGGCCCTGCCACAGCGGCACCTCGCCGATGGCAAAACCGAGCAACATGCGTTCAATGGCAAACATCCAGCTGTAACTGTCGCCGGGCGCGGCTAAATCCAGACTGGCGCGCTGCTGTGCATCCAGCCCCCAGCGCACTCCGGCTTCGGTCAGCCACAGCCGCAACTGCGGCAACGCCTCGCTGTTAATGCCAAAGCGGCGCTGTATTGCCGGCACATCGAGTAAATCGCACACTTCGCTTAGGCTAAAGCGCTGGCCGGGTAAATCCAGCAGGTATTCCAGCGCCAGCATCAGTGGCTGGCTGCCGCGCAGGCTCTGGTCTGCTAAGGTGTAAGGCAAAAAGCGCGCATCGTCCTGCGCCAGCCGGCCAAACACCGCATGCACATGGCTTTGATACAGGCTGATATCCGGCGTCATAATAATCACATCGCGCGGCTTCAGCGCCGGGTCAGCCGCAAAGGCGGCGATCAGGTTATCCTGCAGAATTTCCACTTCACGCTGGCGGCTGTGGGCGATATGAAAGCTGATGCTGCTGTCGCCATCGGCCAGTTGCCGCGGCGGCTGGGGCGTTGGGTTAAGCTCAAGAATATCCTGCTGCAACTGGGCTAATAACGGCAGCTGGCTGATATCGTCAACCGGGTCGGAAAATAAATCGATACGGCCGTTAAACCAGTGCTGATACCGGCTACTTTGATCAAAGCCATCCAGCAGGCTGATATAGTCGCGCCCCTGCTTACCTAAACTGGCCAGCAGCACCGGCGCATGTAAATACAAAGCATCGGTATCCAGCACCGGCGGTAAGCCCGGTTTGCGGCCATGCCGTTGTTGTGCGGCGCGGATCTCATCTTTAGCTGCGGTAATATCGCCCCAAAAATGCCGGCACGGGTTAAGTACGGTCAGCAGTACCTGGCGCTGCGCACCCAGTGCGGCCAGCAGCTCTACCGTTTGCTGCGGCAGTGACGACACGCCAAACACTACTATGCGATCGGGCAGCAGATCCGGCCGTTGCAGTTTACCCTGCTGCAGCGCGGTTAACGCCATGGTATGCACATCGGCACGGCTGGAAAACGCCAGCTCCCCCACCACGGTCTCTAAACGGCTTTGCAGTAAACGCCACAGTGCCGGTTGCCACAACTGATCGTCCGGCACCTGCTGTTTTTTGCTGTTGGGTAACATGTTGCTGCCACTGCGCCAGCTTTGCAGCCAGTCGGCGCGGTACACCTGATATTGATCGAACAAATCGGCCAGCCGCAGCGCCAGCTGATAGCTTTTACGGCCATCGCTATCGTCCTGTAAATAGCGTTGTAATGGCTGATACACCGCCCCGGTGAGCTGCGGCAGTAAGCCGAGCAAACGCCAGCTTAAATTGATTTTATCGTACGGCAGGCTGGTTGGAATGCTGTCGCCCAATACAGCGCGGTACAACTGCCAGACAAACTGGTTTGGCAGCTCCACTTTTAAGCCGGCGGCAATGCCGGGGTGGCCGTTAGCGGTTTCGGCCAGCGCCATCTTCAGCCACTGCGCTATACCGTTACTTTGCACCAGAATTTGCTCTGTGCCCAACACCGGCACAGGCTGTTTACTAAGCCACTGCACTAACAGCTCGCGCAGCGTTTCCAGCTGATTGGCGTGGATCACAACAAAACCGGGCTCTGGCATGGACTTTCTCAGGCAAAACAAGATGCTGGCAGGTTAGCACAGCGGCCCGGCTTTGAGAATGCGCAGCCGGCCGCTCTGGCACAGCCATTTTGCATCCGGCAGCCGTTAGCACTAGTATTGGCCAATCAGGCTGGCAAGACAGCACAGCTACTGCGGAGAAAACATGGATTTAACAGCCAAGCCACGCAAAACACTGATGTTTATTTTAATATTGCTTTGTGCCGGTTGCGCCGCCCTGGCCAGCCTGGATCTGGATAAACAATACGGCAAGGCCGCAGTAAGCAATCGTGCAGTACCTGCCGGCGACGATCTGCTGAGCGATCATTACAATAAGCATATTAAACCGGTTATCGACGCCCGCTGCGTGGTGTGTCATGCCTGCTATGACTCGCCCTGCCAGCTGAATATGGCCTCCGCCGATGGCATAGAGCGCGGCGCGCACAAAGAAAAGGTGTACGATGGCGCACGGCTGCTGGCGGCCACTCCCAACCGCTTGTTTACCGATGCCTTTGGCACCGCAGCCTGGCGTGAGCGCGGTTTTTTTCCGGTGTTAAATGAGCGCCAGCAAAGCCCGCAAGCTAATACGCAGGCTTCGGTACTGGCGCGCTCGTTGGCGCTAAAGCAGCAATACCCGCTGCCGCCTGGCGATATTTTGCCGAAGCCGTTTGATTTCAGCCTCGATCGCAGCCAAAGCTGCCCCACCATTGAACAGTTTGACCACTACGCCCAAAGCCAACCTTATGCCGGTATGCCCTACGGCCTACCCGGGTTAACTACGACAGAGCATAATTTATTACTTGATTGGCTAAAGCAGGGCGCGGCTATGCCGAAAGCGCCAACCCTACCGGACAACGCCCTGGCTGAAGTGGCTAAACTGGAGCAATGGCTGAACGCCGATAACCTGAAGATGCAGCTTAGCGCACGCTATATTTACGAGCATTTATTTACCTCGCAGCTGTATTTCAGCGCCCTGCATGCAAAACACCAAACACCGCAGTTTTATAATCTGGTACGGTCAAAAACCCCGCCCGGCAAGCCGGTTGAGGTTATCGCCAGCCGCCGGCCGTTTGACGAGCCGGGCGTAAGCCGGGTGTATTATCGCCTGCAGCCGATACACGCCACCATCGTGAATAAAACCCATCAGCCTTACGACATTAACGCCGACCTGCTGGCCAAATGGCAGCAATGGTTTGTTGAGGCCGACTATCAGGTTAACGCATTGCCGGGCTATGAGCCTGAAGTTGCTGCTAACCCGCTTACTGCTTTTGTGCAGCTGCCGGTTAATACACGCTACCGCTTTATGCTGGAGCGTGCCGAAAACACCATTATGGGTTATATCAAAGGCCCGGTGTGTCGGGGCCAGGTAGCGTTAAATGTAATTAACGACCACTTTTGGGTATATTTTGTTGCGCCGGAGCTGGCCGGCGCTGCTGAAGTTGAAGCGTTTTATTTGTCACAACGGAAGAATTTGCGTATGCCGGCCGAAAAAGAAAGCACTGCCGGGGCGCTGAGCTGGGTGGCCTTTGCCAAGCGCCAGGGTAAGTATTTACGTGCCCGCAGCGATTTTATGAACAACGCTTTAAAAGATGGCCAGCACCTTACCACCGACGGTATCTGGAATGGCGACGATAATAACCACAATGCCAGCCTGACAGTATTTCGCCACTTTGATAACGCTACCGTGGTAAAAGGCCTGCAGGGCCAACCACCGAAAACCGCCTGGGTGATAGATTACGCCCTGCTGGAGCGCATTCACTACCTGCTGGTAGCCGGTTTTGATGTATACGGTAACTATGGCCACCAGTTAATGACACGGCTGTATATGGACTTTTTACGCATGGAAGGCGAGTCTAACTTTCTCGCCTTGCTGCCGCCGGATGTGCGGCGACGTGAATTTAACGACTGGTATCAAAAATCCGGCCCCGAGCTGACTAAATTTATCGAAGGTGATATCAACCCCTTTCACCAGCCAAGCGGTATCAGTTATAACACCGGCAACCCTAAGGCTGAACTGTATCAGTTATTGCAGCAGCATCTGGCTGCCGTACAACCGCAGCGCTATCAGCTGCATAACAGCAAGCTGGCCGCTAACAGCAAAGCACTGCTGGCACAGCTGGGTAAAATCAGCGGCCACGGCGCAGCCATTTTGCCGGAATTAACCATGATAATGCTCGAACCGGAAAATGGTGCCACGCCAGAGCTGTTTACCTTGATCCGCAACAGTGCGCATTACAATGTTAACAGCCTGTTTGCGGAAGAACACAACCGCAACCCGACACAGGACAATATGACCCTGGTGTACGGCCTGCTGGGCAGTTACCCGAATGCATTCTGGCGGCTAAAAGAAGCCGATTTAGCCAAATTGGTGGCGCAGGCGCAGCAAATAAGCAACGAGCAAGATTATGCCAAACTGCTGGACAACTTCGGCGTGCGGCGCACCGCCGCCGATTTCTGGGCCTTTAGTGATCAGCTTAACCAGCAGTTTATGCGCCAACACCCGATAGACAGCGGCTGGCTGGACTACAACCGGCTGGAGAACCGCTAAGCTGGTTGATATTGTCATAAAGCTTTGCCAACAGCTGACATAACAAAAACCGCAGCCGGCCAACGCCAACTGCGGTTTATTCTGACTGCGTCGCGCCGTTGCTAGACGCGGAAATGGTTAATTAATTCGCTCAGGCTTTGTGCCAAACGCGCCAACTCGGCGCTGGATGCCTGGGTTTCGTTGGCACCGGCTGAGGTTTGCAGCGACAAATCGCGAATATTCACCAAATTGCGATCCACTTCACGCGCCACGGTAGCCTGTTGCTCTGCTGCACTGGCAATGGTCAGGTTTTGGTCACTGATTTGGCCGATGGCCTCGGCAATCAGCTGCAGTGCCTCGCCGGCCTGCTGCGCAATCTGCAGGGTTTCAGTTGCTTTACCGCTGCAGCTGCTCATACTCTCTACCGTGTTGTGGGTTTCGGCCTGAACAGCGTGCATCATGCGCTCAATTTCTTTGGTCGACTCCTGCGTACGGTGGGCCAGGGCACGCACTTCATCTGCCACTACCGCAAAGCCACGGCCACTGTCGCCCGCCCGCGCCGCTTCTATTGCCGCATTTAACGCCAACAAGTTAGTTTGCTCGGCAATGGCGCGGATAACATCCAGTACTGAGCCAATGTCCTTGACCCTGGCGGCCAGCTTTTCAATGCCCAGGCGCGACGATTGCAGCTCGCTATCCAATGCCTGAATGGTATCGATAGTATCGTTGACCCGCTCTTGTCCCTGCCGGGCTTTATCATTGGCTATCTCGGAATCACGCGATGTAGACGCTGCGCTGCGCGCCACTTCTTCTATAGCAGTGGTTAGCTCGGTAACCGCCGTTGCGCCCTGCTCCAACTCCTCGCTTTGCTGGTGTAACGTGCGGCTGGATTGCTCCGTTACCGCGCTCAGCTCCTCAGAGGTGGCGGCCAATTGCGATGACGAGTGGTTAATTTCATGCACTGTTGTACGTAATTGCTGCTGCATTTGTGCCATAGCGCGGATCATTTCACCGGCTTCGTCCGGCTCATCATCAGCAAAGCTTTGGTTAAGCTGTCCGGCGGCAATTCTCTGACTGATTGACACTGCCGCCGACATTGGCCGCACTAAACTGCGGCTTACCATCAAGCCCAACGCAACCGCAAGTACTACCGCCAGCACCACTATGGCAATCATATTACTGGTCGCAAGTTCTATGCTGTGCTTGGCACTTTCAGCTTGCTGATGTGCCGTGGTTTGCTGGTAGGCAGCTACCGCCCTCAGTGCTTCAGTTACTTTGCGCGCCACCTCATTGATGCCCTGATGGCGAAATTGCTCTGCCTGCTCTGATTGGCCCTGGTCCATTAAAGCCAACAGCTGCCGGTGCAACTGGTCATATTGCTGTTTAGCCGTCACAGCCTGGTTAAACACAGCGCTGCCAGCTGCAGTTTGATGAAACGCCGCCGCGCCATTTTCAGCCTCACTGTATTTTCGCATCGCACTTTGCAAAGTTGCCTGCGCCTGTTGCCGGTCGGCCGCCGTGCTGGCATACAGCACATTCAGCGTATACAAGCGCATTAGCAAAAACTCACGGTTCATATCACCTACCAGCAAGGAGGCCGGCAAGCGGCGATCGGCAATATTGTGTAAATTAGCTTCCGTTTCAGAGAAACGATACATTGCCACACTACCCACTATAATGCTGAGTAACACCATTAACGTAAAAACTGCCGCCAGCCTCCTACCAATCTTAAGCTTTCTTAACATAACTACGTCATCCTGTTGTTTTTTATATAAGCTTAATAAGCATAGGCGGCTATATGCCACAGATAAAGTAGACCAGGCAGCATATAAGCTCCCCGCCCCGCTACTGCATATTTATATTTACTGAACTTACATCGCTGTTATAACGTAAACCCTGTTAAGTGCAACTATGCCCTTTGGCAGCAAGCTTACAACGCTGCCGGCGGTTACAAGCAGATAAAGGAAGCAATCAATGAAGATAAATAAACTTACTTTCGGCTCCGGCCTGGTCGCACTTAGCGGCCTGCTGTCAAGTGGCATTAGTGCGGCGGGCATGCCACAACTGAAAGGCAATGAAGTGCTGTGGCTGCTCAACCAGGCTAACCAGTTAATAAAAGTAAACCCGTCTGCAGCGGATAAAGTGCTGGAGCAAAAAGTCCTTACCGGCCTGGCGGAGGGTGAAACGCTGCAAGGTATTGATTACCGCGTAGCTTACGGTGTGTTATTTGCGTTGTCTGATCAAGGCCGGCTGTACAGCATTAACACCGGCAGTGGCGAGTTAACTGCCATAGGCGTGCCTTTACCGGCCGGTACCTTGCAGCAAGGCCAGTTTGGTTTTGACTTTAATCCGGCAGCTGATCGCATCCGCGTTGTTAATGACAAAGGCCAGAACTTACGCCTGCACCCGGTAACAGGTGAGCTGGCCTCAACAGATCCGACATTACAGTATGCTGAAGGCGACTCACACTATGGCAAAACCCCGGCCATCACGGCGGCGGCTTACACTTACAACCAGCAGAACAGCAAGCTCACCACTAACTACGCCATCGACAACGCCAGTGGCAACTTACTGACCCAGGGTAGCGTAGAGGGCAGCAGCCCGGCGGTATCGCCCAATACCGGGCAACTGTTTACCGTTGGCAGCCTGGGGCTGACAGCGCTGCAACAAGTTTCCTTTGATATTTCTGATCTGAGCAATATCGGCCTTATCGCCGTTAGCACCACCACGGAGCCTGCCAGCACACTGTACCAGGTAGATTTAGCCAGCGGTAACACCAGAAAGCTCGGCATATTGGCCGATGGTAGCCCGCTGGCAGGTATCGCCATTGAGCCGTAAACTGCAGCGAGCGCTGTTAACAGCGGCCGTTTTTCTGCTATCGCCGCAGACACCGGCAGCACAATTACAAGTGCAGGTACAGAATAGCAGTGGTAAGCCGGTAGCAGATGCGGTGGTATTTCTGGAATCTGCTGCCGCCTCAGCCGCAGTAACGCCTGCCGCCACCGCTAAGATTATTCAGCGCAATACTACCTTTATTCCGGAAGTGCTGGTTATACCCCGCGGCACAGCGGTAACTTTCCCTAATGAAGATACCGTGCGCCACCATGTGTATTCGTTTTCAGCAGTTAAGCCGTTTGAAATAAAGCTGTATGTCGGTACGCCAACCGAGCCGGTAGTATTTGAGCAAAGCGGCGTAGCGGCGCTGGGCTGCAATATTCACGACCATATGATTGCCTGGGTGGTCGCGCTGGACACGCCCTACTACAGCCGCAGTAACAGCGAAGGCCTGGCGGTGTTAAACGACGTACCGCCGGGCGACTACAGCTTACGGGTATGGCATAAAACCCTGTTGTCAGCAGCCGATGTGCCCGGGCTGCCGCTGAGTGTAAACGCCACTAATGCCGTGCAACAGATACGGCTTAAGTAGCTTTCAACCCAACATCAGCAAACGATGCGCCGCCGCACCGGCTTTAACCCCGGCCGCTGCCGCCAGCATGCCGTTGTGCATGGCGCTGGCCATATCACCGGCGGCGAATAAACCAGCTATCGAGCTGTGCTGCATGGCATCAGTTTTAATGTAAGCGCCCAGTGGGCCTTGCTCCAGCTCGCAGCCCAGCTGTTGCGCCAGCGTATGGCCGAAGGCTGTTTTCGGTGCCACATATACCACTTTTGCCGGCACACGGCGGCCATCTGCCAACAGCATATGGCTGACATCCAAGCCTTCACCTTCCACCGCCGTTACGGCAGTGTGCTCCAGTGTTACGCCACGCCGTTGTAACAGTGCCAGTTGCTCCGCATCCGGCATAAACTGCCCCTGGCTGAAATAAGTTACCGGGCCCCAGTCCGGCAATATCGCCGCCTGATGTGCCGACGCCTCACCGGTGGCAATTACCGCTATAGGCTGCTGACGAAATTCATAACCATGGCAATACGGGCAATGGATCACCGATTTGCCCCAGCGCTGTGCCAGACCAGGTATAGTTGGCAAGGTATCTGTCAGCCCGGTTGCCAGGATCAAGGCTTTGCCCTGATAGTGCATGCCGGTTTCATCGCCGAGGCTAAAATGCCCCCCGGCCAGCTTTTCTGCGCTGTTAACGCGGCTCTGCCTGAACTGTACTGTCGGATACGCCATCAGCTGCTGCCAGGCGCGGCCGCGCAGCTCGCCAGGTTCAGCGCCATCGGCAGCAAAAAAGCCATGCGACTGCGCCGCAAAACGGTTACGCGGTTCACCGGCATCAATCAGCAGCACCTGGCGCTGGCCGCGCGCTAATTGCATTGCCGCAGACAAACCGGCAAAACTGCCGCCCACTACTATTGCATCCCATATCATCTGAGTACCTCACTTTTTCTGTTAAACAGCCAACTTACGAAACATCATAAGTTACATAAAAAGCGAAAACAACTCTTGTAACATGAAAAGTATCTTAAAACTGCGTTAGAATAGCCACCAATCCGGCGCTAACAGAGTCAATAATGAGAAAAGACAGCCGTCTATCACGCATGCTGCATGTGCTGGTGCATCTGCACCAGTTGCAACACGCCGTTACTTCAGAGCAACTGGCGCTAATGCTGCACACTAACCCGGTAGTAGTGCGCCGTACCATGGCGTTGCTGCGGGAACAGGGCTACGTTAGCGCGGTAAAAGGCCATGGCGGCGGCTGGACCTTAGCCAAGCCACTGCATAAGATCACCTTGCTGGATATTCACCGCTCACTCAGCGAAAGCTCGTTATTTACTATTGGCTTAACCGACGAGCACAATAACTGCCCGATAGAAAAAGCGGTAAACCTGGCGATTGACGATGTATTACAAGAGGCTGAAGCCCTGGTATTGCAGCGCTTTGGTGAGGTCACGCTGGATAAACTGGCCGCCGGTTATACGCCGGTGGCCGGGTAAAACAACGGCAGCCATGCAGCTGCCGTGTTACATTTTGCTTTGAGCTGTTATTGCGGTGCCAGTGCTTTAACGCACAATCTCCATTTCATCGAGTAAGTTCTGCGCCCCGTCAACATACTGCATCAGCCATAGCACATAGCGGATATCGACATGAATGGCTCGGGTAATTTCCGGGTTAAAGTACCAGTCTTTAGTGATGGACTCGTAAGTGGAATCAAAATTCAGCCCCACCAACTCGCCTTTGCCGTTCATTACTGCCGAACCCGAGTTACCGCCGGTAGTATCAGCACTGGATAAAAAGTTTACCGGCACCGAGTTAAAGGCTTTCACTTCAGCTTGCGGGCAACCGGCAATACGACACAGCCAGCTTTGCTGTGGTTTAGCGGCTAAATCGGCATAGTAATAACCGTCGGTATTGCCGTTGTTGTAAGCATCCACCAGGCCCTGCGGCAGGCTGAACGGGTAAGCATCCCGGCGCTTGGCAATTAAGCCTTTCACTGAAGTAAACGGCGTTTTATACACTCCATCTTTAGCCGGGTAACCCTCTACGCTGCCGTAAGTAATCCGCAGCGTGCTGTTAGCATCGGGGTACACCGGTTTACCCAGCGTTTTGTTGTAAGCGATGATCGCCTGCATATAACCCGGCCGCACTTGCGATAATTTACCGCTTAAGGTTTTCTCTTGCAGCTCCAGCGCTTTGTTTTTTGCATAAATCGCTACCGCGACTTTAATAAAGGGGTCATCACTTTGAGCAAATTCAGCCGGGGTTTTACCCAGCCAGGCTTTACGGCCGGCAGTGCTGGTTAAACCGGATTGCTGGTATAAACCGGCCAGTTTAGCGCTGATTTGCGCTTGGCTCATCCCCGGCGTTAAACCCAGCGCAACATCCAGTTCGCTTACCCGTACAGCATCAGGCCGGGCCAGATATTCAGCTAATTGTTCCGACCAGATAGCCAGATCCATGCTTGGATGAAAGCTTTTTTCCAACCGTGTTAAACGACTTTCAATCATGCTTAAATCGCGTTGCTGATAGCCCATTTCCCGCTCTGCGTCCGGCTTCTGGCTCTCTATCGCCAAACGATGCAGCTGCATGGCCGCTTGCAACATAGCGCTGCGTTTAGCATTGTCAAAATAATAAGTTTGCTGGCTATACGCCTGCTCTGCGCTAATTACCTGCGCCAGCTCAGCAATACTTTGCTGATATTGGCTGCGGCTGGCATCACGGCCAATCCAGTCGAGCAATGCTTTTTCTTGCTGTTGTTTAATGGCGTGAATATCAGTCACTTTAAAGCCGTCAAGCAAGCCCTGCAGTTTCTTCATCCGGTTATTCAGGCTTTTTACTGTAGCGGCATATTTTACTTTTAGATCAGCATCTTTGGCGCTTAAGCTATCAATAGTATTGATGATCTGCTGATAGGTTTTTACCTGCGCCGGATACTGCCAGCTGGCAGCAAAGGCTATTTCGTCCGCCAAACGATAGCGGCTGGTACGGCCCGGATAACCGGCCAACAAAATACCGTCACCGGCCCGGACGCCATTGGCGTTTACTTTTAAGTAATGCGTGCTTTGATACGGCACGTTATCTGCCGCATACGGCGCCGGTTTACCGTCTTTGCCAACATAGCCGCGCAAAAAGGTGTAATCGCCGGTATGGCGCGGGTATTCAAAGTTATCGATATCGCCGCCGAAATTACCTATTGCTTCGCTTGGTGCATACACCAGCCGCACATCCTGCAGCATCAATTGCTTGATTTGAAAATACTCCAGGCCATGGTGAAAACTGACTACCGAGCAGCGGTAGTTAGCATCTGACTCGCAGCTTTTAATCAGCGCTTTGCGGTTGGCTTCAATGGCTTCATGTCGCTCAGCGCCAGCCAGATCAGCCGCCAGGGCACCGGATACCTGTGCCGTCACATCGGTAACCGACTCAGTAATATATAAGCGTTCCTGGGCGCCGGCCGGTAACTCGTCGCTCATCGTTTTGGCTAAAAAGCCTTTCTCGATCAGATTGTTATCTTTGGTCGAGTTATTCTGAATAGCGTTGTAAGCACAGTGATGGTTAGTCACCACCAGACCATTAGGCGAGACAAAAGACGCCGAGCAATAGCCAAGGCTGACAATAGCACTCATCGGATACTGGCTTAAATCAGCCAGTTGTTTACCGGGAATATCGATGCCTTTGGCCGAGAGTTCAGCTTGTAATTGCGCCAGCTGATGCGGCTGCCACTGGCCTTCATCGGCAGCGGCGGCAAAGCTTAGCCCCAGCGCAGCGGCCGTTAACAGAAATTTTGCGTTCATAGTGATTCCGTGGAAGATGTTATTGTCGTTTTAAGTCGGCTAAATTATCCATGTTAGCGGCGTTGGCGCAACCGTGATCGGTTCAGTGCGTTGTATTCACGTTAAGCTGCGGCTGCAAGGCGCAGACAGCCGGGATAAATTACGTTAATCTGAACACCAGCCGCAGATAATCCTCTGTCACGCATAAGGTAACCTGATGAAATTACGCACCCTGTTAAGCAGCGCCCTGTTGTTTTCCTGCAGCCTGGCCACGCACGCCGCCGATACCAGCCGGGTATTGAACCTGGCTGAAGCCAATAAACTGGTTACCCTGCCACTGCATTGTGTTGAAACACCCTACCCGTATAAAACCGGTGTGGTACTGGGTAGCGCTGCCGACTTGCAGGAGCCATCAAAGCTGCACCCGATTTTTTATGGCTGCTTCGACTGGCACAGCGCAGCCCATGGCTACTGGTCGCTGGTTACCTTATTACGGCAGTTCCCGGATTTAACCCAGGCAGCAGAAGTAAAAGCGTTACTAGAGCGTAATTTAACCGCTGAGAAGGTGGCGCAGGAAGTGGCGTTTTTCAGCAAAGACATTAATGCCTCGTTCGAGCGCACTTACGGCTGGGCCTGGTTGCTGAAACTGTCGGACGAGCTGCATAGCTGGCCAGATCCGCTGGCGCAGCAGCTGGCAGCGAACTTGCAGCCGCTGGCGGATTTGTTGGTACAGCGCTATATCAGCTTCTTACCGCGCCTGCTGTATCCGGTACGGGTGGGCGAGCATACCAATACCGCCTTTGGTTTAAGCTTCGCATACGACTATGCCGTAAACCGCCGGCACACGGCGTTGCAGCAACTTATTGCGCAGCGCGCAAAAGACTACTTTTTGCAGGATAAAAACTGCCCGATTAACTGGGAACCCAGCGGTTATGACTTTATCTCGCCCTGCCTGGAAGAAATCGGCCTGATGCAGCGTATTTTACCGGCAGAACAGTTTTTACCCTGGCTGAACGCCTTTATGCCACAGTTAGCCGGGCCGGATTTTAGCCTGGCAGTGGGCAAAGTGGCTGACAGAACCGACGGCAAACTGGTGCACTTAGATGGGCTAAACTTCAGCCGCGGCTGGAACCTGTACGCACTGGCAAAGCAGTACCCGCAATATGCGCATTTGCGTAAGGTTGCGGATCAGCATCTGGCCTATTCCTACCCTAACCTGATTGGCGACAGCTACGAAGGCGGCCACTGGTTAGGCAGTTTTGCTATTCATGCACTAAACAGCGCTAAGCCGTAAAAGAACCTTATGAAAATCATTGTTAAAAGCTTACTGAAAGGCCTGGTGATTGTGCTGCCGTTGGTTATCACTATCGAGCTGCTGCGCTGGCTGCTGTTGACGGTTGAAACCGTATTAACGCCGGTGTTGCAAGTGGTACTACCGGGCGAATGGTACCTGCCGGGTATGGCAATACTGGGGTTTTTACTGGTATGCATTGCCATTGGTTACAGTTCGCGCTGGCCCGGCTTTAACTGGCTGTGGCAAGTGCTGGGCAAAATTTTAATGAAGCTGCCCGGCACCAAACAAGTGTATGGCATGCTGCAGGATATTATCGACGTAATGTCCGGTAAAAACTTCACCGATGGCTCGGTGGTGATGGTTAAACTGCCCGGCTCAGAAATTGAGCTCATTGGTATTGTTACCAAGCACGGCGGCCAGCCGAATGATCGGATGTCGTCACTGATGCAGGAAGAGCAACTGGCGGTATTTATTCCGATGGCTTACAACGTCGGCGGCTATACCATCATCATCCCGCGCAGCTGCACCCGAAACATTGATATGAAACCGGCCGAGGCATTGCAACTGGTGCTGAGCGGCGGTTTGGGCAGTGCTAAGGCGCCGGGCAAAAGCTGGTAGCAGAGGTAAGAAATACCCGGCTTGCTCTTGAAACCCGGACTGAAAGCACTTATATACCACTGAGTACAAAATGAGCTAAACATTAAACCAAGGTGGAAATTAAGATGGCACAAATTACCAATTTACTGAACTGGCGTTACGCTGCAAAAAAGCTGCAAGCCAACAATAGCGTACCGGAAGACAAGCTGGAGCACATTTTAGAAGCCATCCGCTTAAGCGCCAGCTCCAGTGGTTTACAGCCTTATCAGGTATTGGTAATTACCGACCCTGAACTGAAAAAACAAATCCGCCCCGTGGCATGGAATCAGTCGCAAGTTACCGATTGCTCGCACTTACTGGTATTCGCGGCCTGGGATAATTACACCGCAGAGCGGATTAACAGCATGTTCGATTTAGTTAACGAACAGCGTGGCTTTAAAAATGAAGGCTGGGAAGCCTACCGGCAACAGCTGCTGAGCCACTATCCGCAGCGTCCGGCAGAGCAGAACTTTGAACACGCCGCCCGCCAGGCTTATATCGGCTTAGGCTCTGCTTTGCTGGCAGCAGCAGAGCAGCAGGTAGATGCCACCCCGATGGAAGGCTTTGAACCGGAAAAAGTCGACGCCATTCTGGGGCTGGCTGAGCTGGGTCTGAAGTCAGTATTGTTGTTACCTTTAGGCTACCGTGAGGTTGAAGGCGACTGGCTGGTTAACCTGAAAAAAGTGCGCCGCAGCAAAGCTGATTTTGTGATCAACCGCTAAAACTGTACGCCGGTGGCGGCTAAAGTGGTGGTAACTGCTCTGGCCGCCACCATGCCCGCAATGTTATATTCCTGCCATGTTTTACACTGCCCCCGGCAGCATTAATTACAGGAATACAAATGAACACTATTTACCATATCGGCACTGTTGGTCAGGCTTGGAGTGCAGCAGAAACGGCGCAGTGGCTAAGTGAACAGCAGATAAAGCGCAGCTTCTGCGACGAGGTATTACCGGCTATTGAAGCACTGCAAAACGAGTTTTATGTTGAGCAATATGGCAAGCTGGACTATCAGCAAGTGTGTGGTAAAACCTACCCGCTGTATGCGGTAAAAAGCCGTAACTGGCAAAGCAGCAAGCCCACCATTTTAGTCAGCGGCGGTGTGCATGGTTATGAAACCAGTGGCGTGCATGGCGCGCTGCGTTTTTTGCAAACTAAGGCCAAAGCGTACAGCGATAAGCTGAATATCCTGGTACTGCCCTGTATCAGCCCTTGGGGTTATGAAACCATCAATCGCTGGAACCCGCAGGCGATTGATCCTAACCGCAGCTTTGGCGCCGACGGCAAAGCCACAGAAGCACAACAGGTAAAGCAGTATTTGGCCGGTCTGAATACCTCGTTCGCACTGCATATTGACCTGCACGAAACCACAGACTCGGATAACAGCGAGTTTCGTCCGGCCAAAGCGGCACGCGATGGCACGGTGAACAAAAACTGGAATATCCCCGATGGCTACTACACGGTAGATGACAGCGAACACCCCTGCCCCGCGCTGCAAAAAGCCATTATCGACAGCGTGGCTAAAGTTACTCATATTGCAGAGGCCGACGAAAATGGCGAGCTGATTGGCGAGAAAATCACGCAGTTTGGCGTGATTAACTACGCCAAAGCCAGCTTAGGTTTATGCGGCAGCGTAACCGATGCACCGCTGGTTAGCACTACAGAAGTATACCCCGACAGCCCAAGCGCTACGCCGGAGCAATGTATCCAGGCCCAGGTAGCCGCCGTAACCGGCGCGTTGGATTATTTGCTGCAGCAAAAAAGCTGATTAAACACGAAGCAACAGCTGGCCTGGTTTAATCCGTCTCTTTCGGGGCGCTGAAGGCTTTACTGTAGAAACCGGATTGATCGAAACAGCAAACCCGCCGCTTGCCGCCGGCCAACATGTCACAGGCGTTGCTAATGCGCTGGGCCCGGGTTTTGGCTTGTTTGGCAGACGTAATCCAGTGGATCCAGTCTATGCGGGCTATCGTTGTGGTGTCATGCCAAACGGCCAGGGCATCGGCAGCTGCCGCCAGCGCGGCTTGCAAGTCAGCCGGCAGCTCAGGCTCCGGCTCTTGCTCCAGCGGCATAATTTCAAGCGTGGCAATGTCGCCGATGCCGGCGCCGGCGTTCTCAAGCAACTCCTGATCTAGGCGCAGCCAATGGCTTAACTGACCATCCGGCTCAAGCATAGCCTGAAAGCTGTGGCCATTGAGTGTGCCTGCTACCGTCGTCCTGCCGCGTCGCGGTAGCGTGGCGCTGACTTCCTTAGGCAAAACAACAAAAGCCCACTGAGTATCGCTGCCAGGCACTGCCGGACGGCGCAATTTTGCTTTGAACTGCGATTTGGTATTAATTTGCGTCATTTCTAATCAATCCATACAGGCGCGTAACGCTTATCCGCGCGCATTAACGAGCTGCATAGTCCGCAAGCAATTGCGGAAACGACTCTTGCGGGGGAAACTTGCTAAAGCTGTGCTTTGCTCCGGTAGCGGCCCACTGCAGTTTTTCGTCGGTGTAGGTTTCAATAAAGGGCTGATAATGCTGAGCGTCGTCTAACATGACAGAGCGTACATTAACAAAGGCATCCATGCCTTCAGGCCGTGTAAACAGCCAACTCAGACAATGGCCACAAAAATAGTGCCGTGTAGCACCATGCAAACCGCCGATAACAGGCTCACCGGCTGTAACAGTAAAAGCCTCAGCCGGAAATAACGAACTCAGGCTAAAAGCACTGGCTGTCATTTTCTGACAGCCGGTGCAATGGCAAGCCATAGTGATCATAGGTTTTGCCGATACTGCAAATGTTACCTGCCCACAGCGACACTGGCCTTGTGTTTTAATCAAATCTTCGCTCATTGGTATATTTCTCCGGGTTATTGCTACGCTTTCTGCTTTTGTAAATTTAATGTTTAACACAGTACTTGGGAAGATGGCGACTGACAATAACTTAGTAATCCTTGCTTACACTGTCGCAGGGATAAACAGATATAAAAAAAGCCCCGAATCCGGGGCTTTAGTCTGTATCGGCTTACTTAACCGCGCTGTGGAATGCGCTCCAATACGGCTAACAGCAGTTGCCAGTATTGGCCTACGGTGGTGATATTGACCATTTC
Organism: Rheinheimera sp. NSM; assembly: GCF_052380015.1. NCBI lineage: Bacteria > Pseudomonadati > Pseudomonadota > Gammaproteobacteria > Chromatiales > Chromatiaceae > Rheinheimera > Rheinheimera sp. NSM. The sequence continues at coordinate 117,308 of NZ_JBQTCI010000008.1, read as the reverse complement.
ATCCGGGCCGTGCGGGAAGCGGATGGTGGGGCCTATCGACACCATATCCATCTCCGGGTACGGCTTTTTAAACAGGCCGCACTCCAGGCCGGCGTGGATCACCATGATTACCGGCTCTTTGTTGTAAATATCCTGATAGGTATCGCGTACTATCGCCATTACCGGCGAGTCCGGGTTGGGTTTCCAGCCAGGGTATGCCCCGCTGAATTTCACCTCTGCGCCGGCTAATTGCGCCAGTGAACTTAGCATGCCTTCAATTTGCTCGCGGCCGCTGTCGATTAACGAGCGGATTAAACACAAAACCTGCACGCTGTTATCTTTAGTGGTGATCACGCCCATATTCAGCGAAGTTTCGGTAACGCCGGCGACTTCATCACTCATACGCATTACGCCGTTAGGGCAGACATTTAGCAGATTGATAAGGGTGCTTTGCGCGTTGGCGCTAAGTACCTGCGCCGGTGTCGCTACTTCAGCCAGGCTTAGCTTTAATGCCGGCTCCACCGCAGCCAGTTCAAACTGCAACAGCGCTGCAAACTCTGCTACCGCCTGTTGCAACAACGCCAGCTTTGCCGCCGGTACCGTTAAGGTAACACTGGCTTCGCGCGGAATAGCATTGCGCAATGAGCCGCCGTTAAACGCCGCTACCGCCAACTGCAGCGCTGTGGCTTTGTCGGCTAAAAAGCGCGCCAGCAATTTATTGGCATTACCACGACCCAGGTGAATATTTACGCCGGAGTGGCCGCCCTTTAACCCGGTTAAACTTAACGTAAACGCTGTTACGCCGCTCGCAGGCGCCTGCCAGTGTGCCGGTACGGTAAACTCCGCATCGACGCCACCGGCGCAGCCCATGTAAATTTCGCCTTCCTGCTCCGAGTCGGTATTGATCAGAATTTCGGCTTCCAGCATGCCGGGCTCTACGCCAAAGGCACCGGTCATGCCGGCTTCTTCATCTACTGTTAGCAGCACTTCCAACGGGCCGTGTTTAATCTCATCACTACCCAGAATCGCCAGGGCCGAAGCCATACCAATGCCGTTATCGGCGCCTAAAGTAGTACCGTTGGCTGTTACCCAATCGCCGTCAACATAAGCTTCAATCGGGTCTTTGGTAAAATCATGTACTTTGTCGGCATTTTTCTGCGGCACCATATCCAGGTGCGCCTGAATAACCACGGTTTTACGGTTTTCAAAGCCCACTGTCGCCGGCTTTTTAATAATCAGATTACCGACTTTATCTTCCAGTACGCTTAAACCTTTGTCGCGCGCCCAGGCCTGAATATGTTGGCTCAGGGCTTGCTCGTGCTTGGACGGGTGCGGGATGGCGCAAATTTGTGCGAACCATTGCCATAACGGTTGTGGATATAAACTTGCTAATGCTGACACTACAGACTCCGGAATACGCCAATAAAGGCGGCCATTTTACCACAGGCCGCCAATGGCGTAATACGACCGGCTGCTACTTGTCTTGTGCCATGGCCTTGTCAGCTTTTGTTTCCGCTTTTACGCCCTCTTCCGCCATAGCCTGCTTAATGGCATTAACCGGGAAGAACAGGTTTAGCGGCTGCTGTTTGGCCTGCTCCCACAGGCTTTTTAACAGCAGCGGTAAGCGGCTGATACGGGTACCGCGGGCGCGCAGGGCCACCGTTAGCGCCAGGGTAAAACTAACCCAAAGATTAACAAAGCCGATTAACAGCACAAACACCAGATGCAATAAGAAGCTGAACACACCTATTTCGCCGCTTACCGCACTGTAACCCAGGTTGGCCGACGAGAACGCCACATGGCGGATATCCAATGGCAGGCCGGTTAAATAGCCGATATAGCCGGTCATGCCCAGCAGCACACCAAAGAAAAAGTTGCCCGCCAGGGCGCCGTAGTTGTCGTGGACATAGTCGGCCAACTTTTGCCGCGGCGCATCGCGCAGCAGCTTTTTCAGCAACGGGTGGTGAAATAAACGCAGCCGCAGTTCCAGACAGTTGGCGCGGTTATCAAAGAAGCCGGCGATAATACCGGCACAAAACAGCCAGATACCGGCAATAGCGGCGTACATTAACGCCAAGCCGGCCAGCGGCGATATTGCATGCAGCTGATACGCCACCACCTCTGCGCTTAACAGTGGCGTGCCGCGGATAAACCACACTGCCAGCGCAATACAGGCCGCCAGCACAATGGCGCTGCTAACGTTGCCCCACACCGCTGCCCATTGTGAGCGGTTTACGTCGATTAACAGCCCGGCCAGTTTACGGTTTACCGCCTTGCCGTTTTCGCCGCGTTCTACTTCCTGTGCAAAGCTGGCGGCGGTCATCGCCGGTTGTTTGGTGGCAATGGTAAAGTGCAGCATATGCACCAGCACAAAGCCCAGGCCGTAGTTTAAACTGGATAACACCGCGCGCTGAAACGCCGCTAAACCTAAACTCTCAATGTAAATTTTCAGCAGCGCCATTAACGCAATAATCACCCCGGCCCCGGCGGCTGAGCGCATCAGGGCGAAAAACTGCGTTTTGTCACGGGTAATATAATGTTCGCCGTGGCCGCTTTTGTTTACCGTAATGCTTTTTGACAACATCTGAGTGCTGCTGCGCCACAGCGCACTGATACTGTTTTGCTCGGTGCTGGCCTGAATAAGAATACTGAATAAACTAAATATCTTTTGCCGCTGCACGGCCGGTTCGCTGGTTAGCATATCAACCAGCAAGTCTATCCGGTCCAGGGTTTGCTCCAACCGCTCGAGCAAATGCGCCACGGCCACAGAGCTACCCACCCCGGCGCCACGGCGGCGCAAGCGCTCTACCTGCTCGCGGGATTGCTGCATCATCACAGCTAAATGCGCGGTATCGTGCAGCGCCAGCTCCGGATTAACCAGTTGCTGCTTGCCACTTTCAACAAACAGGTTCATTTCGCGGCTTAGGGCAATAAAGGGCGAGTCTAAGCTGGTTAAGCGCCGGTCGAGGCGCATTAAATCCGGTTCAATCTCCTCAGCCGCGACCCAAATGGCCAGCATTTCCAGCGCATACAGGCTTTCTTCGCGAAAATGGCCCTGCATTTTGCGCAGGGTGGCAGCGTCACAATTGGCGGCCAGGGCATCAAAACAACCCAACATGGCATCAGTACCGCTGTCCTGTAACCACAGCGCTTCCGGTTTGCCGTTAAAGATTTGCACCAATACATCTTTAAAATCGTTCTGATCGCGCGGTGCCGGATTTAACCGCTCATATAAACGCGAGGCCATTTCACGAAAGAAACCACGGCGGGAAAAAATGCCCAGATTTACCAGCGCGGGGTAAATATTCACCTCGCCCAGCCAGTTAAACAGCACCTCGCTGATAGCAGCGGCATGCTTTGGATTAGTGTCTAAGGCATCGCGTAATTTTGCCGGGCGCTGGGCATGGTCTACGCCCAAACCATTGTAACTTAGCCAATTCACCAGGGTGGTTACCAGGGTTACCGCACAGCGCTGCTCTGACACACTTCTGACTAATGTGACTGCACCCAGTGTATCCATTTCACTCTCCGGCCCTGTTAATCTGAAAGCGGACTATACCCAAATCCGTGACGTGCCGCAAAATGCATTCAGTCAACCACCGGCAGTTTATCGCTGTGTACCGGCACAGTGCCCTCCCGCAGTAATACTGCCAGCTCAGTGTTGTCCGGCAAACTTTGCCCCTCCAGCAGCAACAAATAACCGTCGCGGCCATGCTGCTTAACCCAATACAACGCCTGATCTGCCCATTGCAGTTGCTGCTGCCAGTTGGCGTCTGCACTGAAACTAACTGCGCCAACAGAACAGGTCAGGGCCTGGCTTAACTGTAACTGCTGCCAGTCATATTGCTTAATTGCCTGCAGCAAGCGCTGCAGTGTGCCGGGAACATCCTCGTTGTGTTCGAGGATCAACAAAAACTCCTCACCACCCCAACGGATTAAATGATCGGCGCTGCGGCTGCTTTGTCTGACAATATCTGCCAATTGCTGCAATATTGCGTCGCCGGCCTGATGCCCCAACTTGTCATTAATGCTTTTAAAATGGTCCAAATCCAGCAACGCCAGTGTCAGCAGCCCACCGCGGCGGGCTGTACGCGATAAGATCCGTTCAATATTGCTGTCGAGGTAATGCCGGTTATGCAGGCCGGTCAACGCATCTTGCATGCTTAACTGTTGCAGTTTTTCATTCGCCAGATGCAGTTCTGCTGTGCGTTGAGCCACCTGCAGCTCCAGTGCCTGGCCGGCGCGGGCCAGCGCGGACAAGCGCCAGCGATACAGGGCCCAAAGTGACAGCAGCACCAGCACTGCCAGCAGCGCTTTGGCTAACAGCGTTTCATACCAGTAAGACGGCAGCCGGATATCCATCAGCGCGGCGTCGCTCCAGCGGTAATCAGCCGATTGGCGCACCTGCACGCGAAACTGGTACTTGCCTGGTGGCAGGTTAGTGTAAAACGCCTCACGCCGGTTGCCGCCTTCTACCCAATCGGTTTCATAACCCTGTAACTGATAGCGCAACTGCAGCGAGGAAGACTGCACATAGTAAGGCGCGGTAAAGCGAAAATGCCAGTCACGTTGCGCTGCATCCACCACAACGTTGGCATCACTATATTGTTGCCCCTGCGTGGTCAGGCTTTTGATCACCGGTGCCGGCAGCGGCGCATGATGCAGCAACTGTTGCAAAGGTAAGGTTACTACGCCATGCAGCGTAGGGTACCAGACACGCCCCTGATGCACAGCGCCTTTACTGCTGCCGGCGCCGTTGCAGCAACGATGCGAATCAGTGGCCGCTTCCGGCCTTCTGTCGTCCACCAACATATATAGCTTATCTACTTTACCCCGCGATAAAGCCGCATAATCGACGCGGTAAAAGCCCTGAAAATTACTGATCAATAAATGTTGCTCTACCTGCGCCGCATGCATCACACCATTGCCTGGCAAGCCATTTTGTTGATTAAAGCGCCGCCAGTTGCCCGGCTGCCCCAACACAAAGCCCTGATCAAAACTGCCGACCAGAATATTGCCGTCAGCAAATTCAGTAATGGTACTGATAAAACTGCCCGACAGCGGCATATCATCCAAGCGGTTAAAACCGTGTTCTGTGCGTAAATACAAGCCGTTCTCTGTGCCTACCCACAAACGGCCGGCGCTGTCGGGCAGCACTATACGCACGCGGGCCCGCAACAGGGCCTCCGGCAGCCCCTGCTGCTGCAACTCATCCTGCTGTGCCCCGTCTTGCTGCAAGCCATCTTGCTGTAAATAGAACAAACCGCCGTTAGTACCCACCCAAATACGCTCGCCTTCTTCAGCTAACGTAGTTACCAGCAAGGAGGAAATACTGTCGTAGTTACGCTGCCAGGCCAGGCTGTCTGCATCCAGCCGGCTCAGGCCCGCACGGGTGCCTACCCACAAGTGCCGCCGGCTGTCCAACAACATACTGTAGACAAAAGCATCCGGTAACTGCTGATTAGCCGTCAATACCTGGTATTGGCCGTGCTGCAGCAGTGCCAGCCCCTTGCTGGTTCCCACCAACATATGCTGACGCCAGGGTTGCACTGCCCAGGTATAAGGATCCGGCAAGCCGGCCTCAGTACTGAAACGCTGTGTCACCGCTTTACGCAGCCGCTTTAAGCCGTGCGATCGGCTGCCCAGCCACAGGTTTTGATGCTGGTCCTGCAGCATACTTTCAATCCAGACAAAACCATCGCCTTCGCCGCGAACAAAATCGGCCGCCAGCAATTGCCCATGCTCCAGTTGGTATACGCTGCCGTAACCGGTTACCCACAGTTGCTGTTGCGGGTCTTGATACAGCAATTCTATGCGGCTGTCCGCCGGCTGGCCCGGCAGTGGCAATTGCTGCCACAGGCCATCCTGCCAGCTGTATAACCCCTGGTTAGTGCCCAGGTACAAGGTGCTGCCAACACGGGCAATTTCGGTCATTTGCAGCGCCGGCAAATCCTGCGGCGCCGCCACCCACTGGTAGCCCTCGTCGGATAACACGGCAAAACCATGCTGGCCGCCAATCCATACCCGGTCCTGCTGCTGATACAACTGAAACACCTGCCCCTTATGCTCAGCCACCGGCTGCAACTGCTGCTGTTGCCACTGATACAACCTGTCGGCCCCCACCAGCATGCTGCCGTCGGCACGCTCGGCAAAACCGGACACAGCCCCCTGCAACGGGCTGGCCAGATCCAGCCGGCTGAACTGCCCGTCATCGCGCAACATTAGCCCGTTGGCAGTGCCTATCCACAGCCGTTGCTGTGCGTCGAAATGTAAAGCGGTGATAAGGTTAGATGACAAGGCCGCAGTATTGGCGGTGTTAAACACAGTAAATTGATGGCCGTCGAACCGCGCCAGGCCGTTTTGCGTGCCCAACCAGAGAAAGCCTTGCTGATCCTGCACTATGGCGGTAACAGAAATTTGCGGTAAGCCGGCTTCAACCGACCAAACCCGATATAAATAGTCGTGTTGCGATAACACCAATGCCTGCAGATGAAAGCCGCAGCCCGCAAATAACAGCGCTAACAACAATAGCAATATTTGTCTGCACACGACCAGCAGCAACTCCGAAAATTAAACAATATGTTTACGTTACTATAGCGTGCTTTCACTAAGACAGCGTAAACCGGACGAAAGGTAGCTTTTCCTGCGTCAACGGTCAGCTTGCTGACATGGTCGTACCAGTGTAAGCTCTGGCAAACCATTAAAACCGGAGCCACGCTATGGCTATGTCATTAGCTAAAGCCAACTGGGGCTTAAAATTATTCGCCTGGCGCTATATTCCGCTGATTGGCTTTTGCGCACCGAAAATTGTGCGCATGGACAGCAATACGCTGGAAGTAACCATGCCGCACAGCTGGCGTACCAAAAACCATTTAGGCAGCATTTACTTTGGCGCTTTAGCAATAGGTGCCGATTTAGCCGGCGCTTTTTTAGTGTTCAGTAAAGCCAAAGCCCGTGGTGTTAATGCCAATTTCGCTTTTAAAGATGTGCAGGGCCAATTTTTAAAACGGCCACAAGCCACGGTGCATTTTACCAGCCATGACGGTGCCGTTATTGACGCCATGATTGACGAATCGCTGGCCAGTGGCGAGCGCATTAATAAGCCGGTGTCGGTGGTGGTTACCTGCCCAAGCTTGCACGGCGACGAAGCTATGGCAACTTTTACCCTGACGTTATCGGTTAAAGCTAAACAGCAGAAGTAAAGGAATTTGCAGCAACGACCAACAGCGTCTAAAATCCGCATTCTTTTATTTTCAGGCGTCAACCCCATGCAGGAACTTGCCGGTAATCTGTTTATTATTTCGGCGCCAAGCGGCGCCGGTAAATCCAGCCTGATCCAGGCACTGTTAAAAAACCACCACGATATGCAGGTCAGCGTATCGCACACCACCCGCGCCCCCAGGCCGGGCGAGCAAGATGGCGTGCACTACCACTTTATCAGTGTGGAGCAGTTTAAAGCGCTGATTGCCCAAGATGAGTTTTTAGAATGGGCCGAAGTGTTCGGCAACTACTACGGCACCTCAAAAAGCACGATTCGCGACAGCTTAAGCCGTGGCATTGACGTGTTTTTGGATATCGACTGGCAGGGAGCGCGGCAAATCCGCCAACAAGCGCCATCGGCTAAAGGCATTTTTATTCTGCCTCCCAGCCTCGCTGAACTTGAGCAACGTTTAAACCAGCGCGGCCAGGACTCAAGTGAAGTGATAGCCAAACGTATGGCACAGGCGCACAGCGAAATGAGCCACGCCGATGAATACGAATACCTGATTATCAACGATAATTTCGACAGCGCTCTAACCGAGTTTGAGCGTATTGTGTTGGCGCAACGCAATGGCTACGGCAGCCAGGCCAGCAAGCACAGCGCCCTGCTTAAGCAACTGTTGGCGAAAACAGCAAATTAGCGTAAACTATGCGGTCTTGTGATGGCCCGAACACTGGAGTGGTAAATGGCACGCGTAACTGTTCAAGATGCAGTAGATAAAATTGGTAACCGTTTTGACTTAATCCTGGTGGCCGCACGCCGTGCCCGTCAGTTAGCTGTTGAAGGCAAAGAGCCGCTGGTGGATATCGAAAACGATAAGCCAACTGTTGTTGCCCTGCGCGAAATTGAAAAAGGCTTTATCACTAATTCAGTTCTGGACGAGCAGGAACGTCGTGACCAAATCCAGCAAGAAGCGTCAGAAATGGCGGCTGTAGCTGCGATTATCGGTTCAGACCACTAAAAACCCTCGCCGTATACAGGCCAGCGGCGTTTTAGCCGTTGGCAACTGTAACAAATAGACGTATATTCATAATAAATCCCGCGCTTAACGGCGTGTTTTGTTTGCTGTCGCAGTTTGGGAGCACAGGTGTATTTATTTGAAGGTCTGAAAAACCAAATCAGTGCTTATTTGCCGCCGGAGCAGGTTGCCTTAGTGCAACAGGCTTATGTGGTGGCAAGAGATGCGCACGCGCCGCAAACCCGCTCCAGTGGCGAACCCTACATTACCCATCCGGTTGCTGTAAGCAGTATTCTGGCCGATATGCACATGGACCATGAAACCTTAATGGCCGCGCTGCTGCATGACGTTATTGAAGATACCCCGGTAAGCAAAGAAGATTTAACTGCTTTATTCGGTGCCACTGTGGCCGAGCTGGTGCAGGGTGTGAGTAAACTCGACAAGGTAAAATTCAAAGACTATCAGGAATTTGAAGTTACCAACCTGCAAAAAATGTTTATGGCGATGACGCAGGATATCCGCGTTATTTTAATTAAACTGGCCGATCGCACCCATAATATGCGCACCCTGGGCGCGCTGCGGCCGGAAAAACGCCGCCGCATTGCCAAAGAAACCCTCGAGCTGTACGCGCCTATTGCTAACCGCCTCGGTATTCATAATATTAAAAACGAGCTGGAAGACTGGGGTTTTCAGGCACTGTACCCTATGCGCTATCGCGCTTTATCTACCGCCGTAAAACAAGCGCGCGGCAACCGGCGTGAGCTGCTGGAAAAAATTCAGCATGAAATTTTAGGCCGGTTGGAGCAAGCCGGTATTAATGCCGATGTCAGCGGCCGCGAAAAGCACCTGTACAGCATCTACCGCAAGATGAAAAACAAAGAGCTGATGTTCAACGATGTGATGGACATTTACGCCTTTCGCGTGGTGGTAGACAGCACCGATCACTGCTACCGCACCCTGGGTGTGGTGCATAACCTGTATAAGCCGATTGAGATCCGCTTTAAAGACTATATCGCCATTCCGAAGCAAAACGGTTATCAGTCGCTGCATACCTCATTAATTGGCCCGCACGGTATCCCGGTAGAAATACAAATGCGCACCCGTGAAATGGACGAAATGGCCGACAAAGGTATCGCCGCGCACTGGATGTATAAAGCCAATGGCCAGCACCAGGACACCACAGCGCAAATTCGCGCCCGGCGCTGGATGCAAAGCCTGCTGGAACTGCAGCAAAATGCCGGCAACAGCGCTGAGTTTGTCGAAAATGTAAAATCGGAACTGTACCCCGACGAGCTGTATGTATTCTCGCCGAAAGGTAAAATTGTTGAGCTGCCGATTGGCGCCACCGCAGTAGATTTTGCTTACGCCGTGCACACCGATATCGGCAACCGCTGCGTAGGCGCCAGGGTAGACCGCCGGCCTTACCCGCTGAATAAGCCACTGGAAACCGGCCAGACGGTAGAAATTGTTACCAGCCCTGGCGGTAAACCTAACGCCAACTGGTTGAACTATGTGGTTACCAGCCGTGCCATTTTGGGTATTCGTAACTACCTGAAAAAACAGCAACAAAATGAATCTATCGGCTTGGGTAAACGTCTGCTGAGCTCGGCGCTGGGCGAAGTAAAGCTGGAAGATATCGCGCCGGAGCGCATCGAACAGGTGCTGCAAAATACCAAACAAAAATCACTGGACGAGCTGTGCAGTGAAATTGGCCTCGGCAATCAGCTGGCCATCGCTGTGGCGAGGCGTTTACTGGGTGAATTTGATTCAGACGAAAGCAGCCATAAAGACGACGCCGGCCCGATGCCGAAAAGCAAAGCCTTTATTATCGGTTCTGAGGGCATGCTGCTGACGTTTGCCAAGTGTTGCCGGCCTATTCCGGGCGATGATATTGTCGCCAATGCCACCCCGGGCAAAGGCCTTAACGTCCACCGCGCCGATTGCCGTAATATCAAAGGCTGGGATAAAGAACCTGGTAAGTTTTTCCCGGTGCGCTGGGATAAAACCGGCGATAAGCAGTTCCTTTGCGATATCCGCGTGTTTATTGTTAACCGCCAGGGCGTGTTGGCTAAACTGACCACGCTGATTGCCTCGCAGGATTCCAATATTCAGGATTTGGCCACCGATGACAGAGACACCGGTGAATATGTGATTAAAATTACCCTGTCGGTACGCGACAGAATACAGCTGGCCAACGTGATGCGTAAAATCCGCGTAATGCCGGATGTGCAGAAAGTTTACAGAAGGAAATAAGCAAGATGTCTAAAGTGATTATCCGTACCGCTGATGCGCCGGCCGCTATCGGTACTTACAGCCAGGCGGTAAAAATTGGTACTACGGTATATTTATCCGGCCAAATCCCGTTAGTGCCGGCTACTATGCAATTGGTGTCAGACGATTTTGCCGCCCAAACCCATCAGGTGTTTAAAAACCTGGCAGCAGTATGTGATGCGGCCGGCGGCAGTTTAAATGACATGGTAAAGGTGAATATTTTCCTTACCGATCTTGGCCAGTTTGCAGTGGTCAATGACATTATGAGCCAATACTTTGCCGAGCCCTACCCGGCCCGTGCTGCGGTGCAGGTATCGGCGCTGCCACGCGCCAGTCAGATAGAAATTGACGGTGTGATGGAAGTACCGTCAACGCACTGAGGTTACTATGGCACTAACCCGGCTATTACAGACTCTTCTGGCCAGCGCGTTGCTTATCAGCAACCCGCTGATAGCGGAAGAGCCGGTGGCTGCGCAACCCGAGCTGGTGTGGTGCCTTGATCATTTTTCCCGTTTTCATCATTACGAAGACAACAGCGAGCCTTATGGCCCATCGGTCGACTTAATGCGTGAACTGGCCAAGCGCGCCGGTTTCAGCCTGAGTTTTGCCCCGCGTACCCCCACAGCGCGCTGTTTGCGTCTGATGGCCGAAGGCAAGGTCGATTTAATGTCGAACCTGAAATTCAGCGACGAGCGCAACAGCATTATGTTTATGCTGCCATACAATAAAAGCGTGCCGGAAAGCCTGTTTTTACGTTACAACGACAGCCGTAATATCGACACCGAAGCGCAACTGCGGCATCTAACCCTGGTCAGTATCCGCAGCTATTTGTATTCCCCCAGCGTGATGGCGTTTATCCAACAACATCCGCGCCAAACCGTAACGGTAGATTCGATAGAAGCCGGGTTGGAAATGCTGCTGCGCGGCCGCGTCGATGCCTTGATCTCGCCCACTGTCAGCACCTCAGATGCCATCAATAACACCAGCAGTTATCGCCAGCGTTTTCGTATTGCGGCGCTGGATTTAAGCCGGCATAACAGCGGCTACATTCATATTGCACTGTCCCGTACCAGTAAACACGCGGCGCTGGAGCCACTGCTGCGCAAACACCTGGCCGACATGGTGGCCGACGGCACAGTAGCACGCTTGTATGATCAGGCCATTGCCCAAAGCCTGTTACTGCCGCCACTGCGACCGCAGAACTGATGGCAGAGTTTGCGCCCCTGGCGGCTTTGGCCGTTACCTCAATTAAAGGTGTTGGCGCCAAAGTAACAGAGCGCCTGCACAAGCTTGGCATTTTCAGCTTACAGGACATTCTATTTCACCTGCCGCTGCGCTACGAAGACCGCACCCGTATTTATGCCATTGCCGATCTGATGCCACTGATGCACGGTACTGTGCTGGGCGAAGTTACCAGCAGCGAAATTCAACTGGGTAAAAGGCGCAGCTGGCTGGTGAAAATTAAAGACGGTAGCGGCTATTTAACCCTGCGCTTTTTTCACTTTAGCGCGGCGCAAAAAAATGCCGTTACCCCGGGCGTACTGCTGCGCTGCTTCGGTGAAGCCAAGCGCGGCCCGCGCGGGCTGGAAATGCTGCACCCGGAGTACCGCGTGCATAACGACGAACTGCTGACCGAAGTCAGCGAAACCTTAACGCCGATTTACCCCACCACTGAGGGCCTGCGCCAGGCCACCTGGCGTAATCTGACCGACGCTGCACTGCAGTACTTGCAACGCAGCCCGCCGGATGAATACTTAAGCGCCGACCTGCTGCGCCAGCCCTGGTCGTTGACTGAAGCCTTAACCTATATTCACCGGCCGCCGCCGGATGCCAGCCTGCAACTGCTGGAATTGGGTAAACACCCGGCGCAGCAGCGGCTGATTATGGAAGAATTGGTCGCGCAGCAGCTGAGCATGTACAAACTGCGCAGCCAAAGCCAGCAGCAACAAGCCATAGCGCTGCAAATAGATCCGCAGCTGCAACAGCGTTTTTTAGCCGCGCTGCCGTTTTCGCCCACTAAGGCCCAACAGCGGGTAACCGACGAAATACGCCACGACTTAAGCCAAACCCTGCCAATGCTACGCCTGGTACAGGGCGATGTTGGCTCGGGCAAAACCCTGGTAGCGGCGCTGTCGGCCCTTACCGCCATTGGCAATGGTTATCAGGTGGCGTTAATGGCGCCCACTGAACTGCTGGCTGAGCAACACGCGGCTAACTTTGCCCGCTGGTTCACTCCGTTGGGTATTAATGTCGCCTGGCTTGGCGGTAAAACCAAGGGTAAGGCGCGGCAAACTACGCTTACGGCTATTGCCGATGGCAGTGCGCAAATGGTGGTAGGTACCCATGCGTTGTTTCAACAGCAGGTAGAATTTAATGCTTTAACGCTGATTATTATCGACGAGCAACACCGCTTTGGCGTACACCAGCGTTTAGCGCTGCGCGAAAAAGGCGGTATTGCAGGCTGTTATCCGCATCAGTTGGTGATGACCGCCACGCCGATACCGCGCACCTTAGCCATGACCGCCTATGCTGATCTGGATACGTCGATTATTGACGAGCTGCCGCCCGGCCGTACGCCGGTAACCACAGTGGCAATACCGGATACACGACGCGATGACATCATTGAACGGGTACGCAGCGCCGTGCAAAGCGAACAGCGTCAGGCGTACTGGGTATGTACCTTAATTGAAGAGTCTGAAACGCTGCAATGTCAGGCAGCAGAAGACAGCATGCTGAATTTGCAGCAAGCACTACCAGAGTTGAAAATCGGCCTGGTGCATGGCCGGTTAAAAGCGGCAGAAAAGCAGCAGGTCATGCAGCAGTTCAGCAGTGGCGAGCTTGACTTACTGGTCGCCACTACGGTAATTGAAGTGGGCGTAGATGTACCCAACGCCAGTTTAATGATTATTGAAAACCCCGAGCGGCTTGGCCTGGCCCAGTTGCACCAGTTGCGCGGCCGCGTTGGCCGTGGCAGCACCGCTTCGCACTGTGTATTGCTGTATCATGCGCCACTGTCCCGCACCGCCCAATCGCGGCTTAGCGTACTGCGCGACAGTAACGATGGTTTTGTTATCGCCCAGCGTGACCTGGAAATTCGCGGCCCGGGCGAACTGCTCGGCACCCGGCAAACCGGCCTGCTGCAGTTTAAAATTGCTGATCTAAGCCGCGACGCCGACCTATTGCCACAAGCACAGCAAATTGCCAGCCAGTTATGGCAGCATAACCAGCACGCCAGCCTGCAACTGATCAAACGCTGGCTGGCGAATAAAGAGATTTATGGTAATGCCTGAGCTTGGTTTATCTGCCCGCAGAACGCATTATCGCTTTAAGCTATCGCAGCCCTCTGTTGCAACACTGATCACTGCAGTACACTGGTTTTAATTCTTTATTGCCCGGAGTGGTTTATGTCAGTGCTTACGCCTTACCAGTTACGCCAGCAGTGTCGCAGTGGTACCTTTAGCGGCAATACCTCGGGGTTTGCGCCGGGTTTTGTCCAGGCCAATATGGCGATATTACCCAAGCAGTACGCGGCGGATTTTCTGCAGTTTTGCCACTTTAACCCCAAGCCCTGCCCGTTGCTGGGTATGGCAGCAACACCAGGCGCCATTGATATGCCAGCATTGGCGAAAGACCTGGATATCCGCAGCGATTTGCCTAAATACCGCATTTTTCGCAACGGCCGGCTCACAGATGAAGTAACCGATGTGCGTGAATACTGGCGCGACGATCTAGTCACCTTTTTAATCGGCTGCTCGTTCTCGTTTGAAGAATCCTTGCTGGCCGATGGCCTGGAAATTCGCAATATCACAGAAAAAGTAAACGTACCAATGTACCGCACCAATATCGCTTGCACCCCAGCCGGCGTATTTCATGGCGGTATGGTAGTCAGTATGCGGCCAATGAAGCCGGCTGATGCAATCCGCGCAATCCAAATTTGCTCGCGCTTTCCACAGGTACACGGCGCACCGGTACATTTTGGCGACCCGGCCGCTATTGGCATTAATGATATTAGCAAGCCGGATTTTGGTGATGCGGTAACGATAAAGCCGGGCGAAGTGCCGGTATTCTGGGCTTGCGGTGTTACGCCCCAAGTGGCGATAGCCAATGCCGGCGTGGATTTTTGTATTACCCACAGCCCGGGCCATATGTTGGTAACTGACTTAACTAACAGTAAATTGTCGGTGTTGTAACTTAAGCGAACTACAGCTCTGTAACAAAAGGATGCGCCAGTATTCGTTCGCGTTGCTCAAACGTAAGCCCGCTGGCCGTGGCGGCTAACGGAACGCGGTGCATTAAATTATGGCTGTTGGTGCTGGCTAAGTCATCTTCGCTGCCATCCGCTTCTTCCGGATGCGCCAACCCGAGATAATGGCCGATTTCATGGGCAGCCAGGCGCGCTAATTCGTTAACGCTGCCAGCTGATGCAGCGGCAAAGCCACAATTGGTACGGGCAACAAAAACGCCGTCGGCAGGCCCTGCGCCACCGGGAATTCGCGGCGTAAAGCCTGCTAACTGTTGCCGGCCAAACGGTGTTTGCTGCAGCAGGCAGGGCCCGATAACCACATCAATAATGTCTTCCGCTTTGGCCGGCTGCGATGCCAATATAGCGGCTAACGGTGAGAAATCCGCCTGATGCTGCATAACCAGATCGGTATCGGCGATAACTGCCACATCCGTAATGGCGATATCCAGCTGCAATTCAAAACCGATCAATTGCGCCAATAATTCTGTATCCAACTCAGCGCTTATTGTCTGGCTTAACAACAGCCGTAGTTTAAGCCCCGGGTTAGTGGGTAGTTCGGATAAGCGGGATTCCACCCTGACGCTGGTTGGCTGCATACCGCTAACAGAAGCATCGCACGCCACAGCGGCAAAACTAATATGAGTCAACTCTGAGGCTACGCCCTCTAACACCAACAAACCGGCCTGATACAGCTTAGTGGTGCGCCAGGTATTAGCGTCAGAGACTGCGGGGTTGGCAACCAGCTGGCCGCCGCTGACACTGATAGCAGAGGACACCTGCAAACAGCCTTGCGGCTGTGCGCTAACCCGAAGAGCACGGCGCAAGTTATGCAGCGGTACTTCCACCGCAGCAGTAGTACCCGAGCCGCTATCTACAGTGACCGATGCCAGCGGCGTCCAAAGCGGTTGCTCATCGCTGTGTTCGCTATTGCAGCCGGCAAGAGCGGCTGCAATAACTGCACAGAAAAAGGCTGACGACGTTTTCACCTTAATGCCTTTGCCGGCACATAGCGGCCAATCTGCATTTTAATCCGCGCATCGGTTTCGCGTTTATATTGCGCAATCAGCAGTTGTTGGGCCCTTTCAGTTTGTTGCGCCCCCAATAAATCAATAGTAGCGGCACGTTGATTGGCATCTGACGAGCTGATGCGCTTTTCCAGCACCTCCACCAGTTCCGGTGAGGTAGCACCGGCATGTTTTAATGCATCGATCAAGGCCGTGCTCACCTGCGGATCGCTTTCCAGCACCAGCGCGTCCAGTAATGCAGGCCGCGCTTGCTCTGCCGGTAAACGCGATATGGCATCCGCAGCCCGGCGACGGGTTGCTACCGACTGCGCGCTAAGCTCCTGGCTTAATACATCGACAAAGGCGGCGTCGCCGGTATTGCCCATGCTGTCAATTAAGATCAGCCGCTCACTTTGGTCGGCAGTGTCGGCGAGCTGCTGTTGCAGCGACTGCATAATGTACTGGCGTAAGGCCGGGTCATCTGAGCGGTCAACCATACTGCCGGCGCCCAACAAGCTGGCATTACCGGCAATATCTTTGATCGCCGCGCGCGCAAGCAGCAGCTCGGCGACGTCCTGCCGGGGCGTGCCAAGATCAGCCAGGGCGGAAGCCGCTCTGGATTGGTCTCCCTGGCTCATCGTAGCGTCAAACACCATGTCTGACAGCGCTTCGCGGGCGTTGTTCAGGCCAGATAACTGCAGCGCTAAAAACGCTGTCGGCCTGGCATCATCAACCATTTGCCCGCGCAGCTCTGCCACTAACAAGTCAACGTCTTCAGGGTGTTTTTTCAACCAGGCGGCCATTTCAAGCGCCGCATCGAAATAACGCGGCGGCTTCTCTGTGATCGCACTGACAAAGGCAGTATAAGCTTCAGTGTAACTTTGCTGCTGTGTTATAAGCTCGTCAAATTCCGGTGCCAAATCATAAGGGGTGGATTTTTCAGCTAACGCCCGGTCTGCTTGCGGTACAGCAGCAAACAGTTGGTCATCGCGCTGCAATGAAAAACGTTGCTGCATCATCACTTCCGGCTGGCCGGCAACCTGTAAGCTAACAATTTCTTCACCACGGATAGCTTGCCACCACAACGGTTGTAACGGGTTAAACATGGCAGTGGCTTGCGATTTATGCACCGCGATCTTAATACCAAAACTATCGGCGGCACCGCGTATCAGATGATCAGTTTTGTGCCGCTGAATTTGCAGCGGTGCCTGGCTAAGCACACTAAAGCGCGCGGTATAATCGCCCAGCCCGTCTAACGCAGCACTCTGCCATTGCGTTGCCCCGGCTTGCGGCAGCACAAAGGTGAAATTATCCAGTTGGGTGGCAACCAACAAACGGCTTTTCGGCTGCCATTGCGGTGCAAAGGCAGTACCGCTAATGCCGCAGTTGCTGTCCACTTGCAGAAAAAACGGCAAGCCTTGCGGCGATGCCGCCCGCTCTGCGGGTAACGTCATATCCTGGCTGAGGCTCACCTTGCTGAAACTTGCCCGCACCCGCGCAACACTGGCGTTAAGCGCTTCAACCTGCCAGCTCATCACACCCTCAAAGGTATCACTTTGCCCCTCTGCGGTAACCGTTGAGCTAAAGCGGAACGCCGCAGTCTGGCCGGGAATCAGGCGGCAACTTGCCGCCTGCTCAGCACCTGCGGCAAGATCTGCCTGCGCAGAGCCGGAGCCCCGCCACGGGTTGAACGCTACTACCACCACAACAACAGCGGCAGCTGCGGCGAATAACGATATTGTTTTAATCTTCAAACCTGTCATATTCAATGCCTCTTCTGTTCAACGCCCGCGCCGGTACTACAGTAATTCCAGCGTGCCTCCGGTACTGCGTGTTAACAGGTTTTGCGTAACAGGTTTAGACGAGAAACTGACCAGCGTAACGGATTTGCTGCGGCGGAAACGGAACACTTTAATGGTACCAACCAGCTTAACTTTGCCACTGATGGTCTGCAGAGTGTGGTCCAGCGTCACATCACCGCGCACTAAAATACGGTCATCGTCGGTCAGGCCAAAACTTAACACCCCTGTTAATGGAAACTTGTTCTCCAGAAAGCGTAAGTTGGCATCAACACCGGCTTTAACGATGCGTAAATCCAGACCACCAAAGATACGGCCGGTAAAACTGAAGTTTGGCGCCACGGTACGGGTAAGGTAACCGCAAGTGTTAACTACTTCTGCAGATACCAGCAACAGCTGACACTCAGCCAGGTCAATCAGCAGATCCATGTCATCATCAACGTCAATACCCACGCGGCCACCGGCACTGATTTTAAAACCCAGCCGCACCGGGCCAAAGCCAAAGCCTACGCTGGCCACTTCCTGGCTTTTATCCTGCTTAAATTCATTTTTCAGTTTCAGGTGTTCTTTGCTTTCTTTGGTATCGCCGGCCACCACTTTGTTGAAGGCTTTAATTTGGTGAAAGTAAGATGACTGATCTTTGGTCACTATGGCTTCAGCGATGGCTTCAGCAATTGTCAAATCAAAGCTTTTACCAATCTTACCGCGTAGTGCAACTTCTCCGCTGGCACGGCTTAAAATACCATTGCGGCTTAACGTGTTGTCGACATCCATTTCAGATTCAATGGCAATGCGGGAGTTACCCGGTTTACGCTTTTGGTTCTTTTTAAATGAGGTATTACTTGCCGCGGTAACGGCGTTTGCACTCTCGCGCTCCAGGTTAATGTCGACGTCTTTACAGTCGTTTGTTTGGTCGCCGTCGTTACCATTCTGAGAGAAACTGGTTACCACACAGCCACGCAAAATAAAGTGCGTTTCATTTGCCAGGGCGCCGTCTTGTACCGCAGCCAGATCCGCGCCTTGCAGATACAGGTCATGGTTAACCTCATCGGCAATGCCCGGTTGAATTTCATTAAAACTGAATGATGCTACCGTGTTACCGTCTTCTTCGCCGATCATCAACGGCAAGATGATACCCGGTGCACTTTCAGGAATTAACACATAAGTCAGCGTAACCGACGCCGGCAATTTACCTAATTGATTTAATTGCGCTTCGGTCATGCCATAGGTTAGCTCTTGTTGGATGCTCAGGCCGGTTTCAGCGTCAACCACTTCTAAATCTGCCGGAATTTCAGACGCATCAATTTTGGAAAAATAAGGATCTGCGCCGTTGAACACAAAACCGGATTGCACCGACAACACCGGTGTTGGTGATTCGCCCTCTTCGGTGATAGCCAGCAAGGCTACAGAGGATTCAGTGCTTAGTTCGTACTCTACATCTGTGCCGCCTTCGCGCAATGTCAGGGTTGGTAAGTTAGCCGTTACGTTACCTTTAAGCTCTTCTTCATCACGGAAAAAACCAACTTGCAGCTCTACTTCACGTCCGGCTTCGGCCAGCAGTTGGCATTCGCTTACAGGCCAGATAAACTCGTTCTCTACCACTACTGCCTCACCGTTTGCCGGTAACTCGACATCAATAGCATTAGAGCTACACACTATCGGCGCCGCCGGATTGGCCGGGTTTTTCTCGACAAAACTAAAACTGACCGGAATATTGGTTATTTCCGTTATGCTGGCGTCGGTGCCGCGAATGGTAAATGACACCGGGATGCGGTGATTAAGCGCAAAGGCTTGGTTGGTATCAAAATCCATTGAAAAATCAGACATTTCGAT
Source organism: Rheinheimera sp. NSM (assembly GCF_052380015.1). Lineage (NCBI taxonomy): Bacteria > Pseudomonadati > Pseudomonadota > Gammaproteobacteria > Chromatiales > Chromatiaceae > Rheinheimera > Rheinheimera sp. NSM. The sequence goes on along the minus strand of NZ_JBQTCI010000008.1, from coordinate 97,960 downwards.
ATCAAAATCAACGGCCACCGGCGGTTCAACTGCTGAGTCACTGCCACCGCAAGCGGTTAAGGTTGTCAGCACTATCAACGCCAACAGAGGTGTTTTTATGGTTAACATTACAAAGTCCTTCTCTAACAAAAAATTAAAACAGCCGACAGCATCGCCGGCTACCGTGGTAGCCAGCGTGGTAATAAGCGTGGAATTTGCACATTTAGGGCGTGGTAATGCTGAGGTATTACCAGTTGTACCGGCTTACTCAGCGGGCCGGCACATGACTGCCGGCGAAACAGAACATTAATAGTCAGGACAGATACGTGGATTTAAAACGGACAGAATAAGTAAGCCTTCGGTGTTGCAGAAATCGATAGCACGGATAATGTCAGGCTGGCTCAATCCCAGCAACTTTAAAATGATTGGATCGATCAGTTGCCTGCCGGAATACATTTCCGGATGCTGATTTGCCAGAGCCAGTTGCGCGGTCAAATGCAGAACTAACTGTGCTTTGTTTTTCTGATTAAAATTGTGACTATGTTGCAGTGCTACCGCCTCTATAATGCTGTCTGGCAGTTGCCATAAACGCAACAGTTCAGCGCCGCATTGGGCATAGGTAAACCCCAACACACGTTGCTGCAATTGCCACGGCAGCTCTTCGGTAGTGTAATTTTGGCACTGATTTGCTTGCCGGGCGTTGTTGTGTAATACCACCATCTCGCCGATGTTATGCAGCAAGCCCGCAACATAAAACCGGTCTGACGATTTTAAGCCACAGCTTTGCGCCAAAAACCGTGCTATTAAAGCAGCATTGACGCTTTGCTCCCAGAACCGATCCAGATCAATGGCGGAGGTATCTACCTTGCTGCAGGCAGACGCGATACCAATGCTGAGCAGCAGGTTATATACCCGGGTTTTACCTAGTCCTAACAGGACCTTGCTGACACTTTCAACCTGATACGGCAGATTATAAATCGCACTGTTGGCCAGTTTTAACAGCTTTGACGTCAGCACCGGATCTAACAAAATCACTTCTGCCACTTCATCCGGGCTGGCCGTGTCTGAATCCATCAGCTGTTTGGCACGTAAATAGCCTTCCGGCAAAACGAAAAGGTTTGCAACATTTTGTGCACATTGCAAGGCTTGCATTAAATTGAATCTCCCGTGGTGACATTAAAATCGGCACAAAAGTAAAGCCATAGCGTGGATAACAGCGTGTGAAAAAGCGTGGTATTTAGCGTGTTTTTGCCTGGTATTTTTCAGTTGTTAATGCAGTTTCAATTTGAGTTGTTGATTTTAAAGCATTCCCGTTGCACAATTTGCACATCAAAATGGAAACAAAATAATTATGCCGCATAAATGCATAAGTATTTTATAGAAACCTAATATAAAAAACTGCCGACAAATAAGAGCAGCATTTCACAACAACCTGAAAAACACGGGTTCGACCAGTATAGACATCATAAGATTAAGCAATATTCAGTTAAAACTTTCAGGTGAAGTGTTGTGCAAATTTCAATAAAAATGCTGGGGGAACTGCAGGTTTGGCATAATAACCAGCTTATCCGGCTACCCTCGTCAAAATTAACCCGCGCTTTGCTGGTTTATCTGTTGTTGAGTAACCGCGCACAACGACGCGACTATTTATGTAACCTGTTTTGGTCTGATACTAAGGATGCACGCGGCGCCTTGCGCTGGTCGTTAAGTAAACTCAGAGCCGTGCTGAACAACCATACCGAACATCTGGTGACCGACAAAGACCATGTCAGCATCAATACAACAGGCCTTGATATTGATGTGGTTAACCTCTGTACCCGTGCCGCACAACAACAGCACACTGCCGGCGAACTGGCGGCATTGGCAGAGCAGTTGGCCATGCCGCTGCTGGACGGGCTGGATTTGCATAACCACCCGGACTTTCAACATTGGTTAATTGCGCAGCGACAACAGCTGATACAGCTACGTAGCAAGGTGCTGAGCCAAATTGCAGCTACGGCGAAGCGTAGTGTAACTGACACAGCAAAAACGGATCCCTTGCCTGCCAGGCCACGGCAGGCGTTACAACAGCAATATCAAGCAGATATCCGTTATTGTGCCGGCGACGACGGCGTAAAAATTGCCTATGTATCAACAGGCCGGGGATTGCCGTTGCTAAAACCTCCTGCATTGTTAAACCATCTGCAATACGACTGGCATGCGCCGCTATGGGGGCGCATTTTTCACCGGCTCGCCGCTAACTATCAGCTGATCCGCTATGATGACCGCGGCAGTGGTATGTCAGAACACAATATATCCGGTGTATGCGTGGATGATTTGCGGCAAGATTTGGCAACCGTTGTCGAGGTCAATAACCTGAGTAAGTTCGCGTTACTCGGCATATCAAATGGCACTGCACTATCCATAGATTATGCGGTGCGCCACCCGGAGCGGGTATCACATTTAATTTTGTTTAACGGCTATGCTGCCGGCTGGCGCTCTGACGGCGATTCTCAGCTACGGGACAAAATTGAAGCCATCATTGCGTTGGCCGAAACAGGTTGGGAGCAGGAGAATATGGCGTTCCGGCAATTTTTCTCCATGACCTTTGTGCCAAGCGCCAGCCAGCAAGAGTTAGACTGGTTTAACGAATATTTGCTGCTGGCCGCCAACGCCAAAAATGCGGCGGCGTTAATGTCGGCCTTTGCTGATTGGGATGTACGCGCCCAACTGGCGCAGGTAAAGGTACCTACGCTGGTTATTCATTCACTGGGGGATGAAGCAGTGCCGGCGCAATCCGGTCGTGAAATTGCTGCAACTATTCCCGGTGCTGAATTTATCGGCCTGAACAGTACATCACATTTATTGCTGGAGCGTGAGCCATCAGCAGAGCAATTTGTTGATATAGTGCACGATTTTATCTGCCGCCACTAAACACTGCTGCTATGTAAAGATGCTTGCTGCTAAGACCGGGGCAGATAAAATAACAAGCGGATAATCAGGGAGGGTGTAAATGACTATTGCGATTAACATGCTGGGTAAACTGGAGTTACGCCGTGATGGCACTGTAATACCCATGCCGGCCTCGAAACGCAGCCGCGCCCTGTTAGCCTATCTGGCATTTACCGCCAGGCCACACCGCCGCGACAGGTTATGTGAAGTATTCTGGGAAATTCCGGATGACCCTAAGGGCGCATTGCGCTGGTCGTTAAGTAAGATCCGGCCGCTGGTAAATGACACCGCTGCAGAACGGCTGCAGGCAGACCGCGAGCGGGTATCTCTGATCAGCAGCGACATCAGCATTGACCTGCATCAGCTAAAAGCCGACAGCCAGCGCAACGATTTATCCATTGCAGAACTGGAAGGCCTGCTACAACAAAGCCAGCAGCCTTTTTTACAGGGGCTGGATTTACCCGATCAGAGCCTGTTTCAAGATTGGTTAACGGCAGAGCGTAATGAGCTACAGCAACTCACCGCCAAGTTGCAAGCCCGTTTAGCCTCGTATGCCATGCTGGTCAGCACGGATAACTGGCATAACCTAGAGCCACCCGCCAGCCGGGAATTGCTCGCGCGACAAAAAGTGCAGTTTTGTACCGCGCATGATGGTGTCCGTATTGCTTATGCTTCGTTAGGTAAGGGCCCTACCATTGTTAAAGCGGCTAATTGGCTTAGTCATTTAGAGCATGATTGGGATGCGCCAATCTGGAGCCCGCTGTTTCGGGATTTGGCAGCAGATCATCACTTTGTCCGCTACGATGAGCGCGGCAATGGGTTATCGGACTGGGACGTGGCGGATATTTCATTTGACGCCTTTGTAACCGATCTGGAAACCGTGGTAGACGCTAACAAGCTGGATAAATTTGCGCTGCTGGGTATATCACAAGGTGCTGCGGTATCTATCGAATACGCTATCCGTTATCCGGAAAAAGTGTCGCAGCTTATTTTGTTTGGTGGTTACGCCGCCGGCTGGCGTATTGGTGCCACGGAAGACTTAACCAAAGAGCGCGAAGCGGTAATGACGCTGACAGCCGTAGGCTGGGGTACAGATAATCCGGCATACCGGCAGATATTTTCCTCTACCTTTATGCCGGATGCCAACGAAGCTGAGTTTAACTGGTTTAATGATTTTCAGCGCTTAACCACCTCTGCAGAAAACGCAGTAAGATTTTTGTCGGTGTTTGCCGATATCGACGTACGCCACCGTCTGGCGCAAGTAAAGGTGCCTACTTTAGTGATTCATGCCATGGGCGACCAGCGCATACCAATAAACGTAGGTCGCAGTATTGCCGCGGCTATTCCCAATGCCGAATTTGTCGGCCTGGAAAGCAACGGCCATTTACTGCTGGGCCGCGAACCGGCGTCGAAAGCCTTCGTTGATGCCATACGCGACTTTATGGCCCGTCATCCGTAAGGATAAAATGCCAAAGTGGATTTTTGCACAACCCACTGCCCGGCCATATGTTGGTAACCGATGTAGCCAAACAGCAAAGTGCCGGTGCTGTGACGCAAAAACTACAGCAGCAGCTGAATTAGCACCCCCGCCACAGCACAGCCCGCCAGCACCCGCATTATGCCCTGGTTGTAGCGAAATAACGCGATGCCGGCGGCGATACCCAACAGTAAGGCAAGCCAGTCGATACTGCCGCCCAGCCCTTGTGGCAGCAGCACATGGTAGCCAAAAAACAGCGCCAGATTAACAATGACCCCCACGACCGCCGCCGTAATGGCGGTCAGCGGGGCGGTAAAGGCTGCTTGTTTACGGCTGCTTTCTACCAGCGGCGCACCGACTAAAATAAACAGGAATGACGGCAAGAACGTAAAAAAGGTGACAATGGCAGCTGCCAGCAGGCCAGCCAGTGGCAGCATGTTTGGCCCGAACAGTTGCTCACTCCAACCGGCAATAAAGCCGACAAAGGCTACCACCATAATCAGCGGCCCCGGGGTGCTTTCGCCCAGCGCCAGCGCGTCGATCATTTGCAGTGCACTAAGCCAGCTGTAATGCTCTACTGCGCCCTGATACACATAGGGTAATACCGCATAAGCGCCGCCAAAGGTTAGCAGTGCTGCCTTGGTAAAAAACCAGCCCAGTTGCACTTGCGGGCTATGCCAGCCATACAACACTACTAACACACCGAGCGAAACAGCCCAGATTCCCAGCCCCAGAGCGATACCCAACACAAACCTGCGCCAGCTGAATAACTGCCAGTTTGGTAATACCGTATTGTCGTTTATTACCGCAGCGTCTGCCATGGCACCGGCTTTAACGCTGGCATGTGACGTTGGAGCCACCTTAAGCTGCGCCGGCCACCAGCGCATCAACAGCAGGCCAATAAGCGCCGCAGCAATAACAATATACGGAAACGGCAACTTAAACAGTGCAATGGCAAGCAACGCCGCCAGCGCCAGCAGTTTAAGGGCGGTAGTGTGCAAGGTTTTTGTACCGATACGCCAGGCGGCAAACAGCACTATTGCCGTAACCGCCGGCTTTACGCCATACAATACCCCTTGTACCAGCGGTACATCGCCATGCGCCAGATACAGCCAGGCCAACAAGCTGAGTATAAAAAACGACGGCAGAATAAATAATAAACCGGCGATTAGGGCACCTTTAGCACCGTGCAATAGCCAGCCAATATAGGTAGCCAGTTGTTGCGCCTCCGGCCCCGGTAACAGCATGCAGTAATTCAGCGCATGTAAAAAGCGCGCTTCAGAAATCCAGCGCCGTTTTTCTACCAGCTCCTGGTGCATCATACCCAGTTGCCCCGCCGGGCCGCCAAAACTGATAAAACCCAGTTTAAGCCAATATAAAAAAGCACTGTACAGGCTAACCGCTGCAGCAGCTTGCCGGGCAGAAGCGACAGGCTCAGACATAAAAGTACGATCCTTGAGGTAATATTGCAGCACAGTATGGCAGCAAAGTGTGACAGTGATATACCGTACACATGATTAAAAATGGTATATTTTCATGTATAAATGAAAATTACTCATAGAATGGCGGCATAGGTAACGGCATGATTGAAAAAATTCACCTGAGCATTTTGCGTGAAATTGACCGCCAGGGCTCGTTAACGGCGGCCGCAAGCAGCCTGAACCTGACGCAGTCGGCACTGAGCCACAGCATTAAAAAACTGGAGCAACAGGCCGGCACCAGCCTGTGGTTAAAAGACGGCCGGCAAATCCGGCTGACTGAAGCCGGCACTTACCTGCTGGAACAAGCCAACCGCCTGTTGCCACAGTTTGAGCGCATAGACGATACGTTGCGCCAGTTTGCCGATAACGAAAAAGGCAGCCTGGGCGTGGGCATGGAATGCCACCCTTGTTATCAGTGGCTACTCAAAGTGGTACAGCCGTTTTTGGCGCAATCGCCCGGGGTAGATATCGATGTAAAACAGCGTTTTCAGTTTGGTGGCATGGCGGCGCTGTTTAACTACGATATAGATTTACTGATCACCCCGGACCCAATCAACAAAGAGCGCATAGTGTTTGAACCGGTGTTTCCGTACGAGCTGGTGCTGGTGGTAAGCCAACACAATAAACTGAGTGGCTTAAACCAGATAAAGCCGGCACAACTAAGCGACCAGGTACTGCTAACCTACCCGGTAGAAACAGCGCGGCTGGATATTTTTCAGCAGTTCTTACTGCCGGCGCAATGCATGCCCAAACACCATAAAACGCTGGAAGCCACCGATATTATCCTGCAAATGGTAGCGGCTAACCGCGGTGTGGCTGCGATGCCGAAATGGCTGGCGCTGGAGTACGCCAAAAGCCTGCCGATTGCAGTTATTCGCTTAGGCAACAGCGGTATCCATAAACATATTTATGTTGGTTACCGTAAGCAGGAAAGGCTGAATAAGCATATTCAAACCTTTCTTGCGCTGGCCAAAAACAGCGGCGCAGCCTTATCTGCAGCGGATTAAGCGCACGCTTATGGCTGCCGGCCGCTATTGCGGCGGGGCAAAGGCAGCAAACATTTCATCGCAGGTCATATTATGGGTGTATTCGGCAAAGCTGTAGTACGCCGGCTTGCTGTCGATACACACCTGATGGTCGAACACCACATCGTCAGCGTTATCAAATAAACCTACCGGCATAATATACTGGCCGTTTTGGCTTAAGCGATAAAATAAATGCGTGCCGCATTCGGCACAAAAGCCACGCGATGCCCAATCTGACGAGCGAAAAGCGCGCACATGCTGCTCGCCGCTAAACTTAACGTCGCTACCGCAGTCGATCGCCAGCAGCGGGCCGCCGCCCCAACGCCGGCACATGTCACAATGACAGGCGCCTACTTTATCTGCCGCTGCCGCCACACTGATCCCCACTTTGCCGCACAGACAACGGCCGTTACGTTGAACTGACATGTTACTCTCCTGTTTAGCTGATGCTGACTGATTAATACTATAAGGTTAACGTTTTACAGTTAATGCTGAAAACTGTAGCACAGCTCCACTTTGTTCGCCCACGCTATACTTTATTCGCCCCCGGTACTGGACCTTAGCGCAATAATTGCGCACCCTATCCGTCCGGCTAACCGGTAAACAGAGGCGGTAATGCCACTTACCCACTACCAACAGCAGGTTGCCACTGCGGCACTAAGCTACGACGAGAACCAGTATCAACTGCTGCAACGCCTGGCCCTGCTGGCACAGCAGTTAAGTGCCGGGCAGCAGCCGCTGCGTGGCTTATACATTCAGGGCCCGGTGGGCCGTGGTAAAACCCTGCTGATGGATCTGTTTTACCAACAGCTGCAAACACCGCAGAAAATCCGCCTGCACTTTCATCATTTTATGGCGCGTATTCACCGTGAGTTGCACCAGCTTAGCGGCCGGCCCGAGCCACTGCAGCATATTGCCGCCCGGTGGGCAGCACGTTACCGTGTCATGTGTTTCGACGAGTTTTTTGTCAACGATATCGGTGATGCCATGTTGCTCGGCACGCTGTGGCGCCACCTGTTTGCCGCCGGGGTGGTATTGGTGACCACCTCTAATGCCCTGCCGGAGCAGCTTTATGCGAACGGCCTGCAACGGCAGCGCTTTTTACCCACTATCGCCCTGCTGCGCCAATATTGCGAGGTAGTAACCCTGGACAGCGGCGAAGATTACCGCCTGCGACAGCAGCAAAGCTGGCCGTATTATCTGCAGGGTGCCAGTCTGGCAACCTTACAGCAAAAGGCTGAACAGCTAAGCGGCGAATTAACACCCTTACCGGCCATTAACTTGCTAAACCGCACTATACCGGCGCTGTGGCATAACCGCCGGTTGATTGGTTTTCACTTTGACGCCCTGTGCGCCGGGCCGCGCAGCCAACTGGACTATATGGCACTGTGTGACCAATACGCCGCCATTGCCGTACACGGCGTGCCGCAATTCAGTTACCTGGCCGACAAGCCGATAGTGCACGGTATTGAAGACAGTTATCAGCGTGAACACAAAGACTATCACGTCAGCAAATTGGACAATGAAGCGCGCCGTTTTATCGCCCTGGTCGATGAATGCTACGACAGAGGTACCTTACTACTGCTCAGCGCCGACGTGCCGGTTAACGCATTGTACCGGGCCAAACAACTGGCATTTGCCTTCGCCCGCTGCAGCTCGCGGCTGCATGAAATGCAAACCAGAGTATTAGGCCGCAGCACTGCCTGACAGGCGTTATCCGCTGGCCGATAGCAAACCGGCCGCAACAGCGGCCGGCACTTCTAACGCCCGGGTTTAACGATACTCTGCCACCAGTTGCTCTGGTTGCGGCCATTGACTGTGATACACCGTATCGCCCAATACAAAGTAAATATCATCATTGACCAATACCGAACGGGCGCCCCAACTACCAAAGTAACCATTATATTCCGGCGTTAACTCGCCGGTTTTTTGCATCGTGCCGTTGTTGGTGACTTCCAGCGTTAATAAGCTCAGCTGTTCGCCATGCTCTGCAGAGTAGCGGCTAAGCGGCAAGGCCAGCCGGGTAACATCGCCCTGCTGCACAATGGCCAAACTGTGGTGCTGATACTCCAGCGGCGAATATTGCTCAGCAAACACCAGCTCATCCTGCACCACGGCGTCATTAGCGCCAACATCAAACAAAGCAATTTTCGCACCTACGCTATTCCACAGCGGGCCGCCCTGTTCATTGGTGTCTATTTGCTGGCCTAAGCCCCAGAGCAAATTATCACTGATGCTGTGTAAATAGGCTGAGTAACCGGGAATCTCCAGCTCACCGATAACTGCAGGTTGCAGCGGATTGCTGATATCCAGGGTATACAGCGGATCTGTGCGCTCAAAGGTCACCACATAGGCACGGTCGTCGGTAAAGCGCACAGCATAAATATCTTCACCCGGTTTGCCGATAACCTGATCCGGCTGCTGTGCATTGGGTAACTGCGCTACCGTTTTCAGCTCAGCGCCATCCTGTTCCAGTACCCAAAAGCGATGTAGCAGGTCTGCGTCAGCCCGATCTGACGTAAGTAACATCAGGTATTGTTGTTGCTCATACAGCATAAAGGCACGTTGGCTGCCACCGATATAACCATCAACGGCGCCTGTCGCCTGATAACCCACTGCAGAATCATCCAGGCTGAATTTGTGCAGCACGGTGCGTGAATGGCTTTCGTAATTAACGCTGCCATGTAAATACAGATGCTCAGCTGACATATATAAATCAGCTACTGATGCCAAAATACAACTGCTTTCAGTCTGATAAGGTGCAGCAGTTGCGATACGGGTCAGCACTACCATGCGGTCGCTACCTTCATTACTTTGTGCATCGGACGGCAGATAACATTGCTGCGACGCAATTAACGGCTCGGGAATGCTGCCATTTAACCGGCGCTTTGGCAGCAAGTCGGTCAGTTGCGCATTGTCCAGCACCAGCATATTGCTCTCGTTAGCGGCAACAGTGTCGGCAAAGCTCTGATAGCCGGCTACCTGCGGCTGATAACGCGATACCAGCCACAAGGCATCGGTAGTGCGGCGGCTGTCAATCAGATCGCCATCAAACTGCAACTGATACACGCTGTTACCTTGTTCAAACAACTGCACGCTGATATTGCCATTGGCAGCCCCCCACTCCGGTGGCGATAAAGCAATACCGACATTGCCGTAGCGGTCGTCACCCAGCACGGCCAGCTGCTCGTCAGTGGCATATAATCCCAGTACCTGGCGTACCTGTGGCGCCAGCGTAACAGGCTCCAGTGCCGTCAGGCTGCTATCAGCGTTGCGTTGCCAACGTTTAACATAGGGCGTATCAGTGTCTGCATCGATACCACTGACATACAACGTCTGGTTGGCGAATTTCACGCGGTCGGCCTCGTCAACCCCTTGTGTTACTAAATTGGTGCCCGAGCTGCCGGGGTCGGCCGGTACCGGTGTAGCGCCGTCAAGATGGCGCATATCAGCCCTGGCATATAAACCGTATTTTAAATAGCGCTCCAGTTGCTGGCCGCTTACCTGAGTTAACGTCGCCGTACTGGTAGCCGCTGCAGATACCTGCCACAGCTGGCTTTCATTATTATCTGAACTGCCACCACAGGCCGCCAGCAACACACTGACGGCAATTAAGCTTACTGCTCTCATTGTTGTCTTCCCTTTTAGTATTAAATTTACACATCAATGTAACTAAAAGGTGAATCAAGCTCTGTCTTAATTTGCGATTAACTGTGTAAAGATGTTATTGCCGCCACATAGCGACGTGTCCGGTAAGTTAAGCGTGCTAAAACATAGCGTTTTAAAAACTTGAAACGCTGTTTACCTCCTGCTCAGCTTGATATGTTATGACAACTTTTCAGTACAGCATTTGGTCGCATCCGACTAGACTATTACTAAACAAGCAAGCAACATGAATAAATTATTTGTCAGGCTGGGGGCAAGATGAAACTGAACTGTGATTTAGGCGAAAGCTTTGGCAGCTGGCAGATGGGGCTGGATGTTGATGTTATGCCGCATATAGATATGGCCAATATTGCTTGCGGCTTTCATGCCGGCGATGCCGATGTGATGGCGCGCACCTTAGCACTGGCAAAACAGCATGGTGTTGTCGTTGGCGCCCACCCGTCTTACCCCGACTTACAGGGCTTTGGCCGGCGCAGTATGGCGCTGTCGCATAGCGAAATTGTCAACTGTATGCGTTATCAAATCGCCGCCCTGGATGGTATGGCATTAAGTGCCGGCCTGTCACTGAGCTATGTCAAACCGCATGGCGCACTGTACAACGATATGATGAATAAACCGGCTGTGTTCGGTGCCGTGCTCGATGCGGTGGCGGGGTTCTATAAGCCACTAAAACTGATGATTTTAGCCACCGCCCGCCAGCAGGACTTTGCTGTGCACGCCAAAGCGCAGGGCGTTGAGTTGTTATTTGAAGCCTTTGCCGACCGGCGTTACACCGATGAGGGCACCTTAACACCGCGCAGCCAGAGTGGCGCCGTGTTGCACAGCGCTGAGATGCTGGCACAAGTAACCCAACTGGTTAAACAAGGCTGCGTTACTACCGCCTCCGGCAAACAACTGGCACTTAGCGCCGATACGCTGTGCGTACATGGTGATAACCAGGCCGCTATTACGCAGGTGCAGCAGATCAGGGCCCTGTTAAAATGAGTATGGGCATGAGTCAGCCGCAATACCAACTGACAATCGCCGGTGAAAACGCGCTGATGCTGTATTTTGACCAGCGCATCGACCCGACCATTTCAGCAATAGTGCAACACGCCTGTGTACTGATCCGCGCTGAGCTGGCCGACGATGTTATTGACCTGCTGCCCTCTTATGCCTCGGTGCTTATTCTGTTTAACCCACTGAGTACCGATCTGTACCGCGTGCAGGCGCAGTTACAACACTGCCTGCAACAATTACAAAGCGGCAACAACCACAGCGGCAAGTTGGTAGAACTGCCGGTGTATTACAGTGAACAAAGCGGCCCGGATTTAGCCCTGATCGCCGAAACAAAAAATATCAGCATAGACGAAGTAATTAAGCGCCATCAGGCCGTAAGCTACCGCGTATATGCCATTGGCTTTGCCCCGGGTTTTGCTTATTTGGGCGAAACAGACCCACTGCTGCAAATGCCACGTTTAGCCACGCCGCGCGCCAAAGTGCCGCGTGGCGCTGTCGCCATAGCTGACCGGCAAACGGCGGTATACCCGGCAGCATCGCCCGGCGGCTGGAATCTGATTGGCCTGTGCCCAACGCGGATGTTTAACCCCGCCGCCGAACCGGCGATGCCGGTAGCGGTGGGCGATGAAGTGCGTTTTGTTGCCATAGATAAGGCAGAATTTATCCGTTTAGGTGGTGAACTGCCAGAGCTTGAGTGTTCGGGGAAAAAGTCATGAGCGGTTTTAGCATTATCGCCCCGGGTGTACTGAGTTTATTGCAGGACAGCGGCCGCTTTGGTCAGAGCGCTCTGGGCTTAACCAGCGGCGGCCCTATGGATGCAGCTTCTGCTGGCTGGGCCAACCGCTTGTTGGGTAACAGCCACAATGCCAGCTTGATTGAATGCAGTGTCGGCGGCCTGCAACTGCAAGCCAACAGCAACAGCTATATTGCCGTTACCGGTGCCACCTTGCCGCTAAGCATTAACGGCAAAGCTGCTGAGCTTTGGACAGCGCACAAAGTGCAGGCCGGCGACGTGGTCGAACTGGGTATGGTAAGCAAAGGCTTGCGCGCCTATATCGCGGTGGCAGGTGGTTTTGCTGTCAGACCGCAGTTTGGCAGCACTGCCACAGTACTGCGCGAGGGCATTGGTGGCTTAAACGGCAATAAATTACAGCCAGGCGACAGTTTAGCCGCTACAGCGGTAAACCAGCTGCCAAGGCTGCAATTGCCGGCGCCTTACCGGCCGCAATTTAACCGCACCCTGACACTGCGGCTGGTAGAGGGTTATCAGGCAGCCAGCTTTCTCAGTACAGAGCGCCGGCGTTTTTACCTGAGCAGCTACAAAGTAACACCGCAGGCCGATCGCATGGGCTATAAACTGGCCGGTAGCGCGATAAGCTGTCAACAAACACAGCTGCTATCCGAAGGCATCTGCTATGGTGCAGTGCAAATTCCCCCCGACGGCCAGCCGATAGTATTGTTGAACGACCGGCAAACGCTGGGCGGCTACCCGAAAATCGGTTCAGTGCTGTCACTCGACTGTGCCTTGCTGGCCCAAGCCGGTGCCGGCACCGACGTGTATTTTACGCCAATAAGCCCCGAGCAGGCACACAATGCATTGTGCTTAGCTAAAGTACGTACTGCTGCGCTAAGCAGCCAACTGGTGAGCCTGTAAATGACTGCACAGCATCGCAATTATCTGGCCCTCAGCCAGCAGATAGAACAGTTATTAGTGCGGCAAAACCTGCGCGGCATGGCAATTTTAAAACCGCATTTACGGGCAGGGTATATCCTGCGCGCAGCCAGGTTGATAAACCAGTGCCGTGGCACGGTGTTAATCGGCACCGGCTTTCCGGTGCTGGATACCTTTGAAACCGACGGCCCGGTGGGGGCTATTGGCCTCTATCAGTTGCTGCAGCAACTTGGCGCTAAGCCCATTATCGTCTGTGGCGATCCGCTGTACAGTGCGCTTAAAGCCGACTACCGGTGCTATCAAATCAGCGTAAACCAGTATGACGCCCTGCCGGCTATTGCCAGTGCGGCCCTGGCTGAACTTAAGCCACAATTGGTGATTTCAATTGAGCGGCCGGGTTTCAACGCCGATATGCGCTACGCCAATATGCGCGGCGAAGATATCAGTTCGCGCTGCGCCAGCTTTGACTACTTTTTAACGCAAGCGGCCTGCCCCACCATCGGCATTGGCGATGGTGGCAATGAAATAGGTATGGGTAATCTGTACCAGCAGGTTAGTGCACTGAATATTACTCCGGCGGTTACCGAATGCGATGAGTTGATTGTCGCCGATGTATCGAACTGGGCGGCCTGGGGTTTGGCTGCGATGGTGTCGGTATTGCGCGGCGAAAACCTGCTGGCAGGTGCTGAGCCGCTTAACATTTTGCAGTATTTGTCGGCCAAAGGCAGCGTAGATGGCGTAACCCGGCTCAATACCCTGACCGAAGATGGCCTGGCGCATACTGAAGGCGAACAGCTGATTAGAGATCTTGAATTACTGACTAAATGAGAATCGGTTTACCCTAAACCGACCGTTGACGGCATGGATGCCGGAATCGAGCCTACAGGGACGTATTTACGGCGTGTCGGTGTGGGTAAACCGGTTCGATTGCACACCAACGAACAGCGTTAACAGCGAGAACCGCAATGACAACAGTATATTTAAACGGCGCCTTTGTACCAGCCGGTGAAGCGAAAATATCGCCGATGGACCGTGGCTTTTTATTTGGCGACGGTATCTACGAGGTGATCCCAAGCTATGGTGGCCGCTTTGTTGGTTTTGGCCCGCATATCGATCGTATGCACAGCGGCCTGGCGCAGCTGTCAATTGACCCTAAGCTAAGCCAGACCGACTGGCGGCAGATTGCCGATAAGCTGCTGCAGGATAATAAAGCGGAGCTGGGTGATAACCTCGGTGTGTATTTTCAGGTCAGCCGCGGCACCGATACCAAGCGCGGCCATGCCTTTCCGGCCAACATCACGCCTACTGTATTTGGCTTTGCCTTTGCCATCCCGCCCGAGCCGCTGGCCGATAAAGCCAAAGTTACTACTTATGCCGTGGTTACCGGCCAGGATTTACGCTGGCAGCGCTGCCATATTAAATCCACCTCACTGCTGGGCAATGTGCTGCATTACCAGCAAAGCTACAGCCAGGGCGCGCAGGAGATCCTGCTGTTTGATAAAGACGGTAACCTCACCGAAGGCGCGGCGGTTAACGTATTTATTGTGAAAGACGGCGTTATTGCCACACCACAACTAAGCCATAAGCTGCTACCCGGTATAACGCGGCAACTGCTGCTGGCCATTTTAGCCAAACACAGCAGCATTAAAGTGCAAGAGCGCGATATCAGTGAAGCCGAAGTACTGGCCGCCGATGAAATTTGGCTCACCAGCTCCAGCAAAGAAATTGCCCCGGTGCTCTATGTTAACGACAAGCCGGTTGGCAACGGCGAAGTGGGTGACGTCTGGCTGGCCGTGCAACAGTTGTTCAGCGCACATAAATTCGACTATTAAGCTATTGTTTTTCCGGCGCTGCCATCAACGGCAGCGCCATCTTCCTGCTGCTTTTCACGTCATTTCCACAAATAATTAATTTACAAAATTGCATTATTTATATATCTTTTAGCAACCTCATTTCAGCAGAGCCCCGCATGCCTACTTTTATGTTCAGGCGAAAGCCATTGCTGCTGTTGGCCGCAGCGCTGAGTTTTCTGGTATTTATTGTTTTCTCACAACAGGTTATGGCAGATATGTTTAGCTGGTTTAAAAAATACGATGTGCATTTATCACCCGCAGTACAGGGTAAAATTAGCTTTAACGGCAACCCCGTCGCTAACATCAAAGTGTTCCGCGAGCTGACATATGACAAAGAATATCTTGATCATGCCTTAACCGATAGCCAGGGGAATTTTTCTTTTGACGAGAAAAACATCCGCTCAAGCCGGCCCGGAAGCCTGCTCGAAACCTTTACCCGTCAGGTATTATTTTTGGATCATAACGGTAAACGCCATATCTTGTGGCGCTTTACTAATCGCACCACAGAGCCGGCAAAGACGATAAACAGTTTGCTAAATGGCCTGCGCTGCGACTTGTCAAACCCAGACATGATTTATGACCTGGAAAACCAGGAACATCCTGCTCATCCTCATGTAGTTTCGGGGATTTGTACATTTGAAACAGAAACTCACATTATTGGACAAGAGAGGAAGTAATCGTGCCTACACTTACCCCTTCAATGGCAGTGAAGCTAGCAGCTTTGGCTTACGAAATTAAAACGCCGGGTTCTTCCGGCAGCTATGATGTCGATGCCGCACCAGAAATAAGAAACGCTTTCAGTTTCGATTTATCCAACGGGCCTGTACGAGGCGTATCTGGTAGTATTTTGGCAAGAATGCTGAATCGCTCGACCGGATTTGCGATGATCGGTAAAGGTAAAAGCCAATACGATGGCGACCATGTAGTAGCTATTCGCGGCACCGCCAGCTTAAGTGATGGTATTACTGATGCGCATATCGGTTTAACCGGCGGCGATAACAACTCTTTGATCCATGCGGGCTTTAATAAAACCTTCCAAAGCATGAAGCCGGCATTGGAAAGCACGCTGACCCCACTGCTGGCGCGTAGCTCAACCGGCACCGTACATTGCGTTGGCCACAGCTTAGGTGGCGCCTTAGCCCATATCACAGCAGATTGGGTAAAGCGACGCTATAAAAATAAAGTGTTTTTATACACCTTTGGCGCCCCGCGTGTCGGACTTGATGGTTTTGCCCTGAAAACCTCAAACAATATAGATCGTATTTTCCGCTGCACCCATGCTGCCGACCCTGTACCAATGGTGCCATTGTGGCCTTTTGTGCACGCACCTTATCAGGGCGAAGAAGTTTTACTGGCGCCGGGCCAGGGTATCAGTTTTGCTGCACATAAAATGGCTGAAGCCGCAACTCCGGGCTATTTGAATACAGCCAACAGTGGCAGCTGGCGTAGCCTTCAGCGGAGATCATCGCTGAATCTGGCGACGGTGAGGCTAAAATACGATAGCCGTCACCAAGCTTCTTTCTCGAACTATTGGGCTGAAAAAATCAGCGCTGGTTTAATTACACTATTAAAAGATGCCGGCTATTACACTGCAGTGATGGCACAAGCCGCAATCGGTACCAGTTTAACGTTCTACGATATGCTCGCCCGAACTCTGGAAGCAGTGGCTAAAGCATCAACCAAGCTGGCAGAGCAAACCAAGGGCTTGCTTGGCCACATGTTAGTGTTTGCCCGTCAGGCAGTTTCCACTGTCGCCGATTTATCATTTAAATTTATCCGCTGGGTATTTGATGTCACTTTAGGTGCTCTCTACCGCACCGCCCGTGAAGCCATTGACAGCGTTATGTAAACCATCCAGGCCCGGTAGTCGCCGACATCCGGGCCTGTTCAACCGGCCAGAAATGAAAAAACATTTCAACAAAACGTCGCAGTTCTTAGTGTGGCTGTCTGTAATATCAGTCCTTCTATACTCCTTAGAAGTTAGAGCAAATATGTTTAGCTGGTTTAAAAAATACAATGTGCATCTATCGCCTGCAGTGCAAGGCAATATCACTTTAGAAGGTAAGCCTTTACCAGGAATAAAAGTGTTTCGCGAATTAGACTATGACAATGCTTACAACGAAGAAGCGACCACCGATGAGCAGGGACGGTTTTATTTTGCTGAGAAGCATATCAAGTCGCGCCAGCCTGCAAATAAATTAGATCAATCTAAAATCCGGCAAGTTATATCGTTGGTTTATCATGGTAAAACTTTCGTGCTTTGGTATCTGAATACATCCAGTATCGAGCCACAGCAAGCTATAGTGCAGCGCTTAGCTGCACTCAACTGCGAGCTTAGCGATGAAGAGCTGGAGCATGCATTCCCTAATATAGAAAAGCCTGACTTCCCGCATAGCACATTTAGCATTTGCCGCTGGCCAGATTAAAAGCAAATTTATCGCAACTTTTGAGCGAGATCGGTCAGATTAGCTAGCTTGCTCCAGCATGCTGCATCATCTGCCACACCGTCGCCGGCTGTTCGGTTTGCTGCAAATAAGCTATTACCGCTTGCTGCTCTGCCGCTGCTTTGTTTTGCGATAGTTTAAAGCGGCCGGTTACGCTGCTCAGGTTAATCTCTACCCCCACTATCGCTTTAACCAGCTTTTGCTGGTAGTCCGCCGCTTGAGCCATGGCCGGTGCGCTGTATGCTTCCTGCTTTCTTACCAGTGCCAGCGTTTGTTCGTTGTCCAACAACCGGGCGGTGCCCTTTAGCTCAACCAGCGCGTAGTTCCAGGTAGAAACAGCGGGTTGCTGCTGATAACAGCTGGCCGGCACAAAGGCATGCGGCCCCTGAATAACAACAGTCACCGGCGCGCCATCGAGTTGGCTAAGTTGCGGGTTATTGCGCGCCAGATGGCAGTACGCTTTATTGCCGGCGCTTTGCCAGTCAAATAAAAACGGCAGTGGTGTATAGCTTAAACTGCCGTTATGGCTTAGCAATAAGCCAAAATAATGCTGTTGCAAAAACGCCTGCAACAGCGCGCTGTCATCGCTGTGGTAATACGCCGGTGGATACACTGCAGGCTCCTTATCAGTACTGCCGCTGGATATGAAAAGCATTGTCTATCGCGGTAAAACCCACTTGCGGGTAATATTGCATGGCAGACGGTACACTGCGCAGTAATTGTTGCACCTGTGGTCCGGTAGCCTGTTGCACCGCAGCCAGCAGCGCCTTGCCGATACCCTGTTGCTGGTATGCTTTATCTACCAGCAAATCACAGATATACACCACATAGGCTTTGTCGGTTAAGCAGCGCGCCAGCCCAACTAAGTTGCCATCCAATCTGGCCGTAAGCAGTAAGTTGCTACTTGCCAACATAATGGCCATTCTTGCGCTATCTTCTGTTGGCCGGTTGATGCCGGATGCACGATACAGCGCCAGCATTTCGTCCAGCTTAAAACTGCTCTCTTGTTGATACACTACCGTCATTAGCTGTCTCCTTCTTGTTTTGCCGTTAGCATAGCGGCTAAACTGGTACCATAAAAAGTACCGGTTTTAACAAAATAAGGGATCCAGTTGCGCTTAGTTACCGATGGTTTGCAACTTAGTGGTAAAGGCAGCTTGCGCCGGCAGCTGTATCTGTTGTTACAGCAACAATTGCTGGCGGGCCGTTGGCCTGGCGGTGCTTTATTGCCGTCCGGCCGGGTGCTGGCTGCCGATTTACACCTTAGCCGTAACACGGTGAATCAGGTGCTGCAACAATTAGTGGCTGAAGGTTATGTCGAAGGCTTACCGGGCCGCGGTTACCGGGTGGCTGTGTTGCCGGAGCACTACTTTCACAGTGAAGCCGCCAGTATCAGCGCACAACCGGAACTGGCTACGCAGCAATATGCGCTGCCGGATAAAACCGGTGCAGTAACCGGCTTACTGCAGCCCGGCGTGTCTGCTTTGCAGCAGTTTCCTTATGCTATCTGGCAGCGTATGTTACAGCGTCATTGTCAGCGCACAGCGCTGAGCGGCTTTGCCGATCCGCTGGGTTATTTGCCGCTGCGTCAGGCGTTGGTGCAGTACCTGCGCCAGGCGCGTCAGGTTAGCTGTGATGAGCAGAGTATTCTGATCACCGCCGGTGCCCAGCAGGCGCTGTTTATTGCTGCTAAGCTGGTGGCCCGCGCCGGCCAGCAGGTATTAATGGAAACCCCCGGCTACCCGCGCCTGAAACAGGCATTGCAGCTGTGCGAGTTGCAGGTGCAGCATCTGGATGCCAGCTCCGCTAATGGCCCGGATATCAACGCACTGCCCGACAATACGCAAGCCAAAGCCCTATTCTTAACCCCGGGACATCAGTACCCGCTGGGCGGTATTATGCCACTGCCCAACCGGCTGGCATTGCTGGACTGGGCGCGGCAGCACGGCGTCTGGTTGGTCGAAGATGACTACGACAGCGAATATCAGTACCGCCACCGGCCAATTGCCAGTTTACAAGGCTTAGCGGGGGGCGAAGGTGTGCTGTTTGTCGGCTCTTTCAGTAAAACCTTATTTCCCGGTTTACGGTTGGGTTATCTGGTCGCTCCGAAACAGGTGATCCGTCAGGCAGCAGCCATAGTGCAGGCCGTGCATGGCGATGTACCGCTGCTGACGCAAGCCGCACTGGCCGACTTTATCAGTGAAGGCCATTTTGGCCGGCATTTGCGTAAAATGCGCCGCCATTATCAGCAAAATAAGCAGTTTGCCATTCAGCTGTTGCAAGAGGAACTGCCGCAATGTCGTTTGCATGCCTTAGATGCCGGGCTGCATTTAGTGCTGGAATTTCCTCATGCCGTGGATGAAGTGGCGCTGCAACAGCAACTGGCGCAGCAGCAGTTTAAAGTACAGCTGCTAAGCCGCTATTTGTTTGCCAACGAGATCCGCTATGGCCTGGTGTTGGGCATTGCCAACAGCAGCCAACCGGAATTAGCTGCTGCGCTGCAACAGCTGATAGTCTTATGCCGGCACGCACTGGCACAAGCGGCGCTACCGGCTTAGCAATGCTGCCGCGGCATACAATTGGCTGTCGCCCACGTGCTGCACGGCAAAGTTAAAGCCCGGTTGCAGGCAATAGCTGCCATATTCACCTTGTTTATTCAGCGCAATAAAGCCAATTTGCGTATCGGCAATATTGCCGTTGCGCAGTTGCAGCTTGTGATAAATCCGCTGCACCGCCTGCTCGCAGGCTTGTTGCGGGCTGTAGCCCTGCCGCATCAGCTCTACTACCAAAAAAGAACCCGTTACGCGGATCACCTCTTCGCCATGGCCGGTGGCGGTGGCCGCGCCCACTTCGTTATCGACATAAAGCCCGGCGCCGATAATCGGCGAGTCGCCGACCCGGCCGTGCATTTTAAACGCCATACCACTGGTAGTGCAGGCACCGGCTAAATTGCCATGGCTGTCCAGCGCCAGCATACCTATAGTATCGTGATTTTCGATATTAACGATTGGCCGGTAGTTAGCATCTTTTAACCACTGCCGCCATTCCTGCTCCGACTCTGCCGTGAGTAAATTCTCAGTGACAAAGCCCTGTGCCAGCGCAAAATCCAGCGCGCCCTGGCCCACCAGCATTACATGCGGAGTCTGCTCCATTACCGCCCGCGCCACTGCCACCGGATGTTTAATCTGCTGCAGCGCTGCCACCGCGCCGATATTGGCAAATTCGTCCATAATGCAGGCATCCAGCGTAACCTTACCGTCGCGATCCGGCCGGCCGCCATAGCCGACACTGCGCTCGGTCGGGTCGGCTTCTGTCAGCATTACGCCTTGCTGCACCGCATCAACCGCACGCTGGCCCCGCTGCAGTAAATTAAACGCCACCTGGTTTGCCTGCAGGCCAAAATCCCAGGTGCTGATCACCACAGGTTTACGCGCCGATGCTGTCACTGCAGCACAACCGGGCAGCAAGGCAGATGCCGCGGCACCGGCACCGAACAGAGCGCTGAGTTTCAAAAAATGACGCCGTTTAAACATGCGGCTCTCCTTGTTGCTGGTTTGGTTTAGCTTGTTCGGTCAGCCAATGTTGTAGTTGCTCAAGCTTAGCGGCATCTACCTTACCCTCTGTTAACACCGCCGAGTGCAAATGCCAGCACAGCTGCGCATTGTCGTGAAGTGTTTGCTGCAACTGCGGCAAATTAGTCAGCGTAACCCCACCGCCGGCCACCAGTACCAGCCGCCCGGCAATATACTGCTGCAGCGTCGCCAATTGCCGCACACCCCGCACTATGCTTTGCTGTTGCTGCCAGGGCGTACCGTTGCTTAATAGCCGCTGTACGCCTAGTTGCAACAGTTGCTCTACCGCTGCAGCAGGGCTGGCACAGGCATCAAAAGCACGGTGAAAGGTGCAGCACAAACCCAGTTGCCGGCATTGCTGCAGCAACAACGTTAAAAACGCCAGATCCGGCTGCGCATCTGCCGTTAGCGCACCAACTACTATGCCATCGGCGCCCAGCTTTGCTGCCTGCAGTAACTGCGCCTGCATTTGCTGCTGCTCTGGCAGCGAATAGACAAAATTACCGGCTCTGGGCCTGAGCATAACCCGCAGCTGCGTATGGGCACTGCAGGCCGCACGAGCCTGACGCAAAGCGTCCGCACTGACCGACAAGCCCTGCTGCGCCATCTGGCTGCATAGCTCAATGCTGTCGATGCCGGCGGCACAAACCGTGCGGATATTCTGCGTCAGGTAACGGCTGTCGCTATCAAGACAAATTTCAATTTGCGCCATACTATTCAGCCCTCTGCGTCGCAGATGCCAGTTGGCGGCGGGCATAATAAATAGCCCCTACCGTTGCGGGGGCCAGCGGCGCACTAAAGCGGCTACGCTGCGCCGGCGGCAGGTAAGTTAGTAAGCGCTGCCCCACGCCACCGAGCAGACAACAACGGCCGGACGGTAGCTGGCTACTGAGCTGCGCGATAAACGCCAGTGCCTGTTGCAACAGACCAGTAGCCACAGCATCAGCGCTGTCTGCTGCCTGAAACACCAGCGGCGCCAGCTCAGCGTATTGCTGCGGGGTAGCCTGCAGCAGTTGCTCTGCCATTTGCGCAGCGCCGCCATTAAAGTGTTGTTGTAACAAGGCAGTCAGCATAGTGGCAGGGGCCAGAGCATCCAGTGCCAGCAATACGGCCTGCACCGCCTGTAAGCCTAAACCGGCACCACTGCACACAGCATTAATGGGAAAGCCATAGCCACCAAGCAACGTTTCACTTTGTGCTGCCAGCCCGATAGCACTAAAGCCGGTGCCAAGAATAATCACACTGCCGGCCTCGCCGCCGTGGGCGCCGTAACAGGCGGCGTGTAAGTCAGTGGTAACATGCCAGCTGGCAAAAGGGTGCTGCCAGTTAAGCGCTGTGGCCTTTAACCCGGCCAGATGGGCACCGGCAAAGCCGGCGCCAACATGCAAACGCGGATAAGCACTGCTGTCCAGCCCGGCCTGTTGCAAAGCAGCATTTAAAGCCTGCCGGACATTGGCTGCAACCTGTGGCCAACCCAGCCCCAGATTGGCCGCGCCGGCGCGGCCTTCGCCCAGCAAATTGCCGCTTTCATCTTCCAGCCGCACCCGGCAATGGCTGCCACCGGCATCGATACCGGCAAACAGGGCAGAGCTTACAGTTAACATCGTACAAACTACCTTTATCAGAAAAGGCGCAGCAATAGCCGCGCCTTTTAATACCAACCATTCTGCAGCTTAAAGCACCGGCCCAATCAGCTCAAATTCTGCTACCTGCATTAAACTGTTATCACCTTTGTTTTTGCTGATCTCAATGCGGTAATGGCTGAAACTGCGACCGTTTAACAGGCTGAAGCTGCGCCGCTCGGCACGTTCGGCAAAGCTTTCACCTGCCCAGTCAGCCAGTACTTGCCAGCTATCACCATCGTTTGAGCCAAGCAGCCGGAAGTTTTCCGGATCGCGCTCCGGCGCGTCATTTGCACTGGTCAATGCAAAGGTATTCACGATCACCGGCGCCGGTAAGCTGATTTCCAGCCAGGATGGCGCTTCCAGCGACGGTACACCGCCGTTATCCAGCCATTTGGTTGCTGGGTTATTATCAAACGCCATAGTGCCCGCTTCGCCATCACTGATAGCCGCACGTGCGCTGATTTGCGCTGCGGCATTATCGCTGTGATCCTGCGCCTGCACCTGCGGGCCAATCAGCTCAATTTCGGCCACCTGCATTAAGCTGTTATCACCCTTGTTTTTACTGATATCCAGCCGGTAATGGCCGTAACCCAACGAATTGGCTACAGCAAACGTTTGCCGCTCGGCGCGTTCGTTAAAACTGATACCGGCCCATTGCCCCAGGTTTACCCAATATTCGCCATCATTAGATGCTAACAGGCTGAAGTTTTCCGGATCGCGCTCCGGTGCATCATTAGCACTGACCAGCGCCAGCATATTCACCGCTTGCGGCTCTGCCAGCGCAACACTGGCCCAGGCCGGTGCATCGGCAGTTGGAACTGCAGTGTTATCCAGCCACTTGGTTTGGCTGTCACCGTCAAAGGCATAGTCGGCCGCTTCGGCGTCACTGATAGCACCGCTGGAGGTTACCGCTGTGGCGGTTAAAGCATGGTTCAGCGCCGGCACTGCCGGCCCGATAAGCTCAATTTCAGCAATTTGCATTAAGCTGTTATCACCTTTGTTCTTTGTGATATTCAGCCGGTAATACAGGTACGCCAGGCTATTGTTAGTGCTGAATAACCGGCGCTGGCCACGGCTGTCAAAACTCTCACCGGCCCATTCGCCCAGTGTCAGCCAGTTAACGCCATCGTTAGATGCCTGCAAATTAAAGTTTTCCGGGTCGCGCTCCGGTGCATCATTGGCGCTGCTAATCGCCAGGCTGCTAACAGCCTTTGCTTCGCTAAACTGCACTTGCACCCAGGATGGCTGCTCTGCGCTTGGCACCGCTGTGTTATCCAGCCATTTGGTTGTTAACAGGCCATCGAACGCCATCTCGGCACGCTCTGCATCGCCAATGGCGCCGCGGGCACTAATGCTGCCACCTTGCTGAATTTGCTCGGCATACACCGGGCCAAATAACTGCACTTCAGCCAGTTGCATTAAGTTAGTATCGCCTTTATTTTTTGTCACATTCAGCCGGTAATAGCGGTACGGCAGGCTGTTGTTAAAGGCAAAATCCTGCGCGGCGAAGCGCTGCTCAAAGCTGATACCGGCCCACTGCCCCAGCGTAAACCAGCTTTCACCATCGTTGGAGGCCTGCAGGTTAAAGTTTTCCGGGTCGCGATCCGGCGCATCGTTAGCGCTGCTAATCGACAGCATACTGATAGCTTGCGGCTGGGCAAACTGCAGCGTTAGCCAGGCCGGCGCCTCTGCAGTTGGCACCGCAGTATTATCCAGCCATTTGGTCTCCAAGCTGCCGTCAAAGGCCTGGTCACCACTTTCGCTGTCACTAATAGCACCGCGATAGCTTATTTGCGCGCCGGTTAAAAAAGCCGCAGTGGTATATTCACGAATAGGCCCACTGCTGTTATCTGCCACTACCAGCGGCAGCTCAAGATCAATAATGCTGTCTGGCGCTAACCCCAATTCTGCCAGTACCGGATGGCCCTGCAGCGCATCAAGCAGTTGCTGGCGCAGTGCTGTGGCAGCTTCTGCATCACCATCTGCCGCCAGCGTAACTTGCGCCGCCGCGGCGGCAAAGGTATCGGCTAAGGTTGCCTCTGTACCAATGTGAGCAAAAGCGGCATTAACAAAGGACAGGCGAATTAACTGATTACTGCTTTGAGCAAAGTTTTCTGCGTTATCGGCACTGTGCAGCGGCTGTTGCATCAGGTTGATTGCCGGTATGTCAACGCCGAGAATACGCAGCAGCTGCGCCGAGTATTCCAGCTGCGCCGGCTCCAACGTAGCCAGCGCCGACACATTACGGCCGCCGGCTATCGCCGCTTCCAGCAATTGACCGGCAAAAGTGGTGAGGGCATTAACCTGCACTGTGGCATCCGCGGTGCCGTCGGCTGTCGCACCAAGCGGCGCTTTTAACCAGAACAGGTTACTCAGCGCTACGGTCCCCAGCGCGTCTGCGCCAACTTCCGTGCCTAAAGCCGCTGCGCCACACAGGCTCAGATCGCACAGCATGCTGCTATCAGCCGTGGTAGTTACCGTCAGCTTGTGCACGCCGCTAAAGGCATAGCCCGGCGCTGATGTCAAAGTGGTAGCGGCCATACCGCTGCTGTCGGTTTGCGCCGCAGTAGATGATACTGCAGTGCCGTTTAATGCACTGACACTGACGCTTGCGCCGGTTAAAAGACCTTTTACTGCGCTCGCGTTTAGCTGCGCTGAGGTAGACACCGGTGTTGGTGCGTTATTTACATCCGGGTCTTTGCCGCTATCGCAGCCGGTTAACACGGCTAATGCCGCTGCCAGGGCGCACAGCAGCTGACGTTGTGGTAATGTTTTCATAATCTGTTCTGCCTCTTGTCTGCCTGGCTTAAAAATTAAAAGTGATACCAGCGTAGTAACGCCGGCCGGCGTAGCTGCTGCTGAGTAAACGGGCATCGGTGTCGTTGCCTAATCTGGAGGTGGACTCAGATTTGGTCAGGTTGATCACCGAGGCGCTTAGCAGCCAGCGCTCTGTCAGCGCATAGGAGGCATTGACATCGACCTGATCATACGGGTCCTGATACACATTTAAGCCACTGTTAATGCCCAGCACGGTTTCACCGCGTTTGTTGTACGAGGCGCGGATACTGTAATCGTCGGTTTCATAAAACGCAGACAGGTTGTATTGATACTTAGCACTGCCCACCAGTGGTGACTCGCCAAATTTTTCACCGTCGACATCGACATCGGCCTGGTTGGTTTTGTTGTAGGTATAGTTGGCATTAACACCAAAACCGTTTTCAAAGGCATGCTGGATAAACAGCTCTACGCCCTGTGATTTGGCGTTAGAGCCGTTGCCTACAGTGCTGTACGGGCTGATGGTGATCTGGCCTGGCTCGACTACGCCGGGTTCGCCGGCAAAATCGCGCACCGAGTCAATTACCAGCGGCACGACAAAGTTATCCACATCTTTATAAAACAGCGCCATGCCCAGCGCCGAGCCGGTGCCGTAGTAATACTCTATCGACAGATCCGCCTGCACCGATTCAAAGGGTTTCAGGTTTTTATTGCCGCCACTGCCGCTAAAACCCGGTTGGGTATTAAAAGCGGCGCGATCATCAGCCCATTCATCTGAGACAAAGCTGATGCGCTCCTGGCTGCCCAAATCGCTGTAGCCGGGCGGCGACATCACTTTGGCCAGAGCGCCGCGCACCACCAAATTGTCACCGGCGTCCCACACCAGGTTCAGACTGGGTAGCACATAGGTTTCTTCACTGGTTTGCGATATTAACTGCCAGTTTTCGACAAAACGGGCGTCGCCGGTAACAGGTAAACCGGTTACATCGTCGGTATGATCAAGAAAGTAGGTGTATAAATCGGTCGACTCGCCGGTAGTTTTGGTTTTGACTACCCGCACACCGGTGTTACCACGGAAGTTACCTAAGCTGAAATCGCCCTGCAGGTAAACGGCTTCACCTTGTTCGCGGATATTGTACACAAAGTTATCTTCAATCCGCGTATAGGGTTTGTAGTTACTTAAAATGAGATTGCGGTATTTGTCCCAGTCGATCACCGGCATCAGGTTGATGTTAAAACCGCCGGCAATATTGCCCTCGCCATTGGCTTTCAGTACATCCTGTGCCAACGGCATGCCGCCGTTCCATTGGTAGCTGTCAAACTGATCGATACCGCGGCCACTGGCCAGCGCGCCTTCGATATCAAAATCCGGCGCCAGAAAAAAGTTATTGCCGGTTTCGCGGTGCAGCTTGGCATCACGCAGTTTTATGCCGCTACGGATCAGCGTGAAGATACCCCAGTCGACATCAAAATCGACATCCAGCTGATAGTAACGCTCTTCCAGCGTACTGCGCACAAAGCTGGAGTTAGATGAGCCGGGATCACGGCCGCCGCCAACACCACCTAATAAATTAGTCAGGGTGTTAGGGTCAATATACATCGACATCCGATCGCCCAGCGACCAGCCGGCGTATTGCGCCGCGTTTTCAATATCCGGCTGGCCTTCGCCCCAGTTCGAACTTTTAAAGGCCGCATCCCAGCTTTCGGTCGGGCCGCCTTTGGCTTTGGTGTTACCGGCCACCAACTTCAGCCGGTAGCTGTCGCCTTCATAGCTGAAGTTAAAATCGAAGGTATCTGAGGTGGATTCTTCCCGCACATAGGTGCCGCGCATCCACGGAAACTGCATGTCATTCTCTGCCCCACCCGCGCCGACGGTATAATCCATGCCGGTGATCACCGTACCGGAAGGGTCCAGTGTCACGCCGGTAAGAAAGTTAGGATTTAATGACCACTCCGGAATATCCACCACTGAAGTGGTTCTGTCCTGGCCCAGGGTAAAACCAAAATAGTTAAACCCCAGTTCCAGCCGGTCGGTGGGCTGCCATTGCCCGGTAAATTGCACGCCTTCGCGCTCGCGCTGTTCTTTGGTTACGCCCACCCGTGCCACCTGCGGAAACCAAACGCCGCTGTAAACATTGCCCTGCGCATCGGTCAGCGCCGCCCAGTTATTATTGTTATCCACCGGGTTACCGTTGACATCTACTGCGGTATCAGCAACGCCACTCCAGCGCCAGATATTTGAGTTAGTGCCACCCGACAATACGCGGCTGGTGCGGTTTTGCCGGGTATAGCCGACCAGCAGGCCGACACTCTCAGCCGTGTTTTTCCACGAATACACCCCGGTAAACTGTGGCTCGTATTTGTCGGTGACATCGGCATAGGTCGACTCGACATTTAATACGCCGGAATGGGCGTCCATATCAAACGGCTTACGCGTATGCAGTAGTACGGTACCGCCAACACCGCCGGCGTCCAGCCGTGCCTCCGGCGATTTAAATACTTCGACGGTTTGGATCATCGCCGACGGCAGCAGGGTGTAGTCAAAGGAACGCGACGGCTCGCCCGGCGACGATGCAATAAAGTTACCGTTTAGCTGGGTGAAGGTCAGATCGGACGACAAGCCGCGAATACTCACCGTCGAGCCTTCGCCGCCGTCGCGCTGGATCACTACACCGGGTACGCGCTGCAAGGAGTCGGCAATGTTCTTATCCGGAAACTTACCGATATCCTCGGCGGTAATGGCATCCACCACCGCGCTGGATAAACGTTTGATCGCCATATTCTCCGCCATACTGGCGCGGATCCCCCGCACCTGTACCACTTCAATCTCTGCTTCTGCAGTGTTGTCTGCCACCGGTTCAGCTTGCTGTGCCAGTGCCGTGTTAGCGCCGGCGGTTAATAGCAGACTCAGGCTAACCGCCTGCGCCAGCCGGTGTTTGCGCAGCCGTACAGGCTGTCTGGTGTTCCCCGTTTTGTTGTAACTATTGTTACTGGAGCTATTGTTATAGGACATAGTGTGTTGCTCTCATTTTTTAGTTTTAGCTATTGTTCTGAGCAATGAGTTTCTCTTACCGCCTAAACGCAGTCAGAACCCTGTCTTTGTTCACTGGTGTCAGGTAGAGCGGCCCCCACGTAGCGGGGGCTCTGGTTTAACTTTTTAGTTTCAGCTTGCGCAGTACCTCATCAGAGGGGCCGGCAAAAGTGGCAGTAGGTTTATTGCCGATATAACCAATGTCGGCCATGCCCGGTTCAGTGGTGTAAAACGCCGTAGCGGTTAGGTCGCGTACTTTGGCAAAGAAGCGGGCACCGTGTTTCAGGTTGGCAGCGGCCTTGGGCTCGTAACGGATATCGTCACAAATTTGCCGCTGCTGGTCAGTGTTCAGCTGCGCAAAGGCTTTGCCAAAGCGTTTTTTTGCTTCGCCGTTTAGCCAAACCAAACCACCGCGCACCAACACCAGATCGGCTTTCTGCTGCGGATAAGGCGCACTAACCCATTCATTAATAAAGTGCTGTGCGCCTAAACTACCGGCCGAAGGTGACTGCGCATCGGCCGGTATAATAATGTTTGCTAACAGCTCCAGATCAGACAGCTCGGCTTCGGTCAGCGTCATCGACCAGGGCACAATTGGTTTGAGCATATCCGGATCGGTGGGCCGGTAAATCAGTTCAGCGCCTTTGGTTTTCGCCGTTACCGCCGCCGCATGACCGGCCATGCTAACTACCGGTATCGCCACGGCCGCCGTTGCCAATAGCTTTAGCGCATCACGGCGTTTTAAATTGGTGTTATGGTCTTGCTGGTCGTGTGCCATATTAAATATTCCTTTGCTTGAACTGCTCAACAATGTAATCACTGGTGCGCCAGGCCAGCGCCAGAATAGTCAGGGTCGGGTTTTTATCGGCGTTCGACGCAAAAGGCGCGCCGTCGGCGACA
This sequence comes from Rheinheimera sp. NSM, assembly GCF_052380015.1. NCBI lineage: Bacteria > Pseudomonadati > Pseudomonadota > Gammaproteobacteria > Chromatiales > Chromatiaceae > Rheinheimera > Rheinheimera sp. NSM. The sequence goes on along the minus strand of NZ_JBQTCI010000008.1, from coordinate 68,530 downwards.
AACAGGTTAGGTACATCCCACGCCTGACAATGCTGATTCAGCACCGATTTTTTGCGGTCAGCGCCCATAATGGTGCCGCCCACTTCGTGAATAATTGAGCCACCACTGGCAATAGCGTTACGACCATCGGTTTCAATGCTGCTGGTTACCTTGCCGCCCATACCGGTAATAATATCGGCGAAGGTTTTATGCATATGCGCCGCCTGATTTATCTCATGCTCTGACCACTGCCAGTGAAACTTCAGCACCGGTATACCCCACTGATCCACTACCGTCGGGTCCAGTTCGGCATAACTGTTTTCGTTCGGGATCATCTCGCCACGGCCGGCAAAGTGGACAAAGGTGCCGTAATAACGCCGGCATGCCTGTTTAAACTCAGCACCGTAAGCGCCTTCAGTGAAATTTTGCAGGCCGCCAAAAGCACCGGCCCCCGGCATACCACGACCACCGCTCATTTCAATATGGTAACCGCGGGCAAAATTCATCTTGCCGGCCTTCTGCTGCTTGTACAGCCACCACGGCTGATACAGGTGCATACCGGACGAGCCGTCTTCATTCATCGGCGGCAGGTTTTCCAACGCCGGAATTTGGCCACTGACACCGGCACCGACGGTATCCATCAGATATTTACCCACCAGGCCGGAGCTGTTGGCAATACCATCCGGGAACAGCGGGCTGCGCGAATTAAGGAAAATCCGCGCCGTTTCAGCCGCACTGGCCGCCACCACCACGGCGCGGCCTTTTACTTTCACTTCCTGGCGGCTGTTTTTATCGATATAGATCACACCATCGGCTTTACCGGCCTGGTTCAGCGTAACCTCGCGTACCATGGCATCGGTAATAATGGTCAGATTGCCGGTAGCCAGCGCCGGCGGGATCAGCACGGTAGTTGATTGGAAATTGGCTTTAATAGAACAGCCACGGCCGCAAGGTGTTGCCCAAAAACAGGCCGCGCGCGACTGCATAGAGGCCGCTACCACTTTTTGCCCCAACGCACTGTGTGGAAACAGTTTCGCCGGTAACCGGGTATGATCCTGGCGCTGGCTTAAAATGGCCAGATGCGCCGGGATCACCGGAATTTTTAATTCATCACAGGATTTTTTCGCCAACAGCTCATAAGCGCGCGGTTTTGGCGCCGGTTGTAAAATGCCTTCCGGCGAGTCCGGCGTGTTTTCCAAACCGTGGCCGGTTTCACCGTACACGCCAATTAACATCTCGGTTTTGTCGTAGTAGGGCGCTAAATCGGCATAGTTTATCGGCCAGTCAAGCCCCAAACCGTCGCGGCTGTAGGGTTTAAAGTCGTACTCGCCGTTACGCAGTGAAATGCGGCCCCAGTGATTAGTGCGCCCACCCAGCATCCGGGCACGCCACCAGTCAAAGCGTTGTTGTGGCTCGCGGCTGGCCTGAGTATAGGGTTCACCCGGCACCTGCCAGCCGCCGTCAATAGTCGCGTCATAAAAGCCAAACGGCTTGTCCGGCGTGCTGGCACCGCGTAGCGGCGCATCTTTTGGCAGGTTAAACATCGGCGTTTCGGTTACCGGGTCATAATGCCGCCCCGCTTCGAGCATCAACACCTTTAATCCGGCGATGCTGAGTATCAGCGCCGACATACCACCGCCGGCACCGGAGCCGACCACTATTACATCATATTCCTGTTGTCCGGATGGTCCTGACATCTTGCACTCTCCTCGTCTGCACACTTTTAATAGTGCGCCTTGTTATAATATTTGTTGCCGCTATAGCCTTAGCCGTGCTCTGACAGCACAGTATTAACCAGCGGCTTTGTAACCGGTTACACTGCAACCGCAAAAATACCGGACCTCAGGCTTAACCTTAACGTCCGGCGTGGCTGGCAACAGCCAGCAGTAAATCTCTGGTGGCGCGGATGCCGGCATCTTCGTCGGCATTTTGGCCTTCGTATTCAATGCCGATGTAGCCCTGATAGCCGGCGCTTTGGATCAGTTGCCACATGCGCTGATAATCGATACTGCTCTCGGCACCGCTGTCATCAAAAGCATAACTTTTGGCACTGACCCCTTTGGCAAACGGCAACAGCAATTGCATGCCCTGATACTTATCGCCGCTGAAGTTACCAAAATCCGGCAGGCTGCCAACATTACCGGCCTGCTGCAATACTGTCGCCAGCCAGCTGGCATCCATCGAATGGCCCATATGGTTTTCAACGATAATGCTGATGCCAAAGGGCGCCGCGAACGCAGCCAGTTGTTGCAGGCCCTGCACAGCCGCCTGCTGCATCTTTACTGCATCGGTGTTGGCGTGATCAGCGATACTGACACGGATAGCATGGCAGCCCAAAAAAGCTGCGGCTTCAACCCACTTATAGTGATTTTCTACCGCCTGCTGCCGTTGCTTTGCATCCACGGCAGCCAGATCGCCTTCAGCGTCAACCATGATCAATAAGCTGCGGACACCGCTGTCATCGGCACGCTGTTTTAACCGGCGTAAAAACGGCTGGTCCTGCGCTTTGTCAGCAAAGAACTGATTCACATATTCCACCGCATCAAGTTGAAAATCGCGCCGGGTTTTTACGGCAAAATCCAGCACCTTTAACTGTCCGGAGCGCAGCTGGCGATGCAAGGACCACTGCGCCAGCGAAATTTTCGGTTGTACCGGGCCGGCCGCAAGCAACGACCAGCTTAGCGGTAACTGGCTTGCCAGCCCGGCAACAGCAGCAGCGGTAAGAAACCGACGGCGGTTAAGGCTCATGGCGCTGCTCCTGTTATAACGCACGGATACGGATCTGACGAAAGGCTACCTTATCACCATGGTCTTGCAGCGCAATATGGCCGCGCTCGATTTTGGCAAAGGCGTCCATTTTGGCAAATTTGCTGTTGGCGGTACGCTGTTGCCAGTCGGCAGACCCCAGCTCAAACTGCAGTACCAGCTTACCATTCAGCCAGTGTTCTACCTGCGGATGGCGCACTACAATGCGGGTGGTATTCCAGCTGCCGGCCGGCAGATGGACATCAACTTGCGGCGCGTAAATATCAAATAATGAGGCGCTGAAGTGAATAGGATTGTCGTGGCCCGGGTAGTTGTCATCGTCTAACAACTGATACTCCAGGCCACTGGACCAGACTGCGCCGTCGGCACCGGCAACCTTGTAAAAGATACCACTATTGCCGGACGCGGCAATTTGCCACTCCAGTTCCAGTTCAAAATCGCTGAAGCTTTGTTTGCTGACGATATCACCGCCGCCACCTGCGGTCAGTACCAGCGCATTGTCGATAATTTGCCACTGCTCACCCGGTGCTTTACCACCACTGCCGGTCCAGGCTGCCATCGAGTCGCCATTAAACAGCCATTGCCAGCCATCAGTGGCTGTGCTTTCTGCGCTGGTAGCTACATTCGCAGCAGCTTCGCTGTTGGTGGCTGCCGGTTTGCAGCCGGTAATAGCGGCTGACAACAGCAAGCTGAGCGCTGCTGTACGAAAAAATGCACCTGAGTTAACTCTGATCACCCTGACTCTCCCCTTATTACAGCCAGCACTGTTGCCGGCCGGTACCGCTTGTTATATTTATTGCGCTATCTTGAGCGTATTGGCGCGATTCTGTGATCACCGCAAATGAAACCGGTTACATCATTAAACTTAAATCCCGCTCAGAATTTTGTCAAGCCGGATTGGTTATTTTTTGTCTGTTATTGCCGCTGTGCTGTCACGCACCACCAGCCGGTATGGCAGCATCATATGTTGTTGCGCCAAAGGCGTGCCTTGCATCAGCTGATACAGCGCACGCATAGCCTGGCGCCCCAACTGCTCTGCCGGTTGATCAATAGTCGTCAGGCCGGGTTCGGTAAAGCCGGCGTATTCAATATTATCAAAACCGGCGATAGCAATATCCTGCGGAATACGCAGGCCGTGCTTACGGATACAGCTCATAGCACCGATGGCCATTTCGTCGTTCATACAAAAAATGGCCTGCGGCCGCTGGGGTAGCTGCAATAGCTGCGCCGCTGCATCGTGGCCGGATTGCATACTGAAATCACCTGCAACCACCGCAGCGGGGTTTAACGTTAAACCGGCGCCGAGCAATGCATCCTGAGTGCCGGCCAGCCGGTCGCGCACTATCGGGCTATGGGCCGGGCCGGTGATCACCGCCAACTGCTTCAGGTTCAAATCGAGCAAATGCTGCGTTAAGGCGCGGGCTGCACCTCTGTTATCCAGCTCCACCACCGGATAACCGGCCGGCTCGGTAATGCGCTCACAGGCATTAACAAAGGGCACAGTGCTGGCCAGCTCGCGGTCTTCCGGCGAAAACGGGTAACGGCTGTCGAGCTGAATTAAGCCATCGGCCTGGCTGGTTAACCCCATGCGGGCGTATTCCTGCTCGCGGCTGACACTGCCTTGAGTATCACCCAGCAGCACGGCATAGCCGCAGGCCTGGGCTTCCTGCTCGATACCGCGAATAACGCGGGAAAAAAACGGATTGGCCACATTAGGCACCAACACCACCACTGCATAGGCCTTACCCGAGCTGAAATTACGCGCCAGCTGGTTTGGCCGGTAACCGGCGCTTGTTACCGCCTGCATCACCCGCTGCCGCGTGTCCGGCGATACCAGTTGCGGGTTTTTCAGCGTGCGCGATACCGTCGCGGTAGACACGCCGGCGAGTTTGGAAACAATCCTGATGGTGGTCATGTTGCTGTCGTCTTATCCTCTGTTAGCCGTACCTTAAGCTGCACTGGCATAAATTGCCAGATCTCAGTCGCTTAAACCAAGAATACGCCGGTTGCGGCCGGCATCACTGGCGCCGCCGGCAAAGTCATCAAATGGCCGTTCTGCTACGCAGATTAAATGTTCGCTGATAAAAGGCGCCCCTTCAGCCGCCCCTTGTTGCGGGTGTTTTAAACAACACTCCCACTCCAACACGGCCCAGCCGGTGTAGCCGTACTGCGTTAGTTTACTGAAAATAGCCTTAAAATCGATCTGGCCATCACCGAGCGAGCGAAACCGGCCCGGCCGTTCCAGCCAGCTGCTGTAACCACCATATACACCGGCCTTACCCGAGGGCCGGAACTCAGCGTCTTTAACATGAAAAGCCCGGATACGCGCATGATAAAAATCAATAAACTGCAGGTAATCCAGCTGCTGCAACAAAAAGTGGCTCGGATCGTACAAAATGCAGGCCCGCGGGTGCTGGTTGGTGGCATTAAGAAAACGCTCAAACGACAAACCATCGTGTAAATCCTCGCCCGGATGTAGCTCAAAGCAAACATCAATACCCACGGCATCAAAGGCATCCAGCACCGGCAGCCAGCGCCGCGCCAGCTCAGCAAAGCCCTGCTCTACCAGCCCGGCCGGACGCTGTGGCCACGGATACACCGTATGCCACAGCAAAGCGCCGGAGAAAGTGACATGGCTTTGCAGACCCAGCCGTTTTGACGCCTGTGCCGCCAGCAATAACTGCTGTGTCGCCCACTGCTGTTTTTGTGCCTCAGTTTGCACCTCAGCCGGGGCAAAGCCCTGATACAGCTCGTTATAAGCCGGATGCACCGCCATTAACTGGCCCTGCAAATGGGTAGACAATTCGGTGATCTGTAACTGATAGCGCTGACACAATGCCAGCAACTGATCGCAGTATTGCTGGCTTTGTGCCGCCTGCTGCAGGTCGAATATGCGTTTATCCCAGGTCGGCAGTTGCACGCCTTTATAGCCCAGCTCTGCTGCCCAGCGTAATAAGGCCTCCAGCGAACACGCCTCAGCGGCGGGTGGCAGGTACTGCGCCAGAAATATCGCCGGCCCGTTAATTTTGCTTGTCAGCATCGATTTATTGTCCTGTAAAAGTGTGTTGCTCTGCTATCGCTACCCAGGCTGCATTTTGCCTGCTGCTTTCTACAGCCGCCTGCAAAAACGCCATGCCGCGCACCGCTTCTGTAATGCCTGCGGCCAGGCTGCCGCTGGTGGGTTGGCGTAGCACCAGCGCGAAGTCATGATAAATATTAGCAAAAGCTTCCAGATAACCCTCGGGGTGTCCGACCGGGGTGCGGCACCAGGCACGTACCTGTTCGGCCAGATAAACATTGTCGTTGCCGGCTTGCCAGATTTGCTGCGGCTGGCCGCGCAGCTGCAGCAACAGCTGATTCGGTTGTTCCTGTTGCCAGCTGAGCGAGCCCAGCTCGCCATAAACACTGATTTGCAAAGCGTTGCCCATGCCGGCACAGACCTGGCTGGCCAGCAACGTGCCGCGCGCACCGTTGTTAAAACGTAACAAAGCGCTGCCATCATCATCCAGCAACCGGCCTTCTACCACCGTCGCCAAATCCGCACACAGCTCAGTTACCTGTAACGCACTGATAAACTCCGCCAGCTGAAAAGCATGGCTGCCGATATCAGCAAAACAACCACTGCTGCCGGCGCGGGCGGGGTCCAGCCGCCACTGCGCCTGAGCACTGCCAGCGCTGTCGGCTTTGCCTGCCAGCCAGCCCTGCGGATAGCTGACCGCAACACGGCGCACAGCCCCTAACCGGCCCTGCTGCACCAATAACCTCGCTTGCTGTACCATGGGGTAAGCGGCATAAGTATGGGTTAAGCCATAACGCAAACCGCTTTGTTGCACCAGCGCCTGTAATTGCTGCGCTTCGGCCAGCGATAAAGTAGCAGGCTTGTCTGACAGTACATGAAACCCCGCCTGCAATGCCGCCTTTGCCACCGGGAAATGCAGATGATTTGGCGTGACAATAGCGACAAACTCTATGCGCTGCTGTGGTGGTAGCTGTGCTTCTGCAGCAAACAACTGTTGATAAGAATCGTAGCAACGCGCCGCACTGATACCCAACTGTGCTGCCATCGCTTTGCTGCGCTCAGCCTTACTGCTAAAGCAACCGGCGACCAGCTCAATCTGATTATCCAACCTGGCGGCTATGCGGTGTATGGCGCCGATAAAGGCTCCTTCACCACCACCTACCATTGCCATTCTGACTTTTGTTTGTGCCATCAGCACCTCTTAACCTTACTTGTGACTGTAACCGGTTACAACGTCGAAAAAATATAACTCTGTCTTACTGTAGCAGCGCTGCGGTTAAACCGGCACCCGGCGCTGCTTTGGAAAGCTTAATACAAATACCACTAATACCAGCGCCGCTATACCAGCCGGAATTAACCAGATTTGCCACCACTGATAAGCGCTGTCGCTGTGATGCAAATCGGTGATATAACCGGCCAACCGGAATCCCAGCAACATACCTACGCCATAAGTCGCCAGGGTGATCAGGCCCTGGGCTGCGGCTTTAATATCACGGCCGGCTTTTTGTTCGGTGTAAATCTGGCCGCTGACAAAGAAAAAGTCATAACAAATACCGTGCAGCAAAATACCAAAAAACAGCATCCATAACTGCTCGCCGCTGTTGCCATAGGCAAACAGCAGATACCGTAATACCCAGGCCAACATACCTACCAGCAAGGTGGCTTTAATGCCGTAACGGCGCAAAAACAACGGTAGCAGCAGCATAAAGGCAATTTCAGACATCTGCCCCAGCGACATTTTTGCCGCCGCGCCGCTGATGCCTAAATCATTTAAATACAGGTTGGCATTCTGATAATAAAACGCCAGCGGAATACAGATCAGTACCGAGGCAAGAAAAAACACCAGATAAGCACGGTCTTTCAGCAACGCCAGTGCATCCAGGCCTAATATTTGCCGCATGCCGGGCCGCTGCTGCGAGGCCTGCGGCGGTGTGTCCGGCAGCGTCAGGCTAAACACGCCCAGCGCTAAAGATGCACCGGCGGCCAGCAAAAAGGTATATTGCAACTGCTGCGTGCCTTCCCAGCCAAACCAGCCAATCAACAAGCCTGCAGTGATCCAGCCTACGGTGCCTAACACGCGGATATGGGCAAACTGCGCGGTTTTTTCTGCCAACTGCCGAAAGCTAATGGCATTAACCAGCGCCAGCGTCGGCATATATATCACCATATACAACAGGATATAGGGATAAAAACCGCTAAAGCTGCCACTGTAGGCGGCACTGAATAACAACGCGGCGCCGGCCAGATGCAACAACGCCAGAATTTTCTGCGCGGCAAAATAGCGGTCGGCAATCAGGCCGATAATAAAGGGCGCAATAATGGCACCGATAGACTGCGTTTCATACGCCATGCCCATTTGGGCACCGGAGGCGGAAAAACGCTGCGACAGATAGGTACCCATAGTGACAAACCAGGCACCCCAGATAAAAAACTGCAGAAACATCATTAGCGACAGCTTAAGCCGGATACTGATAAGCATAGCGGTGTTTTTCCTGTTGATTTTATTGTCATTAGTGGCAGCTAACTCTGCTGGTTAGCATACTTTTTATCCACAACAGAAATAACTGTAACCGGTTACACCGAAAATTACAAGCTGACGCCGAACAGAAAAGCCTGCGCCGTAAACTCAGACTTTAAAGATATAACCGCGCTTGTAGCACCAGTGCATTAGCAGGTAGGACAGCAGCAAAAAGCTCAGCGCAAACGCCAGTGAGCCGTTGTAATCGCCAAACAGTGGTTGATACAGCGCGCTGAACAGCCAGCTTTGCAGTGAGGCTTCGCCGACCGACAGCATCATCAGCGCGCGGGCAGCCAGCCCGGCAAACATAAAGAATAAGATGGCGTTGGCACCAAATACCACAAAGGGCGCACTCCAGCGCCGCCAGCGTTTTACATCGCACAGCCACAAGCAGGCAGCCAGTGCAATGGCGCAGTAACCGCTGCTTAGCAGTACAAAGCTGGGCGTCCACAGGCTTTTGTTAATTGGCAGGCTAAAATGCCACAGCTCGGCCAGCCACACTGCAACTACGCCACACAGCAACAAGCCACGGATTTTCTCCGCCAGGCTGCGCTCAGCCTGCAGCCACTGCGCAATTAATACGCCACTTAAGCAACTGGCTATCGCCGGTAAGGTAGACAACAGCCCTTCCGGATCAAACGCAAAGGGTGTGGCGCTGCGGTAATACACATGATTAGCCCCCAGTACGCTATGGTCGAGCCAGGCGGCGAAGCTATTGCCATATAACAGCAAGCCGCTGAACTGATTGCCCTGCGCATCGGCATACGGCAGATACCAGATGCCGGCCAGATACAGCGCACAGAGCCCCAACAGCCAACCGATACGACCACGGCTGCCACAGTACAGCACAATAAGCACGGTAAAAAAGTACACTAAACCAATACGTTGCAGTACACCCAGCCAGCGTAGTGTCAGCAGTTTTTGCTCTATATAGCTATAAGCCGGGTCGCGGAAATTGTAGTAAAACAGCGCTAAAAATAAGCCCAGAGCAACCAGTTTAATGCTGCGCAGCGCCGCCTGTTTTATCACAACCGCTTTAGCCACAGTGCTTTGCCGCTGCAGGCTAAGCTGCAGCGAGATGCCGACAATAACAATAAAAAACGGAAAGATAAGGTCGGTTAGTGTCCAACCATGCCATTCGGCGTGCCGAAACGGCGCATAGACATAACTCCAGCTGCCCGGGTTATTCACCAAAATCATCGCAGTAATGGTTAAGCCCCGCAGCACGTCCAGCGCCAGCAACCGGTTGGCCGGCAATACTGCCAGAATGGCGTCGGCATAGCGCCGGTACAGGCTTAGCATCAGTCGTTATAGCCCGCCACCGTAACCGGCAGTGTACCGGTTAGCGGGTATTGCTGCAGCAGCGCCTGTGCCAGGGCTTCATAAGTAGCGTTGCCGGCGGCCATCACGGCAGGATCTTCGGCGGTGTTGTAGGCATAACTGGCCAGCACCACATCGGCATATTGGCCGTAACGGCTGATATCATAAGGCGCGCGCAGGCTTAAAAACACATGCGGCTTTTGCTGTGTGTTAATTAACGGCAATAAGGTTTCGTATTGCAAAGTTTGTCGCTCGTAGGCGGCAGCAATATTGGCTATGCCGGTCAAATCGTCCATACCGCCAATATCGGCCAGGCTTTGCATCGGCGCAATAAAGCCGCTGATCACCAGATCGGCAGCAGCAATTTGTGCCGCAGCACGGCTGACATCGGTTTGCTGCAGGCTGATGCTGTCGACCACGAAATGATCTTTACTGTAGTGCTGCAGTGCCGCCGCCAGCGCCTGCGCTTTACTTTGATCCGGCATAATCAACAGCAGTTTTTTGGCTTCAGTTAGCTTAAACGGCCAGACTGCAGTAGCAGGTTTTACCTGCGTCAGTGCGGCTTTTGCCAGCGCCAGCTCGCTATGACGGTGTGCTGCATTGCCTAATGTCTGTTGCGCTTGCTGTACTTGTTTCAGCACCGACGTCTGCGCCGGCAGTAACGGGTATTGCTGCTTTAACGCCACTATGCGCTGATAAGACGCCGCCAGCTCTGCCTTTTTAATCTCACCTTTATTTACCGCGGCTTCCAGCGCATCCAGCAACACAGTCAGGGCGCTTAGCTCGCCGGGGTGTTGCAGCTTCACCGGCATCAGCGCGATATCGGCGCCGGCAGCAAAAGTTTGTACCACCGCTTCGGTATGCGTAAAAAACTTAGCAATGCCGGCCATATCCAGTGCATCGGTGACTATTACGCCGTTATAGCCCAGCTGTTCACGCAGCACATCATGCAGAATTTTGCGCGACAAGGTTGCCGGTTTCAGCATAGTTTCGCCGTCTTTTGACACAAAGCTACTGTTGTCCAGCGCCGGATACTGGATATGCGCCGTCATAATCATGCCGGGGTTATGTTGCTGAATAATCCGGGCAAACGGCAGTAAATCCACACTATTGATCCGCTCAATGCTGTGCTCTACCCGTGGCAGGCCCAAATGGCTGTCTACCTCGGTATCACCATGGCCGGGAAAGTGCTTCAGCGCCGCTATCATACCGCGTTGCTGCATTGCCGCTGTCATGGCGCCGCCCAGCTCTGCCACCTGTTGCGGGTTTTCACCAAAGGCCCGCACGTTAATTACCGGGTTTTGCGGGTTAACGTTGACATCTATAGTGGGTGCAAAATTCAGATTAATGCCCAGTGGCAGCAACTCATCGGCCAGTACCTTGCCCACTTCAGCAGCAAACTTAGTGCCGTGTGCAGCGTAGGTGGCACCTATTGCCATATTGCCGGCAAAAGACGTTGCCAGGCTGCGGGGTAAGCGTGCTACACGGCCACCTTCCTGATCAATGCTGATAAACAGCGGCAATTTAAGCTTGGCGCTACCGGCGGCAGCTTGTAAGTCACGGTTAAGCTGCACTATTTGTTCAATGCTGTGCAGGTTTTCCGCGAACAGGATCACGCCGCCGATATCGTAATCGCGTACCAGCGTAGCCAGCTCTGGCGGCAGTGTTGTCATTGGCGTACGACACTGGCCATTGACCGGTGCTTGTTCGCAGTAATAGCGTAAATCCAGCATCAGTTTTTGCCCCAGCATCTGGCGCACGCTGACATCTTTAGCAGCCGGGTTAAACGCCATAGCCACCGCCGGTAACGTAAGATTGAATACCGCCAACAGCAATAAGCAAGCACGGGTAATACATAACATATTGATCCTGATTTTTAGCAAGGCCACAGCGGCATCCTGTTATTTTGAGCTAAGCAGGCACCAGTACAACAAAAATAAATTATTCGTTCAATACTTTTTTTTATGTATAATTTACTCATGCGGATAAACTCTGTGCTATGTTAAGTTATTATTTTTTTGCCGGAAGCCCACAATGCAGTTAACCCTTGCCGATTGGAGTGTATTCTGCGGTTACTTTATCATGCTGGCCCTGGCCGGCTGGTACTTTAACCAACGCAAAGCCGGCAGCAGCAATGACTATTTCCTCGCCGCCAACAGTATGCCGGTATGGGTTGTTGCAGTGTCGGTGTTGGCTACATCGCAATCTGCCGCCACCTTTCTCGGCGGGCCGGACATGGGCTTTCGCGGCAACCTCAGCTACCTGGCAACCAATATCGGTGCCTTGATCGCCACCTTTATCGTGATTAAATTTTTGCTGCCGCGTTATTACCAATTAAAAGTCACCACGGTATACGAACTGCTGGAGCAGCGCTTTGGCGCCAGCGCGAAAGATCATGCCGGCAAAATGTACTTATTCGGCCGGGTGTTTGCCAGTGGCGCCAGGTTATATATGGCCGCGCTGGCGGTGTCTATGCTGCTGTTTAACAATATTGCCGCCGGCAGTGTTATTGCTGCCGTGATCCTGCTGGCATTAGTCGGGCTGGCTTGCACGGTAATGGGCGGTATCCGCTCGGTGATCTACACCGATGCCCTGCAATGCGCGGTGTACATATTGGCCGCCCTGCTGGTGTTGGGCTATTTGTACCACAGCCTGGGGCTGGATTTGCATACGATACAGCAAGCGCTCAGCAACCCACCGCAAGGCGAGTCTAAGCTGCTGTTGTTCGACTGGCGCACTGATATCAGCTCCGGCGGCGTATTTAATATGTGGTCGGCGTTAACCGGTTTTGTGCTGTTAAATATTGCCGCCTTTGGCCTGGACCAGGATATGACGCAACGGGTACTGACCTGTAAAGACAGCAAAGCCGGCGCCCGCGCCCTGCTCAGCTCAGCGCTGTTGGTGATCCCGGTAATGCTGGTGTTTATTCTGATTGGTTTTTTACTGCATATTTTTTATCAGCGCCCCGAGTTGTATCAGCCGGTGCAGGGCTTTGCCGACAGTGTCGGTGGCGAGAAAGTCACGGTATTTATGTACTACGTACTGCAGGAAATGCCGTCCGGCCTGCGTGGCTTAGTCGTCGTCGGCGTAATAGCCGCAGCCTTATCGACTATCACCTCCGGGTTAAACTCTATGGCCTCGGTGCTGGTGGCCGATATGTACAAACCGTGGAAAATGCGCCGTGCCCCGGCCACCACTGAGCTGCACTTTGTCCGCGCCGGTCAGGCCGGCATGGTGCTAACCGCTGTGGTGTTATCCCTGATGGCGATTTTGTGTTTTTACTGGCAACAATATTCTGCCATGCCGCTGCTGGCCTTTGCCCTTAGCGTAATGGTGTTTTCCTACAGCGGTTTGCTCGGCGTATTCTTTACGGCATTATTCAGTAAACGCGGTAACCGTTATTCGGTCACCGCTGCCTTGTTAAGCGGCTTTGCCGTGACACTGTGCCTGCAACCCTATATTCTGCAGCAATTCAGCCCGACACTGGCGGCGATAGATTTGGGCTTTACCTGGCAACTTTGCCTTGGCTGTCTGGTCGCCACCCTGGTATGTCTTAGCGGCCGGCCGGCACAACCCGGTCTTGCCGTAAGGGAGCAGTAACTATGTGGATCCTCACCGTCGATGGCGGCGGCAGTAAAACCCTGGCGCGGCTAACCGATACTGTTAGCGGCCGGCAATGGCAACAACAGGCCGGGCCGGCATCGCTGACTAATGATTTTGCTTTGGCGCTGCACAATATTAACCAGCTAAGCACGGCGCTGTGCCGCGATGCCGGCGTTGACAGCAGCAAATTGCAGGTAGTGATGGGGCTGGCCGGTGCAGGTAACCCGCAGCAGCAACAGCAAGCCTATGCGCAGTTGGCGCCGTTGTACCACAGCTTGCTGGTCACCACCGACGCCCGCACCTCCTTATACGGCGCCAACCTTGGCCAGCCGGTGCTGGTGGTGGCGCTGGGTACCGGCTCGGTTGCCATGCGCCTGCTGCCGGATGGTACTGAACAACAAATAGGCGGCTGGGGCTTTAATATCGGCGATGAAGCCGGCGGCGCCTGGTTGGGCAAGCTGGCGGTGCGGCAATTGCTCTGGCAGGTCGACAGCCTGGACGGTGTACAAAGCCCGTTGCTGCAGGCTATTGCCGGCAAAATCGGCCACAGCGCCGCACAGTTGTTGCCCTGGCTGAAAAGCGCCGAACCAAATGATTTTGCTGCGCTGGCACCGCTGGTATTTCAATACCAGCGGCAATGCGCTGTGGCAGCCAGCCTGCTGCAACAACAAACCGCAGCAGTAAGCCAACTGATTACACAAGGCCTGGCACACTATGCTTTACCGGTAGTCTTGCTCGGCGGCCTGGCGGCCGACACCCTACCGCTGTTACCGGACTCACTGTGCGCGCAACTGCAAACGGCACGCGGCAGTGCACTGGACGGCGCCTTTATTTTGGCTACACAACACCACACAACTGCGGAAACACGTCATGACGGATAAACAACGCGATAACCTGCTGCAGCAGCTGGATAACATGAGTTCTGAAGCCCGCAGCCCGGACAGTATGGACATCGATTTACTATCCAGTATCGAGATAGTAAAACGCATTAACGCGGCCGACCAAACCGTAGCGCACAGTGTGGCAAACTGCCTGGAGCAGGTCGCTGCCGTGGCCGAGCATATCGTCACCGCCTTTGCTGCCGGTGGCCGTTTAGTGTATTTGGGCGCCGGTACCAGTGGCCGCCTTGGCATCCTCGATGCGGTAGAATGCCCGCCCACCTTCAGCGTACCATCATCTCAGGTAGTGGCGCTGATCGCCGGTGGCGAAGGGGCTGTGTATAAAGCCGTAGAAGGCGCAGAAGACGACCCGCAGCTGGCCGTCACCGATTTACAACGTATTGGCTTAAGCGCCAAAGATATTCTGGTGGGTATTGCTGCCAGCGGCCGCACGCCTTATGTGTTGGGCGGTTTGGCCTATGCCCGCAGTATCGGTTGTGTTACCGCTGCCATCAGCTGTAATGCCAATGCGCCAATCCTCAGCGCCGCCGATATCGGTATTTGTGCCGAAGTAGGCCCGGAAGTACTGACCGGCTCCACGCGGATGAAAGCCGGCAGCGCGCAAAAGCTGGTGTTAAATATGCTAACCACCACCGCGATGATCCGCAGTGGCAAGGTGTACCAAAACCTGATGGTAGATTTACATGCCAGTAATCAGAAGCTGGTTGCCCGCGCGGTGCGCATTGTTATGCAAGCCACCGACTGCGATGCCGACAGTGCGCAGCAGGCGTTACAAGCGGCCGGCATGAATGCCAAACTGGCTATTTTGCACCTGCTCAGCGGCCAAAGCATAGCCCACTGTCAGCAGCAGTTGGCGCAGCAGCAAGGCTTTATCCGCAAAGTATTAGAGGCCAAATAAGATGCGCTATATACCACTGAGCGGCATTGTGTTGTGCGGCTTGATGTTGCTGGCGGCCTGCCAAAAAACCGCTACCGCACCGGTAGTGCAAACCGGGGCGGAGCAAACCGCCCTGTATCTGCCGCTGTTAGCCGGTAAACGGGTGGGCTTGCTGGTTAATCAAACCTCCATCATCGGTGAGCAACACCTGGTGGATGTGCTGCTGGCCAACGGCGTTAATGTCGTCAGTATTTTTGCCCCCGAGCATGGCTTTCGCGGTGATCATGACGCCGGCGCCAGCGTAAAATCCGGCGTAGACAGCAAAACCGGGCTACCACTGTGGTCGTTATACGGCGCCAATAAACAGCCATCGGCAGAGCAAATGCAGCAACTGGATGTGGTGATTTTTGATATTCAGGATGTAGGTGTGCGCTATTACACCTATATCAGCTCAATGCACTATATGATGCAGGCCGCTGCCGACCATGGCGTCAGCATGCTGGTGCTGGACCGGCCCAACCCTAACGGCGCCTATGTCGACGGCCCGGTGCTGGAGCTGCAATTTCAATCCTTTGTTGGTATGCACCCCATTCCGCTGCTACACGGCATGACAGTAGCCGAGCTGGCGCAGATGATTAAAGGCGAAGGCTGGATAAACAACGCTGAGCAACTGCAACTTAGCGTAGTACCGCTAAGCGGCTATCAGCGTAACCGGCCCTATTCACTGCCGGTAAAACCCAGCCCGAATTTGCCCAATGATCAAGCGGTGGCACTGTATCCGTCGCTGGGCTTTTTTGAAGCCACACCGCTGAGTGTCGGCCGTGGTACAACTTTTCCGTTTCAGGTAATTGGCTATGACAAATTCAGCACCGGTAATTTTCAGTTTGTGCCGGTGTCTACTCCGGGCGCCGCGTTAACGCCGCCGTTAATGGATAAAGTGCTGCTGGGTGAAGATTTACGCCAGGCCAAAGTACAAGGCCTGAGTTTAGATTATCTGTTGCGTTGGCATGCGCTGTTTAAAGCGCAACAAGAGCCGTTTTTCAGCGCGGCCGGCTTTATGGACAAACTGGCCGGCACCGACCAGTTACGCCTGCAGATAGAGCAAGGCTTGAGTGAACAGCAAATCCGCGACAGCTGGCAAGACGCGTTGCAGCACTTTCGGCAGCAACGCCAGCCTTATTTACTCTATCCCTGAGCCGGCCAGCGTGGCAAAGCCGGCAATATGCCGGTTAAACGTTAAGGCGCCGCCGGTTTGTCCTGCTGCTTTTTCAGGTTGTAGCGCGCAGCCAACTCGCCCTCTATGCGCTTACCCTGCTGGTCCAGCATAGACAGCTGGTTTTCGCCGACAAAAAACTGTACCGGCTGCTCAGCTTCCAGCAATACCGTGTTGCCGGCCTCATTCCAGTTAAACTTACCGCTGCTGTTAAATTCCTGTGCCGACTTACCAATATACACCTGGCTTAACTGATAACCGCCATCAGCGCTTAACACCACTGTAGTACTGATGCCTTCACAATCAGCACAGGGCAGCATCCCCTCGTAAGTGCCGGCCCAATCCAGGCTGTTACGGGCATTATGTTCGCTATCTGCCGGCACCGACCCGGCGGCAGTAGCTGTAACGGCATCCGCCACCGGCTTATTCGTTGGCACTTTACCCGGCGTATTGTTGTCACAGCCGGCCAACAACAGTAAGGCGGTAATAGTTAACACAGTTACACGGCTATTCATGGTTCTGTCTCCTTAGCGCAATCTGTATCGCCGGCGCTGCAGCAACGGCAACGCGGCGATAGCTGTTTACCATAGTTAGTCACCATACTGCTGCGCCGTCACTTTATGCCGGCTGAATGACACTAAGGCTGCAGACAAGCCTTTAAGGTAAATCAAAGATCAACGCTTTAACCGCCGCAGTAGCGCTAAGCGGCAACGCCGTTTCATCGCTGATTTTAATGCCATCACCAGGTTGCAGCTTGTTACCGGCCACGTCCAGCTCGCCGCTGATCAAGTGGATATACTGCTTGCGACCGGCCCGGCTACTGTACGTCAGCTGCTGTGCCGTTGGCAGAATTAACTGATACAGCAAAGCATCCTGGCGCAGCGTTAAACTGCCGTCGCGGCCATCCGGTGACAAGATCAGCGTTAAGCCGTCGCGCTGGCCAAAGTCTTTTTGCTGATAACCCGGCTCACCGCCCTGTTGGTTCGGCTGTAGCCAAATTTGTAAAAACGTCAGCTCATCCTGCTCGCTGGCATTAAACTCGCTGTGGTAAATACCGCGGCCGGCGCTCATCAACTGAAACTCACCGGCAGGCAGTACTTCGGTATTACCGGCCGAGTCTTTGTGCGCAATCTGGCCGGACAGCACCAGGCTTAAAATTTCCATATCTTTGTGGCCGTGGGTATCAAAACCGGCGCCGGGCGCGACTCTGTCGTCGTTAATTACCCGCAGCGCTGAAAACCCCATCTGTGCCGGGTCGTAGTAGCTGGCAAAGGAAAAGGTGTGGCGGCTTTGTAACCAACCAAAATCGGCTTTACCACGATCTGCTGCATATCTGATATCAAACATCTTGCTGCTCCTGAATTAAGTTCATATTACGCAGACAGCATAACGGCGCTGTTACAGCGGAAAAAGCGGAATAATTTGCGCTCAATGTTCAAATAATTTGAACCTGGGTTAAACACAGCCACCTAAGCTACACTGACACAATGCTTTTTCAGGCAGTTCTTTTCACACAGTCCTTTTTTGGCAATATACGGAGCAAATAATGAGTATTAATGTACTGGCCATTTGCGGCAGCTTACGCGCTAAATCCACTAACCGCGGCCTGGTGCGCTATGCGCAGGCCCATGCACCGGATGGCATGAAAATTCATCTGGCAGATTTAATGGAAGTACCATTTTATAATGCTGATCTGGCGGAAAAGCCGGCAGCCGTGCAGCAATTGCTGAAACAGATGGCCGAAGCCGATGCCTTGTTACTGGCCTGCCCGGAATATAACTACTCGCTGGCGCCGGCGCTGAAAAACGCGCTGGACTGGGCCTCGCGCGAACCCGACAACCACCTGCTGACCGGCAAGCCGGTAGCCATGCTCGGCGCCGGTGGCGGCATGGGCACCAGCCGGTCACAGTACCACCTGCGCCAGGTGTGCGTGTTTTTAAACCTGCACCCGCTAAACCAGCCGGAAGTGTTCGCCAATGCCTTTACCGGCAGTTTTGACAGCGACGGCAATTTAATTGACGAGAAAATCCAGGGCCTGGTGCGTAAACAGCTGGATGCACTGGCAAAGTGGCAACAGCAACTGGCGCGGTAAAACCGCCAGCAACAGCTCAGGCAGACAACGGCTGACAGCACCTTAAAGGTACATGTAGTTTTGCCTTGAGCGCAATGCCGGCTTTGCCTACAATGGCGCATATTTTATTTAGCATAGGCCGAAGCCATGAACGACACTACAAAAAACGAAACCACTGCACGCCCGGCGTTACCGGATCGCCTTTCTGTTAACCCGCGCAGCCCGCATTATGTGGCGGAAATTTTCGAGCATGATATTGGTATTAAGCTAAACGGTAAAGAACGCTTTGATGTGGAAGAATATTGCATCAGCGAAGGTTGGGTAAAAGCGGCTGCGCCTAAAGCGCTGGACCGCCGTGGCCAACCGCTGTTGATGACCGTTAAAGGTACTGTTGAAGCGTTTTATCGTTAAAACGCTGCGTTACAGCCGCCGCAGTTAAGCTAACAGCCGCTTAGTTCTGCGGCTGTTCTTCTGTATCAGGCTGGCTGTCTGTATCAGGCTCATCGTCTGTATCTTTTTGCGCTTTACCGGCGGTAGCAACACATTGCCAACCCCAGCCGCGCTGTTTTTCGGCAAACTGTGCCGCTTTGTCCTCACAGTAACCGGCATCAGCGCTGGCACGCCACAGTACCTGAGTTTGACCGTCTTTGGTGTACTGTACTTCGCATGGCAGTTCAGTGCCCTGCGGATAGGCGACTTCGATTACCCGCACGGCCTCACCTGATTGGCAATGTATTACCTGGTTATCCGCTGCAAACAGCGAAACAGGCAGTAACGTTAGCAACAATGCAGCAAATTTCATGTTGTTCTCCAAAGTGTTAGTGTAAAGCTTGCTCAGTATAGCAAAGTAGCCGGACTCGTATAGCCCGTATAATATTTCGGCAGTAATTACTGCTTTAAACAGCAAAACAATAATGAAAAAACCAATATATGCAGCATTAAATTGACAATATATTTACCGGCGATAGAATCCTTATTTTCTGAGTTTTTAAACTTTTCGGTACTGAGAAGGTGGCAGGATGCTGGACAGACACTACGACGGCGTAATATTGGCAGACAAATGGGGCAAAACTTATTTGTGCAGCAATTGTTTACTGGCTTACGCTGATTTGGGTGAAGATTGCCTCAGTGACGTAAAAGATATGCAGTTTGGCCGCTATTTCCTGCACGACCTGGAACCGCATTGGAGCCATCGTGCAATTTGGGCGGCAATGTATCAACACGCCAAGCCGTGGCAGTTTGATTTATCCAAACTAAGCAATTTCGAACTGCGCGATTCCTTAATAAAAATGTTCGCCGCCGATGAAATGCGCATATGGCAACTCACCGAAGGCTGGGGCCAGCCACCGGAGGATAACAGCATTGGCGAAGGCGGCTTAGCACCGGAAACCGGCGGCAGTGGCGCTGCCCCGGCGCCGGTAACCAGAACAGCCAAACCAGGCGGTGGCACAGCGCCAGAGGAAACCACAACAGCCAAAGCAGCAACGCATGAGGTGAAGAGCCCGCCAGCTAAGAAACCTGCTAACCCGCCGCAAAGTTTGGAAGATTGCGAAGCTTTGCTGAAAAAGGCCGCTGACGATTTAGCCGCTAATGGTTATGTGCCTAAATACTCAGATTCAGAGCTGCGCGCTATGGCTGCAGCGGGAACATTACCAAATGACCGTTTCATGGTGCGCTTTAGTCCTTCGGCAGACTCTATTGATAAACCTATCGGACATATGCGCTCATCTGGCCGCCATCCTTTATGGATGTCGACTTTTGATATGATTGAGCGTGCTGATACCGACCCGGCCCTGATTGCGGATCTATTTGGTACCAAATACGATCCAAACAAAGAGTACACTCTGTATATCGTCGATCGCGGAGAGAATTATTTGACCGATGGGCCAGATACGTTTGTGCCAACTTTCAAGAATATGCAGTCAAAACTGAAAGATGAATTTTCTGGCGACATTAAGCCTGAATTGATTGAGCAAGTCATGACGCCGGAATATTCCGAAGAGTTTAGAGCACACTGGGATGCATTTAATAAAGATGTAGTTGGTAACGGGCAGGATTGGCGCGACACGTTCGAAACAAAGGAAGCCGAGAGATTTGCAGCCGAGTACTTCTCTGACCAGGCTGAGCAGGATAAATTTATAGCTCGGCAAAAAATCCTATCAGAAATAGGCGCTTGGGAAGTATTTACAGGTGACGGACTGACTGAAAGATATAGCCAAAAAGGCTCGCCAGGGGCGCTGGAAGTGTTGGAGATTCAACACAAACCAGAGTCTATTAGAGAGCTGGAGTCTCGTAAATCAGTTAAAGCAATTAAGCTTTCAGGGAAATAATTAGCATCATGAAAGACATTAATCTTTTAAACAATGCAGCTGAAATGGCATTGTACAAATTTTTGGGTAACGAATTACTCGATGAAACAGGTAGCAAAGAAGTTAAGTATTTCTGTAGCGACAAGTTGCTGATAATTTATGAGATTTCCCGTGGGAAAATTAGAAACACCGAGTATCAGACCGAACTACCACTGTCTGCTTTGAGTTGGCTTAAAGACACTATTTTAAACGGGTTTTGGAAGCTTCCTTCTGAAGGAGGTTTACCTAAAGACCAGCATCGGTGCATGGCGCATTTTAACAATGAAGAAATTATTATCGGTAGAAGTATGAATGCCGGTAACTACGACAAATCGGGGTTTAAGATCGTAAACAAGTCCCGAAAGTCTCACATCTTATCTTCCTGGCCACAAGAGTTTCAAATAACTGACGAGCGTGTCGAGAAGGTATTATTGCCATTGTTTGAACGATTAGGCGCTAATTAACGTTAGTTTTAGTTACCGCCGGACTCTGACCTGCTCGTTGACTACAACTCCCTGATAACGGCGGCAGATAAAGTTATTGCCGCCATTGAGGCTTATATCGCCGCCGGCTGCAGTAATTTGCCGCTGCGTAAATCCAGCAATTGGCCGTTTAATACGGCTACTTGCACGCCCTGGTCATTGGCCAGCAAAAAAGTAGCATTGCGGTATCTGGCCGGGGTTGGTCCGGTTAAGCCCTGTGGATTAACTAACAGCGGTAAGTCGCTGTTGTTAGTTAGCAGGCTCTCGTCACCGCTGAAGTGGCTGTAACCTTCGCGCAGCAGCGCCAGGTAGCCGGCGTTATCCAGCGTTAACGGTTTGGTTAGAGCATAGGCTTTGGCTGCCTGATACTGCAGGCCGCCGGCGTCAAATTTGTGGTAGGCGGCATAAATAGATAAATCGCCGATATCACGGATACGCGCCCGGCGGTTGCCGTCGATATCCAAATCCAGCGCTATATCAATCAGCGCCTTGTGGCCGTTTACATTAAGGCTAATATTGTCCAGCAGCAGATCTTTAATGCCGTCATCGCGGTTAAAAGGTATCGCCTGATAGGCGCTGAGCGGCTGTTGCTGATAGGCGCCACTGCCGATACTTTCAATGCTCATTATCAGCAGCTGGGTATTTAGCCGCCGTGCTACCTGGCGGGTATCATCAACCGGGTGGCCGCCGGATTCAATTAATACCGTGCTGATGCCCATACCGGCGAAGGTATCGCCAAAAGAGCGCCAGGAAAAGGTATCATCGTATTTTGCCAGGTAACCCGGCATTTCACGTGACATTAAAGTGGCCATATCACCGATAAGCTGCATGGCTTTTTTGCGCGCGGCATCAATATCTTTTGCCTCGTTAAATGCCGGTGCCAGCAGTGAAATAGTTGCCGGCTTAGCGCTGTCGCCAACGGTATAAAAGCGGTTTTGGTCGTGCAGGTTCAAGCCAAAATCCGGTTTAAATGCTTTGGCCACCTGCATCAGCACGCGGCCTTCCGGCGTCTGTAAGGCTTTGGCATCGCGGTTAATATCAATGCCCATGCTGTTGAAGCGCGAATGCGCGGCCGCACCGTCCGGGTTAACCATCGGCAACAGCCGCAGTGTTACTTTGCTTAACCATTGCTCGCGCCAGCTGCGGTTTTGCTCAGCAGCAATAAAATTCAGCAGGTCCATCAAAGCGGCAGTGGCGGTTGATTCATCACCGTGCATTTGCGACCAGGCCAGTATTTTAACCGGCCCGCTGCCAATATCAATTTGCCATATGGCCGTACCCTGCGCCGACTGGCCGGCCTGCGTAAAGCGGAATAACGGATTTTGCTGATGCTGTTGCAGCACAGGAGCAATATCGCTGTGCACCAGTTGCCGCTTATCCAGCCCGGCTTGTTTAATGTTGTTATACTGCTGTGCCGATAAACTGCTGAATGTCATTGCTTGTACCACCGTGGATAAACTGAAGAAACCGGCCAGAAACCAGATTAGTATACGTTGCATGCTGCACCTTTAAGCTAACATCTTGTGTGGCTAAGCATGGCGCAACTTTGTTAACAAAAGCAAGTTATCCGGCCACGGCCAAACCTGTTGCCGGCCCCATCCAACGCAAGCGCCGCTTTATCGCAAAAGCAACCACAAGGCTTGCGGCCAAACCTGACAACCGGTATAAATTATTCAGCTTTTACGCAAACAATAATAATAACAGGAGGCCATTTTGGCTGATTGGTTAACCCTGGTACCGGCACTGGTAGCCATTATCATCGTACTGTGGCGCAAAGAGGTGATCCTCGCGCTGTTGCTGTCGTTGTGCAGTGCTGAATTACTGATCTTTTTGCAGGCCGGTGGCGCAGGCCCGGGCTTGCTGCTCGATGGCAGTATTCAAACACTGGAGCGCATAGTGGCGGTAACCAAAGACGGTGATAACGCCCGTATTTTAATGTTCTCCTTATTAGTCGGTGGCTTGCTGGCTTATATGCGCGACTCCGGCGGCGTGTCGGCCACGGTAAAAATGCTGGTGGAAAAAGGTATTGCCAAAACCCCGCGTCAGGCCGGCTTACTCACCTTCTTTATCAGCTCGGTGACCTTTATTGAGTCTAACCTCAGCTCGCTTACTGCCGGTATCAGCTCGCGCGGTTTGTTCGACAAGTTTAAAATGAGCCGTGCGCGGCTGGCCTATATTATCGACAGTACCAGTGCACCTATCTGCATTATTATTCTGCTTAACGGCTGGGGCGCTTATATTCTTGGTTTGCTCAGCACCTACTCGCTGGGCGATAACGCTGTTTCGGTGCTGATTGGCACTATACCGCTGAACTTTTATGCACTGTTTACGCTGACTGTGGTGCTGTACACCATTATAACCGGTAAGGTATATGGCCCGATGCGTAAGTCGGAGCAGCAGCTGCATACGCTGGCGGCCCACACCGAAATTGATGTTAAACCCAGCCATCCGTCTTTTATGCTGCTGCCGCTGCTGACCCTGGTGGCATCGATGCTGGGCTTTATGCTGATGACCGGCAATGGCCGGCTGGTAGAGGGCTCAGGCTCGCAATCGGTGCTGTATGCTACTACGCTGGCCTGTTTGGTGGCTTACTGCATGATGTTATTCAGTAAACGCTTTAAACATCAGCAACTGGTGGATATCGGTTTTAAAGGTATGAGCGAACTGCTGCCACTGGTCACCATAGTGCTGTTATCTCTGGCGCTGGGCAGCAGTTTAAAACTGCTGGGTACCGGCACTTTTATTGCGTCTATTGTTAATGACAGCCTGCCGCTGGTGTTGATCCCATGCCTGCTGTTTTTGGCCGGCGGCTTAATTTCATTCACTACCGGCACCAGTTGGGGCACCTTTGCTATTTTGATCCCCATTGGCATGCCGATGGTGGAGTTGCTCGGCCTGCCGCCGTCTTTGGTGCTGGCGGCAATACTTAGCGGCGGCGTATTTGGCGATCACTGCTCGCCAATTTCCGACAGCACCGCCGTCAGCTCGGTCGCCTCGGGTTGTGACTTACTCGAACACGTGAAAACTCAGCTGCCCTATGCGCTGTTTTGCGGCGCCCTGGCGCTGCTGGCGTTTCTGCTGGCCGGAGTGCTGATGATATGAAAATACTGCCACTAACGGCCCTGCTGCTAAGCGGTTGCGCGGCTGTAACACCAGCAACGGTCACACCAACACCGGCTGAGATACCGGCCGACTTTATTGATATTGCCACCCTGGTGCCGCAGGCACAGGTGCATATGGCTTACCTTGGCAGTAACAACTTTGTCGGCAGCCGGGTTGATGGTTACCAGGCGAATAAATGCTACCTGCAACAGAATGCGGCTCAGGCGCTGGTACAGGTGCAGCAAGCCGCAGAGGCTCAAGGCTATAGGCTGTGGATTTTTGATTGTTACCGGCCTCAGCGGGCAGTAAACCATTTTATGCGCTGGGCGGCAGATTTAGCCGATACCGGTACTAAAGCGCAGTACTACCCTAACCTGGGCAAAGATAAACTGGTGGGCGAATATATTGCCGAAAAGTCCGGCCACAGCCGTGGCAGCACTATAGATTTAACCCTGGCAGCGAAAGACAGCAGCGGTAACTGGCGGCCGATTGATATGGGCTCAAAGTTTGATATGTTTGATCCGATCTCTAATGTTGGTGCGCCCGGCATCAGCGCAGAGCAACAGGCCAACCGGCAACTGCTGGAAGACCTGATGCACGCAGCCGGCTTTAAGGTATACAGTATGGAATGGTGGCACTTTACCCACCAACCGCCGGTATATACCGAACAGTATTTTGATTTTATCGTCCGCTGACGCCAACCAACTCAGGGCCGCTTAACTGCCGGTACGGCGGCGCAAATGCATTTGCATCGCCAACTCGTCCTGTTGCTTTTGTTCGCGGCGCTGCTGTTGTAACAGTTGGCGCTGCTGGCGCTGTTGCAGCAACTGTTCTATTGCCAGATTATAGGCCGCCTGTTTATTACAGGCCTGTTGCTGCGTCACCGCTTCCTGCTCTGCCAGCGCACTGCGTTGCTGCTGCTCTGCTGCCAGGTCATGCATAATGTGCTTTAAGCCGGATAAGTTCTGCAGGCTTAAACTGCAGAGCATTTGCTGATTACTTTCCAGGCTGCCGATATGCTGCGCCAGCACACTGCTGCGCTGCTGCTCCTGCCCGGCCAGTTGTTGCAACCGGCTGTGCCGGCTGCGCATCGCATCGAAGTTATCTTGTTGTGTTTGCAGATATTTTTTAAGCATGCTGCGTCACCAAAGTTGCTAACTGTTGTTCGGTCTCGGCAAAATCAACTTGCTGATTTAAGCCCTGACAAAGAAATTGCTCAATTTTCGGATACAGCGCTACTGCCCGGTCCAGCTCGGTATCACGGCCGGCCTGATAAGCGCCCAGCGGGATCAGCTCCTGCACCTGCTGATAACGGCTGTACAAACGTTTTAAGCTGTAACAGCTTTTCAGTTGCTGCTCCGAGACAATATTCGGCATCACCCGGCTGATAGAAGCGCCTATATCAATGGCCGGATAATGGCCGCGCTCGGCCAGCTCGCGGCTTAATACCACGTGGCCGTCCAAAATAGCGCGGGCAGCGTCGGCTATCGGATCCTGCTGATCGTCACCTTCGGCCAACACGGTATAAATGGCGGTCATGCTGCCACTACTGTCATTGCTGTTGCCGGCACGCTCTACTAACTGGGTTAACTTGCTGAACACCGACGGCGGATAACCGCGGGTAGCCGGCGGCTCGCCGACCGACAGCGCAATTTCGCGTTGCGCCTGGGCATAGCGGGTTAACGAATCAACCAGCAGTAATACATGCAGGCCCTGGTCACGAAACCAGGCGGCCAAACGGTGCGCTAACTCGGCACTGCGCATCCGCAGCAACGGCGACTGATCGGCCGGTGCTGCTACCACTATGGCTTTTTTCATGCCATCCGGGCCCAGGCTGTGTTCTATAAAATCTTTTACTTCCCAGCCGCGCTCACCTACCAGGCCAACTATCACCACGTCTGCCGCAGTAAAGCGTGTCATCATGCCAAGCAGTTTACTTTTACCCACGCCGGAGCCGGCAAATAACCCCAGCCGCTGGCCCTGGCCTACAGTAAATAAACCGTTGATGGCTTTAATACCGACATCCAGCGGCGTGGTGACGCCTTTTTTCTGCATCGGATTCACCGCCGCTAATTGCGCGGTAATATGCTCACCTTTAACTAAGGCCGGACCGCCATCCAGTGGCTGCATTAAGCCATCTACCACACGGCCGAGTAAGGCATGGCTGACGGTTAATGCCTGATCATGGGTTAACGGCCGCACTTTGGCGCCGGTGGTCAGGGCGCTGGCGTCTGTTAACGGCATTAAAAACGCCTGGTCACGGTCAAAACCGACGACTTCGGCTTCAATCCAGCAGCCGTGCTGGCCTTCCACCTGATAACGCTGGCCCAGCGTATATTGGCCGCCGGCCACTGTTAAGATCATGCCGTTTACCCGCACCAGGGTGCCAAAGCTCTGGCACAACGGGCCCGGCTGCAGTTGCTCTGCCGCCTGCTGCAAGCGCTTAAGCACTGACATCGTCTGCGGCCTGTAATTGCTGTTGCACCTGCGGCAACATGGCGGCTAAACGCTGGCGAAAATCCACCAGGTGCAGTTGCGCCGTGCCGACAAAGGCCGCGCTCCCCGGCGCCAGGCTGTGATCGGCCTGCAGTTGCACCTCGCCCAGCGCGGTAACGTCTAACTGTTGCCACACTGCCCAGTCTTGCGGCGCCAAACGCACGGCGCTGATGTGTTCATTAACCTGCAGCAGCGGCAGCAGGCTGTTAACCGCTTGCTGTAAGTGCGCCGGTTGCAGGCTAAGTTCAGCCTCCAGTGTACTTTGTGCCAGTTGGCTTACCAGCTCGAATACACCCAGCGCCAATTGTTGTTCCTGTTGCTGCTGTTGCCCGGCCAGTTGCTGCTGTAACTGCGTTAACTGCTGCTCAAACTGCTGGCGTAATGCGCGTACTGCCTGCTTAAGTTGTTCGCCGGCTTCGGCCTGCGCTTGCTGCTGCGCCGTTTGCTGCGCCTGTTGTTTGCCCTCTGCAGCGCCCAGCCGCTTGCCATCCGTTAAGCCACGCTCATACGCCAGCTGCAGTTGCTGTTCAATGCTCTGCTGTGACAGATCACGTTGTACACCGGGAAAACGATACGGGTCCGCCATAAATTACCCCAGGGTCGCCTCTTCGTATAAGCGGTAGTCCACTTCACCTTTGGCCATCATCTGGCGGATCATTTGCATAATCTCGGCGCGGGCTGATTCTACCTTGGTCACGGTTTGCGCCTTGGTGCCTTCAATTTGCTGGCGGTAAACCTGAGCCAGACGTTTTGGTAACGCCGCCATAATGTTGTTCAGCAACTCCGCTTCACAGCCTTTTAGCGCCACCACCCACAGCTCGTCCGGAATTTCGTTCAGCAGATAAGCCAGTACATCTTCGCTTTGCCGTGCCAGCGAGCCGAAATCGTACATCTTGTCCTGTACCGCTTCGGCCGTTACCGCATTGTGCTGCTTTAACAAATCCATAATCTCGGCTTTATTACCGCTGTAACGGTTCATGATTTCCGCCACTTTTTCCACGCCGTTTACCCGGGCGCCCACCTGCTCGCCAACAAAGGCAATACAGGCTTCCAGTGTGTGGCGCAAATCGTCCATCACGTGCTCGCTGACTTCGCGCAAACTGGCAATGCGATACAAAATGTCGTCATGCTTCTGCTTGGCAAACAACGAAATAACCGCGGATGCCTGCTCTGCCGGTAAAAATGCCAGCAGCAAGGCCTGCATCTGAATATGTTCCTGCTCTAAAAAGCGTGCCAGCAGCTCGGCCGGTACCCATTCCAACCGGCGAATGTCGTCGGCCAGGGCGCCGCCGTAGATGTCGTCCAGCATGCCGCGTGCTAACTTGCGGCCTACCGCTCTGTCCAGTGCCCGCTCCAGATAAACGCGCGATGCGCCACTAACGCCGCTTTCGTTGCGGTAGCAGTCAAAAAAGTCCTGCAGGATCACTGCGACATCGTCCTGGGTAACATTGGCAATTTTTGCCATCCGCTCAGACAGCGCCTTTACCTCATGCCGGTTTAATTTTTTAATGATGCCGGCGGCGTTCTCTTCGCCCATGCTCAGCAACAAAATAGCCGCCCGATCCAGATCGGTAATGGTGCGGCTGGCTTCAGACCTTAGTTGATTCAATGCTGACTCCCCGCTCTACCCAATATTTAATTACTGCCGTTACGCGCTCAGATTCTTTGCTGGCTAACAGCTGCATATGCGTAATTTGCTCGGCAAACTCAGAGCCAACCTGCGGTAAATTAATAGCATTGAAGCCCGGCTGCGGCATGGCGCTGCTATCTGACGCTATGTCGTCGGCGTCAGCGCTGTCGGCACTGCGCTTAGTTGTGCTTTGCGCTGACAGTGCGGCTACCGCGGCATCGTCTGCTGCGCCATACAGCGCATCCGGCTCTGCAGTGCGCTGCTTTTTACCGCTAACCAGATGATTAACCAGCGGCCGCACACCAAACAGGATCAACGCCAAACCAATTAAACTGGCAAACAGGTAACGGGCATACTCTTTTATTTCCGGCAGTTGCCACCATGGCAAGCCGGCCAGCGGTGCACTAACCGGAGCCGGGGCAACAAAGCCAAAGCTGGTGATATTAAACTGATCGCCGCGCTCAGCCTGAAAGCCGGTGGCGGTTTTGACCATGTCACCCAATTGCTGCAGTTGCGCCTGGGTCCAGCCGGCGTCACCGGCGGCACCTTCGTTTACCAACACCGACACACTCATCGACTTTAACCGGCCCACTTCAAACCGCGTATGGGTAACGGCGCGGCCGCTGTCAAACTGACGGCTGCTTTCATTGCGCTCTGAAGTGCGCTGATTATTATCTTCAGCTTGTTGATCGGCCGGTAACGGTGGTTGGTTGGCCAACGCGCCCGGAATACCCATCGCCAGCTGGTCCAGCATGGTATCGGTTTTGATGGATTCAGACCGCACCACAGACTCCGGGTCTATTGCCTCGCGGGTTTCTTCTACCACACTGAAATCAACATCTGACGACACCTGGATGCGGTAATTACCGTCACCTAAAATCGGCAACAGCATAATAGAAGCACGCTGCTCGATATTGCGTTCCAGCTTTTGCACAAAGGCCAGTTTTTTATCGGTTTCTTTACCTACCGGCGTCTCGTCGTACAATTCACCGGTCAGCAGTTTACCGCGCTGATCCACTACCGATATTTTGCGCGGGTCTAAGCCCGGCACACTGCCGGCGATCAGGCTGACAATGGCTTCCACCTGATTTGGCTTTAACTCGTAGCCCGGGGCTAAATCAACCATCACTGAGGCGGCAGATTTTTCTTCCTGGCGGCCGACAAACAAATTGCGTTTGGGCACTGCCAAATGCACGCGGCTGTTGCGAATGCCGTCCATGGTAATAATGGTGCGGGCCAACTCGCCTTCCAGCGCATGCTGGTACTGCATAGACTCCATAAACTGGCTGGTGCCCATAGTGACTTTTTCACCTATGGTAGACAGCCCTTCCGGCATGGCCGCTTTAATGCCGCGTGCGGCCAGCGTAATACGGGCGTCGGCTAAGCGGTCCTGCGGCACCATAATGTTGCCGCTGTCGGTGTCGATACGAAACGCCACCTTTTCTTTATCCAGAATTTCCAGAATACCGGCTTTGTCGTAATGTTCCTGGTTGCCATACAGCGGCACATAGTTTTTCGCCGAGGTCCACAGGATCAGCACTATAGTCGCCGCCACCAGGGTTGCCAGCAGCGCTATAGACGCTATGCTGCGATCACCGCCCGGTAACCAGCTGAACCGGTTAGACAAATTAATGACTTTCTCGCGAAAGTTGCCCTCGATACTGACCGGGGGCATAGTTTTAACCACTTCGCCTTTCATTGCATTGTCCTTACAGTGACATTCGCATCACGTCATCAATGCCGCTCAGTACCTTGTTGCGTACCTGCATCAGCATGGAGAAACTTAAATCCGCTTTTTGGCTGGCTACCATGGCGCCAACCACGTCGTCACTGCGACCGGTATCGACTGCCGTCATCAGATCTGCCGCAATATTTTGCTGCTGGTTCACAGAGCGGATAACCTTGCTAAAATCACTGCTAATGCCGCTATCGTTACTGGCTGGGGTAATCTGTTCACTGCCGGCAACCTGTTGTAATCTGGTCATCATTTGCAGCATCTGGCTTTGACTGTCTATCGGTGAAATCATACTGGTTATCCTTAAGAAGCTAATGCGTCTATGTCGACACCATGCTCACGCATGGCTGCTATTTTGTAACGCAGGGCGCGGGTGCTGACACCCAACGCCTGCGCCGTACGGGTACGGTGGCCGTTAAACTTATTCAGTACATTTAAAATGTAATCAAATTCGGCGTCTTTCTTACTTTGCTTGAGCAAGCTGGCGCAAATTGCGGCCGCTTGCGGGTGGCACTGCGGTAAATTTAAATCGGCTATTTGCAGCTCAATACCACGCGCCATCACTAAAGCACGCTGCATAATGTTTTCCAGCTCACGCACATTACCCGGCCAGTTGTATTGCAACATCACATCGGCCGCACCACGGCTTAAACGGTACTTGCCGTTGCCGTACTTATTAATAAAGAACTCTGCCAGTGGCAAAATATCGTCGCGCCGCTCGCGCAGTGCCGGCCAGCTCAGTGGCAACACATCCAACCGGTAGAATAAATCTTCACGGAACAGGCCTTGCTCTACCTGGCTACGCAAGTTTTTGTTACTGGCTGCAATCACGCGAATATCCAGCTTAATGCGGCTGTTGCTGCCCAGCCGCTCTACTTCACGCTCCTGCAATACCCGCAGCAATTTGGCCTGCAGTGCCAGTGGCAGCTCGGATATTTCATCCAGCAAAATAGTGCCGCCGTTGGCCGCTTCAAACTTACCTATCTGTTGGTTTACCGCACCGGTAAAAGCGCCTTTGTTGTGGCCAAATAGCATGGCCTCCAGCATATGTTCCGGAATAGCGGCACAGTTCACGGCAATAAACGGCTTGTCAGCACGATCTGAAGCCTGATGAATAAACTGCGCCAGCCGCTCTTTGCCGGTACCGGATTCACCGAGGATCAACACGCTGGCTTCGGTTTGCGCAGCACGGTTAGCCAACTGCAAAATCTGCCGGCTGGCGTGCGATACCGCTACCAGATCCTTTAAGCCGCGGCTCATCGCACTGGCATTACGGATTGAGGTTTTTAACTGCGAGCAGAAAAAAGGCTTTAGTAAATAATCTATTGCGCCGCTTTGTAAGGTATCGGACGCCAACTCACTTTGATCGTTACCGACCATACTGATAATTTGCGCCGCCGGCAGCTTGCGGCACACCAGGCTAACCAGATCCGGTAACGCCATTTGCGGCAGGTCGCAGTCAATAAAGGCCAGCGCCGGTTGATAATCATGGCACAGGCCGACGATTTCAGTAACATCGGCAGTGTGCAGCAGCTGGTAACCTTCACTTTGAATGCATTGGCGTACTTCAGCATCAGGCTGTTGTTGGGCTATCCACAGTACATAAGCAGAATGTTTCATTATTCCGCCTCCTGCTGCGCGCCGCTACGGATTAACCGCACCGATACGCGGCGGTTAGCTTGCTCCGGCTTACCCTGGCTGTTCAACAGCGGATAACGGTTACCATGAGCGCGGATTTCTAACTTAGATGCACTCACGCCCAACTCAATCAACTGCGCAGCGACTTCATCAGCCCTTTCCTGCGACAGCACACGGTTCGCCAATACAGTGCCGACATCATCGGTATGCCCATCGATAAGTATTTTGCTGACTGAGGGGTCTAATTGCAGATAGCGCGCCAGTTTTTGCAACTGCGGCAACTGTTGCCGCGTCAGGGTACGCTGGCCATCAGCAAACTGAATTTCGCTGTCTCTGGCTTGTTGCCAGGATAACGGCGACATTTGCGCCACGCAGCCACGGAACTGCTCCACCGCGCCGGAACCGCTGACACTGGTAAGCAGTATTTGTTGTTTATGCTGCTTATCACTGAGCTCAAATTGCAGCCAGTTACCGAATTGAATTTGCTGTAATAAAGGTAAGGCACCGGTGATAAAGCTGACTTTAGTATCGTGGTATAGCTCGGCGTTGTAGGGAAAATCTGCCGCGGCTGTCGCCGCGCCTGGTTGCCAATCGGCAGGCCGGGCGGCCACGCTGGCTTGTGCTAACGCATAGTAAGGTTGTGCTAATGCCAGATCCAAGCGCAGCGAATGGCCGGGTTCTGCCAGAAAACTGACATCACCCACGCCGTTAACTACTTGCTGTAACCGACAATGAAAAGCGCTGCTGTGCAACTGCCAGTCTGCCTGTTCTGCCGGTTGCACCAGCAACGCAGCCGCCAGTGCACCGCCGGCGGCAGAGGCACTAAGCCAGAGACTCAGAGATAACAATGACACATCAATATCCTTTTAATTAACCACAACCGTTACTGCCGGGCAGTAACACCAAAAGTTGAAGAAAATAAAAGGAAAACCGCATAGAAAGCGCTCTGTTCTGACACGGACAGCCGTGCAGGCAGAGGCATACCCGAAGGATGCCGCTAAGCTAATGCAACCCCGCTATCGTAGCGTTTTTAATAAAAACGTCGTAGACCGGAGGCTTTGCGTCCTGCCCTTTCGGTGCAGTTTGCCTTTTAATTGTCTTAACCTGTTCATAAAAAGCTATGCCATTTATGAACTGAAACTGAATAAATTAAAAGATAACTAAATTAGCACTGCAAGGCAAGCATCTTTTTTCACAAGATCTTATTAGATCTTTAGGATCATCAACTTGCCGCAGTTTATTTTTTCGCCTCTCGTTACATAATTGCCACAACTGCTCGGACCAGCCAGGCTGATTTTTGACTAACTATGTGCAAATAACTGCAAAACTATCTAAACAGAGCCTTTATATCCGCCGTATATTAGCTACAGCCTGTTACATCAACATGACAGCTGTAGCCGGACCCGCTAACGCCCCGCTTGCTTGTCAGCTGCAGTTAGCCCAGCGCACCTATGACATTTACCCGCACCGTTTCCGGAATTTCGTTATAGGACAACACCGCCAGCGAGTTCTGCGTGAAAGTACGCGCATAACGTGCCAACAACGGCCGCAACTGCGGCACCACGACCAGCGCAGGCGTTAAGCCCTGCTGCTGCATCTGGCTGCTGATCAACGGCATATTGCGCTGGAACTGGCTTAGCAGGTTTGGCGCCACCGGGAAGCTGTCCAGTGCTACTTTGCCGGCCTGCATCGCTTGGTTTAGTGCACTTTGTAAGGTTTGCTCCAGCTTTTCATCCAGCGTAAAGGCGCTCAGCTCTTCTTTATCACCGCTGATCTGCCGCACTAAGGCGCGTTGCAAGGCACAGCGCACATCCGATGTTAGTAAGATAGGATCTTTGGTCACTTCGCTGCTGTCGAGCAAGGTGCTGGCGATGCTGAGAATATCGCCCAGGCTGACCTGCTCGCGCAGTAGTAAGCGGTACACTTTAAGCTGTACTGTTGCGGTCAGCGCTTTATCCAGCGCTTCAGCCAATACCGGCGCCACTGAGGCCAGCCGTTTATTCAACTGTTTTACATCCTCATACACAAACAGCTCAGATAAATGCTCTTTAATCACTTTGCCGGCATGGGTGGCAATAACAGTAGCCAGATCCACCACCGAATAACCTAAATTCAAGGCTTTGGCCCGGCTGTTGTTATCTATCCACACCGCTTCCAGGCCATAGGCCGGATCCCGCGTGATCTCGCCGTCCAGCTGGCCATAAATATCGCCGGTATTCAGTGCCAGCAACTGCTGCGGGTTTAACCGGCCGGTCGTCAGCGGCACCCCGGCCAGTTTAATGCGGTATTCTTGCGGGTTAAGCTGCAAATTATCGCGCACCCGCACTTCCGGCAATAAAAAGCCGCTTTGTTCCGATAAGGTTTTGCGAATACCGCGCAGGGTTTGCACCAGCTCTTCGCCTTTGTCTTTATCGGCCAGGTACACCAGGCGGAAACCTAATTCAATTGAGATCCGGTCAACATGCGGAATATCTTCCCAGCGCAGCGCCGACGGCGTTTGCGCTATGCTCTCCGTCAGCAACTCGGCTTCAGCCAGATCACCTTTGTCGACCCGCTGCTGCAAGCGCCAGGCAACATACACCAGCGGTAAGCCAAAGCCGATAAACGCCAGCCCCGGCATACCCGGCACCAGACCCAAAATCAGCATAATGCCGCCGGTGGTCAGCAGCACCCTGGGTGACGCCAGCAGTTGCCGGCCCACTTCGTCCGACATTTCGCCTTCGTCGTTCATCCGCGTCACGATAATGGCGGCGGCAACGGCCAACAGCAGCGACGGAATTTGGGCTACTAAGCCATCACCTATGGTTAACAGCGCAAAACGCTGGAAGGCTTCCCCCATACTCAAGCCGTGTTGGAACACACCGATGCTGATACCGCCTATCAGGTTAATCACCAGAATAATTAACCCGGCAATAGCATCACCGCGAACAAACTTAGAGGCCCCGTCCATCGAACCGTAAAAATCAGCTTCGCGTGCCACTTCATTGCGCCGCTCTTTAGCTTGCTCCGGACCAATTAAACCGGCGTTCAGGTCGGCATCTATCGCCATCTGCTTACCGGGTAAGGCATCGAGGGTGAAACGGGCGGCAACTTCAGAAATACGTTCGCCACCTTTGGTGATCACAACAAAGTTGATCACCATCAGAATAATAAACACCACCATACCGACAACATAGTTGCCGCCAATTACCACTTCACCAAAGGCCTGGATCACGCGGCCGGCAACATCTGAGCCTTCATGGCCATGCAGCAACACCACCCGGGTAGAGGCAATATTCAGCGTCAACCGCATTAAGGTAGCCACCAGCAATACCGTGGGGAACACCGAAAAATCCAGCGGTTTTTTGCTCGACACCGCCACCAGCAGTACGATCACCGACAGCACTATGTTAAAGGTAAACAACGCATCCAGCATCCAGGCCGGCAGTGGCAACACCACCATCGCCAAAATAGCCAGCAGCAATACGGGAATTGCGGTATAGGGTTGGGTAAGAGTACGCCAGTTCACTGTTTAACTACCTCGGACATTAGCTTGGTCTAACAAATTTTTCGGGATCTCCAACGCCGGTAACGGCGCCGGTTGCTGGCCACGGCCATTCTTGTAAGCTTTTAACTGCATAACGTAAGTCAGCACGTAAGCTACCGCCGTGTATAAACCTTTTGGCACTTCCTGATCGACACGGGTAGAGTAATAAATCGCCCGTGCCAGTACCGGTACCTCCAATATTTCTATCTGATGGCGCTGGCCCACGGCCTTAATCCGCAGCGCCATCTCATCTATACCCTTAGCCACCACATAGGGTGCTCTGGCATCTTTTTCGCTATAGCGGATCGCCACCGCATAGTGTGTCGGGTTCATCACAATGACATCGGCTTTGGGCACCCGCTCTTCAATTTTGCGGTTGGCCATCTGAAACTGGATTTGGCGGATACGGCCTTTAATTTCGGGGCTGCCATCAGATGATTTGCGTTCTTCTTTTACTTCCTGCTTGGTCATCTTCACTTTAGATGAAATGGTGTACTGCTGATACGGCACATCTATCGCCGCTACCAGCAGCAATAAGGTGACAGTAATCATTAAACTCAACGCCAGTAGGGCAAAACCTTCCTGCAAGGCTGTGGTTAAATCCAGCCGCTGTAAAAACAGCATCCGCGTCCAGAGCTGGCTGAGAAAACCGTATAAACAGCCGCCCAGCAACAGCACTTTAATAATCGACTTAACCAGCTCGACCAGGGCATTGGCACTGAACATCCGCGCCAACCCGGTTAACGGATTTAACTTATTAAACTTGGGCGCGGCCAAAGAGCCGGAAAAAATAAAGCCGCCCGGCAAGGTACCGACAATCCACATCGCCAAAAACAATAACAGCAGAAACGGCAGCATGGCGCCAAGCATATCCAAAAAAGCCTGGCCGATAGCCAGCGGCATCAGTTTATTGTTTGCCAGCATCTCTTTGTTCAGCTGCATGCTGCTTTGCATCAGTTGCATAAACAAGGTAAACAGCAATTGAGCAAACCACAGCAAACCCGCCACACCCAGCATTAATAACACCGCCGTATTCAGCTCTTTCGAGCGTGCCACCTGGCCGTCTTTACGGGCTTTTTTCAGCCGTTTCTCGGTGGGCTGTTCGGTTTTTTCCTGCGAACTGTTCTGCTCTGCCATGGCTTACTCCATTACCAGCCGCATCTGCTCCAGCACATGGCTGGCCAGGGTAGCAAACTGCAGCCCGGTTTGGCTTAAGGTTAAAAATACACAGACAAAACCCAGTAACAAGGTCATCGGAAAACCCAGTACAAACAGGTTAAGTGACGGTGCCGAGCGCGTGGCCACACCAAAGGTCAGGTTAACCAGCAGCATGGCAATCACGGCCGGCAAAGCCACCAGCAAGGCGGCGCCAAACATCCAGCCAAACAATTGCAGCAGCACAGTAATATTCAGCTGATACAGGCCACTGCCTACCGGCCACAGCGTAAAGCTGTCTACCAGGATCGCCAGCGTCACCAGATGACCATTAAGTGAGAAAAACAACAGTGCCGACATAATCCAGAACAAATGCCCCAGTAAGGAGGTGGAGTCGCCGCTACCGGGGTCCATCATCATCGCCATCGACAAGCCCATCTGCATCGACAAAATAAGCCCGGTCAGTGCCAGCACTTCAAACAACATACGTACCGCCAGCCCCATCATGATGCCAAAGCCGATTTGCTCGAAGGTCATCACTATCGCATCCAGTGAAAACGGGTCTACCTGTGGCATCGCCGGCAAGGTTGGGCCGACCAGAAAACTTAAAAACATCGCCAGAATAATGCGCGAGCGTGGTGTTACCCCGGGATTATCAAACACCGGCATCGCCCACAGCAGCGCTGAAAACCGGACAAAAGGCCACCATACGGTGCCAATCCAGCTCATCAACTCACCACTGCTGAGCGATATTAACGAGTTCACCCGAACACTCCCGGGATAATCTGCGCCAAATTAGCAAACCAGGTCAGCAGGGTTTTAATCAGCCAATGGCCGGCAAATACCACCATTAACAGCGTTAGTAACATGCGCGGTAAAAACGTCAGCGTTTGTTCCTGAATAGACGTCGCCGCCTGAAACACCGCCACTATGATGCCGAGAATTAAACCCGGCACGATCAGCACCAGCAGCATCTGAATAATGGTATACACCGCCTGGGCGATCAGCTCTGTTGCCTGTTCCGGACTCATGGTGACGCTCCGAAGGTGGCCGCCAGGGTACCGGCGACCATGGACCAGCCATCGGCCAGCACAAAAATCATTAACTTAAACGGCAAACTGATGATTAGCGGTGACAACATCATCATACCCATCGACATCAGCACGCTGGCCACCACCAGGTCGATAATTAAAAACGGGATAAACAGCATAAAGCCGATTTGAAATGCCGTGGTCAGCTCGCTTAACACAAAGGCCGGCATTAACACTTCCAGCGGCACATCCGCTGCCGCCATCGTGGTCGGTTCTTTGGCAATTAACAGCACCTGGTGTAATTCGTTTTCGCGCGTTTGCGCCAGCATAAATTGCCGTATCGGCTGCTCAGCCCGCGCTAACGCCTGCTCCAACGTCATCTCTTCAGCCTGATACGGCTTAAAGGCATTTTGGTACACGTCCTGCCATACCGGGCGCATGATTAGCAAAGTCAGCATCAGCGAGATGCCAATTAACACGCGGTTGGGCGGACTTTGTTGCAAGCCCAGCGCCTGGCGCAATATCGCCAACACTATAATGATGCGGGTAAAAGACGTTAACACCATCAGCATGCCGGGGATTAAACTCAGTGCTGTCATCAGCAGCAAAATTTGCAGCTTAACGCTGTAATCCTGACCACCATCGGCGTCACGCACCGACAGCAGGGTTAAGTCATTGCCAAACGCCAGCGCCGGCATTAGCAGGGCAAATAGCGGCAGCAGCCATGTCAGGCCGCGCAGCAGCGTGTTACTCATGATGCTCCGCCACTGCTTTACGGTTAACAAACTTCAGGCCGTACTTACCGTCAACCATCACCACTTCGGCTTTGGCAAACAGCACGCCGTTCACTTTTACATCCAACGGCTCGCCTACGGCTTTTTCCAGCGGCAGTACATCGCCTACAGTGGCGCGGCTCAGCTCGCCTAAGGTCACTTCGGCACTGGCCACTTCTAAGGTAACGGTAAGCGGCACATCGCGAAACATCGATAAACCATCGGCTTTGGTGGCTGCGGCCTGGCCTTCCTGTTCAAAAATGTCATCCATATCCATCATATCCAGCCCGGCCAGGGCCGCATCCAGGCCATTAGTGTTGTTCAGGTTGTCGTTCATTGTCATTACTCCCGGGTGACGATATCAGTGATTTGGAAAACCAGGCTGTTGGCTTCTTCTGCTACTTTGCCGAAAAACAGCCGTTCTTTGTTCAGTTGCAGCGACATAGCGCTGTGTAATTCAATCGGCAGCACGGCGCCGTTCAGGCACTCCCGTAGCTGACGCAGGCTGACTTTTTTGCGCGCCATTTCAATGCGGCACAGCACCGGCACTTGCGGCCATTGCGCCACATCAACAGCAGGCAGCTGTACCTTGTTGTCGCTGTCGTCCTGGTCGACAAAAAAGGCCAACGGCAGCCACAGGTACCAACTGATGGCTTCGCTATCGAGTACCAGCCGCACTTTTAGCGGTAAGTACTGAAACTTTGCCGGCTCCAGTTGCTGTTTCACTGCCGTAGCCGGCAGCGCAGATTGCTCTTTAAACAGTAACTGCTGCATTGCCAGTAACTGACGCTGTGCCACGCGACCGCACACCCGTAGCTCAGACGCGCTCAGTTCGGTTTTATCTTCGGTTGGCAGCACTTTGCTCAGTTGGCCGCCCAGGGCTAAATCAGCCAGGTGATGCACACCGGTGAAATCCAGTGCAAAAAAGCAGTAGCCGTCGGTCGGTACCAGTACCGGGCATTGCAGCAACAAGCGGCCGGGCTCTGCCAGCCAGCTGTCCAGCCCGGTGCCCTGGCATAGGTTCATGTCAATACTGAACTCGACATCGTGCAGCAGCCGGCCCAGCTCAATTTCTACCGCCTGCGCCAACTCCGGCAGCCGCTGTTTCGCCACCAGTAAGGCTTTACTGAAGCGACGTTGGTCCAGGGTCAGCGCAAACGGCTGACAGGCTGTGGCTGAAGCCGCAGGGATAATGCTTGAACGTGTGGTCATATTATTCATCTGCTGTTGCGTGTTGTGTCGTACCGCTGTCTCGCGACACACGGCAGGCTTTTTTACTTAAACGACGAAGTAAATTCAGTCGTTGCTCGCGTTTGGCGTCTAACCAGCTCAGGCCAAGAAACACTAACTTGTCACTGACCTGACGGCGGTACACCACTTCGGCTTTAATCCGTGTTTGCGCGTCGTATTGCACCACAATCAGATCCGGCACCGCTTTACTGACCGGCGCCAGCAAGCCGGCACCGCCCAAACTCATATCCTTGACCACCGCCAGACAAATCTGGCTGCCAAACAAGCCGGTTTGCAGCAGCTTTACCGGCACACCTTTAGTCTGGCTTTCATGTGGCTCGTTAGCGGTACAGAAGTACCAGCGCAAATATTTGCGGGAAATATCCGGTTTAGTTAACGGCATCTTGCACCTGTACGCCTGAGCGGCCAACCGGTTGATTTCGCTGTGCTTCACGGGCGGCTTGCTGTACGGCGTTATTATTATTGTCAGGGGAAAACAGTTGGTTCAGTTCCGCTTCGGCGGCACTGGTTAAAATCAGTAGTTCAATGCGGCGGTTCTCGCTGCTGCCTTTATCGGCTTCATTCAGTGGCCGGGTAGCAGAAAACGCCGCCACCTGAGCCACCCGTTGCACCGGCATACCACCGGCGGCCAATACCTGACGGGCTTGCAGTGCACGGTCACCGGACAGCTCCCAGTTACTGTATTGGCTACCGCTGAATGCAGTAATATCGGTATGGCCGGAAATAATCAGTTTGTTCTGCACTTTAACGAACACCGGCCCCAGGCTTAGCAGCAAGTCTTCAAAAAACGGCGTCATGCGGATTTGACCACGGACAAACATCTGCCGGTCTTTACTGTCACGGATTATCACCCGTAAGCCGGACGGTACTATATCCAGCTGAATATGGCCCTGGGCCATCTGCTCTGCGGCCAGTTGCTCAAATGCCTGCAACAATAAGCTCAGCTGCTCCGGCGTATCAAACCGGCCGTCTACCAGCGAATTCAGCTTATCGCCTTTGCCGGCCAAAGGCCGCTCATCACCGGACGGTACCTGCAGGTATTCCGCCATCCCGGGCAAGGGGTTATCCGGTGGCAACATATTGGCCGAATTTTTATCCACCACCGACGGCGTGCCGCCTAAGTCGACCGGGAACGGGCTGTTTTCCGGATCAAACGGGTGCGGGCTGCCATCAAAAATGGAATGGGTGCGCATATAGTTGGCAATCTCGGTGCGCTCTTTGACGTTGGACACTTCTAGAATCCACAGCACCATAAAAAACGCCATCATCGCCAGGGTAAAGTCGGCAAAGGCAACTTTCCAGGCACCGCCGGCTTTGGCTTTGCCGGCAGCGCGCCGGCCGCGCTTAACTATTATCGGCATGCTGTTCATCAGGCGGCCCTGTCGTTAATCCACTGTTCCATCGTGGTAAAGGATGGCTTTTGTTCTTCATTGATCACGCGCCGGCCCGAGTCGGTTGCCACTATGGCGACATGGCCTTTGGCATGGGCCACCAGAATCGCGCGCACGCATTCGAGCAGCGCCACCTGTTTCTTCACATACTGCTCCATCGCCGAACTCAGCGGTGCCATAAAGCAATAGCAGCCGAAAATACCGATAAAGGTACCTACCAGCGCTGCCGCAACGTGATAACCGATATTGCTCAGCGGCCCGTCCAGGTGCTGCATGGTAATAATAATGCCGCCTACCGCAGCCAAAATACCAAAACCGGGCATGGCTTCGGCAATCACCGCCATAGCGGCGGACGGCTTCAGTTTTTGCTGCTCTATGGTATAAATTTCCTGCTCCAGCAGATTGTCAAAGTCGTGCGCGCTCAGCTTACCCATGCTCATCAGACGTAAGTTGTCACAGACAAACACCACCAGGGCTTCGTGTTCTAATACCAGCGGGTAAGCCAGAAATACTGAACTGGTGTGCGGGTTTTCCACATGGTCGTCCAGCTCGCGCAAGCCT
This sequence comes from Rheinheimera sp. NSM, assembly GCF_052380015.1. Lineage (NCBI taxonomy): Bacteria > Pseudomonadati > Pseudomonadota > Gammaproteobacteria > Chromatiales > Chromatiaceae > Rheinheimera > Rheinheimera sp. NSM. The sequence goes on along the minus strand of NZ_JBQTCI010000008.1, from coordinate 27,146 downwards.
TTGCTTTTGGCCAGGTCTAACAAGGTGTGCATTAATAACAACAGCTCGCGATACAGCTCAGTGCTGTCTTTTTGCTTAATAAACTGCGACCGCACCTGAGCCCACATTTCTTTTAAAACATAGGTGGAGTTGCCCACTACCAGGGCACCGAAACCGGCGCCGAAAATAATCAGAAACTCAGCCGGCTGCCATAAGGTGGCAGGGTTGCCACCGGCAAACATATAACCGCCGACTACTGCACCCAGCACTATGGCGAAACCTAAAATTTTCTGCATTGTTCTGCTTCCTGTACCGTTACCACTGCGCCAGCTTTTTGCTGAGCATTTCCACTGATTGTTTATGCAACTGACACACTCTGGACTCGGTCAGCTCCAGCACCAGTGCAATTTCCTTCATATTCAGCTCATGGCTGTAATACAACTGCAGCAACAACTTGTTGCGATCCGGCAGTGTCGACATGGCTTTTTTCAGTGACAGTTTCAGCTCCAGCTGGCTCAGGTTGCTGCTACCCAGCTGGGCTTCAGATTGCTGCTCCATAATTAAATCCAGGCTTTCCATCGCTTCGGCCTGGCCAACGTATTGCAGCTCCAGCAGGGTTTTCAGCTCAATACCTAAGGCTTCACACAGCTCTTCGTCGGTAGGAATGCGCCCCAGTTGTCTGGTTAATTCACGGGTTTTATCACGCAGCTGATGCGATTGCTGACGTAACTGGCGCGGACGCCAGTCGGTGCGGCGAAACTCATCCAACATGGCACCGCGAATACGCTTGAACGCATAGGACTCAAACTGTTCATCGGCTTCGCGGCCATAACGGCGCAGCGCACTTAACAAGCCCATCAGGCCTATTTGCTGTAAATCGTCTTTATCTACCATACTGCCGACCAGGCTGCGTAAGTGCGCCGCGGCGCGCTTAACCAGATGGCTGTAGCGGTTTAGCGCAGCGGTTTCCTGCGCCGGGGTCAGCTTAAAGCTGCCGGGTTGTTCCGGGTCTGCCCACTGTTTGGTTGCCAGCATTATCAATGCCCTACTGAATAAACACGTTAGTAACCAGCACCTGCTCAATCTGATGACTGAATTTATGCTGACGTAAGGTGAGGTTAAATTTCTCCAGCAGTTGCGCTTGTACCTGCGGAATATCCTTAAAGCCGGTTTTTACATCTACATGGTTGCTGTTGGAAAAATGCTGCACCAGGCTGTTACGCAACAGCGGTGCGGCATCCTGTAACATGGCCAACACCATTTGATCATGGCTGACTAACGTCAGCTCCAATACCAGGTAGCGTGAATGCTGCGGGCTGTCGACGCTGATAACAAAGCGTTCCAGCGGGTAAAACAGCGGCTTGCTTTGCTCTACAGCCGGCGGGTTTTTCTGGCCGTACCAATAACTGCCGCCCACGCCGGCAGCCACTAATAAGGCTGCTACTACGATTAACACTAAGGCTTTCATCTGCTTTGTTTCTCCTATACCAGCCGGTCAAGCCAGCCTGTTGTCTGCTGCACGGCAGCAGCGCTGTTTAGTTCAGCCGCGTCATCGGCCAGCTGTGCAGCAATTTGTGTTGCTACTGCACTGTGTTGTTTACTCTGTTGCTGCGCCTGGTCGCGCACATCCAGTTCAAGGCTTTGTTCTGCGCCAAGGCGCTGTGCCAGTTGCTGGCGCAGTTGCTCAAGGTTTTGCTGCATGGCTTCGCGTACCTGGCCATTAGCGGCATACAGCTGTACGCTGGTGCGATCGCCATCGACGCTGACGCTCAGTTCAATCACGCCCAGTTGTGGTGGGTCGAGGCGAATTTGCGCGCGCTGAATTTGTTGGCCCAGCTGTAAATTGATTTTGTCTGACAATAAATGCACCAGCTTTTGGCCCCACTGGCTGCTTTGCAGGCCGGCTAAATCAGCTTTAAAGCTCAACGCGGCTTCAGCACCGCTGGTAGTGCCACCCGCTGTTGCAGCCGCAGTGGCCGTGCCGCTGACGGCAGCGCTGCTGCTATCTTGCTGCTGCACCGAACCCAGCGCCTGGCGGATAAACTGCTGTAAACTGGTGCCTTGCAGCGGTAATGCCGTTTGCGGCGTTAAGCCGCTTTGCTGTGCTGCGGCGCTTTGCTGCGCCTGTTGCGTCAACAGCGCTTGCTCTGTCACAGTCTGGCGTTGTGCCTCTGTTGCCGTGGCTGTAGCAGCAGAAGCGGCAAGCGCCGCCATGGCAGCCGTTTGCCCGGTTGCGGCTACGCTGCTATTTTGTGCCACAGCATTCAGGCCGGCGGCGGTGTCCATAGGTATATTGCTGTAAAACACACTGCGTTCTGCCGCAAAGCTGTAAGACAAATTCAGTGCAGCGACAGTATCAGTTTGGCTATCACTATGGCTCTGCGTCGTCGTTGCGCTATCCGTTAAGGGCTTTGCCAGCCGCTCAGCCGTAATATCAGTCAGTGCGGCATCGGCCACTGCAACTTCAATTGCTACGGCGTCTGCCGGCAATGCGGTATCCTCAACCTCAAATTGTTCGCTTTGTTGCGTACCCGGTTGCGTTATGCCGGCCAGCAAATCAGCATAGTCCTGTTGTGCTGCTTCCTGCTCTGACGCCGCAGCATGGTTACCTTGCACCGTCGCTGCCTTTGTCTGTGGTTGCGCCTTGTTAAGTGCCGGCATTAATTGCGTCACAGCGATTTCCCTTCTGTCGTTTGCCGGTAGGCCACCAGACCCTCACGTTTTTGATTAAACTGTTTCATCTGGATTTCGGTCCGGCTCAGTTCACTTTTTGCCAGCTTTAACACATGCTGATAATTCTGCCGCAGTGCATTAAGTTGAGAAGCAAATTGCTCTTTGGCACCGGCTTGCTCCAACTGCTGCACCAGCGCCAACAGTTGCCGGTCCAGGCCACGCAACTGCTGCCAGTCTTGCGCCCGTGCGGCCAACAGTAAGTTGTGCTGCAACAGTGATAACTGCTTTGCCATATCTGTTGCCTGTAGATGGTTTAACGCCACATTCAGCCCCGGTTCAATTTTGCTTATTAATTTCATTCACTAACAAGGTTTAGCAAATCGCGGGCCATAAATTATATCGATGATTTATAAGGATTTTTAAGGTGGAGGAAGCAAAATGCGGAAGTGTTGCTTCCGCTGATCGGAAGCGGTAGCCGTGCCACTTGCCGCCGGTAACAATGCCGGCAAGCAAAGTTTTATCGTTGGCGCTAAATAAAAAAACCGCTGCAAAAGCAGCGGTAAAAGGTCACATCAGGGTACAAATGCAACATTGCAGGAACGCGGTAAACCAGGCTGGATCAGGCGGCGTGTTGTGCCAGGCCCTGCCAGCCTTCTTGTAAATTGGTCATAATCACCCGAACGGTATCCAGTTCGGTTAAATCATTTTTCAGGCTGGCATTAAGTAATGCCTGGCCACAGTGCTGATACAGCTTTTGCATATTAGCTGCTACTTCGCCGCCGTTTTGCTGGTCCAGCGACGCATCCAGCCCGCCAAGAATTTTCAGCATCCGCTCAATACCGGCGGCCTTCTTATCAAAGCGTTTGGCCTGAATATGGCCTTCCACCCGGGCTAACTCATCGAGGAAACCGTCGAATAACATCAGCACCAGTTTATGAATATCGGCGCCGGCGGCTTTGCCTTCAACTGACGTATTCTGGTACGCCTGGTAACCGTTGGAAAAATCTAACATAAGCTGTCTCTCACTAATTAAAACTGACCCATAGAACTTTCAAGCTGCGCTATCGTCACCTGCATCTGGGTAAATTGGCCCAAATAGCGCTTGTAGGTTAACTCCATGGAATAATCGTGCCGCTTTTGCTTTTCGGTGACTAAATCCAGGCTGGCCTGAATGGTTTTTTGCTTATCGCCCAACAAACCAAAGTTTTTGCTGTAGGGCTCTATGGTAGTTTCCAGCTTTGCTAACATACCGGCGTCACCGGATAACATGGCTTCAAGCTTGGCCGGGTCTTCCGCCAATGCCTGCTCAAAACGCTTGTTGTTAATGCTCAGTACGCCGTTACGGTCAAACTCTATACCCACGCTATACAGGGTACTGCCTTCAAAGGTGCCCTGAAACACGGCACGGAACTGGTTTTGCACGCTGCGCGCCATGCTGTCGTTTTTCAGGTTGGCATCTTTACTGATACTGCCAACCACACTGTTGTAGCCATCAATAAACTTTTTCAGGTTATCTTTTATCGCTTGTTCATCCTGGCCAATTTTAACGCTGACCGGGCTGTCAGTGCCGGTTTGCGCTTTCAATAAATCAATGGTCACGCCTTCAATAACATCGGTCAGGGTGTTGCTGGCGCTGGTAACGCTGATAGCGGTATCGCTACCCAGCCGTACTATAGCGTCCTGAGCAGTTTTCAGCTCCTGCTTCGCAGCCAGGGCGGCGCTAATATCGGCACCGGCGGCATCTGCACCCGGGGTAAAACCCAATGTAAGCTGATTGGCAACACCGCTTTCCTCACTGGAGATAACGAGGAAGGTTTCAGTGCCACTGCGCATTAAGGTGGCTTTAACGCCTTCGTTATCGGCATGGTTGTTAATTGCCGCGGCCAGGTCGCTTAATTTAGCGTTGGCCGGCAAGGCTGCCATATCAACAGAAAAACTATTGCCGGCTAAGTCGATACTAAACTCGCCGTCTGTCGCCAGGGCGGCATTAGGGTCAAACGACATAGCTAACTGATGGTTTTGTGCCAGTTGTTCAACAAAAATCTCATAACTGCCGGCTACGGCATTACCGCCGGCTTTAACGCTGAGCGTCGACTCACTGCTGCTACTGGCGGTATTGGCCAGAATGCTGTTGTCGCCGCTACGGAAATTTTTAATCTGGGTAGAAAAGTCTTTCAGAGCTGTTTGCAGCTTTTTAATCGCATTAAGCTGGCTGCTAAATTGGTTCGCTTTAGTCGATAACAATTTATCTTTCCCCGCACGTTCAATTTGCGTGTATTGGCTGGCCAGATACTGCGGATCAATACTTAAATACGACGACATAATGCTTACCTTTTGCCAGTTAATGACGCTTTGAAAATACCCTGCCAGCCGGGGCCGGCAGGGTTATGACACTATTGTTCAGCTGTTAATTAACCTGGCGGTTAATTAACGCAGCAGTGAACCAATCATTTGTGTAGTGCTGTTAGACGCGCTCAGTACAGAAATACCTGAGTTCATCAGCAACTGTTGTTTAGTCATGTTTGACGTTTCTTTAGCGAAATCAGCATCCATTAACTGAGAAGCAGAAGCCTGAGTGTTTTCAGCCATGTTGGTCACGTTGTTGATAGTGTGATCCAAACGGTTCATCGTAGCACCCAGGTTAGCACGGGCGGCACCGATAGCGTCGATCAGGGTATCTACGTCGCCCATCGCAGTAGATGAAGTAGCCTGGTCAGTTAAACCACCGGCAAAAGCAGCAACAGCAGTAGTTACATCACCCAGCTCAGCAGAAATATCTACATCTAAGGTTTCAGCAGCTGAAGAACCGATTTGGAACGTCACAGCAGCAGAGAACTTACCGGCCGCATCTAACAAAGTAGTGCCTGAACCGTAAGAAGTGTTGTCCATGATGTTGGTTAACTCGGCAGACAGTGCTTCGAATTCGCCGCTTAATGCAGTGTATTCAGACGTGTTGTTCGTGCCGTTGGCGCCTTGCGTTGCCAACTCTTTCATCCGGAAAGCAATGTTAGTCATCTCTTCAAACGCGCCTTCAGCGGTTTGCAGCATAGAGTTTGCATTGTTGGCGTTGTAAATAGCCGCTTCCTGACCACGCACCTGAGCGTTCAGACGGTTTGCAATTTGCAGACCGGCAGCATCATCTTTCGCAGAGTTAATTTTGAAGCCAGAACCTAAACGCTCCAGCGCTACAGATAAATCGTTGTTAGTACGACCCAGTTGGTTTTGGATCGACTTTGAAGCTGCATTAGATTGAATTGATAAAGCCATCGTGGAATCTCCTGTGATTGATTGCTCAGGGATATAAAGCGACGATGGCGAAAAAGAACTGAAATTATTTTTTTGAAATTTTTAGCGGCTTATTGCAACAAATCGGCTAGTTCATATTCCAGATAATCGGCCAAGCCTAACCAATCACGTTGCTGCTGACACTGTAACACTGCCGTCAGGATCTGTTGCAACTGGCCATACTGCTGTGGTGTCGCCTGGCCAAATAAGCTAATCAGCTTTTCAGCCAAAGCGGCGAGCTCCAGCGCCGGCCCGGTGGTAATACCAAGCCGGAATTGCAGCGCCAGCTTAGCGGCGTGCTGCCGGCATTGAGTAATAGTGGCCATTATGCTGTTAACTCCGCATCATATTCAGTACCGGCAATAACTGCGCCGGCCTTAGAAGTATTAAAAAACCTTACGTCGGGCTGGCCGGCGATATAGCGCTCCAGCCCGGTCAGATAAGTCAGCAAGTTGCGCAGCGTAGGCACTTTAGCGCCAAAGCCGTTAATCACCTGCGCGGTGGCGTGTTGATAAGCCGGGCCTATGCTGCCGTTTTGCCAATTTGCATGGGTTTTATTGTGGCTAAAGGCAAAATCGGCACCAAACAGCAGAATACGTTTGGCACCCATTTTTACCGCTAAATCTGCCGCAGGGTGGATAACGCTGCCATAGCTGAATAATGAAGCCGCCGGCAGTTGCTTACGCAGCGGTGCAAATACCGCGCTGTCGCTCAGTGCCACATAACGCTGACCGGGAAACTGCTGCAACAACTCAGGGTTAGCCAACGGGAAATACACCAGGCTGCTGGCCGCGGTTAAGGCGTTACAGGGTAAATGCTCTGAGGTTATTTTGTGGTCGCGGCTGACAATAATATCCGGCCGGATCTGCTGTGCCAGTAATCCCGTCACCGCGGTATCCAGACAAATAAACAGTGGTGCGGCCGGCTGCTGCTGTCTCTGCCGCAGATAATCGTAGTGCTGCTCCAGCGATGGCCCGGTAGCAATGACATACACCTCGCGGTTGGCCGCAAGGCTGTTAAATAAGCTTTGTACCGGTTTATCTTGCTGCCAAAAGCGCTGATTTTGTTGTAAACGCGGTAAAAATGCACTGATATCCTGTGTTAAACGCTGTGCGGCATAACCGGCTTCCAGCTCGGCATACAGCCGGTCACAGATTTTTAAACTACCGTCACTGGCCAGCACTAATTCCGACGGTAATAAGGTATAGGGCAGTTGCAGCTCTTGTTGCTGCGCTGCCAGCAGCAGCTCTACTCTGGGGTCGTTCAGCCAATGGCGCTGATCTAACAGTTGCAGCACCAGGGCAAAGATATATTCATTCAATATACAAACATTAAGCTGTTGCAGCGGCTCTCTGGCAAGCAACTGCTGTTGCAGGTCACCAAGGCCGGTGCCGTATACGGTGATGTGCTTGTAGTGCTGCGGTAATTTACTGATTTGCTGTAAGGCTTCGCGTTGCCGATCATGCCGGCTGGTGAGTTGGATGCCATTAATAACCAGGGTGCTGTCGCGGCCTTCGGCTAAACGTACCGACGGCCGGTGCTGCTCCGCACCGGCTTGCCGAAGTACCTCTGCAAGGGCCGGCCAGCGCCGGTTGATCACGGCTATATTTTGCTTAAAACACTCATTGCTCATCCGCTCATCCCAAGCCAAACTCGACCAGGCTGCGGGTAATATTAGCTTGCGACATCACCACCGACACGGCACTTTTACTGCCGCCCTGCATACTCAGCTGCAGCTGTTCACTCAGGGCATTAAGCTCAGTATTGCTGCCCTGGCTTTGCTGAATAGCGGCCAATTGGGCCTGCAGTGCCGCGCGCTGCGCCTGCACCTTTGCCAACGCATCTTTTAACTGCTGCTGCGCCTGCTGAATTTGTTGCTGATAGGCCTGCACATTATCGGCAGTTGCCGCCGCTTTACCTAACTGCGCTAAGCTGCTGTCGGCCGGTTGTAATTTTACACTGACCGGATTGCCGGCCGCTACGCGCACGCCCTGACCGGTGATAAGCCAGGGTTCCTGCAGTTTACGGGCATCACGCGCTTCGGCAGAGAAATACAGTTGCTGTTGCTGGTTTATCCCGACGCTGATTTGCTGACGGCTGAACGCCTGCTGCATCGTATGCAGGTTTTGCTCCGCCGTTTGGCCGGCTTCCAACACCAGGCTTACCGCACCGCCGCTTCTCCCCAGCAGTATTTGCACCTGCTCGGTTTGGCGCCGTTCTGTTAATAAATCAATGCTGTGGCTGAAGCCGGCCTTTACCGGCGCCGGCCCGGGCCCTGCCAGGGTCAAATCGGCGTTTATGCCGCTGGCAGGCTTTTGCAGCTTTTGCTCCAACTGTTGCAGATGTTGCTGTGCCATCTGCTGCTGTTCGGCAGACAACTTGCTGTACGCCGGCGAGTTAAGCTGGCGTTTTAAATTTTCCAGCGCCTGATAAGCCTGGCGGATACTACGTTCGGTTTGGTCGGTTTGACTCAGCTGCTTGCTGACATCGGCCGCCTGCGCCCATTTGCTTAACACCTGAATTTGCCGCGCCTGGCGTGATACCGGTACTTTCCGACCGCTGTCATCGGCGCTGACAGCTTTAATCACGGCAGCACGGTCTGTTGCATTCAGCGGGCTGAGTGCACTGGTACTGACCTTATCGAGCGTAGCGGATACCTGCATAGCCTTACCTTACTCAAACATAGGAAAACAGCGTCATTTTAGACACACTGGAGTACACTTTCAGCGACGACTCATATGCCGCCAGCGCTTGGTTCATCTGCACATAAGCTTCCGGGTAATCTACTTCTTTAATATCATCGCGCAGCTGTTCGGTAAACAGTGCTATATCATCATTACCCAGCTCCATTTCGTCCAGCGAGGCCAAAGTACCGCCGATACGGGTAATTTCGCCGCTTATGGTGCCAAGGAAGGTGCTGATATGGTTCAACATGTCACGGGATTCATTGCCGACACCAGCGGCCGGGGCGGTGGCGAGCAGATCGAGGTAGGTTTGCATCTCATTTAAGAAATTCACCCCGGGGTCCAGATCGCTGCCAACGATATTTGCCGGCACACTGGAGTTGTCCGATACCGCTACCTGGCGCACGCGGTCGTCACCGTTGTATTGAAACACTCCGGCACCGTCGCGCTCAAATGGCATTACATCAGTTAAGCTGCCGGAAAAATAATAGTTATCGTTGCCATCTTTGGCATTTAACAGGTCCACAATGGCCGGAAACAGCACCGACAATTCGAGGCTGAAAGCTTCCAACTCAGCCTGGCCCATGGAGCCATCGGCAGCAGTCGTGACAATTTCCTGCACCGAGTTCAGCGTATTTACAATGCTGCTAAGCTGAGTTTCCTGCTGGCCCAAATTAAAATGCACCGCATCCATATTCTTTTTGTACTGTTCCAGCTTGGTCAGCTCGCTGTTCAGTGTCAGCAACATTACCGAGCCCAGCGGATCGTCCGACGGCTTTTGAATACGCTGGTTAGTAGCCAGTTGGGTGGATAGCTTGCTGTATTCCGCAGTAGACTGCTGAATATTGCGAATAGTGGTTAAATGATACTGATTGCTGCTAACGCGCATGGCCACTACCTCAGAAAATATTAATCAGGGTTTTAAACAATTGATCGGCAGTGCTGATCACCCGAGCGTTCGCGTCGTACAACTGCTGATAATACATCAGGTTGGCTGCTTCTTCGTCCAGGTTTACGCCACTTACGCTATCGCGTGCGGCTACAGCATCGTTGTTCAGCACCTTTGCTGTTTTTATACTGCTTTGTACTTGCTTACTTTGAATAGCCAGGTCGCCGATCAAGGTATCGTAGCCGGCCGTACCGCCATTTAACGATGCCACCAGGTTGGCAATATTGCCGTTGTCGCCGCGGCCACCGGCCGGGTTACCAAAACCGTCGTCACCGATAAAGGCCAGGTCGTCGGTTTGTAAATCAGGGTTAACACTAATGGTGCCAAGCACATCGGCCGGGTTATATTGAAACAGCGGCTCGCCCGGCAGACCGTTTAAGTCAAACCCCTGAGATAACGCCGTGTTTACTGAATCAGCAATATTGGTGACAATTTGTTCCAGCTTCAGCTTAGCCGGCTGCAACACATTCACGTCGACATTCAGTAAGCCGCCAATACGGCCGCCGACAAACTCATTTAACGGGAAATTCTGGCCGTTAAAATCTACGTTTACCGCAGTGCCGGTAACCGATACTGCAGCCGCTTTCGAGCCTACCACCAAGGGGGCACCGTTTTTGCTGCTGATATTAATATTGCCGTCACCCGGGTCAACGATGTCGACGCCCATATAGGCTGACAGTTCGGTTACCAGCACTTCGCGTGCATCGGATAACTCAGACGTGGGTTGGCCCAGCGCCTGCGCCTTGCTGATTTTGCTGTTCAGTTCAGCAATTTGTTCAAACAATGAACTGCTGTTGCCGGCAAGGTTACTCAGCTCTTTACCCAGCTTATCTTGCTGATCGGATAAAGCGCCGTTGATTTGCGATAAGTCCTGCACCAGTGCCTGCGCCGATGACAACACCTGCTGACGATAAGCATTAGAGTCCGGGGCAGACATAGCAGCATTAAAAGCCGCGCTGATATCGGCCACGGCGTCATTCAGGTTCAGCGATTCAGTGCCGAGAATTTGTTCCAGATAACCAAGGTAGCTTTGAAAACCTTCGTAGTAACCGAGATCTGCGCCGGTACGCCAAATATCATCGTTTAAAAAGTCATTAACGATGCGATCCACTTTAGTAACTTTAACGCCGTTTAAACTGCCGCCGGCAGTTTCCAGGTACACCGTTTGCCGGCTGTAACCCTTTACTGCAGCATTAGCCACGTTCTGGCCTACTACATTCAGCGCACTGTTGGCGGCATTAAGCCCCGACACACCGTTTAAAAGCATACTCATAAGCTGGATTTCCCACCGTTTTCAACCGGCCACAATGGTTGGTTAAAGGCGCTGTTAATGTATTCCGGCACCGCTGGGGTCAGCGCCTCCTTCTCGGGTAAAGCGACGGCGTCGGCCAGCTGCTTAAATTTATTTTCGCTTTGCGCCAGGCCATCACCTAACTGCCGCACTATGGCTTCCGCCAGGCCCAGTTGCTGATTGGCCGCCAACGACTGCGCCAGCTGAGCATCATGCATATCGCGAAAGGTACCCGCCTCTTTGCTGCTGAACATGCCGTTGTCACCGGCCATCGCTTCAGTACCGGCATGCATATTCTTTAATACCAGTTGCAGAAATATCGCTTCAAACTGTTCAGCGGCTTTACTTAACCGCTCTGCCGGGGCCTGATTTGTCGCAATATTGCTTGCTGCACGTGGATCTATGGCCAGCCCTGTGCCAGATAAAGCCTGGTTGGTTGAAAAGTGGCCGGATAAAGAGGTAATAGTCATTCAGATCACCAGTAAATCAGCATCCAGTGCGCCGGCGTTATCCAGCGCGATCAGGATTGACATCAGTTCTGCCGGGGTTGCCCCCAACGCATTAATGGCCTGCACTATGGCATCCAGCGAGCTGCCTTCCGGCCACAACATCATATTGGCCGTGCGCTCCTGCACATCAACACCGCTGTTTTGCAGCGGCGTAGTGGTGCCGTTAGAAAACGGTAACGGCTGGCTTACGCCCTGCTGTTCGGTAATGGTAATGGTTAAGCTGCCGTGGCTTACTGCAGCACGCTTTACCCGCACTATGTCGTTCATTACTACAGTGCCGGTGCGGCTGTTAAACACCACCCGTGGCCGCTGGCTGCCTTCTGTAACCTCGATATCCTGTAATAACGACATAAAAGTAATGCGGCTGTTGGCATCTTGCGGTGCACTCAGCACCAGCTTGCCCTTGTGCTCGGCGCGGGCCACATCGGGACCAAACACCGCATTTACCGCAGTAACCACATTGCGCGCGGTTTGATAATTCGGTTGTTTTAAGTTCAGTACCACTTCGTGTGGCTGATGAAACTGCGGTACGGCGCGCTCCACAATAGCACCGGACGGAATAATACCGGCGGTTGGTACGTTAACGGTAACAGAAGAGCCATTCTGGCCGCTGGCATTTAAACCGCCCACCACCAGGTTGCCCTGGGCCAGCGCATACACTTTACCGTCTACCCCGCGCAGCGGTGTCAGCATTAAGCTGCCGCCATGCAGGCTTTTGGCATCGCCCAGCGACATTATGGTCACATCCAGCGCCTGGCCCGGGCTGGCATTAGCCGGCAAGGTGGCAGTAACAGCAACCGCCGCCACGTTTTTTGACTTGGGCAGGCTGTTTTCATCCAACTGCACGCCAAACTGTTTCAGCATATTGTTCAATGACTGGGCGGCAAACTTAACTTGTGCCTTATCGCCGGACCCCGGCAACCCCACCACCAGGCCATAACCCACCAGTTGGTTGTCGCGCACGCCCTGAATATCGACTAAATCCAGTAATGGCCGGGCTTGTAACATTAACGGCCATAACAACACCAGCGCGCTTATTAAAGCTTTCATAACACCTCAGCTGCGTTAAAACGGGTTCAGGAAGCGGTTAAACAACCGCGTAAACCAACCGGGTTGGCTGGCATTGGCTAAATCGCCTTTGCCGGAGTAACTGATCCGCGCATCGGCAATACGTTGTGACGACACGCGGTTGGTTACATCGATATCTTCCGGCCGCACCAGGCCCTGCAGGCGGATATATTCGTCGCCCTGGTTTAACTTAATCCACTTTTCGCCACGAATAGCCAAAGCACCATTGGCCAGCACATCGGTTACCCGCACAGTAATAGAGCCGCGTAAAAAGTTTTGTTGGCTGGCGGCGCTTTCGCCGTCAAATTGCGAGCGGGAGTTCAGCTCCATCGCAAGTTCAGCCACATTTAAATTGCCTACCAGCGGTACGCCGACATTAATACCGGTGTTTTTATCGATGCTGCTGTCGGCACTTTTACTCGACTGGGTGCGCTCGTTCAGCTCAACGGTAAGAATATCGCCCACCCGGTAAGCGCGCTTATCTTCGTACAAGGTGAACATATAGCGGTCGCTGTACAGGCTGCCTTGCTGCTGTGAGGGCAAAGGCTCGTCGGCGCTGCGCTCTGCCACCACCTGCTCCCAGTCTGCCTGGTGTACCGGCTCCGACGGGCTGGCGCAGCCGCTCAGCAATACGACACTCAACAAAATACACAACAGTAAGTACAGACTTTTCATTGGCTTACAGGCTCTGATTAATAAAGCGCAGCATTTCATCGGCTGCCGACACCACTTTGGCGTTCATTTCATAGGCGCGCTGCACCGCTATCATGCTGACCATTTCATCCACCACGCTAACGTTAGAGCCTTCAATGGTGTTTTGCTGCAAGGCCCCCAGCGCATCTTCCCCCGGCACACCTTCTATCGCTTCACCGGACGCAGCCGTGGCGCGGAACAAGTTACCGCCCAGCGCTTCCAAGCCAGCCGGGTTAACAAAGTTAGCGGTAAGGATTTGGCCTAATTCAACCGGATCAGCCTGGCCGGCTACCGTGGCGGTAACGGTGCCATCACGGCCAATGGTTACGCTCATGGCGTTTTCCGGCACAGCGATATTTTGCAGCAGCGGCAGGCCGTTGGCGTTAACCATTAACGACTCGGCATTCAGTTGGAACTGGCCGTTACGGCTATAGAGTATTTCACCGTCCGGGTTTTCAATCTGGAAAAAGCCCTGGCCGGTAATGGCCACATCCAGCGCATTGCCGCTGGTTTCATAATTGCCTTCGGTAAAAATTTTCTGCGTACCGTTAACCCGCACCCCGGTACCTACCTGTATACCCGACGGCACCTGGTTCAGCTCATCGGCCTGGGCGCCCGGCTGGCGCTGCACCTGATAGAATAAATCTTCAAATACCACACGGTCTTTCTTAAAGCCGGCGGTGCTGACGTTGGCCAGGTTGTTGGAGATGGTGGTCATGCGCATATCTTGCGCGGCTAAACCGGTTTTGCTAACCCATAAGGCTGAATTCATTGTGCTGCTCCTGTTAGCTGTTGCCGCTGATCAATTTGTTGCCGGCAGTTGCCAGCTCGTCGGCGGTTTTCATCATGCGGATATTCATTTCAAACTGACGGCTAATCGTCATGGTGCTGACCATCTCTTCCACCGCATTAACGTTAGAACCTTCCAGCGCCCCGGTACGCAGCGTAATATTCAGATCGGCGGCCAATTGTTCCTGCTGCTGTGGCCGTAACAAACCATCGAGGCCTTTGGTTAACGTATCATCGCCCACGCTAACCAGTTTTAACCGGCCTTCCTGCGCTATAACGCCACCGCCCACCGGCAGCAGGTTAATAGTGCCGTCGGCACCAATGTCGATATCACCAAACTCCGGCAGCACTATGTCGCCCTGCTCGCCCTGCACCGCGTAGCCATTCAGCATTAAGCGGCCATCGGCATCAACATGCAGGTTACCGGCACGGGTGTAGGCCTCGTTGCCGTCGGCGTCGGCCACGGCTAAAAAGCCGCCTTCGCTGAGTACTATGTCGAGGTCGCGGCCGGTTTGCTGCACCGGGCCTTCACTCAGGCTGGTAAAGACCGGCATTAACTGCGCCTGATAACGGGTGCGGAAACCGTCGCCGGTTATCATCATCGCCTGCGCTTGTTCAATATCGGCTTTAAAGCCCGGCGTATTAACGTTGGCCAGGTTGTTGGCACTAACCCGCAGCGCGGTTTGGTTTAACTCGGCGCCGGATACTGCGGTATAAATTAAGCGTTCCATAATGCTTTACCTTAGGTAGCGCTAAACAGAATTTGCATCATTTCATCAGCACTGCTGATGGTTTTAGCATTGGCCTGGTAGTTTTGCTGAAACGCCATTAAATCAACCAACTGCTCGCTGATATCAACGTTAGAGCCAACATAGGCACCGGATAACAGTGAGCCAAAGCTGCCGGCATCCGGCGTACCGTAAAGGGCGGCACCAGACTCATTGCTGGCATACCACACGGTTTTATTGCCGGTTTCCAGGCCATTCACGTTGGCAAAGTTAGCCAACACTACCTGGCCCTGCAATTTGGTTTCACCATTGGTAAAGGTGGCAAACACTTCGCCGGTTTCCGCTACAGCCACCCCGGCAAACTCACCGGCAGTAAAGCCGTCAGCATCATTTTTATAAATATTAAAACCGCTGCCAAACTGGGTGCTGTTAGTCAGGTTAATATCGAAGTTCATCACCGCTGCACCGGTAGCCGGGTTGTGCGTCAATGGCACTGCAGTAGCAGAAGTCAGCAGACCGTTAGCATCAAAGGTCATGGCAGACGGCGTACCCAAATCAACGCCATCAACAAAGTAATGCGCCTGCCAGGCATTAGGCCCGGTATGGACAAAATATTGGGTTAAGGTATGGCTGTTACCTAAAGAGTCGAAGATTTCACTCGATTGAGAGTAGTTATAACTGCTGCCAACAGCCGGGTCGAATGGATTAACCAGCGGATCTATCACATCGCTGGCTGAGCTTAAATTCAGCGAAAACTCCACTTCGGTTGAGGCTTCAGCCGGAATATTGGCTGCTTCAATTTTCAGGTCGGTTAAAATACCCGGCACCAGGTTGCCGTCGGCATCTATGCCGTAACCCTGCAGGTTATTACCGCTGGCGTTAATAATGTTCTGGTTTTTATCCAAACCAAACTGGCCGGCTTGGGTATAGGCAGTACGGCCGTTTTCTGATACGACAAAAAAGCCTTTGCCGGTAATGGCTAAATCCAATGCCGAACCGGTGTTGACCACACCGCCTTCACGGGTAAAGTTCTCTTTAATGTCGCTAACGTCGACACCACCACGCTGGCCGCCGTTATACACCGAGGCAAACTCTGCACTGCCGCTTTTAAAACCGGCGGTAGAGGAGTTAGCAATGTTATGGCTGGTTACTTCCAGTGCTTTTTGCGTGGTTTTTAACCCACTTAAACCGATATTAAACATAGACATAAGACTGATTCCTTAACTGTTGCCGCCAAAGGCCAGCTGATTGGTATCTAACAGAGCGTGGTTACCCAGGCCGTTGACTTGCAAAATAATGTCGTCTTTATTGCTACCCACTGACACCCGCTCTACTTCACCGCTAAGCAAGGTGGTTAACGGTTGTGGCTTGCCGTTTATATTGGCGTCGGCCTGCACGTAGTAACCGCCGGCATCCTGTTGCTCAAAGGCAAAGCGTAAGGTGCCGATGCCGGTAAACGGCAGCTCTTGCTGCTGCATCAGTTGGCCCTGGGCGTTGTACAGCCGCACGGTTACGCTTTGCGCTTCCACGCCCAGGTTAACCGCGCCTTTCACTTCTGCCGCTTGTTCCAGCAAGATAGTGTCTGCAGCCACATCTACCTGTTGGCCAATTAATGCGGTGGCTTGCAGCGCTTGTTGGCTGGCTTGCAGTTCAAGGTTTTTGCCGGAATCAATTTTCAGACTTTGCAGGCTCTCCACGTTGGCAAACTCGGCCAACTGGCTGACATACTGGGTGCCGTCCATCGGATCCAGCGGGTTTTGGTGGCTTATTTGCGCCACCAATAAGTCTAAAAACATGGTCGATAAACCTTCAGCGCCGGTGGCACCATTTTTGGCTACCGCGTTGTCGTTGGTTGTATTAGTACCGGCACCCAGGCCGCTGATTGCACTCACGCTCTCACTCCTTTACTGGCCAAGCCGCAGCACACTTTGCTGCATACTGGATACCCGGCCCATAACTTCTACCGACGTTTGGTAACTGCGTGAGGCTGACATCATGTCAGCCATCTCTTCGAGTACATTAACGTTGGAATAAAAAACATAACCATCTTGATTAGCCAGCGGATTATTTGGCTCAAAGCGCTGTTCAACCGGCTTGTTGGACGACGTAACGCCCAGCATCTGTACTTCGGCCGATAAACTTTGTTGCTCAGTGGTTTGCTTGTATAAAGCAGCAAACACCGGCTTTAATGCGCGATAGGCGGTGGCTTCGGTTGGCGCAGCAGTGTTGGCATTGGCCAGATTCGACGCTATGGTGTCCAGCCGCATTACTTGTGCCCGCATCGCGCTGCCGCTGACGTCGTAAATACTGTTAAATGACATCCTTACTCTCCTTTAATGGCTTTATGTAAGCCACTTACTTTCATATTCATAAAGGTCAGGCTGGTTTGAAAATCCATGCTGTTGGCGGCAAAATTGGCTTGCTCTATATTCAGTTCGGCTGTGTTGCCGTCTGCCGACGGTTGATACGGTGTGCGGTACATTAACTGATGGCCGCTTTCGGCCGCTGCATAGGGCCGCGCCTTGCCTTGCTCAACACCATAGGCCACATCCTGCATCACCTGCTTGTAGTCGATGTCACGGGCCTTAAAGCCCGGCGTATCGACATTGGCCAGATTGCCTGCAATAATTTCTGCTCTGTCCAGCCGTAGCTGCAACGAAAAAGGGTGTACACCGAGCGCTTTATCAAACATATTCCGGATGACCTCATAACACAGGTTGTCATTAGCTGCGGTTGCTATTACAAGCTCTGTGCCACAATTAAAAAGCGATATTTATTAATGATTTGCCATATAAACAGTCTGTTTTTCCGCCATAAAGCGGAAGCAACACTTCCGCAGCGGAAGCGCGGCACTTTCCCGGCCTTGCTGCTGCTTCCGCTGTTAGCCTGGTTAAGCACAGCGCCGCTTGCCGCCACCGGCATTGAGCAGCAATTGCAGCAGCATATTGAGCAGGAATTAGCGCAGTACCTGCTGCAGTTGGGGCTGCGCGCGCAGCAGCAAGATATTCAGCTAACGCTGCCAGGTGGCCTGGCCGATAATCACTGCGATAATTTGCAAATATCCAGACGGCAACAGCAGGAGCCGCCTTTGGGCCGGGTAAGTTACACCCTGAGTTGCGACAGCCCGCAGCGCTGGCAAAGCCGCGCCACCGCCAAAGTCGCCTTGTGGCTGGAGCTGGTGGTAGCCAGCCGCACGCTGGAGCGTGATGAAGTGCTGAACGACACTATGCTGACAACA
Source organism: Rheinheimera sp. NSM (assembly GCF_052380015.1). NCBI lineage: Bacteria > Pseudomonadati > Pseudomonadota > Gammaproteobacteria > Chromatiales > Chromatiaceae > Rheinheimera > Rheinheimera sp. NSM. Next base: position 9,260 of record NZ_JBQTCI010000008.1, on the reverse strand, counting down.
CAAAGCGTGGATATTGCCAGCCTGCGCCATGGCCTGGAGTTTGACAGCAGCGCGCTGTTTGGTATGACGGTAAAACGCCGTATTGATGCCGGCAGCCCGGTAAGCCGGCATTTGCTGCAGGCGGCCTGGCTGGTGCAAAAAGGCGCACAGGTAACACTGCAATTTCGCGGCGACGGCTTTGCTGTCAGCACCAAAGGGTTGGCGCTGAGCAATGGCCAACTGGGTGAAAAAATCAGTGTGCAAAACCTCAGCTCCGGCAAAGTGATTGATGCCATCGTCATAGCGGAAGATTTAGTTGAAACCGGACACAAATAAATTTAAGTCAGCGGGCATTACTGCCGCTTTAGATCAATAAGAGTAAGTTAGCGGAACTACAGCCATGCAAATTGAGCCCAAAAACACCCTGCAGGTAAACCCGGTTAACCGGCTGCAGAACGAGCAACAACCCACTGCGCAAACCACACCCACCGTGGTTAGCGCTAACAGCGATACGCCGGTAAGCCAGGTTAGTGCTTTTAGCCATGCCATGGCAGAGAGCTATCAGGCGTTGTCAGAGCACGACAGTGTCGATATGGCAAAAGTGCAGCAGTTAAAACTGGCCATTGCTAACGGCGAGCTGAAACTGGATGACGACGCCATTGTCAGTGCCATGCTGGAAATGCATAAACGATGAGCGCGCAGCTGCTGAAGCAATTTATCAGCAGCCTGCAACAGGACGTGCAGCGGCTGGATCAGCTGAGTCAGTTACTTGATCAGCAATACGAGCTGATGAGCCGGCGCAGCGCTGAGGCATTGCAGCAGTTGAATCAACAAACGCTGCAACTGATGGCGGCGCTGGAGCTAAACCATGCTGAACGTGACCAACTGTTGCAGCAGTTTGGTCTGCAGCATAACCGCGACGGCATGCACAGCTTAGTTAAACGGCTGCCGGCCAGTGTGCAACACGGTACACGGCAGTTGTTGCAAGAGCTGACACTAAAAGCACGGCTATGCCATGCCCAAAATGAAAAAAGCGGTAAACTGCTGGCATCACAGCGCCAGTTAATGCAAAAACTTACCGGGATGCACAGCCGTACCAGCTACCCCGCCATGCCGCTGTAAGCGCAGCGCCCGGTTAATTACAGGAAGCTCAAAGCCATGTTCTCTGCCAAAACAGACGGCGTAAAAGCCAGTCCGAAAAATGCTACGCTGATTTCTCAGGGTTGTGAGCTCGAAGGCGAGCTGATCCTCGATTGTCATATGCAAATTGATGGCCAGCTGTTGGGGCAAATCCGCTGCAGCCATTCTGTTACCGTAAGCCAACCCGGCCAGGTAAAGGGCAAAATTTACGCCGACCATATTATTATTAAAGGCCGCGCTGAAGGTGAGTTTTATGCCGACCGTGTCGAGATCCTGCAATCCGGTCTGGTCAGCGGTACCATTTACAGCGATAATCTCAGCATTGAGCAAGGCGGCCGCTTTATCGGCGAAATTCATGCTGCCGACAGCCAAAAAGAACTGCGGCTAAAGGATAAGGCTGCCGCTGTTGGCAACAACCGTGATGTAAAGGCGTTAAATGTCGCCACTGCAACAGGCGCTGCCGGCTAAACCCTTCCCGCTATTGAGGTTCAGGTGCATCTTTTTGTTTTATTGCCGCTATTGCTGCTGATTTTATTGCAATGGATGCTGCCTGAACTGATGCTCACGTTCAGCGCTGCCTTTCCGCTGTTAATCTACGCCATGTTATGCCTTACCGGCCTGCTCGCCAGCCTGATGCGGCAATGGAACTGGCTGTATACCCTCAGCTTATTAACCAGCCATTATTGGGTGGTACAAAGCGCACTGCAACAACCGCTGAGCAACGCCGACACCGCTGCTGTTGCCGTGGTACTGCCGCTGGCGTTTACGGCGGTAATGCTGTTACTGCAGCTGCAAAATAAACCCCAACTGCCTACTGCACGCGGCGTGATGTTACTGCTGCTTACCCTGCTGGCACCGGTTGCCATACTGCTGCTGCCACTGGCCGGCTTTTTGGCCAACTCCGGCTTACCGGCGGCATTTTTACAACCGGTAAGCACAAGCCTGTTATTCAGTTGGGGCCAGTTATGGTGGATAGCGGTGGTTGCAGCCTGCTGGCTTGGCCTGCTGAACTTTTACTCAGCCGGCAGCCAGCGCTGGGGCCAGTTTGCCGCCTGGCTGGCCATCATGCTGTTTTACCTGACGATACAACAACCACATATGTCCGGCTGGATGACGCTGGCCGCCTGCTTTGCTTTGTTGTTCAGCTTAGCCAGCCAAATGCTGCAACTGGCTTATATAGACGAGCTGACCCAACTGCCGCAGCGCCGCGCTTTGCTAAGCCATTTAAGCCGGCTGGGCCGCCGCAGTGCCGTGGTAATGCTGGATGTGGATCACTTTAAAAAGTTTAACGACACCTGGGGCCATGATGTCGGCGACCAGGTGTTAAAGCTGTTAGGCGCAGTGCTGGGCAGCGAGCGCGGCGTAAAAGCCTACCGTTACGGCGGCGAAGAGTTTACCCTGGTGTTCAGCCACAACAACAAAGACACCCTCGCAGACAAACTGGAGCAGGTACGCGCGGCAGTAGCTGATTATCCGCTGGTGATCCGCCAGCAAACCCGGCCAAAAGACAGCCGTGAAGGCAAACAACAGCGCGGTAAAGACGCCGGCAGCAAAACCGTGCACATTACCATTAGCCTCGGCTGTGCCATCCGCCAAAGCGGCGAAAGCACCACCGCCTTACTTAAACGCGCCGACGAAGCGCTGTACAGCGCGAAAAAAGCCGGCCGCAATCAGGTGGCGTTTGCACGTTAAGCCATTAATTTAGTAAAAAATGGTAGTGTCGGCCTCTGGCCGGGCTGACACAGAATATTGAACACCCTCACAGAGCACCCTACTTAGACTTGGAAAAATACCTCAACACACTCTTTTACCCAGATACTCTCGGACTTATCGCTTCCATGTCATAAAGCCCTCTGCAGTCTTGAAATAATGTGTATGAATATTTTGTAGAGTTAATACTCACCTCCAATTTCTCTCGGATACTTTTATAATGTGCATAACTAACAGCATCTCCTTTTAATTTATCCATCGACTCCTTCAGTAGTAAACAGATGGCATTAACGTGTGCGCCACCCAGATCTGAATAACCAATGTTCGCCGCATCAACACTTTCCAGGTAAAACTGAATTTTTGCCTTCCGCTGCTCTGGAAAGGCCCCTTTCTGGTAGTTAAACACTATAATTTCATTCATCAAGCTCATAGGATCGGATCTTACGTCACCACACCCAGCTGCGACCAGAATCAAAGCATATATGATCTGCTTCATATTTCTATTTTCCATATATTTCCTTTACAAAACTTCTGTTGATGACCGATGTGCTACGACTAGTGGATATTGCAATCGCTTCAGGCGTATATCGCAACATATCAGAATTTGAATAGATAAATTGACCATTAGAGACAGACTTACTCAAAAATTGAGACGCACCTAAAGCCTTAAATATTTGGTCTTGAGCCGCACCTTGAATTGCACCTGGGATGGCACCTTCAGCTTGAGCCTGTATCTGCTCAGCCCAAAATAAAGTGGCTTTTTCAACCGCAAATGTTTCAAATCCTATAAGAGCGTCAGCCTCCATTAAATAACCAATCTCTCCATCTGCCCATAGTGTTGCGTCTACTCCACTGGCATATGCTTGAAACAGTTCATATTCATATGGGTTTTTGCTCTCAAAATCACGAAGAAATTCATGAGAATAATCCCTTTCTATTCGATCCCAAAGTGACATTTTCCGAAGCGACTGCTCACCATTAAATGCCTGCGAGAACGCACCTGTAATCGCCCCGTTGGCAAACTTGCCACCACTGAGCTTCGACGCCGTACCACCCACAACTGCAGCGGCAACAATACGGTGCGCTGAATGTGATGCAGCGCCACCACCTATATTATTAATACCGCGCTTGAATCCCGCACTAAAGCCAGCGGCAAGGAAACCATGACCAAACTTACCACCTTGCAGTGAGCTCATAAAGCCGCCAACTACCGCATTGCCCATCACATTACCAAAAGTACCGGCGGCCCAGGTTTCCCCAACAGCGCCAAATGCCGCAGCGCTAAAGGCACCAATAACAGCTCCTTTGATAATACTGCCACCATTTACTGCCGCACTGGCCGCTCCAGAAGCAGCTCCTATCATGGCATAACCCAATTGCCCACATTGAGGGCCACATATATATGTACCCACAATAGCCACTATGACACCGATAAACGGCTTTATCTCTTTCCACAACTTACTAAAGAAATACCCACTGGGGTCGGTGTAACTGAGCGGGTTATTCAGCACATAACTATAGCGGTTATGGCTTTGGCTGTTGGAGGGCGCCTGCACAAAGGGGTCGGCTTGTAAGAATCTTCCTATGTGGGCATCGTAAATCCGTCCGCCCATATGAATCACATTGGCATGGTCTACCTGCAAATGGCCGGTAAAGCCGCGATGGGTTAGATTAAGTATCGCCGCCAGGGTTAACGCTACCGGCTGGTTGCTTTGGGTGAATACCTGCCGCCGTTTACCAAAGGCATCAAAGCTTAGTTTTTGCTCAAGTAAGCCTGCGGCATTAGTGATAACATCGACACTGCCCAAATGGTCACTATATACATAGCGCGTTGTAGCCCGGCTGCCGCTTAGCTCTACTATGGCATTGCCGATATTGCGCCGTATTGTCGTGCTACTGCCTTCCCGTATCAGCTCGACACCACCATGCTGGAAGATGGTTTTGGTGCTGCCCTGCTCGGTGACATGGCGTTTAACAATGTTACGGCTGCCATCATAGGTAAAGAAGCTATCGCCCGGGCTGCTGTTAGTCGTTGCATCTGTACCCATGCTGCGAATACGCGACGGCTTGCCAATAGCGTCATAGTCTATCTGCCGCACTAAAGTACCGTTATTGTACTGCTGCGTTTGCTGGCCACTCACGTCATAGCAGTAAGTGGTATTGCCAATTTGGCTTACCGCTCTGGGGCCACTGTTACGGCCGCACTGGCCGGGCTTAGTACCATATTGGTAGGTGGCACCGCTGTGTACGTCTGACTTGGTTTTAATACTACCGTTGGCAAAATAGCTTAAGCTTTGCGTTACCGCGCCATTGTTTTTAATCTGCTTTAACCGGTTTAAGCTGTCGTACTCAAAGCTCTCGTTAAAGGCTACCGCACTGCCCCCCGTTAACGCCGGCAGTTTATGGGTGTGGTCACTGCGCGAACGCAGGTTGCCTATACCGTCAAACTCGTAATCCCAGGTCTGTAAACCGCCTTGGGTGGTTATCGCTTTGAGCATACCGGTTGTGTCGTCATGCTCTCGCCAGGTAATGCGGTTATTACCCGCTTTACTCTCAGTAACATTACCAAAGGCATCCATAGCAATAATGTTCTGGAACCAATAGGGTCAGTGTCATTGATTTAACTGAACCAATAGGGTCAGTGTCATTGATTTTGTCGAAACGCTGCCGATTTTCTATCTCCGCCTCTGCCTGCTGGCTCTGGCCGCCGCCCGGTTTTAGCGGCAATCTGCGCTTTAAAGTGCTCATCACCCAATACCCAAGCTTTATTGGTAGCATGCCGTATGGCAGCAATATCATGCTCGGGCATCAAACCAGTAAAAAGCGCCAGGTAAGCACTTTGCCGCTCTGCCACTGTTGTGCCGAGGCGAGTATACAACGGGTGAGGCGTTAATAACTGTATCGATTTACCCATCGTATTGCCCTGATAGCTTGACCAAGGGTATTCAGCCGCATGCTCAACCATTCCGGCCCGAACCGGGTTTAATTCAATATAGCGATATACCGTTAGCAGGTAATTATCGGCATCAACCACGGTCGACTTAAAGCGCCCTTCCCATAAAGTGCCACTGCGGCCATAGGTGTAATTAAAATACTGCACATATTTACGGCCCTGCGCCTGCATCATCCGGCTAACGCCTTGCGCATCTTGGGGAGTTACTAATAAGTGTACATGATTGGTCATCAGCACAAACGCATGTATGGCGACCTGATATTTAGCAGCGGCGTCTTTGAGAAACGACAGATAAGCTTTGTAATCGGCATCTGCGTAAAAGCAGGCTTCACGGTTATTGCCGCGCTGAATAACATGCTGTGCGCAACCCGGCAAATAAAGACGGGGCAAACGGGCCATCAGGTTTCCTCCTTGAATAACCTGATAGAAACTAGCCCGTTAATCGCGGAAAATCAATGTCACTGACCCTATTGATTTCGAAAATCAATGTCACTGACCCTATTGATTTCCTGACCCTATTGATTTCTATTGATTTCGGAAAATCAATGTCACTGACCCTATTGATTCTGACCCTATTGATTTCAGGTGCTCTCAATTATTGATTACAAGTGTCTAAAAAAGACTCCCTTGTAGCCTTCCAATCTTCGCTAATACATAGTCTATGAATGATTCGATTATATACGTCTTCATACCCTTCCTTATTTTTTAGTAAGGCAACCAAACGCTTAGCATATACAACTGAATCCCCATAATCCTTAGTTATGTAACTGAGTTCTAAGATGCTATAAAGGACATTGGCATGCTGACTGAAGGTCATCGAGTTTTCATCCTCGAGTAAAGTCTGTAGAACATTCTCGGCTAAAGGATAATTTTTGTCACCAACAGCAATCCTGGCCTTCATGATCATATCGTCGACATCTCCACCATCTCCAATCACAGAAGAAAGCGCTAATACAAAAAATAATTTAGCTAACATCCCTTTACTCCGCTCAGATTCTTGCAAACATAACTATTAAATTGTGTTTCTTTAAAGTGCGCAGCTCTTATAACTGTCCCAACACTGCCAAAATGGTCGCTATATACATAACGGGTAGTCGCCCGGCTGCCGCTTAGCTCGACTATCGCATTGCCGATATTACGCCGTACTGTCGTGCTGCCTTCTTGCCGTATCAGCTCAACACCGCCATGCTGGAAGATGGTTTTGGTGCTGCCCTGAAGTTATTAGTTCCTGCAATGCTTGATATACATATCTACTTTACGAGAAAGCTCGCTATCAGTAGGTGGATAATATTCTGTGACCAACTCCCATAATCTGACAGTTTCTGGTTTTGATTTTGGGATAGCAAAGCCCTCGAGCAACCATCCAACGGGAGCTATTTCTGTTTTATGAGGTTTAAATGGATCAACACCTCTTGAAAGAAGATATTTAATCGCATCTACTAAGTTGTGATTATCAGGCTCCGCCAGCCTGAAAGCGGTCGCCAAAATATAAGTGCCGTATTTTGATATAAAATCATCATCGACCAAATGCTGGTATTGGTCAAAACTCCATAAAAAATCATTATATCCAATACCGTATTGAGTATGAAATTCATAAATATCAGCATGCCGCACTTGAACACACGCCTCCATTTCCGCATCAGTTAAATGATTTTCATCACATACAATTAACTGCTCTTTCTCCAAAAACTGTTTATTGTCCAATTGACTACAATAATATTCAGCGCACCCCTGAACGATTATCAATGTCAGAATCAAACTTAAATATCGCATTTAATCCCCTCCCATTACTGGCACAACATCAACATAACCGACACGAGATACCGTAAAACGATAATTAGGCTTAGGGACTGATGGTGAAGCAAACCCGAATACCTCGCTAATTAATTTCCACCCTTTGGGAGCAGGAGCAAAGTTCGACCCTATATCCCAACCGTTTTTAGCAGCTTCAACAAATGTTTGGCTAACATTTCCCATTAAATACTGGCGTTGAATATTTGCTAAATCTCTCATCATCGTATCTGTTGTCAAACTCATATTACTGTCTGCAACTTTTGCTAATTCAGGGTATTTTTCTCGTGCAGCGTCCCAATCCTCAGATTTTTGCCAGTTTTTAAGCTCGTCATGCCGTTTTCCGGCATCATCAGAAATAGTCATACCAAATCTTTTTAAATTTTTGTTCATAGCATCATCATTCAACAACCTTGAGAATGCTCCCGTAATCGCGCCGTTAGCAAACTTACCACCAGAAACTGTTGATGCGGTGCCACCTATTGCCGCCGCCACTACAGCATTCTTGGCTCTATCTCCCAACTCAGTCGCGCCATCAACAAACAATTTATTACCTGCTGTTTGACTGGCAAACTGCGTAAAACCCGCGGCAGCAAAACCATGCCCGAATTTACCACCATTCAACACGCTACCTATACCACCCGCCATGCCGTGTGCTGCCACTTTTAACGCCCCGGCATTCATTTGATGAAGCCCTCCGAACATGGCGCCTGTAAATGCCCCGGTTAACGCGCCTTTAAGCGTACCGGTACTAATAGCTCCCGCGACAAAGCCTGTTATAGCACCTGTTGTTACCGTGCTTAAGCCTAGGCCCCATACCGTGTTTAACAGATACGGCGCATAAACTGCCACCACCACAGCCGCTACCACCCGCCAGTACTTCTTAAGGGTCTTAAAGAAGTAACCGGATGGGTCAATCATTGAGAGCGGATTATTCAACACATAACTATAGCGGTTATGGCTTTGGCTGTTGGAGGGCGCCTGCACAAAGGGGTCAGCTTGTAAGAACCGGCCTATATGAGCATCGTATATCCTGCCACCCATATGGATGACATTGGCATGGTCTACCTGCAAATGGCCGGTAAAGCCCCTATGGGTTAGATTAAGTATCGCCGCCAGGGTTAACGCTACCGGCTGGTTGCCTTGGGTAAATACTTGCCGCCGTTTACCAAAGGCATCAAAGCTTAGCTTTTGCTCAGGTAAGCCTGCGGCATTGGTTATTACATCCACACTGCCCAAATGGTCGCTATATACATAACGCGTTGTCGCCCGACTGCCGCTCAGCTCTACTATGGCATTGCCGATATTGCGCCGTATTGTCGTGCTGCTGCCTTGCCGTATCAGCTCAACACCGCCATGCTGGAAGATGGTTTTGGTACTGCCCTCTTCGGTTACATGGCGCTTAACAATATTACGGCTGCCGTCGTAGGTGAAGAAGCTGTCACCCGGGCTGCTGTTAGTCGTTGCATCGGTACCGATGCTGCGGATACGTGATGGCTTGCCTATGGCATCGTAGTCTATCTGCCGTACCAGGGTGCCGTTATTGTACTGCTGCGTTTGCTGGCCGCTTACGTCATAGCAGTAAGTGGTAGTGCCAATCTGGCTTACTGCACGCGGCCCGCTGTTACGGCTGCACTGGCCGGGCTTAGTACCATATTGGTAGGTGGCACCGCTGTGTACGTCTGAC
>NZ_JBQTCI010000007.1:0-218539 GCF_052380015.1 Rheinheimera sp. NSM | reverse complement strand
CGAGGAGTTACAACATTGAATGGGAGGGCTAAATTCGTGGGGATCCCTCAGGATCTGACCCTAATGATCTGACCCTAATTATCAATCAGTGTATTGGACCTATTGAAGCAGCAGGTGCTAACAAACCGTTTTAGTCGCTCACTGCACTTGCTGGCACAAAAACACGCAGGCTCCAGTCGCTTTGCTCCTAATTTTAACCTGCATATTTTTCACCCCTAAGCGGGGCGTAGCACTTTCATCGGAGATTATCGATTGGCTCGAGCAACAAAAATACAATTGCAAAATTCTATCATTGACGCTATGGAGAGAGCATCCAGTGATGCTTTTGAAAGGTCTGGTGTTCATATTCGTATAATGCCAGAATATTTTTTAAATGTTTTCATCGCAAATGAGCTTTCAAATAAATTTCCGACACTTGGCTATCGACTCGAAATGCCAGTTAAAGAGGTTTTAAATGAGTTTGGCTTGGAAAATTATATAAGCCCAAATGAACTCAGAATAAATGGAAAATTTGATATAGCAATTATCAGTAAAGGCTCAAGGAAACTGAGGCACATCATTGAAGTAAAGCGTTCATTAAGTAAGCGGCAGTTACTTAAAGAGTCAAAAAGATTAAAGGCATTAGCTTCGGAGCCACACCAATCGAAGCGGCTCGAAACCGGCTATATTGCTGCGATTAGCAGATTAGGTTCATCAGCAAGAAGTTATGGTGTCCGTCAATTACTTGATGCACGCCTAGAGTTTTTAGGTAATCAGCTTGGCGATGTTGTGGATGTAAGTTGCAGGTATAGAGTTATGGATGCGGGGGCTTACGGTTTTGACCCGGCTACCTCATTGCTCCTTACAGTATTTTGTATTAAAAAAGCTGAGAAATAGCGTCAATCACGTTCTAACAATCAAATTTTATCGCCAGCAAAAAGCGGCTGGCTGCGACGTCAATCCGCTGCGCGGCTTTCCGCGCTAAATTTGGGCGTTAGGCATCGGAGAAGTTATGGAAGAACATAAACACATTCTTGAACTTTTATCAAAAAACGAATTTCCAGAGGAAATTACCGAAGGTAAATTTGCACTTATAGGTATCTTCAAAGAGCTGTACAAACAAGGCTATGTTACTGCAATTGACGCTAGTAGCGGTGGTGGAGATAGCTACCTTGAACCAAGAATAACAATTTCTGGAAGAAAGTTTTTATCTGAACTAGCAAATCCGGTTAGTTCAGCTCAGCATTCAATTACTATCGGTAATATTTCAGGTAGTACATTCCAAGTCGGAAATGGTAATTCGCTAAGTGTTCATGTCAGTGTGAAAGAATTAGTTGAAAATGTAGCTAAAAGTAATGACTTGGAAGCAAAGTCAAAATTAAAAGAGTTACTTAATAACGCCACAGTTGCAGGCCTGATTGGCGCAGGAGCAACTGCTTTGCTGGCTTTACTATAAAAGCATAACAAAGTGCTACAACCCGCGTACTGTTTACGCTGGACAGTTTGCAGTTCAACGCGTAGAGGAAAAACAATGCCACATTTTATCGTCGATTGCTCGGTTGAGGTGCTGGAAAGTCACCCTGAGGAATATATTGCAGAGCAAATTCATTTGGTTGCTGTTGCCTCTGATTTGTTTGATATTGGTGATATTAAAGTCCGGGTTGATCCTTACAGTAAGTATCTGGTTGGGGGAAAACGTGAGCTTTTCATTCACGTTTTTTCAAGCATTATGCAAGGCCGCACCATTGAGCAGCGGGCGAAGTTGTCACAAGCGGTTGTTGAGAAGTTAGTGGCTATGTTTCCGCATGTGCCAAATATTGCGATGAATGTCAGTGAGTTTGAAAAGGCCACTTACTGTAACCGGAATATGCTTTGAGCAATACAGCTGAATAAAATAGCGGCTTGTGGAAACCCCGATAAGTACATTTAAAACCAAGAGCCATAGCCGGGCTAAGCAGCTTACTTTGGCTGGCTAATCTGAGCAGTAAAAGGCGACGCCGGTAAGCCTGCACTGTTATACAGCACGGCATCCGGGTTATCGGCCCAGGCGTAGCGTACAGTTACCGGCGCTTTAATATCCGCATGCGACAGCACTACTTGTTTACCATGCAACTGTACCTGCGCCCAGCGGTACTGGCCGTCGCTGCCGGCGATGGCAAAGCTTTGGCCGGGTTTCAGTACCAGCTGCTGATCAAAGCTAAGCCGTAATTTATCGCCCTGCGCCTGTACCTTTTGCAACTGCGGCCCCTGATACTGCACCTTCTCGCCCAGCGCTACCGCTCTGGCTGCCAGTGCGAGGCGCTGACCGAGCGTTTTTTTATCCACCGGGTGAATATCGTTCCACTCGCCGACATCAATCGCTACCACCATCGCCGTATCCGGCTCGTCCTGCACCCGGCGCTGGGCTTCGCGCAGTGCCGCCCAGCCGCTGTCGCCCGGCTGCGGGTTTTTCTCCAGGTAATTGGCCAGCTGCACATATAAAAACGGCAATTTTGGCTGCTGCCACTTAGCGCGCCAGTCACGGATTAGCGCGCGAAAGCGCTGTTGATATTGCACTTCGCGGCCGACATTCGACTCGCCCTGATACCAGATCACGCCCTTTATTGGCAGCTTGGTCAGCGGCGCCGTTAAGCCGTTATATAAACCCAGCGGCTGCCAGCGGATAAAGGTATCACCGGGTAGTATTTCGGCGGTGGCACCGCGGCGCATCTGCCACTGGCCGCTAAGCGCTATATGCTGTTTATCCGTGCCTAACCAGTAAGGCTTATCCGGCATCAGGCCGGTTTTGTTGTTAGTGGCAATAACCCGCACCGCTATCAGGTTATCACCGGCTTTAAGTAACCCCTGTGGCAGCGCATAACGCCGTGGCGGATACTGATAAGTGGTATTACCCACCTTAACACCGTTGATATACACCTCGTCGGCATCAACGACTGAGCCAAGCCGCAGTGTGTCAGCAGCCGCGGCCTGCGCTGCGCTTAACCGCACGGTTTTGCGCAGCCACCACACGCCGGTAAAAGGCTGCGGCAAAAAGCCCGGTACAGTAAAACTTTGCCAGCCACTGTGATCCAGCGCCGGCGCGTACCAGGGCATATCGCCGTTCAAACCGGCATCGCGGCTGGCTAAATCGGCGTACCATTGATTATTTTTTGCCTGATCGGCGGCGGTAATATCGGCAATCAGTTGCTTATCGCGAAAGCGCAGCCCTTGCGCCAGTGCATCAGGAAACGCCTGCAGCGCTTCTTCGCTCAGCCAGGCTTCCACCGGCGAGCCGCCCAGCGCATTATTTAGCATGCCTATTGGTACGCCGTTATGGTTGAACAAATCACGGGCGAAATAAAATGCCAGTGCCGAAAAACCGGCGATATGCTCTGTGGTAGCCGGCTGCCACTGCCCGGCGCTAAGATCTTGCTGCGGCGCGTCAAAGTTATACTGTTGCGGCACAGTAAACTGGCGGATTTGCGGATAATTGGCGCTGGCTAAATCCTGCGGATAGGCCTCGGCGAGGCGCGCCATCGGCAGTTCCATATTCGACTGGCCCGACGCCAGCCAGACATCACCAAAACAAATGTCCTTTAGCGTAATTTGATTGCTGCCACTAAAGCGCAGCTGATGGCCACAACCGGGCTGTTGCGCCGGCAGCGTAATTTGCCACCGGCCATTGTCAGCCTGCACCTGGCCCGGCACTGCACCGTTTAACTGCACTGTTACCTGCTCGCCGGCTGTGGCATAACCCCACAAGGTTAGCGCCGTATCACGCTGCAGCACCATATTATCGCTGATTAATTTTGGTAAACGAATATCGGCCTGCGCACTCAGGCTGCAACTTAAGGCTACAGTAAGGATTAATTTATTCATCAGGCATCTCCGGCAAGGCTATCTGCCCAGCCTAACATGCTGTTATATCACGCCAAGCCTTTGCGCAATAATGGCTAAGCGCTTAGCAAAAAACGTAAAACCGGCGGCGGCTTTCTCAATTGCAGCCGGCAGCGCGCATGTTAGCCTGAGCTTTTCGCTAACAGGTTAAGCACTATGAAAATCATTGCCGCGCGGGTGATTGTTTGCAGCCCCGGCCGTAACTTTGTCACACTAAAAATTGAAACCGACCAGGGCCTGTATGGTATAGGCGATGCCACCTTAAATGGCCGCGAGCTGGCGGTAGTTGCTATGCTGAACGAGCATATGCTGCCCTGCCTGATTGGCCGCGATGCCGGCCAGATTGAAGATATCTGGCAGTATTTTTACCGTGGTGTGTACTGGCGCCGTGGCCCGGTGAATATGACAGCGCTGGCGGCAGTGGATATGGCGCTGTGGGATATTAAAGCCAAAGCGGCCGGTATGCCGTTGTATCAGTTACTCGGCGGGCGCAGCCGCGACAAGGTGCTGGTGTATGGCCATGCCAACGGCAATGATATCGCCCACACTGTTGAGGCAGTGGCGAAATACCGTGAGCTCGGTTATCAGGCTATCCGCGCCCAATCCGGCGTGCCGGGTTTAGCCTCTACCTATGGCGTATCAAAAGACACCTTGTTTTATGAACCGGCCGATGCCGACCTGCCCGGCGAAAACCTGTGGTCAACCAGCAAATACTTAAACCATACGCCGAAATTGTTTGCCGAGCTGCGCCAACAGTTTGGTGACGAGCTGCACTTGCTGCACGATGTACACCACCGTTTAACGCCGATAGAAGCGGCGCGGCTGGGCAAAGAGCTGGAGCCATTTAAGCTGTTCTGGCTCGAAGATGCGGTACCGGCCGAGTTACAGCAAGGTTTCAGGCTGATCCGCCAGCACACCACTACACCGTTGGCTGTGGGTGAAGTATTTTCTTCCATTCATGACTGCCAGCAACTGATCAGCGAACAGCTGATAGATTATATCCGCACCACCCTGGTGCATGCCGGCGGCATTACGCATTTGCGCCGTATTGCCGCACTGGCCGAGCTGTACCATGTTAAAACCGGCTTTCACGGTGCTACCGATTTATCGCCGGTGACTATGGGCGCGGCGCTGCATTTTGATACCTGGGTGCCTAACTTTGGTATTCAGGAATATATGCGCCACACCGATGAAACCGATGCAGTATTTGTGCACGACTATTATTTTGAGCAGGGCTTTTTGCACTGCGGCGAAAGCCCGGGCCATGGCGTGGATATTGACGAAAAGCTGGCGGCAAAATACCCGTATAAGCGGGCCTACCTGCCGGTAAACCGGCTGGAAGATGGCACCTTATTCAACTGGTAAAAAGCTAATTCCCGCAGGTGGCATTACCTTCATTTTGTGCCAGCCGCACATTGGCCAGTTGTAATACCAACCCGGCACTACTTTGCAGCAGCATTGGATGGGTTACCCGGCTGATAGCAAAGTTGCTGTCGGCCTCACTAAAGCAGCGCAGCGCGATTTTGATGCTGTGCCAGCCTTTACCCTGCATCTGCGCCAGCTGTGTACTGATATCCAGCGCACTGGCGCAATTGTCACCGCACTGCATGCCCAGGGTTGCTTTACTGTTATTGCCAAGCGCTACAATCTGATATTCCAGCTCCAGCGCCATATCGCCGTTGGCCTGGCGGGCTAAATCCAGCACAGCACCGTCAGCCAATGTCAACGCCACCGCACCCGGCTTGATAAAGCTTAGCGTCACCGAATCTTCCTGCTGCAAACGGTCGGTAGCCTGGGCCGTTAAGGCGCCATTGGCAGAGGTATGCATAGCATCAGTTACTACGGTTACCTTACCCTCATCCAGCAGTTGCAGCTGCCACGGTGTTACTGCCTTACCGGCGTAAAGATAACGGCTGGTATTCAGCATTTCAGCCGCGCTGATGCCGGCCTGTTCATGTAGTATCCCAAGCGAGCTGTTATCGTTGTAATTCAGGCCGTAACCGTAAGCAAACAGCGGTTTATAGTCCGCATCGCCAACGTTGAGCGGCTCGCCGGTGGCGTTATCCGGCCAGGAAAACGACAGCTTGCCGTGAAAGTCGCGCCGCACTTCGCCCTCAGGCGAACGGAACAGCAGATCGGCAATGGCGCCGCCTTCGCTGCCGGGTAAAAACGCCGCGACAAAGGCATCTGACTGATTCAATTCCGGGTTAACCCACAGTGGCCGGCCCGATAAGAACACGCTTACCGTCGGGATACCCTGGGCTTTAAGTGCCGTTAAAATTTGCAGGCCACGATTATCATCAAAGGCTAAATGACTGCGATCACCGATAAACTCGGCATAGGGCTCTTCACCAAATACTACTATCGCCACATCCGGCTTAGCACTGAAGTGGCCGTTTTCACTCAGCTCGACACTGCCACCACCGGCCTCGACTGCTTGTTTAATACCACTGTAAATTGACTCGCCATTGGGAAAATCACTGTTGCTGTTGCCCGAACCCTGCCAGCTTAGCGTCCAGCCACCGCTTTGTTTGCCGATATTGTCGGCGCCATCACCGGCTACCAGCACCCGGCCGGTGGGCTTAAGCGGCAATAACTGCTGATTGTTTTTCAGCAAAACCAGCGATTTACGCGCGGCCTCTCGTGCCAGGGCGCGGTGCTCTGCATTACCCAGTAACTCATAACGCCCGGCCAGTGGCCGCGCTGAGGGCTTCACCTGGTCAAACAGGCCCATTTCGGCTTTAATGCGTAAAATACGGCTAACGGCTTCATCCAGCCGCGCCATGCTGATGCGGCCATCTTTAACCTGGGCCAGCGTGTTGGTATACAGCGTTTGCCAGCTGTCCGGCGCCATATACATATCCAGCCCGGCCAGTAACGAGGCGGCGCAATCGGTTGGTGTACAGCCGGTTATCTGGCCGTGGCCGTTCCAGTCACCAACCACAAAGCCGTCGAAGCCCATCCGGCCAACCAACACATCGGTTAACATTGGCGCAAAGCCATGCATTTTGCTGCCATGCCAGCTGTTGTATGACGCCATGACCACCCGGGCACCGGCTTTAACGGCGCTGTAATACGGCACGGCGTGAATATCACGTAGCTGCGCTTCGCTATCGATGCTGTCGCCCTGATCTTTGCCGCCAACAGTGCCGCCATCGCCGAGAAAATGCTTCACTGTGGCCAGCATATGCTCGCCACGGAGAAAATCATCAGCGCCGGGCTCGCCCTGAATGCCCTGCAGAATATAGGGTGCATAGCTGGCCACTAACGCCGGATCTTCACTGTACGACTCGTAAGTACGGCCCCAACGGTCGTCACGCGCTACCGCTATGGTCGGCGCAAAGGTCCAGTCCAGCCCGGTTACCTGCATTTCGATGGCGGTGGCACGGCCGATGGCCCGCAGTAATTCCGGCTCGTGCATTGCGCCCAGACCAATATTATGCGGAAAAATAGTCGCGCCTTTGACATTACTGTGGCCATGCACCGCATCGGTACCCCAAATCGCCGGAATATAAGGTCGGCCATCGCTGGTGTCGGTGCTGGCCTGCCAGAAGGCATCGGCCAATTCCAGCCAGGCGGCGGCACCAACGCGGTTATCCCGGCCCGGCGCGGAATTGCCACCGTTCAACACTGAACCAAGGTAATAATCGCGTACCTGCTGCGGCGTAACCGAGGCGATATCGGCCTGAATAATCTGGCCGACTTTTTGCTCTGTACTCATTTGTGCCAGCAATGCACTGATTTGCTGTTCAATTGCTGCGTTGCGCGCTATCGGCGCTGCCTGCTGTGGCCAGTTTTCCGCCCGGATGCTTGCTGCCTGCGCCTTTGGTGCTGCAGCCACTGCGGTTTTATCCTCTGCCGCCTGCCGGCCACAGCCGCTAAGCAATAAAGCCGCCGCCAGCATTAATACTGCGCCTGGCTGGCGGGTATAAATTACTCCGTTAAACTGTCGCATTGTGCCTCCTGATTCGCTTTAGCCACGCAGACCCGGCTAAGATAAGCTTTGTTTTCACTGACGTCGGTTACTGCGCCGTCAATACTGAAACTGCCTTGTAAGCGGATATCCGCCGACGAACTGCCCAGCAGCAAACGGATTTCACCCGGCTCCACTACCCACTGCATCTGCTGATCAAAAAATGCCAGCAGGTTTACCGGCAGCGTAAAACGCAGTTGGGCCTGCTCACCGGCAGCCAGCTCTAACCGTGCAAAGCCTGCCAGTTGCTTAACCGGCCGTGTTACGCTGGCTACAGGGTCGTTGATATACAGCTGCACCACTTCAGTACCGCTGCGCTGGCCGCTGTTTTGCAGCGTCAGGCTGATTTGCACGTCGCCATTGGCGCGGGCGCGGCTGGCGTCAATTTGTAGCTCGCTGTAATCGAATGTGGTGTAACTTAAGCCATGACCAAACGGATACAGCGGGCTGATATCATCAAACAGGTAACCACGTTTAGCCGACGCTTTATGGTTGTAATAGGCGGGAATATGCCCGGCACTGCGCGGGAAGGTTAGCGGTAACTTGCCGGACGGGTATACCTCACCAAACAGCACATTGGCAATAGCCGCGCCGGTTTCCTGGCCCAGATACCAGGCTTCAATAATCGCCGGCGCCGTTTGGGCCAGCTCGCCCAGCGCCAGTGGCCGGCCATTGGTTAATACCAGTACCACAGGTTTGCCGCTGGCCAGTATCGCCTTGGCCAGTTGCAGCTGATTGCCAACTAACTGCAGGCTGGCGCGATCGCCTAAATGCGTTTCAGCCCAAGCTTCGCGTGATAAGCCTTCGTTTTCACCCAACACCAGCACCACCGCATCGGCAGTTTTTGCCAGCGCCACGGCTTCTTCCAGCAGGCCTTTGCGGTCGTTATCATCGGCCAGCGCTATAGCATCATGGTTCCAGCGCTGCATCGAAAAAGTGCCGGCGGCCTGGCTGCGCTGGCGGATATCTGAGGTAATAAAGGCCTGATTAGCATCCGGCGCTGGCTGGGTTAATGGTGTTGCCAGCTGTGTTGTTAAAACCGTACCACGGGCAAATACGACCTCAGCCTTGCCCTGCAGTTTTTGCTGTAAACCCTGAAAAATACTGACTGTTTGGCGCGGAATACTGCTGTAACCGCCAAGCAGAGTTTCATCGGCGTGCGGGCCTATCACCGCTAATTTACCGATTTTGTCCGCATTTAGCGGCAAGATGCCGTTATTTTTCAGCAGCACCAGCGACTGTTCAGCCACCTGCCTGGCAAAGTCACGCTGTGTCGCCGCACCCACCAACGCATTGGCCTTACCGGCATCGACATAGGGGTTATCAAATAAACCAAGGCGAAACTTCAGCGCCAGCACGCGGCGTACTGCGGTGTCTATCGCGCTTTCGTCCAAGCGGCCGGATTGCACCAGCGCGGTTAATTGCGGGAAGATTTTCGGATCCGGCGTTTCCATATCTACCCCGGCCAGCAAAGCCGCTTTAGCAGCAGCCGCATCGCTGTCGTACAGGCCATGCCGGCTGTTAAGCTCTTCAATAGCAAAGTAATCACTGACAATCACGCCGTTAAAACCCCATTCGCCACGCACTATGTCCTGCAGCAAACCGCGGTTAACATGCGACGGAATGCCGTCAATTTCATTGTACGACGCCATTATGCTGGCAGCGTGCGCCAGCTTTACCGCCGCTTCAAAGGGTGGCAGAAACACTTCATGCAGCTCGCGCGGGGCTATCTGGGCCGGGGCTATATTTACCCCGGCCTGCGGCTGGCCATGGCCGGTAAGGTGTTTTAACGTCGCCACCACTTTGTCGTTTGCAAAGGCACCGGTTTTACCGGTTTTGCCCTGAAAACCGCGTACCGCAGCCACGCCCAATGCCGACATCAGATAAGGATCTTCACCCATGGTTTCTTCAATCCGGCCCCAGCGCGGGTCGCGGGCAATATCCAAAATCGGCGTTAGGGCCCAGTGCGCACCGGTAGCGCGCATCTCACGCGCCGCCAGCGCATACACATCATGCATAATTTGTGGTGACCAACTGCTGGCCAGTGCTATCGCCTGCGGCAAGCTGGTGGCATCAAAGGCGGCGTAACCATGCAGTGCTTCTTCATGCATCAGCGCCGGGATCCCCAGCCGGGTATGCTGCTTTAACCAGCGCTGCAGCGCGTTATTAAACTCTGCCGTTTGTTGCGGCGTTTTAAACTCGCTGGGCCGGCCGATATGGCCGATACCGAGCGGGATAATTTCTGCCGCCTTATCCGCTAAAAACTGTTGTTGGCGGTTTTCCATGCCACGACGCTGTTGCCACACCGTTTGCAGCTGGGCCACTTTTTCCGGCAGTGTCATTCTTGCGAGTAAATCATCGACCCGCTGCTCTGTGCTCAGGCTGGCATCCTGATACGGCAATGGCTGTGCGGCTAATGTAGTAGCCGACAGTGACAGCGACACAACAAACAGTAACTTGCGCATAGCGCCTCCGGTTAAGTGCGGTACGGCGTTAAGGTGCCGATCCGGCCCTGGTCGTCGTGGCAGATTTCGGTCATTTTTACCGAGCGCAAATGGGTTACGCCTTCAGATAACACCGAATCGTGGTAGAACAGATACCAGCGGCCGTTAAACTGACAAATTGAGTGATGCGTGGTCCAGCCGACTACCGGCTCCAATATGCGGCCCCGGTAAGTAAAGGGGCCATAGGGGCTGTCGCCGGTGGCGTAGCAAATAAAGTGCGTATCACCGGTGGAGTAAGAAAAGTAATATTTACCCCGGTACTTATGCAGCCAGGAGGCTTCAAAAAAACGCCGATCGGTATCGCCGGCCAGCAGCGGCTGGCCCTGCTGGTCCAGAAGGATAATTTCACGCGGCGCTTCGGCAAACTGCAGCATATCGTCGGTTAATTTGGCCACCTTTGGCCCCAGCGCCGGCTCAGTGGCAGCCGGTTCGCCGTAGTGCGCCGCGTAGCGGTTGTCGCGGTACTGCTGTAACTGGCCGCCCCAAATGCCGCCAAAGTACAGATAATAACTGCCGTCATCGTCGGCAAATACCGCCGGATCAATAGAATAACTGCCCTGTATCGGCTCAGGCTGCGCGGTAAAAGGCCCGGTCGGGCTGTTGCTGCTGGCTACCCCTATCTGAAAGCGGCCGGCGGCGTTTTTCGCCGGGAAATAAAAGTAGTAGTTATCGCCTTTTTTCGCCGCATCCGGCGCCCACATTTGCCGCTCTGCCCAAGGCACATCGTTAATATGCAGCGCCACGCCGTGATCCACTGCCACCGCATCCGGGCCGTCCAGCGATAGCACGTGGTAGTCCTGCATAGCAAAATGATCGCCGTTGTCGTTAAAGGCAATACCGGCTTCGATATCGTGCGACGGATAAATATAGATGCGGCCGTCAAACACATGTGCCGACGGATCGGCGGTGTAAATGTGTTCTATCAGCGGCTGCGACAAGGCGCGCGCTTTTAACGCGGCATAATCATTATCAGACATGGCTTAATCCCCTTGTGCCACTGCAGCACGGCGCTGATTTAGTTCGCGCTCTATCTGCGTTTCTTTATGTTTATTAATTTCATATACCAGCATGCAGCCAACACCGAGCAAGAATGGCAGCGCGGCGTACAAGCTAACCGACAGCTTAATACCGTTAATGGTGTCGGCGGCCTGCGTTGCCAGCAGGGCGTCATAGCCATAGTGCGCCAGTATGCCGGCCACCAAAGCACCGCCGATGCTTAGCCCCAGCTTCAGGCCAAAAATCATCGCTGAAAAAATAATGGCGGTAGCACGGCGCTGGTTTTTCCACTCGGAATAATCGGCCACGTCGGCAATCATGGCCCACAGCAGCGGTATGGTGATGCCGTAGAAAAAGCCGTGCAGAATTTGCGCTAAAAACACCAGGCCAATGGCGTCGGGTGGCAGCAGGTAAAACAGCAAAATAAACAGCGTAGAGATAAACAGCGCCACGGCGAACACATCACGCTTACCGAACTTATCCGCCAGTGTTTTGGAAAAGCCAATACCGATAATCATGCAGATAATGCCGCCGGCATTAAACAGGCTGAAACCCGACGTCGCCGCATCTTTCGGCCAGAGAAACTCATTTAACCCCATACCGGTCAGCATGGCATTTAAGCCGGCGATAAAGCTGTTAAAACCGATATGCTGTAAAAAGCCGGCGATATGCGGCGCACTGAGGTAATGTTCAAAATAGAAAATGTACATGCCGCCTTTCAGCGCCAGGGTAATAAACACCAGCACCGTTACCAGCAACATAATAAACCACGGCTTGTTGTGCAGTAGATCAGCGATATCCTGGCGGATACTGGACTTTTGTATTTGTGGCGACTGCACCCGCTCTTTAGTGGTTATAAAGGTGATCAGAAAAAACACTATGCCAACCAGTGCAAACAGCGTCATGGTGTTTTCAAAACCCACTGCTTTGTCGCCATCGCCGAGGATCAGCACCAGCGGCAGTAACAACACCTGAATAATAAACTGCGCCACCATCACGGCGACAAAACGGTAAGCCGATAAGCTGTTACGTTGCGCCATATTGCCGGTAAGCACGCCGCTTAACGCCGAGTACGGCAGGTTATTGGCCGAGTACACCAACACCAGCAGCACATAGGTAATAAAGGCATAGGCAATTTTGCCCTGCGGGCTGAAATCCGGCGTACTGAATGCCAGCAACGCCATTACGCCAAAGGGCACGGCTGTCCATAAGATCCACGGCCGGAATTTGCCCCAACGGCTTTGGGTGCGATCAGCAATCAGCCCCATTACCGGGTTAAAGCAGGCGCCGATTATCCCGCCGAGAAAGATAATGGCCGCGGCGGCACCTGGTGCAATTTGGTAGACATCGGTATAGAAAAACGCCAAAAATGTCATCAATGTCTGGAAAATCAGATTGGCCGCCAGGTCGCCGAGGCTGTAACCGATTTTTTCTGTCACACTGAGTTTTTCTGTTGCACTGTATTTTGCTGTCGCACCTGAACTCGCTATCTGCATCTGTGTCTGCCTGTTGGTAATTGTTGTTTTTATTCTGTTTGTTCTGCCGGTAGCCAGGCCTGAAAGCGGCCGCTGACATGCAACAACCCCAGCATATACAACATGCCGTCGTAATAACGGTACCGGCCGGTCGGTACAGGTTGCTGCCACAGCGCCCGAACAAAATCTACCGAGCGCGGCTGGCTGGCGGCTAAGCTTGCTACCGCATTCATCGCTACGATTCCTGCAGTTGGGCCTGCCAATTGATTAGTATCGAGTTTTTTACCATCCAGGCTATATTGGCCGCCATAGTTGTTTAAGCCTTCGCTGGCAAAAAACGCCTGCAGCCGGTCACTAAGCTCAACCGCTCTGGCATCCGCGCGCCACCAACTCCAGTCTACCGACCAATTCATCGCCGTACGCCAGGCATCAAAGCGAAAATCAGCCGACTCCGGCCGCCACGGTGCAGCCCAGGGGCTGCCATCAAAATTGCCATAGTCCGGCGTCAGGCCGGTTTTGGGGTGCGCTGCTTTGCTGAAATAGTCGCGGCTAACCCGGGCGGCTTTTTGCCAAAACGGCCGGTCGGCCTCTGGCCCCATGCGGGCCCAGACTTGATAAAACGCCGGTAAGTGGTAGGAGGCATCGGTATGGTCGGCATTAGCCAGATCCGGGGTAAAACGCACCATGGCGTAGTCCGGATGAAACAAATTAGTGCCGGTTTGGCTGCCGCGCTTGGTGACACCGGTGATCAGTTTACGATGGCGCATCTGCGTCAGTAACTGATCAGCCTGCGCTTTATACTGATAAATACCGTCGCCTTCGCCCCAACGCACGGCTGCAAAATACAACGCCGTGGCAAAGTATTCCTCACCGTCCGGCGCCGGCATTTCATCCAGCGCTACACCGTCGGTAGCTACCGACCAAGCAAAATAACCATAAGCCGGATGCGCCGGATCGGCCTGATACATATGGCTTAGCGCCCAATTCCACAGCGCATTAAATTCGGCCTGTTTATTCAGTTGCACGGCGATCATCATGCCGTATGACATACCCTCAGAGCGCACATCGTTGTTGTTAACATCGAGAATATACGCCTTGCTGCCGGCACTGTTGCTACCGGCGGGAAAATACAGCGCTTCGGTTGCCGGGTCGCCGTAAAACAGCTGCTCAAAGGCCGCGCTGATTTTGGCGTCAATCGCTTGCTCACTGTAACCAAGCTGCGCCAACAGGTTAGGGTATCGCCCGCTCACAGCACTGCCGGCTGCCGGCGGCTGCGCCATGCTGGTCGCAGTGTCGGCCAAGGTGCCGGGCCGGGCCGCACAACCGGGCAACGCCGCCAATACCAGCAGCAACCAGGCGCAACGCATAGTGCATAACAACAGCGGCTGTAAATTTGGTGTCATTGTTCGCCTTGCCTGGTTAATATTTCGACTGAAACTTACCATACAATGCCCGGCAGCTCCGTGGCTTAATGAAATGTACTGAAAGAATTATGTTTTTTAACAAGCAGACTGCTTTGCAAGCAATTAGACTTTATGCTGCAAGCTGACATCCACCGAGCGGAGTAACTATTTTGCAGCATACCAGCACCAGCCCGGCCCTTGCAGGCACGCCAGCCAGCCTGAGCGAAACCGCAGATAATAAAGCCTTTATTTTATTTATTACCGTAGTGGCAACCTTAGGCGGTTTTTTATTCGGCTATGACAGCGGCGTAATTAACGGCACCGTAGATGGCCTGCAACAAGCATTTAATTCGCAAAGTGCCGGCACCGGCTTTAATGTCGCCAGCATGTTACTCGGCTGTGCGGTAGGCGCCTTTTTTGCCGGCCGGCTGGCCGATATCAGTGGCCGGCGCACCTTGCTACAGGTAGCGGCGGTGTTTTTTGTTATCAGCGCCTGGGGCTCGGGCGTGGCAGACAACTCAGTGGAATTTGTGTTTTACCGTATTCTCGGTGGCCTGGCGGTTGGGGCAGCGTCGGTAATGGCACCGGCCTATATTTCCGAAGTGGCGCCGGCACGCTATCGTGGCATGCTGACCACAGTGCAGCAAATTGCCATTATCTGTGGTTTGTTTATGGCCTTTATCAGCAATTATCTGTTGGCAAAATTCGCCGGCGCGTCCACCGCCGTGCTGTGGCTGGATTTTGCCGCCTGGCGCTGGATGTTCTGGATGGAGCTGTTACCGGCGCTGCTGTTTTTACTGATGCTGCTGTTTATTCCGGAAAGCCCGCGCTTTTTAGTACTCAGAGGTAAAACGGCGTTAGCGAAAACGGTATTAACGCGGCTGTATGGCGACAGCGCGGCAACGCGTAAATTAACCGAGATCCAGCAATCGCTGGAGGGCAATCATCAACCACAGCTGCGCGATTTAATCGACAACAACAGCGGCAAATTGCGCCGTATTGTCTGGGTTGGCATTGGCCTGGCAACCTTTCAGCAGTTAGTCGGCATTAATGTGGTGTTTTATTACGGCGCTGTGTTGTGGCAGGCGGTGGGCTTTTCCGAGTCGGATGCCTTGCTAATCAACGTGATCAGCGGTGGCCTGAGTATTGCCGCCTGCGTAATCACGCTGATGGTGATCGATAAAATTGGCCGCAAGCCACTGCTGAAATGGGGCTCGGTTGGTATGGCCATTACGCTGGCACTGATGGTACTGGCCTTTGCCAACGCCGAGCAAGATGCCAATGGCCGCCTGCTGCTGGGCGACTGGGGTATAGTGGCGCTGATCAGTGCCAATGCCTATGTGTTCTTCTTTAATATGTCCTGGGGCCCGGTAATGTGGGTAATGCTGGGCGAGATGTTCCCCAATCAAATTCGTGGCTCCGGCCTGGCGGTAAGTGGTTTGGCGCAATGGAGCAGTAATTTCCTTATTACCATGACCTTTCCGCTGTTGCTAAGCGGCGTAGGTTTAGCCGGGGCTTACGGTTTGTATACGCTGGGCGCATTCTGTTCGATATTCTTTGTCGCGAAAATGGTGCATGAAACCAAAGGCACCGAGCTGGAAGATATGCAGGGCTAAGCCGGCGCAGCCGTTTGTGGCGCATATTCGTTATCAGATAGAAAAGGGCAAAATGCGCGGCTGCAACAGATAAACAGGAACCCATGCTCATGTTTGAAAAAATCTGTGCGCTGCTATTTTGCCTGCTGTCATTACCGGTATTATTTACCTGTAGCGCAGAACCAGCTGCCATTTCCACAACGGGTATCACCGCCTCGCAGGCCCCGCCATCAAGCTTTGATAACCCTATTATTAAGTACGACACGGCAGACCCGACCAACCAGGTTGGTGACATCATATACACCGCCGATCCTGCCGTGATGGTTATCGACGATACGGTCTACCTGTATAGCACGCACGACGAGCAGGCTTTAGAGGTGAATGATTACCGCATGTACGATTATCGGCTGTGGACCAGCAGCGATATGCTCAGCTGGCAAAATAAAGGCGCAGTGCTGCGCTACTCTGATTTTGCCTGGGCCCGCGGCAATGAAAAAACCGGCAACGCCTACGCCCATCATGTAATACAGCGCAAAGATGCGTCGGGTAAAGCACAGTACTTTTTTTTTGCTGCAGTTGAAGGCGGCCAAACCGGCGGCGAATTTGGTTTTGCCATCGGCGTAGCGGTATCAGATAGCCCGGCCGGGCCTTTTACAGACCCCCGCGGTATGCCGATGATTTTGCTCGAAGATACCGCAAAGTATAAAGACCACAGCTGGCGCAATATTGACCCGGCGGTATTTATTGACAATGACGGCCGCGCTTATCTTTACTGGGGCAACAAGCAGCTATGGTGGGTAGAGCTGGACAGCAATTTAATTCACTTAAAAGGCGAAAGCTTCACGCTGAATGCCGCCGGCCACATGCAAAACCGCGATGTCAGTAAGGTGCAAATCCACACTGTAGATAGCCTGCCAAACTTTGAAGAAGCGCCTTATGTATCAAAACATAACGGCATTTATTATTTGCTGTATGCCGCCGGGTTTCCGGAAAGTATCGCCTACGCCACCAGCAGCTCCGCCACCGGCCCCTGGCAGTACCGCGGCATAATCATGCCACCTTTACCCGGCACCACCACCATCCACCCGGCGCTGTTTGATTTTAACGGCCACACCTACCTCGCCTACCACAACGCCGACCTGCCCGGCGGCGGCAATTACAGAAGGTCAGTCGCTATAGACAGGGTGTATTTTAACGCCGATGGCAGCATTAAACCCATTGTCAGAACAGCGAAGTGATAGACGCCAGGCAACACTTGCCCGTTAGAGAATGCTCAGTTAGAGAATAGCCAGATAAAGGATACCGTTGGTATGAAAATGACTAAAAACCGGCTCGGTGAGCCTTGCTGTAACCGTTTGGGTGTAAGGCTTGAGTTGTGCAACATAGTTGTATTGATAGCTGTGTGTTTCTTTGCAACACAAGCGCTGGCTCAGCCGGACGATAGCATGACGGTGATTGCAGCTCCCGGCCAGGTTGGTGCTGTCGACCTTGGTACCGGACCACTGCCCGGTGCCCGGCAGCAGGAAGCCTGGCATTCGCAGTATGGCAGCCGGTTTGTGCGTAATGTCACTGTGGCTACGCTTACGCCCTTTTTACCTGATCCGGCAAACGCCGGTGGCGCGGCGGTAATCGTGGCACCCGGCGGAGGCTTTCGCACACTGTCAATGGAAAACGAAGGCTGGAATGTTGCCCGGGCGCTTGCCAGTCAAGGCATTGCCGCCTTTGTGCTGAAGTATCGTTTAAACCAGACACCCTCAGAGATGGCGGCATTTAAACGCGCAATGGACGAGATGTTCTCTAACACCGGGCGCAGAGCGCCGTTACTTGAGCCAGAGCAGATGAAAATGCAGCTTGCGATACAGCTTGAAGACTCCCGTGCAGCATTATCCTTGATTCGGCGCAGGGCCGCTGAGTGGAAAATCGACCCGGATCGTATTGGTATGCTGGGTTTCTCGGCCGGTGCCATGTTAACGATGGCCACTGCACTCGTCGGCGAGGATGCTAAACCGGCCTTTATTGGCAATATTTATGGCCCGATCACATCAGTAACGGTGCCGGCCGATGCACCGCCTTTATTTGTCGCGCTTGCGGCAGACGATCCCTTCTTTGCCAGCAGTAAGTTTGGCCTGATCGAGAGCTGGCAGGCGGCGAAGAAACCAGTGGAGCTTCACTTTTATGAGCAGGGCGGTCACGGCTTTGGCATGTACCCGAAACAGACAACCAGTACCGGTTGGTTTAATGCCTTCGTCAGCTGGTTAAAGATGCACGGTATGCTTGAGCATAAAACGTAATGGCAAAGGGGTCTGCATGCAGGCGGCACCGGGCGCTAAGCACTGAGTTAGCCGGCAAACTTGAGTTCTGTTCCGCGCCATGCTTCACTGCTGTAACAGCAGCAGGAGGCGCGGATGTCAAATCACACCCCATCAGCAGCAAATCGTTACAGTGCGCAGGCCGAAACCCATCAGGTACTTAACCAGCCATCATCGTTAACACCGTTTAACAGCTGGCTTAGCGACAGCACCTTGCAGTACTGGAGCAGCCGTTTTAGCGCAGCGCACAGCGCCGATCTGGCCAGCTATGGCAGTTTATGTGGCGGTGCGCTCAGCGAGGCCGGTTTTCTTGCCAATCAATACCCGCCCGAATTTCACAGCCATGACCGCTTTGGTAACCGCATTGACGAGGTGCGCTTTCATCCGGCTTATCATCAGCTGATGCAGGCAGCGATAACCTTTGGCCTGCCCTCAGCGCCCTGGGTTAAACCGGGCAAAGGCGCCCAGGTCGCCCGCGCCGCTATGGTGTATCAGCATATGCAGGCCGATGCCGGTTCCGGCTGCCCGCTAACCATGACCTACGCCGCCGTACCGGTACTTAAGCAAGCGCCCAAAGGCGCGGCCGACTGGCTGGGCAAAGTATTAACCGCCGAGTACGACCCGGCGAACAAACCGTACTTTGCCAAAGCCGGCCTGACTATCGGCATGGCGATGACGGAAAAACAGGGTGGCTCGGATGTGCGCGCCAATACTACGCAGGCAGAGCGGCTAAACGATGATGAATACGAGCTGGTGGGGCATAAATGGTTTTGCTCGGCGCCGATGTGCGATGGCTTTTTAACGCTGGCGCAAACCGATGCCGGCTTAAGCTGCTTTTTGTTACCGCGTTGGCGGCCGGATGGCAGCAAAAACCAGTTTTATATTCAGCGCTTAAAACACAAACTGGGTAACTGCTCTAATGCCTCATCCGAAGTGGAGTTTCGCGGTGCCTTTGCCTGGCGCATTGGCGAGGAAGGCCGCGGTGTGCGCACCATTATTGATATGGTGGCACTCACCCGTTTTGACTGCATGCTCGGCTCGGCCGGGCTAATGCGCGCCGCTTTAGCACAAGCGCTGCATCACACCGCCGGGCGCACCGCTTTTGGCCAAAAACTGCAGCAGCATGCGCTGATGCAAAATGTACTGGCCGACCTTACGCTCGACAGTGAAGCGGCGCTGGCACTGAGTTTACGGGTAGCCTACGCGCTGGATAACCAGGATGTGGTTAGCGAGCAGCACTTTGTCCGCCTGGCCACGGCTATTGGTAAATACTGGATATGCAAACGCACGCCGCAGTTTTGCTATGAAGCGATGGAATGCCTGGGCGGCGTCGGTTATGTTGAAGAAAATATCCTGCCCAGGCTATACCGCGAAGCACCGGTTAACGCTATCTGGGAAGGCTCGGGCAATATTCAGTGTCTGGACGTACTGCGCGCCATGCAAAAAGAACCAGCGGCCTTAGAAGCCTGCCTTAGCGAACTGCAAACCGTAACCGGGCGCAACAGCGGGTACGACGCCGCCTTTTCCCGGCTGCAGCAAGCACTGCAGGATACATCCACGCTGGAATATCGCGCCCGCAGCATAGTCGATCAATTAGCACTGCTGTTACAGGCCAGTGTGTTGCTGCAATATGGCGAAGCCATGGCAGCAGAAGCCTTTATCCGCGCCCGGCTGATACCGGGCATCTGCAGTAACTACGGCACCCTGCCAGCGGATATTGATTGCATAGCGTTAATGGCCAGAGCGCAGCCGAAGGTATGATGAGAGTAAAAATACAGATTACCGCAGTTGGTTGTAACATGCGCTATACTGCACCAGTAGTATGATTATTGGTGAGGAAGTGAATTATGACCGTTGTCCGAAAAACAATTACCTTAACCGAGCAGCAAGGCGAATGGGTAAAAACGCGCATTGCCAGCGGCGATTTCACCAATGACAGTGAATATTTCCGCGATTTAATCCGCCGTGATCAAGCCCGCAACGCCCAGCTTGAGGCAGTACGCGCAGCACTGATTGAAGGTGAGCAAAGCGGCATAAGCCCGCGTTCCGCTGATGATATTTTGCAAGCCGCAAGAGCAAGGCTGAAAGCCGATGGCACGATACCGGCTTAGCCATAGCGCAGATCAGGATTTTTTCGACATCTATATCTACGGAGCGCAGACTTTCGGGGTTAAGCAAGCTGAAGCCTATACTGCGGCTATGCAAGTACGTTTTCAGGACATTGCTGATGCGCCCCATTTATATCAGGCTGTCGATAGTATCAGGCCGGGGTATCGCCGCAGCGTGTACGGCGTTCATGCAATTTATTACCGCCAAGACGGTGCAGATGTGCTGATTGTTCGTATTTTACGAGCACAGAATCTACTCGCAGCGCTTACGGAAGATATTAGCTAGCCCAGCCTTATCCCGGGCATCGGGTCTTACCTTTAAACAAACTAGCAAAAGGAATGGCATGCATAAATTTTTAATATTATTCTTAGTTGTCATGACTAATTATGCTCACGCAACTCAACAGATTGAAGAAACATTTATCATTGATGGCGACTCATTTGGTCTAGATATGGGACCAGGAGATGTAAGCCCCCTTGACTCACTATATACCTTTGAAGAAATTCACCAAATGCTGGAATCACAAGGTTGGTGTTCTGCAAATTGGCGAGGTTATAAAGGTACTTGGGAAGTTAAAAATAACCAATTGTTTTTAACTTCACTAGTTAAAGAAGCCTGCTCTGAAAATCCTCCATTAGTTGACCCCGTTCTGTTCTTCGGTGAAAAAGCTTATCCACTAAAAGCAACATGGTTTAGTGGAAATATAAAAGTCCGGCTATCCCATGACACATATAAATATTGTAAAACTGACGACAACAAAGAAAAAATGATCGGCTATGAATATGAAGCTATGGTATATGAATTCTCTAATGGCGACTTTATTTATAATTCAAATCAATTAGTTAAAGAAATATGGGAGCACGCTCTGGCAAGTTGCTCAACGGAACGTTAACAAAGCGTTGGCCATCGGGAAACATCAGGGTAAACGGATCAGCTCAAAATAAAATGGATGCCCCCGGAGTTTCTAAAAATTATCATATGAAAGATTTTGATAAAATTGAAAAGCTACTATACGGGATAAACTATGCAGTTTCGTTCCATCTGTATGGTCTTGGAGATTGCGATTCAGCCTTAGAACAGATACTGCAAGAACAAATCTCTAAAGACTGCAAGGTATCTGGTGTTGTGGCATCTTCACCAGAGCAGGCCAGACATGAAATCATGGACATGGTTCTTTATGAGGGAAGTACTAGCGCCGGGCCGATTGATCTCAAGTCAAAAAAGAATGAGATAAGTTCATTAATGCAAGATGTTTTCAGCCACATAGCCCTGGATGATGCTGACATGGTAACTGAGTTTGGTCTTGCTGAAGGCCATCCTTCGTATCCTGTATTTTGGGATTTTGCTTTTGATGTTCATTCAAAGGGTAAGCGTTGGATATTAATCGGGTCTGGCAGTGACTAGCCCCAACAAATTAAGGCAGCCGACGCGCGACGCGCAGCTGCTTTGAACGTTATTTTCAAATATCAGATTAAGTACCGACTACTTCAGTTCAAGCCTTACACTCCCTCACCTTTCAGGCATAAAAAAGCCCGGCAAGCCGGGCAACACACAGGACTACGGGAGCTAAAAACCTTTAGCGAAACAGCACCAGGTTAACTTGGTTTTCCAACAGTTCCTGGCGGCCGCTTACCGGTTGTGGATCGAACTGCTCGCGCTGCACCAGCTCGGCCAGGGTTTGTAATGAATGTTCGCCACCCTGAATAGCCTTACCCAACTTGTCACTCCAACCGGCATAGCGTTGTGCTACGGCAGCACCGAGGAAGTCTTTTTCTACCAGCTTGGCTGCCCGCTTTAACGCCATGGCCAGATGATCCATACCGCCGATATGGCCGTGGAACAAATCGTAACGATCTAAGCTTTGGCGGCGCAGTTTGGTATCGAAATTAAAGCCACCGGTAGAGAAACCACCGGCTTTGAGAATTTCGTATATTACCAGGCTTAACTCTTCCACGCTGTTGGGGAACTGGTCGGTGTCCCAGCCGTTTTGCGCGTCGCCGCGGTTGGCGTCTATGCTGCCGAAAATACCCAGCGAAATAGCCGTGGCGATTTCATGATGAAACGAATGGCCGGACAAAGTAGCGTGGTTGGCTTCAATATTCACCCTGAATTCTTTCTCCAGGCCGTATTGCTTCAGGAAGCCATACACAGTGGCGGAGTCGTAATCGTACTGGTGCTTGGTGGGCTCCTGCGGTTTGGGCTCGATTAACAAGGTGCCGTTAAAGCCGATTTTGTGCTTATGCTCCACCACCATTTGCATAAAGCGGCCTAACTGGGCCCGCTCCTGGCGCAGGTCGGTATTGAGCAGGGTTTCATAGCCTTCACGGCCGCCCCACAGTACGTAGTTTTCCCCGCCGAGGCGTTTGGTGGCATTCATCGCGTGAAACACCTGGGTGGCGCCATAGCTGAACACTTGCGGATCCGGGTTAGAGGCGGCGCCGGCGGCATAACGCGGGTTACTGAATAAATTAGCGGTGCCCCATAACAGCTTAACGCCGGTTTCAGCCTGTTTTTGCTCCAGCACATCGACCATGGCGGCAAAGTTATTTACGTACTCTTTAATATTGCTGCCTTCAGGCGCGACATCGATATCATGGAAACAATAGTACGGAATGGTTAACTTGTTGAAAAACTCAAAGGCAACATCGGCCTTGTGCTTAGCCTGCTGCATCGCATCACCGGCTGCCAGCCAGGGCCGGCCAAAAATAGGCTGACCGAATACATCCTGGCCGTTCCAGCAGAAGTTATGCCAGTAACAGGCCGCCATACGCAGATGCTCGGCCATGGTTTTGCCTAATATTTTTTCGCCGGCGTTGTAATGTTTAAATGCCAGCGGGTTAGTGCTGTCCGCACCTTCGTAGGCAATTTTATCAATTTGATCAAAGTACTGAGCCACACTGCTCTCCTGTTTCATGCCAAAGCTACCGGTGTAATGTTGGGCATTGCCGGCAGTTAGCACAATTATGTTTTTTCAAAGCCAGCTTGTGCTTTTCGTCAGTAGCTGTGGCTGTGCTCAGAAATGCGGCGCCAGCGCCTGGTACAAAGCGGTAAATTTGCGGTAACGCACGGCCAGCGCGGCATGGCGCTGGTTGTCCGGCAGATGCCGGCTTACCACTGGTGGCGGCGGGCAGATATCGGCCAGGCTACGCTGTGGCTGTAGTGCTAACTGCGCCAGCCGCGCTGCACCCAGCGCCGGCCCCACCTCGCCGCCTTCACGAAAGGTTAGCGGCAGGTTCAGCACATCGGCCAGCAACTGGCGCCAATACGGGCTGCGGGCACCGCCGCCAATCAGGTTAATCTCTGTCGGTACCGCGCTGCAGGCATGCAGTGCTGCCGCGCCCTGCGCCAGCGCAAAGCTGACGCCTTCCAGCACCGAGTAGGTAAGGGCTTTACGGTCGGTAGTGTGGCTCAAACCAAACCAAACGCCTTTGGCATCGGGGTTGTTGTGTGGTGTGCGTTCACCGGATAAATACGGTAAAAACAGCGGTGCCTGGCTGATATCCACAGCAGCCTGGTCTAATTCGTCCAGCAAGGTTGCCACCGCCACGCCGGCGACGTTATCGGCATACCATTGCAAACAGGCGGCGGCGCTGAGCGTTACCGCCATCAGATGCCAACTGTGCGGCAGTGCATGGCAAAAGCTGTGCACCGCCGACTGCGGATTGGCGACAAAACCGTTGCTAACGGCAAAATACACCCCGGAGGTACCCAACGACAGCATGGCCTGGCCAGGGCTGACAATACCGGCGCCGATAGCCCCGGCCGCATTATCGCCGGCGCCGGCTACCAACGGCACCGCATCCATACCCCAGCGCTGCGCAAACTCTGGCAGTAAAATACCGGTTACCTGGTTGCCTTCGTACAGCTGAGGCATCTGGCTGCGGTTCAAACCACAGGCTTGCAGCAGCTCGTCGCTCCAGTCACGTTTGGCCATATCCAGCCATAAAGTCCCGGCGGCGTCGGACATATCAGAAGCGAAATCGCCGCTTAAACAAAAGCGCAGGTAATCTTTCGGTAGCAGCACTTTGGCGACACGGCTGAACTGCTGCGGTTCATGCTGGCGCAGCCACAGCAGTTTCGGCGCGGTAAAACCCGGCATCGCCAGGTTACCGGTAAGCTGTTGCAGTTGCGGCACTTGTTGCTCCAACTGCTGACACTGCGCAAAAGCGCGGCCGTCGTTCCACAGTATTGCCGGGCGGATAATCTGGTTATTACGGTCCAGTAAAGTAGCACCGTGCATTTGTCCGGTCAGGCCTATGGCTTTTACCGCCTGTAGCGAGCGGCGCTGACACAACTGCGTCATGCAGGCCTGCAAGCCAAGCCACCACTGCTGCGGATCTTGTTCCGACCACAGCGGATAAGGCCGGCTTAGCTGCAATTCTGCGCTGGCGCTGTCGATCACTTTGCCATTGTCGTCCAGCATTATCACCTTAATGCCGGAGGTGCCTAAATCTATGCCTATATACATATTCTGCCTGTGTTTGCTATGAGCCTGAGTGGCTTAATCTTTGGTGAGCGGGGCGCACTGAGCAATTACGAAAATTCATAATTCCGTGCCGAATTATGTTTTCCGGTTTGCCTTAAATGCAGGCCGGTCTAAGATTAAACCCGCTTGATCAAAAAAATAAAAAAAAGATAAAACATAAAGGACGGGGATATGTTCAAGGCTAAACACAGCATTACGTTATTATTTAACGCAAATAAGGTGTATGACCGCCAGGTAATAGAAGGTATAGGCCATTATTTGCAATCATCCAAGGTGGATTGGGACCTGTATCTGGAAGAAGACTTCCTCTGCCGGTTAGAACATATCCACGAATGGGGCGGCGATGGCATTATTGCCGACTTCGATGATATGAATATCCAGCGCGCGCTGGCAGGCTCGGACAAACCGTTGGTTGGGGTTGGCGGCTCGTACAGTAACCCGGCCGATTACCCGGCCGTGCCCTATGTTGCTACAGATAATTACGCCCTGGTGCAGGCTGCTTACGAGCATTTAAAACGCAAAGGTCTCGACCGCTTTGCCTTTTACAGTGTGCCAACCGATGAGCAACACCGCTGGGCACAGGAGCGGGAAAACGCGATACGTAAACTGACAGCGCAGGATGGTTACGATTGCCAGATTTATCAGGGCCACTGCACGCGGCCGGAAACCTGGCAATATGCGATGAACCGGCTGACCGACTGGATCCAAAGCCTGCCCAAACCTATCGGCATTATTGCCGTTACCGACTCGCGCGCGCGCCATTTGCTGCAGGCCTGTGAGCATATCGGTATTGTGGTGCCGGACAACATTGCCATTATCGGTATAGATGACGATGATATCGCCCGTTTTCTCAGCCGTATCAGCTTAAGTTCGGTAACCCAGGGCTGCTTTGAAATGGGTTATAAGGCGGCCAAGCTGCTGCATACTCAGCTGAATAATATCGATGTTGGCCAAAAGCGTCTGCTGGTGCCGCCGGTTGGTGTGGCCTCGCGCCAATCTACCGACTTTAAAGCCCTGCGTGACCCTTATGTGATCCAAGCGATGAACTATATTCGCCGCAATGCTACCCGCGGCGCCAAGGTGGAACAGGTGACCGATTTTGTCGGCATCTCGCGCTCGAATCTGGAGCAGCGGTTTCGCTCTGAGCGCGGCCATTCTATCCATACCGAGTTACATAACCAAAAGCTGACTAAAGCCTGCAAGATGCTGAAAGAAACGCAGGCCAACCCGACCGAAATTGCCAAAATATGCGGTTATCCGTCGCTGCAATATATGTATGCCGTGTTTCAGCGTCATTTTGGCCAAACTCCGAAAGAATACCGCTGCGCCCGCAGTGAAAGCGTAAACCGCATGGCGGTGAACGACTAAGCCGCGCCATGCGCAAAAAACGCACAGTGCAGATGTATTTTCATAACAACAAGGCCATTGATGAATATGGCCTTTTTCCTTTTAATGTCACTACCTTTTAGCTGCCGGGCCGCTTTTACTACCAAGCCGGGCGCTGACCACAGGAGTGACATCAGATGACAAACAACTATCAGGCGCTGCTATTAACGCTGGGGCTGATGCTTTGCCTCAGCGCTTGTCAGCCGGCCGGCAATGCCCCGCACACCACTGCTGCCGGGCCGGCGGCCAGCACAGCACCGGCGGCAACAGCACAGTTTAACTGGTTTGATTATCAGGGCCGTGATGCGGTTTTTGCAGCGCCATTACCTGCGGGAAGCTATCAAAACCCGGTGGCCGCCGGCTTTTTCCCCGACCCCAGCATTACGCGCAGCGGCGATGACTATTATATGGTGGCATCATCTTTTACCTATACGCCGGGCTTGCCGATATTACACAGCCGCGATTTAGTGAACTGGCGCTTGCTCAGTTATGCGCTAACGCGGCCTTCGCAACTGGATATGGCCGGCCTGCAGGTGTCGCGCGGTATTTTTGCGCCAACGTTGCGCTATCATGACGGCACTTACTATCTGATCACTACCGTAGTAGACAGAGGCGGCAATTTTATTCTGACCGCCAGCGACCCGGCCGGCCCCTGGTCAGACCCAATCTGGCTGCCGGAAGTGCAGGGTATAGACCCGGATATTTTCTTTGATGACGATGGCAAGGTGTATATTGCCCACAATGGCGACCCCGTCGAATCACTGTACGAAGGTCATAAGGCCATCTGGTTGTGGCAGTACGACCCGCACAGCCAGAAAATCGTGCCGGATTCACAGCGGCTGTTGGTCAATGGCGGGGTGGACTTAAGCACCAAGCCGATCTGGATTGAAGCGCCGCATTTATATAAACATGACGGCTGGTACTATTTGCTGTGTGCAGAGGGCGGCACTGCCGATCAGCATTCGGCGGTGATTTTTCGTAGCCGCAGCCTGGATGAGCCTTTTGTGCCCTACAGCGGTAACCCGATTTTAACCCAGCGCGACCTGGCCGCGGACCGGCCTGCCCCTATTACTACCGCCGGCCATGCCGATTTTGTGCAACTGCCTGACGGCAGCTGGTGGGCGGTGTTTCTGGCCAGCCGCGCTTATCAGCAGCGCTACTACAATACCGGCCGCGAAACCTTTTTACTGCCGGTAAGCTGGCAAGATGGTTGGCCGCATATTTTACCGGCCGGCCAGAGCATTCCGTACCGCCCGGCTGCACCGGCGCTGCAAGCCGCACCGGTAGCAGAGCCGTTAACCGGCAACTTTAGCTGGCGTGATGAGTTTGACAGCACAAGATTAAATTTACACTGGAACAGCCTGCGTCAATTTGACCAAAGCTGGCTTAGCCTGGATGGCCAACAGCTTAGCTTACAGGCTAAAGCCGAAGGCCTGGACAGCCTGGCGCAACCGGCGTTTATTGCCAGGCGCCAGCAGCATATGCATTTTGATGCCAGCACCAGCCTGACACTGCCGCAAGGCACAGTATCCGCGGGTATAGTGGCGTTTCAAAACGAGCAGTATCACTACTATTTCGGCGTGCGCAGCAACGCCGCCGGCACAGAACTGTTTTTAGAGCAGGCCAACGGCGGCAAAGCTGCACAAATTGCCGGGCTGCAGCTGCCAGGCACTGCGGCAGACATCCGCTTAAAAATCAGCGGTGATGCCGGCGAAATCGCCTTTTACTATGCCCTGCCTGACCAAGACTGGTTGCCGCTGACTGGGCCGCAAGACGCTATGCTGCTAAGTACGCAAGTGGCTGCGGGTTTTGTCGGCACTATGCTGGGGTTACACAGCCGGCTGGAAGCTGAGGCAAGCCAATGAGAGTGCTTGTGCTGTTAGCGGTGCTGTTGCTAAGCCACACTGCCGCTGCCCTACCGGGCAATTATCTGGCGGCAACACCCGGCAAAGATGACTTTGCTTTGGTTGGCAGCAACAGCCAGGCGCTGATCCAGCTAAGTAATAACGATCATAAGGGTTTGCTGCGGGCAGTAAGCAGCCTGCAAGCTGATATACAAGCAGTGAGTGGCAAGCAGCTGAGCGTCAGCCACAGCACGGCGGGCGCAGCGCAGATGCTGATTATCGGCAGTTTGGGCAATAACCCGCTGCTGGACCAACTGATTGCTGCGGGCAAGCTGGATCTCAGCGCCATTAAGGGTAAGTGGGACGCCTATCAGATCCAGCTGATACAGCAGCCGCTGCCCGGCGTACAACAAGCCCTGGTGATCGCCGGCAGCGACAAGCGCGGCGCTATTTACGGCGTGTACGACCTGGCCGAAACTATCGGTGTATCGCCCTGGCATTGGTGGGCCGATGTGCCACTGCCACAGCGGCAGCAGCTGTATATTAAAGCCGGCACCCTGGTAACCGATGCACCCAAAGTAAAGTATCGCGGCATTTTTCTTAACGACGAATATCCGGCGCTAACCAACTGGGTAACAGAAAAATACGGCGGCTATAACAGCAAGTTTTATCTGCGGGTGTTTGAACTGTTGCAACGCTTAAAAGCCAATTTTCTCTGGCCGGCGATGTGGAACAATGCCTTTGCCGATGATGACTGGCAAAATGCCGTGCTGGCCGATGAAATGGGTATAGTGATGAGCAACAGCCACCACGAACCTATGCTGCGCGCCGATAAAGAATGGAACCGTTACGGCGAAGGCCCGTGGCAATACTCCACCAACCGCGACAATATCTATAAGTTCTGGCAACAAGGTGCACAGCGGCATAAACAGCTGGAGAGCATTTTTACCCTCGGCATGCGCGGGCAGGAAGATGAGCCGATGAGCGAAGGCGACAATATTGAACTGCTGCAGCAAATTGTTGCCGATCAACGGCAGATTCTGCGCGAAACTTTCAACGACAGGCCGGTAGAAACCGTGCCCCAGGTATGGGCACTGTATAAAGAAGTGCAGGGCTTTTATGAGCGCGGCATGCGGGTGCCGGACGATGTTACCCTGCTATGGGCCGACGACAACTTTGGTAATATCCGCCGCCTGCCTGCAGCCAGCGAGCGTAACCGCGCCGGCGGTGCCGGGGTGTACTACCACTTTGACTATGTGGGTGCGCCGCGCTCTTACCGCTGGATTAATACCGTACCGTTGGCGAAAATTTGGCAGCAAATGCAGCTGGCGTGGCAGTATCAGGCCGACCGCATCTGGATAGTTAACGTCGGCGATTTAAAACCAATGGAGTTTCCCATCGATTTCTTCCTGCGCATGGCGTGGAACCCCGCCGCCTTTAACGCGGCTAACTTGCAGCAATTTGCCACCGACTGGGCCAGCCAGCAGTTTGGACCACAGCATGCCGGCGCTATTGCCGACCTGCTGCAGGGCTACACGCGGCATAACGGCCGGCGTAAACCCGAAGCAGTTGAGCCCGATACCTACAGTATTTTTCATTATGGCGAAGCTCAGCGCATCAGCACAGAGCTGGCGCAACTGGTGGAAAAATCTGACCGCGTGCAGCAGCAATTAACCAGCGCGCAGCAGGATGCCTATATCCAGTTGGTGGCACATCCGCTAAAAGCCAGCCGCGCCGTGTTCGAGCTTAACCGCGCGGTGGCGATGAACCATCTGCACGGCGACCAGGGCCGTGCCAGCAGCAATTATTGGGCAGAGCAGGTACAGTTCTGGTTTGCCGAAGATGCCCGCCTGACTAAGCTGTATCACAGCCTCGGCGATGGCCGCTGGAACCATATGATGTCGCAGCCGCATATCGGCTTTACCTATTGGCGCAACCCGCCGGCCAATTTAATGCCGGTGGTCTCCATAGCGCAGCCAATGGCCGTTGCCGATATGGGCGTAGCAGCAGAAGGCTCAGCATTGTCCTGGCCGATCAGTGAGTACCGCGGCAAGCAGCTCATGCTGGACACCTTTTACCCAAACGGCCAACCACAGCGGCAAATTGAAGTCTTTAATAAAGGCACAGAGCCGTTTGACTTCAGCGCTAAGGCCTCAGCGGAGTGGATACAACTAAGCCACAGCAGCGGCCAAATTACCGTTGAGCAAAACATTGCCGTATCCATTGATTGGAGCAAAACCCAAACCGGGCTAAACCAGGCCGAAGTGCATATTCAGGGCACCGGTTGGGGCGGCGCCAAGGTACAGGTAACGGCAGTAAAACCGCCAACGACACCACAAGGCGGCTTTGTGGAAGCCGATGGTTATATTGCCGTAGAAGCCGCCAGCGCCAAGGTGGTAGCTAACAGCGCCAACGCCTGGTGGCAGAAAGTTCCGGGCCTTGGCCGTAACCAGGCGGCAATGGCGGCGATGACAAAGTTAGATTATCAGCTCAGCGATCTAAGCCGGGCGCCTTATCTGGAGTATCCGCTGTATTTTCACAGCAGCGGCGATTTTACCTTGCACAGCATAGTGGCGCCGACGCTGCAGTTAATACCGGGCCGCCAGTTACGTTTTGCCGTGACATTAAATGACGGCCCGCCGCAGTTTATCAACACCCTGCCCGATAACAGCGAGCAAGCCTGGCAGCAGGCAGTGCTGAACGGAGTGCGTACAATAAAAACCCCACTGCAGGTAACCAGGCCCGGCGCGCAGCGCTTGCGTATTTATTTACTGGACCCGGCGGTGGTGATCGAAAAACTGCTGATTGATACCGGTGGTTTACAACCCAGTTACCTTGGGCCGCCGCAAAGCCAGCGCTTACCCTAACAACGCCTTTTAGTAACAGGAACCTGCAATGAACCAACTTGAGCAACTACGCCAGATGACAGTAGTGGTAGCCGACAGCGGCGATATCGACGCCATCCGCCGGCTGCAACCGATAGATGCCACCACTAACCCGTCGCTGATTTTACAAGCCGGCATGCAAGCGCAATACCGCCCGTTGCTTAATGCTGCGCTGCAGCAACACCGCAACGACCTTAACGCCGCCTGCGAGCAAGTTACGGTAAATTTTGGCGTCGAAATTCTGCGCCATATCCCGGGCCGGGTATCAACCGAAATAGACGCCCATCTGTCTTTTGATACCAGCGCCAGCGTCGACAGTGCGCTGCGGATTATTCAGCGCTATCAACAGGCGGGGGTCGGGCCCGAGCGGGTGCTGATTAAACTGGCCGCCACCTGGCAAGGCATACAGGCCGCGGCGCAGTTAGAAAAGCAGGGCATTCACTGTAACCTGACACTGTTGTTTAGTCTGGCTCAGGCCAAAGCCTGTGCCGATGCCGGCGTAACGCTGATTTCGCCCTTTGTCGGCCGTATTCTGGACTGGTACAAGCATAACCAGCCAACGCAGGACTTTTCCGGCGATAATGATCCCGGGGTGCAATCGGTGCAGCGCATTTATCAGTACTATAAACAACATGGCATCAACACTGTGGTCATGGGCGCCAGCTTTCGCAACGTAGAGCAAATCCGCCGGCTGGCCGGTTGTGATCTGCTCACCATAGCACCCAACCTGCTGCAAGAATTAGCCGCCACCGAGGCACCGTTAGCAGCAGCGCTGCAGATGCCGCAGCAGCAGGCTACGGCAGCCGCAAAACCGCTAAGCGCAGCGGAATTTTTATGGCAACTGAACGAAGACGCGATGGCAACAGAAAAACTGGCCGAAGGTATCCGTAAATTCGCCGTCGATCAGCGTAAATTGGCGCAATTGCTTAGCAGCTTTAACGGCGAATAAGCTCTGCGGCTATCCGATAGCTATGTTGCCGCGCGGCAGGGTCGTGCATCATGCTGGTCAGCATCAGCTCGTCGGGGTTATGTTTGGCAATAAAATCCTTAATGCCTTGCTGCACCGCAGCGGCATCGCCCACCACAGAACAGGCTAGAGCTGTCTGTACATAGGCTTTTTCATGTGGCTGCCAGATAGCGTCCATACTATCCACCGGCGCCGGCAGTAAGCCAGGGGTACCGCGCGCGAGGTTAACAAACTGCTGTTGCAGCGAGCTAAACAGCCGTTTGGCTTCAGTTGCGGTGTCTGCGGCAAACACATTCAGCGCCAGCATCAGATAAGGTTTATCTAACTGCGCTGATGGCTTAAATTGCTGACGATATAAAGCGGCGGCCTGCTGCATCATGCCCGGTGCAAAATGAGAGGCAAAGGCATAGGGCAGCCCCAACTGCGCCGCTAATTGCGCGCCATACAGGCTTGAGCCTAATATCCATAACGGCACATGCAGCCCTTGCCCCGGCACGGCCTGCACTAACTGATCCGGCCTGGCGGCAGCAAAATACTGCTGCAACTCGGCGATGTCGGCCGGAAACTGCGCTTCAGTTTCCACTTTATGCCGCCGTAAAGCCCGTGCTGTGGCCTGATCACTGCCCGGTGCGCGGCCTAAGCCTAAGTCAATGCGGTTAGGGTACAAGGTTGCCAAAGTGCCGAATTGTTCGGCGATAACCAGCGGCGAGTGGTTTGGCAGCATAATGCCACCGGCACCTAAGCGGATGCGCGAGGTAGCGGAGGCTAAATGGCTGATTAATAACGACGTAGCAGCGCTGGCAATGCCCGGCATATTGTGGTGCTCGGCCAGCCAGTAACGGTGATAACCTAACTGGTCTGCCAGTTGCGCCAGGGCTTTGCTGGCGGCAAAGCTGTCGGCAACGCTGCTGCCGGCCGACACCGGGGCTAAATCTAAAATGGATAAAGGGATCATCAGCTCTCCGCTATGCTGTAAAAATGCCAATTACATACCAAGTGGTATGAAACTATACAGGCAATGGGGTTCAGCCGCAGCGGTTTCAAGGGTTAGGCAAGCAGCAATAAAAAAGCCTCTGATTTTAGAGGCTTTTCCGACAAATTAGAGAGGCTTTACGCGTTAGAAAAACGACCAGCCGCTAACCGGCAACCAACTCTGTATGGCTATTTCTGCCAGATTGACCCCAATTGCGCTATAGAGAGCTGCTGAATGTTAACAGCACTGTCAGTACTTAGTTTAAGCTGACTATAGGGTGCCTCAGGAAATACCACACTGGTCATCACCGTGCGGCCATTGTCGGCAAACACTTCTATAGAAGAAGTATCCAGAAATATCTCTAACTGCACGACGCCAGCTTTAATATCTAATGGCGCCCGCTGCACAGAGGCAAAACCGCTTTCAAAGTCGGCAATGCCTGCTTTAGTTCTGTCTAAAATCAACTGTCCCGCTACGGCGTCTATTTTTAGTTTCAGGCTGTGCTTGGCATTTTCAAATGACAGCTCGACCAGCTTGGACTGCTGCAAATCCAGCTCAAGCTTGATATGCTCACCCAACTCTGCTGATTTGGTTAGCTTAACTAATTCAACGGCTTGACCGCCTTTTACCCTGCTATTGCGTACAACTTTAGTATCCGTTGCCAGCGACGACAGGCTGGCTACCGGTTGCGAGCTAACTATATAGCTATTGCCCCGCTTTTCTAATTCCAGCTGCCGGGCAATAGTCATAGCACTGCGCCAACGTTGGGTCGGTACTTTATTGGCATATTGCCAGTTACTCATCCAACCAATAAACAGATGCCGGCCATCTTGTTGCGGCACATCAGACCAGGTTACACCGGCATAGTTGTCAGTGCCATAATCCAGCCAAACTGCTGCTTGTTTTGAAGGCGAACTTTGTTCCGCGGCCATAAGCTGTTGGTTAAATGCCGGGTCAAGTTTAAAGGTTTTACCATCAAAGTCGCCGACAAAGTATTGTGTGGCCGAGCCGCCATTCGGGCCACCCGGGTTAATACTGACCAGTAACACATACTTTTCTTCGTCACTGCCATTAACCCGCATCTTAATCAAATCAGGGCACTCCCATACACCACCGTGCGCACCAATGCCCTGGCCAAAATCGCCGCTATGTTGCCAGTTTTTTAAATCCGTTGACGTGTAGAAACTGATTTTATCTTTTACTGCAAGTGACATCACCCAGCGCTCAGAATCCTCGTGCCAGCTCACTTTAGGGTCGCGAAAATCCCTGATACCCGGGCTTTTCAACACCGGATTAGCGTCGTACTTAGTCCAGCTGCGGCCGTTATCTAAGCTGTATGCAATACCCTGCGACTGGAAGGTGTCTGAACCGAAGTTCTCCTGTAAATGATCATGATAAGTGTAAATTGCCACCATAGCCGGCTTGTCTTTGCTACCAAAACCAGAGGTATTGTTCCGGTCTACCACTGCACTGCCTGAAAAGATGGTGCCATGTTGATCCGGATATAACGCTATGGGTTGCTGCTCCCAGTGCACTAAATCTTTACT
Source organism: Rheinheimera sp. NSM (assembly GCF_052380015.1). Lineage (NCBI taxonomy): Bacteria > Pseudomonadati > Pseudomonadota > Gammaproteobacteria > Chromatiales > Chromatiaceae > Rheinheimera > Rheinheimera sp. NSM. The sequence goes on along the minus strand of NZ_JBQTCI010000007.1, from coordinate 184,232 downwards.
GATCGCATGGCCCCAGTGCATAGGCCCCCAGATATTACTGTACGGGTTATACTGATAAAACAGGTGGTATTCACCGTCTAAATACACCATACCATTGGGGTCATTCATCCATTGCTGCTCCGGGCTGAAATGGAATTGCGGCCGGTGTGGTTCCTGATATAAATCCTCTACCGCCAGGGCATTGGGTGCCATAGTGCTACTCACTGCTAAGCATAAAGCTAAAACTGTTTTTCTCATTTTACTGTATTCCTTTTTAACAGACGGCAGCATCTGAATTCAGCTGCTGCCATGCAATTAATAGCCGGGTAGTTGCTTATACAAACCACCACTTAAATTGATTTGTTGCTGCGGGATCGGCAGATACTCGTCGCGCCCGGCGGTAAACAAGGCTTCCTGTAAATAAGGCTTACGGGTGCGTTCAACTTCAAGGTAAGTATCTAATGTCTGTTTTGCTACGCCCCAGCGCACCAGGTCAAAGAAACGGTGTCCTTCCAGGCCAAGTTCTAACCGTCGCTCCATCCGCAGGGCTTGGCGGGCTTGCTCTTGTGACGTAAATGCAGTGTAAAGTCCGACATTGTAGATACTGGCATTATTTAGCATGGCTGTGCTGTTCATAGCCCGGCTGCGTAAGCGGTTGATGATTTGTAAGGCTTCATCCAGACGATTTAATTCGATCAGCGCTTCTGCTTTCCACAGCAACACATCGGCAAAACGGATCAACACCGTATTCATCGAAAACACCGGGAAGGGCCCGTTTTGCATACGACATTCACAATCCGGATGCTCCAGTTCTTTCATTGAGATGAAATTGCCGTAAACCGCCGGCGCCCGTGCCCAGGCATTACCATTTTCAATCATCAGCTCGCTGTCATATTTAAACGGCTTACCTTGCATGGCAACAGTGTGATCTAACCTTGGGTCAACCGCGTCCTGTGCCAGTACATAATTGTTGCTGTTAAAGCTGTCAAACTGTGGTAAGCCCTGAGCGTCGGTTTTAAAGGCGTTAACGAAATTCTCTGTCGGCACATGAAAACCACAGCAGCCAAAGCCGCCCTGCAAAGGCGCATTTAATGCTGTTGGCCAGGAACCACGGCCATCCGGCGAACCGTCATTGCGTGAGCGCTGGATCGCAAACACCGACTCTTTGCTGTTTTCAAAACGGTGCAGAAAGTTTTGGCCGAAGTCATCCTGCAAACCATAGACACCAGCGTCTTCAATATCATCCACCAGATCGACCACCGTTTGTAGTTTCTCCGCATCAATGTTAACGACCTGATGCAGATCATTTTGCTGATATGCCTGATACAACTTCGTTTTCGCCAGATAGGCTTTGGCACTTAACTGATTGGCCCGGCCGATTTCACTCTGGGCAACCGGTAAATTGTCGGCGGCAAACTGGAAATCTGCGGCGATTTTGTCCCACAATTGCTGATCGGTTAAATCAAAATTTGTCAGTGCTTTAATCTGCTCTGATGACATGGTTTCATCAACATAAGGAATATGTTTGTGGTGTATCTTCAGATCGAAATAAAAGAAAGCGCGTAAAAACCTCAGCTCAGCCTCACGAATAGTCTTTTTCGCAAACTGCGCCTCTGTGGTATTCGCCAGCGCCTTTAAAGCGGTATTAGCTCTTGAGATGGCGGTGTAATTTCTTACCCATTTTTTATTGTTCAGATCGACAAAATCCGGTGGATAAGACTCCATATCCGCAATAATCGACGTATACATCGACAGCGCATGGTAGGCAAATATATCGCCGGGTCCATTGCCGCCTTTATGGGCATCACCGGCCCGCAGGTTACCGGTTGGCCAGAGAAAGTTTGGCGCAGTATAGTGATCATTGCCAAGGTAAGCGTAGGTGGCCGTCACCAGCCCGTCTATATTGCCACCGTTGGTAATTTGCTCTTCCGTTAAGGTGCCTTTCGGTGATTGCTCAAGATCGCCGCCACACCCCGCCACTGCCAGCAGTACAGTACCGGCAACTATCATTACACCTGCTTTTAGTTTGTTATACATAATTCATGTCCTATTTAAGCATCAACTCAGAATGTCATCGACAGACCTAAGGTCACGGTTCTTGGAATGGGGAATACACTGTTCGGCGCCTCAGGATCCTGACTTAAAGTGCCGCTTGGCGTTATCGTCAGTAAGTTCTGTGCACTTAAGTAAACCCTTGCATCAAGAATTGCCGGGTCGATGTTGTATGCGATAGAAAGATTGCGCAGCTTCAGGTATGAACCATCCTCCCAGTAAAAACTGGACTCTCTGGCTTCATTGTTGTTATCCAGTAAGGTTAATGCCGGCACATTGCTGCCGGTATTATCCGGGGTCCAGGCATTCAGTGTCCTGTCACCATAGTTAGAGCCGATATTCAGTGAGGTGAAATCAGTAAACAAGCGCCAGCTGTTACGGACACTGCCGCCTTTCACACCTTGCCAGAACATATTGAAGTCCCAACGGCCGTAGGTCAGCGTGAAATTCAGGCCGTAGATAAAATCCGGATCGGTATTGGTAAAGAAGTCCTGATCCTGATCGTTAATGACACCATCACCATTGAGGTCAACATAACGTATCCGGCCAGGGGCCGCACCTGGCTGGCTGGCATGAGCGGCAACTTCTTCCGCACTTTGGAACAGGCCATCGGTAACATAACCAAATACCGAATTTACCGACTTGCCCAGAATGGTTTTATCCCGGCCATTCCCGCCAAAAGAGTTCACCACCGAGTCAGGCAGCGCAATGACCTTGTTTTTTGCGGTTGAAATATTGCCGGTAATATCGAACGTAAAGTTGCCCAGGCTGGCCACAGTAAACTCATCGGTATAACCCAGCATCAGCTCGATACCGGTGTTTTCTATGGTGCCGCCGTTGACGATCATCTGTGCACCTTCGCCCTCTGTCGCCAGCGGCTGCGTTGTGGTCAGAATATCTTCGGTGCGCTTTCTGAACCAGTCAAAGCTGCCGTATAACGCACTGTCAAAGAAATCAAAATCCACCCCCAGGTTCAGCTGGGTCGATGTTTCCCACTTTAAATCCGGGTTACCGGAACTGACTTTGGCAAAACCAGACGGTAGATTGCCCTGATCACTGCCGGTTAAATCGTATGCGGTACCTTCATCCTGTTCATTGGTAAACAGTGACTGTGTGGCGTAACGTGACTGAAAGATGGATGAGGTCGCCCGGGTATTAATTTCCTGGTTACCATTTTGTCCCCAACTGGCTCTGAATTTCAGCTGGTTCATCGCATCAAACTTAAAGAAATCCTCATCCGAAATACGCCAGCCTACCGACGCTGCAGGGAAATTACCCCACTGATTATTCTGACCAAAACGGGATGAACCATCGCGGCGCAATGTAAAAGATGCCAGATATTTTCGATCATAGTCATAATCGAGTTTGGTAAAGTAGGATTTCAGCGTCCAGCCATCAGCAAAGCCATTGGCCGTAATGCCGCTGGTTGCCTGCTCTAAAAAAGCATAGTCACGGTCTTGCGACGCAAAGCCGGAACCGGTGGCACTAAAAGATTCGCTCTCAAACTCAACCGTTTCATTGCCCACCAACAGGGTAAACATATGGTCATAGTTCAGTAAGTATTTGTATTCTGCGGTATTTGACCAGACAATAGTTTTGTTCCAGTCGTCTGTCACAGTAAGGCGGTCATTAAAATTCAGGCTGCCGGCCTGAAACGCTTTGGTGAAATTACGAAACTTAAAATTGCCATAACTCAGGCCATAATTAGTGCGCAGCGTTAAATCATCCAGCGGCAGATATTCCACATAAACATTGCCAAGCACCTTGTTAAATCTGTTGGTGTTGTCTTTGTTCATTTCCAACAGCCGTACCGGATTATCACGGTCGGTGATACCGGCAGTTGGCCCGCCCCAGCCAGTGCCATCTTCAGTGCGGATCGGTACAATAGACTGTTGCTCAATCGCCAGGCCAAGAATGCCGCCAGCCAGGTCGTTGACCAGATTCTGCTTTTGATCAGTCAGGGTAAGGTTTTCACCCACCCGCACTTTGCCGTCAAATAGCTCAACATGTGAATTAACACGGCCACTGATGCGGGTAAATTCAGAGCTTTTTACCACACCGTTGCGATCAAGATACCCCAATGAGGCGTACACCGCTGAAGTATCACTGGCGCTGGAATAAGACAGGTTTAAATCTTTTGACGTAGAACGCCGGGTCACTTCATCAAACCAGTCGGTATCGGCGGGGCGCATGGTTTGCGCACTGTCAATGTAAGTGTTCAGCATGACATTATTAAGCTGCGGATTATCGTAGTCACCGTTCCAGTCGTATTGATACAGCGGGCTGACATTATTCGGGTTAGCCCTGTCGTTAACGGCTGCGCGCCAGACAACTTCAGCACGTTGCCTGGTGTTTAGCGGATTAAGGTCATACTCGAAGTCTTCCGTTGAGGTATTTAATTTCACTTCAAACTTTGAATCACCGCGGCCTTTTTTGGTGGTGATAATAATGACGCCATTCGCTGCCCGCGCCCCGTAAATACTTGCGCTGGCGGCATCACGCAATACAACAAGTGAGTCAATATCGTTACTGTTAATCTCGTGCAAACCGGAGTTCATTGGCACACCGTCTACCACGTATAACGGGTCGTTATATCCCAGAGGTCCAAGCCCCTGGCCGCGGATTTTTACCTGCGCGGTCGAATTCGGATTACCGTTGGTCAGGATCTGTACGCCTGGCACCCGCCCCTGCAAATTCTGCATAATATTGGCTGAGGACAAATCTTTCACATCGGCGATGTTTACATCCACGGCGGCACCGGTAATATCTTCCTGCCGCGTACTGCTATAGCCAACAACCACTATGGTTTCGACTTCTTTCTCTTTTTTCTCCAGAGCGCGCTGTTGCGCTTCAGACTCTTGTTGCTGAACTACCAACTCATCAGGCACCGGATCCTGCTGCACCTGCGCTGCCAGTCCTGCACTTTGCAAGGCACAACACAGTGCACTAAACGCAAAAACTTTCTTTTTCATACATCCCCCGTCTCGTTTTATTTTCTTCAGAGACAGCATCACTGTATCGGGCCAGACGACATCAGTTCTGCCTGGCCGCAAGGTTTGCTGTTATGAAGAAATGATTTCTATTAATTATTATCTTTTGGAAGTCTGTTCCGGCTGTATTGGCCCTTTGCAGTACTAGCTCAGAGCCGTTTTTGCATGCCTGTTTGGAAACCGTCAATTTTCCTGTTTTACATGTTGCTCATTATTCGACCATCCATGCACCAATATACAACACAGTTTTAGTTAATCAAGTTTGACCAGTTCAGAAAAATGCGATAATTGAAATAACATCAATAAAACGCCTTTAGAAATCTCTTTATTTTTATTTAAAAACATAAAGTTATGTAAATACCCACAAACAGAGACAACAAAAATAAAAAATAACATTGATTTAGTTATAAAGCTAAAACAGAATAGGTGACATATAATAGAAAGCATGCTAATGCCAATATGCAAGGCCAATTACGCTTGACGAGTTGGCGCTTGCACCTTAAATGAACACGGAGAAGACTATGATTGCGGTGCTTGGAGAGAACGTCGTTGATCTGTTAATGCAGCCTGATGGTAATTTTTGCCCTCATCTGGGCGGCTCGCCATTTAACGTTGCGATTGGCATTGGCAAACAGGAGGTGCCTGTTACATACCTGTCTCCGATATCACAGGACAGGTTTGGTGACAGCTTTCTGAGCTATATGCAAACACAGGGCGTTGAGTATGGTGCGCCGCATCGCTCAGCGCTACCAAGCTCGGTTGCCATCGTCACGTTAGATGCGCAGCACCAACCACATTATAGTATTTACCGCCATCACGTCGCCGACCGGGATATCAGTACCGGGTTACTGGTTTCTTGCCTGCCGGAAAAAACCCGGATACTACACACCGGCTCTTTGGCATTGGAGCCTGAGGACCTGGCAAAGGTTAAAACACTTATAGCTTTTGCCAAATCCAGAGGGGTCAGGATCAGCATAGACATTAATATCAGAATGGATTTCGTCACTGATAAAGCCACCTACAGTGCCGGTATTGAACAGCTGGTGCCACTTTGCGATTACGTTAAAGCAAGCGACGAAGATTTGACCAGACTGTATCCGGATATACCACTGAGCGATGCATTGGCAAAGTTTAAATCTCTGATACCTCAAGCGCTTTTTGCTTACACTGAAGGCGATAAGGGCGCACTTTTGTACACCCAAACAACAGAAATTACTTTGCCTGTTATACGTCCGGACGTGTTCGGCGATACCGTCGGCGCCGGCGACACCTTTTACAGTATGCTGCTATCTTATCTCTGGTCTGAGAACCTCGACGCTATTGCCCCATCATTGCTGTCAGACAAACAGCTTCGCCCTGCACTTAGACATGCCATTGTTGCCGCGAGCATTAATGTGTCCCGCCATGGTTGTGTGCCACCAAGCAAAGTGGAGGTTCAGCAGAAACTGGCCAGCTGATGCATCAGCAATTTATCTACTGCAATTAAACTCTGCGTACCATTAAGGTACGTAGTATTATCATAGAAAAATACGCCTTAACTGGTTATTATCACGGCAAATATGGCGTTTCGCCGTCCAATCGTTGCAAAACCAAGATAGTGTGGAATTTTATGGGGCAAGGCAGTAATTCATCAACTCTCAGGCAGTACAATGAGCGCGTGGTTATTTCCGCCGTGCGTAAGGCCGGCGTCGCATCCAAACCGGATCTTGCCAGAAGTATTGGTTTAACCCTGCAATCGTTAACCCGTATTGTTGATGCGTTAGAAGAAAAAGGTTTGCTGGAAAAATCCGGCCGGCGCAGTGTTGGCATTGGTCAGCCATCCAACCTTTACCAGATTAAAGCCGACGGCCTGTTTTCGGTTGGTATCAAGCTGGGCAGACAAAATATTGAGTATGTATTATCTGACTTTGCCGGCCAGGTAATAGATAAAGCATCCCATCGTTATAAAGAACCCACCCCAGAGCAGCTTATCGATAGCTTAAGTAGCGGCATTGAAGTGATGCTGGCCAAACTATCGCCAGCGCAACGCCAGCGCTTTGTTGGTGTCGGGATTGCGATGCCCTGGTTCTTAGGTAATTGGGCAGCACAGCATGAAATGGCACCTGATATCGCGCAGCAGTGGGTTAATATCGACTTCGCCAATGAATTGGAACAACGCCTGCCTTACAGCATATTCTTTGAAAATGACTGCTCAGCAGCCGCGGCGGCTGAGCTGTACTTTGGCCAGATAAAAGCCGCAAACAATTTCCTCTACATATACATAGATACCTTTGTCGGCGGGGGCCTGGTACTCAATGGCAATCTGGAAAGAGGGGTGCATAGTAATGCCGCCAATCTGGCAACGTTACCTGTGCCGCAATCCAGGCTGGACAGCCAAAGCAACACCTCCGGCTGGGATACCTTAGTTAACCGGGCTTCGATAGCAACACTGCTCAGACACCTGCAGTTTCATCAGGTTAATATCGACAATATTGCAGATCTTGCCGATATTATTGATGACAACCGGGCACTGGTGCATGACTGGATGCAGGACTGCGCAGAAGGCGTCGTATTCTGCATTATGTCTTGTGTCAGTTTCCTGGATTTGGAAAAGGTTGTTATTGACTCCCAACTGCCAACATTTCTGTTAATTGAGCTTATCAGCATGATCAAAAGACGGTTGGCAGCGATGCCAACGTCAAATTTATTCGTGCCACAGATCGAAAAAGGCAGCCTGGGTGAAGATGCAATCGCCATTGGTGGCGCTATTTTGCCGCTTTATTCGCATTTCGCACCAGACCGCACAGTACTGTTAAAAGGCGGTGTGCCGGACAGATTGCAACAGAAATAACAGCATGGCAGATCATCTGCCATGCTGTCAGGTTTTACTTCGTTAACACAACAGCCTCAGAATGTTCTGTCTGGACCTCTTCCGAGATGGACTCCAGCGTACGCCCCTTTGTTTCAGGCATGACAAACAGCACAAAAACCAGTTGCAGTACCATCATAAAAGCAAAGAAGATAAAAATGGTGGCGGGTGTAAACACACTTAAGAAAAACGGCATCAGTAAAGCAATTAATGCCGCAAATACCCAGTGTGTGCTGGCCCCCAGAGACTGGCCTTTGGCACGCACCGCATTAGGAAACACTTCAGATATAAACACCCAGATCACCGCGCCCTGACCAATGGCGTGCGAGGCAATAAACAGAAATACAAAAAACACCACCGCCATACCACCTATGCCAGCATAAAAGGCATAGGCAACCACACTTAACGAAACAATATAGCCGACTGAGCCTATAAGCATCAGCAAACGTCTGCCGGCTTTATCAATCAAATACAAACCCAACATGGTGAAGATCAGGTTCACAATCCCCACGCCCGCCGACGAAAGTAATGCGGAGTCACTATCGAGGCCAGCCAGCGAGAAAATGCGCGGGGCAAAATAGATAATAAAATTAATCCCCGACAGTTGGTTAAAGAAAGCAACAAAAAACGCCAACATTACCGGGAAACGATACCGGCTTGAGAACAAACTGAATTTTTTTCCTGTTGGCCGGGTGCGCTTGATATCAGATACTATGGTGTCTACATCTTGCTCTTGCAGCTGGTTAAATACCACTCTGGCTGCAGCTTCATCTCTTTTATGCAGGATCAGCCAACGCGGGCTTTCTGACACCTTAAACACCAGCAGCAGAAAGACCATAGCGGGAATAACTTCAACTCCCAACATCCAGCGCCAATCCTCAGCTGAAATACCTGATAACAAGTAGTTGCTGAAAAATGCGACTAAAATACCAAACACAATCTGGAACTGGTACATCGCAACCAAGCGCCCACGATGTTTAGCAGGTGCTATCTCAGCGATATACGCCGGTACTGCAATCGACGAAATGCCAACGCCTAAGCCACCGATAAATCGCATAAATGAAAACGTATAAGGATCTGCTGCCAACGCTGAGCCCAGCGCCGACAAAATGTATAAAATGCCGATAGCAATAAGGGTAGCCTTACGACCAAACCGGTCGCACGGCACACTACCAAAAAGCGCGCCAATGACTGTGCCCCACAATGCCGATGACATGATGAACATGCCGTGAAATAGCGGATCTGTTTGCCAAAGCTGCTGAATTGGCAGATCGGCTCCGGAGATAACTGCGGTGTCAAAACCGAATAAAAATCCGGCCAACGCCACGGTTATCGCCCACAAAAAAATAGTCTTCATTACTCCCCCGATTAAATAACACTGTTTTAGTTATTGCGTCTGAGTAGAATAAAATCGGTGCAGATTGTCAAGCAGAATCTCTACCTTGGTGCAGAGCCTTGCCCGACATTATCAGCATTACCAGAGGATGAGGATGAATGGTAGCAACAAAAAAGCCCCACAAACGTGAGGCTTCAGAGCATTTTAATTTACTGCTTTAAAATACCAATCCTAGAACGGGATATCGTCATCAAAGTCGATTGGCGGCTCCATCGGGGCGCGTTGTTGGCTCTGGGCCGGCTGCTGATAACCACCTTGTGGCTGCGCCGGCTTTTGATAACCGCCCTGCTGTGGTGCGGCTTGCTGGTAACCACCTTGTTGTGGTTGCTGGTAAGCCGGTGCAGCTTGTTGGGCTGGCTGCTGGTAGCCGCCTTGCTGTGGCTGAGCCGGTTTTTGGTAACCGCCTTGCTGGCCGCCGCCCATACCACCGCCTTGTTGCTGACCGTCACCGCGGCCGTCTAACATTTGCAGTTCGTTGGCAATAATTTCGGTGGTGTAGCGTTCTACACCGTCTTTATCCTGCCATTTACGGGTTTTCAGCTTGCCTTCGATATACACTTTGCTGCCTTTACGCAGGTATTCACCGGCAATTTCGGCTAAACGCTGGTAAATCACCACACGGTGCCATTCGGTTTGTTCTTTTTTCTCGTTAGTGGCTTTGTCGGTCCAGCTCTCTGAAGTTGCTACCGTTAAATTAGCCACTGCGCCGCCTTGCGGCATATAGCGCACTTCCGGGTCTGTACCCAGGTTACCAATCAAAATAACTTTATTAATGCCACGCGCCATGCGAATTCTCCTAAAAAATGTTAAGCCCCGGCAGCGGCAATAACCGCCTGCGCCTGCGCTGTGTCAAATTGTGCTGAGCTGACTTTCAGATAACAGCGCTGCTCTGCCAAAACCAGTGTAACTTCCTGCACCCCGGCTAATACCGTAAGATCTGCGGCTAATTGCTCAGCCTGCTGCTCTGTTTGCAGCGACACCGCCAGTGATAAGCGCTGCACACGCAGAGGAATAATAAGGGTACCGGCAACTGCCAGCCATATTAAACCAATAACCGCCAGCACAGCAAACAAAGCTTGGTAGCCAAATTGTTGCACCAGGGTGCCGCCCAGTACTCCGCCGAGAAAGGCACCAAAAAACTGACTGCTGGAGTATATACCCATAGCGCTGCCACGTTGCCCGGCTGGCGCGATGCGCGATACCAGTGCCGGCAGGCTGGCTTCAAGAAAGTTAAAACCGGTAAAAAATAACAGCAAAGCTGCAGTGAGCGACCAAAAGCCCGGCAGCACAACAATAACCAGCATGGCGCTGATTAACAGGGCAATGGCCAGCAAAAAGAAACCTTTCTCCTGCGCTTTGCGCATGGCAATTATCATCATTGGGATCATTAATACAAAAGAGCCCAGCAGCAGCGGTAAATAAAACTGCCAGTGTTTTACCGATACCAGGCCATAGTTTTGCAGTAAAGCCGGCAATGCGACAAAGATCGCTGTCAGCATTAAATGCAACAGCAATACGCCGGCATCGAGTTGCAGCAGTTGCCGGTGCTTTAGCATAGCGCCGAGGCTTTGCGGCAGCGCCAGGGTTTCTGCCATCGGCGCTTTGTGCACGCTTTTGGGTAACAGCAGGGCAACCACCAGCATGGCACAACAGGCCAGCACGGCGGTAAACCAGAATACGCCACTTAGCCCGGCCCACTTTGCCAACAGCGGCCCCAGCACCATAGCAGCGGCAAAACTTAAGCCGATGCTGGCGCCAATGATGGCCATCACCTTGGGCCGCTGTTCTTCACGGGTTAAATCGGCGGCCAGCGCCAGCACTGCACCGGCAATAGCCCCGGCGCCTTGTAAAATACGGCCTAAGGTAACCATGTAAACAGAATCGGCCAGCGCCGCCACGACAGAGCCAAGCGCAAACAGCGCCAGGCCACCCAGCATTACCTTGTGGCGGCCGATACGGTCTGATAACCAGCCAAGCGGAATTTGTAAAATGGCCTGGGTTAAACCGTAGGCGCCAATGGCCAGGCCAATCCATAACGGCGAGAAGCCGGCCAGCTCAGTGCCATACAGTGCAAATACCGGCAGCAGCATAAACAAGCCCAGCATGCGGCTGGAAAACACCAGCGCCAGCGCCATGGCGGCACGTTTTTCTAAAGAGTTCAGTTGATGCATCAGGTATGAGTTAACCGCCCAAATAAGCGCACCAGTGTAGCACAGAACCGGCGCGCTTTAAGCGCATTTAACCGCAGCCGGCAGTGTATTGTCCGCTGGCAAATTAAGCTGTCGGCTGTTTGCTCTGGCGATGAAACAAACCAACTGACAGCAACAACAAACTCAGCGGCAGCAAGCTCAGATAAAACGCAGTCTGGCCATCAAAGTTGGCAAAGGTATAGCCGGTTACCATAGAACCGGTGGTGCCGCCCAGTGCGGAAAACACTACTATCAGCCCGGTCATCGGCGCGTGTTGTACTTTGGGCAGGGCACTTAACATTACCGAGTTAATCACCGGATAAATCGGTGCCATAAACAGGCCAATCAGCGGAAACAGGTAAGCCGCCAGCGGCGCGCTGAATAAGCTGACATCGGCATTCAGCTCTATGTTGCGCGTTAATGGCAATGTAAGCAGGATCAATAGCGCCATGGCGATAAGGCAAGCATTAAGCAGCAGATACCAGGACAGCTTTTTCAGTACCACGCCGGCCAAAATGCGGCCCAGCGCTAAACTGGCGGCAAAAATACTGGTCAGCTGCACACTGAGCTGGTTCGGCAGTGCCAATACTTCATTGTTAAAAGTGGGTAACCAGCTACCGATGCCTTGCTCAATCAACACATATAAAAACGCCGATAACACAAACACAAACACCAGCGGTTTATACACCAGCTGCAGCATGGCGATAAAATCCTGCTTTAATGGCTGGGCCAGTGGCAACTCCAGTTTTGGAAAAGGGGTGCTGCTAAGCAACGCCAGGTTAGCCGCACACAGCAGTGCCAGCAACCAGTACACCTGCAACCAACCATCGGATTCTGGTGCCGCCGGGTCCATAAAGGCCGAAAACAGCCAGTAGCCTGACAACACACCGAGCATAAAACCGCCTTCAATAAAATTCAGCAGGGACGCATGCTCGGCTTTGGTCCGGGTAACCACACCGATACTGGCATATACCGATACTTTCACCAGCGCAAAGCTGGCGCCGACGGCAAGAAATAACAATTTAGTGGTCCAGAACGCGGGCAGCAGCGGCATCATAATGCAAGCCAGCGTAACCAGCACCAGTGCAATTTGCAGTGCCATTTTATAGCCCAGCCGCGGCAGGTAAGAGGCAATAATAAAGGACACCACGGCGATGGAAATATCTTTAAAGCCTTCCAGCACACTGGCGGCTTCTTTTGTGATTTGATAAGTGTGGATCACCTGCAAGATAACAGTACCGACACTGTTTAGCAGAATGGCGAAGACGAAATAGGTTAGCAGTAGCGACAAGCGAATACGCAAAGTGGCCATAGTCTGGTTCTCATTTTTATGCTGTGTATCACAGCTATAGTTGTTTTACCCTGTTGCCAGTCTGTTTGCTGACATTTTGCACTATACAACGCTTTTATTGCATATTGCAATCGATTGCAAAAGCTGTATATTAAGCTTATTTACTGCAATTAGTCAGGTACGCTTTATGTCGTTACATCCCCATGCTGCCGTGCGGCCGCTTACCACTGAGCCCTGGGCTTTAACCGACAACCACTACCAGCCGCAGCATTTACTGCTGCAAGAGACGCTGCTTAGCCTGGCCAATGGCTATATCGGCACACGCGGCACGCTGGAAGAAGGCGGCCCGGCTGGGGTTGCCGGTTGCGAAGGCACCTATTTAAACGGCGTGTACAGTAGCGAGCCAATTCATTACGGTGAAGCCGCTTACGGTTTTGCTAAACATAACCACAAAATGCTGCAGGTCGCCAATGGCAAAGTGCTTAAGCTGAGTGTCGACGGCGAAAGCTTTAGTGCTGATAAGGCCGGCAGCCACAGCCGCACGCTGAATTTGCAGCAGGGCGTACTTAGCCGGCACAGTGAGTGGCAAAGCCAAAGCGGTAAGCAGTTACGTATCGCCAGCCGGCGTTTTGTCTCCCAGGCCAACCCGCATTTAATGGCGCTAGAGCTGAGTATTACCGCACTGAATTTCTCCGCTGAGGTTATCCTGACCAGCGGCCTGGATGCCGCTTACCCGGGCTTTTATAAAAAAGATGACCCGCGGGTGGGTGACATGTCGATAGCCGACAGCTTAACGCTGCTTAGCCAGCAATTCGAAGACGAACACAGCCTGATGCTGCACCGTGCTAAAGGCGCTGATTTTATTGTCGCCGCAGCAACAAGCCACGTGTTGCCGGCCAATGCTACTTTGCTGACACAGGACGATAGCCAAAGTAATAAACTAACGCAGCAATTTGCTCTGCAACTGCAGCAAGGCGAAACCCAGACGCTGCACAAGCTGGTGATCTATTGCCACAGCGCCAATGTTGACGACAGCGACCACCTGGGCCAACAAGCACTGCAATTACTGAGTAACGCGCAGCAGCAAGGCTTTGCTGGCTTGCTAAGCGAGCATCAGCAGTGGTGGCAGCAATTCTGGCAGCAAGCCGATGTCAGCATAGAGGGCGATGTGGCACTGCAGCAGGCGATTCGTTTTAACCTGTTTAGCCTGGCGCAATCAGCCGGCCGTAACGGCCAGAGCAATATCGGCGCCAAAGGGCTAACCGGGCCTGGCTATGATGGCCACTACTTCTGGGACACTGAAATTTACGTCGTGCCGGTAATGAGCCTGACTCAGCCCGCTATAGCGCGGCAGTTATTAACTCAGCGCTACAGCCAGCTGGATGCGGCACGTCAGCGCGCCAGGCAGATGTCGCATAGCCGTGGTGCCTTGTATCCGTGGCGCACTATTGGCGGCGAAGAGTGCTCGGCGTATTTCCCGGCCGGCACCGCGCAGTACCATATTAATGCTGCTATCGCTTACGCTGTCCGCAGTTATTATCTGGCCACCGACGACTGGGCCTTTATGCAGCAGATGGGCGCTGAAATGCTGATTGAAACCGCGCGGCTATGGCTGCAGCTGGGCTTTTTCTCTGCGCGCAGTGGTAAGTTTGAAATTCATATGGTTACCGGACCGGATGAATATTCGGCGCTGGTGAACAATAACTTTTACACCAATGCCATGGTGCAATTGCAGCTGCGTTTTACGCTGGAAATAGTGCAAAAACTGCAGGCAGAGCAGAGCCCACTGTTGCGGCAATTGGGCGTAACAGAAACCGAAATACAGCAATGGCAACAGGCGGCCGATACCATGTATCTGGCGTTTGACGAGCAACTGCAGGTGCACCCGCAGGATGATAATTTCTTAAGCCGCCAGCCGTGGGATTTTGCCAACACCCCGGCCGACAAGTACCCGCTGTTGCTGCACTATCACCCGCTGGTGATTTACCGCCATCAGGTATTAAAACAGGCCGATGTGGTGCTGGCGCTACTACTGCTGGATGATGCGATACCACAGGCACAAAAGCAGCGCGATCTGGCCTATTACGAGCCGCTGACCACGCATGACTCCAGCCTATCCAGCTGTATTCACAGCATTCTGTTTGCCGAAACCGGCGACACCACAAGAGCACACGAGTTTTTTGGCGACAGCGCGCGGATGGATCTGGATAACCACCATGCTAATACCGAATTTGGCGTGCATATCGCCTGTATGGCCGGCAGTTGGATGTCGCTGGTAATGGGTTTTGCCGGCGTGCGCTCGCGCCCCGATGGCCTGTATTTTAAGCCGCAGTTGCCAGCGCAATTACCAGGCCTGAGCTTCCGCTTAAGTTACCGCGGCCGCGTGCTGCAGTTTAGCGCCGACAGCCAGCAGGCCAGTTATCAGCTAATCAGCGGCGAGCCGTTAACGCTGTTTCACGCAAGCCAGGCTGTAGCGCTAACCCACGGCCAAACCGTGAGTAAAGCGATTGGAGTATCAGTATGAGCTGCCGCGCCGTTATTTTTGATCTGGATGGCGTACTTACCGATACCGCCATTTACCATTTTCATGCCTGGAAGGCATTGGCCGATGAGCTGGGTATTGCCTTTACCGAACATGACAATGAACAGTTAAAGGGCGTTGACCGCTTAGGCTCGCTGCGCTGGATTTTACAGCAAGGCGGCTTAACGCTAAGTGAGGCCGAAGAGGCGCGGCTGATGCAGCAAAAAAACGCGCATTATCTTGCGCTGATCGACCATATGACAGCAGCCGATCTGTACCCCGGCGTACAACCGTTGTTTGCAGAACTGCGCCAAAGCGGTATTAAAATTGGCCTGGCCTCTGCCAGTAAAAACGCCGCCTTTGTGGTTGAGCGTTTAGGTATAGCGGCGCAATTTGACTATATTGCCGATGCCAACCAGGTAATAAACAGCAAACCCGATCCGGAAGTGTTTTTACTCGCCGCCAACGGTTTGGGCGTGGCGCCACAGCACTGCATCGGTGTCGAAGATGCGCTGGCCGGTATTGAAGCGATTAATCGCGCCGGTATGAAAGCGATAGGTATTGGGGATGCCAGGGTGCTAAGCGGAGCGTTAAAGGTGTACCCGACAGTACAGACGATCAAGCTTAACGACATAACTGAGCTATGAGCAACACCTTAAATAGCAGCGGTTAGCATTTTCAGTCAGGTGATAACGCACAGACTGTAATACCCGCTGGGCTCGCCACAGCAACTCGCCCTTTTGCCTACGGCAGGGCTCAGACACTCTGTGTCGCCCCATCTGGCATCACAGTCTGTGAGGACAAGCAGATTGCTCCGTCAGCGGGAGCGGTGTTCAATAACCAACAACAGTTAACTGCTTCGCAAGCTGGACTGGCGTTCTATTAACGTCACCGGCAGCAGCTGAGATGCTGCTTTGCCGCCGTTAATACGGCTAAGCAGCTGCGCTACCAGCAATTTACCTCCGGCATGGGTGTCCTGTTTTACTGTGGTTAACGACGGTGTGCAGTAGGCAGACATCGCAATATCATCAAAGCCTACCAGCGCTACCTGCTGTGGCACCTTGATGTTGTGCTCCAGCAGCGCTTTCATTGCCCCCATGGCAATGGCATCACTGGCGGCAAAGATACCATCCAGGCTGCCAAGCTCGGCAAACAGCGCCTGCTGCGTCTGCAAAAAACCGGCCTGAGCGGTAAAATCGGTGTTTAGCTGTAGCGCTGGTTCAGCTTTAATGCCGGCCGCTTGCAATGCATCCTGATAGCCCAGATAACGCATTTCAATTTCGCTGTGGCGAATATCACCTAAAAAGGCGATACGCTTGCAACCTTGTGTAATCAAATGCGCCACCGCTAACTGTGCGCCCTGGCGGTTATCGCTGCCAATCACCGGAAAATGCTCTGTGCCGCTGGCCGCGCCCCACACCACAAAGGGCACCCCAGCGGCACTGAGTTGTTCTACCCGCTCATCATGCTCGCCCTGGCCGATAACAATCAGGCCGTCGGCGCGTTTTGAATCAAAGTAGTAGCTGCGCCAGTCTTTGTCGGTAGTTTTACTGCTGCTCAGCAACATATCGTAGCCCTGGCGGGTCAGCTCATCGGCTATTACGCCAAGAATATCCAGCAGAAAGGGGTCGGTTATCGCCTGCTGGGTTTTAGCGTCAAACAAAATGATCACAGCGATAGTGTGGCTTTTCTGCGTGCGCAGGCTGCGCGCAGTGGCATTGACTTTAAACTGATGATCAGCAGCAATTTGCTGCACTTTTTGCCGCGTTTGCGCGTTAATTACCGGGTTGTCGCGTAAGGCGCGCGACGCGGTAGACTCCGACACCCCGGCCAGCCGGGCTATATCAGATAAGGTCATAGTTTTTGCCGGTTTAATCGCCACAGTACCTACTTAGTTTCGCCGTAATTTGCTGTCATGCAAGCAATAATGCCCTATCAGGCCGCGCCCCGCAACGCCGCTGGCAGCCAGAGTACAGATCCCGGCCATTTTTGGATTAAACAGCTTTGCAATCGTATGCAAAAACATCAATCACACTATTGCAATCGATTGCAATATCACCTATGGTTAAATCCGCACGGCACAAGATTGAACAAAAAGTGATTAAAACAACAGCCGCTGTAATCATCGACAGGATAGCAGGAGAACAAAAATGGTAGCCAAACTTAATAAGATCAGCGCCGCTCTGGCGCTGGTTTGCAGCATGCCCCTTATCGCACAGACCAATACCGACGCCACCTCCGCGGCAGAGAGCCAGGGTGAAATAGAACAAATTGTGGTTACCGGTAAAGCCAGCGGTATGTCTGGTTTTAAAGTCGACACCAGTTACGCCATTACCAATGTGTCAGCAGAAAATATCGGCCGGCTGGCCCCGAAAAGCACAGCGGAGTTATTTACCGTAGTGCCTGGCGTATGGGCAGAAAGCTCAGGTGGTATCGCCGGTGCCAACGTGTTTGTGCGCGGCTTTCCCAGCACCGGTGACGCGCCATTTTTAACTATCCAGCTCAACGGCGCGCCGATTTTCCCGCCACCAACCTTATCTTTCTTAGAAAACTCGTCGATTTTCCGCCTCGATGAAACCGTGCACTTTATGGAAGCGCTGCGTGGCGGTTCAACGCCGGTGTTATCCAACGGCCAGCCGGGTTTAACCACTAACTTCCTGTTAAAAGAAGGCAGTGAAGTCACAGAAGGTCTGGTGAGATTTTCTACCTCCAGCTACGGCCTGCGCCGGGTTGATGGTGTGGTTAGCGGTGAAATTGCCGACCGCTTGTACGTAATGGCCGGCGGCTATATCAGCAGCTCTGAAGGCCCGCGCGAAACCGGCTTTAACTCAGAAAAAGGCCATCAGTTTACCGTTAACGTTACCAAAGAGCTGGATAACGGCAGTATTAATGTTTATACCCGCCAGACCGACGATCACGGCGTATGGCATTTGCCGGTAGCACTGAATGTGCCGGGGGTGGATAACGACTACAGCCAGATTGGCCCGAATAACCGCCTCGGTAAAATTGCCTATGGCCCGGATGGCGAAGAACAAAGCTATGACTTTGGCGATGGCCGCGGCTGGAACGGTGGCATTACCGGCGGTACCGTCGATTTAGACCTCAGCGACAGCTGGCGTTTAATCTACCGCTTTAGCCATATTGAAGGCGAAGCCAACACCTTTGGTCTGGTGCCCAATGGTAATCCTTTTCAGATCAGCACACTGGATGATGCTGGTTTGATAACCGGCCCGGTAACAGGTTTTGCAACCGGCGCCAGTTATAACGATGAGACCACAGCGCAACAAATTGGCCGCTGGGTGGTATTAAAAGATATTGAAGCCTTTACCAATGATATAGCACTGAGCAAAACCACGGATAACGCCGTGTTTACCCTGGGCTATTACGCCACCAACTTCTCGGTACAGGACTGGTGGTCTATCGGCAACCAATCCTGGTTTGTGGTGGAAAAAGGTGGTGAAGAACTGCACAATGTGCAATGCCCGACTCCCGCTATTGCAGCAGAATTCGGAGTCCCTGAATGCTGGGACTACGATATCGATGCCACCGGCGACGGCGACACCAGTGCCTTTTATGGCGCGGTAGAATATCAGCTGAACGAACAATGGCGGGTAGATGTTGGTCTGCGCCGCGAAAACCACAAAATTACCTATGTGGTAGATGAAGGTTTAACCGGCGATATCAGCAAAGCAGTAGATTACGATGAAAGCAAAACCGCCTGGACTGCCGGGGTAAACTGGATGTGGCAGCGCAATATGGGCGTGTTTGCCAGGGTTAATAAAGGCAATAAAATGCCGTTTTTTGACGACTTCCGCGACAACTACGGCGCCTTTGAAAGTGGCGATAAGCTGATTAAAGAAGTTACCCAGTATGAGTTCGGTTACAAATGGGCCGAACAAAACTACAGTATTTACCTAACCTCGTTCTATAACGAAGTAGATGGCGAGCTGTTTGTCTCCCGCCCGGGTGCACCGGCCGAAGTGTTAACCACCGAAGCCATGGGTATCGAGTTTGATGCCAACTACCGTGCCGACAACGGCTTTGCGGTAAACCTGAACGCCACCGTGCAGGATACCGAAATTACTAACCACCCGGATCCGTTAGTGGTAGGCAACCAGGCCATCCGCCAGCCGGACTGGATGCTGCGGGTAACCCCCAGCTATGGCTTCGATGTCGCGGATATGTACGCTACGGTATACGGCACCCTGGCGTCGGTAGGCGATCGCTTTGGCGATAACGGCAACAGCGTAACACTGGAAGGCTACAGCAAAATCGATTTAGGTGTGCAGCTGGAGATTACGCAGCAGTTAAAAGCCCAGTTGTCGGTAGCTAACCTGACCGATAAAGACGGCATTACCGAAGGTGATCCGCGCAGCGCCGGCAGCCCGAACGGCCGCTATATTATGCCGCGCAGTATCGATTTTAGTATCAGTTATACGTTCTGATTTTCTCCCCCGTGTTCCACCACGTATTGCCCCCGCCTGGTGCGGGGGCTTTTTTCTGCTTAGTACGGGCTAGCGCCTTATTCGCCGCGTAACGCCTGTACCGCCGGCCGGCTGAGCAAAGGCCGCATACAACCAAGTACAATGGCTGCTGTCAGCAGCAACACGGTCAGTAATGCCAGTACTGCATGCAGTGGCGCTATTTGTAACTGCTGCGCAAAGTTAAACGACCAACCCAGGCGCAAACTCAGCTGCAAAGCGCTATAACTCATCGCCAGCAACAGCACCGCCCATAACAAGGGTTTTAAGCTGTCTAGTAAGGTCAGTTGCAGTAACAGCTGATAATTCAGGTTAAAAGTGGCTACCAGCGCGCCCAGTGTCAGGCCCAGGGTCAAAATAATGGTCAGCGCATACAACTGCTGCTGGCGCAGCAGCAGTGACGCAGTTTGAAACCAGGAATGTAGCGAAGGGCGCAGCATATTATTGTCCTTGTAATGCGTAAATGGCAGGTTTGCGGATAATGCCCCACACCGATAACAGCGAGGTCAGTGTGGTAAGCAGCACTATCAGTAACAGCGGCAGCGCAAAGCCGCCGGCCGACAATTCAACCATCAAGGTGGTGTGTTGCAGGCCCAACCACAGTGCGGCCAACATCAGGCCTGCCAGCGCTAAACCCGCAGCAACCGGTTTGAGGTTTTCGCCGAGTAACTGGCTTAAAATTGTCACTGGCCGGGCGCCTATCGCCATCCGCACACCCAGCTCAAAGCGGCGCAGCTGTACGCTGTAGCTCAGTACTCCGTAAATACCGATGGCCGCCAGCAGGAAGCTCAGCACCACCAATGAGGTGGTTACAGCCGCAGCCAGATAGTTGCTCAGTAACACCCTGGTGACATTGTCTGCAATGCTATACATATTGGCGGCGCGATAATGCGGTGACACCTGCACCATCGCCTGATTAATGGCGGTTTTGTCCAGCTGCATACCGGGTTTTAGCTGCAACTGCAGGCTGGCGGTTGTGCCTATGTTGCGGGTTAAATAACTGCGACCGGTCTCTTCCGCCGACCAGGCATCCGGCAAATGATGGTTAGCGCTGACGCCGATAATCTCAAAGGCCAGGCTGCCGTCGGTCGAATACAGCCTTTCGCCAAGCACTTTACCGTCTGGCTTCAGCTGTTGCGCCAGTACCTGATTGATAATAACGACCATAGCCTGTGACGCCACTTCCTGCGCTGTAAAATTGCGGCCCTGCACTAACTTGATGTCGAACATTGGCAGATAAAACTGGTCCGTGAACACGGCACGGCTGAACAGTTGCTGGTTGGGGCTGTCTGGTGACGGGATAAAGCTGGCCGAGCCATAGTAACCATCAAAAGAAATCGGCGGATAATTGCTGACCGACACGGCCTCTACTGCCGGGTGTTGCTGCAGTATATCCCGCACCTGCATCAACTCGTCTTTTTGCTGGCGGTATAGCGCACGGCTTTGCTCCGGCGGCAAGCTGTCATCCGGTGTGGCGGTAATATTATCAATCGGAATTTGATAGCGATCTGCGCTGGCAAACCCCACTTGCTGGCGCAGCTGTTGCAACGACTGCAACAACACCTGGGCACTGCAGATCAGCAGCATAGCCGCCAGCATTACCTGAGCGCCTATTAATACCTGACGGGTGCGGCTGCTAATTTGCACGCCACTGCCTTTGCCGCTGCTTTGCAGATTTTGCTGCAACGCGCGGTAGTTAATTTGCCGGCTGATAAGTGCAGCAAAGCCCAGCGCCAGCAGCAGACTGATAGCGACGGCAAAAGCTAATACCGGCCAGTCAAAACCCAGCTCGGCCAGTCTTGGCAGCATGGCACCGGCGTAAAGCTGTAGTAAATGGTAAGCACCTTCGGCAACGATAAAAGCCAGTAGCAAAGCGCTGCTCATTAACCAGCTAAGCTCTGCCAGCACCTGCCCCAGCAGATGATGACGCTGCGCCCCCAGCGCGGCCTGAATACTCATGCTGCGTTGCTGACGGGCGGCGCGGGACAATAACAAGTTGGTGATATTGGCAGCGGCGATAAGTAATAACAGCAGACTACCGGCCAGCATCCATAAGGTGCGGCTACGGCTGTCACCCTCTAAAACTAAACGCAGCGGCTCGGCATTAAATACCAGGCTGCGGCCGGCCTGGCTGGGTAAGGCAGTGATATCGTCCTGATACTGGCTGGCAACTTGCGGCCGCAGCTGCTGCTCGAACACCTGACGTTGGCTGGCGTCTTTCAGTTTTGCCAGGTATAGGTGCGCACCGCTTACGTCACCGGGGCCAAAGCTACTGCCAATGCTAAAGTCCCAGGGTAGCCAGATGTCATTGCTGCGGGCTGGTCCGGTCAAACGCGGTTCGATAAAGTCGGCAGCGGCGATGCCCACTACTTTAAACTGCTGGCTGCCGATATGTACACTCCACCCTATCAGCGATGGGTCAGCGTTATAGTGCTCACGCCAGATTTTTTCACTCAGTACCGCCACCGGTTGCTGGCTGCCGACATCTTCTTCAGCACTAAAAGCCCGGCCATGCAGTAGTGGCATTTGGTACATGCGCATATAACCTGGCGTGGTGTAGGCAATTTGCACCTGTGGGCTATGCGGCAAATCGCGTAGCGTCATACCGATATAGGAAAAGCTATACAAGGCCTGGTCGCTTAACTGTTCTGAAGGTTTTTGGTAAAGCTGGCGGAAAATACTCACCGGCAACAAACGCGGATACATCACGCTGCCGTCTTTATCCAGCCAGGCGGTGCTGCCTACCACTAACTGATCTTCATCAGCATAAGGCAGCGGTGCCGCTAAAATCTGGTAGTTCAGGTTAAACATCGCCACCAGGCTGCCGAGTGTCAGGCCCAGTGTCAGGATCACCGTTAGCGCATAGCCTTTGGCTTTGCTTAGCGCGTACAGCGCGGTAGATAAATCTTTGATGGTAAACATCTCACTATCCTTATGCGGAGCTGGCACTGCTGTTAGCCCACAGTGCCACCAGTAACGTCAGCAGCAGCAAACACAGCGGTTGCAGCGCTATAACGCCGAGCCAAAACCAGCCACTAAACGCCAGCATTACTGGCCTGCGGCCTGAAGTAACGGCGCTTGTTGCGCCTGTGCCGCCTGTGTTGATAAGGGCGTGCCATCAGCATCCAGAATGCGGCCATCGAGCAGGTGCAGTTTGCGGCTGGCCATATCGGCGTAGCGCGGGTCGTGCGTTACCATACACAGCGTGGTGCCGTTACTGTTTAACTCGCTTAGCATATCCATTACCGCATCACCGTTTTTCGAATCCAGGTTACCAGTTGGCTCATCTACCAGCAGCAACGCCGGGCTGCCGACTAAGGCACGGGCGATGGCAATACGCTGCTGCTGACCACCGGATAACTGATTTGGCCGGTGGCCGGCGCGGTGGCTCA
The DNA here is from genome assembly GCF_052380015.1 of Rheinheimera sp. NSM. Lineage (NCBI taxonomy): Bacteria > Pseudomonadati > Pseudomonadota > Gammaproteobacteria > Chromatiales > Chromatiaceae > Rheinheimera > Rheinheimera sp. NSM. Next base: position 161,093 of record NZ_JBQTCI010000007.1, on the reverse strand, counting down.
TATCCACCGTTTTCAGGCACGCCATTACCCGCTCCTGCAGCTCGGCTTTGGGCACTGCATTACGCCGATAACGCAGCGGCAGGGCGATATTGTCAAATACGGTTAGCTCGTCTATTAAGTTAAACGACTGAAAGACAAAGCCAATTTTTTCATTGCGGATAAAAGCGGCTTCACTGAGGCTTAAACCACTGACTTCCTGGCCTTCAATCTGGTAACTGCCTTCAGTCGGCATATCCAGCAAGCCCAGCAGGGACAACAAGGTAGACTTACCGCAGCCAGACGGGCCGCAAATTGACACGAAATCACCGGCAAAGATCTGCAAATCAATGCCACGTAAGGCATGGGTTTCCATTTCATCGGTGGCAAATACCTTGGTAATGCCGCGCATACTGATTTTTTGTTGTTGCATGTTATTTCCTTAATATTGTTCCGTGCTTACTGCAGTTGAATCAGGTCTGCATCGCGAAAGATTGCCATATCAGACAGTACAAAGGTGTCGCCTTGCTGCGCGCCGCTGGTAATTTGTAAATAACGGCCGGCATCGTCGCCAAACTGCAGAGCAGTGGCAGACAAAGCGCGGCCCTCATCGGTAACTTTAAATAACCGGCTGCTGCTATGGCTTTGCACATTAACCGGCCGTTCCAGATACAGGGTGTCGGTTAGCCGGGCGGTAAAAATCTGCGCGTCTATATTCAGCTCCGGCCGCGCTGAGGCCGGTACGCCTTCAGTAAAGGCCAGCTCAACTTCGATAGTGCCTTCGCGTACTTCCGGTGTAATGCGGGTAACCACAGCGTCCACCCGTTCACGCCGGGTGTTAATTTGCGCGGTCTGGCCAATTTGCAGCTGCTCGGCACGTGATTGCGATACCCGCACCAGCGCCAGTAAGTCTTTGTCGCTGCCGACTAATGCCAACTCCTGGCCAGCCACAACACTTTGGCCCAGCTCTACCGGTAGCCGTTGCAACACGCCTTCCATACCGGCGCGCACGGTTAAACGTTCAGCCCGTTGCTGCATAGTAAGGTAACGGGTTCGCGCCTGGTTAATTTGCTCCTGCTGAATAATGTCGGCCTGGGCAATAACATCATCTAATTGCGCCAGTCGTTGCTGTTGTAAATCCAGCCGTTGTTGCATTTGTTGTTGTTGCAGCACTGTGGTTTGGTAACTAAGTGACGACACTACACCATCGGCGACCAGTTGCTGCTCGGCATTGCGTCTTAAGGTTACCATTTGTAAATTGGCATCCAGCTCAGCCATTACGGCTTGCTCGGCTAACCGCTCGCGCTGATTAGCCAACTTTAACCGCTTTAGATTTGCCTCTTCTTGTGACAACGCCATGGCTGCCGCTTCCACTTCCTGCAGTAACTCGGGGTTACTCAGCTGCAAAATAATGCTGTCGGCACTGACCTGAGCGCCGGGGCGCAGCAACACCTGCTGCACGGTGGCGCTGGTTAGCGCGGTGAGCAGGGTTTGCTTGTCAGAGCGCAGCACGCCATAAGCATCGACACTGACTTGCAAGTCGCCACGCTGCACCTGTGCCAGCAGTAACGCAGTCCGGTCGGTTTTATGCTGATAGCCGGGCGAGGCCCACAGGCTGCCCAGCAGCGCCAGACTGGCCAGGGCACTCAGTGCCAGCAGCGGTTTTTTCCAGCGCGGTTTGGTATTTACTTTTTTTACGTCCATTGCATTTCTCTGTAATAACAAGTGGCAGTGTGCGGTAACGGCCTGCCATGGCAGAGCAATGCTTATGCCAATAAGTTAAGGCTTTGATATGTAAAAATTAATTTGGTTTTGGCATTGTAATTTATGGCTATAGCGTCCGGTTTCGGACGCGCTATTCCGGTTTCGGACGCTTATTGCAGATCACTCAGCAGCCAGCATCAGCCGCATGCCAGGGTAAGCTGATGGTAGCGCAGCAGCCCTGCTGGCCGTCGCTGCGCGGCGCAAGGCTCATTTCACCGGCTAGCTGGCGTACGATATTGCGGCACAGCTGTAAGCCGATGCCCTGGCCCTGGGCTTTGGTGGTGTAAAACGGCACAAACAGGTCACGGCTGTTACTGATGCCGTGCCCCAGATCGCTAACGCTGATCTGCAACTGGTTGTGTTGGCGGGCAAACTGCAGCAGTAAAGTGCCCGGCGGGCTGCCGGCTTCAATGGCGTTTTTAATCAGGTTAATCAGCACCTGCTGTAATAAGGTGGCATCTGAGTAAAGCCGCAAGCTCAGTCCGCTGGCCTGCAGTGCTGCATCGCTGAATAGCGGTTGCAAAGCGGCAAATAAATCGGCGGCGCACAGCGGCTGCAGATTGATGCTCAGCGGTTTATTCAGCTCGCTATAGCGGCTGACAAAGTCCTGCAAATGCTGGCTGCGCTGGCGGATCACCTGCAGCGCTTGTTGGTCACGCTCTGCCGCCAGTTTAGGTTGTAATTGCTCGGACAATGCCAGCACTGGCGTTAACGAATTGCGGATCTCATGGCTCAGCACGCGGATAAGTTGTTGCCAGGCCTCTAATTCGGTATCACGCAACGCCGCCTGAATATTAATAAACACCAGCAACTGATGGCGCTGGCCCTGATCCATAAAGCGGCTATGGCGGATTTGCCACTGCCGCTGGCGCTCGCTGTCAGCAAAATGCCAATGCGGCTCGCTGTGTAAACCGAGTAATTCCGCCGAGGCTTTACGCAAACTTTGCCAGGGCTGGCCAAATAAGCTGTCAAATTCAGCATTGGCGTAACTCAGTTGCTGTTTGTGATCAAATACCAGAATGGGGGTATTCAGTTGATCAATCAGCCGGTAGAGTAAAAACTGCTGTTCATCAAAAAAGCTTTTGCGTTGTTGCAACTGGCTGCTTAATTGTTGCAACTGCTGCTGAAAGCTGGCAGCAATACCGGTTTGATAAGCCGCTTTAGCTTGCAGGCTGTAATCCTGGTTATGCATGGCCTCCAACTGCACACTGGCGCGGTTAAACGCCGCCAGCATTTGCCTGCGCCGGGCAAACTGCCATTTATTCAACAGCAACCAGGCTGGGACTAACAGCAGCCATAGCCACCATAGGCCAAACCATAACCCGGCCAGCACAACAGCTGCCAGCGAGCATAGCAACAAGCCGACGCTAAGCGCTAAGCTGTGGCGCTCCAGCGAGGCCGGGCGTCTATTTATCCAGGCCATATTTTTCCAGCCGGCGGTATAACGACGATTTGGTAATACCCAACAGCTCAGCCGCGCGTTGTTTATTGGCCGGGAATTGCGCCAGTGCCTGGCGGATCAGCTGTAATTCAGCTTGTTCCAGCGTCATATGTTCCAGCGCTATTGGCACCTGCTGGCCGTTGCCAGTATTGCCGGCTGCCGGCACCGCCAGCGCCAAATCGCTGCTACTGATCTGTTGCGTTTGGCATAGTAGTACCGCGCGCTCTATCACATGGCTCAGTTCGCGCACATTACCCGGCCAGCCATACTGGCGCAGCGCAGTCTCGGCCGCTGCGGTTAGCTGCAAGTTGTGTTTTTGATAACGGTTGCCGTGTTGCTGCAAAAAGTAGCGGCACAGCGGTATGATGTCGTCCGGCCGCTGCCGCAAGGCGGGCACAGTAAATTGCAGCGTATTTAGCCGGTAATACAGATCCTGGCGAAACTGACCACTGGCCAGCAGCGCAGCAAAATCGGCATTGCTGGCGCTGATAAGCCGCACATTGGCTTGCTCGGTTACACTGCTGCCCACCACTTCATACTGGCCGGACTCCAGCACTCGCAATAATTTGGCTTGCTGGTTTAGTGGCAGTGTAGCTATTTCATCAAGAAACAGCGTGCCGCCCTGTGCCAGCGCAAAGCGGCCGACTCTGGCCTCTTTAGCATCGGTAAAGGCGCCTTTTTTATGGCCAAACATTTCGCTTTCAAACAGGCTGTCGACAATGGCGCCCATATTCACGCTGATAAAGGCCGCATTAGCGCGCTGTGATTTAGTATGAATAAACTGCGCCAGCTGGGTTTTGCCGCTGCCGTTTTCACCGGTGAGCAAAATATTGGCGTCGCTGCGCGCCACCTCTGTCAGTTGCTGTAATAGCCGTTGCATCGCTTCGCTATGTGCCAGCAGCGGGCTGGCCGGATCGGCAAAGGCGGCCGACAGTTGTTTGTTATGTTGCTGCAGTTGCGCCAGTTTTAGTTGTTGGCGGATTACCTGCAACAGCCGCTGGTTATGCCAGGGCTTTTCAATAAAATCGCCGGCACCCAGTTGCATTGCCTGCACCACAAGCGTGGTATTCGACCAGGCTGTCATCGCCACCAGCGGGATTTTACTGCTCTGTTGCTGTAGCCAGCGTAAAAACTGCAGACCTTCTTCACCCGAGGTGGTGTCGAGGCTGAAATTCATATCCAGCAAAATCAGATCGGCACTATTTTCACTGGCATCACTCTGGCTAAGCCAGGCCATGGCTTGCACAGGGTTTTCCAGTTCCACCACGCTAAAGCCGGCATCTTCCAGCACAAAACGAGCAGAAAAGCGGATTTCCTTATTATCTTCAACAACTAAAATGGTTGCCTGCATCGGCATGTCCTTATCTGTGGGCGCGCGCCGCCATACAATAAACGCAAAGCTTGGCTATCGCCAGCAGCGGTTAATATTTGGCGGCAGGTTTTTTCTTGTGGTTGCATAGTGTATATTTGTACAGTTTTGCGCAGTTACTACTGCACCCAAAGAACTGAAAGCAGGCTCAGCACGTAAGCACAGGCGCGATTAAGCTGGAGTAATAATGGACAAAATTGATATCCGTGGGGCCCGTACCCACAACCTGAAAAACATCTCGCTAACCATTCCGCGCGATAAGCTGATTGTTATCACTGGCTTATCCGGTTCCGGCAAGTCATCGCTGGCGTTTGATACGCTTTACGCCGAAGGCCAGCGCCGTTATGTTGAGTCGTTATCAGCTTATGCGCGACAGTTTTTAAGTTTAATGGAAAAGCCCGATGTCGATCATATCGAAGGCTTATCACCGGCGATTTCGATTGAGCAAAAGTCCACTTCGCATAACCCGCGCTCTACTGTCGGCACCATTACTGAAATTTACGACTACCTGCGTTTACTATTTGCCCGCGTCGGCGAGCCGCGCTGCCCGACGCACGATTTACCGCTGGCGGCACAAACCATCAGTGAGATGGTCGACAAGGTTACCGCCTTCCCCGAAGGTACCAAATTAATGGTGTTAGCGCCGGTGGTGCAGGAGCGCAAAGGCGAACACGTAAAAACGCTGGAAACCCTGGCCGCCCAAGGCTATATCCGCGCGCGGATCGACGGCGAGGTGTGTGATTTATCTGATCCGCCAACGCTGGATCTACACAAAAAGCACACCATCGAAGTGGTGATCGACCGGATTAAAGTGCGCGATGACGTAAAAACGCGGCTGGCCGAATCGTTTGAAACCGCGCTGGCGTTATCCGGCGGCGTGGCCAAAGTCGCACTGATGGACGAGCCCGATGCCGCCGAGCTGGTGTTTTCGGCCAACTTTGCCTGCCCCAGCTGTGGTTATTCCATGGTGGAGCTGGAACCGCGGCTGTTTTCCTTTAATAACCCGGCCGGTGCCTGCCCCAGCTGTGACGGCCTGGGCGTAAAGCAATATTTTGATCCGAACAAAGTTATTGTCAGCGCCGAATTAAGCCTTAGCGGCGGCGCGATACGCGGCTGGGATAAGCGTAATTTTTATTACTTCCAGATGCTGAAATCTTTGTCTGAGCATTATGGTTTTGCGCTGGATGTCCCCTTTAGCAGCTTAAGCCAACAGCAGCAGGACGCTATTTTACGCGGCAGCGGTAAAACGGTAATTGATTTCAAATACCTGAACGATCGCGGCGATATTGTGCAGCGCAGCCATCCGTTTGAAGGCATTTTGCCAAACATGGAGCGCCGCTATCGCGAAACAGAGTCAAACTCGGTGCGCGAAGAGCTGAGTAAGTACCTGGCGCATCAGGCCTGTCCGGGGTGTAACGGCACCCGCTTACGCGAAGAAGCCCGCCACGTGTTTATCGGCCAGACTAACCTGCCACAAATTGTCGAGCTGTCGATTGGCGATTGTATGGTATTTTTCCAGCAACTGGCCCTCACCGGCCAGCGCGCGCAGATTGCCGAAAAAGTATTAAAAGAAATTCAGGACCGCTTGAGCTTTTTGGTTAACGTTGGCCTGAACTATCTTAACCTGTCACGCAGCGCCGAAACCTTATCCGGCGGCGAAGCGCAGCGTATTCGGCTGGCCAGCCAGATTGGTGCCGGCTTAGTCGGCGTAATGTACGTGCTGGACGAGCCCTCTATTGGTTTACACCAGCGCGATAACGACCGCCTGCTTGGCACCCTGCGCCACCTGCGCGATCTGGGTAATACTGTGATCGTGGTAGAACACGATGAAGACGCGGTGCGGATGGCTGACCATATTATCGATATCGGCCCGGGCGCCGGTGTACATGGCGGTAATATCGTCGCCCAAGGCACGCTGGAACAGGTAATGGCGGCGCCGGACTCGTTAACCGGCCAGTATTTATCCGGTACGCGTAAAATAGAGGTGCCGAAAAAGCGTCACAAACCGGGTAAAAAATGGTTGGAGGTATTAGGTGCTACCGGCAATAACTTAAAAGATGTCGATATTGCCATCCCGTTTGGCCTGATGACCTGTATTACCGGGGTGTCCGGCTCGGGTAAATCCACGCTGATTAACGATACGCTGTTTCGGGTGGCGCACCGTGTATTGAATAAAGGCGAAGGTAATGATCCGGCGCCGCATCGCGCGATTAAAGGCCTCGATCATTTTGATAAAGTGATCGACATCGACCAGAGCCCGATAGGCCGTACCCCGCGCTCCAATGCCGCTACCTACACCGGTATTTTTACTGCAGTGCGCGAGCTGTTTGCCGCTACCCAGGAATCGCGCTCACGCGGTTATCAGGTCGGGCGTTTCAGCTTTAACGTCAAAGGCGGCCGCTGCGAAGCCTGTCAGGGTGATGGTGTTATTAAGGTAGAAATGCACTTCTTGCCTGACGTGTACGTGCCATGCGATGTGTGTAAAAGCAAACGCTATAACCGCGAAACGCTGGAGATAAAATACAAAGGCAAAAGTATCCATGAAGTGCTGGATATGACGGTGGAAGACGCGCTGGCCTACTTTGAAGCGATACCGGCGATTAACCGCAAACTGCAAACCTTAATGGACGTTGGCCTTTCGTACATTAAACTCGGCCAGTCGGCGACGACCTTGTCCGGCGGCGAAGCGCAGCGGGTAAAACTGGCGCGCGAGCTGAGTAAACGCGACACCGGCAAAACGCTGTATATTCTGGACGAACCCACCACCGGCCTGCATTTTTACGATATTCAGCAACTGCTGAACGTACTGCACCGGCTGCGCGACCATGGCAACAGTATCGTCGTTATCGAGCATAACCTCGATGTGATTAAAACTGCTGACTGGATTATCGACCTCGGCCCCGAAGGCGGCAGCGGCGGTGGGGAAATTCTGATCGCCGGCACACCGGAGCAGGTCGCAGCCTGTGAGAAGTCCTATACCGGACATTACTTAAAGCCGCTGTTGGACTAACAAGCATAAAAAAGGGGCAACTATTGTTGCCCCAAAACACTCGTGTAGCTACCAAGGAAAACTTAGAACTGGCCGTTTACGCCTAAGCTGTAAACTTTAGTATCAGAGCTGTCAGTGTTGCTGCCAAAGCCAGCCACTAATGCCCAGTTACGGTTAAAGAAGTGTTTAGCATTCAGGCTGTAGTCGTCTGCTTTATTGTAGCTAACGCCCACTGAAGTCATTTTAGAGAAGTAGTAATCTGCGGCTGCGCCCCAGCTTGAACTGCCGTCGTTGTCAGCTAATGATACGCCTACAGCGATATAACGGTCTTCGCCCAAGGCGGCAAAGTATTTGCTGCTCAGAGTGAAGAAATCAAACTCGTCATCAACGCTGGCAGTAAAACCAACATAGTCGTTGCCTTGCAACTGGTGGTTATAGCTACCGGAGAACAGGTATGAGGTACTGCCATCTTTTGGCTTAGTTGCTTCTGCACGCACAATAATGTCGTCAGAGATCAGGTAACCAATGCCTACTTTATTGCTGTAAGAACCACTGGTACGGCTGTGCTCTGCAGAAAACACTAATTTGTTATCGGCAAAGTATTCGCCGCCAACATTCCAGAAGTTACGATCGTTGCTGCGATTAAAGCCGGCATCTACATTGCTGACTTTATTGATGTATTCAAATTGATCCAACGGGCCTAAGGTTTGCTTCTTATCGAAGAAATAAGTACCGTCCAGCTTCCAGTTGGTTTCGTTATCACCGCTAGCGCGCTCGTGATCTGCAGTCAGACTGGTGAATAATTGATATTCTTCGGCAGACAGTGCTGCTGAGGCAGTCAGTGCTATAACAGGTAATACATACTTTAACGTCATTGTTTTAGTTCCCTAAGTTGGTCATTGCGGCGCGCATACTAGCGGCAGGAATTTCAAATGTAAATTAAAGTTCAATTAAAATTCACAAATAGAAACCGTTTGATTACTTTTAAAGCAAACACCGGCGATAAATTACGCAAGGAATTGGCAATGAGAGCAGCCAGGTTAGTAAAAGTGAAAAGGGCGCAATCCGAAGGATTACGCCCTTATTGTTTCTGAGATTATTACACTGCTCTGGTTTACTCTGTTGTTTCACCTGTATTAAACAGCGCTGCACAATCGTCGCAGGCAAAATAACGATGTTCTTCACCGCACTGGATATGCCCAGTCGCACCGGCCCGCACCTGCCAGTTACAACTTTGCTGCCCGTACTTTAGCGTACCTTCAATGGCGCAAGGAGCATAGTTATAATGATCATGCAGTATTTTATGCGCCACCTCACGTGCCTGCTTAAAAAACTGCTTTACCTCTATATTGCTGAGATCAACATCCGTTGGACGGCATTGCTCAGGCGCATCTGAAACAAAGTCGGCAATATACAGCGAACCGATTTGGTCAGAATCAAATGACTGTTGCTGGCTGCCACATGCCGGTAACCATAACGATAAACTGCATAATATAAGCACCCGCATTACCAGTTTGCTCCTTTTGCTTCACCCGGATTTTTGTAAGATACGTCCGGATGACGATATACATCCGTTTTTGTCAGCGAAAAGTGGGAGTACAACTCTGTAAGCAACCATTGCAATGCTTCATTTTGGGCCGGCGTTACGGCTTCGTACTGAGTGTCATTCACATGCTTGCCTACGAGCTCAATACCGAGCGCATCTGAGTTCACCGGATAGCGATCCGGATAGGCTTTTTGTCGCTCATGCGCATCCAGCGCTTTAATCTGATTGCTCCATGACTTTGCCAGTATTTTTGCCATTTCAACGCTGTCACAGCTATTTTTATCCAATGTCAGACACTTTGATTTAATCAATCGGCCGACATGATAACAACGTTTCAACGTGCTGGCGGTCTGGTAAATCTGGCCGTTTTTGCCGATCAGGAAATGCGCGCCATTACCACCGGAGTTGTATGCATTAAAAGTATGCTGTGCCGTAGGAGCATCAGTTTGGTGCACCACAACGGCACTAACCCTGGTTAAATTACCATGCTCAATGCTGGTATAACGTTTCAATGAGATTTTATCGTCAATCAACATGCCGTCTTCATCAAAGGTCGACATAACGCCTCCACGTTGGGTGAATGTATCGCTTCGTTTAGTTATAACGCAAAAAAGCTAACTTAAAAATAATAATTTACAATTCTATAATAAATATAGATCATGCAAGCAAACTTGCCTTTGCGCCTGGCAGCAACGACAATAGTGCTAATCAACAAGGAGAGATGATATGGGCAAAAACCTTTTTACTATGTTGCTGGCTGGCGCCGTATTTACGCTGCAAGCAACGCCGCTGAGCTTTGGCCCGGCGTTTGATAAAACCAGGGTGGTACCGGTGGCTGAGATCATTGCCAACCCGGCAGGTTATCTGCAGCAGGAGATTACGGTTAGCGGCAAAATTCAGGCTGTGTGTAAAAAACAAGGCTGCTGGATGACGTTGGCAGCAGCGGAAGATGAACCGGCTTTTCGCATCAAAGTACGCGATGGCGATATGGTATTTCCGCTTAGCAGTATGGGCAAAACAGCTTATGCACACGGCCGCCTTCAGCCGCTACCGATGAACTTGCAGGCCAGTATTGATTATCTGGCAGAACAGGCAGAAAAAAGCGGTAGCGTATTTGACCCGACAAAAGTCACAGAGCCGGTAACGCTGTATCAACTGGTGCCTACCTCAGTGGAAATAACCGACTAACTCAGGCTGTTTAACCGCAGTTGCACCAAATAGCGTCGCAACTGCGCTACCCGCTGCGGCCGGTTAAACAACTGATACAATTGCAGCCAGTCAGCCGGCGGCATCCAGCAGATACTGTCCTGCCAGTGGCAACGCTGCGGATTAAATTGCCAGTTGGTTACTGCATCACCCTGTTTTACCGCTATACCGGCCATGACTTCAATATCCGGCCAACCTTCTCGATTGAAGCAGGCAAAATGCGCCGAAACATACTCGGCATGGGCAGGTGTTGTCTGCGGCGTAAACCTGACGGACAACAGTTGGCATATCCGGGCAAAATCCTGCTCTGTGCAAACGATATCAATATCATTTGGTGTATTTTCCAGCCCAAGTTGCCACAACAGGCAACTGCCGCCGACACCAAACTGCAAGGGTTGCAGCATAGTGCACAGTTGCTGTAGTTGTACCGTTAAAGAGTTGTTATTCATCTAATGCCTTAATCAGCTGTGCCAAAAAAGCCAACTTTTCGTTATTCAGCTGGCGATAGTCAAAGTAAGGACAGACTAACAGCCGGTTGTGTTTATCTACGGCAAATTCATTATTCAACCAGCTAAGCTGTGCCGGTAAACCGGCCTCCAGCAATGCTTTGGCATGAGCACGGCCGGCAATAATATGTACGGTTTTCGTCTTTGGCTTAAGATCCGGCGCACTAAATACTAATGCCGTACTGCTACCGGCCTGCAATAAATATTGCTCACGATATTGTTGCCAGCTACCGGCTTGCTGCGCAAAGGCAAATTGCTTAGCATCCAGCACAAACAGTAGTTTGGCATAGACATTAAATACCTTGCGCCAGCCATTACCACAAGCCCGGTTGATCAGCTCTATCTCGCCACTGTGCAGTGCTTGCACTGCCTGTAAGCCGGCATACTCTGCCATGGGTGGCCGGTTAGCGATATATACACGGATGCAGGCCGCGGTATCACCAAAGCCTGAAGCTGATATTAATAGGGTTTTCATAGCGTTGCTCAGCGGTAATTCAGCTGACTACTCTAACATAAGCTTTTATATAAGCGCTTGCCTGCGGCGTTATCGCAGGGTAATTTTAGTTATCACTTTGCCATGGACTGCTTATGTCATCTTTTTCCGTTGTTGCCGTTAACCGGTTGGATAGCTGGTTGATGCAGGTTACCCCGCCGGCCGATACCCACGGCTTGCGTCGCATCTGCTGGGAATTGTGGTTTTTTGGCCTGAAGCAGGCGCGGGCCTGTTTATTTGTCGCGTTGTTTTTTGCTTGTGTACTGCTGGTGCCACGCAGCGGCATTCTGGCGATACCGCGTTATGATGTATTGCTGATATTGGCGCTGCTTATTCAGTACTGGATGGTGTGGAGCAAGCTGGAAACTGTTGATGAGCTAAAAGCTATCTGCTTGTTTCATCTGGTGGGTTTTGCGCTGGAGGTGTTTAAAACCTCAGGCGCCATTCAGTCCTGGAGTTACCCCGACTTTGCTTACAGTAAGGTATTTGGCGTACCACTGTTTGCCGGTTTTATGTATGCCGCGGTGGGCAGTTATATTATCCAGAGCTGGCGCTTAATGCAGCAGCGGGTGATGCATCATCCGCCGTACTGGATGGCGGTGCTGGTGGCGCTGTTAATTTATGCTAATTTTTTCAGCCATCATTATATCGGGGATTATCGCTGGTACATTGCGGCCGCTACCCTGGGGCTATATGCCCGCACTGTGGTGTACTTTACGCCGCTGGATCGCGAACGCAGCATGCCGCTGTTGCTGGGTTTTGTGCTGGTGGGCTTTTTTATCTGGCTGGCAGAAAATATCAGCACCTTTATGGGGTTATGGAGCTACCCGAACCAACTCGGTGCCTGGTCGGTGGTGCACTTGGGTAAGTGGAGCTCATGGTCGCTGCTGGTGATTATGACCTTTACCATAGTGGCACAGCTGAAATACGTAAAACAACGCATTGAGGTACCGCGCTGAGTTCTGCATAAACAAAAGGCAGCTTATCGCTGCCTTGGTATGCATCAACCGGTTTAAGCGTCTTTTTGCAGCAGGTAGTTAACCAGCTCCTGTAATTCGGCTTCCATATTTCTCTTATCCAGCGCCGCGTTGTTAATTTTATACTTACCGTTTACTACCAGCATAGGCACGCCGGTTAAGATGCGTTTTTCAGATAACTCATCTTGCTCTTTCTTCATCTGATTAGCCGCACCACGCACGGAAAAGCTCTTCATGGCTTTATCGTAGGTTTCGCCATCAATATCATGGATCAGCACCAGACTACGGATATCGTTTTCATTGGCAAAGGGGGCGCGGTTGCGGTGGATCTGGTTAAAAATAGCACTGGCTACCTGGTCACCTTTACCCTGGCTCTTTGCTACCAGGTAAGCGCGGGCCAACGTGTTTTGCAGCTCAGGCGATGCCGCACGGATAAAATCAACATGGACTTTCTTAAACTCAGCATCGGCCGGCAGCTTTTTTGCCAGGCTCTGGGCTATCGGCTCAAACGCATTACAGCCGCCGCAGTAAAACGAGAAATACTCTTTTACTTCAGCTTTGGGCGTAGCTTGCTCAGCAATAACATCATAATGTTTGCCCTGTTGAAACTTACTGTTGGCAGACACCGCCAACGGCAGCAACAACGCAAATACACATACAGATAACAGCTTTTTCATCTTGGGTAATGTCCTTTGGTAGGCAATTAAGCCACAGCTTAACAAAAACTCAGTAGTATGGCACCAGTGAAAGCGGTGCTTGTTGTAAGCAAAACAACTGTTCTTTTAACGCTACACATTGTTGTTCCCAGTATTTGTCTGTGGCAAACCACGGAAAGTTCATTGGAAAGGCCGGATCTTGCCAGCGCCGTGCCAGCCACGCCATATAATGCACCATGCGCATAGCGCGCAGCGGTTCAATTAACTTTAGTTCAGCCGGGTCAAATTCACAGTATTGCTCGTACTCTTCCAGCATAAGTTCAAGCGTATCGCGCTGTTGCAAACGATCACCGGAGAGCATCATCCAGATATCCTGGATCGCCGGGCCGCTGCGGCAATCATCCAAATCAACAAAAAACGGGCCTTCATCGACGTAGAACAAATTACCGGCGTGGCAATCGCCATGCAACCTGATCAGCTGCCCCGGGCGGTACTGTTGAGCTGCCAACTCAATAACCTGGTTAAGTGCGGTATCAAAGGCCGGGCGTAAATACGCCGGAATAAACTCCAGTGCATGCAATACGTCGCGGCTTTGCAACAGATGGCTTTCGACACTGAATGCCGGGCGCTGCGCGAATGCCTTCGCCTTACCTACCTGATGCATACGGCCGAGAAAACGGCCCAACATGGCAAGCTGATCATCATTGTCGATTTCCAGTGTTCTGCCGCCGCGGCTTGGAAACAGCGCAAAGTGATAGCCGCCGTATTGCAGTAGTGATTGCCCGGCTATTTTCAGCGGTGCTACCACCGGAATATCCGCTGCCGCCAGCTCAAAAGCAAAATCATGTTCTTCCTGCAGCTGCAGTGCGCTCCAGCGCTGTGGCCGGTAGAACTTCACCACAAATTTCTCCGGCCGCAGCGCATCCGCACGATAGGCACTAAATTGATAGACGCGGTTTTCGTAGCTGTTCAGTGCCAGCAAACCGGAGCTGACATCCAGCCCCAGCTGCTGTAAAGCATCAATAATCAAATCAGGTTGCAGCGTGGAAAAATCAAAGGCCGTCATAGGGCTCCTTAACGGCCAACAAAGAATTTCGTGGCTTGCTCAAGTTTAATGTCCGGATTGTCCGTTTGCTGCACGGTAAAGCTGATGTCCAGGCTGCGCTGTTCCGTGGCGTAAGGGTCTAACGCTAAACTAATGGTTACACTGCGCGTTTCACCGCCGTTCAGGCTGGCCTGATGCGGCCCTATCCAGCTAAAGTTTGCGCCACCGGCCACACTCAGATCAAACTGCACTGCTTGCTGCGACTTATTCGAGATACTCAGGGTGTAGGTGTTCTCAACCAGGCCTTCGTTGGTTTCGCGAAACAGCGCACCGCGATCACGGATAATATTCATTTCAAACGGCACCCGGCTGTACAGTGTCCAGACAAAGGCACCACATACCACTATCAGCACCAGCAAATAACCCAGCAGCTTGGGCCGTAGTACTTTGGTTGGCTTGCCGTTTAAGCTGTGCTCGGTAGTGTAACTGATAAGCCCTGTCGGGTAGCCCATTTTTGTCATGGTATCGTCACAGGCATCAATACAGGCGCCACAGTTAATACATTCGTACTGCAGGCCGTTGCGGATGTCGATGCCGGTGGGGCACACCTGCACACAAAGGTTGCAGTCGATACAATCCCCTAAGCCTTTGTCTTTATAGTCTTTGTCTTTCCGGCTGCGCGGACCGCGGTTTTCGCCGCGCTTTTCATCATAGGTTACAGTAAAGGTGTCTTTGTCAAACATGGCTGATTGGAAGCGGGCGTAAGGACAAATGTGCGTACACATAATTTCGCGCATCCAACCGGCGTTGCCATAAGTACACAGAGTAAAAAACAACACCGATACCACCGCCCAAAACCCGGCCTGCAACGTAAAGAATTCGGCAAACAAGGGCCCGACCGGCGTAAAATAACCGACAAAAATAAGTGCAGTTAACAAGGAGAATGCCAGCCAGCAAAAATGGGTAGCCGCCTTTTTAACAAATTTGCTGCCAGACCAGGGTTCGGTATCCAGCTTCATCCGTTGATTGCGCGTACCCTGAATTTTTTCTTCAAACCAGATAAAGATAAAGGTCCACACCGACTGTGGGCACAAATAGCCACACCAGACCCGGCCGTAAAAAGCGGTAATAAAGAACAGCGCATAGGCGGCAATAATAAAAATCCATGCCAGAATGGTAAAATCCTGCGGCCATAGCGTCAGCGCAAAGATATTAAATTTCTGCTCGGTAATATCGAGCAAAATGGCTTGATGGCCGTCATAGCGCAGCCAGGGCAGCAACATAAACAGCCCCATAAACACAAAGCCCATATAACGGCGGATCGCCTGATGCAGGCCTTTAACTGCACGCACATAAATACGGTCACGCGGATTATACTGCCCGGTTGCAGCAGGCTGATGTACCTCAACATGTACCGGAATGTTTCTGATATCTATCTTTTGCTGATCCACCAATGACTCCGTTTACTGCTTGTTGTGTCCGCTGCAGAGTATAACAGCTTGGACACCGGATTTTTTGACCTGTGACAAAGCAATATCCATGCCTGCCGGCCAGGTACTTTTTTGGTATAAATCAGCCTGAAAACGTAAACAAGGATGACAGCAGCTACAAATACTGCAAACAAAGTTGACAGTATTGCAGATATCATCGTCGTTACGATGCAGATTGTTACGCGATCCGCTACAATGGCGCCGTTGTGTTACCGGAGTATGTAAGCTGATGAAAAAGTTCTTCTGGCTGGTTGTAGTGGTGTTGTTAGTTATTACCTTTTCCGATCATGACTTGATTAGGCCACATAAAGAGCAGCTGTTTGAATTGGTTATGGATAAAGCCGCCATTGCCGGAGACAGCAAAGAAGCTGCGCTGCGTAGTACGCGCAAACAACTGGCTACCCTGGCAGAACAATGGGGTGACGGACAGCGGGCACAGTTAGAGAAAGCAGCAGCCAGTATCGACAGTTTGAAAAGATTCCGCCGTGATTATTGTGTAAATAAAGACTTTAATCCGATCCTGTACGGTGAGCCGCTCAGAGAAAGCTGCAAGATCATTGAAAGCCATTACGACAATTTAAACCAACCTTAAACAGAGGACTGCCCATGCGCACATGCGGAATCGAAATTAAAGGCAGTGAAGCCATTATTTGCCTGATGACACTAAAAGATGGTTTATTTGAACTGCCGGATTGCCGCCAAACCCGCTTTGCCCTGAGCAAAGATCAGGAGCAACAGCAGATGCGCCATTTTCAGTTCACCTTTGCCAAATTTATCGAAGATTATCAAATTACCCAGTTGGTGATTAAAGACCGGCCACAAAAAGGCAAATTTGCCGGCGGCGCAGTTGGCTTTAAAATAGAGACTGCGTTGCAACTGATTGCCGGTTGCCAATGCAGCATTATCAGCTCTACCGAATTGAAAGAGAAATTAAAGCGTCATCCGATACCGGTAGATTTTAAAGCCACCGGCCTGAAAGCCTTCCAGGAAACGGCATTTTTAACCGCCTATGCCTTTCTGGCAAAGTAATACCGAACTGCTGCTATTTATCCTGCTCTGAGGTTGGATGGCGGCTGTTGTAATCGGTTAAATCCACAGTTACCGCTCTGCCGGCTTGTAAAATAAGCTGCCGGATCAACTTAGACTTCGCTTCGCCGGTTACCCTGCTTAACTCATTTAGCGCGTCTATCGCTTCCTGGCTCAGCGTAAAAGTGGCATGGCGCATTGGCAAGCGGCTGCTGTCATCATCCTGGGGTAACTGACGGCGCAAACTGACAATACGCGGCATACCCATCGCATAATTGTTTGCGTCGTCAATAAACTCGTCTGCCGTAAAACCGGGCTTACCGGGCGGCTGCGACTTTTTCTTCAGATCTGTCAGCGCCATCGTCTTGTATCGCCTTCATAGCCAGTAGCTCAGTCACTATATCACGTATTTCCTGCGCGGCTTTGCCGTCAGGCTCTACATCCATGACCGACAACCCTTTCTCTTCACTGTCATCGTAAGTGTTACGGTTATAAGTAATGGCATTTAACACGCGGATATTAAATGACTTACATACTTCTTTTGCGTCCAGAATACGCCCGGCTTGGTTTGGCAGCGACGGTGCCTGGGTAATAACACAGCCGACAATCATATCCGGATTCACTACATTACAGGCACTGACTAAGTCTTCCAGGTGCTCTAAGGTCTTCAAGTCACGGCGTTTCGGCCGCAGTGGCAGCAATACATGGGTTGCCACGACCATAGCAGACCGTAAGGCCACACTATCCTGGCCACCGCAGTCCACAATAACCACGTCGTAATGCATTTCGAGACTTTTTAGTTCGTAACGGATTTTGCCGTACATCTGCACACAATTAATCCACGGCAGAGCAGGGTCCAGATGCCGCTCCTGCACCCAGTCTGACGAGGTTCTTTGCGGGTCACAGTCTACCAACATGACGTTAGCGTTTTTTTCGCGCGAAAAATATACTGCGATATTTTGTGCCAGGCAGCTTTTGCCACTACCGCCCTTTTCTCCACCAACTAACAATATCATCAGGCTACCCTCATCTACACAGCCTATACTGTGGCATAAGTACTGTGGATTAAGTGTAGATGACATCGCTAGGATGACCAGCGAAACAACATAAAGAATTTATCTAACCAAATGCTTTAAAACGGAATAATTGTAGCCAAAACAAAAACGGAGCCGAAGCTCCGTTGCGGGTTACAACGCTGATTAGCGGCGTTGTCTAAATGCCAATAAGCCTAACGGCAGCAAAAACCAGCCAAAGCTGCCACCGCTGCTGCTCTCATCACCGCCGGCGCTACCACTATTAGTGGTTGGTACCAGCGTCAGACCTGAGATGGTGTTTGTGCGATTATCAACAACCACTACAGACTCTATAACGACAAAGTTATCTGCAACCAGTGGTTTATTGTCATCGTAGTCCGAATCGGAGTAGTTGCGTAGTGGTAGCTCGTCTTTCTCAGTAGAGCTAAATGCAAAAAAATCATATTGCGGTAGTGAAGCTATAGCATCAATTACATCCATATCACTGCTACTGATCTGGCCAAAGACAGTAAAACCACTGTTTTGGAAATCCAAATTAGAAGCGTTGTTTTTCAGGTTAATAAACCACTGGTTTGTTGCACTGTTTGGGTTACCAGCTTGTTTTGCCATAGCAATGGTAGCGCGTACATTAGACCATTTCGGCTCGTTAATAATGGCCGGATTGGTTGGTCTGGTTTTGAGGGGTAACTGCTGGTCAAACTCAAAACCACCGCCTTGAATAATAAAACCCGGCACAGAGCGATGAATGACCGTGCCGTTGTAGCGCTCTGCGCTGACATAGTTAAGGAAGTTTTGTACTGTTACCGGCGTGCTTTCGTCGTACAGGTTAATTTCAAACTTACCTAAGTTAGTCGTTACTTCTACTATGGTTGCCTGTGCCAGACCGCTGCAACTTAGCAGCGATGCTGCCAGCAGCATTTTTAACAGCTTTGTGGCCATTGTATTGTTTCCTGTTTGGTTATTTGTGCTGCAGCATAAGGCAAGCTGCAAAAAAAAATCCAGCAGGATAACAATTAATTACGCTTTGCCGTTGTACGGTTAACGGCAGTGCGGTTAGCAGCCTTGCGTCTGGCAGTGCCGCTTTTAGCTTTAGCCGCAGCTTTACCACCACGCCAGCGCCGTGCATTTTGTACCGGCAAACCGGTTGGCGTAACGTTGGCGGCCTGCTGCACCAACTGTGATAACTCGGTAATCAAAGGCTGCATAAAGGCCCGGTAACTTTGCTCACGTTGGCAAATAGCATTTAGTGCCGCTTCCCAGCGGGCTGTCATATCCGGCAATGAAGCTTGCTCCGGCAAGGCGGCGATAAGTGCCTTGCCGGTATCGGTGGCATTAATCAGCTTGCCACGGCGCTGTAAAAAACCGCGCTTAAATAACAATTCAATAATGCCGGCGCGGGTTGCATCCGTGCCCAAACCATCGGTGTCGCGCAAAATTTTACGCACCGCTTCATCTTTGACATAACGGCTGATGCCGGTCATCGCGGCTAACAAACTGGCATCGGTAAAAGCCGGCGCCGGCCGCGTCTGTTTTTCCAATAGCTGTGCAGCTGTGCAGAGTAATTGCTGGCCATGTTTTAAAGCTGGTAAGGCGGTTTGCTGCATCGCCGGGTCGGTTTGCTCATCCAACGGTGTTGGCTCTGCATCGCGGCGAAATAATTGCTTCCAGCCGGCTGCCTGTTCTGTGCGGGCTTTAGCGATAAAGTTGCCGCCGGCAATAGTTAACTCTACCAGGGTATCGCTGTAACAAAATGGCGGATAAAACTGCGCCAGATACTGCCGCGCTATCAGTTGATACAGCCGCTGCTCCGCCACATTCAAACGGCTGAGCGGCTGGCGTTTCCCGGTCGGAATAATGGCATGATGCGCCTCTACTTTACTGTCATTCCAAGCTTTACTGATAAGCTTAGTATTTGCCTCCTGCACCGCGCCGGCCAAATCAGGGTCGTTGGCTGCTATAGCACCACATACCTCAACAGCTTGTTTCAGTTGCTCCCGCGGCAAATGCCGGCTGTCAGAACGCGGATAGGTAATCAACTTGTGCCGCTCATACAATTGTTGGCAGCTGTCCAGCACCTGCTGTGCTGTCATACCGTAACGCTTGCCGGCGTCTATCTGTAACGCTGACAGATTATACGGCAGTGGCGCAGCCTGCTTACCGTCTTTGTGCTGCAACTTACTTACTGCTGCCGGCTGGCCGGTAATTTTCTGTTGTACTTTTTCCGCCAGAGCCTTCAGCAATACCCTGCCTTCTTCATCCTGCCATGGCGCGCAGGCCGCACTGGGTTGCCATAGTGCGGAGAAACGTTGCTTATCAGCGGTTTCTACCTCCGCCACAACCTGGTAAAACGGCTTGGCGACAAAATTTGCAATCTCCAGATCCCGCCTTACCACCAACCCCAGCAGCGGTGTTTGCACGCGGCCAACCGATAATACGCCCTGATAGCCGGCTTTTTGCCCCTGCAAAGTATAAGCCCGCGTCATATTTAAGCCATATAACCAATCAGCACGGCTGCGGGCTAATGCCGACGTGGATAAGGGCACAAAATCTTTATTCGGCTTTAACTGACTCAGAGCCCGCTTAACCGCCGGCGGGTTCAGATCGCTGATCAGCAGCCGCTGCGTATTGGCCAATTTTGCGCCGTTAACGCCACAGTAGGACAGTACTTCGTCGACCAGCAGCTGGCCTTCGCGGTCGGGATCGCCGGCATGCACCAGGCTATCTGCTTGTTTTAACAGTTTTTTAAGTACGTTAAGCTGCTGTTCAGCTGACTTACGTACCTTTAACACCCATTTCTGCGGTACTATGGGTAAGTGCGTGGTTTGCCAGCGTTTGTAGTCAGGGTTATAGTCTTCCGGTTCGGCCTGTTGTAATAAATGGCCAATGCACCAACTCACTACATCACCATTGGCAAGGCGGATAAAACCGTTATCTTTATACTGCGGCTTTGGCAACACAGCAGCAATGGCCCGGGCTAATGCCGGCTTTTCTGCAATATACAGGATCATAGTGGCACTCAACTGTTTTTATATACAGTAATTTAGTCCTGAAGCGACCAGGTTGCAAAGAAAATGTAATTTAAATTTGGTTTTAAGCTAAAAGTGCTTAAAATGTTGCCGATAACAAAGCGGTATTTTTTTAGTACTTCCATTCAGTTCAGTTGGATAAATAAACCATGCAATATAGTGAAGTTAAGAAAATCTGTGATGAACTGCATAAAACAGGCAAACCCGTTTCATTAGATTATTTAATTTCTCAGGTACCCGGCGCCCAGGCCAGCCTGGTGGTGCATTACCAGAAGTGGCGCAATGAACAGGCAAACCGCACACCGGCCCCCGCTGAACCCCCGACAGACAGCATGTTTAGCGCCGACTTTATCAGCGCCTTTCAGCGTGAGTCTGAGCAATATGCTAAAAAACTGACCGACCAACTGAACCAGCAACTGCAACAAGCGATGCAGGCTGAAGTGCTGGCCGCAGAGCATAATCGCGAACTGCAACAGCAAGCTGAGCAATTAGAACAACGCAAAGCCGAGCTGGAAAACAGCTTGCAGCAACAACAGCAACAACTGTCGACTCAGGCTGAAAAGTACGCCGCGCTGAACGAAGAACGTGACCACGCCGTTAAACTGAGCCAAAACCAGCAGCAGGAGCTGGACAGTACGAAGAAGCTGTTGGATGAGCAACAACAAGCCTTAGCAAAAGCTGAGCAGGAGCTGCAAAGCAACCAACAAGCATTGGCGGCACTGCAAGCCGAATTAAAAACAGCCCAACAAGACGCAGAACAAGCTAAGAAAGCCGCAGAAGAGATCCAGCTGAAAGTAATTAGCCTGCAACAAGCCCAGGATGAACTGGAAGAACAACTGCAAAACGAACAGCAGTTGAACCAGCAAAAACTGCAGCAATTACAAACCGAGCTGGCTGCTGCCGAGCAAGAGCTGGAACCGCTGCAACAAAAGTTAAAAGCGGCTGAGCAGGCAGAGCAGCAAATAAAAACGCTACAACAAGCGGAGGCTAAGGTAAAAGCCGAGCTGGAAGCCGCGCAACAAACCAGCAAGAAAGCTTTACAGGACCTGCAAACCCGCGAGCATGACGTTACCGAGCTGCAAGCGATGCTGGATGAGTTTGAAAGCAAACTGCAGCAAGCCACTAAAACTGAAACCCAGGCCATCGCGTTAACCAAGCGGTTGCAGGCACAGCTGGATCAATTACAAAAATCATCAAATGATCAGGGCAGTGTAATAGCAGACCAAGCCGGTATGGCGGATCAACATAACGCTTTGCTGGAAGAGCGCGATACTGCGTTGGCGCAGCTGGCGGAGTCGCAAAAACGCACAGAAGCATTGATAAAAGAGCGTGACACCGCCCTTGAGCAGCTTGAACAAGCAAAACAAGACGTTGTTGACGGCGCTCAGTTGCAACAAGCTCCATCTGCCGACACATCTGCTGAACTTGAAAAGTTGCAACAGCAGCTGGATGAGTATGAGAAACAAATATCTGCGCTGCAAAAAGAGCGCGAAACCGCAAAACGCGAAGCCGCCGAGCAACGTGATGCCGCATTAAAAGTGCAGGAACAGCTGGACGCGATGCAAAAAGCACAAGTCAGTGACGAGGCCGACGAGGCCGATATTCACGCCACCCTGGCCCAGCTGAAATCAAATAACGCCATGCTGAAAGAGCAAAGCGCTATTACCGCGAACCACCAGGCCGAACAGCGCGAAACCATCAAGCAACTGCGTGAAGAACTGCAACAGCAGCGCGACAAGGTGCATGATATGCAACTGGAACAGGACAAGCTTGCCAAGCAAAAAAGCCAACTGGAGCAACAGGTTAGCTTTGTTAAAGATAACGCTGCCGCTACCATTGAGCGCTTAACCCGTTATCGTGAACAAGCGCAGGAAAAAATCGAGAAGCTGGAGAAAAAGCTGAGTAAAGCTTCAGATGCCTGACCGATCGAATCCGGGTATTCTGTTTTTAGCGATGCTGCTTGCCGGCATCGCTTTTATCCCATCCTGCAGTACACCGAACAAAGTGCAGCAAGTAAGCGGGAAACCCGACAACGCCGCCAACATAGTGCAAAGCGGCGGTTATTTTCAGAATATGTACCGCGGCAATATTCCCTATCCGGCCAACTGTGAACAAAATTGCTATCAGCCACATCCACTGGTTGATTGCCAGCCTTCTGCTGAGCAATGCCGCTACACCGGTGAGCAACACTTGCCAGAGCTAAAAAGTGGTTTTACCGTACACTGGCTGGGCCATGCCAGTTTCAGCATTAAGACACCGGATGGCCAGCAGTTACTGCTGGATCCGGTTACCGGTCAGTTTGATTGGCCGGTGAACTGGGCCGCACATTTAGTCGGAACCAGGGCGCGGCGTACCACGCCAACACTCAGCACAGAACATTTAGCTGCTACAGATGCGGTACTCTACTCTCATTTACACTATGACCATTTCAGTACCCGCGATATTAAGCGCATTGGCACCAAAGCACATTATTACCTACCTTATGGCATGGCTTCCTATCTGCCTGGCGGTGGCTACAATGCTACGGAGATGGCTTGGTACAGCAGTGCCCGGCAAGGAGAATTGAGTATTCATGCTCTACCGGCACGGCACTTTAACAGCCGCACTCTGCGTGATGAAAATCAGGCACTATGGGCCGGCTGGCTGATTCAACATGATAATACAAAGTTGTTTTTTGCCGGCGATACCGGCTATTCGCAGCATTTTAATGATATTAAGCAAAAATACGGCGCGATAGATATCTGTTTGCTGCCGATAGCATCTTACCATGGCCCGAATTACCGCGCCGTGCATATGACTCCGGAAGATGCGTTGATGGTAGCCAATGAGCTGGGCTGCAAAGTAATGATCCCCTGGGGTTATGGCAACGCCAGCTGGCAGATGGGTGATATCAGCTCACACTCGGCACTACTGCGGTTGTTACATATGCAGCAGCAACTGGATAGCCAGGTGCCGCTGCTGATTTTAAACGAAGGTGATAGTGTCGCGTTATAGTTTACCACTGGCCATTACAGCACCGGTTTTAACCGGGCTTTAGCGGCCAGCCTATTACTCAGTTTGCCGGTAACCGCCCACACCAACAGCGCCAGCCAGGCTATCCAGGAAAAACCAGCCGGAATATTCAGCAACGCAATTTTGCCCAAATGCTGGCGGTTAAACAGCAGTGCCAACAGACAGGGTAAAAACCATACGGTTAAAAAGAACAGGCCAAAGCCAACTAAAAACAGCACATCAGCCTGTTGCCAGGCGGTATTAAAAGCAGCGATAAATTGGTTTAAGGTTTCCATGTTTTAGTCCTCCTTAGTGGCTTTTTTAACGGCCGCTTCAATCACCATGGCAATCAGCCACATGGCCGCAAAGAAGATGCCGAAAGATACTAACTCGTTGTTATCGGCCTGGTACCATGCGGTCGTAAAGGGTGTTATCAACTGTTGTAAGGTTTCCATTTGTATATCCTCGTTGTTATAAAGTAGTCATCAGTTAAGTCGTTGATTTTTTTTCAGGTGTTACAGATTATTTTTTTATTTTTTTATGTAACACTTGGCGGCAATCAACAGACTTAACGGGTAGGCGCAGTAAAAAGCGGCGTAACCAGACACAGCACTTAACAGCAAGGCAGCATCGTTTGACAACAGGACTGAATAGCGCGCAAAGCGCGAGCGATTTTGTATTACAGCTGTGGCAACAGCATCAGGGCGCCATTTGCCGCGCATTATTGGCCAACGAAGCCGACCCGGCAGCGCGGCAGGATTTAAAACAGGATATTTTCCTGGCGCTGCACCAGGCGGCTGAGCGGTTACAGGCGGCTGAGCTGCCAAGGGCCTACCTGTTTCGCATCGTGCATAATGTAACGGTAGACCATATTGCCCGCGCGCAGCGCCACAAGTGGCAACCTTTAGATGACGAGATACAACAAAGTCTGTTGGATGACTGCCCGTCAGAGCAACTGGATGAGCAGCAGCAAAGCCAGCAGTTAATGCAGGCGGTGCGGCGCTTATCAGCGGCTAACCGCCAGGTGATTTTGCTGGCAATGGAAGATTTGGCTGCACCGGAGATAGCAGACATTCTGCAGATCAGCCAGGGTGCGGTAAGGGTGCGGCTTAACCGCGCCAAAACAGAACTGATGGAGTTAATGCAAGATGGCCGATAATTTTGACTTTGCCGCGCTGGCAAAAAGCTGGCAGCAACAAGTTACGCCTGCTGAAGAGGCGCCAACCAGCGCAGATTTAGCTCAGGCCAGCCAGCGCCAGCGCGAGCAAAAGCTGCTGATGTATGGCGAGTGGCTGGGAGCGGTGATTATGGCCGTTACGGCGCTGTTGTTGCTGTTTAATCTGCCCGGCTGGTTAGGGGGCATTTCGGCACTGTTTCTGGCACTGGGGGCGTTAAGTACGGTTTATATCAGTTGGCAGGTACACCGGCCTATACTGGCCTATGACAACTGGAGCAGCAGCGGCTTACTGCACTTCCGGCTTAAGGCCTGCCAGCTTAGCCTGCGCTATTATCGCTATACCCAGCTAAGCTGTGTGGCGCTTATACTGTTTACGCTGATCCTGTGGTTATTACACCTGTGGCAATTGGAAGACACACCACTGACGCTGCTGCTTTTTTACAGCCTGATTGTATCGCCGGCCTGTATATTTGGCATTTACCGGTTGCAGCAAAAAGTGCGGTTAAAAACCGCTGAGCTGGCGCACTTGAATACACTTGCAGAAGACTTTAACTAAGCAGCCAACCCAACATTAAGCTGCCGGCAAACACCGGCAGCGACCAGTAATGAAACTCGCGCCATAGCCCTGGCTGTTTACTAAGCCGCAGGGCAATTAAATTCGCCAGCGAGCCAATGGCCAAACCAAAGCCGCCTACTGTTACGCCCCAGCTCAGTGCACGCCAATCATCAGTAAAGTGCTGCAGAAAAATCGCCGCCGGCACATTGGAGATAAGCTGCGACAACAGTGCTGAACCGGTGTAGCTGCCATTTGGCAACGCCATTAACTGAGCCGCCAGTTGCTGCATTGCCGGTAATTGCGCTAACAAGCCTAAATCAATAAACATCAGCATAAATACCAGCAACAGTAGCCAGTCAATACCGCTAATAACAACACGCTTAAACAGGGTATAGGCCAGCAGTACGGCTAGCGCAGCATAGGGCGTCAATTGGTATTCCATCGCCAGAATAAACAGCGGATACCCGGCCAGCGACCAGCCAAACAATCTACCGTTATCACTGTTGTTATTATGCGGCACGGCAATACTGAACTTGTGTGAGCCAAAAGCTACACCGCTTAACAGCAAAATCAGCAGCAATAAGCTCAGCGCTAACGGCGCCATCATCAGCGTAAATTGCCAGAAGCTGTAGCCGGAGGCCTGCCACAGCAGCAGGTTTTGCGGGTTGCCCACAGGCGTTAAACCGGAACCGGCATTGACCGCCAGCGCGAGAAAAATAATCAGCCGCCCTACCGGTAACCCGGTTAAACGGCCAATGCTTAACGTAATGGGTAGTAGAATAAATAAGGCTACGTCATTGGTAACGATAGCCGCCAATAGGGCTGCAAACAATAACAACAACACTGCCAGCATGCGTTCTGAATGGCAACACGGCAGCAACCAGGCGGCAAAACGGGCCAGATAACCGCTGTCTTCCAACGCCCGGCTTAGCAGCATTAAACCGGCCAGCGCCGTTACCGTATGCCAATCAACCAATGCAACAACATCAAACGGCGCTGTGGGCTGTAGCCATAACAATAGCGGCAGCAATAATAACAACGTCAGTAGCAGGAAATCTTCAGTTAAGCGGGACAACAAGCGGCGCATTATTGGCATAGTGACATATCTTTACTGCAAAAACCGTTGGCTGTCGTCTATGCTGCACTGGGCAACGGGCTGCGGTTGATTTTCACGATCGACCAGCCAGCACTCATTATAAATAGAGCAGTAACATAGCTCTATGCTTATCAGATGATCCTGAGAGTAGTGTTTACTATAGAAAGCTGCATTATTGATTTCTACCGGATTAATCTGCTTTTGTGCCGGTAACACCGTAGTGCCGATATGCGACTGCGCCATACCTTCGTTTGCTATGCCGTACTTGGCGAACAAGGTTTGCCAATTTGGGATGGCTTCGCCGTTATAAGTTACCCGGGCGTACTGAATAAGCGCTGGTCCGGTGCCGTTGTTTGATACCAGGTAGCGAAAATAACTCTTACTATCATGGCCCCTGGCAATTTCTATCCGCGGCCAAACGGAAGAACGGGCATAAGCCCTGTCAATAAACGCAGAGTAAATACTAACAAAGGCAGTAATTAAACTGACGATCAGTGCCGAGCCGGCAATAATCATTTCCGGGTTTTTAAAACTGTAACGTATTGCCATATCATAACGTTTTTGTTGCATTCTGATACTGCCCACTGTACCGCAGGAATGTTGACAGCAACAAGTACTCAGAAGTAAAACGGCTACGTTAAGTAGCCGTGGTAAAGCAGAGCTTAAGTAGAATTGCTTACAAACCGCAGTAAGGCGCTAAACCTTTATCGGCCACCTGATCGACAGCACGTTGTCCGCCTGCACGCAGTGCGGCGACTTTGGCTTCTACGTCAGTGGTACTGAGCAGTTGATCTTCAACATGCAGCACCCAGTCGATATCCTGCTGATACTGCCGCGACTCAGTTGAGTCAATCGGGCCAATCGAGCCATCGGCGCCTTTGGGCATAAACCACAGATTAAAATTCATCGACATCGGCACTTCCGGTGCCACGGCAGCGCTGTGATCGCCGACTAAGTTACCGTCGACATAGTAGCGTACCGCCTCAGCGGTAACATTCATCACCAACGTATGCCAGCCGGCATAATCACCCGGTACCCGGCTGTATTCGTTAACCTTGGTCCAGGGCTCCAGCTGAAAGGTCTCCCAGGTGGTGGTCCACATCGCACTGTCACTGTTTTCACCCCAGCCGCCGTTAGGCAGATACTCAAAATCCACTTCGCTATAATCCGGGTCAAGTGGCGCGGCCAACGGGCTGATGGCATAAAAGGTCTGGATCACTTCATCGCCATCCGGGCCATAAGTGGGTTCGTTGCGAAAAAACACCCGCGCAGCATAAGTGCCATATAAATATTTACGTGCATGGCAAATTTGCGTATGGCGGGTGCCGGCACCGCTACCATCGGTTATTGAGCTCATACGGGCAATGCCAAACTGTGCAGCCTCCGGAGCCGGGTGCACACTGATGCCCTCAGCTGACCAGGCGGCACCGGCAATGCCGGGGTGGCCGGTTTCCGTGCGCGCCGTCCAGCCGTTAGCAAGTAAGGCGTCGGTATCGGCATAATTAAAATCGTCAAACATTAGCCCGGCCTGGTCAGCTACTGCAGAGCTTTGCTGCCCACTGGTAACAACAACTTGTTCGCAGCCCGCCAGTAACAGCAACACAGCAAGTGATGAATAGCGCATAGTTTTTCCCCGTTTATTGTTTGAAAAACAGCCTAACGGCAAAATGACAACGCTGTCAATTGCTATTTGATAACTTTAACCTCAGCCGGCATTAATTATCTGCTGCTGATTAATGTCATATTTTGTTGCGAATCCAGGCTGATAATATAATCAGCCTGCTGTGGCAACTGCTGCCAGCTGGCTTGTGTTAAGCGCTGAAATGACAACATAAAACGTGCCAGTTCAGTATCTGTCATACCTGTACCGCGGTTTTGCCACAGCTGCAGTTCCTGTTTGGCGCGCCAGCGGCAGACGCAATCCCAGTCCGGCGCTTGTAGCCAAAGCAGCGATTTAACTAAGCGCCGGTATTCTGCGTAAGGCCCGGCCAGTTGCGTATTAACGTATTGCCGCCAGCGGCCGTCAGCATCTTCGTGTGCTTCGAGCTCATTAACCGGTGTCGCCAGTTCTGCTTCAGCCTGCGCCGTTACACCCAGGCACCAGCCTTCAACAATCAGGATATCCAGTGTTTGTGCCGGTAAGGTAGCCGCAGGCTCATCCAACGCTTTATCAAACTGTGGCAACATCACCGGCACACCGGCCAGCACCGCTTTGGCATCGTTAATTGCTTGCTCAATATCATGAGTTCCCGGCACACCGCGCTGCGCCAGCAATGGATGGATATGCAGCGCCAATTGCTGGCGTCGGGCTTTACTCAGGTAGTAATCGTCCAGCGATACCGTTTGCGCCGCCAAACCTGTGGCGCGTAACTCTGCCGCCAGCAAGGTAGCCAGGGTGCTTTTGCCACTGCCCTGAGCACCGCTGATACCAATGACTGCCGGTAGGCTAAAGTCGGATTGCAGTTTTTCAACCAACTGCGCTAAGGTTGTCTGGTACTGTGCGCTACTGCGAAAATCAGTCATGTTAACCATCCGGACAAATAACAGAATAATGAGTCTACTATGCTAAACGCCGCTGCCAAACCCCTTGTTAAACTGGTAGAACGCTACCTGCCCGATCCGTACATCTTTGTGTTACTACTCAGCATAGTGGTTTTTGCCGCAGCAGTGTTGTTTGAGCAGCAAAGCCCGCTGGCCGTTATAGGCTATTGGGGTGATGGCTTCTGGGGCTTACTCGGTTTTTCCATGCAGATGCTGCTGGTACTGATTACCGGCTTTATGCTGGCTAATACGCCGCTGATCACAGCCATATTAAACCGTCTTGCCGCACTGGCAAAAACGGCCGGCCAGGCCATAGTGCTGGTAACGGTAATTTCATTAATTGCCAGTTGGTTAAACTGGGGTTTTGGTTTAGTTGTCGGCGCTTTATTTGCCAAAGCCTTAGCACGGCGCATTAAGGTCGATTACCGCCTGCTGGTGGCCAGTGCCTATTCCGGTTTTGTGGTATGGCATGGCGGCCTGGCGGGCTCAGTGCCGCTAACTATCGCCACACCAAACCATTTCAGCGAAGCCCAAATTGGCATTATTCCGACCAGCGAAACCATTTTTGCCGGCTTCAACCTGTTGTTAGTCGCGCTGCTGTTTCTTGCCGTACCGCTGGTGAATTATCTGATGTTACCGGCAAAAGGCGACAGCGTGTATGTTGACCCGGCAAAACTACAGCCTGCTCAGCCGTTAGACACCGGCAGTGCGCGGCCGGCCGATAAGCTGGAGAACAGCCTGGTGCTGGCTTTGTTGGTCGGCTTTGCCGGTATTGCCTACTTAGTGCAGTACTTTGCTAAAGGCGGCACATTGAACCTGAATATCGTTAACTTCTTATTTTTGTTTCTTGCCATAGTACTGCACGGCACGCCAAGGCGCTTACTGCACAGCCTGCAACAGGCGATTGCCGGCGGCGCCGGTATTGTTATTCAGTTTCCGTTTTATGCCGGCATTATGGCTATTATGGTGCAATCCGGCCTGGCACAGAGTATGTCGCAGTGGTTTATCAGCTTTGCCAGCGCTGAAAGCTTAGCCTTTTGGAGCTTTATCAGCGCCGGTATTGTGAATATTTTTGTGCCCTCCGGTGGCGGCCAGTGGGCAGTGCAGGCGCCGGTAATGTTGCCGGCGGCGCTGGAGTTGGGCGCTGATGTTAGCCGCATTGCCATGGCCGTAGCCTGGGGCGACGCCTGGACCAATCTTATACAACCGTTTTGGGCCTTGCCGGTACTGGCCATTGCCGGCTTAAAAGCCAAAGATATTATGGGTTTTTGCCTGCTGCAGCTCATTGTTACCGGAGTGATTATCAGCCTGGTGCTGAGCTTTGCCTGAGCCGAAACAGTAGGCTGTTAACAGCAGCCGCAATTTAAACTAACCGCCCATAGGAGCGGCTTACCGCAAGCTAAACTTAATACTATTGATAATGGTTATCATTAATGTATGATCATCGGAACTTTTTGGAGGTGGTCATGCAGTATTCGATGAAAAAACTAAAACTGGTGCTGGCAATACAACTGGCGTGTTTACCCGCAGCGGCTATTGCGGCTGATACGCAGAAAAACGACGACAAAGCAGTGGAAACCATTACCGTACGCGGCCAATACACGGTAAATGAAACCATCGATACTGCAACCGGCCTGGGGCTAACCCTGCTGGAAACACCGCAATCGGTTAGTGTGATGACAGCACAGCGGATAAAGGATTTAGACATCAGCTCTATTGCTGATGCCGTAATACAAACGCCGGGGTTATCATCCAAATCCTTTGACAGCACACGTAATACGTTCAGCGCCCGTGGTTTTGATATCGATAAGTTTCAGCTCGATGGCGTACCTATGGCCTGGAGCCTGGCCGGTGACTCCGGCGAAACCATTACCGATGTCGCCATTTACGAGCGGATTGAGGTAGTGCGTGGCGCTACCGGCCTGTTAACCGGTGTCGGTGAGCCGTCAGCATCAATTAACTTAGTACGCAAGCATGCTAACGCCCGTGAGCTGACTGGCAGCGTTAACGGCGGTATTGGCAGTTGGAACAAACGCTTTCTGACTACCGATATCAGCACACCGCTGACAAGTGATGGCAACGTGCGCGCCCGTATCGTGGCGAAAAAAGAGCTCAGCGACAGCTTCCGCGATTTGGCCAAAGAAGATAAAACCGTACTGTACGGCGTGCTGGATGCCGATTTAAGCAACAGCATGACATTAAGCCTCGGCAGCAGCTATCAGGATAATGACCCAACAGCCTCGACCTGGGGTGCACTGCCGCCATTATTCAGTGATGGCACGCCAACTGACTGGGATCGTGATACTACGACCGCCGCAGATTGGACGCGCTGGGATTCGACCAGCAAAAACCACTTTATCAGTTTAACTCAGCAGTTTAATAACGGCTGGCAGCTCAAAGTTAACCTGAATCACAATAAAAACACCGCCAATACCCGCCTGCTGTATATCTATGGCGCTGCCGACAAAGACAGCGGTGAAGGCCTGATCGCCTGGCCGTATAACAGTGACGGTTTTAGCAAACAAACCAGCGTCGATATTCAGCTACAGGGCAGTTACGCTCTGCTCGGCCGCGAACATGAGTTTGTTGTGGGTGCCTTAGACAGCAGACAGCAATCTGAAGTGCAAACCCATGCCGCCCTGGTCTGGCCCGGTACCGGTAACTTTTATCAGTGGGACGGCAGCGTGGCTGAGCCGGGTTGGGCCACAACGGCGGAACAGGCGGTTAATCTGGATACCGATCAGCGTGGCTTCTATGCAGCAACGCGCTTTGCCATTACTGAACAACTTAAGCTGATTGCCGGTGGCCGCTACACTGAGTGGCAACGTGCCGGCATAAACTACGGTGCAGCGCTGGATTTTGGTGACGATAAGTTTGTGCCTTATGTTGGCCTAACCTATCAGGTTGCAGAAGACCATATGTTGTATGCCAGCCATACCGAAATTTTTACACCGCAAAATGCCTATGATCGCAACGGTAATTTCCTCGATGCCATAGTCGGCAGCAATCAGGAAATTGGCGTGAAGAGCAGCTTCCTCGACGGCGCACTGCAAACCGCCTTTGCCGTGTTTCGTATAGAACAGGACAACCTGGCGCAGGCCGATAGTGACTACAATGATCCGGCGAATAACTTCTTTCCGTCGTTTGCCGCCAGAGGCTCAGAAAGTAAAGGCTTTGAACTGGAAGTAATTGGTCGCGTTAACGAAAGCTGGAATATCAGTGCCGGCTATTCGCAGTTTACTGCTGAAGATCGCGATGGCGCAGACATTAATGTTAACCACCCGCGTAAGAAGCTGAACCTGTTTTCCACCTATGAGTTTAGCGACATGCTGGCGGGTTTAACGGTTGGCGGTGGTTTAAGCTGGGAGAGCGAGTCGTACAGTGATGTAATGGCGCTACCGGTAACTGGTTTGCCATACCAGGTTGAACAAGACAGCTTTGTGCTGGCTAGTCTGATGGCACGTTATGAGATTAGTAAGCAGCTTTCCCTGCAGTTAAATGTGCATAACCTGTTGGATGAAAACTATTACAGTGGTTTAACCCAACAGTATAACTACGGTGCACCACGTAACTTCAGCCTGGGCGTAACCTGGGCGTTCTAAGTTGAAAGTTGATGATAAAAAGGCCGCGATTGCGGCCTTTTTTATTAAAAAACAGCTAGCGGTTATAGCAAAACACAGCGCGCTGACAGCCCTGTAATGGCGTTTAGCAAGCGCAACAGTACAAATGATAATTAGTATCAATCACAATAGCGGTTGATAAGGATTCCTATTAACATTAATATAGTTGCCCAGAAGTCAGGTACACAGGCACAGCACAATGGCAAAACTCAGCAATCGTTTTTGGTTTCAGTTACATGGTTGGTTTTCGCTGCCGATCTGGCTGATCTTCTGCTTTGTCTGTTTAACCGGCACTATTGCCGTATTCAGCCATGAACTGACCTGGCTGACCAACCCGGCCTCGCGCGCAACTAACCCGGATAATTTGCCGGCTAAACCGGTAGCGGAATTGGTGGCTAAAGTGCAACAAGCCTACCCAACTGCCGATGTCGGTACGGTAATGGTATTTGAGCCTTATCTGGTCAATGCGGTGATTTTTACCGATCACGATAAGCCCTTTGCTATTGCCTACGTAAACCAGTACAGCGGCGAAATTCAGCAAATCAATGAAGGCATTACCTTTATTGGTTTTATGCGCAGCCTGCATGGCTGGTTATTGTTTCCCTGGCCAGGCAGCTACAGCGTCGGCTATTACCTGGTGTCAGCAATGGCGCTGGTAATGCTGGGCGCTTTAGTTACCGGCCTGGTGATCTACAAAAACTTCTGGCGCAGCTTTACCCGGCCGAAAATTCGCTTAAACCAGGGCAAAAAAACCGTGCTTACCGATTTA
The DNA here is from genome assembly GCF_052380015.1 of Rheinheimera sp. NSM. Classification (NCBI taxonomy): domain Bacteria; kingdom Pseudomonadati; phylum Pseudomonadota; class Gammaproteobacteria; order Chromatiales; family Chromatiaceae; genus Rheinheimera; species Rheinheimera sp. NSM. Next base: position 127,799 of record NZ_JBQTCI010000007.1, on the reverse strand, counting down.
CACCGGCTGGCCGGCGTCTGGTCTATCTGGTTTTTAATGCTGATGAGCGCCACCGGCCTGTGGTATTTGGTACAGGCGGTAATGTGGCATGCCGATATTGATATAGAACCGCATGCGCCGCTGGTAGCCGTAGAGCAATTGCCGGCAACACAACAAACACCGCCGGTCAGCTTTGCCGATGCGATGCAGATTGCGCAGCAGCGCTTTCCGGATTTTCGTCCCAGTTATCTGATGCTGCCCGAGCATAACCGCGGTATGTATAACCTGATGGGCGGCGGCCAGCACATTTTTTATGACGAGCAAGCTTACAACCTCAGCATCAACCCCTGGACCGGCGACATTGCGCACGAAAAATCGCCGCAGTCGATGACTGCTTTGCAAACCGTCATGCATATTGCCGATCCGTTGCACTACGGCACTATTGGCGGCATCTGGACCAAAGCTATCTGGTTTTTATTTGGCTTAATTTTGTCGGGCATGTCGATCACCGGCTTTATGATTTGGGGCAGCCGCACGGTAAAAGCCGTGCGTGAAAGCCGCATAGCCGCCGCGTTGCAGGAGATTAATCATGGCGCGTAGTAACAGTTTTTGGCAACGCCATAAATACAAACTAAATGGCCTGGTACTGATTCTGCCATTCTGGTTTTTATATCAGTCGCTGACGCCGGAATTCCCGCCAGCCTGGCCGGCACAACAAGTAGGTGAATTTGAAATAGCACCTATGCCGCTAAATTTAAAACCGCCCTATGCGCACCACGACGAATACGTAAAAGACTTTATGCTAATGTTCAGCAAAGGCGATATCAGCGCCATCCGTCAGGGCTATTTAAATATTGGCCCGGCTGCCTTGCCACTGGCACAGCTGCAACAGGGTGAAGAAGGTATACTGCACGGCAGCCGCCACGGCCAGCATGTGCATGCCATAGCGCCACAGCAGCTAAGCAGCACGGACAAAGTCTGGCTTACGCTGCAAACCTGGCAGGGTGAACTGTTAACCACCAGCTGGGATCTGCCACCACAGCTGCTGCAGTAAATTGCCAGCACCGCAATAATGTATTAGCCTGAACGCCGGTTTGCTGCAGTAAAAGGATTACGGCATGGGCGTTACGGCGATTATTTTTGCACTGGATGTATTGCTGACATCTTGTTGTATGTATTTAGCCAGCCGCCTGGCCCTGGTACAGGCAGAGCTGAAAGTGCTGTTGGCAGTGGTGTTTGTTGTATCATTAATCTCGCTTATCCCTACCTACGGCTGGCTGCTGGCAATAGTGGCCTATATTTACCTGCTGATGCGCGCCACCAATGCCGATTTTAAAGACAGCGTCTGGATAGTGATTTTTACCAAGTTACTGTCAGTACTGCTGCTGTTGTTTCTGTATCAGGCCGGCATGCTGGACAGCGCTTTAACCTCTGACGCTGCCTCCGGCTATTGAAACTGCCAACTGCTCATTTTTTAGCCATTATGCACTATACTTTGCTGACCAACCGGCGCCGTTGTCGCTAAGCGATATGCCGTTTGTTCTGAGCAAAGGAGCACAGTTATGCCAGCGACAAAACGGATAATTATATGTTGTGATGGTACCTGGAACGAACCGGACGAGCTTCCGACTAATGTGACCAAACTGGTCCGCAGTATTAAACCACAGGCCGCAGATGGTAAGCATCAGGTTGTATATTATGACCAAGGTATTGGTACCGGCGACATGATAGACAAATATATCGGTGGCGCCTTTGGTTACGGTATGGAGCACAATGTGCTGGAGGGTTACCGTTTTTTGGTACACAACTACCAATTGGGTGATGAACTGTACTTCTTTGGTTTTAGCCGCGGCGCCTTTACCGCCAGGGCTTTGGTCGGGCTGGTAAACAGTGTTGGCCTGATTGAAAAACACGGTCTGGATCAACTGAAAAAAGCTTACCAGTACTACCGTACCGCACCGGAACAGCGGCCAGCCTCGCAATACGATGATAATTACAAACCCGATATTCACATGGTAGGTGTATTCGATACCGTCGGTGCCTTGGGAGCCCCGACACGGTTATTGGGTAAACTAACCCGGCCCTGGGTGGGCTTTTACAATACCCGTATCAGCCCGATGGTAAAACACGCTTACCACGCCCTGGCGCTGGATGAACGCCGCGCACCTTTCACACCGGACCTGTGGACCGGCAGCCTGAACGACGATCAATATATGGAGCAATGCTGGTTTGCCGGCGTGCATTCGGATATTGGCGGTGGCTACGAAAAATGCGGGCTGTCTGATATTGCCTTGCAGTGGATGTTAATTAAGGCCTGTGCATTAGGGCTGGAGTTTAATGATGATTATTTACTGACCCTGTGCCAGCCGGATCTGCATATGCAACCACACGACTCCTATTCCATCAGTTATAAATTGCTGGAAAAAATGGGCGCAGGTGAGCCGATGCGGCGCATCTATGGCGACCCGGCCAACCCACCGATTAATGTCAGTATTCACGACAGCGTATATCAACGTATAGCCGAAGGCAGCTACCGGCCAAAAAACCCGGATTTCCCCGTCGCCGACAAACTGGCCGACCGGCGCGCTAAAATCCGCTATATGGCAACTGACACACCACTGGCGCAACTGACATTAAAAGAGCTTGCTGCTAACTGCCAGCTGCTGGATTTCAGCCAGGGCGGTGGCGCACGCATTCAATACAACGGCGAGTTGAAAAAGGGTGATAGCATTAACATTGAAAGCGAGCGCTTTGGCAAAAATACCGCACAATGCGTGTGGAAAAAAGGCAACCAGTACGGCCTGCAGTTTGCTGCCTGACATCGCAGGCGGTAACGCATTCAACGCTTAGCACCTGCTTAATGTCTCAAGTTCTGCGCACCTTCATTGCGGTGAATATTGTTATGTTATAACATCAACAAATCATTTCACCCAAGCAATGTAAAACTCATGAAAAAGCGGTTCTTATTTTCGTTACTCGCTATCTCTACCAGTGCAGCGGCACAAAATACCGGTAATAATGCTATTCAACCTCAAGAGACTCATGCCGGTATTGAGCATATTGAAGTTAAAAAACACTGGCAGCCTTATCGTGGCAACGTACCACTTATTGATACGCCGCAAGCCATCGATCGCATTAGTGTTGATAAATTAGACAACGAGGGCATTACCCGTCTTAGTGACGCCTTAGACTTTTCAGCGTCTATCGTTAGGCAAAACAACTCTGGTGGTATGTTTGATAGCTTTGCTATCCGCGGTTTTTCCGGCGATGAATCCAACCCAACAGGCTACTTAATCAATGGTTTTAACGTACGCGGCTACAGCGGCAACAGAAGTACGGTAAATATTGAAACCATTGAAGTGATGAAAGGGCCTGGTTCCGCGCTATACGGCCAGGGTGAGCCTGGTGGTACCATCAATGTTATCACCAAGAAACCGCTGTTCGATAAGCAGGGTTACCTGCAGGCAACAATAGGAAACTACAACAAGAAAGCACTGGAATTTGACTACAGCAACGGCCTTAACGATGTTAGTGCTTACCGTATTACGGGGGCTTATGAAGATTCTGATACACACCGGGACCATGTTTTCTTTAAAAATCTAAACTTAAACCATTCTTTTATCTGGAATATTTCTGACCAGACCAGTCTCAGTTACGAGATGGAAATCCTTGATCAGGAAAAACCACTGGATCGCGGTGTTTATATTTTAGATAACGATTTTGACGCGGCCAATCCTGAAGATTTTTATGGTGATATCCGGGACCGTGCCCACCAGGTTAAAGCCTTTGGTCATCAATTGATCTTAAATCATGCACTGAGTCAGGATTGGCACCTGTTAACCGGTTTTGCCTACAGGGATTCATCCATGAAGGGGCAATCTTCAGATACAGAGCTATCAGACGGCAGACAGTTGCTGTTAACTGATCCTAATCGTTTATCAAGACAACGCAGAGAGCGCGATTATCAGGCACGGGATCTCTCTTTACGTTTTGAGCTAAGTGGTAACACCGAACTTGCCGGTTTTGTGAATAATGTCTTGGTCGGTGTAGATTATTACAACTATCACCTGGACACTGATTACAGATTGTGGCGAACAGCCTGGGGGTCCGGCGATACAACCTATAGCATTGACCCGAATAATCCTGATTACACCATCTTCCGCCCAGACGTGTTACCGACAACACTGACGGATGAAAAACAGCAAGGCTTAGGTTTTTATGCCCAGGACTTGATTGAACTGACAGAGAAAACGAAGTTATTGCTCGGGTTTCGCGTAGATCGGTTTGAGCAAGATATTTTCAATAGAATCAGTGAAGTATCTCAAAGCCAGGATAAAACACAATTCACACCACGGGCCGGCTTTGTTTATCAAATTAACGACAGTGTGAATTTGTACACCAGTTATGCTGAAGGCTTCAGACCCAACCCGGGGCTGGATTCTGACAGAAATGCCTTTGCCCCTGAAGAGACCAGCTCTTTTGAAATAGGTGCTAAATGGCAAAATCTCGCCGGACGTTTCTCAGGTAGTGTTGCTATTTTCGATGCAGAAAAAACCAATATGTTGACGGCTGTACCAAATTCCAATTTTTCAGCAACCTTAGGTGAAGTAGCAAGTCAGGGAATTGAATTTCAGCTAACGACCAGCCTGACGACAAGCACCAGTATCGAGCTGGGCTATGCCTACGTTGACGCAAAAACCGCTAAAGAGGCAACCAATCTGGATTGGGGTGTGCCTATTGCTAAAGGCTCACGCTTAATCAACATCGCTAAACACTCTGGCTATATCTCTGTGAATCACTTTACTCAGATATTAGCGAAAGACGCTTTCTTTGCTGTAACGGTACGCCACGTTGGTGACCGCGTGGGTGAAACAACCGATGCGAACTACATTTTACCGTCGTATACCCTGGTTAACCTGGCAGCGTCTGTCGATTTAAGCCAACAGCTTAGCCTGAAGTTTGATGTAAATAACCTGTTTAATGAAGCGTACATTGAGAACTCTTACCATAAGTTATGGAACCTGCCGGGTTCGCCGGTAAACTACAGTGTTAGTGTGAAATATCAGTTCTGAAGTTAAGGCTTCCCCCACTACATGTAATATTTTTAATTGAATTCCGGGATGATTTAAAATGCAGGAACTGGTTATAAGTGCTTCAAATTTATGCGTTAACGTAAAAGAAAAGCAAATATTGAAGAATGTTTCCTTTAGTGCCCGAAAAGGCGAAGTAATGGCGCTGCTGGGCGGCAATGGCGCAGGTAAATCCACTACTATTAAAACCTTTCTTGGCCTTATGACGCCATCATCCGGCTCTGTGTCATTGGCAGGGGTTAATGTGCACCGGCAACCGGATGTCGTTCGGCAAAAAGTCGCTTATTTGCCGGAGTCTGTCATGCTGTATGGGCATTTAACAGCGATTGAAAATATAAAATATTTTTTATCATTGTCTGGCAAGCAGAAGACAGCTGGCGATATTGCTGAAGCTTTACAGCGTGTTGCATTGCAGGAAGCATCCTGGAACTCTGTACTGGCTGGTTATTCAAAAGGCATGCGGCAAAAAACCGCCATTGCCTTGGCATTACTGCGTGAAGCACCCATTTTGTTTTTAGACGAACCCACATCCGGCCTGGACCCTGTTGCTATTGATGAATTCAACCGTTTAGTAAAGCAATTGGCCGCGCAGGGCTCTACTATTTTTATGGTAACCCACGATGTTTATGGCGCCTGTCATGTCGCTGACCGTATTGGCTTACTGCACAACGGAGAAATTGTCGGTATGTTCGACGCGCCCGAACACGGCAATATTGACTCTGAGGTCGTGCACAAAGCGTTCACTCAAGGAGCGCGGTAATGAGTAGCGCTGTAATGGGTAGTAAGGTATTGGCAATCGCCAAAGACGAGTGGCGCTACTGGCGACGCTCCCGTTTGGCACAAACCGTGTTGCTGATTGCGCTGGTGCTGGCAATTGCCTCGGTGTGGGTAACGCAAGCCGCCATTACGGCAACGGCTGAAAAGCGCCAGCATATGCAAGCTGAGGCGAAGCAGGGGTTTGAGGCACAACCAGACCGCCATCCCCACCGGATGATCCACTATGGGCATTACTTATTTCGTGCTCCGCCGCCTTTAAGTACGTTAGATCCGGGTATCGATGCGTTTACCGGTAATGCCATTTTTCTTGAGGGCCACCAGCAAAACAGCGCTACCTTTGCCGAGCAAAAGCAAAGCAGTGGCTTAAATTGGCTCGGTAAACTCACCCCGGCCTATGTCATGCAAATACTCACCCCGCTGCTGCTCATCGTACTGGGCTTCGGTGTGATGACCCGTGAACGCGAGGCCGGTACCTTAGATTTTCTTAAAGTGCAGGGGGTGTCACCACTAACGCTAATGTCGGGTAAAGCTGTGGCACTGGCCGGTGCGGGCCTGTTAATACTGGCTCCGCTTGTTGTGGGTGCATTGCTGACGCTGTTAAACGGTGCTGCGCTGTTACCCGTGGTGGCTTTTGTGATTGCCTATCTGCTGTATCTGGCTATTTGGTGCGCCATAGTGCTGGCTGTTTCTGCTTTGGCATCCGCTAACAGCACCAGTTTTAGTGGCTTAATGGCGGTTTGGATCCTCATGTGTCTTATCCTGCCCAGAATTGCCGGCAACACTGCCGGTGTTACTCTGGCCTCGCAGGGCAAACTGGAAACCGATTTTGCTGTGCTACAAAGTATTCGTGACACAGGGGACGGGCACAATGCTAACGATCCTGCTTTTAAAGCGCTTAAAGACAATCTTTTAGCTCAATATAATGTTGCGACAGTGGAAGAGCTCCCGGTTAATTTCAGAGGTGTGGTATCACGCTATTCAGAGGCGCATCATACGGAAGTGTTGAACAAATTTGCCGAACAAAAAATGCAAAGCGAGCAAGCTCAGGCTGATATTGCCCGCAATTTTGGCTGGTTGTCACCCGCTATTGCCATTCAAACCGCCTCGATGAAGCTTGCCGGCACCGATCTGGAAAACTACCAGCGTTTCCTGCGCGAGGCAGAAGCAATACGCTTTGACTTTGTGCAATCGCTGAATACGCTGCACGCTGAAGGGCTTAGCTACGCGCAAGATGCAAACAGATATAGCAGCCAACAAGCGCAGAAAGAGGCGACTGTCAGCTCAGCTAACTGGCAAATACTGGATGATTTTCATTTTACACCGTTAGCGCCAACGCAACTTTTTGCCAACAGTCTTATGGCGTTATTACAGCTATTTTGTGCCATGGCTGTCGTGGTGGGCTTTATTTTATTCGCAGGTAGACGTATATGAGTTGGTTAGACATTTGCCGTGAAACCCGATTTGTTTTACACAAGAACAGCGTAGCTTTAGTGCTTTTGGTGGCGTTTTTACTGGCTTTATTTTCTGTGTGGACCGGCAGCGTGGAAGTCACACAGCAACATGCCACCATTGAGCGTATGCAAAAAGCAGATGAGCTGGATCAAGCCGGTGTAGCAAAGCGCTATGATGAGGCGGGTCTCCTTGCTTATTATACTTTCCACCTGACTTATGCGCCGCCATCTTCCCTGGCTTTTGCCGCTACAGGCGTACGCGATGTTTACCCATGGAAGCATCGCATTCGCATGCTGGCACTTGAGGGCCAAATTCATGAGTCTGATACCCAAAACCCTGAGCTGGCAATGGTTGGTCGCATCGATTTTACTTTTGTTATCGCCGTTATTGCGCCATTACTGCTGATATTGTTACTGCATGATTTGCGGGCCAGCGAGCGGGCTGCCGGCCGGTTAGACTTTTTATCCGTTACTGCGCGCACGGGCTATAGCTTGTGGCCATTGCGGGCCATCGTTGTTGTGCTGGCGTTGTGGTTAGCGCTTGTGCTGCCTTTTATCGTGGGCGCTATATTCAATGCTGTCTCTACCGGGTTAATGCTATCGGTTGTATTTCTAGTGCTGGTTTATATTCTGCTATGGTCATTACTGTGTTATTGGGTGGCACGTTTTAGCTTTTCTGCCCCGGTACTGGCCTCGTTTTTAATCGGCTTTTGGTTATTAACCACCTTTATTATTCCTGCTGTCGCCAATGTCGTAATTGATAAAAGCTTTCATGGCCCGCAAGGCGGCGATATTCTGCTGACCCAGCGTGAGGCGGTAAATGATGCCTGGGATATTCCTATTGAAACAACCATGCAGGCTTTTGTGGTATCGCACCCTGAGTGGGCTGGCAAAACGCAGGTAAAATCGCTGTTTGAATGGAAATGGTATTACGCCTTTCAGCAACTGGGGGATGAAGCGGCCAGGCCATTAGCGCAAGCTTATCAGCAAACCGCAGCAGATAAATATCGGGCAGCGGGTTGGGTAGCATGGTTATCACCGGCAACCTTACTGCAAAGAACCCTTACCGATTGGGCGCACACAGACGCGAAAGCAGCATGGCGCTATGAGCAAAAAGTAAGAGATTTTCACGCCCAACTGCGTCATTTTTACTATCCGCTGTTGTTCAGCGACGATGAATACAATGCCGAAGCCCCGGACGCCCGGCCAGTCTTTAAACCCTGATACAGAGTCTGGCGGCGTTTAGTTTAATGTTAAGTAAAACACAGGTTTATTTATGTTATCAGTACGGATTTCCCGCAGTCTTGGCAAAGGTTTAGTCGCGGTGGTACCACGGCAAAAAGGTTGGCTGTAGCAGTAAAGTTAATTACTGCATGTTATGCTGCTGTTTTAGCGTAGCAAATCCGGAGGCGCGGTGTTTCAGGCAGTTATTTTCGATATGGACGGTGTGCTGATCGACTCAGAGCCGTTATGGCATCAGGCCGAACAACAGATCTTAGGTGGCCTTGGGGTTAATTTCACTAAACCACCACTGCTGCAAAGCACCGGGTTGACTACCGCCAGCGTGATTGCGCATTGGTATCAGCATCAGCCCTGGCCTGCGCTTACACCACTGCAGGTAGAGCAGCAGATTATTCAGTTTGTTGCCAGCGGCGTAAAGCAAGGCGGTGTCGCCAAAACCGGTTTGCCTGCACTGCTACAGCAACTTGAGCAAGCGGCGCTGAAGATCGCCGTGGCCACTAACTCGCCGCAACTGCTGCTTGATACTACCTTGCAGCGGCTGAATATCGCGCATTATTTTCAGGCCCGTTGCCATATAGAGTTGGTAACACAGGGTAAACCGGCGCCGGATATTTACCTGCTGGCTGCCGCTAAACTGGGGGTAGCGCCACAACATTGCCTGGTGTTTGAAGACTCCTTTGCCGGCGTCACCGCTGCCAAAGCCGCCGGCATGACAGTGATTGCGATACCGGCCGCGCATGAATGGCAGCACAGCAAATTTGACATCGCCGATCATAAAATCCGCTGTTTTACTGAGTTTGACTACCGGCAGTTGCCGGCCCTACTCAGCCGGGCATAACCTGAGGCTAAGCTATGGATTTCCGCAATAAAATCAAAGCAGATCGCCTGCTGCAGAGCCGCAGCGGTGATTTACACAGTGCGCTGGAAAGTGACAGGGGCCGTATTATTAACTCGGCAGCAGTACGGCGCTTACAGCAAAAAACCCAGGTATTTCCGCTGGAGCGCAATGCAGCCGTGCGCAGCCGCTTAACGCACTCGTTGGAAGTGCAGCAAAGCGGCCGTTTTATTGTGCAAACTATATTTCGCTTGTTATCCGCTGCAGACCAGGCAGCGTACGGCTTAACCGGGCTGGAGCGGCCTATCGAGTCATTGGTAGAAATGGCCTGCCTGCTGCACGATGTCGGTAACCCGCCGTTTGGCCACAGTGGCGAAAGTGCTATTAATGTCTGGTTTAGCCAGGTGCTACCGACACTGACCGCACAGCATCAACTGCAGGATAACGCCTTATGGCAGACACTGTGCATCGAGCTTGCCCAGTTTGAAGGCAACGCCCAGGCCATACGGCTGGTGCATAGCCTGCAGCGGATGAACCTGACCTACTCGCAAATTGCCTGTATTTTAAAGTACACCCGCCAGGGCACTGTCGCCAAACCGGATAACAGCCACAACCAAAGCTATTTGCAGAAGAAACCCGGTTATTATTACTCCGAGCACAAACTGGTTGAAGCCCTGTGGCAGGAAATGCAAACTGCCGCGCATTGCCGCCATCCGCTGACCTATATTATGGAAGCCGCCGATGATATTTCATACTGCCTGGCAGACCTGGAAGATGCGGTAGAAAAAGGCCTGCTGAGCTTAACTGAACTGGCGCAGCAGCTTAATACCGCCTTTGTTGAACTGGAACCACAAGGCCGGTTAATCAGTACTCACAGTGGCGCCAGCGAGAGCTTTGCTGCCTTGGTTAAGGCCGCGCTGGATAAAGCGGCGGATGAACCGATCAACAAAACTTCAGAGTTTTTTATTAAGTTGCGCGTAGGTATGATCCACCCGCTGGTGCGCCATGCTGCGCAGCAGTTTATCAGCAACATCGACGCAGTATATCACGGCACACTGAACCGCGCTTTGCTGGAAGATGGCAGCCAGTACCATGCCATTACCAGCACCTTTAAGCAGGTCGCCCGCCAGTTTGTGTTTAACCAGCCCGAGGTAGAAACACTGGAATTGCAGGGCTTTCGTATTATTGCCGGCTTGCTCAGCAGTTATCAGCCACTGTTATTGTTATCGCGCGCTGAATTTACCGCTGTGCTGCAAAACCAGGCTTACCATTTAGCCCAACAGCAACGGCTGGCGCACCGCTTGCCGAATAAACATCTGGCCGCCTATCAACTGGCGCTGACGCAAATCGGCCCGGACGACAGCGCCCTGGAGTTGTACTGCCGCTGCCGTTTATTGCAGGATTTTATCAGCGGTATGACCGACCATTTTGCTTTTGATGAGTACCAAACTCTGGTTAACTGCCGTAGCCAATAAGTAGCATCCGGCTGTGAGCCGGATGCATGGGTTACTGCTTTATGGTTACATTGATTACGGCAGTTGTAATTGCCCGAACAGCCAATCCAGCGCCTGCTTTATCTGCTCAGGCTGCTGTACCGATACCAAGTGGTCGCTGTTGCTCAGAGCAATATATTGACCGTTAGATAACGAAGCCTGCTCTGCACTCCAGGCACTGCCTTCCTGTTGCCACAGGCGCAGTGCTTCAGCCAGTTCAGGCTCGTTTTCTTGCACCATATCTATCTGCTGCTGCTCAAAATCACTGTCAATTACGCTGACAGGTATTTCAGATACCATCGGCAGTTGGGCATAACCGTCTAAGTCTGCGATATAGGCCGCAATTTCCATGGCGCGGGCTTGTTGCTGCGGAATAAGTAAACGCAGTTGCATAATCTGTTCAAAGTAGCTCCAGTCCAACTGCACATTATGTTGTGCCACCAGCTGCTGCACTTCCTGATATTCAACATCGAGCTTATCTTTGGTTCTTTCTGTCCAGTTACCGGCCGCGAGGTGGGGCAGCAAAGCCGGTAAATTAGCCAGATACCAGTCTGCAGGGTAGCCCTGATACAAACTTAACGAATGCGGCAACGGAATGTCGGGATCAATATACAACATGGCTTTAATATCAAACTGCTGCTGATGCTGCTGATAAAACCAGCGCGCACTGATACTGCTGCTGGAAAAGGCAACCAACGCCAGTTGTGTTTCCTGCAGCTGTTGCAACACAGCAGCCAGGTCATCGGCGAAACGGCGGTAAGACAGCTCATCCGCAGTGCTGCTAAAGGCATTGCCCAGCCGGTCAATGCTATAAACCCGATACTGCTGCGCCAATAGTGGCTGCAGCGCAGCAAACCATGCACTGTCGCTGTGATAGTTGTAGTTTGGCCCAGCCAACAACACTATAGCTGGCCCCACCTTGTCCAGCCCCATAGCGCGGACATGAAACTGCCCCTGCTCTGTTGTAACCAGACGGGAATGCTCAGGCAACTCTGGTTGCTCCAGTTCAGCAAAAAATGTCAGGATCTGACTGCTGGTGTCAAAACCGGCAAACTGCCAGCTATGCCCGCCATCCTGTACACTGTACAACCGGAACTTTTGCGCGCCATTATGATAACTGGTCAGGTTAGTGTCTGGTGCTACCAATGCTTTGTGCAATGCATAAGGTAAAGCGCCGTTTTTTTCCGCCATTAAGGCAATAGTGTCCGGTGAGCTGAGCAGGCCAAAGTTGCTGTGCTCCATACCTGTATAGGGCAGCACAGTGTCTGCGGTGCCATGTACCATCATCAACGAAACAGCAGCCTCTGGCGCACAACTCGAGGCCAACTGGGTTGACATTGGTGCTGCCACCACAGCCACGGCTTTAAATAAATGAGGCAGATTGCAGGCCAGATTTTGTACGAATAGCCCACCCTGAGAATAGCCTGCGGCGTATACTTCACCGGGCGTCACTGTGTAACTGCTGCTGATATCGGCGATCATATCGGCGGTAAAACCTAAGTCATCTGCGCCCAGACGATGGGCAATATTGCAGTTGCAGCCCTCATTCCACTCTACCTGCTCAGAGTCCGGATAGGCGACAATGTAGTCATCACTCACTTGTTCAAAATGGCTGAGTGACTGCATCCCATTACCACTACCCCCGGAAGGATGGAATGCCAGCAACAATTTATAACTATTTGCCGGCTGATATTGTTGCGGCAAAGCCAGCCAGTAACTGCGGTCGCCCAGCTCTACACGTTGTAACTGCTGAGCAGAGTCGCCATCCTGTTGCTTATCAGAAGGCTGGCAGGCCGTAAGACCAATCAGCAGCGTTATTACCCAGCCTATTGTTTTTATTTGTCGTTTCATATTAATGTCCTGTTAACCTGAATGCCGGCCAAGCTTATGCCTGCAATACGGTTTTGCCATGGCCTTCGCGCTGATGTTTATATGATGAAAAGCTTACCGGACCCAAAATGAACCCAGAGATAAATACCGAGCACACAGCAACCTGGCAGTTGGGGCGCATAGTTTACGTAGGCCAGAATCATCAGTTACAACGGGGTGAGCAGCAGCTGTACCTGGAGCCGCGCCAACATAAATTGTTGCTGGTGTTACTACAACATGCTTCTCAGGTAGTCAGCCGCGAGCAGCTTATCAGCAGCGTCTGGGATGGTCGCATTGTCAGTGAGGGCGCTATCAACCGCGCTGTGTCAATGCTGCGAAAAGCCTTTGTCAGTCTGGATCCACAGACAAACTACATTGAGACACTGCCTAAACTCGGCTATCGCTTGCTGCCGGCAGCAACTATTATCACAACTGGTTTACCGGCCCGCCACCCGGCAACCACCGTGCTCACTCCACACCGACGCTGGTTTGTACTTACCGGGCTGGTAATATTGTTGTGCAGCCTGACCGCCTGGTTCCTGCTCAGCAAAACAGTGCCACAGTTAAGCGCAGGTAATGCGATGCCGCATACCAGCTTTAACGGCCGCGAGAGTCAGCTTAGCAACAACCACCAAGCTAATGCGCTACTGTACCAACGTCAGGCCGGTGACGGGAATTATCAGATCTGGCTTAATACGTTGGCAGATAACCAACATCACCAGTTGACCGCGGATAGCGAAGACAGTCGTTATCCGGCGTTAAGCCCCGATGGCAGCCAGTTTGCCTATGTGCGCTATACGGCAGACAACAATTGCCAACTGGTGTTGCAACAGATATCCATGCCGGCACTGACTGCAACTGAAGATAACCGCAAGGTATTGCATCAATGCCCGGCAGATAATACTCCGTTGTTAAGCTGGCAAGCCGATGGCCTGGCATTGTTTTTCCGGCAACGTCCGGATAAAACCCAGCCTTATCACTTATACCAACTGAGTATAGCCAGCGGCGCCTTACGCCAGCTGACGTTGATGCCGGCTGATTATTCAGGCCACGGTGATACGGCTCTGTCTGCATCCACCAAGCCAGGCAAGCTGGCTTTATTGCGTTACATCTCGCCCGGCGCCAGTGAACTACAAATACTGGATAGCAACAGCGGTGAGATAATCCATGCGCAGCCACTGCCGCTCAGGGCCATGACACTTGCCTGGTACAGCGATACAGTGTTGCTGCTTGGCGCAGGCCAGACAGTCTATCAGTACTATATCTCCGGTAGCCGGCTCAGCCCCTTGTTTCATGCCGCAGACCCTATCAACTCCTTTGTCGTCGCCGGCAACACACTGTACTTCAGCAGTACTGAACTGAGCACAGATATCTGGCAGGCTGACAGCAAGGAGGCAGCAGCGGTGCGCATTAACAGCTCGCGGCTGGATACTATGCCGCGCCTGTCGCATGACGCGACACAGCTGGCTTTTCTCAGCACCCGCCAGGGCCATGAACAGCTGTGGTTGCAATTAGCAGATGGTACTGAACAATTACTAAATGAATTACCCGGTCAACCGGGTTTTGTGCGTCCGGAGTGGTCAGCAGATGATAACCATTTGTTATTTAGTAAAGACGGTGCCGCCTACAGTGTGGACATTATCAATGCTAAGCTGCAAACGCTGCTAACTGCAGACAAGCAGGTTGGCGTGGTAAATTGGGGGCAGGATAGTGATAGCCTGCTGTACAGCAGTGAGCGCGATGGCGACTGGCAGTTATGGTTATACGATATTGTTGGCAAGACCGAACAAAAACTCACACAGCAGGGCGGCTATAGCGGTCGCATTTGGCAGGGAGGATTATATTTCAGCAAGTTTCATCAGGATGGCCTGTGGTACAAAGATTTGCCGTCAGGTAAGGAGAAACTGCTGCTGGCGCAATTTGACAAAATAAACTGGCTGAACTGGCATATCGATCAAGACCAGTTGTATTACTACACACCCGGCCAGGGTATTTACCGGCTGAATCTGGTAAACGGCGACAACACACTACACCTGGCCGAACCCGGTGAGTTTGTCCGGCATTTCAGCGTACGCCACAACCAGACAGTGTTTGTGCGCCACCGCGAGATACAAGGCGATATTTATCGTTTGCCGCTGTCGCTTTAAATCGGATTCATTGTTGTTGCTGAACAAATTTGGCACACTCGGTTCCACCTTACCTGCATGGCGGCAGGTTTTTGATTTACTACTGCAGGAATTGCTATGTCAGATAACAAGTATCCACTGGCGCATTACGTCAACCACAATAGTCCGCTGGTATTCGGCTGTATGAGTTTAGGTGGTGGCTGGAGCCGCGAGCCGGTCAGTAACGCTGATGTGCAGCAGGCGCATAACGTGATTGATGCCGCGCTGGACGCCGGTATTTGCGTGTTCGACCATGCTGATATTTATACCCACGGCAAAGCCGAGCAAGTGTTTGGCAAGGTGCTGCAACAGCGGCCACAGTTGCGTGAGCAAATCAGCCTGCAATCTAAATGCGGCATTCGCTTCGCTGATGCCAACACTCCGCAGCGCTATGATTTCTCGTCCGGCTGGATACTGCAGTCGGTAGACAATATTTTATCGCGACTTAATATTGAGCAGTTAGATGTGCTGTTGTTACACCGGCCGGACCCTTTGATGCAGCCGGAAGAGGTGGCCTCAGCCTTTGCGCTGCTACAGCAGGCCGGCAAGGTAAAACACTTTGGCGTATCGAATATGCAACAGCACCAAATGGCGCTGCTGCAAGATGCATTGTCCACGCCCTTAGTGGCGAACCAGCTGGAGCTGAGCTTAAGCCATCTGGCCTGGCTGGATGAGGGCACTACAGCCGGTTGCAGCGGCGAGCCTGGCGTTAACTTTGGCAGCGGCACTATCGAATACTGCCGGCGCAACAAGGTACAGTTGCAAGCTTGGGGCAGCTTAAGCCAGGGCTTGTTCAGCGGCAAAGATGTGACTGACGCAGCGGCAAATATTCGTGCTACGGCTGACCTGGTGGCGCAACTGGCTGCAGAATATCAGGTTAGCAAAGAAGCAATAGTACTGGGCTGGTTAATGCGCCATCCGGCGCATATTCAGCCGGTAATCGGCACCACTGATCTGCAGCGTATTAACGCCTGCGCGCAGGCGACCAGGGTACAGCTGAGCCGTGAACATTGGTATGCGCTGTATCTGGCTGCCCGCGGCCGCGCCTTACCCTAAAGCTTAACCTTGTGCAGCACCCTGCCATTGCCGGCGGATAGCCGCGGTCAGCTCAGTGGCAAAATCCCACTGCAGTTGCGCCAGCCCTGCCTGCTGCAACAAGGTTTGTACCGCAGCGGGCAGCTGCGTACTTTGATACAGGCCCAGGGTTAACGCATAGCTGTGCAACAGTAACTGGCTGGCGCTGGCCGGGCTTAACTGCGTAAAACGCACTGCCAGTTTGCCGCCCAGCGCATCCAGCGCCTGTGCCAACTGCTGCTTAAACGCCAACAACTGCGGCTGCGGCAGGTTTTGCTCCAGCACGGCGTTTAGCAGCGCCAATAATGGTAGCAAGCTGCCGGACTGCTGCAGTAAGTCCAGATAAGCTTTAGCAAAGGGCTCTGCTGCTGCAGATAACGGTTGTGGTAGCGTCGGAATAAGCATCTCTAACTGGTTAAACAACCGGGCAAAGTCTTCCGTTAGCAAAGCCAGAAAAATCTGCTCTTTACTCTGAAAATAGCGATATACGGTACCCTTTGCCAGCCCGGTGTCAGCGGCAATATCGGCTACCGTCGGTAACCGTTGCTGCTGTAAAAACAAGCGGCGCGCCGAAGCAATAAAGTCGGCGCGCCGCTGTTGTTTGGCCTCTGCGCTGATGGCGTTTTGCTTCATACTCAGCCCTTAAATTTGATCAGCCAGTCGGTCAGTTTATGCGCGAACTTGCCGTATGGCGGCAGTAGCGTGCTAACGCTGTTATAAGCGCCCTGGTAAAACACCGGCCGCAGTTTACTGAAGGTTAAAAAGCCCTCATAGCCGTGATAATGCCCCATACCGCTTTGGCCAATACCGCCAAACGGCAAGTCATGCTGGCCGACATGCAAAATGGCGTGGTTAACCGTCACACCGCCGGACATTACCTGCTCCAGGTAATGCTGCTGCAGCGTTTTATCATGCGTAAACGGGTAAAACGCCAACGGCCGGGGCTTGCTGTTAATGTAGCTAATCACCTCTGCGGCCGCGCTATAGCTTTTTACCGGCAGCAGCGGGCCGAAAATTTCGCGTTGCATTACCAGCATGTCGTCAGTGACGTTAAATAGCAGCGTAAGCGGAAATTTGCGCAGCGCCTTGTCCGGCGCTTGGCCCGGCATCAGGTTTACAGCGGTGGCGCCTTTGGCAACGGCATCGTCCAGCGTCTGTTGCAGGCGGTTATAGGAGCGGTCGTCGATAATGGCGGTGTAATCATTGCTGTTAATATCCGGATAGCGCTGTGCCACCAACTTAAGTGCCAGCTCTGTAAAGGCCTGTTCGCTGCCAACCGGCAAAAACAGGTAATCAACATTGGTACAAATTTGCCCGGCATTAAATGCCTTGGCCCATAAAATACGATCGGCGGCTTTGGCCAGCGGAAAATCCGGCGCTACCACTGCCGGCGATTTACCGCCCAGCTCCAGCGTTACCGGCGTCAGGTTTTTCGCCGCATTGGCCATTACCGCGCGGCCGGTTTGCGCTGAACCGGTAAAGAACAAATGGTCAAACGGCTGGGCCGAAAATGCCGCGCCGCTGCCGCCCTGATCGGCAAAAATTTGCAGTTTGTCGGCGGCAAAATACTGTGGCAGCAGCTTGATCAGCAGTTGCGCCAGCTGTTCGGAGTTTTCTGACATTTTCACCATAGCGCGGTTGCCGGCAGCAAAAATTGACACCAGTGGCGCGAGTGACAACATAATCGGGAAGTTCCACGGCACTATAACGCCCACCACGCCCAGTGGCTGAGGCAGCACCTTGCAGCCGGAGGTAGGAAACAACAAAAAATCGATATGACGCCGCTGTGGCTTCAGCCATTTTTTCAGCTGCTTTTTTGTGCGGGCAATATCTTCCAGCACCATTAAAATTTCCGAAAAGCGCGTTTCAAAGCGACAGCGGCTGCCGTAATCGGCATTAACTGCGTCAACTAAAGCAGTCTCGTTGTCGCGAACTAACGCCTTTAGTGCATCTAAGTCTGCCAGCCGCTGTTGCAGCGTTGGTACCGGGTTAGCATGGTACGCCAAACGTTGCTGCGCCAGGCAATCGGCGAATTGTGCAAAGGCAGGATGTTGTGCTGATGTATCTGCAACGGTATCGGACGGAGTATGATGCATCGCTAACCTCAGAAGTGACTGGCAGTCATTTATCTTCAGAGGTTAGTGACCAATGGTCATTTTGTCAATGCAAGTGGCAACTCAGCGCAGTAAACGGCTGGCGGAATCGCGACTTACCAACACCGGTTCAAATACATTTTTTAGCTGTAACGCCTGCTGTTGATAGATATGTTTTAATACCCAACGCGCGGCCATGCGGCCCATTTCGCCAATCGGGTAATCAATAGTAGTGAGTTTGGGGTAGATATAACGCGCCAGGATCAGGTTATCAAAACCGACTATCGATAAATCCTGCGGTACCTGCAAGCCGTGTTCGCGTGCCACTTCCATCGCACCGGCAGCCATTTCATCGTTGGCACACACCAGCGCACTGAAGGGCACACCTTTAGCCAGTAACTGCTGCATACAGCGACTGCCGCTACTGTCCTGAAAGTCACCTTCAGCCAATAATGCCGTATCAAAATGCAAGCCGCGTTCCGCCATGGCACGTAAATGGCCACTGTAACGATCTTTAGCATCACTTTTCCACATCGGGCCGGCCATATAGGCCAATTGTGTATGGCCTTGTTGCAGCAGTTGTTTGGTAGCCAGATAACCACCCAGCTCATTGTCGAGGCTGATACAGTTGTCAGCTAACTGCGGAATAAAGCGATTGATCAGCACTATCGGCAGGCTACCGGCAGCCAGCTTGATCAAATAGTCGTCGGATACCGCTTCAACATGCAGAATCAGCGCATCGCAGCTGCGGCTGATTAAAAATTCAATACCGTCTTTTTCACTGGCTTCTTCACTGTGGCCGGCGGCGATAATCACGTGCTTACCGGCAGCGCGGCATTCGTTTTCAATGCCGCTGAGCATTTCGCCGTAAAACGGGCCGTGTAATTCAGATACCAGAATGCCGACACTGTTAGAGCGGTTTGACGCCAGCGACTGAGCAATTGAATTGGGCCGGTAGCCCAATTGCGCCATTGCTGCCAATACTTTATTGCGCGTAGCTTCACTGACGCGGGCATTGTTATTCATTACCCGGGAGACGGTGGCCAGTGAAACACCGGCCAGCTCTGATACTTGATAAATGGTTGCCATGGCCTGCCTGTGAAATAAGGTTCCGACGCTTACTCTAGCACGCAGTAGCGCTGTTTAACCAGCTTGCAGCGCCAGCTGGCGGTGGATATCGAGCACCCTGGCGCCGGTTAAGCGATAGCGACTCATTACTATGGCTACCAGCACCGAGCCGATGGCCGGCAACAACGTAAAGCTGAGTAAAATTCCCTGCTGCGTGGCAGCGGTTTGCGGCACATCAGCCTGGTAACCATAGCCGGCCAATAACCAGCCGGCCAAAGCGCCACCCAGCGCCAGGCCAAGTTTAATAAAGAATACAATAGAGGAGTACACCAGACCGGTAATACGGATACCGGTTTTATAATGGCCGTAGTCGACAGTGTCGGCCATCTTGGCCCACAACAGCGGCGTGGCCATTTGTAAAAAGAAGCCCCAGAGAAAATACAACGCAAATGCCAGTACCAGCTGTTCGCTACCGATAAAGAAACTGACTACGCAAATTGCAGCGGCGATCAGCTGCAAGCCAATATAGGCTTTTACTTTATCGACATAACGGCTAAGCCACTGTGCTACCGCGCAACCGGCAATATTGCCGACCATGCCCAGGGTGACAAAAGCGGTGATTAAATCTTCGCGGCCGAGAAAATACTTCACGTAGTAAATAGCCAGTGTAGTGCGTAATACCATGCCGGTAAGCAGGAAAAACGCCGCCACACACAAAATACGCCACTGATCATTTTGCCACAAGGACGCGAAGCTGCTGCGCAGCGTAAGTTGTTGATCCACCGGCGCTGTTACCCGTTCGCGCGTGCCGGCAAAACACAGCAGAAACAGCACTAAACCCAGCACACTCATCGCGGCTATGGTTAGCTGATAGCCTTTGGCGTTGTCGCCGTTACCAAAAAAGTTCACCAGCGGCAAGGTGCAGGCCGTGACTAACAAACCGCCGAGCATACCAAACACAAAGCGGTACGACTGCACCGATACCCGCTCGGTGGGATCTGCCGTTAACACGCCGCCCAGCGCTGAGTAAGGAATATTAATGGCGGTGTAGGCCAGCATTAATAAGGTATAGGTCGCAAAGGCATAGATCACCTTGCCGTTGGCCGATAAATCCGGTGTGGTAAAGGCCAGCACGCTGCACAGCGCAAACGGCAGTGCCAGCCAGAGTAAATAGGGCCGGTATTTACCATGCCGGCTTTGGGTTTTATCGGCCAGCGCGCCCATTAGCGGATCGGTTACCGCATCGATAATACGCACCAGCAAAAACATGCTGCCGACTACCGCCGGGGAGATACCAAAAATATCGGTGTAAAAAAAGGTAAGAAACAGCATTACCGTCTGGAACACAATATTACTGGCGGTATCGCCAAGGCCGTAGGCCACTTTTTCCCGTTTTGTCAGCATGTGCCGCAACCCTGTATTATTTATTGTTATTTTTGCCGCCCGGCAAACAGCTCACGCAGCGCTATGGCACTGGTTTTCAGTGTGCGTTGCTGCGTAGCGTAGTCGACATAGACTATACCAAAACGCTTGGCATAACCTTCGGCCCATTCAAAGTTATCCATCAGGCTCCAGGCAAAGTAGCCGTCTATGCGCATACCGGCCGTTATGGCAGCTTCGGTAGCTTGTAAATGCTGCTGAAAATAACTCACCCGCTCTGCGTCTGCTACCTGATTATGCAATAAGCTATCCGGCATAGCGGCACCATTTTCGGTAATATACACCGGCGGCAAGTTATAACGCCGATGCATTGCCAGCAGCACTTCGGTTAAGCCCTGTGGGTATATTTCCCAGCCCATGTCGGTAAGCGGCGGCGCGGTTGGCGGCACATCACTGAACCAGCCTTTGCTGTTGGCCCGGTATACGGTGCGGGTATAATAGTTCACGCCGATAAAATCCAGTGGCCGGGCAATAATCGCCATATCGCCGGCAGTAATTTGTGGCTGCTCTGCCACCGGTAATTGTGTAAGCAAGTCAGGGTAGCAGCCTTCGAGTAGCGGCTGAATATACCACTGGTTATGGTACTGATCGGCCATGTCAGCTGCACGGATATCGGCAGCGCTGTTGCTGGCCGGATGGCAGGGGCTGAAATTCAGCACTATACCGTTCAGCGCCTGCGGCGCATTTCGCTGCAGCACTTGCATCGCCAAACCGTGTGCCAGTAATAAATGGTGCGCTACCTGGCGACCCTGTTGCCGGTTTTGCACGCCGGGCGCATGAATACCGGCTTCGTAACCTAAATAAGCACTGCAAAATGGCTCATTTAAGGTGGCATACGAGTACACCCTGTCGCCAAAAGCGCGGCTAACCACATCAGCATAGCGGGCAAATTTATCAGCGGTAGCCCGGTTTAACCAACCGCCTTCGTCTTGCAGATACTGCGGTAAATCCCAGTGATACAGCGTAACAAAGGCTTTAATATTACGGGCCTTTAACGCATCCAGCAGCTGAATGTAAAAATCCAGCCCGGCCTGATTAATACTGCCATCGGCGCGGATAACACGGCCCCAGGCGATGGAAAAACGATACGCATCTACGCCCAACGCCGCTATCAGCTCAATGTCGTCGCGCCAGCGGTTCACATGGTCACAGGCAACCAAACCGTCGGAGCCATCTTTAATCCGGCCGGGCGTGGCGCAAAATGTATCCCAGATACAGGCTTCACGACTATCGGCCGCACCTTCTATCTGAAACGACGCAGTGGCCACCCCAAACACGAAGTCGCGCTGCAGCAGGGGTGACGTTTTGGCTAAAGTTATCTTCATCAGTTTGCTATCTTCCGAACGTGCTGTTGTTAGCTGCGCAGCAACAAAATTATTGCCAACAGCGTGATATATGCTATAAATGAAAGCGCTTACATTATACTAGACGGCACTATTGCCGCCGTCAATGAAAAACATAAAACGCCGGGGGATAAGATGGCAGCAACACCAATAATCAGCGACGCCGCACCACAAGCCGCGTCAGGCAGCAGCAGCTACCGTTTTGCGCTGTCGTCTTTAACAACATTGTTTTTTATCTGGGGTTTTATTACCTGCCTGAACGACATCCTGGTGCCGTACCTGAAAGGCTTGTTTGACCTGAACTACACTCAGGCGCTGCTGATCCAGTTCTGTTTTTTCAGCGCTTACTTTGTGGTATCGGTGCCGGCCGGCATATTGGTCAGCCGTATTGGTTATCAGTCGGGTATTGTCACCGGCTTGCTAATTGCCGGCGCCGGCTGTTTGCTGTTTTATCCGGCCGCGGCGGCACATTATTACCCGCTGTTTTTACTGGCGTTGTTTGTACTGGCCGCCGGCATTACCATTTTACAGGTCGCCGCTAACCCCTATGTTAGCGTGCTGGGCAAGCCGGAAACTGCTTCCAGCCGCTTAACCATGACCCAGGCTTTTAACTCGTTAGGCACCACGGTAGCGCCATTTTTTGGTGCCTGGCTGATCTTTGGTGGTATGGAAGCACCTACACCGGGCGAAGTCACTGAATCCACCGTGCAATTGCCTTATTTGTTGCTGGCAGCAGCACTGATTATTATGGCGCTGATTTTTGCCTTTCTGCGCTTGCCGAAGCTGGGTAAAAAAGACGCCAATATCACCGTAACCGGCGCCGCCTGGCAGTACCGCCATCTGGTGTTGGGCGCTTTGGGTATTTTTGTTTATGTTGGCGCTGAAGTAGGTATTGGCAGCTTTTTAGTCAGCTTTATTACGCAACCGGATATCGGCGCGCTGGAAGCTAAAACCGCGTCGCACTATATTGCCTGGTACTTTGGCGGCGCCATGGCCGGCCGTTTTATCGGCGCTGTGGTTATGCAGTATATTGCGCCCGGCAAGGTGCTGGCGTTTAACGCTGTCTGCGCCGTAGTGCTGCTGGTCGTTACCATCGCCGGCAGCGGCAGTCTGGCCATGTGGTCACTGTTATTGGTCGGCCTGTGTAATTCTATTATGTTCCCCACTATATTCAGCCTGGCCATTGCCGGCTTAAAACAGCATACCAGCCAGGGCTCGGGTATTTTATGCCTGGCAATTGTCGGCGGCGCGGTATTGCCGTTGGCTCAAGCCGCGCTGGCCGACAGCTTCAGCGTGCAGCTGGCCTTTATTATTCCGCTACTGTGTTATGTATTTATCGCCTGGTATGGTGCGGTTGGCAGCAAACCGCGCGCGGCGGCTTAACCGGTAGTATAAGGAGAACCCGGATGACATTTAACCTGCAACTTTCCGTACTGAGTTTAAGCTGTGCTGCCATCTTAACCGCCTGCGCCAAAGCACCGACTGAGCCTGCCGCTGTTACCGGCCAGGCCACAGCGGTGTGGCCGCAGTTAACACTGCCGGTAGCACAAGATGCGGCTATGGAGCAAAAAATCAGCGACATGTTGGCCACAATGACACTGCCGCAAAAGGTGGCACAGATGATCCAGCCGGAAATCCGCGATATCAGCGTTGAAGATATGCGCCAATACGGCTTTGGCTCTTATTTAAACGGCGGCGGCGCCTTCCCGAACGATAACAAGCATGCGACGCCGGCCGACTGGATAGCCCTGGCCGAGGCCATGTATCAGGCATCCGTTGATGACAGCCTCGACGGCAGTAAAATTCCGACGATGTGGGGCACCGACGCGGTACATGGCCACAACAACGTGATTGGCGCTACGTTATTTCCGCACAATATCGGCCTGGGCGCGGCCAACAACCCGGCCCTGATTGAGCAAATTGCCGCGGTAACCGCACGCGAAGTGATGGTAACCGGTATCGACTGGGTGTTTGCGCCTACCGTCGCCGTGGTACGCGACGACCGTTGGGGCCGCACCTACGAGGGCTACTCGGAAGATCCGGCCATAGTGCACGATTACGCCGCGGCCATTGTGACCGGTTTGCAGGGCGCTGCCGGTAAAGATTTCCTCGGCGCGGAGCGGGTGATCAGCACCGTGAAGCACTTTGTTGGTGATGGCGGCACCGTTGGCGGTGACGATCAGGGCGACAATATTGCCAGCGAACAACAGTTGTTCGACATTCATGCTCAGGGCTATGTCGGCGGCTTACAAGCCGGCGCACAAAGTGTAATGGCATCGTTTAACAGCTGGCACGGCAGCAAAATTCACGGCGATAAATATCTGCTGACGGACGTGTTAAAAGACCGCATGGGCTTTGACGGCTTTGTGGTGGGCGACTGGAATGGTCATGGCCAGATCCCGGGCTGCACTAATGACAATTGTGCCCAAGCTGCGTTGGCCGGCTTAGATGTATATATGGTGCCGACGTCTGCCTGGAAGCCGCTGTATTACAACCTTATCGCTCAGGCTGAAAGTGGTGTGATCCCGCTAAGCCGTATTGATGATGCGGTGCGGCGCATTTTACGCGTTAAGCTGCGCGCCGGCTTATTTGATAAACCCGGCCCGGCTAAGCGGCCGTTGTCCGGTAAAACCGAACTGATTGGCTCAGCCGAACACAGAGCCGTAGCGCGCGACGCCGTGCAGCAATCGCTGGTGCTGCTGAAAAACAACGACAAGCTGCTGCCGCTTAATCCGACGCAGCGTATTTTGGTCACCGGCGAAGGTGCCGACAATATCGGTATGCAATCCGGCGGCTGGACCATTAGCTGGCAGGGCACCGGCAACACGAACAGCGATTTCCCGGGCGGCAGCTCGATTTACAGCGGTATTAAGCAGGCGGTCGATGCTGCCGGCGGCCGGATTGAGCTAAGCGCAGATGGCAGCTACAGCACCAAGCCGGATGTGGCCGTAGTGGTATTTGGTGAGCAGCCTTATGCAGAGGGCAACGGCGATCTGGACAACTTAGAGTACCAACGCGGCAATAAAACCGATTTAGCCCTGCTGCGCAAGCTGCAGGCAGACGGCATTAAAGTAGTGTCGCTGTTTATCAGTGGCCGGCCGTTGTGGGTTAATCCGGAGTTAAATGCATCTGATGCTTTTGTCGCCGTTTGGCTGCCGGGCAGCGAAGGCGCCGGCGTGGCCGATGTGATCATGGCTAACGCCGATGGCAGTGTGAATATCGATTTTCGCGGCAAGTTGTCATTCAGTTGGCCGGCCACACCGCAACAGCTGGCTAACGTTGGCGACAGCGACTATCAGCCGTTGCTGCCGTACGGCTTTGGCTTGCGTTACGGCGATACTAACCTGCTTAGTAACACCTTAAACGAGCAGGTAGCGGTAGATAACAGCCTGGATGACTTAGTGCTGTTTGAACGCGCCGTAAAGCCGCCGTATCAGCTGGTGCTGCATAGTGGCGACAGCAGTAAAACCATGGACAGTAGCGTGGCACAGCTGGGTAATATCGCCGTGCGTACTTTCGATAATAAAGTACAGGAAGATGCCCGCCGGTTAACCTTTAGTGGTGCCGCCAAGGTCAGCTTAAGCAGCGCCTTTCCGGCCGATTTACGCTCCTACCGCGAAGCCGGCAGTGCGCTGGTGCTTGAATTAAAACGCAGTGGCAGCGTACCGGACAGCGTGTTATTAGGCATGGACTGCGGCCAAAGCTGCGCCGGCAGTATCAATATTGCGCCGCAGTTGCAGGCGATGCCGGATGACAGCTGGCAAACGCTGAGTGTTGATCTGGCCTGCTTTGCCCGACAAGGCACCGATTTTGGTCAGATTTTCACACCGCTGTCGCTGACCACTACAGCGGCATTGCAACTTAGCTTTGCCGATATCCGGCTGTTACCGGCGCTGGCGCAAAGTGCCACGCTGCAATGCAGTGAATAAACTTCAGGCCGCGTTGTATAACAGCGCGGCCGTTTTATCCGTTGTTGCAACACTAATCAGCGATTAAGTTTATTCAGCAGCAGAGCGCGTAGTTTACGCGCCTGCAGCTCGTCCAGCTGCTGCAGCACGCCCTGTGCCTGTGGCGGAATATGGCTCTGGGGTTGTGGGGAAAATACGTAGTAATCAAACAACGCCTGCCATACCTGACGCTGCGCCGCCGGCAAATCGCGGATACTGAGCAGCGCATGCTGTAAGGCATCGCCTGGCGCGCCATAAAACGCGTCCACCTGGCGCCACCAGTAATTGATCAGAATATTTAACCGGCCCAGCGCTGCCACGCTGTGCCACCACATCGCCGGAATAAAAATCGCGTCGCCCGGCGCCAGCTCAGCAACTTGTGCCTGCTGCAATGCCTGGCGGTATTTCGGAAAGCGGACAAAATCCGGCTGCTGAATATCCACCAGGCTAACCGGTTGGCCGGCCGGGGTAAAGTCCAGCGGCCCCACATACAGGTTATCCAGCTGATCCGGGGCAAACAACGTAAAGCGGCGCCGGCCGGCAGCGACACAGGCAATATTGTCGGTTACATCGTAATGCGCCGGAATGCGGGACGGGTTACTCAGCCAGATGCTGACCAACGGCTTGTCTTGCAGCGCAGCGATATCGTTGCTGTGGCGTAAGCCGGGCAATATATGGTTGACTGAGGTAGAACCAACATAAATGCCGTGCGGCTCAGCAACATCAGCATTTTGGCTGATATGCTCCAGCACGCCGGCTAACGGCATTAGTTTACGCTGAAAATTAAACTCAGTTAAATCAGCATTATAGCTGTATAACCCGCGCTGCGTTGGCGGCGATAAAAATGCCTGCACTGGCTTGGGTGTAATAAACGGCTGCAGATAAGCGGCAGTAGCGCTGTCAGACCGCAGTGCCGCCTGCACCAGCGGCCAGTGTGCCACCAAACCCCGCAGCACCACCGGCGTCACCGAGCTTAGCAGCTCAGGTGTCAGATCGGCCTCCGTGGCCTGATGAATTTCGCGCACGCTTTGCATATATTGCCTGTTACAGCCGCCGGTTCTTTTTCTCAATCAACTGCGGCATAGCTGCCATTGATGCCAAAATCATATAAATATGCTGCAGATAGCCCTGCTGATGCAACTGGCCCAGCACATTGCTGTCCAGCGCCGCCAGTTGGTCCTCGTTGATGGTGTATAAATGCCCCAATTCATTGCGGCTGCCATCATCCAGTGTTACCTGCAAGGTAACCGCTTCAATTAAATCATACTGCAACAGGCAGTCGATAAACGCCCGGGTTTGCTGATGGCCCTGATACACTGCCTGCAAGATGGCGCTGGCCTGCTGCAATAGCGGGCTTTGGCCGCCCTGGGCTAAAAACACCGGCTCGCCTTCTGTCAGGCTTACGCGCGGGCTGTCCATATCGATATGCACCAGCGCCTGCGCATCAGCTTCACTGCCATCCTGCTGTGCAAAGCCAATCAGAAACGGCCGGCGCTGGATCGTCAGCGGAATATAAGGCGCATGCCAGCCGGCCTCGTCCAGAAACAAATTTTCCTCGCTGGCAAAACCAAACAGCGCTATGGCTTCAAACTGCGCGCTGTCGGTATTTTTACGGAAGAAAATCGGGTAGCAGCCCTGCACCTGGCGCAACTCACTGCAAAAAATATTGGTGTAGCTGGCGGTGTCACCAAAGCGCGGATGATGGCCGCTGATCACACGTAAATCTTTATGGGTAATATTGTCCAGCAACTGATGATTAGGCATAAACTTTCCTGATAATAAACCGCAATCAGCGATATTTAAATTTTTGGCAGACCAAACTGACGGATCTTATTCAGCAGCTCGCGGTTAGCCGGCAAGCCGCGCAGCAGTTTTGCTGTCAGCTCTGCGTTTTTAGCAAAATGCTGCTGCGCCAGTGCGCTGTTATCTGCCCGTCTGGCGGTGGGCCTGGTTTGGGTTTTAAAGCCCATACCATAAAGAACATACTGATAACTGGCTGACGGAAATACTTCATCTACCTGGCTGAAATCGCGGTGCCATGGCGGCTCGTAGCGCCATAACTGCAGCAGCGCCTGCAATTCAGCAGGAATAGTATCGGCATTACAGTTATCGCGCCAGTAAGCGCTGTCCGTGCGCTGTGTCAGCACATAGTGCAGCTTAAGAAAATCGATAATCCGCTCCCAACGATATAAAAACTTATCGTTAAAGCGTTTGGCTACAATATCCATTACCGCGCGGTTAGCCGGCAACTGTTCGCTGATCATGGCGGCAGACAACTCGACCAACACCAGCGCAGAGGCCTCCAGCGGTTCTAAAAAGCCGGCGGCTAAACCAACAGCGACACAGTTTTTATGCCAAAACAGCTGACGATGGCCGGGCACGATATTAATTTTACGCAGCGCTATACTATCGGCCTGCGGCCCCAGTGCCGGGCGGATATACTGGCGTAGCTCACGCTCTGCTGCGGCATCGTCGATATGTGCGGAGGAATAAACATAGCCCACGCCACGCCTGGTCGGCAGGCCGATATCCCAGATCCAGCCGGCGCTTTGCGCGGTTGAAATGGTATGCGAGGCAATGGCGCTGTGCTCATCGGCATAGGGTAGTTGTACCGCCAGCGCGCGATCGTTAAACAGAATATGTTTTTTACAGATAAACGGAATTTGGTAATGCTGGCCCAGCAGCAAAGATTTAAAGCCACTGCAGTCGATAAATAAGTCGCCGCTGATATCGCCGTGCTGCCGCGTGGCTACTGAAGCAATATCGCCATCTGCTGCTGCATTTACTGCCGTAACATGATCCAGAATATGCTTTACCCCCAGCTTTTGCGTGCAGTGCTGCTGCAAAAAAGCCGCGAATTTACCGGCATCCAAATGGTAGGCATAGTTAGCCACATGGGCATATTCCGGCGTGGTATTTTGCTTCGGCGCCAGACCCTGGTCACACAAATAGCCCTGAAAACTGACGGCATCGGCAAAGGGCATATCGGCTTTATGCTGCTGCCAGAACGGCGCCAGGTTAATTTCTGCATAGCCCTGCGGCAGCACTAACGGATGATAATAAGCATCATCTTCGGCCCCGGTAACCCATTTGGCAAACTTAGCTCCCTGTTTAAAGCTGGCATCACAGTGGCGGATAAATTCGGTTTCACTGATGCCCATTTTTTTCAATGTCGCACGCATTGTCGGCCAGGTACCTTCGCCTACGCCGATAATGGCAACATCGGGTGATTCAATCAAACAAACTTCGATACCACTATCGGTATTGGCCAAATGTTCAGCGGCAAGCGTGCCGGCAGTTAACCAGCCTGCCGTACCGCCGCCGACAATTATTACTTTGCGTATTGCTTTGTCCACGCGCCATCTCTCCGGATCACTGCTGCAACAATAAAATAAAGCCGCTAAAAAGCGGCTTTATTATAGTACGCCATTAAAATGTATAACGCGCGCCTAAGCTGTATCGCGGGCCATATTGGCGCGCACTCAAGAACTGCTCCTCATAACGACCGTATGATTGCTCGGTTTCGTTGTTCAGGTTAATCCCTTCAAAGAATACCGTCAGGTTGTCCGTTACCGCATAGCTTGCACTTAGATCAATCTGGCCAAACTCTTTGGCAAACTGTGGCGGCGCATCTGACGAGCCCTGAGCCTGGCCCACGCCAATCAGATAAGCATCGCGCCACGCATAAGTTAGTTTGACAGACCAAACGTCATCCTCATAAAACACTTGCACGTTAGCTGAGTCGCTCAGCCCCTCCAGTGGTTGCTGCGGATCCAAACTATCAACGTCAAATTCAACATCACCGCTTACCAGGGTAGTATTGAAAGCTGCACCAAAACCAGAATCTCCAAACAAGTGCTGCACAGCAAACTCCAACCCTTTCACAGACTTGGTTACGCCATTGCGTGGCTGAGTAACCAGCCACTCTACCAGTGGATCATCATCGTTCTGGATCACCTGGCCATCGGCATTACCGCCGCCGTTAGCAATAATCTGCTCGAAAATAGCCCCCACTGTCGCCTGGTCGCCACGGGCAATAACCTGGGCTTCTGCTTGCTGCGCGCGCGGGCCGATAAAGGGATCACGCAAGCCATCTACGGTGATAACAGAAGACTGCCTTGCAATAAAATTCTTCACATCTTTGTGGAATACACCCAGCGACACATAGCTGCCTTCGTCATAATAGTACTCCAGTGATAAATCAAAATTAGTTGATTCAAATGGCAATAAGTTAGTATTGCCGGAGCTACCATTGCGACTGCCTGGTTTTGGATTAGCTGACAAGGTACGGATCCCGGCCAGATCACCCAGTGGCGCCCGGGTAATGGTTTTACCGGTAGAAAAACGCGCAATTACATCCGGCATCACTTCCATTTTGATATCCAGGTTGGGTAACCACAGGTCGTGCTCGCCGGTAGTGGTGACAAAGCCGGCTTCTTCGTCGCGATAACGCAGGTTCCATTCGGTCGGGTTTAACCACACCAGCACATCTTCTACCCGCTGTTTAACCGTACTGGTAACATCGGTTTTTTCATAGCGCACACCAATGTTTACATCTACCGGCATATCGGCAATATCAAACATAAAGGCTGATTGCAGATAAGCACTGCTGGTTTTTTCTTCTACTTCAGCTTGAGAATCAATACCGCCGGTAGCGAACGGATCGGTCAGGAAACCGTCAAAATAAGCAGCAGCGCGGCTGACCGCCTCATCAAAGTCATAGGTGTAGTAATAGTTAGTCAGTAAATCACTGCCACCACCGTTAAACTGATCAAGAAAATCACCGGTGCTGTTACGGATAAACATGCTGTCGGGGTAAATGGCCATATTGCCGTTATAGCCATTCGGGCCTTGTTGATCGACACCGGCACCATAACCTGTCATACCTTGCTTGGTATGCGCCACGCCAAACTTAATATTGGCCAGAATGCTGCTGTTCGGGTTTATCCATTCAGAGTCCAGCTGCAATTGCTTAACCGTGGCCTCACCGGCACTGGTATCAAAGCGGGCAAACAGCGGGTCAAAATCAGCCGGGCTGGCCTCATCCGCGCCATTTGGCCAAAACAGCTGCATTTGCGGAATATCACCGGAGGTAAAATCGTAAGTTTTCGACTCCAGGTTGTTTGGTCCAACGATAATAAAGGGCGCGCTTTTACTGCCTTTGTCCGCACCAAAATCAATGGCATTGCTGGAATCATGGTAATCCAGAGTTAGGTTGATATCGGGCGTTACCTGCCAATCCAGGTTTAAGCCAACAGACTCGGCCTCAACCAGAGTGGTGCTCTTACGTGCTGTGTGGGCAAAGTCGTTCGCGGCTTCGTTAAAACGCACCGCGGTACCACGTTCATCCAACTCATACGAATTAATATTACCGCCAAAGTTAAACCACACACCAAAAGACATACTTTCCTGCGCTGTGGTTGACTCAGACCGGGTGTAATCCAGCGTCGCGGTCAGATTCTCTGTCGGCGCATACTGTAATGTTAATTGGCCATTGCTGCGCGAACGTTCTACATCGTTAACGCCATAACCAAGGTTGCGTGGTAAAAACGTATTGCCTATTTTATTGCCTTCGGCATCTACCGGCCGGCGGTCAATAGCGTTATCACCGCTCGCATTACCCAAACTCTGGTTGGCCTGCCAGCCATCAATGGTCGCACTTTGTTGCTGGAAATCGCGTTCCTGATGTGACAATGACAGCGCCACACCAAAGGTATTATCGGCAAAGGTGTTGCTGAATATGGCCGCTACTTCCGGCGTAACATCGTCGCCCTTTTTATTCGACGTATCCATTATCCCTTTCGCCGACACTGAGTACTTTAACCCGGGAGAGGCCAGCGGCTTGGCGGTAACAATATTTACCGTAGCACCCAAGCCGCCGCTGGGGTTTTCCGAGCGCGCGGTTTTATAAACTTCCAGTGCACTCACGCCTTCAGACGATAAATCTTCGAGGTTATAAGAGCGGGTATTACCGGTGCCCGGCATTTGCCGACCGTTTAGCGTGATCAGGTTAAAGCTCGGGCCAAAACCACGTACCGTGATCTGGCTGCCTTCACCATTGGCGCGGCTTACCGATACCCCGGTAATGCGCTGCAAAGATTCGGCCAGGTTGGTATCGGGGAACTTACCCATTTCCTCAGCAGAAATAGCATCCACCACGCCGGTGCCTTCGCGCTTGATGTCCATCGAGCGTGCTAAGCTGCCGCGAATACCTTTTACTTCAATAATTTCTATCGCTTTTACCGGCGCGGCGGTTTCTTCCTGCTGCTGCGCTTGTGCCGGCAGCATAGTGCCGGCAGATAACAGCATGGATATCGTTGCTGCCAGCCTGGTTTTGTTAAAGGTGATCTGTTTCATAGTAACCCTGCTTATTATTCTTGGTCCTTTGATTTACCGGCCACAGTACTGCTTGTTGCTGTCTGTGCTGCGCCTGAACGGCCCGGCAAATCATCCGGCTGAAATTCGTTATGTTTACAGTGCGCTAATCTTCGCGTTATCAATGCGATACACTGCGCCATTACCGGTATCCCAGGCTGGGAACACCATAATTACGTCGATAGCACTTAAATCCAGACCGGCGTCTGACAGCGTCTGCAGGCTAAAGGTATAGGTAGCCCATTCACCTACCACCGGCTCAAGGCCACCATTACCGCTGCTCAGGTCAACTTCCACCGCAGAACTGGCGCCATTCGCTTCAATTTTGAATTTAAACACCGATGCCGGGTTGGCCGGCGCTGTGACCAATTTCATGTCAAACTGCACCGCGCCTTCGGTAAGTAGTGACGAGGCATCAAACTGGATTCCGGAACCGTCGGCCGGTTTAAAGCCCATTACCGTTGGTGTAGCACCAATAACAAACTGGGCTGTCAGGCCGTGATCGGCATCGTCCATTTCTTCGGTCGGCACTGTACCGCCGCAGCAATCCCACATCGGCCAATCAACGTTTGCCTGATCTTCAAACAGCACCAGAGATGGCAAAGGTTGTGAAATTTCAACGTTATCCAGCCGGTACACTGCGCCGTTGCCGGTATCCCAGGCCGGAAATATCATAAGTACATCAATAGCGCTTAAGTCCAGACCGGCATCTGCCAGCGACTGCAAACTAAAGGTGTAAGTTGCCCATTCACCAACTACCGGCTCCTGGCCGCCGTTACCGCTGCTCAGATCAATCTCAACTGCCGTTGAAGCGCCACCGGACTCAATTTTAAATTTGAATACCGATGCCGGATTAGCCGGAGCTGTAACCAGTTTCATATCAAAAGATACACTGCCGGTAGTCAGCATGGGCGAGGCATCAAAAGGTGCCGGCGTGCCGGCCTGCAAGGTGCTAAAGCCCATCACTGTCGGCGTGGCACCAATAACAAACTCGACTACCGCACCATGTTCTGCATCGTCGGTTTCAACCGTTGGTGTAGTACCGCCACAGCAATCCCACGCCGGCCATGCCGGATTTGCCTCATCAGCAAAAATAGTCAGATTCTGCGCAACACCGGATGGCGCAACAGGAATAGGTGCTGCCCCTATGCTTAGCGTCTCTTCATCTTTGTAACCCTGGCGCACGGTTTCGCAACCCTTGCCGGTTTCCGGGTTAAGGCTGCATTGATACACGCGCACATAATCGATAATGTAGCTTTGGCCTTCAGCAAAAGCGGCGGCGTCGATACCGGTATTATTCACGTTAGACGGCCAGTTGCCGCCTACCGCCAGATTCAGCAACAGATGGAAGCGCTGATCAAACGGCGAAGCATCCCAATGGGTTTCCAGTTCACCAGTGGCAATATCAAAATATTCAGAAAACCAGCCGCGATGGATCAGGCCGGCCGCTTGATCTTTGTTGTTATAGCGTACTTCAGACGCCATCTGAGTTTGGAACAGGTAACCGTCAACGTACCAGCGAATTTCACCTTCCTGCCATTCTATAGCGTAAGTGTGAAAGTCATCGGCCGGGTTGGCACCGTCCGGCAGGCTGTATTCTTTGCCGGTAGAACTGTTATCCGGCCAATCGCGGCCATAATGTAAAGTACCGTGTACCCGCGCTTCTTCGTTGCCGTCCGCGTCCGCTACTTTAAGGTTCACCGCTTCCATAATGTCGATTTCACCCGACTTAGGCCAGCCACCGTACACTTCGTCGGTTGGCAGCATCCAGAATGCCGGCCATGAGCCTTGCCCTTGCGGTAACTTAGCGCGCATTTCAAAGCGGCCATATTTAAAATCGCCCTGAAATTTAGTATTTAGGCGCGCAGAGGTGTATGGCAGCGGGGCGTCATCTTCCGCCGGCAGCGCAACTATATGTAAGTTGCCATCTGCGACAAAGGAATTATCCGCGCTGTCGGTATAACATTGCTGTTCGTTATTACCGCCGCCGGAGCAATTAATTTCATGTGTCCATTTGCTGTTATCAATACTGTCGCCATCAAATTCGTCAGACCAAACTAACTGCCAGTCTGACACCGGCTGTTCAATATCGACTGAGGCAAAGTCGGAGTTAGTGGTAGAGCTACCACCACAACCGGCAAGGCCTGCCGCCATAAGCAAGGCGGTAAACGTTGAAATCTGTTTCATTTTTATTATCATCCCCTGGGTCTTTGCTACCTGCTGACTGAAACGCCATACCATAAAGGTACCTGCAACATAAATGTAAGCGCTTACAAAAGGTAGATGATTAAATTTCAGCCGTCAATAGCCTGGCTATAAAAAGCCGAACCAAAGCAGGGCAAAATGTGTCAACTAAATGGATTTTTCATTAAAATTCAAATAATAAGCATGCACCAATAAAAAAGGGCCCTAAGGCCCGTTGCTATGTTTTGGTGCAGGTTATGCTGCCGTTACCGATTTTGCCAAATTACGTGGCGGCTCTGTGTAAGTATCGTCAACAAAAACCATATCGTAATTTAACCGCGGCAAGGCTCCCCGGCATTAAAACCGTCGTGCCATTGCCAGATAACAGCCCCAGGCCGCGGCATGAATATGTACCGTATCGCAACCCGGCAGCGCCAATAATTCGCGGATCTGCGCATCGGCAGCTGTACCCTGGCACAACCGGGCATCCAGCATCATCTGCTGTGCATCAAAAGCCCTTAAACTGAGCATTTTGCGCGCTATCATGGCAGGCACCGTGCCGGGCTCCGGCCACGTTGCCGCTGTAACACCACTTTGGCTGATATAAATAGCATACGAAGATTGGTAGGGCCCTGACTTGGGTAAGTGGCTGTAATTAAGCAGCAATACCACATCACCCGGTGGCGCATCGTTCAGGCTTAAACGGCACGGAAAACCCGTGGCTTTATCCACCAGCCGCCGCACTATGCCCTGTTGTTGCAGCTCTGCCTGAGTAAGGTTGAATAGCGGCGCAAAACGCCGGGCCGGCAACGGCTGTATTTGATAAGACATAACAAATTCCTCTGGGTAACAAACCCGGGCAGTGTAAGCTGGTGCCAGCGGCAGAGACGATCCGTTTATTGCCTGATTAAAACAATGCCGCAAGATCCGGAGCCTAACCCGCGGGCAAAACTGCCATACTGAGAGCCGGTTAAGCGCCACTGTGATTTAGAGACTTTTATGAGTAAAAATGCAGTTAAGCAGCGGGTTATAGCGCTGGCAGATTATATTGAACGGCATGCTGAGCAAAGCCTGGACCTGCAGCATTTGGCAGCAGAAGCCGCGGTTAGCCCTTTTCATTTACAACGTACTTTCCGCCAGTTGTTCGGCGTGTCGCCAAAACAATTGCAAAATGCTGTCCGGCTGCAACGGCTGAAGCAGGCATTACGCCATGGTACAGAGATAAGCCGGGCTATTTATGACGCCGGTTTTGGCTCAGTCAGCCGGGTGTACGAGCAGCTTGATCAACAGTTTGGTATGACACTGACAGAATACAAAACCGGCGCTGCGGCACTACCCATCCATTTTGCCCTGCGCCAGACCAAACCGGGGTTATTGCTGATGGCGGCGACAGAGCGTGGTGTGTGTTTTGTCCACTTTGGCGACTCTGCTGCAGCGCTTATCCAGGCCTTGCATCAGGAGTTTCCCAACGCAGAGTTATTACCCACACCGGAGCACGCCAGGTCCGATCTGGATCTGTGGATAGACGCCCTGGAGCAACACTTAGCCGGCAGCGGGCCCAAACCGGATTTGCCGCTGCACCTCACCGGCAGCGCGTTTCAGTTAACGGTTTGGCGCTTTCTCAGCACCCTCAAAGCCGGTGAAACACTAAGCTATGCCGATGTCGCCAAAGGCATTGCCAAACCTACAGCCTACCGCGCAGTTGCCAATGCCTGTGGTGCCAATAACGTTGCAGTGCTGATCCCCTGCCACCGGGTATTGCGCGGCGATGGCACACCAGGCGGTTATCGCTGGGGAGTTGCGCGTAAACAGCAACTGCTGGATTTAGAAGCCGGTAGTAACAGCAGCTTTAACGTAGCAGCAAAGATAAAATGACAACGCACGGGTTGGCGTAGATGAGTAAACAAAAAGAGCGACTCGCTTTAGCGGGCCGCCCTTAGTTTTTCACTGCTGCGCACTATGTTTAAAATGCGCACATTGAAAACCGCTGAATTACTCTACCGTTACCGACTTCGCCAAATTCCGTGGCTGGTCTACGTCGGTGCCTTTGATAATGGCGACGTAGTAGCTTAGTAATTGCAGTGGCAGGGTGTAGACGATAGGTGCCAGGATGTCGGCGACGTGCGGTACGTTGATAACGCGCATGGTAGCGTCGGACTGGAATTTAGCGTCGGCGTCGGCGAATACGTACAGAATACCGCCGCGGGCACGTACTTCTTCAACGTTAGATTGCAGTTTTTCCAGCAGGTCGTTATTCGGTGCTACCACAATAATCGGCATTTGGGCGTCGATCAGCGCCAGCGGGCCGTGTTTTAACTCGCCGGCGGCGTAAGCCTCCGCGTGAATGTAAGAAATCTCTTTTAGCTTTAACGCACCTTCCATTGCGATAGGGTACTGATCGCCGCGGCCTAAAAACAGCGCGTGGTGTTTATCGGCAAACTCTTCGGCCAGGGCTTCAATTTGTGGCGCCAGGCTTAAGGTTTGCTCCAGTTTGCCCGGTAAGCTTTTCAGTGCTTCGGTTAACTCGCGCTGCTGCGCAGCAGTTAAGCCGTTATATTTACCAATGGCCAGGGTTAACATGGCCAGGCCTACCAGCTGCGTGGTAAAGGCTTTAGTGGAGGCTACGCCAATTTCAGCGCCGGCGCGGGTCATAAAGGCTAAGTCTGATTCGCGCACCAGCGATGAGCCGGCCACGTTACAAATGGTTAAGCTGCCAACATAGCCGGCCTGTTTCGCCATCCGCAGTGCGGCTAAGGTATCGGCGGTTTCGCCGGACTGGGAAATACTGACCAGCAGACTGTTTGGCTGCACAAAAGACTTGCGGTAACGGAACTCAGAGGCAATTTCAACATTACAGGAAATGCCGCCTAAAGACTCTAACCAGTAGCGCGCGACCATACCGGAGTGGTAACTGGTACCGCAGGCGACAATTTGTACATGTTTTACTTGTTTAAACAATTCGGCCGCGCCATTGCCGAAGGTTTCGTCCAGCACGGAATCACTGCTTAACCGGCCTTCCAGCGTGTTGTTGATGGCGTTGGGCTGCTCGTAAATTTCTTTTAACATAAAGTGGCGGTACTGGCCTTTGTCGCCGGCGTCGTAACTAACGTTAGACTCGTGCACTTCGCGCTCTACGGCGTTGCCGTTAGTATCAAAAATACGCACGCTGTGGCGGGTAATCTCGGCCACGTCGCCTTCTTCAAGGAAGATAAAACGGCGGGTTACCGGCAGCAATGCCAGTTGATCGGAGGCAATAAAATTCTCGCCAATGCCCAAGCCAATAACCAGCGGGCTGCCTGAGCGGGCCACAACAACACGGCTGCTATCGGTTTTATCCAGCAATACGGTACCGTAAGCACCGTGTAATTGCGTTACCGCCTTTTGCACCGCAACCAGCAAGGAACCGGCGCTTTTCAGCTCTTCTTCAACTAAATGCGCGATAACTTCGGTGTCGGTATCAGAGGTAAACACATAGCCTTTGGCTTTTAACGCGTCACGCAGCGGGCTGTGGTTTTCAATAATGCCGTTGTGCACCACAGTAATATTGCTCGATACATGCGGGTGAGCGTTGCGCTCGCTCGGCTCGCCATGGGTAGCCCAGCGGGTGTGGGCAATACCGGTGCCGCCCACTACCGGCTGTTCTGCTACTGCATCACTGAGCTCTTTTACCTTACCTAAACGGCGCAGCCTGGTTAATTCGCCGGCTTCAGTTACCACCGCCACACCGGCCGAGTCATAACCACGGTACTCGAGGCGACGCAGGCCTTCTACCAGAATATCCACTACATCACGTTGCGCTACGGCGCCAACTATTCCACACATAATATTGCTCCTAAATAATCAGTTAATTCGTTTGTTTTGCTCGCAAGGCGTACAGGCTAAGAAGCAACTCTTATTACCTTCACACCTTGTTGTTCAATTTGTGCTGCATCGGCTGCAGCTAAGCCTTCATCGGTGATCAGCACTTTGACCATAGCCCAGGGTAATTCCAGGTTATGAATTTTGCGCCCCAGCTTGTCGGACTCCAGCATCACGATAACTTCGCGCGCCACTTCCGCCATCACCCGGCTTAAGCTGTATAACTCGTTGTAGGTGGTGGTGCCGCGGGCTAAGTCGATACCATCGGCGCCGATAAACAGCTGGTCAAAATCATAGTTGCGCAGCATTTGTTCGGCTAACTGGCCCTGAAACGCCTCAGATTGCGGATCCCAGGTACCGCCGGTCATCAGCAGCGTTGGCTCGTTCTCCAGCTCGCGCAGCGTATTGGCAATCGCCAGCGAGTTGGTCATAACCACCAGGCCACGCTTGCCGGCCAATTCCGGCAACAAGGCGGCGGTAGTGCGGCCACTGTCGATAATAATGCGGTAGTGATCTTTAA
Organism: Rheinheimera sp. NSM; assembly: GCF_052380015.1. NCBI lineage: Bacteria > Pseudomonadati > Pseudomonadota > Gammaproteobacteria > Chromatiales > Chromatiaceae > Rheinheimera > Rheinheimera sp. NSM. The sequence goes on along the minus strand of NZ_JBQTCI010000007.1, from coordinate 88,996 downwards.
TCAGCCCGGCGGCGGCTTTGGCAATTGCCAGCTTTCGCTTTGAAACTTTCTCTAAACTGGAATCACTGACAAAATCCTGCGGCACCGGTACGGCGCCACCGTAGCGGCGCAACAGTAAACCGGCCTGCTCCAACACGGTTAAGTCTTTGCGAATGGTCACTTCCGACGTATTGAACTGCACGGCCAGCTGCTCTACCGACAGTTCGCCCTGCTGCTGCAATTGGCTGACAATTAAATGCCGGCGTTGTTGGGTATTGCGTTTATTCATTTCTTTCGCTTAAGTTTCGAAATGAAAGATATTTTACTTGCTAATGCTGCTTTTGCAAGCAAAAAACACACACACCAATTATTTAATGAGAACCATTTGCATTTGATAATTGTTCGTATTATAGTTTTAACCGTTCACGGACGAACATTGTTCCGGCCCCGGATGGGCTTCTCTGGTCGTTGTTTTACTTGTCTTGCACATTAAGGGGTGGGTTTTGCCACCCCTGTTTTTTCTCTGAGGCTTTATGTTACAGCGCTGGCAAAATACGTTGGAATGGCTCAATGCAGCGCTGCTGATACTACTACCGCTTTACCGCTACGCTTTGCCAACCGCCGCGCCGCTCAATACTTTGCTGTTACTTTATCTACCTGCCGTGGCTGCCCTGGTTGCGGCATGGCGGCTAAAAACCAGCTGCCGCCCGCCGCTGCCACTGTCCGGCGCCGCCTGGTTGGAGCAGCATTTATTGCTGGCGTTGCTGCTTACCCTGTTGTACTGGCTTTACCTACCACTGGCCCCGTTTAGTACGCCGGATGCGCAGTTACTCTGGCTGAGTAACCAACTGGCGATAGCCGGCTTAGTATTGCGTTTATATTGGGTTTACCGCACGCCGGGCAGCATTACACCTGATACTGCCGCCAGCCAAAGCTGGTTAGTTGGCTATGCCAGCCAGTCCGGTATGGCGCAACAGCTGGCCCAACGCAGTGCTCAGCAACTGCGCCAGGCCGGCTTTCAGGTAGCCCTGGCGGGATTGGATCAACTGACGCAGCAGCAATTGCAACAACACCAAAAGGCGCTGTTTGTCGTCAGCACCTATGGTGAAGGCGAGCCGCCGGATAATGCCAGCCGGTTTTATCAGCTGGCACAGCAATGGCAACAATCGTTAGGTCAATTGCAATATGCGGTATTGGCGCTGGGCGATCGCAGCTATCAACAGTTTTGTGGCTTTGGCCACTGGTTAGATCAATGGCTGCACAGCCGTGAAGCCAAAGCACTGCAGCCGGTGTTAGAACTCGACAGCACGGAGCGCCAGCCGCAGGCATTGTCGCAGTGGCAACAGCTGCTAAGCAGCCTTACCTTGCAGGCGCCGCTTGAACCGGACGAATCGCACTGGTTTAACGCCGGCCTGAGCAGCCGTTATATTGCCAACCCGGCCAGTAGCGGTCTGCCTTGTTATGTCGTTAAACTGCAGGCGCCCACCACACTGCAGTGGCAAGCCGGTGATTTGCTGGAAGTACAACCGGAAAACAGCAAATGCAGCGTAGCGCTGTGGCTGACCAAACACCTTATTAACGGCTGCCAGGCGGTGTATTATCAAGACCGCCACGTGCCGTTATGCTGGGCACTGGCTGAGTTACAACTGGATAAGGTGCAACCCCCGGCAACCGGCGAGCCTTTAGCCGCCTGGTTAGCTGCGCAGCCTAAGTTGCCGCTGCGTAGCTACTCCATAGCATCGATACCGGAAGAAGGGCAGTTAATGTTGTTGGTGCGCCAGGTGCAGCAGGCTGACGGCAGTTTAGGCATAGGCTCGGGTTGGTTAACGGCCTGGGCTATGGAGCAGCAGCCGGTGCAGCTACGGCTGTGCCGCCACAGTTCATTTTACTTACCGGCGGATAACCCACCGGTTATTTTTATTGCCAACGGCACCGGCATTGCCGGCATTCGCGCCTTATTGGCACAACGGGTAAAACGCGGGCATAAACAAAACTGGCTGTTATTTGGTGAACGGCGCCAACATACCGATTTTTTCTTTGCCAAAGATATCCGTCAGTGGCAACAACAGGGTTTTATCACGCACTGTGATCTGGCGTTTTCCCAAGATCAGCCGGACAAATACTATGTGCAACATGCCCTGGCGGCGCAGCGCGACCGGTTACAACAATGGCTGGCGCAGGGCGCGGCTATCTATGTTTGCGGCAGTTTGCAAGGCATGGGCAGCGCCGTGCATCAGGTACTAACCGACATCGTAGGTGAAAACGAGCTAAACCGGTTACGCTTGCAAGGCCGCTACCGCCGCGACTTGTACTAGTTTTTATCCGGCGTAAAGCTGATACGGCCGCTTTGTACCGCCATATTCAGCGGCACTGCCGTGAGCAACTTCACCGTAGGGTTAGCGGTATCTAAGCGGTATACCGGATTCGCTGCTAAAAAGCTGTTCACCAGTTTCAGCAGCTCATTGCTTACCGGCGCCAGATTGCCGCGATAGCCGGATGCTTCAATCGTTGAATCCAGCAACTTTACCGAGCGCAAATACACGGCTTTTTCGCTGCCATCATAGTAGGGCACGCCTTCCACCTGCAGTTGCAAACTGGCCGGATAACTTAAACCAAATAACGATAAAGCGGCACTGGCCGACGTATTCAACCGCACTAAATCTGAATTATCCGGGCCTATTTCTACCTGCATACTGTTAACCTGCATTTTCAGCGGAATGCCGGCAACCGTGGCCTGCTGTGTCAGCTTAGATACCTGACCACGTAATAATTGCTCCACGTCGGCCTCACTGACGTTATAAGCCGACATTTGCTGCAATTGGCTGCAACTTACCAGCACGGTTAACCACGCAAGAGCTATGAGTTTTTTCATCTGTTTATCAGCCTTATTAACACACTGTTATGTTTCAACTTGTTGCTACCAACACCCAGTGTAACCAAATACCGGACGATAGTATGCGTTAGCTGACTTTTAGCTGAATTAGCCTATGCTCCACGTGAAACACAGCCGACCAGCAAAGCGCAGCCAGCCGAAACAACTTATGGTATGCTCAGCCACGCTAAGGGACCTTCACACTATAACGAGAAACAACTATGGCTTTAATTATTAAACTGATTGCCGGCATAGTGCTGGGCATTTTATGCGGCCTGTACGCACCACATTGGCTGACTCAGCTGCTGCTGACCTTTAAAGCACTGTTTGGCCAGCTGCTGTTCTTTATTATCCCGCTGCTTATTTTATTCTTTATTACCAGTGGTATCGCCGCCTTGCCACGTAACTCGGGCAAACTGCTGGGCCGCACTTTGGGCATTGCCTATCTGTCGACTATTGTTGCCGGTGTGCTGGCCTTTGTGGTGGCCGCTATAGTGGTGCCGATGCTAACCACTGCCGTCGCTGCGGCGCCAGCAGCCAGCGGTGTCAGCCTGACGCCCTTTGTTGAAATGAACATTCCACCGGTATTCAGCGTGATGACAGCCCTGACACTGGCCTTTGTGTTTGGCCTTGGCATAGCGGCAACGCAGGCGCAGCAACTCAAGCAGGTGTCTGATCAGGGCCGTGATATTATTCAGCTGGTACTGAGCAAAATCATTATCCCGCTGTTACCGCTATATATCGCTGGCGTATTCGCGCAAATGGCCGCTGCCGGTACGGTGTTTGGCACGCTGAAAACCTTTGGCGTTGTGCTGATCCTGGCCGTGGTACTGCACTGGCTGTGGATTATCACGCTGTATAGCATTGCCGGTATTAAAGCCGGCCGTTCGCCGTTTGCGTTGATTAAGAACATGCTGCCGGCCTATTTTACGGCGTTAGGCACCATGTCCAGCGCCGCCACTATTCCGGTATCACTGCAGGCCACTAAAGCCAATGGCGTAAAACCGCATGTCGCCGATTTTACCGTGCCTCTGTGCGCCACCGTGCATTTATCCGGCTCAACCATCACCATTGTCAGCTGTGCAGTAGCGGTAATGGCAATGCAAAACGGCCTTGAAATCCCGTCACTGCTAACCATGCTGCCGTTTATTTTAATGCTCGGTGTGGTAATGCTGGCCGCGCCCGGCGTACCTGGTGGCGCAGTGATGTCGGCCGTGGGCCTGCTCGGCTCCATGCTGGGCTTTGGCGAAGCCGCCGTGGCATTAATGATAGCGCTGTATATGGCACAAGATAGCTTCGGCACCGCCTGTAATGTTACCGGCGATGGTGCTATTGCGGTGTTGGTGGATAAGGCTGACTAAACATCAGTTGAGAAAGCCCGCCGGTTAAATCGGCGGGCTTTGCGGCATCCGGGTTACCAATCCAGTTGGTATGTGCAGTTACTCATTGCGCAACGCTTTCACCGGATCGGTTAGCAGTACCCGGCGTAGCGGCATAAAGCTGCACAACAGCGCTGCGAATGCCAATAGCCCCAGCAGACTGAACACCAGCGGCCAGTTAGCCTGAAACATCAGTTCGGGTTGGCTACGGCTAAGACCGGCAACAAAATAAAAACAGGAAAATCCTAACAACAGAGCTGCTGAAATGGGCTGAGCCAGCTTGCGAAGGTTTTCTTTCAGCAGTTGCTTCAAACTGGCTCCCATCGCCATTTCCACCCCCAGCTGATAGCGCCGCGCCTGCACCAGATAACTAACAATGCCGGCAACACCTGCCAATACAGTCAGCAAGCTCATCAACGCAAGGGTTGCGGCCAAAGCAGCCGCCAGTCGATGCGCTAGTGAAAAGCGGGCAAAGGCAGCCTGCACAGCGGTGAGCTCGCGTAAATTCAGACGAGGATCCTGTTGGCGCAGCAGCTCGAGCAGCGCCGGTTCGCTAAGGTTGTCACCCGGACTTAGTTTGAGCAGATAACTGAATTCCCATCGACCGTTATATTCCCCGGGATAGAATATCTCATCCACTTCATAGCCAGGGTCTCCGGGGAAGTTGGTATTAGCCACTACGCCGATAATTTGTCGCTGAGTGCTGTCATTACTAAGCGCCACTGTTTGGCCCAAAGCCGGCTTGCCACTTAAACGGGCAATACGGTCTGCCAGCCGCTGGTTGACAATTACCGGGTAATGCTCCAGCCCGACCTGTTCCGCGGTGAAGTCCTGCCCTGAAAGCGCAAGCCCATAAAATTGAAAATAACCAGGTAACACCCTAATCTGCCGGGCGGAAGTAATCACTTCGCCTTGGGCGTTGCTGACAATGTCCTGACTGCGTGCGCGCGGTGCACGAGGCTCTGATACCGCCGTGATCCGCTGAACCTGAGGTAAAGCCTCTAAATTTTGCAGCAAGGCACGATGCTGGTTTTGCTGCTGCTCACGGTTTTCCAAGTCAGTGTAACTTATCGTCACCGACCAAAGGTCTGTACTATCAATGCCCGTTGGACGGTTTGCTTCACTCCAGGCAGCCACAAAGACATGGGCGGTGGCCAGTAACACCAGCAAGGATAGCAACAGTTGCACACCGATCAGGCTGTGGGCAACGCCTTGCCGTAGTTGCTTGCCGGCGCCTTTACCACTGCTTTGCAAGCTGGCCATCAGCTGATGCTCTCGCACTCCGCTGAGCTCAATCCAGCTAAACAGCAACGCTATCGCCAGCAGCACCAAGGCGGTAAGCAACAACATCAGACCATCAATTCGTAGGGCGCTGATACGTGGCAACTGCTCAGCGGCCACCTGCGTAATAACAGCAAAACCCAGCCAGGTTAGCAGCAGCGCCAATAAGCCGGCTCCCGCCAGCAGAGCCGCATTATGGCGAAACACCTGATAAAACATTTGTTTTTTACTGGCACCAAAAGCGTAGCAGACAGCCAGTGGCTGTAAGCGTTTTACTGCACGCGCCAACTGCATGCTGGATAAATTCACCAGCGCAATTAAAGTGAGTAGCGACACCCCAGCCAGCAGCATCAGCACCAGCCGACCGGAGTCGCCCTGAATTTGCTGGCGTAGTGGCACTACCTTGCCATAATAATCAAACATATGCTGTAAGTCCGGATGCCGCTCGGCTGAGGCTTGTTTAACGATTTGGTAGGCCTCTGCATTGACCCGTTGCTGAGTTACACCTGGTTTTAAACGGCCAACAGCTGCAAAATTATTGGAGTAGCCATCAAAACTGCGAACATCAACATACTCGTCCATATCCAGCGGCAGCCAGATGGCTTCATGAGCATCGTGAAAACCCGGCAATTCCACAGCCTGTTTTAAAACGCCAATCACAGTAAACTGGCGTTGATTAAGCTGAATGCTCTGGCCAATAATATCGCGCCGCCCTTGATAATACTGCTGCCAGACGGCTTGGCTTAACACCACGGAAGGCTGCTTGTTGCCCAACTGTTCCTGTTCGCTAAAAAGCCGGCCCAGTAAAGGCTCCACTCCCATCACCTGAAAAATATCATGGGCACCCAAAATAACGGGCACTCGTGGCCGTGTGGGTTGATCCAGTAACTTATACTCCGAAAAGCTAAAGTACACCGCCATGTGTTCTATCAGCTGGCTTTTTTGCTGCAATTCAAACAGAGTTTGTACATTGGAATAGGGGTGGATAGCCCCCTGATAATTCATCTCAGCTCCAACATAGTAGAGCTCACGATCGTTTTTATAGGGCAGCGGCGCGAAAAAGGTGATATTAACCAGGCTCAGTACACTAAACAGCAGGGTCAGGGTAAACACCAGACTTAGTACTACAGTAACATAGTATTGCCGTGCGTGACGGAAGCTACGCCAGATCATCTGCCAGTTCATGCCACCTGCTCCTGCACATCAGTTTGCGGGGCTTCAGCTGTAACCACCTGGCCATCGAGCAGATGAATTTGCCGATGTGCCATATTGGCGTAGCGCGGATCGTGGGTCACCAAAATAATGGTGGTGCCTTGGGCATGTAGCTCTGCCAGCAAGGCCATCACGGCATCGCCATTTTTTGAGTCCAGGTTACCGGTCGGCTCATCCACCAGCATAATGCCGGAATCTGCTGCCAGCGCGCGGGCAATCGACACCCGCTGCTGCTGACCACCAGATAACTGATTGGGGAAAAGTGTGGCTTTATCAACCAGACCAACCTTCTCCAAACACTGCAGCGCTCTTGCCTGACGCTGCTTTATGCTGTCGCCACGGTACTTTAGTGGTAAAGCAACATTGTCCAGCACAGTGTATTCATCAATCAGGTTAAACGCCTGAAATACAAAACCGATGCGGCGGCTACGCATTTGCGCTCTTTGTTCGGCGTTCATGTCCGACACTAGCAGGCCGTCTATGTAATACTCGCCGCCATCTGCTGTATCGAGCAAGCCAAGAATATTCAGCAAAGTCGATTTACCGCAACCCGAGGGGCCACAAATGGCCACATACTCGCCTTCGTGCACACAAAAACTAACGCCATCAAGTACGGCTTGCTGCTGCTGACCAGATTGAAAAGTTTTTTTAAGCTGTTTTACTTTGAGTACATCGGTTTTCATTGCCGGGTCCTTACTGAGTCAGTTTTAGTTGTGTCACATTGTCATCAAACTGCAGGTCGCTAATAACAATACGGTCGCCCGGCGCCAGGCCTGATACCACTTCAATTTGTTGGCCGGAGGCTTTACCAAATTGCACCGGCACCCGGCTGGCTGTCTGGTTAGCATCCAGCTTGAACAGTTCAACCCGCGCATCTTCAGCCACGCCGGCAGGCCGGTCGACAAAGCTAACCTGGCCCCGGCTTTGGCCATGAATACGCGCGTCTACCATTTGCATTGGCCGGATATCAGCAGATAATTGCTCGGGCAGCAGAATATCGACCTGCACCGCGCCATCGGCCACCACAGGATCAATGCGCACCACCTGGCCGGTGACAATGCCGTGACGGCTATCCACTTCAGCGCTGGCACCTAACTGCAATAAACGCACCTGCATTTGTGGCACTTTCACTTCAGCTATTAAGGGCGACAGGCTACCAACCAGCGCCAGCTCTTCGCCAACATTCACGCTTTGGCCCAGATTAATTGGCAAGCGCTGAAGCACGCCTTGTAAACCTGCGCGCACCACCAGTTGCTGTAGCTGATAAGTGGCATTGTGAAGTTCGGCTTCGGCTTGTTGCACATCTTCTTGTTGAATAAGCAAATATTGCTGATGCACTTCCTGCAGCGTTGCCAGCTTTTGTTGCTCCAATTGATAACGTTCAGTCAACTGATCTGCCCGCGCACGGCTGCGCTTGGCGTCCATACCCGAAATAATACCTGCAGCAGCAAGCGGCGCCTCGGCTTCCACTTGCAGTGCCGCCAGCTCAGAATCGGATTTCAACTCAGCCAACCGTGAGCTTTGCTCTAAAATCTCGCGTTGTTGCTCCAGCGCCAAACGGCGACTATTGCTGCGTTTATTGTGTAAGTTAGCCAGCGCTTGCTGCGCCGCGACTTCTAAAGCAGGATTTTTTAAGGTAAGAATTATACTGTCAGGCTCAACCACTGCACCTGGCCGTAGTTTAATTTCATCCACCGTCGCCATGCTGCTGGCGGTAAGCAGACGTTGATTTTGCGATTGCAGGCTGCCATAACCGGTCACCTTTTGGCTAAAGTCGCCACTTTGTACAGTAGCTACACTCACACTGGCGGCACTGATATAATGCAAACCACCGGCAAAACCGATACTCCAGCCACTGATAAATAACACCGCGGAGAGCACGCCAATAGCGCAATACACTAGTGTGCTAATATTTTTTTTCATACTTACCGTTCCTATTTTTAAGCACTTTGCACTGCTGAAACCACAGTCATTAATCCGGCCAAATCAATCACCCTGTCCGCAGCCTCAATGGTTTCTTTACGGTGGGCGACACTGATTCTTGTCATATTTTTCTGTTTCAGGTACTGATTAACCCGCTGCTCGCTCAGACTATCCAAATGGCTGGTGGCTTCGTCCAGAAACAAAATCTTAGGTTGAGCGTAAAATGCCCGCGCCAGCAGGATGCGCTGCTTCTGACCACCTGATAAGGCACTGCCCAGATCACCAACCTGCGTATGTAAGCCCATTGGCATAGCCTGGATTTCATCCCAAATAGCAGCCCCTTGTAACGCGTCTTTCACCAATTCAAGATTGGGTGATGGCTCAAAAAACGTGATATTTTCCAGCAAAGAACCATTTAACAATTGATCATTTTGCATCACAGTAGCGCTGTAACGTCGGAATTGGCGAAAACCCAAAGATTTCAGCGGCATCCCATCCAGCAACAAATCACCTTGCTGCGGCTGAATTAACCCGGTCATAATTTTAAGCAAGGTAGACTTACCTAAACCGGAACGACCAACAATCGCAACCGACTCACCGGCATTGATGCAAAAATTCAGCCCCTGATAAAGCCATGGTGTGCTATCACTGTATCGAAAATGCAGATTACGTACTTCCAACGCCCCTGCCACCTGATCGGCTTGCAGAGCAATCCTGGCTTGGTCCTGCTCCGGCTGCTGCATCACGATATCCGACATCCGGCGCAGGTAAGTGCCGGCAATGCGAAAGCGGAAAATGTTGTCTACCAGGGATTGCGCGCTGTCAGCAAATTGCTGCCGATAAGCCAGATAGGCTAAAAACATCCCCAAGCTAAGAGCACCATCAATAATAAAGTGCGCGCCGATCAACACTATCAACAAATATTCAATACGTCCCAGGGCATTTTGGCTAACATCACTGGCAATAGTGATTTTTTCACGCTGAATACTGGCATTTAATGTGTCGGCATAGAAATTCATCCAACTAGATAAGCGACTGTTTTCTTTAGCAAAACTTTTTATGGGCATAATAGCCCGGATGGTTTCAATAAAATGGCTGTTTTCCCTGGCATGTTTACTCAGCTGCTGCTCCAGGTGTTCATTTTCTTTATTAGTCAGGAAAAAACGTACTACATACAGTGTCAGCAAGAAGCCAACTGAAACGAGCGCTAACGTCTTGTTATAATGAAACATAATCATCAGCGTGGTGATACTAAGCAGGCCATCAACAATCGCGGTTATAAAGCCGCGGCTGATCAGACGTTGCACTTCATTAAAGGCTTCAAACCTGGACTTAATATCCCCGACATGGCGGCTTTCAAAGAAACTCAGAGGTAAATGCAGCAGATGACGCTGAATATTGGCTTTTATCTGAAAGCTCAGGTTTTTATCCAGATACATGATGGCAGCCGAACGAATAATCTGTGCCAGTATCGATAAAACCAGCACCAATGCAAAACCAATAAATACAGACCACAACAAACCAGCCTGACCGGAACTAATACCTTGATCGACGACTACCCGGATGTAGTAAGGCGAAATAAGAAATAGTCCTTGTAACAGCAGAGCAATGATGAAAATTTTGCTTAATGATGACCACAGGCCATCGACTTTACCAATAAAATGGCGCAGTGGAACCCGGACACGTTCATCTTTACGCTCAAAGTTACTGGACGGAACCAGTTCGATGACGATACCAGTAAAGGATTCTGATACTTGATTCCAGTCCAGCGTCAGCCGACCTTTAGCTGGATCGTGAATGGTAATACCTTTACTGGTCACTTTGGCTAACGTGACGAAGTGATTAAAATTCCAATGTAAAATGGCGGGCTTTTTGACCTTGGCCAACTGGCCTAAATCCAGTTTTAACACACGAGCGGATAAACCTAACTCATCGGAAATTTGCACGATTTGCTTAACAGTTACGCCATGCAACCCAGCCGGATACCTCTGTCGCATCGCCAGCATATTGGTTTTAAAGCCATGGTAATACGCCACCATTGCAATGCAGGTAATACCACATTCTGCTACTTCACTTTGCAGATAGACCGGCAACTGCTGGCTACTAAATTGAATGTAATCAGATATGTTCATCAACCATTCTCTCGCAGCAGCGCAAAAAAGTTATTACGTTTTACACTCAGCTCCAACCGAACTGCCGCTGATGGGTGCAAAATGCCAACATCATAGGCAGGCTCTAGTTGAATGCCGATATTTACCCGGCCTTGCTGAAACGGGCCAATTACCGAATGCACCTTGCCTCTGGCCTGATGACGGCCTGCGCTCAGTTGCACCAATTGCCCTGGTTTAAGTTGCTCTGCTTTTGCACCTGATAATGTAAAGAAGAACAAGTGGTCGTCGTTAATGCGCAACACTTTGGCGATGGTTTGAAAAGCCTGAGCTGTTGTGCCCGAATTTATCACTGAAAAGTAAACTCCGGATTCGCTGCTACTTATCAGGGTTACTTGCTCACGTCGGCTTGCCGCCTCAAAAGTACGAACCTGAGTAATTACCTGCTCCCGGTTAATACGACTGCCATCCGGATGTAAATGCCGCTCAACCACGACTGGCGTTGGGGATACTATTGGAAAATAGTTGGATTCATGCGCAGCAAGACTTAAGCGCTCAGTGCTGACAAAAGGATAAACAACTGCCAGGCTAATCAAAAGACAGACAGCAATCACCATGGCCAGCAAGGCTTTATCTAACATTAAAGGCTGCTGAATCACCGATCCGCCAAACTCCTGTGATTTATATTGCTGCCGCAGCGCCTCTTTACGAAACAGCTTCAGATATGACATCTAGGACTGTCCTATTCGAAAAATAAGGTTTTAATCTTCAGCAATGCGGGCTTCGCTGTCACCTGTCAAATACCGCAGTATCCAACCAACCACCGGTTATTAGCGCAGCGATGCGCTTGCAACATCGTCTTCCAACTCAATATAAATGTCGTCAGGATTAAGAAAACCGCCGACAATCTTATCCAGCTCATCTAGCGCCGTTACTTCAATAAACCCTTCCAGGGTTGTACTGGCGGTCAACGGCTGATCTAGTTTTAAAAAGTCGTTCATCATACACCTCGATCTTTAATCATTTGATAAGGGTGATCGTCAACTCCTGACACCACAATCACCAAGCCATGTTTTTTTTATAATTAATTAATAACTTATAAAAAATCACAGTATATTCATACAGTTGTGGATAAGCTGCTGCCTGTTAGCACTGTCGGTTTTCTGCATACTGTTGCTTAGATGAAAGTTAACAGTGCGCTCGGTAATACTTAAAATCCGGCTAATTTCCCAGGAGGTTTTTCCTTGCGCCGCCCAGTGGACGCACTCTATTTCACGCGGAGTTAACTGAAAATCCCCGACTGTGCTACCACCGCTGATGCGGCGATAAGTGTCATAAATGTAAATGGCTATCACCTGCCAAAACCAGCCCAGCTTTTCCGCGAGCTTTGGCTCAATGCTTTGTTTCGCAAAGCCCAGAATCAAACAGGCATAATCGGGGCGCGACGCCACTACCGGAACCAGCAGGCTGGCCTTTGGTAACGTCGCTTTGATTAATTCATCTGAGCCAGACCAGCATGGTTTACAACAATGCAGATTTACCTGTTTTAACACTGCCAGGGTAAGCTGTTGTTTTACGTTGTCAGGCGTTTCCCCCATATAAACGGTGTTACAACTATGAACAATAAAACAGCACCAATCTATATGAGGAAGTTCGGTAAATTGAACCAAATAGCGCTCCAACTGGCGCAGTGTTTTAATTTGGTTCAGTTCGGCCACAGTTTGTTCAAAGAAACTCATACGGCCTCCAGGGTTCAATTGTCGTCACAAATTTTCAGCACAATACAAACTGAAAGGGGAGAAACAGGCTCCTCATCTGCATTCATACTCGTATTGTATTCAACTACAAATGCTGACGGTAATATCACTAAGATGGCAAAAATGATTTCTTTCATGGCTAAGCTCCTTTGTTTATGTTCAGCACAGATACTGACTAAGAAGCAGAGATGAGGGAATAACGATAAGCTAATTTTACAGTGTTTATTTTATAACTATTTAGTAATGTAAACGGATAAATCAACGTCATTAAGATTAGTGGTACGTGAGCCCAGGCTATAGACCAGCACATGGCTGCCATTTTGGTTGATAGCAAAACGAGGCCACATCTTTTCGTAAGGAAAACGGCTTTGGTGAAACTCGCCACTGACCAAATCCAACTGGTTTAACCAAGTTGATACAAAATCGAAATCACTCCAAATCAGCTTCTGCTGCTTAACATACCAACGGCTGATAAATTCGGCGTTAATACTGTATCCAAGAGATTTCGGCTGACGAAACTGGTGATCCAGCTGATACAAAGTACCCCGGTCGGTGGCGGCAATAAACCCCTCTGGCGTTTCCCGTACTGAGCGATACCCCTGTACACGCTGACGGCTGCGCTGACTTGCGCGATCAAATTGATGCAGCTCCCATACACCGGCAATTAGCTGGCCAAAATAAACACTATTTCCATCCAGTGAAAAACCGGCATGACCATCAAGGTAGCTCTGCGAAGATGATACCAACTCTACCGAATTATTTTTTAGATTGAGTACCATTAGTTGCTGCCCTACTTGCAACAACAATGCGCTCTGTTCCGGATGATGCTCCAGGAACTCAATATTTTGATCGGTGCTGTAAAGAACTTCTTTACTACCACTCAGCTGATTGTATTTCACCAACATCCGGTTGTTTTGCTGTTGAACTACACCAAAATACCACTGTTCGGTTTCGGCATAATTAAGCATCCGCACGCCATGGGGCACGTTAACCAGCCTTTTCAACGATATTTCAGAACCAAGTAGTAACTCTTGAAACACCGGTTCTGATAAATATTCATTTCGCAGTAACAGTAGCCGCTGTCCTGACTCTACAAGAGAAAAATCTTCTATTTCAGCTTCACCGTGTTCCATGATTACTTGTTGGCTATTCGACGCCAATTCAACAAGAACCAGCCCCTGTTTATCAAGAGTAATAAGCGACTCTTCACCGAACCACTCCAGTCTGTTAATCCGACCAGCGGTTCTCTCTGTGTACACGGTACGCTTTGACTGAGCGTCCTGAACTTCCAGCCAAAATTCAACACCATTTATTATCACAGCACTGGCCAACCAGCGACCTGAGGGTGAGTATACTGAGCGATAAATATGCTCTATAGCACTACTTCGTGCCTGTAACAGCTGTAACTCATCAGAGCCGGCATGCCAACGATACAACTTCACGGCACTTTGTACATCATCAGCGGCATTAATCAACCAATCACCTTTTTCGGTTGCAGGGCCTAAATGAGATATAAGGGGAAAACCTGCCACTACCGCTTCGCTCACAAGCTGCATAGTTTCATCCAGTTGCAAACGATAAATAGCGGAGTTACCCGCCACCAGATCAACAACAAGAAGTGATTGATTGTCATCAAACACCAACCTGGACGGCTGCTGAGTAGCCACAGGCAAAAGACGAATATCCCGGGTCTGACGATTCATCAAATAAATTTGCCACGGCTCACTCTGATTTTGCCGGCCTATAAATGCCAGAAAGCTTCCATCCGGGGATACGGCCAAACCGCGCTTTTCGCCCGCGATAGTTGGAATAAACTGGCCAGATACAAGCGGTTCATCAAATAACGGGGTATCTTGTTGCCACTGTAGTGCAAACCAGATGACAACTGCGCCTGAAAATAGCAGTAGTGCCAGAAATAAAAATTTACCGGGACGAATCGCGACAATATCAGGCTGCTTAAGCGCTTCAGCATAACCTCCTGACACTTGTAACATGCCAGACTCAGCTATAGATCCCGGAGAGATAATAGCATCTGCCATTGGCACACTGGCAAAATCGGTTACATGACAAATCAGTTTGTACCCACGTTTTGAGAGAGATTTGATGTACCTGGGTTCGGCAATATCAGCATCGTTAAGCAGATTGCGAAGTTTCTTAATGGTGCCTCTCACAGCCGTATCGCTAACCACACGCCCAGCCCAAACGTGCCCGTGCAATTCCTGCAGGCTGATATAGCGATCCCTATGCCAATACAGGTAAGCCAGTAGCTCCAGTACTTTAGGTTCGGCTTCTAACTCTGTGTCGCCCGAAAACAACAAATTACTGCTGGTATCGAGAACATAATCACCTAAGATAACTTTGGTCATACACCAAAATGGCCACATAAATTTAATAGCATTATTACCTGTTAAAACTTACAGGGCAACTATGTTATCCACATCAGCAAATATAACAGATAGAGTCGGGCTGTACTTAACAAGTGGTACCAGGTTCCTCGCGGCTTGGCAAACTAAAAAATAATACTGGTATCTGATTCGTACCAACTCTTTTGAACACTTTGTTAGGTGAGTACAATTATTTAGCGAGGTGAATAATGTCAACATAGAAAGCACGCAAAATTCACCCTGCAGAATTAAAAGCCGGGGCCCTGAATCAAAAAGCACCAGCTGGTGAAAAGCAGAACCGTAAGAACAACTGCCAGGGATACAAGACCAGACTGCATCGAACTCCTGGCTAGCTTAGACTCTTAGAAACGGTACAAGCTTTCGCGGAGGGCATATATGAAGGGACGTCTTTCTACTTCGAAGCGAGACAAACTGTAGTTATGATACTGCCGGTCTAAAGGTGTGTAGTTCAAGGTTGGTAACATTCGATAGACAATATTCAGCAACCAGCGATAGCTGCTAAAATCTGTTGGAAATACGCTACCCTGACCACTTTCTGTGTAAAAATACTTTCGATGGAAATCCGATACGTTGCTGATATCTGCTAACTGTTCAATAGGATAAGGTGAACGGTAATGAATCGTTTTATCAACGGCCATTTGGGTAAAGCTCTGAAACTGCGCTTTTAGCCAGGGGACAAACCGACCCAGTGAACTATCACAGTTTTTTAATCTACGTAGCAAACTGTCTGACCAATTCTCAAAGTACTTATAATCCTGCAGGTAGCGCTCTTCAAAGGTTTGACTAATATTCTGCCGGGTGGCTTCTGGCAGGGAGTGATGCCAGAAGGTGTAGTTTGAATAATATGATAAGAAACCGTTGAACTCGCCGAATTCTGATTCATCACTAATCTTCGGTTTATATACAAGCGCAAGTAACATCATAATACTGAACAATTTTTCCTGATGACTTTGTTCCTTGCTTTCACCCATATCAATAATAAAGGAGCGCAGTTGGCAATTGGCACTGAAGATACTTATCCATTGCTGCGGATTTTCGTAACGTCCTGACAGCTCTGACAAACAGCTATCTGTTACCCTATATTTATTGTTCTCATCGACCCGGTCAGGGTCCATCGCGACTTTCTCGATCGCCATCAGTTTTCGCTGCTTTTGACGATACTCACCAACCTCCGGATCCGAAGAAGGATGCCGCTCCAGAAACGCACCGATGAGCGCAATGGCCTTACCCAATAAGGCTTCGCTATAAAAATAGTTCTCAGTGTCCAGCAACAATCTGAAGTGCGGCCCATGGACCCACTCCCGGGAAACGCACCATCCATCAAACTGGCTCTGGTTAAAAACCTCTTGTATCGGCTTCAGTAACTCACTGAAAAAAAATGTATTGTTTTCGCTGTAAAAAATATCAACCTGCTTTAAGCGCATTATTGTCTCCCCATTGTGATAACGTGAGATAGGCAAAGTACCTAATGGTACTCTCTTTAAAGGGAGGCACACCGAAACGGTTGAAGCTCATGTGAAGCAGAGAGTGCAGAACATCTTCGACAGCGCCAACTCCAGCCTGTTGAAGACCATAGATAAGTTCCCTCAAATCCTGTTGTAATCCTGTTAGATACTGATCTTGGTGATACCCATCAACAAAGCGCTGATAATATCCGTGGTAAGTTTCCTTGCTGTCGTAAAACCGCTGGCTAACCCTCTTGGTTATCAGAGAGGATTCATCTTTAGTGGTAATCCCCGGAACATCCAGCAAAGCCATACCATTCAGACCAAGACGCCCGGCGACCATTGCATAGGCCATGCTAATGGCAAACATCTTTCGTTCATTATCTACATCGCTGACAGACAATTGCCGCAAAGTACGGGCCGAATCACGGCAGAAAAACCTCTCGCACAACGCCACCCCCAGCACGCCCCCATATCTCGCAGTTTCAGGTTGATATTCAATCGCTTCGATACTGCCGGCAGCATACAGTATATTGCCCTGCTCACCGTCGAAGTACTTACGATAAGGCCGGTAATATTCTTCAGGATCCAACACCTGCTGTTGGCCATGTTGCCGCCAGTACTCCTGCAGATTACGTAACAATGGACTTGCATCGGCGCCTTGACACAACCGGAAGCGTAAATGAGGCCCTCCGTGCCAGTAACGAATAAAAAACAACTGCCCGAGCAGTGTCGATGGCAATTCTGTCGCAGCAGTTTTTAAACAATGATTCATGCATTGAAAATCATGCACAAAAAAATGATAAGACTGCCACATATAAAATCTCCTAAAACAGTTGGTCACAGTGCCAGTATGTTAAGCCAATCTTCAAAAACGGAAATCAATGCCACCGTAATTGACATGTAAAGCAAGCTGCGTATTTTGGCTTGCCTCCGGATTGTGCAGGTGAACCCGGGCCCCCAGCAGCAGCGTTCTAGTGACTTTGCCTTCTGCAGTTCCACCATGAATACCGCCCACTGTGACAGATGAGTGAATATCCCGAATCCCGTCAGCCCCCTGGATGTCAGGAGCGATAATTTGACCCGCTTTTAACGAAATAGAGTATGCATACCCCGGGGCAAGCAACACATCAAAATAAGTTCCCTGATTGTAGCCTCTTCCAAAACATTCTTTGACATGAACAACTTCGGTCAGGCTGCCACGCTGGACAATTTTTACCTCGGGTATACAGCTTCCTTGAGGTCTGGTGGTAATCTGATGAGTCCCCTCCTGCAATTGCTCACTGACACTAATAAATACCGTACCTTTATCTATCTGGATATTTTGTACTTTTTTGTCAACAACAGAATGGCTACTGCAGCTAACGAGAGCCAAAGACAATACAGCGTTAAGGTGCTTCATAACCTGCTTCCTAAGTTATTGGTATTTGAATATAACTTTGCCAAAGCGCTGAGTGTGGCAAAAGCTGCTTTGGACGAAATCACCCAGCTGAGTGTCATGCTCAAATATCTGTGCAATATCGACGCGAAGCGTCTCATTTTCATAGTCCTGCAAGGCCTGACTCAAGTCCGCAGCTGTCCCGAGGTTATTGCCAATCAAAGTTATACTTTTACGTAGCAGTAGGTTAAAAATCTGATCAATGGACAAACCTGCGCTGCTGTAAGAGTGTAATTTGGCTAAAGCTGACTGACGTGCCACTCCACATGTAACGTAAAAGCCAAAACGTCTTACAAAAGGCAGGACCTTTGGTAGATATACATCAAAAAAAGGGTCTACCACATGATCCAGATATGCACAGCCTTGCTCAAACAGATAAGCCTGGAATTGCTCTGCAAAGTCCTGTTCTTTGTCAATCAAACACACTCCATTCAATTGCATCGCGCGTAATGGTGCTATTGAGCCGGGATTTGTGGTAAGCGCATGGATCTTGACTCCCAGCATCTGCAATTTCTTCAACACAAACAGGGAGGTATTAGAAGTAGCTCCTGTAACCAACACATGTTGCCCTGGTTGCAACGGCAGTCGGTTCACCATGGAATAGGCTGTTTGCGCTCCGACACTGAAACCAGCTGCCACTTCATCCGGCATTTCGGAACTGATCCTGACAACCTTATGAGCCGGCAGAATCTGCAATTCAGCTGAAGCTCGGGTGGAACTTAGCCCCGGAGCATCAAGCCCGGGGTCTACGCACCCATCTCCGATGACCCGGTCTCCCACCTTAAGGTGCTGCACACAGTGACCAACAGCTTCGACAATGCCAACGAACTCAGAACCCAGCACTCTGTATGTTTTATCTTGAGTCTCCGTAAGCGAAAGCACCCGATACTTTTCCCTGTAGTTCAGGGAAAAGGCTGTCACACGCACCAATACTGCATCCTGATGTTGGTTACAGCCAGCATCAAAGTCAGGTTCGGGCAGCGGCAACAAAGCTATAGTAGCGGCTACGCCGTCCACCTCAACACGGTGTAATGGCCAAGCATTCAGCTCACTTTGCAAGGCCTGAGATACAGCTGCCAGACATCTCATATATTTTGCTCCTGCACGGTTAATTGCTGCTGTTGGGGGGAAGACCAAAGGCTGCTCTTACGTTCAAAACTCAGGTAATAGTAAAGCCAGCAGCCTATAAAAGTAGCCACATACGAACCCGCCATTGCCAAAGCCACATGCAGGGTGTCATCGCCTACGAGATACTGCACCAGTAAAAGCGGAATAAGAGTGGATAAGTACATGGACCAAAGAGTCATCCACAAAATGCCCCTTGAGTCAGCCAAACCAATAACAGCGAAAATATAGGCGAAAGAAGCTAACAGACACACCCAGGGAATAGCAGTAACTGCGACATAA
The DNA here is from genome assembly GCF_052380015.1 of Rheinheimera sp. NSM. NCBI lineage: Bacteria > Pseudomonadati > Pseudomonadota > Gammaproteobacteria > Chromatiales > Chromatiaceae > Rheinheimera > Rheinheimera sp. NSM. Next base: position 69,790 of record NZ_JBQTCI010000007.1, on the reverse strand, counting down.
AGCTGTACATGGCTGATAATCTCTTGGTTATTCGTTAACAATCCCGCTAAGTGCCCCGCCAGAAGCACAATAGGTATCATGCAGACTATGCCAACGATGAAAGCACGCTTTACCATCCAAGCGACTCCCAATCGCACATTAACATGGGATCTTTGCCCGGCATTTTGGGAGACGAAAGGGATCAAGGCTCCCATTGCGCCAAGCAGCAAAGTCTGAAAAAAACCGGTAATGTACTGGGCGATGACGACGGTTTCCAGTATGTGTGATTGATAAAAGCTGACGACAATGAAGAACAGGAAGAACGACAACGACAATGACAATGAATTAAACGATTCCGATATACCAACCTGCAATATCTTCTTCCAAGCGACCAGCTTACGTTTAGGCACTATGGACAAACCTAACGGGAAGCTGAACAACTTGCTGCTGTGGATCTTGTAGAGACTTATGGCAAAGCTGATGAAACGCGATACAACAGTAGATAAAGCTGCAGCTTTGATGGGATCGTATTGCAGAGTAATTGCCACATAAATGAACAACGGAGTTATTAGTAAGTTGATGGCAAAGGCAAGCACTTTTAGCTGCACCATCAATTTTGTGTCACCAGACATCTTGATAATCAGGCCGGTATATATATGCAGCAGCACAACAATATAGCCATACCAGAAGATACTCAGATAACGGCTGGTCATATCAGCTTGTAATTCTGAAATCCGAAATAAGCCAATGAGGTAATCCCCCATATAACTTCCCAAAAAAGCAACCACCACACCCAAGGCGATACAATAGCCAAACCCTATAGATAAGAGATGTCTGACCTTATCCATATCTCCCTTACCATAATACTGGTTAGCGAAAATGTAGATAGCGCCGAGAATGCCGGCAAACAAAGATTCAACCAACACTACAGTACTGATCGAAACTTTCAGTACTGCAGCCAGGCCTTCATACTCTGTTAGAGTCATCAGCCAGATGAGGTCGATAAATACCACAAAAAAGTCCAATGCAGATATGAATAACAGCGGCAATGAGAATCTCATCAGGCTGTTGTGAATATTTTTATCCGTTAGCTCAACCTTAGTCATAACGATTCCTAAGCTATTTTTTCAAAAATAATTTCTGAGGCATAACGCTGCCCACCCGACTGCATAAAATCATCACTTGCGTCAGGCAACATCTCTTCAAACGAAATATAGTCGTAAGCCGAGTTCAACCATCGAGATAGCGGACGACACATAATAGGAGCAAGAAAGTCGACAAACAGCGGTTTTTTATTGTTTGAAGTGTCCCGCTGCAATACCTTGTCTTTGGCATGTCGTCGGATAAACACCTTTGCAGGCATGCTTAATTCATTTCGCCACTGATTCAAGCGTAATAAATAATCAGGTAAACTTTCACTGGCATTTTTAACAGGTATTAATGATTTATCCAGCCACCATTGGCGACGTGAAACCACGATATCCTTGTACACTACCCTGGGTAATTTGACACAAGGCAACTGAGTGTTTTGTACCACCATGTCATAGATACCAAAACGGGGGGCAAAATAGGACTGTTTTTCCATCATGGAAAAACGAATAAGGATTTCCAGTAATTTAGGGTACAACTGGGGAACGAACAGCGCCGTGTGCCTCAACGTTACTTCCTTGTGATCTTGGCTATTGTAGAGCCGGGGCCTGGAGTCTCCAGCCAGCCACTTAACGTACAACGTCTCCAAAGTAAGGTCTTCAGGCTTACCGTCCCGGGCTCTGTCAAGCCAGATCCGACGCTGAGCAAGGCGGGGGCGACGCCCTGTATTAAAGCCAAAAGTGTCATAGAAGTCGTAGGCTTCCTTAAGGGAGTCTTCGTAAGCATCCACACAAGCGTCCAGCACTTTACTATCTTCATTAAAAGTAAAGAAACGTGACCAAACCCGCAGATAACCACCATCCACGCAATTAAGAATAAAACGCTCACCGTCCACATGACCATAAGCAGACATCGTATGTTCCTGCACGGATGGCGCAACATCCGGCAGTTGCAATAAGTCGGTGTCTTTGTGTTGCCATAGATAGTCGTAAAACGCCAACAACTTGGAAAGCTTACCGACATTTTTGCGCGGATCCGCAGTACCTTGGCGTAACTGTGCAGAAGCCAGATCGTAGAATTCAAAAAGATTGTAATTTTGGCCCGGCAACATGGCATTACGAAGGCTATGCATCAGACTTGCAGAAATACCTGAGTCGTAGTTGATACCGATGTAGTGAGCCATAAACTCAGATACCTGCATGGCAAACTTATCTACAACAGGCCTGCGGATGCCCTCAATGACCGGATGCATGCTGTCGTGATAAATAATACCGGTCTGTTTGATTAAGCGGTACCCCACCAGCTCGCCCAAAGCATGAATATGTGTAGTTAGATTATCAACACTAAGGCTTATGTGGTTAACCGGGATCTCAGGCAGTTGCAGGAACTCTCTATGGATTTTCTCCAGCTGTTCTTCGAAGGCCGGAAAATTAAACCCCCGTAGCTTGAGCAATTGAATTTTGTCTTTGAAGTCCTGAATAATGTCGGGAGACTGATCATCAAGTTTCGGATCAAACTGCAAAATGCCATTAATTATCAGCGGCCCGAACTTCGCAGGGAAAGTTGGCCCCAGTAAATTGCACAACTCATCAAAGGTGTAAAACTGTTGCATATCAATGGGTAAGTTTGGAATTCGAGATTTAACCAATGAAGATCTGAAGGGGTAGATACTTCGGTTATCTCCTAAACTATAACAATACGCTTGATCACCAACCTTATAAAGGTTGCTGGAAAAACAGTAGTTCCAGTATGTCCTTTGAGTTAACACCAGTTGGTCATATATCTTCTGAAATACTGAGCGATCTACAGAATAGCGGTCTTCAACACCTGCATGCCGCACCAACTTATCACCACCCATTTCGTCGACTTTGGAGAAGCCTACGGAGGTAAAGCCGGAAAAGGGACTAACCTTAGTAATAGCTCTGGTGAGATAGCAAAGAATGGTGTCTTCTTCGTTCAGAAAGCTTTTATTGTAATTACCTTGATGATTGCAATAACGTCTTACTATTCCAGAAATATTGCCTCTGGTGAAAGATATAGATTTTTGAAAGGATTCCTGTTGAACCAAATTGACAATGGCTCGACGGGATTTATTGATAGCCCTATCAAAAATTTGTTGATAAGTCGTGCTTGCTGCCACTAATTTATGCCAAACCTCTAACCAACAAAGACCGCCATCTACCCTGGTTATCGCTTGACCATGGCGTGTAATAAAATCCTGATCAATCTTGCCCTGGCTTAGCTTCGCTTTAATAGATAGCCATAGGCGATATTCCGGATGCTGATCCCCCGCCATCTGATACAAGGAGGCGATCAATGTCTCCCTGGCAGCTTGCTCATCAATAACAACGGTTTTTAAGTGTTTCATGATTTCAAACACTTCCGCTGATTGAGTGAGCGCGTCCAGATTACAAAGAGTGAGGTTATTTGACCGAACAACAACGTAAGGTAATGTCATTTGATGGCTCCTATACTTTGAGTAGCCCGATTCTTGCCAATCAACAAACCATAGTAGGTCATCCGCCGGTCCTCTGTTTCAGCGTCATGCAACATATTATCGAGTTTGAACTGGTCATAACTGCGAAATGGTCTGGCGAACAGGCCTTTAGCAGTGAAATGCTCTATCAGGCGCTGAGAAAAAGCGCCTAGCATGACATTGCACAACGCTGTCCCCCGATTGTTATTCAGGACTTCAGTATCGATGGTAAAAAACAGCACACAGGAACTATGAATAAAAGAGAAATTGTTATAGTTGTAGGTTTGTTGGAAATCGGACATATAACTACCGGGCTTTTCCAGCTCAAACGCTTTATCACACCATTGGTAAATGCCACAAGGGTAATCACCACAGTGTTCCACTATTGCCTTGAGTCCGGGTCTATGATGGAAATCTGGCGGACACATAGCTGCAAAATCAAGTAGATAGGACGCCATAATTCCAGCGATCTCTGGCAAGGCTAATAACTCTGGCGCCACCTTTTTTGGAAACAGGCCATAGTTGAAAAATCCCGAAGTCCTGCGTGACATGTCAACTGACGCAACAGAATTGCGGCCAAGCGCATCTACAACCTTGATAACAAACTGTTGTTGGTCAAATATCAGAGATGCCTTTAGGCCTTGAGCAACCAGGTTGCGATTTAGAGCCTGGAGGCAATGACCCAGCTCCAGGCAAAATAAACCATAGCGGAAGCGATTATAAAGTTGGTTATAAATTGTGAAATTAGTCTTTATCAACAGAAAAGTACCAGCTTCCTCACCTGCAATCGATGAATCTCCGGCTTCTACCCCACGTAGTATCCAGTTATCAAGATCGATGTGCTGGTAACTAAGGCTGTGCCCATCTGAGCAAGCCAGAATAAACTGCAGTTGATAATAGGAACGGGGAGATGGATATTCAGCATGCATACCGTAACTTGCATCTGTGGTGATATAACCGGGCAAGTGTGTCCGACATAGAGCGTAAAGCAACCGATCCACAAAACCAGCTTGCGGGCAGCCGTCACCACTGAGGGCTGCGCAAACCACTGAGCTGATATCAGTATCTTGGCCCGGTAAGTAATGGGGAGCAAACTGCGACTGGAGTTCTATATCATCAAGAGCCCTCCATTTACTCTCATTGCTCAGTGGATAGAGGTATCGGAAAGTAAATTCGTTGATAGCCAGCATACTTGTTTCGCTCATAATTGATTACCCTAGTGGATGCAAATCCGGATAGAAACCTATCTGGACATTACGGACCCAACCTGTACTTCTGGCCGCTTTTGCAACTCTGTCTGCACATACAAACACTGGTTTTTGACCGAACACCAGATTGATCAAACCCGGTACATAGCCACGTACCCAGTGCAACCCCAAATCCCGCAAGTAGTCCGGAGTATGTTCCACACAAACCGGATAGTAGCCATGTTTTTCCAGTTGGTTGATAAGATAACCGTAGCTGTCAACGATACCCTGCCAGCCTGAGTAACGGCTGATAAACGACTCTATCGTCTGGTTTTTCCCGTTAGCGAAAATAAACTCAAGTTTGGGCTTATTCTCCGGCCTGGCGTACTCAAAATACTGCTGGATGTTGCTGATATTGGGGATTGAACCCTGATCGCGATAGCGCTGATAATTTTGCTCACACATAGAAAACAGCGAATATGCTTCCGAGACAGCATTATCCAAAGCCACGGATGGATCCGGATGAGCTCCGGCGGTAAAAAAAGCAGCCATTTTGTCAGGTGCCAATCCTTCAAGCACCGATAAAACAACTGGAATACCGATGTCCGTGGTGATGTCAAACAGATGTAACCGGTATCCACAATTTAAAAATTGTCGCTCTATATCTATGAGTTTACTATCTGCCATGCTCTCCAACCGGAGCTTGGGTGGGGAAGATTGTGTATACCAAGTAAGCAGTAACGCATCCCGCTCAATCAATTCCAGCAACGCATAATAAGATGCTTCCCGACGAGAGTTACCCAGCGCGCAACCGTTGCTGTTCGTGTTAAATGAGAGCTTCTCCAGTTGCGAATCCAAATAGCAAACCATGGCCGCAGGTAACCAGACATCTCGATCGCCACAAAGAGCCCGGCCTTTTAGCCAAGTGATAGGATTGCCTGGCGAGTAAGCTGGAAATAATACCGGGTTGTCAGCCGGCGGCGAGCCAAACAGCTGGTGCGGTGCCATAGCAAATTCAGGCATGTCGTTAAGGGTGCTGGACACAAGAGTATCTGGCAACTCTGCGCTTACCCGACGCTCAAGGTATTCGTAGATTGCCCCCATTAAACGATTGTGAGCCTCTCTGCCACGACCTATACCTACAACGTCCAAATGGCTATCAAAACAGGAGCACATACTGCCAGCCTGATCAAAATATATCACTAGATTGGCCAATGAATGCTGTCCGAAGGACTGAGCGATAGTCTCTACCTTTGGATTATAAAGGCGCTGCAGTGGGTTTTGCTTAAGATTGAATCTATCGACCATCATTGCTTCAGTCAGTACGGCCGGATAATAGAGCTTTCGGAACATCCCGTTACTGTAGAGATAGACAAAAGCAGCTGAAGTGGTTTGGCTGTCGGCGTCCTCCAAGCACTGCAACAAGGTATACTCAAACAAAATCTTCAACCGAACATCCAGACACCATTGCAATTCATGGTAGGAGTACACATTCATCCTGTCGCTTATTCTGCTGATACGTTGCAGCGTTTGCCTTGGTAAGCTAAATATGGGCACCAGCAGCAGATACCCCTCATTAACAACCACTGCAACTTTCTTGCAAGCAAGGCTAGTCTCGTCCAGATCATCATCAAGTCTGTCGAGAAACAGTAGGTCCTTACTCATTTTGAAACCATGAACAAGAGACATTTTCCCGGCAAGAATGATGAAGTCATTTTTCATTGGTCAGATCCCGGTTTCCCACCAGAGGCACAGCAACAACTTCATTAGCTCGCGCCATAGCAGGCTGCGTATGGGACAACCAAAGATTCAGGTACAGACGCAGCAATAAGCGTTGCACTATCCCCGGAATGTTATCCGGACACAGACAGAAAACCGTCTCGCTGCCAACTGAGGCAACCAAAATACGTTGCTCATCGCAGCCATGTTGTCGTAACGTCACTGACGCACCGAATATTCGGGCAATACAGAATTTAAGAAACCCGGATTGCTTATCGATATGCTCTGAAAAGGGATTCAGCGTTAACCCGGTAAGGTCAAGAGATGATGACTGCGTTGCCGTGAAAGGATGTTTTTCAGCTAGTCTTGGCCCTTGAACATCGTCACTGAACCAACACTTACTTATTAGAATAAAGTGCTCCAGAGCATCCCGGCAAGCTTGCTGTTGGTCAAAGCCAATACCGTAAAATGTAGTGCTGGATGGAAACGAGCCCATAGGCTGTTTTATTTGTATGGCTTGAATGTACAGATGATCAACCTCATGAATCACACTGCAGCAAGCAGAAACAGGAAATAAAGGCTGCCTGAGCAGACTTTGCATATCTTCAAGCACATTAAAAAGCGGTAACGAATTCCCCTGCAGTGTGTCCAAGCCTTGCACACTGACATGCACTCCTTTCTCTATGCAACCATGCGCATCCAGGCCATAGTAGAGATAATGTTTGCTATCAATGGGCCGAACTCCTGTAAGGTCATCAAAGATCATTGACCCAGCCACTGCACCAGCGATCAACTGACGGGATCGGCTTGCTGCACCGGGGAACAACTCATGTTGTGAAAGACTCTTGCTGACAACAACATGATCGGCATTGATTTCAACCAGATAAACAACAGGCAACTTCATTCCGGCATTGCTTTGGAAGTAGCGATCGATCTGTATGTATAACTGCCGATCCGTGGTCACCAATACATCACACCTTGCCAACGCCTGTGCATCATCCAAAGCCACCTCACGTATGTCGGCATCTGCAGCCTTTTTATTTTCCTGAAAACCTTTAAGTATCTGTGCTGAAGTAATGGATGGACATTTATTGACATTTACAAACTCAAGGTGCCTGGCTCCATAATCAGCCATTGTCCGGACAAGACTAAACAACGGAATATCGCTTGCTACCAGCAGAAAGTGCCGGCTTGCAAAAGCTTCGTAAGCAGCTTGGCTGTCGGTGAAGTGTTGATTCAGATAGTTTTCCACCATCACCAAACTTGCTGACGGTATTTTTTGTCTATCAGACTGGAAAAATGCCAGATCTTTGCTCAGCAAGAATTGGCTCATCCGGTTAAGACTGGCTTGAGCGGGCCCGTTATAAGTTGACAACAGTTGCTCCAGGCTCTTTTTTCCATCAGCCTGTTCAAAAAAATCCAACACAATGTCAATAAACCTGTCGTTCAGATTGACAATGAAGTTCTCTTCTTGCCGCTTAAAGCGCAGTTTACCGGGAGCCCTTTGAATAAAAACGTCAGGCCGCAACTTATAATATTTTGTCAACATATTGATTACTCTAAAAAATGAGCGACCGAAATCCGGCCGCTCATAGTTTCCGCATCAAATCACTGAGGCTGTTGCACGCCACTGCAAGTAGAGCCTGCAGAAATGGTGGAAGAAGCACCCATTTCTTCAACTGCGGTGGCCTCACTGGCTTCCAGCACGTCAAAATCCACTGCTTCATTCAGGCTTACATTGGTATCGATTGTTTTTTCATTTGACATAATTTAATTTCCTTAATTATTTTTAACATTTTAAATGTATATTGATTCACTGTTCTCTCATGTATTGACCATTTTTCGATTCATCAAAAAGTATGAGTTCAATCTACTAAGAGCCAGCAAGTTTGCTATCAGTTATTGTTCGAAACCGCACCTTTCAGGAACATAAAACTGAAGCCTCATAAACTTAAGACGTTTTTATAATGCCTTACATTTAAATGAGGTAACTGAATACTAGTCAAATAATACAGAATAGAAAACTGTAAATTCTGACAGCCACCAAAAACATTACCCTATAACGATATAAAATTAAAATGGGAGGGGAAGCGACAGAACATTTAAATTGAATGGATACAATAACGACAACTTTATCATACGTATCACCTTAAGATACCCCTACGTATGAACTCAATAGTTTGAAGTATTAACTTTTTATAAATTCATCTCTGCAGGGCGTCATTTTTTGCCCTTAACAGTTACGGCAATTGCAGAATGGCAACTACCATCGGAAGGAGGTTCTGTGGTCGGTTAGGAGAGCTGTCGTATAAACTCAGGCATGCCCTGATTCTGTCGTTGTGGTGAAATAACAGCTTTAAAAGCACGCAAAAATCATGCACTAAGCCGCGTCTCCGCCATCTGTTAAGTGACTTCGCATTAAACCGCTCTCGTGTGATTAAAGAAACGATCTGCTCGTAATATAGTCATCCAACTCAATGTAAATTTCATCAGGGCTCAGAGAGCCGCCCACTATTTTGTCAAGCTCATCTAAAGCCTCAACTGCGGTGGCATCAGTAGCTTCCAGTACGCCAAAATCCAGATCTTCACTCGGGTTTACATTAATCTCAATTTTCTTTTGATTTGACATATATTATTTTCCATATTTATCTTTTGCCAAATTAAACAATCATTAAAATCTACTTAAATGATAACATTGCATACAATTATAATTAAAGCACCAACATAACACACAGAACAATCAATCTTACTTAAAAACAATAGTAAGCATCAAATCCAAGCACCACATTATAATCAATGCGATCCCAGTTAAATTATTGTTAATAAACTTCACTTAGAAAAGTTTATTATATAAAAAACAATTCAACCATGATGTGTCTTGATAGTACAAAAAAAATAATTCGCCTGAAACTGTCATTTCTGACAGCTTCTTCAGAAGAAATGTTACTCTGACGATGAGACACGATATAAATGGAAAAAAAATGGGTAGGATACCTGGAAGACTCACACAAATTAATGGATCATTATATAAATTTTTTCTAATTTGATCACAGCCCAGTCCCGAGCCAAAGCGGGAGTTGCAACCGAAATCCCTCAGTATTGCTGATATAAAACAGCCCGCAAATGCGGGCTGTTTTTTTAACTCACTTTTTAATTTTTACCGGCCGTTGCCAATCGCTGATATGCCGCTGTTTGGCACGGGCTACTACCAGTTCGCCATCGGCAGCATCGCGGGTTAGTACCGAGCCGGCCCCCACAGTGGCATTAACGCCTACCGTAACCGGTGCGACTAAGGCACTGTTCGAGCCGATAAAGGCCCCGTCTTTAATAGTAGTAACAAACTTATTCGCACCATCATAGTTACAGGTGATGGTACCGGCGCCGACATTAACTTTGTCGCCAATTACCGCATCACCGAGGTAAGTTAAGTGGTTGGCTTTAGAGCCTTTACCCAAGGTGGTTTTTTTCATTTCAACAAAGTTACCGACATGGCTGTCATCCAGCATTACGCTATCCGGCCGCAGACGGGCATAAGGACCTACCGAACAATCGCTGCCGACTGTAGCCTTTTCAATCATTGAATTGGGTTTAATCTCAGTGTTATCGCCGATAATGCAGTCTTTTAATATACAGTTGGCACCGATAGTTACGCCTTTACCCAGTACGACCTTGCCTTCAAAAATGACGTTGATGTCGATCATTACATCATTGCCCACTTCAACGCTGCCGCGAATATCAACCCGTGCCGGGTCACGCAGATTGGCGCCAGAGAGCATCAGCTGTTCAGCTTTACGCTGTTGATAAGCCCGCTCCAGCGCCGCTAACTGTACACGGTTATTGGCGCCTTCTACTTCCATCGGGTTTTGTGGCTGAGCGGTAGCAATCTCGACGCCTTCACTATGTGCCATAGCGATAACATCGGTTAAGTAATACTCGCCCTGGGCATTGCTATTGGATAACCGGCCCAGCCAGCTTTTTAACTGTTTACCGGGCAGCGCCATAATACCGCTGTTAACTTCAGTAATTTGCAACTGCTCCGGCGTGGCATCTTTTTGCTCGACAATGCCGGTTACTTTACCGCTATTGTCTATGCCATCGCGCACGATACGGCCATAGCCGGTGGGGTTGGCCAAATTGACCGTTAAAATAGCCAGGCCATTGGCCGGTTTTACCGCCAGTAACTGCTGTAAGGTGTCTAGACGCGTTAACGGCACATCGCCGTATAACACTAATACTGTGTCATCATCGGCGATATTCGGAATAGCCTGCGCTACTGCATGGCCGGTACCCAGCTGCTCAGCCTGTAATACCCAATGCAATGGCTGATCGCCCAGACCAGCTTTTAGCGCATCGGCACCGTAACCATAGACCAACTGTGGTTTCACTGAGCCTAAGGCACGGGCGGTATCGATAACATGCTGTACCATTGGCCGCTCGGCTACCTTGTGCAGTACTTTGGGTAAATCAGATTTCATCCTTGTGCCTTTACCGGCCGCCAGAATCACTACATTTAATGCCATAAAAGAATCCCTGTAATCATGCTTCTTCTCGATAGTGCCGTTATTCTAATAGATAACGCCGCAGATTACAGGGCCAGGGTGAAGTTTTGCTGAACTGCGGACAACAGCCAATAAAAAAGCCACCCTAAGGTGGCTTTTTATATTTCGGAACCCGAACTTATTTCTTGCGCATTTTTTGAATAATGCGCAGCTGTGCAATGGCTTCGGCCAGTTGCGCCGCAGCTTCAGCATAGTTGAAGTCTGCGCCAGCGTGTTGCATCGCTTCTTCGGCACGTTTTTGTGCGTCTAAAGCGGCTTGTTCGTCTAAGTCTTCGCCGCGTACCGCGACATCGGCCAGTACGGTGATGGTATCGGGTTGTACTTCAAGTACACCGCCGGCTACGTATATCACGTGTTCTTCGCCAAATTGTTTCACGATACGGACCATGCCAGGTTTCAGGGTGGTCAGTAACGGGGCGTGGAAAGGTAAAATACCTAACTCGCCCTCACTGCCTGTGACCTGCACGGATTCGACAAGGCCGGAGAAAATTTTCTCTTCGGCACTTACTACATCCAGTTGCACTGTCATCGCCATCTCCGCTCTCCTAAAGCCTGAACTTACAGTTTCTTCGCTTTTTCGATCGCTTCGTCGATAGAACCAACCATGTAGAACGCTTGCTCTGGCATATGGTCGAATTCGCCATCCAGAATGCCTTTAAAGCCACGGATAGTTTCTTTCAGCGGTACGTATTTACCTGGTGAGCCGGTGAATACTTCAGCAACGAAGAATGGCTGTGACAGGAAACGCTGAATTTTACGCGCCCGGTATACAGTAGTGCGGTCTTCATCAGACAGCTCGTCCATACCCAGAATTGCGATAATGTCTTTCAGCTCTTTGTAACGCTGTAGTACAGACTGTACGCCACGGGCCACTTCATAATGCTCTTTACCGATAACCAGTGGATCTAACTGACGAGAAGTTGAATCCAGTGGGTCGATTGCCGGGTAAATACCCAATGAAGCAATGTTACGGCTCAGTACTACGGTCGCGTCTAAGTGCGAGAACGTGGTAGCTGGTGACGGGTCAGTTAAGTCATCCGCAGGTACGTATACGGCCTGGATTGACGTGATAGAACCGGTCTTGGTAGAAGTGATACGCTCTTGCAGGGCGCCCATCTCTTCTGCCAGCGTTGGCTGGTAACCTACCGCTGATGGCATACGACCCAGAAGTGCAGACACTTCAGTACCAGCCAGCGTATAACGGTAAATGTTATCAACGAAGAACAGAACGTCACGGCCTTCATCACGGAATTTTTCCGCCATGGTTAAGCCGGTTAACGCTACGCGCAGACGGTTGCCTGGCGGCTCGTTCATCTGACCGTACACTAACGATACTTTATCCAGTACGTTAGAGTCTTTCATCTCGTGATAGAAGTCGTTACCTTCACGGGTACGCTCACCTACACCGGCGAATACTGAGTAGCCGCTGTGCTCGATAGCGATGTTACGGATCAGTTCCATCATGTTTACGGTTTTACCTACACCGGCACCACCGAACAGACCAACTTTACCACCTTTAGCAAACGGGCATACCAGGTCGATAACCTTGATACCGGTTTCCAACAGGGCGTTAGACGCGGCCTGATCTTCGTAGCTTGGCGCGGCACGGTGAATAGGCATACGCTCTTCTTCACCGATAGGGCCTGCTTCGTCGATTGGCTCGCCAAGTACGTTCATAATACGACCCAGTGTGGCTTTGCCAACCGGAACGTGAATTGCTTTACCGGTGTTGGTCACGGCAGCGCCGCGACGTAAACCGTCTGTTGTACCTAATGCGATAGTACGCACTGTACCGCCACCCAGCTGCTGCTGCACTTCCAGCACTAAACCAGCCAGATCACCGTCAGTCACGTTTAACGCGTCATAGATACCAGGTACCGCATCTTGTGGAAAATCGATATCCACAACGGCGCCAATGATTTGGACGACCTTACCTTGACTCATGATGTTTCCTCAAATTTCTCAAAACTGTTTACCTTAGCCTACAGCTGCCGCACCTGCGACGATCTCGCTAAGCTCCTGGGTAATCGCGGCCTGACGTGCTTTGTTGTACACCAGCTTCAGGTCGTCCATCAGGTTACCGGCGTTGTCGGTTGCAGCCTTCATGGCTACCATCCGCGCCGCGTGCTCACTGGCAGAGTTCTCTACCACGCCCTGATAAACTTGCGATTCTACGAAGCGGTCCAATAACATATCGATGATAGGTTGTGGATCCGGTTCATACAGGTAATCCCAGTTATGTGCTTTTTGCTCAATATCTGCTTTTGGCAAAGGTAAGAGTTGATCGATCACTGGCTCTTGCTTCATGGTGTTGACAAACTTGTTGTACACCAGGAATAAGCGGTCAATCCGGCCTTCGTTAAATGCTTGCAGCATCACTTTTACCGAACCGATCACATCAGCCAAACGTGGTACGTCACCTGAACCCGCCTGTTGCGCGACTACCTTACCACCGAAACGCTTGAAGAAGGCGGTGGCTTTGTTACCGATAACGGCAAACTGCGCATCAACACCTTTGTCCTTCCAGCTTTTCAGCTCCAGGGCAACTTTCTTAAACTCGTTGGTATTCAGGCCACCGCAAAGACCACGATCAGTAGAAATGACAATATAGCCAACCCGTTTTACCTCACGCTCCGCTAAATACGGATGGCGGTATTCCAGGCTGCCATTGGCAACGTTACCAATCACTTTGCGCATACCTTCAGCGTATGGGCGAGTTGCAGCTACGCGGTCCTGCGCTTTGCGCATTTTGCTGACCGCAACCTTTTCCATAGCACTGGTGATCTTGCGAGTATTGTTAATACTCCCGATCTTACTTTTTATCTCTTTACCACCGGCCATGACTGTATCTCCGATTCATTCAACGAATGGGGTGGCGAACCACCCGCATTGATTACCAGGTCTGCGTTGCCTTGAATTTCTCAATGGCAGCTTTGAACGTAGACTCGATTTGGTCGTTGTAGTTACCGGTTTTATCGATATCAGCCATCAGCTCAGCGTGCTCTGCTTTCATGAACGCGATCAGGGCAGCTTCAAAATCCAGGATCTTGGCTACGTCGACGTCTTTCATAAAGCCTTTTTCGATAGCGAAAATAGACACACCCATTTCGGCAACAGACATCGGGCTGTACTGTAACTGTTTCATCAGCTCAGTAACCTTTTGGCCGTGCTCTAACTGGGCGCGGGTTGCTTCGTCAAGATCAGAGGCGAACTGCGCGAACGCTGCCAGCTCTGAGTACTGGGCTAATGCCAGACGAATACCACCACCTAATTTCTTGATAATCTTGGTTTGTGCTGCACCACCTACCCGCGATACCGAAATACCGGCGTTCACCGCAGGACGGATACCGGCGTTAAATAAGTCAGTTTCTAAGAAGATCTGACCATCAGTAATCGAGATTACGTTAGTAGGTACGAACGCAGATACGTCACCGGCCTGAGTTTCAATAATAGGCAGCGCGGTTAAAGAACCGGTTTTGCCTGTTACTTCGCCGTTAGTTAAACGTGCTACGTAGTCAGCGTTAACGCGTGATGCGCGCTCCAACAGACGTGAGTGAAGATAGAATACGTCACCCGGGTAAGCTTCACGGCCTGGTGGACGGCGTAACAGCAACGAGATTTGACGGTAAGCCACAGCTTGCTTAGACAAATCATCGTATACAATCAGCGCATCTTCACCGCGGTCACGGAAGTATTCGCCCATGGTACAGCCAGAGTATGGCGCCAGGAACTGCAGTGCCGCCGCTTCAGACGCAGAAGCCACTACTACGATAGTGTGGGCCAGGGCGCCGTGCTCTTCCAGCTTACGTACTACGTTAGCGATGGTAGAAGCTTTCTGACCAATAGCAACATAGATACATTTAACGCCGGTGCCTTTCTGGTTGATGATGGCATCAATCGCCAGCGCCGTTTTACCGGTCTGACGGTCACCGATCAGCAATTCACGCTGACCACGGCCGATAGGGATCATCGCATCAACCGACTTATAACCGGTTTGCATTGGCTGATCTACCGATTGACGGTCGATAACACCTGGTGCGATTTTTTCTACCGGCTCAAAGCCAGCGGCTTCAATCGGGCCTTTACCGTCGATAGGTGCACCTAAGGTGTTAACCACACGGCCTAATAACGCCGGGCCAACCGGAACTTCTAAGATACGGCCGGTGCTTTTTACTTTAGTGCCTTCGGTTAAGTCCGCGTACGGGCCCATAACTACAGCACCAACTGAGTTGCGCTCTAAGTTCAGCGCGATAGCGTAGCGATTGCCAGGAAGCTCAATCATCTCGCCCTGCATACAATCTGCAAGGCCATTGATACGAATAATACCGTCTGTTACCTGAACGATAGTACCTTCGTTACGAGCTTCACTGACCACTTCAAACTGAGCAATACGACTTTTGATCAGTTCTGATATTTCAGTGGAATTCAGTTGCATTCTCTGTTCCCCAATTACGACTGCAGCGCAGTTGCTAAACGATCCAGCTTACCGCGGATCGAGCCATCAATTACCATGTCACCTGCTTTGATCAGCATACCGCCAACCACTGCAGGATCTTCGCTACAGTTCAATTTAACTTTGCGTGCCAAACGTTGCGATAATGCCGTGGCCAGCTTGTCTTGTTGTGCTTTGGAAAGCTTGGTAGCAGAAACCACAGTAACGTCGATTTCCTTTTCAAACTCTGCTTTAAGCCCAACATAGGCAGCTAACACTTCAGGCAACGCCAACAAGCGATGATTTTCTGCCATCACTTTAATAAAGTTCTGGCCGTGCTCATTGAGTTGCTCACCACATACCTGAATAAACAGACCGGCCTGCTTGTCAGCAGCGCCGTTGGCGCCCAAATAAGCGCCAACCTGGTCATTCTTTGCCACTTCTGCAGCAAAGGCCAACATCTGCAGCCAGGCGTCCAGTGCGTTTTGCTCTACAGCAAAATCAAAGGCCGCTTTGGCGTAAGGACGAGCAATATTAGTCAAATCAGACATAGCTCATCCTCATTACAGTTCTTGAACCAGTTTTTCCAGAATGTCGCTGTGAGCAGCTTCATCAATAGAACGTTGCAGAATTTTCTCTGCGCCGGCTACCGCTAATGCAGCAACTTGTTTGCGCAGCTCTTCACGTAAACGATTACGCTCGGCTTCTAATTCTGCTCTGCCAATCGCCAGAATGTTTTCACGTTCAGCGTTGGCTTTGTGCACGGCTTCATCCAGCATCTTGGCTTCGCGTTTTTTCGCTTGCTCAATAATGTCTGCTGCTTGTGCTTTAGCGTCTTTTAACTGATCTTTGGCTTTGTCCTGCGCTAATGCCAGGTCTTTTTCTGCCCGATCAGAGGCCGCTAAACCATCAGCAATTTTTTTCTGGCGCGCTTCGATCGCATTGATCAGCGGCGGCCATACAAATTTCATACAGAACAGCACGAACACCGCAAATGCGATTAATTCGCCGATCAGAGTGGCGTTTAAATTCACGACCGCTCCTCCTTAGTTAACAGTTGTTCGGAATAACACAAACCTTCAATTACATTGCGAACAACATGTACATGGCGATACCAACGCCAATCATCGCAACGGCATCGATCAGACCTGCCAGGATGAACATTTTAACTTGCAGTGAAGGGGCCAGTTCCGGTTGACGCGCACAAGCTTCTAAAAACTTACCGCCCATGTTACCGAAACCCAGTGCAGTACCGATAGCACCAAAACCGATTAACAAAGCAACTGCGATTAATTTAAGACCTAATACTAGTTCCATTTTTTTCTCCGATATTTCAATAGTTAAAGTTAAAGTTTAAAAAAATCAGTGGTTATCTGAACTGGCCATGCTTAAGTAAACAATGGTCAGCATCATAAATACAAACGCCTGCAGCACTATTACCAGAATATGGAATACTGCCCAGACAAAGTGCAGTGGTAACTGCGCTAATCCCACGGCACCAATCAGGATAAAGATCATCTCGCCGGCATACAGGTTACCGAATAACCGCAATGCCAGTGAGAACGGCTTAGCCACCAGGGCTATGGTTTCCAGCAATAAGTTGGCCGGGATCAGGATAATTTGCAGTGGTACGTTTTTGCTGCTGAACGGGTGCAGCGTCAATTCTTTAATAAAGCCCAATACGCCTTTAATGCGAATGGAATAGCCGATCATCAGAATAAACACACCGATGGCCAGTGCGGCCGTCAGGTTAATATCAGTGGTGGGTACAATTTTCATGTACACATCGTGCGAGTCCATGCCAAAGGCCTGTTCGCCGACTACGCCGGCAAAGGCGGGCAGGAAATCCACCGGGATTAAGTCCATCAGGTTCATCAGGAACACCCAGACAAAGATAGTCAGTGCCAGTGGTGCGATTAATTTACTTTTGCCGTGATAAGTATCTTTAACGTTAGTGGCAACCAGCTCGACCACCATTTCGATAAAGCACTGAAACTTACCAGGAACGCCGGTAGTGGCTTTTGTTGCTGCACTGCGGAAAATCCACAGAAACAACAAACCAAGGCCAATAGACCACGCTAATGTATCGACATGCCATGTCCAGAACCCGGCCTCACTACACGCTTTATTAAATGCAACGCTACCATCAACGGTACACATTTTGGCGTTAGTAAGGTGGTGCTGAATATGGCTGGATAGAGTTAACTCTTCACCTGCAGCCATGTTTCATCCCATTGTTAATGTTTAAAAAAAACCGGTGCTGTCCATTGTGCTAACAGCGTAAGCAGAAAACCGGTTAAAAATATCTCTGGTACCGGTTGTTGCTGCGTAAATACGACGGCTAAAAGCACAGCGGTTAATATTAGTTTTAGTGACTGCCCCCGCATAAAGGCTGCCAGTACTGCATTTGCGTTATTTAATGCACTGAAACGAAACGCAAAAAACACAAATACACAATTTGGTATTACTGCAACCAGGCCGCCTTTAAAAGCGGATTTGGCTGCTGCTGCATCGGCAGCTAAAAAAAAAGCCAGTGCGATAACCCCGGCTACTGCAAGCTGGCACAGTACCAGCTTATAAGCTGATTTGCGCGCCAACGCCGCATTTTGTTCAGTCATTGTTTGTCCCCCTGAAATCGCCCGTGAAGGGGGTCGAAAAACTTGCGAAAGTATACTTATCTGCCTTTAATTTGCAACAAAAAGCGGCGGCTGCCCCGCGATAGTACAGGCCTGGTACAGAAAATTGGTACATTTTGGTGCATTAATGCTCAGCAACGTTCAACTTATTTATAATACCGTCTAACTCATCCAGGCTGCTGTAGGCTATTTCCAGCTTACCTTTGCCTTTGTTGTTGTAACTGATTTGCACCGGTGCAGCAAAGCGCTCACTTAACCGTTGCTCCAGCGCCAATACATCCGGATCACGCGGTTTTTCTGCTACAGCCGGTTTGGGTTCTAAGATCCGCCGGACTAAATTCTCAGTCTCGCGCACCGTAAGCTGTTTTGCCGCCACTAAACGCGCCGCATCGGATTGCTCGTTATCTTTTAATGCCAATAACGCCCGGGCATGGCCCATTTCAATATCGCCATGCTCCAGCAACAGTTTAACATCGTCATTTAACTGGTTCAGCCGCAGTAAATTGGTGACAGAAGCGCGGGATTTACCCACCGCATCGGCTACCTGCTGGTGGGTCAGAGCAAATTCAGTCAGTAACCGATCCAGCGCCACCGCTTCTTCCATCGCGTTTAAATCTTCGCGTTGAATATTTTCAATCAGCGCAATGGCAACGGCAGCTTCGTCCGGTACATCTTTAACAATACAGGGCACTTCAGACAGTTGTGCCAGCTGGCTGGCACGCCAACGCCGTTCGCCGGCGATGATCTCGAACTTGTCCTTCGCCAGCGGCCGTACCACTATCGGTTGAATAATGCCCTGGGCACGAATAGAACTGGCCAAATCTTCCAGCGCTTCCTGTGACATATCTTTGCGTGGTTGATATTTGCCCGGTGTCAGAAATTCTACCGGTAGCAGTTGTAATTCACTGCTGCTTACGGTGGTGGTGTTACTGGTTCTGTTGGACGTAAGTAAGGCATCCAGACCCCGGCCCAAGCCGCGTTTCTTTACCGACATGCTAAATCGCTTCCCTAAAATTGCTTAACTCAGACAGCGGCTGGGCTGTTTACGGTTTTCTTATCTGCCCGACGTAACATTTCACCGGCCAGTGCCAGATAAGCTTTTGCCCCGGTTGAGTTTTTATCATAATACATTACCGGTGCACCGAAACTGGGTGCCTCTGCCAGACGCACATTGCGCGGGATCACCGCGCGGTACACTTTGTCACCAAAATGCTGTTTTAATTGTTCCGCTACATCGTTTGCCAAGCGGTTGCGCGGATCGTACATGGTTCTTAATATACCTTCGATCTTTAACTGGGGATTAACCGCAGCCGCCAGCTGATTAATGGTTTCAACCAATGCAGTTAAGCCTTCCAACGCAAAATACTCGCATTGCATCGGCACCAACACCGTATCGGCGGCGGCCATAGCATTTACCGTAAGCATATTCAGTGATGGCGGACAATCGATAAAGATAAAATCGTAGCTGTTGCGGTAATCTTTTAAGGCGTTACGTAAGCGCAGCTCGCGGGCAAATACGTTCATCAAGCGCACTTCAGCGGCCGTCAGATCAGAATTGGCTGCCACCAGGTGATAACCACCGCTGGTTTCTTTTACCACCACATCGACTAAAGGTTTTTCGTCGACTAACAACTCATAGGCGGTTGCCGGCAAATCATACTTATCGACACCGCTACCCATAGTGGCATTGCCTTGCGGATCCAAATCGATCAGTAGCACCTTGCGTTTGGTTGCTGCCAGCGAAGCAGCTAAATTCACTGCTGTAGTGGTTTTACCAACACCACCTTTCTGGTTAGCTATTGCGATGACTTTCGCCACAAGATGTCCTCGATATCAGTTAGCAGGGGTCCAGTATTACCAAATGCCGTTGTGCTTGCAACTTTGGCACAACAAGTGGCTGCACGGCGGCTACTTTAACAAAATCAGGTAAAGCTGCAATTTCTTCTTGTACTGCAGCGCCCTTCATGGCGAAAAAGCGGCCTTTTGCTGCCGGTAAGTGTTTACACCAGCTGAGCATATCATTGATTGAAGCAAAGGCACGGCTTATTACACCGTCGTAGCCGTGTTCAGGTTGGTGATCTTCCACCCGACTTTGCAGCGGCTGAATATTATCCAGCTTCAACTGCAGCTTTACCTGATTTAAAAAGCGGATCCGTTTGCCCAGGCTGTCAAGCAGGGTAAAGTGCTTATCCGGATAGTAAATGGCCAGCAGTACGCCGGGTAAACCCGGGCCGGTACCGACGTCAATAAAGCGCTGGCCGGTTAAAAACGGTGCTACCACTAAGCTGTCCATTACATGCTTGATCAGCATATCGTTCGGATCGCGTACAGATGTCAGATTATAAGCACTGTTCCATTTATCCAGTAACTGCACATAAGCGATACACTGCTGTAATTGCTGCTCTGACAGCGTCAGGCCGGTTTGTGCTACCAGTGCCCGTAATTGTTCTAACATGTTGATCCTTAAGCTGGCTTAGGCTGACTTTCGCAGTAACCCTTGTTTCTTTAAGTAAACCAGCAACAACGAAATTGCCGCCGGGGTAATACCGGAAATCCGTGATGCCTGACCCACCGTTTGCGGCTGAGTTTGGTTCAGCTTAACGATCACTTCGTTTGATAAACCTTTAACTGATTTATAATCAAACTGTTGTGGTAATAAGGTTTGTTCGTTACGTTGCTGCTTGGCTATTTCGTCCTGTTGACGGTGAATATAGCCTTCATATTTAATCTGAATTTCTACCTGTTCAGCAGCAGCTTGATCATCAAGGCCCGGGCCCAAATCAGTAATTTGCATCAACTGCGCATAAGTTACTTCCGGCCGGCGGACTAATTCTTCCAGGCTGGCTTCTTTAGTCAGTGGCGTTTTAACCAAGGCATTAACCGCTGTCAGTGCGGCATGTTGCGGGTGGATCCAGCTTTGCTTTAAGCGTTGGCGCTCAATGGCAATCTGTTCCATTTTTTCATTAAATGCGGCCCAACGGGCATCATCAACCAAACCGAACTCACGGCCTTTTTCAGTTAAACGCGAATCGGCATTGTCTTCGCGCAGCATTAAACGGTATTCAGCGCGACTGGTAAACATGCGGTACGGCTCTTTGGTGCCCATAGTAGTTAAATCGTCCACCAATACACCAAGGTAAGCTTGTTCACGGCCTGGTGACCAGCTGTCTTTGTCCTGGCTGAATAAAGCGGCATTTAAGCCTGCTAATAAGCCCTGAGCACCGGCTTCCTCATAACCTGTAGTGCCGTTGATCTGGCCGGCAAAGAACAAGCCTTTAATAAATTTAGTTTCCAGACTGTTTTTCAGATCGCGTGGATCAAAAAAGTCATACTCGATGGCATAACCGGGCCGGGTAATATGCGCATTTTCCATGCCTTTAATTGAGCGCACTATGCTTAGCTGTACATCAAACGGCAGACTGGTTGAAATACCGTTCGGATAGACTTCATGCGTGGTTAAACCCTCAGGCTCAATAAAGATTTGATGTTTGTCTTTGTCGGCAAAGCGGGTAATTTTATCTTCAATAGACGGACAGTAGCGTGGGCCTATGCCTTCAATTACGCCGGTATACATCGGTGATCTGTCCAGATTATTGCGGATCACTTCATGGGTGTTTTCATTGGTATAGGTAATGTAACAGGCGATTTGTTGTGGGTGATCAGCTTGTTTGCCCATAAACGAAAACACCGGTGTAGGGTTGTCACCCGGCTGTGCCTGCATCAGCGAAAAATCAATAGTACGGGCATCAATACGCGGTGGCGTACCGGTTTTTAAACGGTCTACCCGAAATGGCAGTTCCCGCAGCCGTTTTGCCAGTGCTATAGATGGCGGATCGCCTGCTCTGCCACCGGAATGGCTTTGTAAACCTATATGAATTTGGCCACCTAAAAAAGTGCCTACGGTAAGTACCACCGACTTAGCTTTAAATTTCAGCCCCATCTGAGTGACTACCCCAGTGACCTGATCATTTTCGACAATCAGATCATCACAGGCTTGCTGAAAAATACTTAAATTCGGCTGGTTTTCCAATATCTGCCGGATAGCGGCACGATACAGCTGCCTGTCTGCTTGGGCCCGGGTAGCACGTACTGCCGGCCCTTTGGAGCTGTTCAGTGTTCGAAACTGAATACCGCCTTTGTCAGCAGCTATCGCCATAGCACCGCCCAGCGCATCAATTTCTTTAACCAAATGGCCTTTGCCAATACCACCTATTGCAGGGTTACAAGACATCTGGCCTAAGGTTTCAACGTTATGCGTAAGTAATAACGTGTTTCGTCCCATACGGGCAGCAGCCAGTGCGGCTTCAGTGCCGGCATGGCCACCACCGACAACGATTACGTCAAATATCTCTTGGTACAGCATGGTTGCCTCAGGCTAATCGGGTAAATGCGAACAGGGTGCGTATTGTAGCGCGATCCGCATGCAAGTGGAATGCTGCAGCCGCCTGAGGATCTTCTAAATTAAATAAGATCTTTTTAGAGATCTTTTTATTATGTTTACTACTAAGCAGAGGGTTTTCAGTGCATAAGCGGATCTTTTAACTGAGGATCATAAGCTTAGGCAGGATCGGATCCTGTGATCAAGCCAGGATCTACAGGGGTTGAACCCGTGATCAAAATGCCACTTTATCCACAAGGCTGAAAAAAATATTTTTTATATTAAGGATAACTACAGCTTGATCACCGGTTTATTCTGTAGTTATACACATTAAATATCTCATTATCTGGTAAATGTGTATAAGTTGGTATTAACCTTGTGTAAGCTGTGATCGCAGTTTTATCATCGCTTTATCATGCTGATATAAAGACTATTTGCTGTTGCCGCAGTAGATTAGCTGCAAGTTGGTTTTATTGCTGAGGCCAACCCGGGAGAGACTAACGTTATCCTGTTCTTCCTGAGATATACTTGTGTTTGCGGGTGGTGTTTGCCACCCGCTTTTTTTATGGCAGCACTTTTATCAGCTGCGGTAACCAGGCCTGAGCGATATCCTCCGGCAGTTCAGGTTGCTGCGCATCAATTTCCAACGCATTAAGCAGACTGACAGCCCCCCTTGCCGATAGCAAAGCGGCCAGTTTTCGCCCAGCCTGACAAAAAGTATCGTATCCGGAGTCACCTAAAGTGATCACGGCATAATAAAGTGTGGTAAGATCACACCGATCTTGTGCTAATTGATCCGCAAAGGGTTGAATATTATCAGGCAGATCTCCTGCGCCATAGGTGGATGTGATCACTAACCAAACCCCGGAAGGGTTAAGGTGATCCAGTTCGGGTTTCAGATGAAGTGTTGCTTCATAGCCCGCTTGTACCAGTGTTTCAGCAACTTGTTCTGCCACATATTCCGCTGCGCCCATTTGGCTGCCAACGAGGATGTCTATCATGATATGCCTCTTGTCATAAGAATGTTTGGCTATACTACTGGAATAAAATCAGTCAAAGCTATGTTTTGGTCTGATTTACGTGTTTTTACTGCTCTGCAGGCTAAGTAAAAACAACAATAGCACTACCACTACGCCTGCGTGTTATTGAGGTTTAAACAACGTATGTCTGACACTGTGTCATTTTCCCAGCTAATGCTGCCTGAAGCTATTGTTCGTGCTGTTACTGAACTTGGCTATGAAACGCCGTCGCCTATCCAGGCTGCTGCTATCCCCAAACTATTAGCTGGCGAGGATGTATTAGGCCAGGCGCAAACCGGTACCGGTAAAACCGGTGCTTTCGCGCTGCCTTTGTTAGCACGGCTTGACCCTGCGCAAAATGATCCACAAATTCTGGTATTGGCACCAACCCGTGAACTGGCGATTCAGGTAGCTGAAGCCTTCCAGGCTTATGCCCGTTATATGCCGGCGTTTCATGTACTGCCGTTATACGGTGGCCAAAGCTACACTAACCAGCTGAAATCACTGAAGCGTGGCTCACAGGTTATTGTTGGTACCCCGGGCCGTATTCTCGATCACTTAGATCGTGGCACCTTAAAGCTGGATAAGCTGCGTGCTATCGTGCTGGATGAAGCCGATGAAATGCTGCGTATGGGTTTTATCGACGACGTGCAAACCATTATGGATGCCACACCGCCGGGCCGTCAGGTTGCCATGTTCTCGGCCACTATGCCTGCGCCTATCCGCGCTATTGCACAGAAGCATTTAAAAAATGCTGAAGAAATTAAAATTGCCTCGAAAACCAGCACCGTTGAGCGTATTACCCAACGTTATGTGATGTTAGACGGCAACCAGAAACTGGATGCGTTAACCCGTTTACTGGAAGGCGAAGAGTACGATGCCACTATCGTGTTCGTGCGCACCAAAAGCGCAACTGAAGAAATTGCCGAAAAACTGGGCGCACGCGGTTATGCCGTGGCCTGCTTAAACGGTGATATGAACCAGGCGCACCGCGAACTGACTATCCGCAAAATGAAGGCTAACCAGCTGGATATTATTGTCGCAACCGACGTTGCGGCGCGTGGTCTGGACGTAGAGCGTATCAGCCTGGTAGTAAACTACGATATTCCGTACGACAGCGAAGCCTATGTGCACCGTATCGGCCGTACCGGCCGTGCCGGCCGCGAAGGTAAAGCGATTTTATTCGTGTCACCACGCGAGCGCCGTTTACTGCGCACTATTGAACATGCGACCAAGCAACCTATTGAGCAGATGTCACTGCCTACCGGCCGCGTGATTGAACAGCGTCGTATCGAATCGTTCCGTGAGCAGTTAGCGCAAACCATCGAAACGCAGGATTTAAGCTTCTTCCAAACGTTAATTAACGATTGGCGCGAGAAGATAGAGACCACGGAAAATGATCTGGCTGCGGCCTTGCTGTATTTAGCGCAGAAAGACCAGCCGTTAAATGTGGCCAGCCAGTTCCCGGAAATCCGTGAGCCGCATGCCCGTGGCGAGCGTGAAGAACGTCCACGCCGTGAGCGCAGTGATCGCCCTGAACGCAGTGGCGACCGCCCGGATCGTGGTCCACGTGTGAAGCGTGAAATGAAAGGCGATTACCAGACTTACCGTATTGAAGTAGGTAAAGAGCATGGCGTACGTGCCGGTGATATCGTTGGTGCTATTGCTAACGAAGCCAATATTGATAGCCAGTTTATCGGTAATATCAAATTGTTTGATCATTTCAGCACGGTAGAGTTGCCGGCAACTATTCCGAATGAAATTTTCCAGCATCTGAAAAAGGTGTACGTGCGTAAGCAAAAGCTGAATATCACCGTAGACAGCGGTGCTGTAGCTGCACCATCAGGTGATCGTCGTCCGTCTAACGGACCTGGCCCGCGTCCGGGTGCTGCACCGCGCGCGCCACGTAAACCACGCGATTAAGTGTTAGCTTAATACCAAACCCTGCCATGGCAGGGTTTTTTTATGGCTGTAGCTTTAAATTGCTGCTAACTAAACCCATTTCAGTTACATCAGCGTTGTTGCGCAGCTTTACAACATTCGCTTTGGCTTGCCACAGCAACTCGCTTGCGCTGTCGCGCCAGCTCAGACACTCTGTGGCAACCAAATCAA
Organism: Rheinheimera sp. NSM; assembly: GCF_052380015.1. Lineage (NCBI taxonomy): Bacteria > Pseudomonadati > Pseudomonadota > Gammaproteobacteria > Chromatiales > Chromatiaceae > Rheinheimera > Rheinheimera sp. NSM. The sequence goes on along the minus strand of NZ_JBQTCI010000007.1, from coordinate 44,204 downwards.
GGTTCTAAAGCTGCATAATATAAATTTTCGGAGCCCCCGGATGATAGTTGCATGCCCGTATTGTAATGGCTTAAATCGCTTGCCTGCTGATAAAGCGGCAGCGGCGGCAAAGTGCGGTAAATGTAAGCAGTTACTGTTCAGTGGTGCACCACTGGAGCTGACTACTGCTAATTTTGCTGCCCATGCGCAGAAAAGCGAGCTGCCGTTGGTGGTGGATTTTTGGGCCAGCTGGTGTGGCCCTTGTCAGAGTTTCGCACCGATATTCAGTCAGGCGGCGCGGGAATTGGAACCGGATTTCCGCTTTGGTAAAATCAATACTGAGCAACAGCAGCAGTTGGCGGCGCAGTTTAATATCCGCTCTATTCCTACTTTAATGCTGTTTAAACAGGGTAAGGTTGTGGCACAACAAGCCGGCGCTTTACCTAAGAACGCCTTTTATCAATGGTTATTAAATAGTAAGTAAGCATTCACTTACATGAGGAGGCACTATGACAATTAAGGTTTTTACACTAAGTAGCCCGGATATTAAAGAAGGCCACTTTATGGCCAAAGATCACGAGTTTGATGGTTTTGGCTGTGATGGCAAAAATATATCGCCTGAGCTGAACTGGGCTAACGCCCCGGCGGGGACAAAAAGCTTTGCTGTTACCGTATTTGACCCCGATGCACCCACTTGCTCGGGTTTCTGGCACTGGTTAGTAACCGATATTCCGCTTGACGCTACAGGTTTAGCACGTGGCGCCGGTAAAGGCAGTCTGCCACCCGGTTGTCGCAGCTTTACTAATGACTATGGCAGTAAAAATTTTGGCGGCGCCTGCCCACCAGAAGGCCATGGTATGCACCGTTATCAGTTTACTGTCTGGGCATTAGCGGAAGAGACTCTGCCGGCAGCTGATGGCGCCAGCGCGGCTGTGGTGGGCTTTATGCTGAACGCCATGGCACTGGGTAAAGCTACGTTAACAGCAACCTATGCCCGTTAAGCATTAAAAAAGGTACATCAGACTAAGGCCGCATACCGCGGTCTTTTTACTTGCGTTAAGCTAAGCTTTTCGCCTTGCGGGGTTAGTACTCTGACAACCACAGCTAACATTATACCGCCACGTTTCTATGTATTGCTGGCCGGCTTTTTCAGTCAGTTACTCTGCCTGGGTGTGGCGCGCTTTGCTTATACGCCACTGTTGCCGCTGATGCAGCAGCAAAACGTGCTGGATGACGCCAGTGGTGGTTATCTGGCGGCCGTTAACTATTTGGGCTATATGGCCGGTGCTTTGCTGGCAGCCAGCCTGACCAATCTTCAACTAAAAGATAGCCTGTACCGGCTTGGCTTGATTTTAGCGGTATTTAGCACCTTGGGTATGGCGTTAACCGGGAACCTATGGCTGTGGTCCTTCTGGCGCTTTGTTGCAGGCTTAAGCAGTGCCGGCTCTATGTTGATTGCGTCCGGCCTTATTCTGCATTGGCTGTTAAGCCATAAGCAGCGTGCCGAGCTGGGCATCCACTTTGCCGGTTTGGGCTTTGGTATTGCCCTGTCGGCGTTGTTGGTAGAGCTGATGCTAAGCCTGCAGCTGGACTGGCGTGCTCAGTGGCAATACTTCGCAGGCTTTGCGGTGCTGCTGGCCATCCCGGCCTGGCGCTGGTTGCCGCGGCCGGCTGTCGTTACCGCCGCTGGGCATAGCCGCTCAGCCGATACCCCACCGTCTACACGCTTTTATCGCCTGATGCTGGCCAGCTACTTTTGCGCCGGTTATGGCTATGTGATCAGCGCTACCTTTATCGTTACTATTGTTGAGCGTATGCCGGGTTTAAGCGGCAGCGGTAACTTAAGTTTCATTGTTTTAGGTTTGGCTGCTACACCGGCAGTATTATTGTGGGATTTAATCGCGCGTAAAACCGGCTACCTGAAAGCCATTATGCTGGCGTTGCTGGCACAAAGTGCCGCTATTTTACTGCCGTTGTGGTTTAGCTCGCTAGCAGCGGTGTTGCTAAGCGCGGCCTTGTTTGGCGCAACCTTTGTCGGCGTAGTCAGTTTGGTGCTGACGATGGCAGGGCGCTTGTATCCGGGTAAACCGGCGAAATTAATGGGCAAGATGACCCTGGCATACGGCAGTGCGCAGGTACTGGCACCGGCGCTCACCGGCTATTTGGCCGGAATAACCGGCCAATACGATATTGGCCTGTATCTGGCAGCGGGTTTTGTCATGCTGGGCGCATTATTGATAGCGGTGTTAATAGTAACGGACAACACCGCCCAGCAGTTGGATGCGCTGAAGTAATTACTTACCGATACAAAATGAGCTGAAGATCTTACCGAGTAAATCATCAGAGCTAAATTCGCCGGTAATTTCATTTAAGTGTTGCTGGGTTAGCCGCAGCTCTTCGGCCAAAATCTCGCCGGCGATATAGCTGTGCAGTTGCTCCTGGCCAATAGCAAGATGTTCTGCGGCGCGGTCCAGCGCGTCCAAATGGCGGCGGCGGGCGAGGAAGCTACCTTCGGTACTGGCGTCAAAGCCGACACATTGTTTTAAATGCTCGCGCAGTGCATCGATACCGGCACCGGTTTTGGCTGATAAGCGATATACCGGCGCTTTGGCGGTTAAATCAGCTGTCGACCCTGACGAGAGCATCTCGCCGGTAATATCAGCTTTATTGCGGATCACCGTAACGCCTAAATTGGCTGGCAGACGGTCGATAAAATCGGGCCAGATATCGTGCGGATCGGTGGCGTCGGTGGTGGTGCCGTCGACCATAAACAGTACCCGGTCGGCTTGTTCTATCTCTTTCCAGGCGCGGGCAATACCAATTTGCTCCACTTGATCAGTAGCATCACGTAAACCGGCGGTGTCGATAATATGCAGCGGCATGCCGTCGATATGAATATGCTCGCGCAGTACATCGCGGGTGGTGCCGGCTATTTCAGTAACAATAGCGGCTTCACGGCCGGCTAAGGCATTGAGTAAGCTGGATTTACCGGCATTAGGCCGCCCGGCTATTACTACCTTCATGCCTTCGCGCAAAATGCTGCCCTGAGTGGCCTGTTTTTTCACTGTGGCAAGGTAGTCAATAATTTCAGCTAAGTCGGCAGCGACTTTGCCGTCAGATAAAAAGTCGATTTCCTCATCGGGGAAGTCTATCGCGGCTTCGACATACATACGCAGGTGAATGACTTTTTCGACCAGCTGATGAATGCGGTTAGAAAACTCGCCCTGTAGCGATTGCATAGCACTGCGCGCCGCTTGTTCGCTACTGGCATCAATTAAGTCGGCAATGGCTTCGGCTTGGGCTAAATCGAGCTTGTCGTTTAAAAAGGCGCGTTCAGAGAATTCACCGGGCCTGGCTATACGCACATTTGGTAGCGCCAGCACCTGTTTTAACAACATATCCAGTAATACCGGGCCGCCGTGGCCTTGTAGTTCCAGTACGTCTTCGCCGGTAAAGGAATTGGGCCCCGGGAACAGCAGGGCTATGCCCTGGTCCAATACTTTGGCCTGGCCATCAAAAAACGGTAAATACTCGGCATAACGCGGTTTAGGCAGCTTATGCAGTATTGCCTGAGCTACGGCTTTAGTGTCGGGGCCGGAGATACGGATAATGCCGACACCGGCGCGGCCGGGGGCGGTGGCTAAAGCGGCTATGGTGTCGGTAGTAAACATGCTGTTGCCTCTTAATGGAAAAAGCCTGTCGCGGTGTGGCGACAGGCTGATGGTGTTGCTATTGGCCAGAGCAGGAACACCTAGCTCCGACCTGATGGTATCGCGTCAGGCCTTTTTAGTATGCAGGCCTTTCTTTTCCATACCACGGTAGATATACAGCATCTGCGCTAGTGAAATCAGGTTACTGACAAACCAGTACAGTACCAGGCCACTTGGGAACCAGAGGAAGAATACCGAGAACGCCACTGGCATCCACATCATAATCTTCTGCTGCATCGGGTCGGTAACCTGCATCGGCGTCAGCTTTTGCATTAAGAACATGCTTAAACCGAACAGTACCGGTAACACATAGTACGGGTCTTGTGCCGACAGGTCGTTAATCCACAGCATAAAGGGCGCGTGGCGCAGCTCTACGCTTTCTACAAATACCCAGTACAGTGCCAGGAATATCGGCATCTGGATCAGCATCGGTAAGCAGCCACCCATAGGGTTAACTTTCTCTTTGCGATACAGCTCCATCATCGCCGGGCCCATTTTCTGCTTGTCGTCTTTAAAGCGTGCCTGCAGCTCTTCAATCTTCGGCTTTAAGTTACGCATCTTGGCCATCGACTCGTACTGCACCTTAGTTAAGGGGTACATGGCGCCTTTAACAATCAGCGTAATACAGATAATGGCGACACCCCAGTTCACTACAAAGCCCTGGATCAGTGTTAATAACCAGAATAACGGCTGCGAGATAAACCACAGGAAGCCGTAATCTACGGTTAAGTCTAAACCGTTGGCCAGTTTGGCCAGATTGTCCTGGGTTTTAGGGCCTGCATAGAAAGTACTGCCTAAGGTAACTGAACTGCCAGGTTCGATATTTACCGCCGGACTTTTTGCGCCTATTACGCCCTGGCCGCTGCGCACCAAACTGTATAGCTGGTTGTCGGCTTGTTGATCCGGAATCCAGGCCGACACAAAATAGTGTTCCAGCATGGCTACCCAGCCGCCGTTGGTGGCTTCCAGCAGGTTTTTCTCTGCCATATCGTCAAAGTCGTACTTGCTGTAACGCTCTGAGCTGGTACCAAAAGCTGCACCGCGATATATCGGCATCATCATGCTGCTGCTTTCGCCGTTATCTATGTTTTGCACCAGGTGCTGATACGGCTGTACGGTTTTTACTTCAGCACTTTGGTTTTGCACAAAATATTCTACCCGGACATCATATTGGCCGGCGGTAAAGGTAAAACGTTTTTCAATTTGCAGACCGTTATGGTTAAACAGTAGCGGCACCACTAACTCGCCGGCACCCTCTGCCAGCGCATAGCTTTCTTGTGCAGTGTTGTACACCGGCCGGGCATTGCGGCTGTCGTCCGGGCCATCACGGCCAATTAAGCCCGATTGTGCAACATATTCAAAGCCAGGCAAGCGGCGCATTAACGGGTAAGCATCACCGGCACCTTTGTTCAGTTCGAACGCCGGCAATTGCAGCGCCACGATATCGCCGCCACGCGTGCTGATTTCTAAATCCAGTACGTCAGTTTTTACGCTGATAGTGCGGTTGCCGGTTGCGGCTACCTGAGCCGGTTGCTCGGCATCGGCGGTGGTCAGCTGTAAATCGGCAGAACCGCCGGCACTGTTGCTGCTTTGCTGGGTTACCGGAGTGGCCGGTTTGGGTGCAGTGTCAATATTCCACTGCTGCCAAAGTAAAAAACTGACCAGCGCCAGACCAATAACTAATAAACTACGTTGTGATTCCATGGCTTAGCTTTTCTCATTGTGCTTTTCAGGAACAGGATCATCACCGCCCGCATGTAAGGGGTGACATTTCAGTATACGTTTCGCTGCTAACCAACAGCCTTTCAGCACGCCAAAGCGTTCTATCGCAGTGATCGCATAATGTGAGCAGGTTGGATTAAAACGGCAGCTTGGTCCAAACAGCGGACTAATCAGTCTCTGGTACCCGCGCAGCAGCGTTAACGCTATGCTGACAGCGAAGCGGTGTACTGGCGAGCGATCTTGCGCCATAACTTTTCCAGTTGCCGTTGTAACTCATCATTAGCCGTGTTGCTAATATCACCTTTTACCATCAGTACCAAATCGACACCGGGCAACTCATGTTGATGCAAACGAAAGCTGTTACGCACGCAGCGCTTAATGCGGTTGCGTTGCACGGCTAATTTAACACGTTTTTTCGCGATAGTAAGGCCTAATCGGGGATGAGGCAGTTGATTGGCTTTGGCTAAAATGGTGAACAGAGGAGAAGAAACCCGAAAAGGGAGTTTGAAGACGTTATCGAATTGACCGGGAGTTAACAGACGTAACTCCCTGCCGAATTTCAAGCTGACCAACTCAGCGGCTAACCGCTGATTAAGCAGATAAACGCTGACGGCCTTTAGCACGGCGACGCGCTAATACCTGACGACCACCTTTGGTAGCCATACGAGCACGGAAACCGTGGTTACGCTTGCGCTTTAATACGCTTGGTTGAAAAGTTCTTTTACTCATAATCTCATCCGTCCGGTCGAAATATTTACTAAAGGTTTCTGTGTTTTAGTAAATATACCAAAACGCAGCTGACAAAAATGAGCGCGAATTTTAAGTAGTCTGCGGCCTAAAGTCAATCTGATCCTGCGTTTTATTGTACAGCGATCATTGTCGATCCTGTTTTTGCTAAAGTTTTCCACAGGGCACTGTGGTTTAACTGAATAAAGTGTGGGTTATTTTACTTTTAGTTCAAATTTGTCGGGCAAAAAGCAGCGGTATTATGAAATGGTATAAGAGAAATATATTGATGTTAAACAGTTGCTTATGGCAATTTCGTTGCGCCGGGTGCTAATTTGAAAAAGTCAATATTGAAGTTGTGGATAAGATAGTACCATAATGTGCGCTTCGTTAACTTACGCCAGCCTTTTTAATCAGAATAACTAAGGCTTCAGGAGATATGGTGTATCAGTCCGTTTGGCAAAATTGCCTGCAAGCGCTGCAAGCCGAATTGCCCGCGCAGCATTTCAGTATGTGGATCCGCCCGTTGCAAGCCGACAGTTCTGACACAGGGCTGACCTTGTACGCGCCAAACCGCTTTGTGCTGGATTGGGTACGCGAAAAATACCTGAGCCGGATCTTAGAGCTGATCCAGGATTACTGCGGTGATGATGCCCCCAGGCTGAAATTTGACGTTGGTTCCAGTCAAAGCAACAAAGCCAGATCGAATACGCCGGCACCGGCCTTAGCCGCTGTGCCTCAGGCCGCGCCTGTACCAAGAGAAGCGCCGGAGCCGGCGCCGAAAACCATTGTTACCAGTAATGTGCGCGCCAACTACACCTTTACCAACTTTGTTGAAGGTAAGTCTAACCAACTGGCCCGCGCTGCCGCCAGCCAGGTGGCTGATAATCCCGGTACTGCGTATAACCCGTTGTTTATTTACGGTGGTACCGGTTTGGGTAAAACCCACTTATTACATGCGGTAGGTAACGGCATACTGGCGAAAAAACCGGACGCTAAAGTGATTTATATGCACTCTGAGCGTTTTGTGCAGGATATGGTAAAAGCGCTGCAAAATAATGCGATAGAAGAATTTAAGCGTTATTACCGCTCGGTAGATGCGCTGCTTATTGATGACATTCAGTTTTTTGCTAATAAAGAGCGCTCACAAGAAGAGTTTTTCCATACCTTTAACGCGCTGCTCGAAGGCAACCAGCAAATTATTTTGACCAGCGATCGCTACCCGAAAGAAATTGACGGTGTGGAAGACCGCCTGAAATCGCGTTTTGGTTGGGGTTTAACTATCGCTATCGAGCCGCCGGAGCTGGAAACCCGTGTGGCGATCCTGATGCGTAAGGCGCACGAGAACCAGATCCGCTTGCCGGAAGAAGTGGCGTTTTTTATTGCCAAGCGCCTGCGGTCTAACGTGCGCGAACTGGAAGGTGCGTTGAACCGCGTTATTGCCAACGCCAACTTTACCGGCCGGCCTATTACCATCGATTTCGTCCGTGAAGCACTGCGCGATTTGCTCGCGTTGCAGGATAAGTTAGTTACCATCGAAAACATTCAGAAAACCGTGGCTGAGTATTATAAAATCCGTGTCGCTGATTTGTTGTCGAAGCGCCGCTCGCGCTCGGTAGCCCGGCCACGGCAAATGGCGATGGCGTTATCAAAAGAGCTGACCAACCATAGCTTGCCGGAAATTGGCGATGCTTTTGGCGGGCGCGATCACACCACAGTGCTGCATGCCTGTCGTAAAATCGAGTCGTTAAAAGAAGAAACACACGAAATAAAAGAAGACTTCCAGAATTTAATCCGTACTTTGTCATCGTAAAGGGACGTTGTTATGCAATTTACCATCAACAGAGACGCCTTACTCAAACCATTACAAATGGTGTCCGGTGCTATAGAGCGCCGTCATACGCTGCCTATTTTATCTAACGTACTGCTGGAAGTAACCGAAGCCGGCTTATCCCTTACCGGTACCGATTTAGAAGTAGAGCTGGTGGCCACTACTGACGCCATTACCGTGCAAAGCCCTGGCCGTATTACCGTGCCGGCAAAAAAGCTGCTGGATATCTGCCGTAGCCTGCCGGAAGGCTCAGACATTCGCGTGCAGCTGCAGGGCGATAACTGCATTCTTACCTGTGGTAAAACCAAGTTCACCTTATCTACCCTAAGTGCGTCTGAGTACCCTAACTTAGAAAGCTGGCAGGGCGAGGTAGACATTCAGTTAAACCGCATGCAACTGCGTAAACTGCTCGATGACACCGCCTTTTCCATGGCAAATCAGGACGTGCGTTATTATTTGAACGGTTTGCTGTTTGAAGTGGATAACGGCGCTGTTAAAGCGGTAGCAACCGATGGTCACCGTTTGGCGCTGAGTAGCCTTGAGCTGCCCGGTTTTACCGCGCAGCAAAAGCAAATTATTATTCCACGCAAAGGCGTTTTGGAAGTAATGCGCTTATTGGCCAGCGATGATCAACTGGTAACCTTAAGCCTGGGACAGAATCATATCCGCCTGACAGACAGCAATTATGTGTTTAGCAGTAAGCTGATTGACGGCCGCTTTCCGGACTATCGCCGTGTATTGCCGCGTAACAGCACTAAGTTGGTTACCGCGCACCGCAGCGTATTGAAAGATGCCTGCACCCGTGCTTCTATCTTATCTAACGAGAAGTACCGTGGCGTGCGTTTTACGCTAAGCAATGGCGAGCTGCAGGTGGTGGCAAATAACCCTGAGCATGAGCAAGCCGAAGAGATTATTGAAGTGGAATACCAGGGCGACAGCCTGGAAATTGGCTTTAATGTTGGCTACCTGCTGGATGTGTTAAACACCCTGGCCACAGACTTAGTGGTACTGCACCTGAACGATGCTAACTCCAGTGCGCTGGTAGAAGGCGTAGGTAATGTTGGTGCGTCTTACGTTGTTATGCCAATGCGTCTGTAACCATGTCACTGTTGTCAGTTAGCGCCAGTCAGTTTCGCAATCTGACGGCAGTGTCGTTAAGCGCGCATGCTCAGTTTAATTTAATTATTGGCATGAATGGCAGCGGCAAAACCAGTTTGCTTGAAGCCATCTATTACTTGGCCCATGGCCGCTCATTTCGCACCAGCCGGCCGCAGCGTTTAATACAGCATGATAGCGATGCCTTTGTGTTACATGCTAAGGTGTCGGCACAACAACATACGCATAGCCTGGGTTTACAGCGCGATAAGCAGGGTGAGTTGGTGCTGCGGCTAAATGGCAGCAATGTAAATCGCCTCGCCGAGTTTGCCAGCTTGTTGCCGGTGCAGCTGATAACGCCCGATAGTTTTCGCTTGTTTTTCGGCGGGCCAAAAGAGCGGCGGCAGTTTTTCGATATGGGATTGTTCCACGTGGAACCAAATTTCTTCGACAGCTGGCTGCGCTTTAACAAAGTATTAAAACAGCGTAATGCCTTGCTGAAAACCAGCCGCCAGTACGACAGCCAGTTCGAGTTTTGGGATCAGCAGTTTGTATTGTTGGCGTTTGAGTTGCAGCAGCTGCGCCAAGGCTATGTTAGCCAGCTGGAAGCGGCGTTTCGTCAGCTTACCGGCAGTGATGAATTAATGCAGCAGCTGAGCTTTCAACTGCAGCAGGGCTGGCCGGAAAAAATAACCAGCCCGGCAGAGCTACAGCAGTTGTTGCAACAAAGCTTCGGCCAGGACTGCCGCATGGGCTTCACCCAACACGGGCCGCAAAAAGCCGATTTAAAGCTTAAAAAAGACCAATGGGCAGCAGAAGAAGTGTTATCCCGTGGTCAGTTAAAAGTGTTATTATTTGCGCTTAAAATTGCGCAAAATAATGTAATTCGTGACAACGGCCAAAAACAGCCGCTGTTGTTGATCGATGATTTGGCGTCGGAGTTAGACCAGCAGTCAACCCGACAGATATTTAGCTATTTACGCGATATAAACTCACAGGTTTTTATTACTGCAATTAACGCTGAACAGGTTTCACCCTTTATCACCGCCGGGCAACTGGCGATGTTTCACGTGGAACACGGGCAGCTAACAGCACGGACAGATGACGATGGCCGAACAACATAACTACGATTCCTCGAGCATAAAAGTATTAAAAGGACTGGATGCAGTTCGTAAAAGACCAGGCATGTATATCGGTGATACCGATGACGGCTCAGGCCTGCACCACATGGTGTTTGAGGTGGTCGATAACTCTATCGACGAAACCTTAGCCGGCCACTGTTCCGATATCTGGGTAACCATTCACAGCGACGGCTCGGTATCAGTGCGCGATAACGGCCGCGGTATTCCAACCGATATGCATGAAGAGGGTGTATCGGCAGCAGAAGTTATTATGACAGTGCTGCATGCCGGCGGTAAGTTCGACGATAACTCTTATAAAGTCTCCGGCGGTTTGCACGGTGTGGGCGTATCGGTAGTAAATGCGCTGTCCGACAAGCTGGAGCTGACCATCCGCCGTAAAGGCCAGGTGCATCAGCAAATTTATCACCTCGGCGTGCCGCAAGCACCGTTAGCGGTAATTGGTGAAACCGAAGATAAAGGTACCACCATCCGCTTTTGGCCCAGCCCAACCGTATTTACTGATATCAATTACCACTTTGATATTCTGGCCAAGCGTTTACGTGAGTTGTCGTTCTTAAACTCCGGCGTCAGTATCATTCTGACCGACGAGCGCAACGACAAAAAAGACCACTTTAAATATGAAGGCGGCATTGAGGCCTTTGTACAGTACTTAAACCGGACTAAAACCAGTGTACACCCTAAGGCCTTCTATTTTACTGATCAGCGCGACGACGGTATTTCGGTTGAAGTTGCTATGCAGTGGAACGACAGCTATCAGGAAAATGTGTTTTGTTTTACCAACAATATTCCGCAGCGTGACGGCGGTACTCACTTAGCCGGCTTCCGTGGCGCCTTAACGCGGGTGTTAAATACCTATATTGAGCAGGAAGGCTACGCCAAGAAAATGAAGGTGCAGGCCTCGGGTGACGATGCGCGTGAAGGCTTAACGGCGGTTATCAGCGTAAAAGTACCGGATCCGAAATTCAGCTCGCAAACCAAAGACAAGCTGGTCTCCAGCGAAGTACGCTCGGCGGTAGAGAGTGTAATGGGTGAGAAGCTGAACGAATACCTGCTGGAAAACCCGGGCGACGCCAAAATTATCGTTGGCAAAATTGTCGATGCTGCCCGAGCCCGTGACGCTGCGCGTAAAGCGCGTGAAATGACCCGGCGTAAAGGCGCACTGGATATTGCCGGCTTGCCCGGTAAACTGGCCGACTGCCAGGAAAAAGACCCGGCGTTATCTGAACTGTACATAGTAGAGGGTGACTCTGCGGGTGGTTCTGCCAAGCAGGGCCGTAACCGCAAAAACCAGGCAATCCTGCCGTTGAAGGGTAAAATTCTGAACGTAGAAAAAGCCCGCTTCGATAAGATGTTGTCATCACAAGAAGTCGGCACCCTAATCACCGCCTTAGGCTGTGGCATAGGCCGTGAAGAATATAACCCGGATAAAACCCGCTACCACAGCATCATCCTGATGACGGATGCTGACGTCGACGGCTCGCACATCCGTACGCTGCTGTTGACCTTCTTCTACCGTCAAATGCCGGAGCTGATCGAGCGCGGTTATATCTATATTGCTCAGCCACCACTGTATAAAGTGAAAAAGGGTAAGCAAGAGCAGTATATTAAAGACGAAGCGGCGTTAACCGAATACCTGACTACCCTGGCACTGGACGAAGCGTCTCTGCACGTGAATGCCGAAGCGCCGGGCATTGGCGGTGCGGCACTGGAAACCCTGGTGCGACAGTACCATAAGGTGTCGGCGACTATAGTGCGCTTAACGCGGAAAATCCCGTATAACCTGCTAAACGAACTGATTTATGTACCCGGCCTGGATGTAGCTCAGGCAAAGTCGGCTGAGTACAGCGAGCAGTGGGCGAAAACTCTGGTGCAACGTTTAGATGACAAAGAAGGCGACGGTTCCAGCTACAGCTATGCGGTGCACGAAGACCGTGAGCGGCAGTTGTTCCTACCCAAGGTGATTATTCGCCAGCACGGCATCGACAACGAGTATCTGCTGCACTACGACTTTGTTACCTCGCGCGATTACCTGAGTATTGCTGCGCTGGGTGATGCCATTCGTGACCTGGTAGAAGAAGGAGGCTATATCCGCCGTGGCGAGAAAATCAAGCCGGTAGAAACCTTCCTCGAAGCGCTGGACTGGCTGATGAGTGAATCCAAACGCGGCCTGTATATTCAGCGCTATAAAGGGCTGGGCGAGATGAACCCGGATCAGTTATGGGAAACCACCATGGATCCGCAAAGCCGTCGTATGCTGCAGGTAACCATTGAAGACGCCATCGGCGCCGACCAGTTGTTTGCCACGCTAATGGGCGACCATGTAGAACCACGCCGCGCCTTTATTGAAGAGAACGCGCTCTACGTAGCTAATTTAGACGTGTAAGCTGACGCTGATCTGAAATGCGATCAAAAAACGGGCCTGCGGGCCCGTTTTTACTTCTGTACTACAGTACTTTCCGGCTCTGCATAGTAATAACCGACACCGTACATAGTGTGAATAAAACGCAGCTTGGGGTAGAGCTGACGATGTTTGGCGCGCAGTTTGCGGATATGGCAATCTACCGTGCGCTCGTTAATATCTTTAAAGTCGGTATAACTGCTGTCTATCAGCTGGCTGCGGCTGAATATTTGTTTCGGATGCCTGGCCAGTACCTGATGAAAGTTAAACTCCAGCTTAGTCAGGCTAACCGACTGCTGCGGCGAGCTAAGCGTAAAGCTGCGCTCATTTAATACTAATAACGGCGCCGGCTGTGCCGGCGTTGGCAGCGGCGCAGCGGCAGGTGCACCCAGCACCTTCATATGCAGGCGTAAATCGCCCAGCACGCTGTTCAACTCGGTTATCTGCGCTGACAACTGCTGGTACAACGCCGGCGGTATTGTCGACTGCTGCACCTGCTGCTCCAGCAATGACACCAGTAAAAAGGCCTTTTGCGACAACTGAGCGCCGGCATGCCTATCGGTTTCGTCAGTCACTATCATCGGTAAACCTCCGGAAAACGTTACTATGCCGTAAAAAAAGCGAAAGTGAATAGAGCTTTACTCTTCTTCACGCTTTTACCGGTTTTTCTCCATAGTTTTTCCATAATGCTGCGTTACCTTGATATTGGCTGAATACGGCTTGACCAATATTAAGGTAATTACGGTGATGCTCAAATACTTTAATGGCTGTTTGATCGGTACGCTGGCACTGCTAACCGGCTGCTCTATGTTTGGTGAGCGTGCCGCACCGCCGGCCGGATTAGAGGAGCGGGTGCAGCCGGCAGCCGGCTTGCCGCTAACCAAACTGGATAGCCCCGACCCGGATGACCCATACTACGCCGCGCTGGAACCACAGCCGGAACCAATGCCGCTGCGCAATACCGGCTCGTTGTTTAACCCGGAGCGGTTACACAGCCTGTATGTGGAGCGCTCGCATTTTAAAGCCGGTGACATAGTGTCAGTGCAATTATCTGAATCTACCAAAGCAACGAAAAAGGGTAACACTCAGCTGAAGAAAAGCTCTGAGTATAACCTTGACCCGATACAAATCCCCGGCGGAAACCTGCAAATAGCCGGCAGAGAGGTAAACCTGGGGCTAAGCCAGGATCAGCAGTTTCAGGGCGATGGCTCGGCCAGCCAAAGCAACGATTTTGAAGGCGAGTTAACGGTAACGGTGATGCGGGTGCTGAGCAACGACAACCTGCTGGTACGCGGCGATAAATGGATGCTGATAAACAATGGCAAAGAATTCATCAGGTTAACCGGAATTATCAGGGCAAAAGATATCGATAAAGACAACAAAATAAAATCGACGAAGATTGCCAATGCCCGCATTGAATATTCCGGCACCGGCGCGTTGGCCGACAGCCAACGGCTGGGCTGGCTGACAGAAAAGCTGAACAACCCTGAACTATGGCCTCTGTAAGCTCCCACGTGGTGTTGCTCAGTGTAGCTGTGCTGCTTGGCGGTTGCAGCTACGAGCGCACTATCCGCTACCAATTAGAGGCTCCGGCGCAAAGCCGGGTGCTGGAAGCCACCGGTTATGCGGTGGTGGCGTCGCAGCCGGGCGTAAGCTATGAAGACAAGTTATTGCTGGCCATGGCGGCGTCGCGCCAGGATGCTTACCGGCGGCTGGCCGAGCAGCTGTATGGCAAAAAGCTGAGCGCCAGCAGCAGTGCTGACCAGGCGGTGCTGACCGGCGACAAAGTGCAAAGCCAGGTGCAGGGCGTGATAAAAGGCGCCGAGCTGGTTACTGAAGCTGTTGAAGGCAATTTCTATGTCACGCGGCTGAAGCTGGATACCGCGAACTTGCTTACGTTGCCACAGGCTGAATTAACGCCGGTAAGCAGCCGTTTGAAGTGGTGGTACTAATGCAGGCTAAATATGTGCAGGCCAAATATGCGCTGTTATGTTGTTTACTGCCTTTTGCTGCCGCTGCGCAGTGGTACAGCGGCAGTGGCAGCGCCGTGGTATTTGATGATAACCGCCAACTGGCGCGGCAGCAGGCGGCAAAGCAGGCACTGCGCAGTACCTTGTTACAGGCTGAGGTATCGTTGGCGGCGCTAAGCTTGTTTCGCCATGATAACGCCGATGCTGAGTTGTTCACTTTGCACGCCGGGTTGCCGGTAGCGCAAATTGTGATTGAGGAAGAGCATGAACGTGACGGCCGCTTGTCGGTTACGCTAAAAGCCGACATCTGGCCGCAGCAGAGCATGTGTGAGCAGCGCAGTGTGGCAAAAGCGCTGCTGTTAGCACCCTTTAGTTTGGCACCCGGCGCAGCGCAGGCGGCGCTGCACAATACCGAACTGACCGCAGAGATAAACCAACGCTTTTATAGCGCGGTGCAAGCGGCAAGCGCTGACTTTCTGGTTAAGGCGGTGGCGCCAGCGCCATTAGCGGCGCCGGAGCAGTATCAGTCGGCAACGGCCGCGCAGCAACTGCGTTACCTGGCAGAGTCGGCACAGGCGCAGTTTGTGCTAAGCGGCCGGCTGCGTAACCTGGCTTTTGGTCGTCAGGAGGGTAACTTGCTGAAAAAAGACCGCTGGACGCGCCAGTTTGCGCTGGAGCTTAGTGTGTTTGATGGCGTAAGCGGCAATTTAATTCAAAGCAAAACCTATCAAAGCCGTACCTTGTGGCCTTATGCCGTTCAGGCACAACCTGACCCGGCCAGTGATCAGCTTTGGCGCTCAGATTACGGCATTGAACTGCAGCGCTTGTTGCACGACGCCGTCGATGACGCTGCTACCGTGCTGAGCTGTGTGCGGGTAAAAGCGCAGGTGATCCGCGTAACAGACAATAGCGTGGCGATAAGTGCCGGTAGCCGTCAGGGGCTGCAGCCGGGCGACAGGTTCAGCTTGTCTTACACCGACAGTTTTACCGATAGCTGGGGTAACCGCTATCAGAGTTCAACGCAAGAACCGGCGCAGCTTGAGGTGATCAGGGTGTATCCGGACCACGCCGACACGCGGCCGCTAAACCAGCATTATCCGGCGGCGATACAAGTCAGAGACCAGGTACAACAAGACAGTTTCAGGGAGCAGCACTATGCAAATTAACAACAGTCTACTTAACAGCCTGACGGACTGGTCAGGCAGTAACAGCACAGATAACACTGACAGCGACGGCTTTATGCAAACGCTTGGCGCAGCATTAAGCCCAGACGTAGAAAAAGACACAGCACAACAGGCGGCTCAGCTGGTTAGTGCGCTAAGCGGCCGGGAAGACGCCGGTAAGGCAGGGCTGACCAGCTCAGACGCTATGTTTGCCGCGCTAACGCAGAATATGATGCAAACTATGCTGCAGGACGCGTTAACGCCGCCACAAACCCGGGCCGAGGCAGGAGCGATCGATACCGCAACTGCCTTTAGCGAAGGTGGTGTGCCCGGCTTTGGTGACATACTGGATATTGTTAACCCGCTGCAGCATATTCCGGTAGTAAGCCAGTATTACCGTGACTGGACCGGCGATGATATGGGTTACATTTCCCAGGTGGCCGGTGGCGCGTTGTGGGGCGGTAGTCTTGGCGTAGCGGCATCTTTTGTTAACCTGGGTCTGACCAGCGTAATGGGCCAAAGCCCGACGCAATATATGCAGCAATTCTTTGCCGGTGACGAAGCCGCTGCGGCCGGCAGCAACAGTAGTGCGGTGAGCAACAGCCCGGTCAGTAACAGCAGTTCAGCCGCTGGCACCACCAGCACCACTGCGCGCGGCCCCATCAGCAGTTAACCGGTACAAAGTGCCATTGCCGGGGCCTTAACGGCCCTTAACCGGCGGCTACTGCCATGCCGGTGCTAACATTTTTGCTAAAAGCCCTTACTAACCCTACAGATCGCCGCCACAACCAGGTATACTTTCCAGTCATTTTTTCAGTGAGTCACTTCGCATGCATAAGTACGATATTAAAACCTTCCAGGGCTTAATACTGGCCTTACAGGATTACTGGGCACGCCAGGGCTGTGTTTTGGTGCAGCCGTTAGATCTGGAAGTGGGCGCCGGTACTTTCCACCCGATGACCTTTTTACGCTCACTGGGGCCGGAACCTACTAACGTGGCCTATGTGCAACCTTGCCGCCGGCCAACAGACGGCCGCTACGGCGAAAACCCGAACCGGTTGCAGCATTATTATCAATTTCAGGTGATTTTAAAGCCGTCACCGGACAATATTCAGGAGCTGTACTTAGGCTCTTTACGTGAACTGGGCATTGATACCCTGGTGCACGATATCCGCTTTGTTGAAGACAACTGGGAATCGCCAACGCTTGGCGCCTGGGGTCTGGGCTGGGAAGTGTGGCTAAATGGTATGGAAGTCACGCAGTTTACTTACTTCCAGCAGGTAGGTGGCTTAGAGTGCCGCCCGGTTACCGGCGAAATTACCTATGGTTTAGAGCGTCTGGCAATGTATATCCAGGGCGTCGATTCTATTTACGACCTGGTATGGACCGACGGCCCGCTGGGCCGCGTAACCTACGGCGACGTGTTCCACCAGAATGAAGTAGAGCAAAGTACGTATAACTTTGAACACGCCGATGTTGCTGCGCTGTTTAGCTACTTTGACCAGTGCGAGAAAGAAAGCCAGTACTTAATTGAGCAAGGCCTGGCACTGCCAGCCTACGAGAAAGTAATGAAAGCCTCGCACGCCTTTAATATGCTCGATGCCCGCCATGCTATTTCGGTAACTGAGCGCCAGCGTTATATTCTGCGGGTGCGGGCACTGGCCAAAGCCTGTGCAGAAGCCTATTACGCCACGCGTGAAAAGCTGGGTTTCCCACTATGTAACAACCAGCGCAGCAAGCAGGAGGCATAATGAGCGTACAAGATTTTTTTGTTGAAATTGGCACCGAAGAGCTGCCACCTAAGTCGTTAAAAAACCTGGCCACTGCCTTTGCTGATAACCTGAGTGCCGAACTGGCCAAACTGGAATTAAGCCACGCCGATGTACATTGGTACGCCGCACCGCGGCGTTTAGCGGTGCGTATTAATGGCTTAGCTGCGCAGCAGGCCGATAAAGTGGTTGAAAAGCGCGGCCCGGCTATTGCCTCTGCCTTTGACGCCGACGGCAAGCCTACTAAAGCCGCCCAAGGCTGGGCAGCCGGTTGTGGTATTACCGTAGAGCAGGCGGAAAAGCTGGAAACCGATAAAGGCGCCTGGTTGCTGCATAAAGCTAAAGTAGTGGGCGCAGCAACGGTAACTTTACTGCCCGAAGTGGTGCAGCAGGCACTGGCGAAATTGCCAATTGCCAAACCAATGCGGTGGGGCAACTCTACGGCAGAGTTTATCCGCCCGGTACACACCATTATTATGCTGTATGGCAAAGACGTAGTACCGGCCACTATTCTGGGCCGCGTCAGTGGCAACCAAACCCACGGCCATCGTTTTCATGCGCCGGAAAAAGTCACGGTTAACCATGCCGATGACTACCTGGCCACGCTGCGTAAGGCTTTTGTGGTAGCAGATTTTGCCGAACGTAAAGCCTTTATCGCCGCTGAAGTAGCAAAAACTGCAGCAGAACTGAACGGCAAAGCGCTGATGGACGATGCCTTGCTGGAAGAAGTTACCGCCCTGGTCGAATGGCCGGTGGTGTTAGTGGGCAGCTTTGAGCAAAGCTTCCTGCAGGTGCCGGCCGAGCCGTTAATTTCTACCATGAAAGATAACCAGAAGTACTTCCCGTTGCTGGACCAAAACGGCAAGCTGCTGAATAAGTTTATCTTTGTCGCCAATATTGCCAGTAAAGATCCGCAGCAAATTATTTCCGGTAACGAAAAAGTAGTACGGCCGCGCTTGTCTGATGCGCAGTTCTTCTTTAACACCGACCGCAAGCAAAAGCTGAAGCAACGCTTAGACAGCTTAAAAACGGTACTGTTTCAGCAGCAACTGGGCACCCTGGCAGAAAAGTCAGAGCGTATCAGTAAAGTTGCCGGCTTTGTCGCCGCTAAAATTGGTGCTGAGCAAGCTGCTGCCGGGCGTGCCGGTTTACTGTCCAAGGCAGACTTAATGACCAATATGGTCGGCGAGTTCCCCGAAGTGCAGGGCATTATGGGCATGCACTATGCGCGGTTGGATGGCGAAGGTGAAGCCGTAGCGCTGGCTTTGAATGAACAGTATATGCCGCGTTTTGCCGGTGACCAGCTGCCCAGCCGGTTGGAAGGTGCAGCAGTCGCCATTGCCGATAAACTGGATACCTTAGTGGGTATTTTCGGTATCGGCCAGGCGCCGAAAGGCGATAAAGACCCGTTTGCGCTGCGCCGTGCCGCCATAGGTGCACTGCGGATTATGGTAGAAAAACAGCTGCCGCTGGATCTGGTGGATATTATCGCTTTTAGCCAGCAAACCTTCGGCACTAAGCTGAGTAATGCCAAAGTGGCCGAAGAAGTACTCGACTTTATGCTGGGTCGTTTCCGCGCCTGGTATGAAGCCGAAGGCTACAGTGTTGATGTGATCCAGGCCGTATTAGCGCGCCGGCCGACCAACCCTGCCGATTTTGACCGTCGCGTTAAGGCAGTAGCAGAGTTTGGTAAGCTGGACGCCGCAGCAGCTTTAGCTGCAGCCAATAAACGGGTAGCGAATATACTGGCTAAAGTAGAGGGTGATATTGCTGCTACGGTGAATACTGCTTTACTGCAGGAAGATGCCGAGCAGGCGCTGCACAGCGCTATAGTGGCAGAGCAAGCGTATCAGGCCGGCCAGCACAGCTATGCCGAAGGCTTGGCGCACCTGGCCTCAATGCGTGATGTTATCGACCAGTTCTTCGACAAAGTAATGGTAAATGCTGATGACGCCGCCGTGCGGGCCAACCGCCAGGCGTTGTTAAAGCAATTGCGTGAGTTGTTTTTGCAAGTGGCCGATATTTCCGTACTGCAATAATACGTTGAAATAACTACAGAAAAGCCAGCTGAATGCTGGCTTTTTTATTGCCGCTAAATAAAGCTTAGCTAAGGTGAACCTGCAGGTTCAGTCAATCGTCTTTTACCGGCAAGCAATAATAATACGGGCGGCGGATGCAACAGGCACAACTGGATTTACTGGTACTTTGTGGATTTGGCTGGAAACGAACCGCAGCGCAACACTGCGCGAACTAAAACGACTGGAGCTGGCACTGGCGGAGTTAAGCGGGCAACCGGGACATTAAACAGAAACGACAAAGAGTGGCGTATCTTAAGAATAAATAAAACAATTAAGCCGGCATCTTGCCGGCTTAATTGCTGCGTCTAACCGTTGCTGTTAGCTACGGCGACGGCGGGCGGCGATACCAATCAGACCCAAGCCCAATATTGCCAGCGTAGCCGGCTCCGGCACTTGTGCTATAGCAGTTTGGCTGACACGAAAGGCCAGAGACTCATTACAGCTGTTAGTGCAGCCGTGAAAGTCAAAATTGGCCAGGCTCCATTGGCCGTCAGTGCCTTGTGACCAATCTATCCACGTATGGTTAGTAAACCATGGTGTGGCAACAGCGACATCAAACTGCGGTGCTGTGCCGGGCTGTACATAAGCCAAACGGGCACCGGAAGCTTCATCCAGGTTATTGCCGCTAACATAGTCTACGTTGGCGCCGGCAAAGGCGAAGTTATAGCCGGTCAGGCCACCAATGTTGTTATAAATATCTAATGTCATTGGCGCCCAGCCAAACAAAGATTGAAAGCTGAAATCAATGCCACCAGGAGTGTTATGTTGGCTCCATGGTGAGATCCATGCAACATCATAACCATTGATGGTGATGTAAGCGTTATCGGGTAATTCAGTGTTGATCAGTGCGGCGGCGGAACTAAAGCTGCTTAAAGCAAGCAACAAGGCAGATATTACTTTTATTTTCATTATATTAACTCTTTACTGATTACTGCACATACGGCATTGCTCTGACAGAGCGCGGCAAGCCAGCAATATACATGCCTAAAGTTAACTTGTTGATATATATCGAGTATTGTTTGTGTGGACTATGTGGTTGTAAATAAAGCTGACATATATTGGCTGATGATAACGGCTACAGCTCAAAACAATATTGTATTCCGGCTCTGCGAATAACTATGTCTGTCTATTTGTAATTACCTGGCGGGAATCCATTTTCTGATGTAGCACTGCAATGTTTAGCAAATCCTGTGCTGCTTCAGAGGTTAAGCGATAACGCTGTTTAGCGTTTTTCATGTGCCGCTATAGCTTGCTCAAAAATATCAGTAACGCTTTGTTCAGAATAGTCGCCACGCCGTACGCTCTGCAGTCGCTGCTGCAATAGGGTTTCCAACTGCTGCGCAGAGTAGCTTTGGGCCTGTTCAGCCACCTCTTGTGGCAGTATTTTGTCCAGAATAAAGTCCTTTATGCTTTTACCCTGTAACGCGGCCATGGCTTTCAGCAGTTGATGCTGCTCAGGTGTCACTTCTATGGATAATCTGCTCACTACGCGCCCCGGTTCTAACTGCAAAAACTGAGCTAAGTATAAACCTGCTGGAATAATGTGCAAAAGTACATTTGTGTATAAGAATGGCAAGCGTGAACAAAACCATTGCCGTTCCCTGTTTTATCCACTAAGTTAGAATCTGATAGCCGCCTGAGAGCGGCAAAGGATTGAATAACAGGGAAGCCCACCGTTGAAGAAGCTAATACTTATTGCTCTGGTCGCTTTTGGTGCCTGGAACTACTATCAGAAACAAAGCACTGTTGAACCCAGCGTTGAAAGCGTGCCGCAAGTGCTACCCGATTACACAGTGCCAATCAATAAAGCTCGCGCCGTGGCCCTTACATCACAGTTTCGCTGTGACGGCCGCCAACACTGTAGCCAGATGACGTCACGCGCCGAGGCGGAGTTTTTTATCCGCAACTGCCCTGATACCAAAATGGATGGTGATCGAGACGGGATACCTTGTGAGAATGATTCGAGGTTTTAGATCGTTAAAGTTTTATAAGTTGGTAAGTAACGAACAACTTGCGACCTTTTATTTATAATCAACTTTAGAGTTTCTAGAAAATTTTCGTCCAAGCTTTCATATGTTTTTTGCGCTTCGTTGCTAAGTTTAAATCTGGTCGGTTGAGTGGCAAGCTCAGTAATGTTGACGTTTCCATGGCTAAGGCTTATTTCCCAAGCTCCAAACTGAATAGTCATAAAATCTGTACGATATCCGAAGTAAATTTTTCTATGTCCAATAACATGTAAAGCAGCTAAAACTACCTTCCATATAGATAATTTATCACCAGTTATTAGCTCATTTTGCGCCAGATGGAGCAAAGACAATGTATCACCAAGAAAGTGGTTCAATCTGAGAGGGAGAGCAATCTTACCGATTGAAAGTATATCGGTTATGAAATAAACCTCCCTTAAACTTGATTGATGCAGCATGTCGTTATCAATATAGTCATATAAATAGTGTTGCATGTCCTCTACGGTATTTAGTTGAAACAGAGAATGCTCGTCGTAAACTACTAAATCAATGAGTTGGCACTGCTTTTTGTAAGCTTCTGTTTTGATAATTTTTTTTCGGATGCTTTCACCAAGCTTGGTAGCAGCTTGGATGAAGGAGAGCCCCTCAAGGATCAACACTCGGGTATTTTTTTGTGTTTGTCCATTTGGAAGCATCAAATCTGCTTTAAGAACTTCAGCGATAGATTTGTCAGCTCTACACACTTTTCTTGAGCCATCTATTAAACCGTCATGGTATTGATTGTCGTTCTGAATCTTAGAATGCGTATCTGTGGCATGAAGCTCGGTAACTTCTACGCCGAATATAAATTGGTCAGAAAATTTGGCCAGAAAGTCTGGACTCTCAGAATCAATAAGCTCCAATAAAGGCAGATCACCATAAATGTGGTCAACAATAATTCTTTCTTTAAGTTTTTTATCCACAATTCTGATTCACTTGGCAAAAGATGCTATGTCATTAAGTACATTTTCTAACTAAATAGCGAAATGGTAAATCTGTTGATTCACTTGCTACCAACTCATGGTCCATAAAGCGGCAGAATGCCGGGATATCGCGGGTGGTGGCCGGGTCGTCGGCGATAATCAGTAAGGTTTCACCCACCTGCATTTTGCGAATTTGCAGTCGTATCATCATTACCGGCTCTGGACAGCGCATGCCCAAGGCATCCAGGGTGTGATTTGCGCTGCTGAAAATATCTTCCATCTGTACTCCGGTAAAATTCAAGGCTGTCTGTGGCTTCGCCAGCGGGATTTGCGCCTGCTCTGTTTGCCAATAAATAAGGGCCGTAAAAACGGCCCTTATTCTATGCGATTGTGTTTATTGCTGCCAGCTTATGGCTGCTCAAACTAGGGGCGTTCAAAAACAGTCGCAATACCCTGGCCTAAGCCGATACACATGGTCGCCAGGCCAAACTTACCGCCTTTATCTTCCATGACGTTAATCAGCGTGGTGCTGATACGTGAACCGGAGCAACCCAGCGGGTGGCCAAGTGCAATAGCGCCGCCGTTCAGATTTACTTTCTGATCTTTTACTTCCAGTAAGCCTAAGTCTTTCATTACCGGCAGGGCTTGAGCCGCAAAAGCTTCGTTCAGCTCGGCATAATCGATGTCGGCAATAGTAATGCCGGCCATTTTCAGCGCCTTTTTCGATGCCGGTACCGGGCCGTAACCCATGATCGACGGGTCGCAACCGGCCACGCCCATACCACGCACGTAGGCGCGGATTGGCAGGCCCAGCGCTTTGGCTTTGTCTTCGCTCATTACCAGCATGCCGGATGCTCCGTCTGATAACGCCGAAGAGGTACCAGCCGTTACTGTACCGTTAGCCGGGTCGAATACCGGGCGTAATTGGCCCAGTGCTTCTACTGTGGTTTCCGGCCGGATCACTTCGTCGTAATCCATCAGCTTTAACACGCCGTCGGCGTCGTGGCCTTCTGTGGGGATAATTTCGTTTTTAAACCGGCCCTGCAGGCTGGCTTCCTGAGCTAAACGGTGTGAGCGGGCGCCGAATTCGTCCTGCTGCTGGCGGCTGATACCGTGCATTTTGCCCAGCAATTCTGCGGTTAAGCCCATCATACCGGCGGCTTTGGCTACAGAAGTGGATAAACCGGGGTGAAAATCGACGCCGTGGTTCATAGGCACATGGCCCATATGCTCCACACCGCCGATTAAATACACTTCACCCATGCCGGTTTGAATGGCGCGCACCGCATCGTGCAGGGCCTGCATCGACGAGCCGCATAAACGGTTAACGGTAACGGCCGGCACTGAGTGCGGAATGCCGGCTAACAGGGCAGCGTTACGGGCCACGTTAAAGCCTTGCTCTAAGGTTTGTTGTACACAACCCCAGATAATGTCGTCGATATCAGCCGGGTCTAATGCCGGGTTGCGCTCAACCAGCGAGGCCATGACATGGGCAGACAGTTGCTCGGCGCGCACGTTGCGGTACATACCGGCTTTGCTGCGGCCCATCGGGGTGCGAATGCAATCTACAATAACTGCGTTTTTCATTATTTTGCTCCTGCGCTTAAACCGGGAAGAAACGCTGGCCGGCTTCGGCCATAGCGCGGGTTTTGTCTGTTACCTGATAAATCTCGCCTAAATGGGCGTATTTATCGGCCAGGGCGACAAAGTTGCTTAAACCTATGGTATCGGCATAACGCAACGGGCCACCGCGGAACGGCGGGAAGCCCAGGCCGTAAATCAGGCCCATGTCGGCTTCAGCGGCGCTGGCGACAATACCTTCTTCCAGACAGCGAATGGTTTCATTAATCATTGGCACCATGACGCGGGCAATAATGTCTTCGCTGCTGAATTCCTGCTTATCAGCGGCAATGCCTGCCAGTAAGCTCAGCGCGGCCGGGTCGATATCTTTTTTCGGCTTGCCTTTGGCATCTTTGCTGTAGGCATAAAAACCCACGCCGTTTTTCTGGCCGTAGCGATCGGCTTTATACATGGCGGCTACCGGGTCGTTATCCAGCTTGGCCATCCGTGTAGGGAAGCCCGCTGCCATAACGTCTGTGCAGTGGTAAGCGGTGTCTAAACCTACTACATCCAACAAGTACGCCGGGCCCATCGGCCAGCCGAACTGCTTTTCCATTACCTTATCTACCTGGGCAAAATCGGCACCGTCTAATACCAGTTTGCTGAAACCGGCAAAGTAGGGGAACAGTACGCGGTTAACAAAGAAGCCCGGACAGTCATTAACAACGATAGGGGACTTACCCATTTTGGCAGCGTAAGCCACTACGGCGGCGACGGTTTCTTCGCTGGTGTCTTTACCGCGGATAACCTCTACCAGTGGCATACGGTGTACCGGGTTAAAGAAGTGCATGCCACAGAAGTTTTGCGGCCGGCTTAAGTTTGCCGCCAGTGAATCAATAGAGATGGTTGAGGTATTCGAGGTTAGAATAGCGTCGTCGGCCAGCAAGGCCTCCACTTCTTTTAACACCGCACCTTTAATTTTCGGGTTCTCTACCACGGCTTCCACCACGATATCGACGCCTTTAACATTCTCGTTGCTCAGCGTAGGGGTAATAGATGCTATTACTTTAGCCATACCGATGGCATCCAGCTTTTTGCGCTCTACCTGTTTGCCCAGCAACTTAGTGGCTTCACCCATACCCAGTTCTAACGCTTTATCGGCAATGTCTTTCATGACTACCGGTACGCCTTTTAACGCCGACTGGTAGGCAATACCGCCGCCCATAATGCCGGCGCCCAGTACTGCGGCCTTATTTACTGCTTTAGTGGCGGTTTTAGCAGCTTTTTTTGCTTTGCCTTTAATCAGCTGGTCATTTAAGAACAGGCCGATTTGCGCCGTAGCGGCATCGGTTTTCGCCAGCTTGGCAAAGCCGGCATTTTCCAGCGCCATAGCGCCGGCGCGATCCAATGTGGCGGCCGCTTCAATGGTAGTAACCGCTAACATCGGTGCCGGGTAGTGCTTGCCGGCGTTGGCAAATACCATGCCTTTGGCGGTGCTGAAGCTCATGGTGGCTTCGGTTTTGTTCAGTTTCAGTGGCTGTAACTTTACGGCACGCTTTTTACGCCAATCCAGTTTGCCGGCAATGGCATCTTCCAGCATACTCAGCGCGGCTGCTTCCAGTTTCTCCGGTGCTACCACCGCATCAATTAAACCAAACTTTTGTGCTTGGTCTGCACTATGGTCTTTACCGGTAGTGATCCATTCCATCGCATTGTCGGCACCGATAATACGCGGCAGGCGCACGGTACCGCCAAAGCCCGGCATTAAGCCCAGCTTTACTTCCGGCAAGCCAATGCGGGTACTGGTGTCGGCTACGCGGTAGTCGGCAGTAAGTGACCACTCACATCCGCCGCCCAGCGCGAAACCTTTTAGTGCTACTATGGTCGGAACCGGTAAGTCTTCTGCCAGATCAAAAATGTCAGAGGCTTGTTTGATCCACGGAATAAGCTCTGTTTCCGGCCGTAAAAAGGTGCTTAAAAATTCGGTAATGTCGGCGCCAACGATAAAGGCATCTTTATCGCTGCAAAATATAACGCCCTGTAATGACTTATCGGCGTGCAGCAGGTCTAAAGCTGTCTTACAATCAGTAAGCGTCTGCTGATCAAATTTGTTAACTGAGCCCTTGGCATTAAAAGCAAAGCGGGCGATACCAGGCTTGAGGTAGGCAACAGTAATGTTGTCACTCTGGTAGATCATAACGGTGCTCCTTGGTCGCGTATATTAGGGTTCTTCGCAACTGGTACGATGAGGTTGTCGCGCTCAGTGTGTCGTGGTTAGTAAAAAAATTCAACCGTTATTTAAACACGTGTTTGAATTGTGCCACGGCATGAGCACTAACTATAGGTGTTATTTCTTTCAGTTTAGAATTTTTGTCGGGGTTATCGTCGTGAAACGGATGATTTTTGTGCTGACTAACCTGCTCCTGGCGCCGCTATCGGCCGCGTCAGTGTCTTCTGAGGCAGCGTTACGTAATGAGTTTTTGCAAGCCGAGCGCCAGATTGGCAGTGTCAGTTATCAGCAAGCGCAGAAGTTGCTGCAGAAGTTTGCTGACTACCCGCTGCAGCCTTATCTGGAGCAGCGCCGCTTGCAGCAGTTTCTAACCGCTGATGAGCGCATTGCCGAATTTCTGCAGCGCCACCGCGGTACACCCATGGACTGGCCGCTGCGTAAGCCGTGGTTGCTGCATTTGGCAAAGCGGCAACAAGCGCAGCTGTTTTTAGCCAATTACCCGGGCTCAAGTGATGCTGAGCTGGAGTGTTTGGCACTGCGCTATCAGTTAGCGCTGCCGGACGAGCAGGTGAACGCGCTTTGGCCGCAAGTAGCGCAGCTGTGGCTGGTGGGGAAATCGCAGCCCAAAGCTTGTGACCCGCTGTTTGCTGAATGGCGCAAAGCCGGTCAGCAAACGCCGGAGCGGGTGTGGCAAAGGTTAACCCTGGCTGTGGAAGGCGGTGATACCAGCCTGATCCCCTATTTGAAAACGCAATTACCGGCGGCGCAGCAGTATCTGGCCGATATGTACTTAAAAACCCGGCGTAATCCGGCAGTGATTAGTGCGGCAAAGTTTTTTCCGCTTAAGCTGGTGCAGGAGCGTGACATAGCAGCATACGGCATGAAACGGCTTATTTGGCGCAACCCGGATCAGGCGCTGCGGCTATGGCAGCGTTTTGCCAATGATCCCTATTTCAGCGCCGGCCAGCGGCTGGATGTACAACGGCAATTTGCTATTGCCCTCGCCAGTAAGGGCGACGACCGTGCCGCTGAGTGGCTGGCCGCATTACCGGCAGAATTGATCGACAGCACCCTGGCACATTGGCAGGTAAGCCATGCGCTGGCGCAGTTAGATTGGCCAAAGGTGCAGCAAGTTATAGAAGCCTTGCCGGCAGAGGTGGCAAAAGACAGCAGTTGGCAGTATTGGTTGGCGCGCTCTTATCAGCAGCAGGGTCAAGCTGAGCTGGCGCAACCGCTGTTACAACGGCTGGCGCTGCAACGGCATTTTTACGGCTTTATGGCCGCGGCGCATTTGGGCTTGCCGCCCAGCCTGGCGCATGCGCCGGTTACGGTAAGTGAGCAGGAACTGGCTGGCTTGCAGTTGCACCCTGCGGTGAAGCGGGCGCAGGAATGGTTGGCGCTGGGGCGCTTAACAGAGGCGCGGCGCGAATGGAACCATTTGCAGGACAGCTCGGATGAACAGCAAAAGCTGGTGTCGGCCAAGCTGGCGCATCAACTGCAGTGGTATGAGCGGGCAATATTCTCGCTGGCCGATGTTGGCTACTGGGATGATATTGAACTGCGCTTTCCGCTGGCGTATCAGGATGAAATTACCCAATCATCCGCCAAAGCCGATATTGAATCGGGCTGGGCGATGGCAATAGCGCGGCGCGAAAGTTCCTTTATGGCCGATGCCGCCTCACCTGTGGGCGCGCGCGGCTTAATGCAACTGATGCCGGCCACCGCGCGTGAACTGGCGAAAAAACCGGTGCAACTGACCCAACTGTACAACCCGGTGATTAATATAGATTACGGTACCGATTATCTTAACTATCTGATGAAACGCAACGACGGTAATTTGCTGGTGGCTACGGCGTCTTATAATGCCGGCTATAGCCGGGTAAAACAGTGGATCCCGAAAGACTATGCCGTGCCGGCTGATGTTTGGGTAGAAACCATTCCGTATCGCGAAACACGCGACTATGTAAAGGCGGTCATGGCCTATTATCAGATTTACAATATCCGCTTAAATACACCTACCGATGTATTCAAACCACTGACCACAATGCAGATTGGGGTCGTGGTGGATTAATGTTATGATGCCCCGCATATTTTTCAGCCAACAGGTCAGACACTTATGACAGCTTCTTATCAAAGCCTGTATCAGGCCCATATTGCAGAATTACAGCAACGCACCCGCCGCTTGCTGGAGCGTGAGAATTTGCATGCGTTGGTGATCCACTCCGGCCAAACTCAGCGCAAGTTTCTCGACGATATGGATTACCCGTTTAAAGCCAACCCGTTGTTTAAAGCCTGGCTACCGGTAGTGGATAACCCGCATTGCTGGCTGATTGTTGATGGTGTAAACAAACCTAAACTGATTTTTTACCGGCCAAAAGATTTCTGGCATAAAGTGCCGGACGAACCGCAAGATTTCTGGGCAGAGCATTTTGATATTCAGCTGCTGGATAAAGCCAATAAAGTAGAAACCCTGCTGCCGTATGATAAAGCGCGGCTGGCCTATTTGGGTGAATACCTTGAGGTAGCCCGCGCCTTAGGCTTTAGCGAGATTAACCCCGAGCCGGTGCTGAATTTTATTCACTTTTACCGTGCTTATAAAACGCCATACGAGCAGGCTTGCCTGCGTATTGCCAATCGCATGGCCGTGGCCGGTCACAATGCCGCCAAAGCGGCGTTTTATGCCGGCGGCAGCGAGTTTGATATTCAGTTGGCCTATTTAGCGGCCGTAAAGCAAAGTGAAAACGAAGTGCCGTATGGCAATATAGTGGCGTTAAACCAGCACTGCGCCATTTTGCATTACACTGCGCTGGAGCGTCAGCTGCCACAGCAGCATCATTCGTTTTTAATTGATGCCGGTGCGGAGTTCCACGGCTATGCCGCCGATATTACCCGTACTTACAGCTTTAACCCGCAGGACGAATTTGCCAGCTTAATCAGTGCGGTAAACGAGGCCGAACTTAAGCTGGTAGATGGCTTAAAACCCGGATTGAAATACGGCGAGTTGCATATTCAGTGTCATCAGCTTATCGCGGAAATTTTGCAACAGTTTGATTTTGTTAAACTCTCGGCAGAGGCTATAGTAGAGAGCCAGATCAGCCGCACCTTCTTCCCGCACGGTCTGGGCCATCATTTAGGCCTGCAGGTACATGATGTCGGCGGTTTTATGGCCGATGAGCGTGGTACCCATGTGTCGCCACCGGACAGCCATCCATACTTGCGTTGTACCCGTACTATTGAAGCCAATATGGTGTTTACCATTGAACCCGGGTTGTATTTTATCGACAGCCTGCTGGCCGATTTAGCGGCCACTGAGTTTGATAAGTATATTAACTGGCAAAAAGTGGATGCCTTCCGTCGCTACGGCGGTATTCGCATTGAAGATGATGTGATAGTGCATCAGGATCGCAACGAAAATATGACCCGTGATCTGCAACTGGGTTAAGTCGTAAGGACGCCGCTAAGGTATGCAATACCGCTCGATAATCCGGATTTTGGGCCTGCTGATCGCCATCTTCAGTATCAGCATGGTACCTCCGGCCTTTGTGGCTTACTGGTACAAGGACGGTGCCGGCGTACCTTTTATGCTGTCTTTTGTGCTCAGCCTGGTGATCGGCTTTTTTATCTGGTACCCGAACCGGCGTTATAAAGCCGAGCTGAAAGTACGCGACGGCTTTTTAATCGTAGTGCTGTTTTGGATAGTGTTGGGCGCGGTAGGGGCAATTCCGTTTATGCTGGCCGGCAACCCGCATTTAAACCTCGCCGGTGCCATGTTTGAAGCCTTCTCCGGCCTTACCACTACCGGCGCCACTGTACTAACCGGTATAGAGTTTCTACCCAAAGCCATTTTGTATTACCGCCAGCAGTTACAGTGGCTAGGCGGTATGGGTATTATCGTATTGGCGGTAGCCATACTGCCGATGCTGGGCGTAGGCGGTATGCAGCTGTACCGTGCCGAAACACCGGGCCCGGTAAAAGATAACAAGATGACGCCGCGCATTGCCGATACCGCCAAACACCTGTGGTATATCTATCTGGCGTTAACGCTAAGCTGCATGCTGGCGTTTTATCTGGCCGGCATGAGTTGGTTTGATGCCATTTGCCATGCCTTTTCTACCGTGGCGATAGGCGGTTTTTCTACCTATGATGCCAGTATCGGCCATTTCCAAAGCCCGTTGATTAACAGTATCTGCGTGATTTTTCTGCTACTGAGTGCGGTGAATTTTCCACTGCATTTTGCCGCTATCCGTGGCAAAAGCGTCAGCACATACTTTCGTGACCCTGAGTTTAAAGCTTTTTTAGTGATTCAGGCGGCGCTGATCTTTATCTGCTTTGCCGTGCTATTGCACACCAACGTCTATAGCAACAGCGCGGATGCGCTAAACCACGCCGCGTTTCAGGCGGTGTCTATTTCTACTACCGCTGGTTTTGCTACCGACGGCTTTGCCGCCTGGCCGTTGTTTCTACCTATTTTACTGATCTTCTCCAGCTTTATCGGTGGTTGTGCCGGCTCTACCGGCGGGGGCTTAAAGGTGGTGCGGGTAGTGCTGCTGTTTTTGCAAGGCTCGCGTGAGTTAAACCGCTTGATCCACCCGCGTGCAGTCTACGCCATTAAGCTGGGGCGTCGCGCGGTACCGGATCGCATTGTTGAGGCGGTATGGGGCTTTTTTGCTGCATATGCGCTGGTGTTTGTGGTGACAATGCTACTGTTGTTACTGACCGGGCTGGATAACATTACTGCTTTTACCGCCACCGCCGCTTGTTTAAATAACCTGGGCCCTGGCTTGGGCGAAGTAGCTGCTAACTTTGGCAGTATTCCGGACACGGCGAAGTGGATACTGATTATCGCCATGGTATTCGGCCGGTTAGAGGTGTTTACTCTGCTGGTATTGTTTACCCCGGCCTTCTGGAAAGACTAGATAAAAATTGCGCTGACCTGGAACAGTTTTTCCACTTCAACGATATGCTTTTTATCGACCATAAATAGAATAATATGATCGTCGGTTTCTATTGCCGTGCTGTCATGTGCGATTAATACTTCATCACCACGCACTATGGCACCAATGGTAGTGCCTGGCGGTAATTTGATATTACCGATGGTTTTACCCACCACTTTGCTGGTATTGCTGTCGCCGTGTGCTATTGCTTCTATGGCTTCGGCGGCGCCGCGGCGCAGTGAGTACACATTAACAATATCGCCGCGGCGGATATGGGTTAGCAGCGCAGAAATAGTCGCCTGCTGCGGAGATACGGCAATATCCACCTCGCCACCTTGCAGCAAATCAACATAGGCGCCGCGTTTAATCAGCACCATGGTTTTTTGCGCGCCCATCCGCTTTGCCAGCATGGCCGACATAATATTGGCCTCATCGTCGTTGGTAACGGCAATAAACACATCTACCTGTTCAATGTTCTCTTCTTCCAACAACTCCGGGTCTGAGGCATCGCCGACATATACCACGGTATTGTCCAGTGCGCTGGACAAAAATTCGGCCCGTTCTTTACCGCGTTCAATCAATTTTACGCTGTGGGTTTTCTCCAGCGCCCGCGCCAGACCAAAGCCAACATTACCGCCACCGGCAATCATAATGCGGCGGTAGCTGCGCTCCAGTTTTTGCAGTTCGCTCATTACCGCGCGGATATGCTTGGTGGCGGCAACAAAAAACACTTCATCGTCGGCTTCAATAATAGTGGTGCCCAGTGGCTTTATCGCCGTGCCGCGGCGGTAAATTGCTGCCACCCGGGTTTCGATATTCGGCATATGTTCTTTTAACGCCGATAAGGCGTGGCCAACCAATAAGCCGCCGTAATAGGCTTTTACCGCTACCAGGCTGACTTTACCGCCGGCAAATTCCACCACCTGTAACGCGCCCGGGTAGTCAATTAAGCGGCGGATATAGTTGGTTACCAACGCCTCGGGCGCGATAAAATGGTCGACCGGCATATCATCTTTGTGGAACAGTTGGTCGCGGTATTTCAGGTATTGATTGGTGCGGATACGGGCAATTTTAACCGGAGTATTAAACATGCTGTAGGCCACCTGACAGGCGACGATATTTACTTCGTCGCTGTTGGTTACCGCCACTATCATGTCAGCATCTTCAGCACCGGCTTTTTTTAAAATATCCGGGTGCGAGCTGTGGCCATGCACAACCTGTAAATCGTATCTGTCTTGCAGCGCCCGTAACTTATCGGCGTTGATATCGACTACGGTAATATCATTTTGCTCACCCACCAGGTTTTCTGCCAGGGTGGCGCCTACCTGACCTGCACCTAAGATAATAATCTTCATTGTGTCTCGCTGCTGGTTGCCGATTTGCTTAACAGAGCATAGAAAAAACCATCCATATCCTGCTCGCCGGGTAAAATTTGCCAGCCAAATGGCTGCTCAGCTCCTTGTTGCGGCAGCTTAACCAAGCTGGCATCATTCTGCTGCTGTAAAAACTGCGCTATCTGCAAATTGTTTTCTGCCGGCAGTACACTGCAGGTAGCATAAAGCAGCTTGCCACCGGGCGCCAGCAAAGCCCAGCATTGTTGCAAAATGCGTTGTTGCAGCGCCACCAGCACATCTATGTCTGCCTTTTTGCGTAGCCAGCGGATATCCGGATGGCGGCGGATCACGCCGGTGGCCGAGCAGGGCACATCGAGCAAAATACGGTCGAACAGCTGGCCTTGCCACCATTGCTGTGGCTCGGCAGCGTCGGCGGCGATAACCGTGGCAGTAAGACCCAGCCGCGCCAGATTGTCATGCACCCGCAGTAAACGCTTGGGTTCTTTATCCAGAGCAGTCAGCTCCGCCTGTGGCGCCAGTTCCAGTAGATGGCAGGTTTTACCACCCGGTGCACAGCAAGCATCCAATATCCGTTGGCCGTCGTTAACATCGAGCAGCGTAGCCGCGTGCTGAGCCGCCGCATCCTGCACGGAAAACCAGCCTTCGCTATAGCCCGGCAAGCTGGTAACCTCTTGTGCCTGAGCCAGCTTAATGGCAGCCGGTAAGCCGGCCAGCGGCCTGCTGTAATCAATACCGGCGCGGGTGAGGGCGGCGGCGTAATCTGTCGGGTTAATCTTGCTGATATTGACCCGCAGCCATAGCGGTGCTTTTTGTTGGTTGGCTTCAAGCAACGCCTGCCATTGCCGGGGGTAAGCTTGCTGCAGCTGGTTAATCAGCCAGCCCGGATGGTTATACTGCACTGCCGCCGGCGCGGTAGAAAAATCAAACAGTTGTGGCTGGCGCTGTACATTGCGCAGCACTGCATTAATCAGCTTTGTCAGCGAATGGCCTTTCAGTTCGCGCGCCGCTTCCACTGTTTCGCTGATAGCGGCGTGATCCGGTATCCGCATAAACTTCAGCTGATAAATGCCGACATAGAGCAAAAACTGTAATGGCCGCAATTGTTTGATCAGCGGTTTAGTCATCAGCTGGCTGCATACTGCTTCAAGTTGCGGCAGGTAGCGCATTACGCCAAAGCAGATCTCCTGCAGCAGGGCTTTATCCGGCGCGTTATCCAGCAGCATTTGCGCTTTGGGTAGCGCTTCAGACAACGACATACCCTGGTCTATAACGTCAAAACTACAACGTGCGGCTAATACGCGAACATTACGGCTCATATGGCGCGGCCAATGACGCTGCCGGGTACCAGCCAGTCAGCACGGCCATTTAAAAAGTCTGCGGCCGACATGGCTTTTTTGCCGGGCGGTTGCAGTTGCGTAATCGCCAGCACGCCTTCACTGCAGGCAATGCGGATGCCTTGCTTCGTCGCCGTTAGCAGGGTACCCGGTGCCTTGTCGCTGGCAACGTGTTCTACGTGGGCTTGCCATATTTTGACACTGCCCTGCGGCAGCGTAATGTAGCTTACCGGCCATGGATTAAAGGCGCGGATCTCGCGCTGCAATGCGGCGGCGGTTTTGTTAAAGTCGAGCAGGGCTTCATCTTTGTGCAGTTTTTCGGCGTAACTGGCTTTGCTGTCGTCCTGAACTTGTGCCTGTTGCTGCAAGGCCGGCAAATCGCTCAGCGCCGCCAGCAGGGCTTTGGGTCCCAGTATGGCCAGCTTGTCGTACAACGAGGCACTGGTATCAGTGTCGTCTATGTTGCAGCTCGCTGTGCTTAACATGGCACCGGTATCAAGCCCGGCATCCATTTGCATAATGGTCACACCGGTTTGGGCGTCGCCGGCCCAAATAGCGCGTTGAATCGGCGCTGCGCCACGCCAGCGTGGCAGTAAAGAACCATGTACGTTAATGCAGCCCAGGCGGGGAGTATCCAGTACCGTTTGTGGCAAAATTAAACCATAAGCTACCACTACCATTAAGTCAGCGTTTAATGCAGCCAGCTCTTGTTGTGCGGGGGCTTTTTTCAGTGATTTAGGCTGATACACCGCTATGTTGTGTGCAAGCGCCAGCTGTTTTACTGCGCTGGGTTGCAGCTGCTGACCGCGGCCGGCAGGGCGGTCAGGTTGGGTATACACCGCTACTACCTGGTGTTCAGCTTCTAACAAGGCTTGCAAATGGCGCGCCGCGAAATCCGGCGTGCCGGCAAAAATAATACGTAAAGGAGTGGTCACGGTATATCCTGTTTAAAGCGCGTGGCGCTGTGCCATTTTGGCTTCTTTTTCCAGTTTTTTCCGGATGCGTTCACGCTTTAACGGCGACAGATAATCAATAAACAATTTGCCGACTAAATGGTCCAGCTCGTGCTGCAGGCAGATCGCTAACAAGCCATCGGCTTTTAATTCAAACCAATTGCCGTTTTTATCCTGAGCTTTTACCGTAACTTCTGCTGCACGTTCTACCGTGGCGTAGTTTTGCGGTACCGATAAACAGCCTTCTTCGTAGCTGGTTTCGCCGCTGCGGGCAATAATTTCCGGGTTGATAAACACCATAGGTTCGTTGCGATCTTCGGAGACGTCGATCACCACCACACGTTGATGCACGTTAACCTGAGTAGCCGCTAAGCCGATACCGTTTTCGTCGTACATGGTATCAAGCATATCTGCCACTAATTGCTGAATTTCAGCGTTAACTGTTGCAACGGGTTTGGCGATAGTGCGAAGTCTTTCGTCCGGAAAATGTAAAACATGTAAAACGGCCATAACACCTACAAAAATATGCGTTGTTTCAAAGGTTGTGGTATGTTTTAATTTTAGCCATTAATCCGCTGTATTAACAGCTTAGTGTGCAATAATTACAACAAGATCGAGCTGAAGGATGCTGGCATGCTGAAAAAATTTGCAATTGTGGTCACTCTGATAGTTATCAGTGGCTGGTTTACCGTGTTGGCGGATGTACTTAAAATCCGCGACGATGCGCCAGCCAGCTATGTAGTGAAAAAGGGCGACACCTTGTGGGACATTTCGGCACTCTATCTGAATGAACCCTGGCTGTGGCCGCAGTTGTGGCAAATGAACCCGCAAATTGATAACCCGCACCTTATTTTCCCCGGCGACACTCTTACCCTGGTGTTTGATGCTCAAGGCCGGCCACGGCTGATGGTCAACGATAATGTGAAACGGTTATCACCCGGCATTCGTAAAACGATGAAAGGCGGTGATGCAATAAGCACCTTGCCGCTGAGCATGATTCGGCATTATTTAACCTTTGAGCAAGCGCTGAGCGAAGAGCAAATTAATGCTTTGCCGTATGTGCTGGGCTCCAATGCCAATGTAAAACACTCGGTTGGTGATCATATTATTTATGCCAAAGGTGTACTGGATGCCGGCGCCTCTTATGGTGTGTACCGTAAAGGTAAGCCTTATATTGATAGCGAAACCGGTAACTTGCTCGGCTATGAAACTAATTTAATCGCTACGGCGCGAGCTTTTCGCACCGGCCGCGATGCTACGGAAGATACGCCCACGGAAGCGTCCTCATTAAATGTTCTTAGCGTAAAGCGTGAAATTAAACAGGGTGATCGTTTAATGCCGGCGCTGGAAGGCCAGGCGTTACCGGCGTTCTTTGTTATGACTAAACCGGATTTTGATGTTGCCGGTACTATTATTGACACCACGTCAAACCTGCGTGAATTTTCCAAGTGGGATATAGTGGTGTTAAACCGTGGTACTGTGCAGGATTTAAAAGCCGGCCATATGCTGGGTATTTACCGTAATTCGCCGGTTGTTATCGATGGTAAGGATGGCCCGGTCTATGTTGAAGATGCGAATAAACTGCAAAAAATGTTTAAGAACTTCGGTGATAGTACCATTGCCTTGCCACGCGAAAAAGTCGGTGAGTTAATGGTGTTTAAAGTGTCTGAACAAACCAGCTTTGCTATTGTTACCAAAACGCAGCGCCCAATCCGGGTGGGGGATCTAATCGCCAACCTGTAAGCCAATTTAGATGGAGCCGGTTTGTCATGGAGGATATCCGCAACTGGCTCGCTTTAGCTACTGTGCATGGCCAGGATGGCCTGAAGTTCCAACGTCTGAGCGAGCAAATCCCGTTAGCTGAGCTGGTAAAGTTACCGGCCAGCACCTTACGTAATGTTGGCTTTACCGAGCGTCAGGCGTATTTGCTGGCGCATGAGGCTAAGCCCAAAGTTGCTCACGCCCTGCAATGGTTGGAGCAGAGTGATACTCACCACGTTATTACTTACCAGGACCCACGTTACCCGGCATTGTTAAAGCAAACCAAACAACCGCCGCTATTGTTGTTTGTCAAAGGCGAGCCGCAAGTATTGGCGCAGCAACAGCTGGCCATGGTGGGCAGCCGCACGCCGACGCCCACCGGGCGTAAAGTGGCGCAGAGTTTCGCGGCAGAATTGTCACAGCAGGGCTATGTTATTACCAGTGGTATGGCGCGCGGTATCGACAGTGAAAGCCATAAAGGCGCCTTGCAGGCCGGCGGCTTAACTGTAGCGGTGCTGGGTCATGGTTTAGAGCAGGTGTATCCGTTATCCAACAAAGCGCTGGCACAGGCAATAGCAGAGCAGGGCGCGTTAGTGTCGGAATATTTTCCCGATGTGCAGGCCCGGGCTGAGTGGTTTCCGCAGCGTAACCGCATTGTTGTTGGTTTAAGTATCGGCACCATAGTGGTGGAAGCCGGCTTGAAAAGCGGCACCCTGATCAGTGCTAATCTGGCGGCGGAATACAGCCGCGATGTGTTTGCGGTGCCCGGTTCAGTGTATAGCCCGCAGTCGGCAGGTTGCCATGCGTTAATTCAACAAGGTGCTAAACTGGTGACATGCGTGGCCGATATATTAGAAGAATGGAGCTTTTTCGGTAAAAGTTGTCTAAAAAGTGCACCTGAACAGGAAAAAAGTGCTGAAACAGACTTGTTTGCCCGTCAGTTGTTGGCTAACGTAGGAGATGAAGTTACCGCAGTTGATTTGATTGCGCAGCGTGCCGGACTGGTAATTGCTGATGCAACTATAGCGCTGTTACAACTGGAGTTGGCTGGTGAAGTAGCAGCGGTTCCCGGTGGCTACATAAGAGTGAGGAGTGCCTGAGTATGTTTGATATCCTCGTTTACCTGTTCGAAAACTATATCCACAATGAATCTGACATTTACGTTAATCATGCCGATCTGACCAAAGAGTTAAGCCGGGCGGGTTTTCATGACGACGATATCTTCAAAGCGCTAAAATGGCTAGACAACCTGTCTGCGCTGCAGGAAAGTCATGTTAAGCCATACCTGTCAAAAGGCATCTCCAATGCTACCCGCATTTATTGCGCAGCGGAGCTGGCAAAAATGGATGTGGAGTGTCAGGGCTTTTTGTTGTTTCTGGAGCAAATTAATGTGCTGGATGCGGTTACCCGTGAGATGGTTATCGACAGGGTGATGGATCTGGACAGTAACAGCATTAGCCTGGAAGATTTAAAATGGGTGGTGCTGATGGTGCTGTTTAATGTACCGGGCCACGAAAATGCTTATGCCCAAATGGAAGATTTAATTTTTGATGAACCGGAAGGGCCGCTGCATTAAGCGGCCTTAGCCTTTATGACAGACGATTCGGCCTTGTTTGACCTGCCGCAACAGCAGCAGTTATGTCCGTTATGCCAGCAACCGCTGGCGATGAAATCAGGTAAAAACGGCCCTTTTCTTGGTTGCAGCGCTTATCCGGCCTGCAACTATATAAAAGCTTTGCACCAACATGAAACCAGCATAGTAAAAGTGTTGGACAGCGAAGCCTGTCCGCAATGCGGTAATGCACTGGCGGTAAAGAACGGCCGTTACGGCATGTTTATCGGCTGTACCGATTATCCGCGCTGTACTTTTGTCGTGCACGAGCACAGTGAGCAGCCGGACGCTGAGCGTCTGGCTTGCCCTAAGTGTAAACAGGGTCAGCTGACAGAGCGGGTAAATAAGTTTGGCAAAGCGTTCTGGGGTTGTGACAACTACCCCAAATGCAAGTTTTTGCTGAATGACAAACCTGTTGCCGGCAGCTGCGTCAGCTGTGGTTTCGGTTTATTAATTGAGAAAAAAGCCAGCGCGTACTGCGCTGATAAAAAATGCGGTGAAAAACAGCCGGCAGTTTAAGCTACCGGCCAGCTTATCAGTTTAACCGTGCTGCCATTTGTGCTAACTCAGGAAAAGCAGCCTCAGGCAATAGCGCGATCAATTGCTGAAAACGCTGCTTCAACTGAGCATTATCTGCTGCAGATACATTAATATGGCCCATCTTACGGCCGGCACGTTTGCTTTTACCATACCAGTGCAGGTGCAAGCCCGGCAGCGCCAGGATCTGCTCCGGTACAGTGTCTTCGCCAAGAATATTCACCATTAAGCTTGGGCGAATCAGGGCAGTACTGCCAAGCGGCAAACCGCAGACGGCACGCAAGTGTTGCTCAAACTGGCAGACATCGGCACCTTGCTGGGTCCAATGACCGGAATTATGTACCCGTGGCGCAATTTCATTGACCAGCAGCTCACCGTTTACATCAAAAAACTCAATCGCCAATACGCCAACGTAATTCAGCTGGTTTGCCACCGCAGTAAACATCTGTTGTGCTTGTTGTTGCAGCTGTTTATTGCCGGCTACTGCCAATGACACGCTAAGCACACCGTTGACATGGTGGTTTTCGGTCAGTGGATACACCTGCACCTCACCTTTGCTATTGCGGGCACCAATCAGTGAAACTTCGCGTTGGAACGGAATAAACTGCTCAGCTACGATAGCTTGTTTGCTATCGGCGGCCAGAAAAGCACTGATATCCTGCCACAATGCTGCAGCCTGTTCAGCTTGCTTTAACCGCCACTGGCCTTTGCCGTCATAACCGGCCAGCGCGCTTTTAAATACCAGTGGTAAGCCCAGCTTGCTGATCGCGGCTGTAAAATCGGTTTCGTTATTAATAATGTGATAACTGGCAGAGCGCACACCGGCGCTGTCCAGCAACTGCTTCTCTAACCGGCGATCGCCACCGGCTTTAATGGCCGTTTCACCCGGGAAAAACTTACCGCTTTGCTGACACTGCGCCAGTACCGGCAGCGGAATATGTTCAAACTCGGCAGTAACCACATCGGCATCAGCTATGGCATTGGCCAAGCCTTTACCGAGATTCTGCTGTGTTAATGGGCGCACTATGGCATCGCTGTTGACATCATAAGCGCTGATACTGATATTCAGCGGTGCACCGGCCAGTGCCATCATCCGCGCCAGTTGGCCGGCGCCCAATACTAATACCTTCATAACGGCACCTGTGACGGATCGGGCTGGCTTAATACCATATCGGTTTGCGCCTGGCGAAAGGCATCAATTTTTGTCATCAGCTCCGCGCTGTTTGTCGCCAGAATTTGTGCTGCCAGCAAGCCGGCATTGGCGGCACCGGCATCACCAATGGCCAGGGTGCCTACTGCTACGCCCTTTGGCATTTGCACAATCGACAGCAAAGAGTCTAAACCTTTAAGCGCTTTAGATTGCACCGGCACGCCCAATACCGGCAGGCTGGTAAAGGCCGCGGCCATGCCGGGTAAATGCGCTGCGCCACCGGCGCCGGCAATAATGACTTTTAGTCCGCGACTTGCGGCGCTGCTGGCATAATCGGCCAGTAACTGTGGTGTACGATGTGCGGAAACAACTTTGGTTTCATAGGCAATACCGAACTTATCCAGCATATCAGCGGCGTGCTTCATAGTAGGCCAGTCTGAGGTTGAACCCATGATGATGCCAACTTGCATTGTTGTTTCCTTCTGTACGTGATGAACTAAAAGCGTGAAGGCGCTATTATAGCCAGTTGCGCAACTGAAGAAAATTTTAACTGTGTTTTTCGTCTAATTATCCGGAGTAGTAGCAACAAATGGCAGAACAGCAGCTGGTTTTACAGGCCTTGCAACAAGGTGGCGTTATCGCTTACCCCACTGAAGCCGTTTACGGTTTAGGTTGCGACCCGGATAACGAGGCGGCGGTAAT
This sequence comes from Rheinheimera sp. NSM, assembly GCF_052380015.1. Taxonomy (NCBI): domain Bacteria; kingdom Pseudomonadati; phylum Pseudomonadota; class Gammaproteobacteria; order Chromatiales; family Chromatiaceae; genus Rheinheimera; species Rheinheimera sp. NSM. Next base: position 3,567 of record NZ_JBQTCI010000007.1, on the reverse strand, counting down.
GGCGCTGCTGGCGATTAAACAGCGGCCGGTGGAGAAGGGGCTGATCTTAATTGCCGCTAACTATTCGCAGTTACTGCGCTATGTGGATGACAAAGCCATACCGCCGGAAAAGCGCTATCAGATATTTTCCAGCTGGCCCGGCCATATCAGTTGGGTGTTGCCGGCCAGCAAAACGGCGCCGAAGTGGCTTACCGGTCAGTTCGACAGCATTGCCGTGCGGGTCAGTGCTCATCCGGTGGTGCAGCAGCTGTGTAGCGCTTATGGCAAACCGCTGGTATCAACCAGCGCTAATTTATCCGGCCAGCCGGCCATTACCGACAAAGCTGAGCTGCAGCAAAGTTTGGGCGATAAGTTGTCTGCTATTATGCCGGGGCCCTTGGGTGGTGCCACACAACCCAGTCAAATTCGTGATGCCTTAAGTGGCAATATAGTAAGGAGTTAAGGTGACCAACAGCCAACCTCAGCATCATCTGGCCGCAGTGCAACAGTTTTTACAGCAATTGCAGGACAATATCTGCACTGCACTGCAGCTGGCAGATGGTAGCGCACACTTTGTTGAAGATGCCTGGCAGCGGCCTGAAGGCGGTGGCGGTAAAAGTCGCGTGCTAACCGGCGGTAAGGTATTTGAGCAGGCCGGGGTAAATTACTCGCATGTGTTTGGTGCCAATATGCCTGCGTCGGCTACGGCACACAGGCCTGAGCTGGCAGGGCGCAGCTTTAATGCCTGTGGCGTGTCGCTGGTGATCCATCCGAATAACCCTTATTTGCCTACTACGCATGCCAATGTACGGTTTTTTATTGCCGAAAAAGCCGGTGAAGCACCGGTGTGGTGGTTTGGCGGCGGTTTTGATTTAACACCTTATTACCCGTTTGAAGACGATGTTGTGCATTGGCATCAAACGGCTAAGGCAGCAGTTGAGCCCTTTGGTGCTGATTATTATCCGGCTTATAAAAAGTGGTGCGATGAGTATTTCTATTTAAAGCACCGCGACGAAACCCGGGGTGTTGGCGGGCTGTTTTTTGACGACTTAAATGCGGCGGGCTTCGAGCAGAGCTTTGCGCTGATGCGTGCTGTCGGCGAGGCCTTTATTCCGGCGTATTTGCCGATAGTGAAGCGGCGTAAAGATACGCCCTATGGCGAGCATCAGCGGCAGTTCCAGTTGTACCGCCGGGGCCGTTATGTTGAATTTAATCTGGTGTACGACCGCGGTACCTTATTTGGCCTGCAAAGCGGCGGCCGTACCGAGTCGATTTTAATGTCAATGCCGCCGTTGGTGCGCTGGCAATATGGCTATCAGCCTGAGCCCGGCAGTGCAGAAGCATTATTGTATGAACGCTATCTTAAACCGCAGGACTGGTTAAAGCTTCAGGCTTAACAATTAATCATATGGCTCGCCAGTTGGCCAATCGACTGGCGAATACCATCACGCAGCAATTTGTTCTCTACTACTTCATTCAGCGCGGTATCCATACAAAACATCCATTGATCACGCAGTTTTTCATCTACCGGGAAAGGTAAATGCCGCGCCCGCAGGCGGGGGTGGCCGTATTGCTGCTCAAACAACGGTGGGCCGCCGAGCCAGCCGGATAAAAACTGGAAAAACTTCTGCCGGATTGTATCCAGCGGCAGTGGGTGGATAGCGTACAGTTCAGCCGCTTCCGGTGCGGTTTCCATCACATCATAAAAGCGATTGGCCAGCTTACGAACTGTGTCTTCACCGCCCAGCATGGCGTAGGGCGTTTGCTCCGGTGTAGGATGCGGCTTGCTATTTGCCGTGGTTTTATTAAAAATCATCTGTACTAACTTCTTGATGGACATCACTTGTGGACCGTTATGCTGTATTCGGTAATCCGATAGGCCACTCAAAGTCGCCCTTAATTCATGCACAGTTTGCTGCCGCACTGGGCGAACAACTGCAATACGACGCCATTTTAGCACCGCTTGATGGCTTTGCCGACAGCTGGTATGGCTTTGTTGCCGCCGGCGGTAAAGGCGGTAATGTCACTGTGCCGTTTAAAGAGCAGGCGTATCAACTGGCTGGCGTATTATCACAGCGGGCAAAGCAAGCTGGTGCTGTGAATACACTTTATATAGATAGCGAAGGTAAACTCTGCGGCGATAATACCGACGGTATTGGCCTGGTGGCTGATCTGACACGGCTTGGCGTTACGCTTAATGGCATAACTGTATTGCTGCTCGGTGCCGGCGGTGCCAGTCGCGGTGCCATTGGACCGTTGTTGGATGCCGGTGTTAAGCAGCTGGTGCTGGCTAATCGCACTGTTAGTAAAGCACAAGCTATCGCGGCTAATTTCGGTGAGCATGTTAGGGCTTGTGGTTATGCCGATATACCATCGCAACCTTATCAGTTGGTGATTAATGCCACCTCATCCGGCTTAAGCGGTGAGCGACCATTAATCGCCGCGCAGCATTTACAGCACTGTCAGCTGGTATACGATATGCTATACGGCGCTGAACCCACGCCGTTTATGCAATGGGCAAAAGCTGAAGGTGTACCGCAGCAAGCAGATGGCTTGGGTATGTTATTGTCACAGGCGGCCGAAGCCTTTTATATCTGGCGCGGTAAGAGGCCGGATATCACGCCAGTGTTAGCTTTACTTAAACAGCAACTAAGCGGCAACTGAGCCAATGAACCAGCAACTTACCTTTAATAATGATTTTGCCTTTGATGCAACCCGGCAGGCTGTCAGCTTCAGCTGTCTTGTCAGTGGTTTAAAGGTGTGGTGTTTTATTGCATTGCCGTCAGAGCAAACGCCGGCGGTATTTCTACCGCAAGTTAAAGCAGACACCTTTAATTGGGAAGACCGCGCTGAACAGGCGATAGCCGACGACGCATACAGTGCCGCAGGCGAGATCTGGCTTTAAGCTTTTGCCAGATACTCGTTCTTCAATATTACATAGTTCGCTGCTGACTCCGCTAAAAAGGCTTTTTCAGCAGCATTTAACGGCCGCGCCTGTTTTACCGGGCTACCGACATATAAATAGCCACTTTGCAGGCGCTTGCCCGGTGGCACTAAACTGCCGGCGCCGATAATTACCTCATCTTCTACTACTACGTCGTCCATCACTATAGCGCCCATACCCACAAGGATGCGGTTGCCAAGAGAGCAGCCGTGCAACATCACTTTATGGCCTACGGTAACATCCTCACCGATAATGAGCGGTGAGCCGTCAGGTTTGCCGCGGCTTGGCCGGGATAAATGCAGCACCGAGCCATCCTGTATATTGGTGCGGGCACCAATACGGATATAGTTCACATCACCGCGCGCGGCTACTAAGGGCCAGATACTGACATCTTCCGCCAGTTCAATATCGCCAACCAGCACGCTGGATTCATCTATATACACTCCTGCTGCCAGTTTCGGTGTTATACCTTTATAAGCTCGTATCGTCATAATCTCCTCCAATGCTGCGTTATTATGCAGTAAATGTATTAAAAAAGCGCTTTTCGGCCAATTTTTCTGCGAACGATCTCAAAAGCACAAGTTTTCTTAAATAACCGCTTGCAGGTATTCTAAAACGCCCTATAATGCGCGCCATGCCACGGG
>NZ_JBQTCI010000006.1:0-221725 GCF_052380015.1 Rheinheimera sp. NSM | reverse complement strand
AGGACACCGCCCTTTCACGGCGGTAACAGGGGTTCGAATCCCCTAGGGGACGCCACTTCGCTGCACATTCTTAATCATCACACATTTGCTAACAAACTCATCCTTGAGTGTTTAGCTATTCTGTTTCAAACTCCGCCAACAGTTTACCAACAAATTCGCTAATCTGCGGTTGCGCTTTGCTGTTCGGATGTATGCCGTCCTGTAACATCAGCTCGCTGTTAATCGCTATGTTATCCATAAAAAATGGCCATAGTGTTATTTGGTGTTGTTCTGCCAGTTGCGGATAAATATTGCTGAATTGTTGGCCATAACGTGGTCCATAGTTTGGTGGAATGCGTATTTGCATCAGTACCGGCGTGGCATTATGCTGCTTTACTAAGGTAATAATCTCGCTCAGGTTGGTTTGTATTGATTTAACAGTAAAGCCTCTTAAGCCATCATTGCCTCCCAATTCTATCAAGACAGCGTCTGGCTTGTGTTGGCGTAGCAATTCCGGTAGCCTGGCTAAACCACCGGCAGTGGTTTCACCGCTGATGCTGGCGTTGATAAGTTGCCATTGTTGCTGTTGTTGTTGCAATAAATGCGGCCAGCCCTGATGTTGCTGCATACCATAAGCAGCACTTAAGCTGTCGCCGAGAATAAGCAGTTTTTGCGCAGCGGCGGCCTGACTGAATAATCCAATTAACAGAAGTAAGATAATACGCATGATTAAAGCACCTGAAGTTCATATAAAAGCGACTAAGCTGGCTAAGAGTGTCAAAGTCACTGATGGTTCCTTAACTATCCTGCATGATATCAGTTTGACGATCAATCGTGGTGAGTCGGTTGCGATAGTCGGTGCGTCCGGCTCGGGTAAATCTACGTTACTCAGTTTGTTGGCCGGGCTTGATACGCCAACGGCCGGCGACGTGTATCTGGCAGGACAGGCTTTACATGATTTATCTGAAGATCAACGCGCGGCGATAAGAGCCAAAGATGTCGGCTTTGTATTTCAGTCGTTTTTACTGCTGCCGGGATTAACTGCTCTGGAAAACGTGACGCTGCCGGCAGAGCTGGCTGCAGATAAGCAAGCTAAGCAGCGAGGCCTGGCGTTATTGCAACAGGTTGGCCTGGCAGAACGGGCGGATTTTTTCCCGGCGCAGTTATCCGGCGGCGAGCAGCAGCGGGTTGCTATTGCCAGAGCCTTTATTACCAGCCCTGCGGTGCTATTTGCCGACGAGCCTTCTGCTAACCTGGATGCGGCGACCGGGCAGAAAATTGAAGACTTGCTGTTTAAGTTAAACAGCGAGCAGGGCACCACACTTGTTCTGGTGACCCATAACACCGAGTTGGCTGCGCGTTGTCAGCGTCAGCTGCGGATGCAAGCGGGGCGCTTTGTTTACGACGATGTAAAGGATATGGCTGATGTGGGCTAGTATTGCATGGCGTTTATTTTGGCGTGAGCTAAGCCGTGGTGAACTCTGGGTTATCGCTTTTGCGTTATTTCTGGCAGTTGGCTCTGTTGTCAGCTTAAGCGGCATTACCGAAGGCGTAAAAAGTGCATTGATGCAGCGCAGTGCCCAGTTTAACGCGGCAGATAAAGTACTGCGATCCAGTCAGCCGTTTGACCCGGCAGTGCCTGAACTTGCGCAGCAAAATGGCCTGAGCACGGCACAGCAAATGCAGTTTGACTCTATGCTGTTTGCCGGGGATGCAATGCAACTGGCAACGATTAAAGCCGTCAGCGACAGCTATCCGCTGCGTGGCAACCTTGAGTTAAAACGCTCTGCCGACCTTGTTTCAGGTGAGGAGGCGCAGTTAGCGCAAGGCCAGCTGTATTTCGAAGCCAGATTATTCGATTTACTCAATGTTGCCCCCGGCGATACTGTTGAGCTTGGTGTGGCGCGTTTTACCGTAGCGGGGGTGATTGTCAAAGAACCGGATGCACCGTTAAGTGTGTTCGGTGGGGCGCCAAGAGTGATCATGCATTTGGCTGATGTGGCTGCAACGCAAATTGTGCAGCCGGGCAGCCGTATTGGTTACCGGTATTTGTTTGCCGGCGATACGGCGGCTCTGCAGGCGTTTGAACAACAAATGACAGCAAAGCTTACAGTGCATCAGCGCTGGCAGGATATGGATAGAGAATCTGCTATCGGTGGCGCTTTAGAGCGTGCTGAGCGTTTCTTGTTGTTAGCCGGGCTGCTTGGCATAGTGTTGGCCGCTTGCGCCGCCGCAGTAGCCGCCGGCCGCTATAGCCAGCGCCATACTCAGGCGGTAGCTATTATCAAGGCGCTGGGCGCCACCAGGGGGCAAATCCGCTTGATTTACGGCAGTCACTTATTGCTGGTGGTGCTGTTTAGCTTACTTTGCGGTGCAATTGCCGGTCAGCTAGCCATTGAAGCTGTGCATTGGGGCATTGGCTTTTATTTCGCCGATTACCGGGCGGATTTCAGTTGGCGGCCATTATGGCTTGGCAGCTTAACCTGCCTCGTCTGCGCCTTATTGTTTGCGGCTCGTCCCATGTGGCGGTTGGCAAATACCGCGGCCATTGATGTACTGAAACAACCGGCAGTTAACTTGCCGCTGGATAAGCTGCAATTGTTGTCCGGCAGTGTGGCTATTTGGGGTCTGATGTGGTTATTCAGCGGCGAGCTTATACTCAGTATCGGCCTGTTTTTACTCTGTGCCGCTTTTGCCGGCATACTGTTAGCCGGTGCGGCTTTACTGGTGCGCTTTGCCAAACCGGTGGCGGCCGGGCAAAGCAGTGCCAGACGGCTGGCGCTGGCTAATTTACGCCGCCGGCTTTGGGCCAACAGTTTTCAGCTGATTACCTTCAGTTTGGCTATTTTCCTTGCGTTGTTGCTGTACTTTTTACGCGCTGAGTTAATTGGCCAGTGGCAGCGCCAAATCCCGCCGGGATCGCCCAACCAGTTTCTGGTAAATATCACCGGGCAACAACGCACTGTGCTGCAAGCCTTTGCCGCGGATAATAACCTGGAGTTAGGCCGGTATTATCCTGTGGTACGGGGCCGGCTGACATCTATCAATGATGAGCAACTGCTGCAGGAAGCGACGAAGGAAGATCGCACAGAGCAGCGTGTTGGTGTCGGTCGCGAGCTTAACTTAACCTGGTTGTCAGAATTACCGGCAAATAATCAGGTGACGGCAGGCGACTGGCTTAATACTGACGTTGCACAGGTATCGGTGGAAGCCGAGATTGCACAGCGACTGGACGTAAATTTAGGCGATACTCTGACATTTTCTATCGGCGGCCAACAGCTCAGCGCTACTGTCAGCAGTATCCGCAAAGTAGACTGGAACAGCTTGCAACCTAATTTTTATATGATTTTAAGCCCCGATCTGCTGGCAGAGTTTCCGGCCACCTATATTACCGCGTTCTACCTGGCACCGGAGCGCAGCTTGTTGCTGAACCAGCTGGCCCGGTTGCTGCCAACGGTAAGCGTGATAAGCGTGGATAATATAATTAATCAGGTGAATGATATTATTGCTCAGGTAACGGTGGCGCTGAGTTTTATTTTGCTGATTATTTGCCTGGCTGCCGGTTTAGTGTTGGTTGCTCAGGTGCAGGCAACGTTGGAGCAACGTGAGCAGGAGCTGGCAATATTGCGCACTCTGGGGGCGCAGTATCCGTTTTTACGCAATGCCTTGCTGCTGGAATTTACGCTGTTGGGGGCGATGGCCGGGCTGTTTGCCACCATTCTGGCCGAAGCGATGCTGCTGGTAGTGCAGCAGCGGGTGTTTGAGTTGCCGTTTCAGCTGCACTACAACTTGTGGTGGATGGGGCCTGTTATCGGCATGCTGTTGGTTACCGGCTTAGGTTGGTGGCAATTGCGCCGTTTACTGCAAATCCCGGGGGCGCAGCTGATGCGTAAAGTGCTGCAGGGCTAAGTTGCCTGCAGCGCCTTTAATGCCGGCTGCAGAGTGTTAAATTGAAACTCAAAGCCGGCTTTGAGCAAATTAGTCGGAATGACGCGCTGGCCGGTTAACAGTAAATCGGCCATTTCGCCAAACAGCAAGCGCAATACAAAGGCCGGCATGGGTAGTAGTGCCGGCCGGTGTAACACTTTGGCCAGGGTTTGACTGAACTCTGCATTTGTAACAGGTTGCGGCGCGGTTGCGTTAAAGGCACCGTTTAAAGTAGGGTGCTGTAGCAAAAAGTCAATCAGCCGCAGCATGTCATTAATATGGATCCACGACATAAACTGCTCGCCTGTGCCTATTTTCCCGCCCAATCCGGCTTTAAACGGCGGCAGCATTTTTTGCAAAGCGCCGCCATTGTTGGCCAGTACTATGCCGGTGCGCAGCACACAAACCCGGGTAGCAGGGCCGCTTGCGGCTAATGCCAACTCTTCCCAGCGCTGACACAACTGCTGCGAAAATTCGGCATGAAAGTTACTGAAGTCCTCGCTGATCAGCTGGCTCTGCTGGCGGCCGTAAATACCCACTGCAGAGCCACTCAGCAGCACCTTGGGCGGTGTTTGTGCCGCCTTTATCGCGCTTACCAGCTGTTCGGTAATGTCCCAACGGCTATGGCACAGCCGCAATTTCTGTGCTTCAGACCAACGTTTACCCACTATCGGCTCGCCGGCCAGGTTAACTACTGCATCAACAGTATTAAAATCTACGTCAGCCAGCGCTGTAACCGCTTGTACGCGATCAGAAAATAAGGCTTTAACCTTTGCAGCAGAGCGCGACAGTACGATAAGCTTATGGTTATCGAGCCATTGGTTTACCAACGCTGAGCCAATCAGACCGGTGCCACCGGTCAGTAAAATCTTCATAGTGATTTACCCGTAGTAAAACAGCCGCAATACGCACAAGCACTAAGTATAGAGCTTATTTGTTTATCGACAGTGTCATGGACACCGAATCGGCAAAACGCAAAGCGTGCGGCTTATCAATCTCGACTTCAGCGTAGCGCACCGACGGATGTTCTGAGGCGATGGCCAGCACGTCTGAAGTCATTTTCTCCAGCAACGAGAAGCGTTGGTGTTCAACCAGGGCAATAATCTTTTTGGTGATGGTTCGGTAGTTCAGCGCATTGTCCATATTGTCGGTGTTAGCAGCATCTGTGGCACTGTAATGGATGATGGCGTTAATAATCACGTCTTGTTTGTTGTTAATTTCATCGTCTTTAATGCCGATAAAAGTGCGTAAGCGCAGATTCTTAATTTTAATTACCGCAGGGTTTTTCAGTTCCATTAATAGCATTCCGCAAAAAGTTATGACAAAAGAGTTGTTACTACGCGAGTGAAGGGCGGGGCGATCAGTCGCAGCAGCTCTGGCTGCGACACTGAGGTTATTGAAACAGCAGGCTAAAACGTGCTCCGCCTAATTCACTGTCATCCAGTTTAAGCTGTCCGGAATAAGATTGCACCAATTCAGCCACTATCGCTAAACCCACACCATGGCCTTCATGGTAGGTGTCGAGGCGGGCACCGCGTTCAAATAGTTTTATGCGTTTGTCGGCCGGTACGCCCGGGCCGTCATCTTCGATACACAAGGTAAGCTGATTTTGCTGTGTAATGGTTACTTTGACGTTGTGGCGGCAGGCTTTACAGGCGTTATCCAGCAGGTTGCCGAGAATTTCCATTAAGTCGGTTTCATCGCCGCGGAATACGCAGGTTTCGGCGCATTCTACGTTGATCGCGACATTTTTATCACGATAGATTTTGCTCAGTGCAGAGACCAGCTTATCAAGTAATGGCTTGATATTAATTTGCTTTTTCCAAACATCCTGGCCTGAGCTGGCAGCCCGTTTCAGCTGATGTTCAATCATAGAGGTAATGCGATCTAACTGCTCTTTCAGCTCCGGCTGTTGGCTTAATGCCGAGGTTTGTAATACCGCAACCGGGGTTTTCAGCGCATGGGCCAAATCACTTAAATGGTGACGATAACGCTGCTTTTGCCGGTTTTGGTTGGCCAGTAGCAGGTTCAGGTCTTCCTTGATAATCGACAACTCAGCCGGATAGCGACCGTTAAGCTGCTCCTGGCTGCCATTTTCAACACGACGGATCTCATGGTCGAGTTTCGACAGCGGTTTGGTAGTCCAATAATATGCCAGTAACATTAACAACAGCAGCATCAAACCAATGCCAATAAACCACTGGATCAGCGTAGCGCGAAAGGCCAACTGCGGCGCCTGCAACCGCGTATCCGTTTGCACGACATGCACAGTGAGCGGCCGGGTATAGTCTTCAGCATCAAACAGCAGTGCGATAGACAGCACCCAAAATTGCCCGCCAGGCTGATTGACCATGCGGAACAAATGCTCACCTTGCGGTAGGGCTGTTGCCGGAGGGGTGAATTGCTGGTTAAGTGAGGAGTCTGATTGCCACACTAAATCCTGCTCATGGGTAATATAGGCGCTAAGGCCGGAATCCGGCCGGTAGAAGTCAGGCGCGAGGGCGTTGTTCAGTAACTCCACTTTATCCACCGAAACATTTAACTCAGACAAAATGGCGTACATGTGTACTTCCAACTTCTGCTCTGTATTTGTCAGAAGTTGGGTATAAAAGGCCCTGTCGATAGCAACAAAAGAGCTGGGCAGCAACAGCAGCAGCAGAAAAACACTGATCAACAGCTGCCGCAGCTTCAGAGATAACGCCATATCAGGCTACTGACAGCGTGAAACGGTAGCCCCGGCCTCTTAGCGTTTCAATCGGTTTGGTCTCGCCGTCCGGATCCAGCTTCTTACGCAGGCGCAGTACAAAAACCTCGATCACATTGCTGTCTAAATCGAAATCCTGGTCATAGATGTGCTCGGTCAACTCAGTTTTAGAGATGACTTTATTCGGGTTCAACATAAAGTACTCCAGCACTTTATATTCATACGCCGTTAAATTGATCTCTGTTTCACCCAGCCATACTTGCTGTGTGCGGCTGTTAAGTGCAATAGGGCCGGCAGACAGGGTTGGTTCCGGTTGACCGGCAGCGCGGCGGATCAGCGCATTACAGCGGGCCAGTAGTTCTTCAGTGTGGAAGGGCTTTGTCAGGTAATCATCAGCACCGGCATCCAGGCCTTCTACTTTGTCCTGCCAACTGCCGCGGGCGGTTAACACTATGATAGGGGTTTTTAAGGCTTTTTGCCTGGCGTTGCGAATTAACGTTAAGCCATCCATTTTAGGTAAGCCAATATCAATAATAGCTAAATCGTAGGGATACTCAGACAGCTTAAACCAGCCATCGTCACCATCAACGGCGACATCGACACTAAAATTTTGCTGCTGTAATTGTTCTTTGATCTGCTGCGCCAATAAGCTTTCATCTTCAACAACAAGTAAACGCATTAATTTCCATCCCTTTGCACGCGGCCTGACTGGCCATCAACTAACACTGTAACTACGCGGCCATCTGCCTGCAGCACTCTGATGCGGTAACGCTGTTGTTCAGTTTGTACTTTAACAATCTTGCCCGGATAACGCTGTTGCGCCAAAGCGGCCGCCTGTTCTCTGCTGATCTGTGGTTTGTCGCTGATGACTTTCGCATCTGATAACGCACTGAACAGGAGTGCTATTGTTAGCAGTAGTACCCTTGTGGCTGGCATTGTTCTCTCCATATGATATCAGCGGTACTTTACCGAACTATTAATTCGGCAGCAATCGTCTGTAATGACACTTTTCAAACTAACGTCAGTGTGAAACCTGAGTTACGGCTTTTATTTACGCTTCAAGGGTAGTGCGCTCAGACTTAATTAGCGCTGAATAGCAAACAATAAAGATAAATAAAAAGTTAATATTAATTTGCATATGTAAATATATTGACTAATTTAAATGAGTTGGCGCTAAAAACTCTCCGATACTGATTGTGTGGCTTGCTATTTGGTGCAGCGCCAACCCGATACAGTCAGGCAGTAGTCAAGGCAGTAATCAGGGAACGAGGGCGATATTTTAAGGACGATAAAATGAAACAAATATGTTTTGCACTGGGTATGGCTGCACTGACATTAACCGCAAACCAATGTTTGGCTGACACTAAGCCGGCAATGCAAATCAGCAAAACTGCTGCTGCCGCTAACAGTGTGCAAAAGGTGCCGCTAAATACTGCGACCTTAGCACAATTAGATGCCATTCCGGGCTTGGGCGAAAAAAAGGCTCAGGCGTTACTGGATTATATCGCTGAACATGGTCCTATTAAAGACCAGGCACAGCTAACTCAGGTGAAGGGCATTGGTGAGAAGCTGGCGGCTAAAATCAGCCCCTATTTAAGCTTTAACTAAGCGCAAATTATCTTTTAATACAGCACAGCCCCGGGGTTAATCTCCCAGGGCTTTCATTTGTTCATTGGCCCATTGCACTGCGGTATGATACGCATCCGGCACTTTATCGGCCGGTAGCGTTAGATTATGTATTGCCTGGCTGGCTTCCTGCCACTGTGCGGTTTCATAAAACTGGATCAAGGTAATATAATCCGCCAGCACCCCTTGTTTCTCTACCAGGGCTTCTTTTATTTCCTTTGCCAGCGGCAGCTTGTCCATCACTGCATCGATAGGCTCATCTAAAATAGCATCCATCAGGGACATTAAACCGGTAAGGAACGCCTTGGCGGTATCTATCTTGCCATGTAATCCGGCAATGCCCTCAGCAAAGCGGGCCCGGGTCATTGACATACGCATCAATTCTGCTGGTTTGTCACTGCTGATCTGGGCAGTAAATAACAATGACAAGAAGCGTTTCAGTTCACTTTGCCCCAGTACCACCAGAGCTTGCTTAATAGTCTCGATTTCTGCGCGGCGCTTAAATACAGTGGAGTTACTGTAACGCAACAGCTTGTAAGACAAGTGCACATCGCGCTCAAACACTTTGGTAATTTTAGCCAGGTCCATATCAGCTTTGGACGTTTCGTACAGCAACTCTGCCAGCGTCATTTGTGCCGGAGACAGTGACTTACTTTGCATCATCTCAGGCTTGGAGAAAAAGTAACCCTGGAAATAGCTGAAGCCCATATCCATAGCGGTTTGAAACTCTTCGTTAGTCTCAACCTTTTCTGCCAACAGTTTAATATGAGCGAAGGGCGCGACTGCGGCTTTTATCTCATTGATGGTGTCGATAGAGGTAGAGCGGAAATCAATTTTGATAATATCAATAAAGGGATAAAAGTGGCGCCATACCGGTTGGTGAATATAGTCATCCAGCGCCAGAGTATAGCCTTGTTCTTTCAAATGCTGGCATTCGGCTAACAGGCGTTTGCCAGGCTGTACCGTTTCTAATATTTCTATCACGACTTGTTCTTTCGGCAACATGCCGGGGTACTTTTTCAGCAGGGTGTCGAGCGTAAAGTTAATAAAGCCCGGCTTATCACCAAGAAAATCATCCAGGCCAAAATTGAACTGGCTACCCTCTATCATGCGCGAGGTAGCTTCATCCCCGTCTATTTCCGGAAATGCGTTTTGCAAGCCATCACGAAACAGTAACTCATAAGCATAAAGTTGTTTGTTGCGGTCGAGGATCGGTTGGCGGGCGGCATAAAAATACATAGATGTTCTATCCAAAATGAACACTGAAACACTAATTTAGCAAAGAAGCTGATACAGGGGGTACAAGTTTTTTCACCCCCTGTATTTCTTTGCGCCGGCCCGGCCGGAACTACGCTTGTTTTAACTTATGCAACATCTGACTAAACATCTGTTGTACATCATTTGACGGTGCGCGTCCCAATTTACTAACCAACACTATGGCAAGAGTGCTGACGATAACGCCGGGTACTATTGCATAAACTACACTGTTTAACGTAGCACCATTTTCCAGCACCGGGGCATAAATCCAGAATAATACTGTAATGGCACCGGATACTATTCCGCTTAGTGCGCCGGCAAAGGTCATATTGCGCCAGTACAGGCTCAACACGACCAGTGGACCGAAAGCCGCACCAAAACCGGCCCAGGCGTTACTCACCTGCTTCAGAATAGAGCTGTCTCTGTCATACGCCAAAATTATAGCGACCACCGCTACCAGCAATACCGACAAACGGCCGATTAACACCAACTCACCCTGGCTGGCATCACGTTTAACAAAGATTTTATAGAAATCCTCGGTTAATGAACTTGATGTCACCAGCAACTGAGAGGAGATGGTACTCATAATAGCGGCCAAAATTGCGGCTAACAAAAATCCGGATATCAGCGGATGGAACAAAAATTGCGAAAATACGATAAAAATTGTTTCCGGGTCGCTCAGCGACATTTTAGTGTTGGCGACATAAGCTACGCCAACCAGACCAGTGGTAACAGCGCCTACCAGGGTAATAAACATCCAGCTGATACCGATGCGGCGTGCGGCTTTTATGTCGCGTATGCTGCGGATGGCCATAAAACGTACGATAATATGTGGCTGACCAAAATAGCCAAAGCCCCAGGACAACAGTGAAATAATACCTAATACAGACAGCGCCACACCGGTTTTGGCATCGATAAAAGGATTGAGCAGTGCCGGGTCAATACTGTTTACCTGGGTGACAACGGCACTCACACCTCCCAGGTGGTCCAGTGCCACCACCGGCACCAGAACCAGCGATACAAACATAATGCAGCCCTGGACAAAGTCGGTAATGCTCACGGCAAGAAAGCCACCAAACATGGTATAAGCCACCACCACGCCGGCGGTAACATACAGCCCCAACTCGTAGCTCAGGCCAAAAGAGCTTTCAAACAGCTTACCGCCGCCGACTACGCCGGACGAGGTATACAACGTAAAGAAAATAACAATAACCAGCGAAGAGACTACCCGTAGTATGCGGGTTTTATCGGCAAAGCGGTTTTCAAAGTAATCCGGGATGGTAATAGAATCGTTGGCAACTTCGGTATATACCCTTAGCCTTGGTGCCACAATAATGTAATTAAAAAATGCGCCGATTAATAAGCCGACAGCCATCCAGCCACTGCTGATGCCGTTTAGATACATGGCACCGGGTACCCCCATCAGCATCCAGCCACTCATATCTGAAGCCCCGGCAGATAATGCAGTAACACCCGGCCCTAGTTTGCGGCCACCGAGCATATAGCCGGACACATCACTGGTAGAGGTCCGGTAGCCGTAAAGCCCGATACTGAGCATGACAATAAAATAGATCGCAAGTGAAATAATAGTGCCTGTTTCCAAAACAGTTTCTCCTTGTATAAACAGCCGGGCTTTGTTTAAGCGCACCTTAAGCAAAAACCGGTGTAAAAAAATACCCGACACAGGTCAGGTAGAAAAATAGCAGCCTCATGCTAACAAGTTGCACGGGTGGTTACCAGCGCAACAATGCAGTTGTCAAAGTAGGGGGACTTAAGTGGGGTAGAGTGGTAACAAATCAGCTGCTTGGTTACTGTTGGCTGCGGCAGGTTGGCGCTGTAACCATTTTTGCCAGAAATCGGCGCCTTGCCAGCTGACATCAGCGTTGGCATACAGCGCAGCGTTGAGTTGTTCCAGCTCAGCTTTCATGCCGGCAAAGCCGGGCAAGGCGGCAAGTTCAGTTAATGAACTGCAGCGTTGATCCAACTGCTGGTGGGCAAAACGCAGCAGTTCAGCTTTAGCCTGTGATGCATCGTTGCGCTGACAGGCTTGCTTTAACAGCGCGCTGTTAAACTTTACCCGGCTGCTTGTGGCTACGGCTTGCTGTGGCGCAGGGCGGCGTTGCCATAGCCAATACGCGCTTAACAGCGTAGCTAGCCATAATGCCAGCAATATGCTGCTGATATGGTTCCAGCGCCAGGCGTCGCTCTTTTCCGGCGTAGGCGTAACCGCGGCATCAGCATCAGGCCGCGGTATCGTTGCGGTGTTATTAACCGGCGCGTCTGCAATTGCTTCCACCGTGAGTGTACGTGCCGGTAAGGTAGCCCATGCCAATTGTCTGGTTTGGCTGTTCCACCAGGGTAGTTTGACTTCCGGTAACACCAGTTCACCGCCTTTAGTGGCAATAACGGCGGTGGTGAAAATTTTCTGCGCTACCAGCCGGCCGTTACGCTCGGCACTTTTGGCTTGTGGTTGCTCCTGATACAGCCGCAGGCCGTCCGGAAATGCCTGTACCAGCTCCGGCAATTGGTTTTCTGCGACATCCACTGCCGACAGCGTTATGGTGCGCGTAACGGGTTCACCTTGCTTTAAGCTGGTAATGTCCGGGCTCCATTCTTCATTCAGGGTTACCAGGCCGGCCACCAGCCAACTGCCGGGGAAACTATCCGGTACGGCGCGCACTTCAATATCAATCGGCTCGGCTTGCTGTACCACGGTTTTGGTGCGGGCAAAATAGTTGTAGCGGGCGTTATCGCGGTCAATCATCTCACCGCTGAAGGTGGGGGGCGCTATGGTGAAATTGCCGCTGCGCTGCGGCGTAATGGCATAACGTCGTGTAATGGTGCGGTAGCGGATGCCATTAACTAATTCAGTACCTTCGCTGTCCTGACCAACCTGCTGAATACCGGCACCTTCCAGTTGTGGCTCTGATAACGAGCCGCGCTGTAAGTCGCCGTCAAAGTAAATGGTAACCTGATAATAGCTTAGCTGCTGTACATACAGCTGCTGCTGGTCGATGCTGGCTTGCAAAAACAGCTCGCGGTTTTTGCCGGCGGTGTTGCTTTGCACCGCATCCAGTACCTGTAACTGAATCGGTTTGGTGCTGAGCCCCTGCAGCGTAAACGCCGGAATAGTAAAATCGCCGCTGCGTTTGGGTAACAACACCACTTTCCAAATCGTGCTTTGGCTGGCTTCGCCATTGATAATGCGCGTGCTTTGACTAACAGAAGGTACCATTACGGTAAAGTCCTGCTCCAGCACACGAAAGTTAATAGCATCGGCAGCCGCTCTGGCATCGGCTTGTAACTCCAGCGTGATGGACTCGCCGCGCAGGGCCGGGTTTTTGTCGACACTGGCCGTTAACTGCGTTAGCGCCTGCAGCGGTAAACACAGCAGCAAAGTGGCAAGCAGCAGAATACGGATCACCATTGTTGCTCAACTCCCTTGGGTAAACGTTGTTGTTGGCGTTTTAAATACTCGAGATACATTTTATTGCGTAGTAATAAGGCCGGATCATCCTGCACTTTACGCAGCAAATTATCCAGTTGTTGCTGCTCTTCGGGCGTGGCGTTGGGCCAGGCTTCTCTGATGGCTTGCAATTGTTGCTCTTCAGCAGCGTCATCTTGCTGTTCCGTCTCCGTCACCGCTTGTGGTGCTTGCTGTTCAGACTCGGTTGGCTCTGCTTGTTGCTCAGCACTCTGCTGTTGTTGCGCTTCGCTTTGGCTGTCACTGTCACTTTGCGCTTCGCTGTCACCGGACTCGTCACTTTGCGACTCGCCGTCCGCATTCTGCTGTTGCTGCTGATCCTGGTTATTTTTCTGCTGGCTGTTTTGTTGCTGTTGTTGTTCCTGCTGTTGCTGTTGCAGCAATTGCTGCATCAGAGCGGCGTTTTGTTGGGCGGCACTGAAGTCGTTATCCTGTTGCAGCGCTTGCTGATAAGCATCTAACGCCTCGTCATAGCGCTGTTGTTGCGCCAGGGCATTGCCCAGGTTATGCAGGGCATCGGCTGTCGGGTTTTGCTCAGCTGCCTGGCGAAAGGCTTGTTCGGCAGCGCTATAGTCGCCGCTGCGATAGGCGGCATTGCCTTGCCACAGCGGGTCGGTAAATTTTTGCTGCGCCGCTCTGTAGTCGCCGGCGGCATAGTCTTGCTTTGCCTGTTGTTGTTTGGTTTGCCACAGGTCGCGCCATTCAACGGCATCGGCATAAGAGGGCAGCAGCAATAATGCCCCGATACTGAGCAAACTGCTGTACTTCCGCTGCAACAGCAGCAGCGGCAGTAACAACCACACCAGATAAACGGCATTGTCCTGCCATTGGTCGCCCTGAATTTGCTTTGATTGATCGGCTTGTTGCAATGCTGACAATGCCGGCAAATTAACAATATCAGCCAGCACATCGCCGCTGATGCCGGCTTTACGGTAGATGCCACCGCCCCTGGTTAGTTCCGCCAGTTGCTGATGCGGTACCTTGGGGATCACTACTGCGCCTTGCGCATTCTTTAACAGTTCACCGCTTTCCAGCTTTACCGGCGCGCCCTCGTCGCTGCCAAAACCCACGATCGACAAGCGGTGCGGCCAATTATTCAGCAAATCCTGGATCTGGCGGTAGCTGTTGCGATCAAAGCCGTCGGTAAACACCACCACGTCGCCTTGCGGATACCCGGCCTGGCGCAGCAATTTGTCGGCTTGTTGCAAGGCGGAGGCTAAGTCTGAACCTTGGGCCGGCATTATTTCCGGCTTTAAATCGGGGATCAACAAACGAATATTATTATGATCCGGTGTTAGCGGCGAGATGACAAAAGCATCACCGGCAAAACTCAGTAGCGCCAGCTCGCCTTCTTTTAATTGCTCAGTAAAGTCCAGCGCGGCAAAGCGCAGCTGGGTCAGTCGATCCGGAGCCATGTCCGTTGCCCGCATCGACAGCGACATATCCACTACCAGCACGGTGGCCTTTTTCAGCGCAAAGGCCGGTTGCGGTAGTTTTTGCCAGCTGGGGCCGGCCAGTGCCAATGTAGTTAGCAGCCAGCACAGCAGCAACAGCGGCAAAGCAAAGGGTTGCTTTTTCAGTAGCAGATGCCCGCCCAGCAACACGCCTTGCAGGTGCGGGGCAATAAGATTATGCCAGGGACTGTGCTCGCGGCGGTAGTAATACAGCAGCACACTGAATATCAGCACGGGAACTAACGCCAGTAACCATAACGGTCGTAAAAAATGAAAATCAGCCAGCATGTTTCACCACTTCGCGCCAATGCACCTTGTGTGCAGCCAGAATAAATGACAGCAGCAACGCCAGCGCTAACGGCCAGTGCAGCAAGCTGCGCTGCGGCCGATAGGTCAGGCTGTCACGCTCTATGGGTTCAAGTTGATCAATTAACTGATAAATCTGCTCTAACTCGGCTAAATTACGGGCACGGAAATAGCGCCCGCCGGTATCTTCTGCTAACTGTGTCAGCAAGCCTTCGTCCAGGTCTTGCGACGGGTTAACCGTGCGTCGACCCAATATGCTTTGTTGGATCATTTGCTCGGCACCCACACCCACGGTATGAATTTTCACCCCGGCAGCTTTGGCCAGTTGCAGCGCCTCCAGTGGCTGAATATTACCGGCGGTGTTGGCGCCGTCACTGAGTAAAATCAGCACTTTATTTGAGCTCTCATAGGTATTCAGTCGTTTTACCGCCAAACCGATGGCTTCGCCGATGGCGGTGCGGGTGCCGACTAAACGCAGTACGCTGTCATCGAGCATCTTTTGTACGGTAATTAAATCAAAGGTTAACGGTGTTTGCTGATACGCCGCATCGGCAAATAAAATCAGCCCGATACGGTCACCCTGGCGGCGCTTAATAAAGTCGCTTATTACCAGCTTTACCGCATCCAGCCGGTTCATGCTCTGGTTTTGATACTGCATATCGGCAATTTCCATCGAACCGGATAAATCCAGCGCCAACATCAGATCGCGGCCTTGCTGCGGCAAGGTTACCGGCTCACCCATCCAGCGCGGTTGGGTGGCTGCGGTGACCAGCAGCAGCCAGATCAGCATAGCCAGCGCAGAGTGCAGGCTAAACCAGCTTCGTTGTGTTTGTTGCTCAGATGAGGCCAGTTTGGCCAGCGCCGGCAAGGTTAGGGCCGCGTCAGATGCTGTTTGTCGTTTCAGCCGCAGCAATAAGGGTGCCAATGCCAGCACTGCCAGCCAGGGGTAGCCAAAATCAAGCATTGGCCGCCTCCGGGGTATTTGTTGGTATAGCGGCTTTGCCGCGGTACTGCGCCAGCCAGGCTTTGGCAAACTGATACAGCTGCTCTGTGGCGTCACTGTCAGTATCGGCACGGTACAGCAGGCTGGTTAAATCCGGCAGCGGTGCACTGTGCTGGGTGGCCAGCCAGTGCTGCCATTGCTGGGTTGGCAGGCTAAGTGCGGGGTGGCCCGGTTGATAATGTTGCAGTACGCGTTTAATTAACTGATTAATCTGTACTGCGGCGCCGGGTCTGGCCCAAAGTTTATCCAGCATTTGCTGCGCCTGGCGTTTGGCGGCGAAATAACGCCGGCGTGAATAAGCCCACAGTAGCAGATAAATTATCGTAGCTAACAACAAGGCTGCCAACAGCCACCATAAGGGCGCTAACGCAAAGCTCAGCTGTAAAGCCGGTTCACTGATGTCGGCCAGTTGCTCTAATGCTGTATCAGCCATACCACTTTCTCTCTAATTGGCTAAGCACCGGCTCGGCAGCGCTGACCGGTAGCCACTTGCAACCAAGCTGGTTGATATGTTGCTTTAATTGCTGTTGCTGCGTTTGCTGCTGCTGCGCGTAACGCTGGCGCAGGCTGCTGCTGCCAAGCTCGACATAACCGGTGTGTTGGCCATCACTGATGGCAGCCAGGCCGTTGCCGGATGCCGGCAACATTAAATCTAACGGATCTGTGATCGGGCAACAGGTGACTTCGTTGTGCTGGCGTATAGCACGGATATGGCGCAGGCCATCGTCAGTAAAGCCGGCAAAATCGGATAAAATGTACACCAGGCTGCCGGGGCGCACCAAACGGCGTAACTGGCTTAATGCGTCATTCAGGCTAAGACCACGGTTTCCTTGTGTGGTGTGTTGCACTTCGGTCAGGGCATGAAAGTAGCGTAATACGCCGTGGCTGCGGCTTTGCGGTTTTAGTTCAAAATGTTGCTGTTGGCTGAATACCAAACCACCGAGTTTGTCACCGCGTTGTTTTACATGCCAGGCAATTAGTGCGGCTAAATGCGCGGCCTGCACCGACTTAAACAGCAAGGCTGAGCCAAACTGCATACTGCTGCCAAGGTCGGTAAGAATAAATACCGGCCGCTCTTTTTCTTCACGAAACAACTTGGTGTGTACTTTACCGGTACGGGCAGTAACGCGCCAGTCGATGGTGCGCACGTCATCACCGCTTTGGTAATGGCGTACTTCATCAAACTCCATGCCGCGACCTTTGCTTTTGGCCAGATAAGTGCCGGCCAGTTTGCTGTGGATCGGCATGCGCGGCGTTAAATCCAGTACCTTAGTGTAGCGTTGATACCACAAAAGCTCACTCAGGCCTAAGCTAACGCCGTCAGCACCGCTTTGTTCAAGCCAGTCAGATTCAAACCGCATGCTGTCCATATCAGGCAGACGGCACCAGGCGCAGAATTTCACTCAGCACATCATCAGTGCTGATACCTTCAGCCTCTGCTGCATAGGTAAGGATTAAACGGTGGCGCAGCGCATTATGAAACACGGCCTGGATATCATCCGGTGTGACAAAGTCGCGACCGGCCAACCAGGCTTTGGCTCGTGCACAGCGTTCCACAGCGATAGTGGCACGCGGGCTGGCACCGTAACCAATCCAACTGGCCAGTTTGGCACTGTAGGCTTGAGCATTACGGGTGGCCATAATCAGTTGCACTATATAGTGCTCAAGGCTGTCGGCCATATGCAGCTGCAAAATGGCTTTGCGGGCGGCAAAAATATCCGCCTGGCTAATCGGGGTTACCGCGGCCTGCGCTCCCGACAGTGCTTCACCACGGGTAAGCTGCAGTATCGCCAGTTCAGTGGCGGCATCCGGGTAGTCTACTTTTAAATGCAGTAAAAACCGATCCAACTGGGCTTCCGGCAGCGGGTAGGTGCCTTCCTGCTCTAACGGGTTTTGTGTTGCCATCACCAGAAACAGCTCCGGCAGCGGGTAAGTGTTGCGCCCTACGGTCACTTGTTTTTCTGCCATGGCTTCAAGCAGGGCAGACTGTACCTTGGCCGGGGCACGGTTAATTTCATCGGCCAGAATAATATGATGAAACAGCGGGCCGCTTTGAAATTCAAACTGGCCGGTTTCCGGCCGGTAAATGTCGGTACCGGTTAAATCGGCCGGTAGCAGATCCGGTGTAAACTGAATGCGGTGGAACCGACCTTCAACACCATGCGCTAACGCATTGACGGCACGGGTTTTGGCTAAACCCGGCGGGCCTTCGACCAATAAGTGGCCGTTTGCTAACAATGCCAGTAATATACCTTCAGTAAGTTCGGATTGACCCAGTACCTGACTGTCGAGATAGGCTTTTAAGCCACTGAACGCGTTCACCATAATATTATCAGTCTTAATTAGTTGGATTTATTGGTTGTTTTATCGCCACAGACCATTAAAAACGGTCCAGGCTAAGACGTTATAACCTATATAAGGTTCCGTTGGCATTAAAACAAGTGTTTTAATTTTCAGCGACTGTCGTTACAATCGGCTGCAATAATACAGGTCAGACCTGTAACTTTGCTAATAAGAGGAACACTATGAGCTCGCCAATTAACCTAACCACCCGCCAGGGCGATCGTATCGCCATTGTCTCCGGCTTGCGTACGCCTTTTGCTAAACAAGCTACTGAATTTCATGGTGTATCGGCGCTGGATTTAGGCAAGCTGGTAGTAAATGAGTTGCTGATCAGAAGTGAGCTGGACGCCAAACTGATTGAACAGTTGGTGTATGGCCAGGTAGTACAAATGCCGGAAGCGCCGAATATTGCCCGTGAAATTGTGCTGGGTACCGGCATGAATGTACACACCGATGCCTACAGTGTTACCCGTGCTTGTGCCACCAGCTTTCAGTCGGTGGTCAGTGTGGCGGAGTCGATGATGGCCGGCATTGTGCAAATTGGTGTTGCCGGTGGTGCCGACTCCAGCTCAGTGTTGCCGATTGGTGTCAGCAAAAGGCTGGCCCGCGCGCTGGTCGATTTAAACAAGGCGCGTACTTTTGGTCAGAAACTGGCTATTTTCCGCCGCTTAGGTTTGAAAGATTTACTGCCGGTACCGCCGGCGGTGGCCGAATACAGCACCGGGTTATCGATGGGCGACACCGCAGAGCAAATGGCGAAAACCCATGGCATCAGCCGTGCCGACCAGGACGCACTGGCGCACCGCTCGCATACCCTGGCAACACAGGCATGGCAAAGTGGTGTGATGCAAAACGAAGTAATGACCGCTCATGTTGAGCCTTACTCGCGCTTTTTAGATATGGACAATAATATCCGCCAGGACTCGAAGTTAGAGTCTTATGCTAAATTAAAGCCGGTATTTGACCGTGTACATGGCAGTGTTACCGCCGCCAATGCTACCCCGTTAACTGACGGCGCCTCAGCAGTACTAATGATGACAGAAAGCCGTGCTAAGGCGCTGGGTTATACGCCGCTGGGGTACATCCGCAGCTACGCTTTCGCCGCGATCGATGTGTATGACGACATGTTAATGGGGCCATCTTACGCCACGCCGATTGCACTGGACCGTGCCGGCATGTCGTTAAACGACTTAACCCTGATTGAAATGCACGAAGCCTTTGCGGCGCAAACCCTGGCCAACGTAAAAATGTTTGCCAGCAAAAAGTTTGCCGAAGAAAAGTTAGGTCGCAGCAGCGCTATCGGTGAGATTGATATGGCCAAATTTAACGTCCAGGGCGGCTCGCTGGCTTATGGCCATCCGTTTGCTGCTACCGGCACACGCTTAATTGTACAAACATTAAATGAATTAAAACGCCGCGGTGGCGGTATTGGTTTAACTACGGCCTGTGCGGCCGGTGGTTTGGGTGCGGCAATGATAGTGGAGACAGAATAATGACCAGCAAAACCTTTAGTTTACAGGTACGTGACGACCAGGTTGGCGTGATCACTATGGATATCGCCGGCGAGTCGATGAACGTATTAAAAGCCGCTTTTGCTGATGAAATTGCCGCACTGTTGCTGGAAATTAAAGCCAATACCACGCTTAAAGGCCTGGTGTTTATCAGTGGCAAACCGGATTCCTTTATCGCCGGGGCTGATATTTCTATGCTCGACGGCTGTAAAACTGCTGACGAAGCGGCGGCTATCGGCCGGATGGGTCAGCAAATGTTTGACCAACTGGAGCAACTGCCCATTCCTCTGGTAGCTGCTATTCACGGCCCTTGTCTGGGTGGTGGTTTAGAGTTGGCGATGGCATGTCATGCCCGTGTGGCCAGCTCAGACAGTAAAACGGTACTGGGTCTGCCGGAAGTGCAGCTGGGTTTACTGCCCGGCAGCGGCGGTACCCAGCGTTTGCCGCGTTTGGTTGGCTTACAAAAAGCGTTAGACATGATCCTCACCGGTAAACAGCTGCGTGCGTCCCAGGCAAGAAAAGCAGGGTTGGTGGATGAAGTCGTACCCAACAGCATTTTGTTAGAGGCCGCAGTAAAGCGGGCGTTAAAAGGCAAGCCACAGCGTGAGCAGCCAAAGTTAAACCTGGTGGGTACAGCGCTGGAGCGCACTGCGGTTGGTCGCAATGTACTGTTTAGCCAGGCGCGTAAGCAAACGCTGAAAAAAACGCATGGCAACTATCCGGCACCACTGAAAATTTTAGATGTGATTAAAACCGGTGTTGATGATGGTATCCGCGCCGGCCTGGAAGCCGAGGCCAAAGCCTTTGGTGAGCTGTGTATGACGAAAGAGTCTGCTGCGCTGCGCAGTTTATTCTTCGCTACCACCCAGATGAAAAAAGAAAGCGGCGCCGGTGATACCAAGCCAAACCGTGTGCGTAAAGCCGCGGTGCTGGGCGGCGGCCTGATGGGCGGTGGCATAGCTAATGTTACTGCGACTAAGGCCGGCATACCGGTGCGGATCAAAGATATTAATGCACAAGGTATCAGCAACGCGTTGAAGTACAGCTATTCGCTGCTGGAGAAAAAGTTTAAGCGGCGCTTTATCAGCAAAGCAGAAATGCAAAAGCAGTTGTTGTTGATCAGCGGCACCACCGATTACAGCGGTTTTCATGATGCCGATATCGTGGTGGAAGCGGTATTTGAAGATTTAGCCTTAAAGCAGCAAATGGTGGCTGATATTGAGCAGCACTGCAGCGAAGCTACCGTGTTTGCCAGCAACACCAGCTCATTGCCGATAGGCCAGATTGCCGCCAAAGCAGCACGGCCGGAAAATGTGATTGGCCTGCATTATTTTTCACCGGTGGATAAAATGCCGCTGGTTGAAGTTATAGCGCACGAGACCACATCGGCGCAAACCATTGCTACTACAGTCGCTTTTGCCCGCAAGCAGGGTAAAACACCGATAGTGGTAAAAGACGGTGCCGGTTTCTACGTTAACCGCATTTTGGCGCTGTATATGAATGAAGCAGCCAACATTTTGCTGGAAGGTGAGCCGGTAGAGAAAATAGACAAGGCGCTGGTGAAATTTGGCTTCCCGGTCGGGCCCGTTACGCTGTTGGATGAAGTGGGCATTGATGTTGGCGCTAAAATTTCGCCGATTTTAGCCACTGAGTTGGGTGAGCGTTTTGTTGCTCCTGCTGCTTTTGATAAGCTGTTAGCTGACGGTCGTAAAGGTAAGAAGACGGAAAAAGGCTTCTATCGCTATGGCAAAAGCGTGAAAAAAGGCCAAAAAGTGGTAGATGAAAGCGTCTACACCGTGCTGGGGGTAACACCGGCGCCACGGCTGAACCAGGACGAAATCAGCAGCCGCTGCATGGTACAAATGCTGAACGAGGCGGTGCGCTGTCTGGACGAGGGCATTATAGCCTCGGCACGGGATGGTGATATCGGTGCCATTTTTGGTATTGGTTTCCCGCCGTTTCTCGGTGGCCCGTTCCGTTATATTGATCAGTTAGGTGCAGCGAACTTAGTGGCGCAGTTGCGTAACCTGCAAAGCCGCTTTGGCGAGCGCTTTGCGCCGGCAACTATGCTGGTGACCATGGCAGAGCAACAGCAGAAGTTTTATCCATAACCGTGTTTAACCCGGTTGCCGGGTTAAAATTCAACTAACGGTTAACAGTAATCCATGTGATAGGCCGGTATAATTACCGGCCTTTATTGTATTAGCCGTATTAGCCGGGGGAGCTTCCGTGTTAGTGTTACCTGTAGTGTGGTTGCTTAGCGCCGCCACTGTTTACATTGCTGCGCTGCGCAGTGGCATGAAAGCGTTAAGATGGGCCCTGGCAGCCTTAATAACCGGGCCTTTACTATTGCCGCTATTTAACAGCCACAAGCGCTTATTGTTGAACAAAGTGCGTGGCCGCAATACCATGTTGTTCCGGCCCTGAGTGTTTACTGGGGCTATTTACTGCTGCTGTGCAGCAAATTGCGCAGCAGTACAACAATATCGCTGATCTGGCTGCGCTGTGCGGCTTTGGGTAGCGACACTGCAAACAGCTCACGTGTCATCACCGGCGCATCGTTAATCAGGCGCAAACCGGCATCGGCCAGCAGGCTTTTTACCATGGTTTCAGGCAAGTAAGCCGAGCCGCCACTTTGTTGCATCAGCTCCAGCGCAATCCTGGCACTACCGGTACGCAAATACGGCGGTGGTAAGTCGGGGAAATAACGCGCATGCTGAATATCAAACGCCGTGCCCCAATCTACCAGGATGTATTGCTTACGCATGGCCTCTGCCGCGCTGTTGTCGCTAAAGGTGGTTACCGGCAGTAGTTTGATATCGCCCAGCTTATCAATTTGCATCTCATCGACTTTGGGCGCATCAAACAGGATCGCCAGATCCAGATGCCGCTCCAGTACCTGGCGGGCGATTTGATCTTTACCCATAGATTCGGCGCGCCACGATAAACCCGGCAAGGCTTGCTGAATATTAATAAAACCCTGCAACAAGAAGGCATCCCACACATTCGCCGTGGCGGCAATAGACAGCTGTAGCGCTTGTTCTGCACTTACCGCCACATCTTGCTTAGCGCGTTGCAGCGCAGTCAGCATGGCCTCTGCATGCGGCAGCAGACGTTCTCCGGCCGCTGTCAGCTGAATATTATTACGATAACGGCTAAACAAGTTAACACCAAGTTGCTGCTCCAGCTGACGAATACGAAAGCTTACTGCGGACTGGGTCAGGTAGAGATTTTCGGCCGCTTTACCAAAATGCCTTGTACGCTGAACTTCTATAAAGGTTTTGAGCAGTTCGGTATCCAAATCGAATCCTTGAATATATTTATGGTGTCGATAAAAAATATTTGTTTTACGACAGGAATTTTGTTAACCATACTCCGCACAGTTTAAACAGGCTGGCTTGATATTCAACGAGATTAGAGGAAAAAAGTGATGCAGCAAAGTTTTGTCGCTAACCGTCGCTTTTTCGATGACCGTAATTTCCCCCGGGGATTTACGCGGTCCGGGCGCTTTACTCTGGCAGAAGGTAATATGCTGGAGAAACATGGGGTGGCAATGCAGGAACTGGAGCAGGGTAGTCGTGCCCCGGTGAATGATGAAGAAAAACGCTTTTTACTGGTGTGTAAAGGTGAAGAGCCTGCTACTACAGCTTATGAAAAAACCTGGCTGAAGTATAAGCAACGGTTAGCTGAGAAACGTAAGTTTCATACGGTATTTGGTAAAAAACGCATTGCCGATGGCAGTGACGATTTTTCTTACGTCGAAACCGATTCGGACTAACCAAAAGCCCCTGCACAGGGGCTTTTTTGTCGCTGGTGATGGCGGTTTGGCCGTTGCTTACAGTATGGCCGGTACGGCTGTCAGTTTAGTACGCTGCTGTTTCTGCTGTAGTAAAAACTGCTGGAATTGTGCACCTGACAGCGGCTTGCTGTAATAGTAACCCTGCATTACGTCGCAGCGCAGCTTACGCAGCATATCCAGTTGCTCCGGTTGTTCCACCCCTTCGGCTACCACATTCAAGCTTAAGTTGTGTGCAATCGTTACTATGGTATCTACCATATTGCGGCCACGCGCGGTGTTCATATCATCAATAAAAGCTTTGTCGATTTTTAACGTGTTAAGCGGAAATTGCTTTAAATAGGCCAGCGACGAGTAGCCGGTGCCAAAGTCGTCCATTGCCAGATGAATGCCGCGCGCGCGCAGTTTTTTCATCGTTTCAATCGCCAGGGTAGGGGATTGCATAACGGTACCTTCGGTAATTTCCAATTCCAGATGGTAGGACGGCAATTCGGTTTGCTGTAAGGTATCGTCTATCTGCTCACATAAAAACGGCAGGCTGAACTGGCGTGACGATAAATTTACTGCCACCCGGCCCTGAAACAAGCCCTGATCTATCCAGCGCTTCACATCAAGGCAGGCTTTACGCAGCACCACTTCACCAATCTCAATGATCTGGCCGGTTTCTTCTGCCACCGGAATAAAAATGGCCGGGCTTATCACGCCGCCTTTTGGCGTAATAAAACGCACCAGCGCCTCCATCCCGACCAACTGGCCACTGACGATATCCATTTTTGGCTGATAGTAGACAGCAAAATAATCTTCTTTTAAACCGTGGCGGATCAGGTTCTCTATTTGCAGCCGCTTTACCGCTTGCTTGTTCATTGAATCATTAAAAAACAAATAGCGGTTTGCGCCCTGGCTTTTGGCATGATACATCGCGGTGTCGGCGTTACGCAGAAGGGCCTGCGGGTCGGCGCCGTCGTCCGGAAACAACACTATGCCGATACTGCTGGTAATGGCCAGCTCGTGCTGGTTGACCTGCATTGGCTGATTAATCAGGCTTAACAGCTCTTTGGCCAGTGAGGTGATAAAATGCAGATCGTTGGTTTGGTCCAGCAATACGGCAAATTCATCACCGCCCAGCCGGTACAGCTTGTCGCGGTAGCGGCTGTAGCTGCTCAGGCGCTGTGATAACGCCAGCAGCAAACTGTCGCCCAGTTCATGGCCCAGCGAGTCGTTAATCTTTTTAAAGTTGTCTAAATCGAATACCAGCAGCGCATGTTCGGTTTTGCTCTGTACCAGTTTGGCTAACTGTTGCATAAATACTGCACGGTTTGGCAGCCCGGTCAGGGTATCGCTGCTGGCCAGCCGGCTAAGCTCGGCCTCGCGTTGTTTACGTTCGGTAATGTCGGAGAGTACGGCAACATATTGGCTAACGTTACCTTGCTCGTCTTTAATCTGATCGAAGGTCAGCCCGGCCTGATAAATTTCGCCATTGTGGCGCTGTTCGCGGATCTCGCCGCTCCAGTTGCCGTTCTGCTGCAGAGCGCGGCGAATCTCATGCATAAAAGCAAGCGGGTACAGTGTCAATTCAAAGCGCTGTTGCAATACTTGCTGCCGTTGCTTGCCGGTTAGGCTGCTAAAGGCGGGGTTTACTTCAATAATGTTGAAGTCGGTGTCGCAAATGACGACCGCATCGGAGATGTTTTGTAAGCAACGGGCAAACAGTTGCAGTTGCTCTTCGGTTTGCTTCAGTTGCTGAATGTTTTTTAACGTACCTGTCATCCGGCTTGGCTTACCATTGGAGCCAAAGGCCACGGCTTTGCCGCGATCGAGCACCCAAGTCCAGTCGCTGTCGCTGGATTTTAAGCGGTAAGTGGCTTCAAAGTGCGTGGTTTTGCCATCGAGGTGATCTTGCAATAACTGCGACACCCGGGCTAAATCCTGTGGGTGCATCTGTTGCTTGTTCGGCGGAAAATCGGACGATTGCGGTACCGGCGCTAACGGCGTTTGCCATGAGCTGGAACGATACAACTCGCCACTGCTGATTTTCCAGTCCCACAGTTCATCGCCGCTGCCCCACAGCGACAGGCGTAAACGCTCTTCGCTGTGCTCCAGCCGTAATTGGTAGCGGCGCATTTTTACAATGCTGACATGGGCCAGCATCAGGGCGGCAAATGAGCACAGCAGCACTGCAGTTAGCACATAAGGCTGCAGAGTGTTCCAACCGTTAGCGTAAAGGCTGAAAGGCAAAATACCCAAAATTACAGCGCTGATTATTATTATTATTTTTTGTTTTAGTGTCACTTACAACAGCTACTGAGCAATAAGAATCACCACGTTATATAACTTTATCGGTACTGTCAAAAGCAATTTCGGTTTGCCGCAGCCGCAGCTTCAGGCTGGCGGCATCGCTGAACTGCAGATGGCTGTGCTGTGGTTTACCGTCGGTGGCGAGAAAAATCGCATCATAGTGTGGCAGCAGCAGTTGTTGCAAAAAGGCAACGAAGTGCTGCGGGGTTAACCGGCGTAACGCCTCGGCTATTTGCTCATTCAGGGCAAAGTGGTAATCCTGTTGCCCCAGTGCCAACCAGTAACGCTTAGCGCGGGCACCCAGGCTGTTATCGCGTTCATGTAATTGCGCCAGTAAGCCTTGTGTTATCTCAGCAAACTCTGTCGCGGTTAAGTTTTCGCTGTCGGCGAGAAAGCTGCGGAAAAACATTACCGTGGCTTCATACAGCTGCTCACAGCCGGCATTCGGCGATTGCACATAAAACGCTATACCCGGCAGCGTATTAATCGGCACATAGCCAGTGCCAACCAGGTAGCCCAGCTGCTGCTCGGTACGCAGTTGATGGAAATACTCGGGTGACAACACATGATTGGCTAACATAAACAGCGCCATGTCGTGCGGCGTCGCTTGCTGAGCCGGCAAATAAATAACCAGCGCATGGTCGCTGTGTTCCACATCCAGTTGCAGCCATACCGGGCCTTGCCCCTGCAGTTTAAATGCCGGGTTAATCAGCTGCGGCCCGGTGCTGTGTAACTGTGCCTGCCAGTTCTGCAGCACTGTGGTCAGTTGCTCTGCATGTGCCGCCGACCAGTTACCCAGCAGCAGGCTTTCAATATGCACCTGTTGCAGCAAGCGCTGATGAAACTGCATAAATTGCGTAAAACTCAATTGGTCCAGCGCATCGGCCAGTTGGTCAATTTCCGGGTTAAGCGGTTGTAACAGCGCAGATAGTTGGCTGAACAGCCGCGCGACCGGCTTGTTTTTACTGCTGTTACGCCAATGCCGGCTTAGCTGGCGCTTCAGCTCAGCAAAGCGCTGCTCACTAAACTGCTGCTGCAACATCTGTTGCAGTAATTCCTGCAGTAACAGCAGTTGGTTGCTTGCCAGGCCGCTGGTATGCAGACTGATACCCTGGCGTTGTACATGCAGGTTATACATCAGGCCAATAGTGGTAGCAGCGTAAAACTGCTGATTAATATTGTCCTGAAATAACTCAACCCACAGCCTGGTGGCTGCCAGTTGCCGGCAATCACCGATACTGTGCGGCAGGCTCAGCTGGACAAAAATATGGCCTTTGGGGCTGGCAAAATCGGTATCGGCTTTATGCCAGACACTTAAGCCGGCATCATCATGTACCTTGTGTGGGGTGGCCATATGCTCAGTGGTCGACAATAAACGAATATCGCCGTCCAGGTAGGGGTTAGGTCGCGGCAGGTAAATCTGCGGCAGTGGCGCGGTATCGTTCAACTGCTGCAGTAAGGCCGGTTGCAGCGGCGTTATACTGTACGGCGTGTGATACCAGCGCGCTTCGCGGTCAGTTTTAACCTCGGGTGCTATCAGCATCAGGCGCATATTGTTACTGTCAAAATAGCTCAGTATTTGCTGATACAAGGCCTCTTGCGGCAGCTCCATCCGGTAATCGCCGAAAATCACATCCCGGATCGGGTAGTGCTGCATACTTACCGACAAATGGTTCGCCGTTTGCAGCGCCGTTGATGGCTCCTGATATAAGTAAGCCCAGTGTAATAATTTTTGCCGCTCGGCAAACAGGGTTTCAGGCAGCGGCTGACTTTTTAACCCGGCCAGGGCGCTGAATAACGCCTGTAGAATCACATCACGCTGCTGCAGACCGCTGTCGGTTAATTCAAAGGCAATGGTAAAGTCTTTGTAGTTGCTGCCATCTATACCGCCGCCGGCACTGAGTTGATTCACCAGCCCCAGTTGCTTCAGGTAACTAAGCAGCGAGCCCGGGCCCTCATCACCCAGCAGATGGGCAATAAAGCTGATCAGTTTATGCTTATACCATTGCTGTATATCCGGCATGGCAAAACTTACCACCAACTTTTGTGTATGGCGATGCGGTTGAATATTCAGCTGAATGGCCTGGTGTTCGGCTAAATACAGCGGCACGGTTAACGGCGTTTTGGCCGGCAAATGCGCCGGCAGGGCAGCAAAATTATCAGATACCAGCTGCTGTTGCTCTGCCAGGCTTAACGACGATACCAGGGTCAGTGTCATGCGGCTGGCACTGTATTGTGCGGCAAAAAAATCTTGCAGCGCCTGCTGCAGGCTGCCATCGGCCGTATCTGCCAGGGTGCTGAGGTTGCCGACCGAAAATTTAGCAAACGGGTGCGCCGGGTTAATGCTTTCTTTGTGTACCTGATAAATCCGCCGGCCGTCGTCTTTTAATTTCAGCGAAAATTCCGCTTCAATGGCATGGCGCTCTTTTTCGACGTAATCGCTGCTAAACAGCGGCCGGCTGAACATATCGGCAAACCGGGCCAGCGCTTCGGTAAAAAATGCGGTGTCGATATCAAAGAAAAAACCGCTGTGCTCAGTGCCGGTCCAGGCATTGTGGCTGCCACCATGGTGATTAATAAATTGCTGGTAATCGCCGGCTTGCGGGTAATTTTCTGAACCCAAAAACAGCATATGTTCTAAAAAGTGGGCTAAACCCTCGCGTGGCAGCGGATCATCAAAGTGCCCGACATTAACGGTCAGGGCCGCAGCACTTTTTTCACTGTCAGCCTGATGTACTAATAGCACTGCCAGCCCGTTCGCCAGGGTCAGATATTGATAGTGGCGATGATCGTTAGGGCTTTGCAAAATTTGACTATTTTCCAATCTGATTACCTTTTTTGGCTATGGTTAAGCGGATAGACAACAGCAGTGTCATAGCGATAAGTAATAAACAGCTTATGTGTTATGCGTTATTGGCAGTTACTCTTAGCGGCAACTTTCATTATCATAGCGCACAATTTTTACCCGGCGTAATGTTATCTGCCCACATCAGTTAACAGGGAAGCTTGAGCAGTATGGTGTTAATTAAATGGTAAATCTCGTTATCATGCGTCACGGTGAAGCGGAGCCGATGTCAGCACAGGACAGTCAGCGTCAGCTTACCGCCAGAGGCCGGCATGAAGTAAACCAGATGGCGCTGTGGCTGCAACAACACTATGCCGCTTTCGACCAGGTATGGGTAAGTCCCTATTTGCGTACCCGGCAAACGGCTGAGCTAATGTTAGCCAGGCAAGCGCCGTTTAGCCAGCTGGAGATTATGTCTGAGCTGGTGCCGGACGGCGATGCCGCCTTATTTAAGTCTTATTTTGATGCCCGCATCAGTGAAAAACCGGATGCCAGGGTGCTGTTGGTTTCGCATATGCCATTGGTAAGTTTTCTGGTGGAAGCCTTCACTGTGCCTGGCCAGGCGCCGGTGTTCAGCACAGCGCAGTTGGCGTGTATCGACTACCGGCCACAGCAGGGCGGCCGTTTGCTGGAGCGGTTATCACCGCAAGAGTTGGCCCTGCTGAGCTTTTAACCTCAGCCGGCTGTTTTAAGCAATAACAATAGGGCGCCGTGCTTGCCCCAGCTTTTCGGCGCGGTATGAAACGCCCGCACATTCGGGTGCTGAATAAGCCAGTTAGGCACTTTTTTCGCCAAAATGCCCAGGCCTTTACCATGCACTACACAAGCGCAGTTAAATTGCTGCTTTTCGCAA
This sequence comes from Rheinheimera sp. NSM, assembly GCF_052380015.1. NCBI lineage: Bacteria > Pseudomonadati > Pseudomonadota > Gammaproteobacteria > Chromatiales > Chromatiaceae > Rheinheimera > Rheinheimera sp. NSM. Next base: position 192,342 of record NZ_JBQTCI010000006.1, on the reverse strand, counting down.
TAAGCCAGTAAGCCGGCTAATTCAACTTTCGCCTCTTGAGTAGTCATACCGTGTAAGTCCAGCACCACTGCCGGTTGCACTTCGCCACGGCGCAAGCGCCCGGCCAAATGCGGATCGTCGCCGCTTTGTACCCAGCTCAGGCTGCTGCCTTGCGGCAGATAACCTTCGAATTCATCCGAGAACCAGAACAAATTTTCATCAAGCTGTTTGCTTGAGACGTCTGTACGTCTTTTTTTCTTGCGGGGGGGCGCAACTGGCGGTATCTTGTCCTGCGCAATAGGCCGTGCGCCCGTTATCGACTGGCGAAACAGCTGGCTGTCTTCGGCACTGATGCCGGTTGATGCTACACTAACTTTCTTTTGCATGGCGCAAGTCTACTTAAACTGACCGGTTATTACAAAAAGAGCTTAAATCCATCATGTCCGACACTGGCGAAAATCTGTTTACCCCACAACTGATCAGCGATGCCCTCGCTGAACTCTTTACTGTACATGACTGGCTGCGGTTTGCTGTTAGCAAACTGAACCAGGCGCAGGTGTATCTTGGCCATGGCACGGATAACCCGTGGGATGAAGCGGCGGCGTTACTGTGTCATGTGCTGCATTTACCGCCGCTAACCGATGAAAAATTGTTTACGGTAAGGCTAACCCACAGCGAGCGGCAGGATTTTATCAGCTTGTTGCAACAGCGCATTGAGCAGCGCCTGCCGGCTGCCTATTTAACCCATCAGGCCTATTTTGCCGGTCTGCCGTTTTATGTTGATGAGCGTGTACTGGTGCCGCGCTCGCCTATTGCTGAACTGATCGGCGCTAAATTTATTCGTCAACTGGGCGGCAAAACCCCGCAGCATATTCTGGATTTATGCACCGGCTCCGGCTGTATTGCTATTGCCTGTGCTTATGCGTTTGAAAACGCCGAAGTTGACGCCGTGGATATCAGCGAAGATGCGTTGGAAGTGGCACAGCTGAACATTGAAAGCCATGGTCTGGAACACCGTGTATTTCCGATCTTATCAGACGGCTACAGCGCCTTGGCCGGCGCGCAGTATGACTTAATCGTGACCAACCCGCCGTACGTGGATGCCGAAGATATGGCCGATTTACCGGACGAATATCGCCACGAGCCTGAGCTGGGCTTAGCCTCCGGCGACGATGGCCTGGCACTGACACGGCGTATTTTACGCGAAGCGGCAAGCCATTTAACCGATGGTGGTGTGCTGGTATGTGAAGTAGGTAACAGCATGCTGCAACTGCAGCAGGATTTCCCGGATGTGGCGTTTGACTGGCTGGAATTTGAGCACGGTGGTTTGGGCGTTTTTGCCCTTAGTAAAGCCGAACTTGAGCGCTGTCAGCATTTATTTAACGACTAGCTGTCAGCATTTATTTAACGACTAAAGGTATTAAGGAGTAGCTATGGCCGGTAACAGCATAGGGCAATTGTTTAAAGTCACCACTTTTGGCGAAAGCCATGGCCCGGCCATTGGTGGTATTGTTGATGGTTGCCCGCCCGGCATGGCCTTAACCGCTGACGATTTACAGCTGGACTTAGACCGGCGTAAACCCGGCACGTCGCGTTACACCACGGCGCGGCGCGAAGAAGATGCGGTAAAAATTCTGTCCGGGGTGTTTGAAAATACCACTACCGGTGCCAGCATAGGCTTGCTGATTGAAAACACCGATCAGCGCTCACAGGACTACTCTGAGATTAAAGAGCAGTTTCGCCCGGGCCATGCTGATTACACCTACTGGCATAAATTTGGCATTCGCGATTACCGTGGTGGTGGCCGCTCATCGGCGCGCGAAACTGCCGTGCGGGTAGCCGCCGGTGCCATTGCCAAAAAATACCTGTTTGAGCAATGCGGCATTGAAATTCGCGGTTATTTAGCCCAGTTAGGCCCGGTAAAAACGGAGCTGGTCAGCTGGGATGAAGTGCATAATAATCCGTTTTTCTGCCCGGATCCGTCTAAGCTGGAAGCGCTGGATGCGTATATGCGTCAGCTGAAAAAAGACGGCGACTCTGTCGGTGCGCGGGTAAATGTGGTGGCAAGCAATATGCCGGTAGGCTGGGGCGAGCCGGTGTTTGACCGGCTGGACGCCGATATTGCCCATGCCATGATGAGCATTAACGCGGTAAAAGCGGTAGAAATCGGCGACGGTTTTGCTGTGGTGGAACAGCGCGGTTCAACTCACCGCGATGAATTAACGCCGCAGGGTTTCAGCGCTAACCATGCCGGCGGCGTGTTAGGCGGAATTTCGTCCGGTCAGGATTTACTGGTCAGTATCGCGCTTAAGCCCACCTCCAGTATCAGTATCCCGGGTAAAAGCATTAATACCCGCGGCGAAGTGATAGATATCGTTACCAAAGGCCGGCACGATCCCTGTGTTGGTATTCGCGCAGTGCCCATTGCTGAAGCCATGCTGGCAATAGTACTAATGGATCATTACCTGCGCCACCGCGCGCAAAATATGCATGTGCAGGTCAGCACGCCTGATATTGCCCGCAACAGCAGAGATTAACCCGCCCTATGTTTAGTGTTTCTGCCCGGCCAGCCTTAGTGCTGGCTTATTTCACTTATTTTGGTGTGCTGGGCATCTTTGTGCCGTATTTCGGCTTGTTTCTCGATGGCCGCGGCTTAAACTCGGCCGATATCGGCCTGCTGCTGGCCATTGTTACCGCCAGCCGTATTGTCGGGCCCTCGGTGTGGGCTCTGGTAGCAGAGCGCAGCGGTAAGCCGCTTACGGTAATGCGTGTTGGCGCGCTGCTGGCGGCTATTGGCTGGTTAAGCAGCTTTGCCGATTACGGCTTCTGGCCGCTGCTTTATGGTTTTGCCTTGTTCAGTTTTTTCTGGACCGCCATTTTGCCGCAGCTAGAAGTGTCGGCATTCGCGTTTTTAAATGACGATACCCAAGCCTACGGCCGCATACGCACTGCCGGCAGTGTCGGTTATATTGTATTGGTTATGCTCGGTGGCTGGCTGTTTGAGCGCTATGGCAGCGAATTTTTGCCGTTATCGGCGCTGCTGTTTTTACTGTTGTTGTTAGCCAGTTTATTTTTACTGCCCAAGGTAACAGTAAGCGCTGAACTGAGCAGTGAAACAGTGTCGTTTAGTAAGTTGATTAAAAACAGCGTATTGCTGCGCTTTATGCTGGCGGCTTTATTATTGCAAATGAGCTTCGCGCCGTTTTATGGCTTTTTTACCCTGTACAGCCGTGATCTGGGTTACAGCGGCACGCAAACCGGGTTGTTTATCGGCCTGGCAGTAGCCGCCGAAATCGTGGCGTTTTATTTTGCCGGCAGCTTAATGCGCAACCGCAGCTACCGCACACTGTTAACGGTGTGCTACGGCTTAACCGTGCTGCGTTGGTACCTGCTGGCTACAGTGGCCGATAATGTCTGGCTGCTGTGTTTCAGCATGTTGCTGCACGCCGGCAGTTTTGCTATTGCCCACAGCTGTGCCATGCAGTTTATTCAGCAGTTTTTCCCGAAAAAACTACGCAGCCGCGGCCAGGCCATGTACGCCGGGGTGATCTTTGGCGGTGGCGGTGCCATTGGCGCATATTTTTCCGGTGTGTTATGGCAAAACGGCGACGGCGCGGCCTTAACTTTCAGCATTGCCGCGCTGCTGGCGCTGGCGGCAACCTTGCTGGCACTGACTTTGCCGGGCCTTAAACGGCCGGTATAGCCTTACCAGTTGAAGGTTTTACTGACGCTAAGCAGTAATGCCGCATCGCCCCAGCGCTGTTTCAGGCTGGTATCATGATAGCCAAAGGCGATATCCAAACCGCGGTACTGTGTTTGCAACATTAGTTGCCAGTGTTCAAAGCTGCTGTCGCCTTCCCAGTTGTATTTGTCGGTATCGGTTGAGGTAGAGCGGTCTACACCTAATAACAACGACCAATTATCACTGAGCGTTATGGTTTTGTTCAGCATAATGACATAGTGGCCGCCGCCGAAACCGAAGTAATCGTAGCTGTACCACAGGTTAAGGTTAAAACCAGCGTAGGCCAGCTTTAAATACAGCTCGGGGAAGTTTAGTTTGTCGCTGTCGCTCATACCATGGTAGGTATATTGGGCAAAACCGGCATCAATACCCAGGCCGTTTGCCAGTTCTGTGTAGTAGCCGATATAGGCATCCCATTCCAGTTTGGTACCTTCACCAAAATCAACGTTTGATGCCCAACTGCCGGCATAAAAGCCGTTACCGGCGTCCCAGTTTATGCCGGGTTGCAATGCCGGGTTTTTATCGGTTTGGCTAACGCCGTTAAACAAATAGTTGCTGGCCCCGGTCAGGGTAAAGCTCCAGCTGCTGTCGGCCACTGCATTACCGCTTAGCAGTAATAATGACAGAATAAATTTATGCATTGCCGGCTCCTCTGTGGTTTAGTCGCAGTAATGGCTTAGTCACAGCGTAGTTTGCTTAACTGACCATCGATACGGGCGGTAACCGTGTCAATAGCATTGCTGATCTGCAGGTTTTGCTGCGCCAGGGTTTCCAACTCGCGTGTGGCGTCACCAATGGCGGTGATATTACGGTTAATTTCTTCACTAACCTGGTTTTGTTGCTCTGCCGCGGCTGCCACCTGAAAAGCATTATCGGCGATGGTCGACATACCGGCCGTAGCGTGTGATAGCTTGTCGTAGGCGACTTCGGCTTCGGTTACGGTTTTATCTACGCTGGCGGTACTGACACTGATTTGCGCCACGGTGTCCTTCACCTGACGTTGCAGGCCGTCAATCAGCTTTTTAATTTGATCGGTTGAACTGTGGGTGCGGGCTGCCAGCGAACGTACTTCGTCTGCTACCACCGCAAAACCGCGGCCTTGCTCGCCGGCACGGGCGGCTTCTATGGCGGCATTTAATGCCAGTAAATTGGTTTGCTCGGCAATGGCCTGGATCACTTCAGTGATCTGGTTAATTTCCTGGCTGCTGCTGGCAACGGCCGCCACTTTCTGGCTGCTGCTGTCAAAGTCCCGTGCTACGCCTTTAAATTCCTCCACGGTGTTTTGCAACAGGCGGTTGGCTTCATCCAGTGCCGCTATCGACTCCTGGGCACCGCTGGCGGTGCTGCTGGCCAGGTTGGCTACTTCATTGGCGGTGGCGCTCATCTGGTGCATGGCTGTTACCACATTTTGAATTTCGCTGGCTTGTACGGTCGTCGACTGGCTGGTTTGATCAATAGTATTAACCAGCTGCCGGCTTTGTTGTTGTAACTCGCCGGAAGCGCCTTTTAACGAGCGGATCATGTCGCGCAGTTTGGCGGCAAAGGCATTAAAACCGTCGGCCATCAAATTCAGTTCACTGTGGCTGTTGGCAGAGAGCTGCACGGTTAGATCGCCCTCGGCGCCGGCCAGTTGGTGCATCAGTTTGCTCATACTGCCGATGGGCCGCGTGGCGGCATTTAGCCAAATGGCCAGCAGTGCCATCACTGCCAGCAGCAACAGCACGCCAAAGCCAACCATAGTCAGGGTGGTACTGCGACCATCTGCGGCCAGTTGCGCCGACAACTCGTCGGCCGCTTGCAGTGCCAGTGCTTTGGGCACGGCTATGACACTAAACCACTCTGAGCCGGAAGCCTCGATACGGATCGGGCTTTTTATTATCAGCTGTTGTTCAAATTCAAATACATCGCTGCCGGCTTGCTGCAAACGCTGATATAACGCATTATCCAGTGCAGGCATGGCGCTGCCGATTCTATCGGCAAAACGGTTGCTGGCCAGTAGCATGCCGCGGCCGGTTAACAGGTACAGTTCGGCTTTGCCGTTATACAAGGTGCCGGCTTGCTGCATCAGGCCCTGCTGCAGCACCGGCAGGTTCATATCTACCCCGGCTACACCGCGAAACCGGCCATTGCTTACTACCGGATACACCAGCGAGGTAAGCAGCGCACTGTTGCCAGGCTCAATTTCAAAGATGTAGGGCTCCATCAGGCAGGGTTTAAGCGTATCGCGGCTGCACAGGTACCATTCGGCTTCGCGCAAGCCCAGCTCGTTGCGCTTATCCAGATACTTAATGCCCGGGTCTTCTGTTTGAATAAACTTCAGGCCTGAGGCTTCACGGATCCAATACACCTCCAGGGTACCGTCTTTTGAGCTATGCGGATTGGCAGCATCAAATTCGCTGTCGCGGTTATCATAGCCGTTTACTTCGTATTGGGTGTAAATAGAAGATATGCCGGGATTGGCTTGCAGCAAATGGCCGGCTAATGCCTGCACCTGCTCACGGTTGTAAGGTGTTTGGCCACTGCCGTGGGCGGTATTGGCCATCAGGCTGGCGAGGTTTTTAGCCACATCGTAGTTACGGTTCAGCAGGGCGGCCGTTTCCAGCGCGGTAATGCGGGCTTCTGCCGCTAAAATAGTTTGCGCTGTTTGTCCCAGCGACTGGCGCACATTGTTAACCGCAGACTCGCTGGAGCTGCTCATCGAGTACCAGCCTATCAGTGTCATACTGCCGATACTGATGGCGATTAATAGCGCTACCCCGGCAGTTAGTTTAAATCTTAGGGAATTCAATAACATCGCTTTACCTCTGATAGAAAAACTGTTTTACCGGTTATGTTAATCAGTAAAGCTGACAGGTGAAGCTTATGCAATTTTGTGGTTGAAATACCGCCGCTTTAACGCAGTTTCTTACCGCGAGGCAGTTGCAGGGCTGGGAAAGCCCGGGGGAAGGCATTACAATAGCGGCCATTTTTGCGGTAAGGAATGGCAGTATGGCAAATCTGTTCCGGCTTGGGTTGATCATTAACCCGCTGGCCGGCCTGGGTGGCAGCGTGGGTTTAAAAGGCTCCGATGGCCAGGCTGAACAAGCCCTGGCGCTGGGCGCTACGCCCCAAGCCATGAACCGTGCCCAAACGGCGCTGACAGAATTGCTGGCGCAGCGCGGGCAGTTTGAAGTGTTTACCGTAGCCGGTGATATGGGCGAGACTGTCTGTGCCCAGCTAGGCTTGCAGCATCAGCTGCTGTACCGGGCCGCGACCACCCCCTCTACGCCACAAGATACCGAAACCGCTGCCAAACTGTTGGCAGAGCATGGCGTTGATTTACTGCTGTTTGCCGGTGGTGATGGCACAGCGCGTAATATCTGCGCCGTGGTAGGTGAGCAAACAACAGTGCTGGGTATTCCTGCCGGGGTAAAAATTCACTCCGGTGTGTATGCTATATCGCCGCAGGCGGCCGGTAAGCTGGTAGCGAAGTTAATAGCCGGTGAGCTGGTGTCGCTGGCAGAAGCGGCGGTAATGGATATCGACGAACAGGCATTTCGCGACGGTGTGGTTAAAGCGCGCCGCTTTGGTGAAATGCGCATTCCGGCGCAATTGCGTTATGTGCAAAGCGTAAAAATGGCCGGGCGCGAGTCAGAAGAGCTGGTACTGGCCGATTTAGCCGCTTATGTTGCCGTACAAATGGAAGACAACGTGCGCTACGTAATGGGCTCCGGCTCTACCGTGGCGGCGGTGATGAGTGAGCTGGGGCTGGATAACACCCTGCTGGGCGTAGATGTGGTCGAAAACGGCCAACTGATTGCCAAAGATGTTACCGCCGCGCAATTGCTTGAATTGGTACAGGGTTACCCCAGCAAATTGGTGATCACCTTAATTGGCGGCCAGGGCCATGTGTTTGGCCGCGGTAATCAGCAGTTATCGCCGGCGGTGATCCGTGCGGTGGGCCGCGACAACATTATATTGCTGGCCGGCAAAGCCAAACTGCAACAACTGAACGGCCGGCCGTTACTGGCCGACACCGGCGACAGCGCGCTGGATAAACAACTTACCGGGTTAATCAATATAGTCACCGGCTACAACGACTACGTAATGTACCGTTTAGGTTATGACGACGAGGAATAATATGACAGCAGTATCAGTACCGGACAGCTTTATCGACGCCGTGGCCGGCTTATTTGATGCCTTAGTGCCGGTAGCCACCGATGATGAATTGTTCGCTTCGGGCTATTTACGCGGCCATTTCGATTTAGCCGTCGGCACTTTGGAAGTTGCCGCTGAGCCGTTTACCGCCGCCGATGTGGTCGCACAGGTTAACTGCACCCTGACGCAAGCCATTGAAAATGGTGAGCTGGGCGAGCAAGATCAGCAACACGTTAATGCCATCTGGTTGCGGGTGCAGCAACTGGCCGCCTGAGTTGGCAAGACATTCGCGCGTTTTTGCGCTAGCATAAGCGCACTTTTAACCAGAAGCGATGGGGAACGCAACACCATTCGCTTCGTCAGCATAAGTGGAACTCATGTCAGATAAATACACAACGCTTGAACAGCACGCCAGCTATGGTATTGGTTTACAAATGGGCCAGCAACTGGCCGACAACCCGTTTGACGGTTTAGATATTGATGCCGTTGCTGCCGGTGTTATCGCGGCCTATACCGAACAAGAGCCTGCGGTAACCGACGAGCAAATCCGTGCAGCCTTTGGCGTGATCAGCGAGCGCATGCAAGCCGAGCAGGCTGAAAAAGCCGAATTATTAGCCGGTGCCGGCGAAGCCTTCCTGGCAGAAAACGCTAAGCGTGCTGAAGTTACCGTAACCGCATCAGGCCTGCAGTACGAAGTGCTGGTTGCCGCTGAAGGTGAAAAACCATCACGCGACTCAACCGTGCGTACGCACTATCACGGTACCTTAATTGACGGCACTGTGTTTGACAGCTCTTATCAGCGCGGCGAGCCGGCAGAATTCCCGGTATCAGGTGTTATCGCCGGCTGGACAGAAGCGCTGCAGCTGATGTCACCGGGTGCTAAGTTACGTTTATATATTCCGCACAACCTGGCCTACGGCGAGCGCGGTGCCGGTAACGCTATAGCGCCGTTCAGTGCACTGATTTTCGACGTAGAACTGTTAGCTATCCTGTAACAGCAGCTGCTAAGTTAACTAAAGCCCTGCATTGCAGGGCTTTATTGTTTTATAGTTGTGCAAAACATCCGGCATAACATACTGTGCAGTAAGCATGTAGCGTAGCCGGCAATAACAGGTGAACTATGTACCAGATCCGTTCTTATCAACCAGGCGAAGAGCCGCTGCTGCGCGAGCTGTTTTACAACACTGTGCACAATGTCAATCAGCGCGATTACACGTCAGAGCAGCGCGATGCCTGGGCGCCACAGCGTTACGACGCCAATGTTTGGGCGGCACGCCTGGCGCAAAGCGAGCCTGTTGTTGCTCTGCACAATAATGAGATTGTCGGCTTTGCCGATGTGCAAAGTGATGGCTATATCGACTTTTTCTTTTGCCACCAGGCGTATCAGGGCAAGGGTGTGGGCAAAGCCTTAATGAAACACCTGTTAAAAACCGGCAAACGCTACGGCGTAAAACGCTTCTATGCCGATGTCAGTATTACCGCTAAGCCGTTTTTTCAACACTACGGTTTTGAGGTGCTAAGGCAGCAACAAAAAGAAGTGCGCGGCGTGGTACTGACGAACTTTTTAATGGAAAAACGCCAAGGGTAAGCATTGCACTAGCCGTTATTCGGCGCAATGCCATATTCCGTTTGACAATACCCCGCTCGGTTTTATAAGTTCATAATTTATAAGGTTATTGCTTGGTTAAAGGGCATTTTTATAAACAGGGTGGCAGGATGCTACGCTGATTTGAGCGAAGACTGCCTCAGTGAAGTAAAAGACCTGCAGTTTGGCCGCTACTTGCTGCATGATTTAGAGCCACAGTACAGCCAGCGGAAGATAACGGCATAGGCGAGGGCGGCTTAGCTCCTGCTGCCAGCATCAAGAATTTCGAGTTCCAATTCGCAACTGTTTGTTGAAACAACGTATGCCATAATCGGAGGAAACCGTGCTAAAAATTGACCTCAAAAAGGAGTTAAAGCATCTCTACAAACCATCCGCGAAGGAAGTAGTTCAGGTTGAGGTTCCTACGTTTCAGTTTCTGATGATCGATGGCCAAGGTGATCCCAACGGGTCTCAAGCTTACGCTGATGCTGTGGAAGCTTTATTCTCAGTTTCTTATACGGCTAAGTTTATGATGAAAAAGAATGCGCAAGGCGTGGACTACGCAGTGATGCCACTCGAAGGGCTTTGGTGGTCAGATGATATGTCCTCTTTTATCAGCAACGACAGGTCGAAGTGGCAGTGGACAATGATGATTATGCAGCCCGATTTTGTCGGGGCAGCAGTCATTGACGCGGCCATAGCAGAGGTTAAGCGAAAGAAGTCGCTGCCGGCAGTGAATGACCTCAGGTTAGAACATTTTACTGAAGGGCGCTGCAGCCAGATACTTCATATAGGTCCTTTTAGCGAAGAAGGACCTACCATACAGCGGGTTCATCAATATATTGTTCAGCACTCTGGCCTTACCGGCAAACACCATGAAGTATACCTGAGTGATATTCGACGGGCTGATCCGGCTAACTGGAAGACCATTATTCGTCAGCCTATGAAGTGATTACCAATATCTGCAGATGTTGTCACTACGCTGACAAAGCTCGTTTTTCAGCACACTTAATAACCAGGCTGGATTTGAGCAACTGGAATGATTATTGGCGTTTTACAAATCCCGATTTACTTTAAACCCCGCCCTTGAAATGCCGTTGCATTAACCCTATATATCGTTCTATCGCGATATTTAAATTTAACGATGAATGACAAATGACACTGACCCCAAAACAGCTGGACGACATTATTAAGGCGCTGGCGCATCCGGTGCGGCGTGACATTTTGCACTGGCTGAAAACGCCGGAGCAGTATTTTGCTGATCAGGAGCATCCGCTTAGCCTGGGTGTTTGCGCCGGCAAAATAGAGCGGCAAACCGGCTTGTCGCAAAGTACGGTATCGGCGCATTTGGCTACCTTGCAGCGTGCCGGTGTGATAAGCAGCCAAAAAGTGGGGCAGTGGCATTTTTTTAAACGTAATGATGAGCTTATCGGCCAATTTTTATCGCAGATAAGCCACGAGCTTTAACGCCTTCTTTTATTAACGCACAGGACAACACTATGCCAACCTTATTCGATCCTATTCAAATTGGTGATTTACAGTTAGCCAACCGCATTATTATGGCGCCGTTAACCCGCTGCAGGGCCAGTGCGGGCAGGGTGCCTAATGATTTAATGGTGGAGTATTACACCCAACGCGCCGGTGCCGGGCTTATTTTAACCGAGGCTACCTCGGTAACCCCGATGGGCGTGGGTTACCCCGATACGCCGGGTATTTGGTCTGACGAGCAAGTGGCCGGCTGGCGCAAAATAACGGCTGCGGTGCACCAGGCCGGTGGCCGCATTATGCTGCAGCTGTGGCATGTGGGCCGCATCTCCGATCCGCATTATTTAGATGGCCAGCTGCCGGTGGCGCCCAGTGCTATAGCGGCAGAGGGCCACGTTAGTTTAATGCGGCCGAAAAAAGCCTATGTTACGCCGCGCGCGCTGGAAAGCGACGAAATTGCCGGTATTGTCGAAGCCTACCGTTTGGGCGCAGAGAATGCGAAAAAGGCCGGTTTTGACGGTGTGGAAATTCACGGCGCTAATGGCTATTTGCTTGACCAGTTTTTGCAGGACAGCACTAATAAACGTACCGACAACTACGGTGGCAGCATTGAAAACCGTGCCCGCTTAATGCTGGAAGTCACTGATGCGGTGGTATCGGTTTGGGGCGCCGGCCGTGTAGGTATGCATTTAGCACCGCGCGCCGATGCGCACACTATGGGCGACTCGCACCGTGCCGATACCTTTGGCTATGTGGCGCAGCAACTGGGTAAGCGCGGTATTGCTTTTATTTGTGCCCGTGAAGCCCGGGGTGACGATAGCCTGGGCCCGCAACTGAAGCAGCAGTTTGGTGGGGTGTATATTGCCAATGAAAAATTCACTAAAGCCTCTGCTGAGGCGGCGCTGGCCGCGGGCACGGCGGATGCGGTAGCCTTTGGTATACCTTATATTGCTAACCCGGATTTGGTGCAGCGTTTTGCCAAAGATGCGCCGTTAAATACGCCTAAACCAGAGCTGTTTTATGCCAGCGGGGCAGAGGGCTATACCGATTATCCAAATCTTAGCCAATAGGTATTGAATACCAACTAATATGAGAATCGACTTGCCCTAAGCCAACCGTTGAAGGCATGGATGCCTGAGTCGAGCCCCCATGGATGGGTTCACGGCGCGTTGGCGTGGGCAAGCCGGTTCGTGTTTATTAGCCCCGATATGGGTTATTGCTGATGCGGGCAAACTGCGACAGCAACAGTATTGCCGCTACAACGGCATAAGCCCACAGCGCAACCGCACTCCAAAACGCCATACTTTGACCAAAAAACTGCCAACTGGTATCGCCACAGCTACCGGTAGGCTCAAACACCGCCGGTAACCATTTATCCAGCGGTAACCATGTCGGAAACTCAGCAAAGAGGGCACAACTGAAAAAACCGCCTTCAGCCAGCAATTGTTCTATCTCAAGCAGTTCGTGCGCCTGCATGATGCCAAATATTGCTGCCGCCAACATGCCGGCCAGCGCAACAGTGCGCAGCAGAGTATTTTTTGCGGTAAGCAAGCCAATAATGCCGGCCAGCAAGACACCGGCAAAGGCAGTGCGGACATAGATGCACTTAATGCAGGGCTGCATATTCAAACCGTACTGAAAATACAGTGCTGTGCCAAGCAAGGCCAGGCAAGACAGTACCACCAGGCCCCAACCCCAAGACTGCATAGATAAACGTTTGATTCTTTGAAGCATTTTATATCCTTCTGACGGGAGTTTTTTATCTGCCAGCGTTAATCTACGGCATTTGCTGTTAATGTACAATCGGGCTGAGCGGCAGCGCTATTTTAGGGCGGTGACTTGTTAACTGGCAGCGCTCTGGTACAATCAGTCCAAATTTTTTTGACCAAGAAGACGGACAGATCCGCATGACTAATCTGATTAAAGCGCAAAGCCCTGCCGGGTTTGCTGAAGAGTATATAGTTGACTCTATCTGGAACGGTAAATTTGCCCCAGGGTCTATTTTGCCTGCAGAGCGCGAACTGTCTGAGTTAATCGGTGTTACCCGCACCACCTTGCGTGAAGTATTACAGCGTTTGGCCCGTGATGGCTGGCTGACTATTCAGCACGGTAAACCAACCAAAGTGAACAACTTTTGGGAAACCTCGGGTTTAAATATTCTGGAAACCCTGGCGCGGTTGGATGAAGATCAAATGCCGAAACTGGTAGATGATTTATTGTCGGCCCGTACTAATATCAGCGCCATTTATATTCGCGGTGCGATAAAAAACCATTCACCCCAGGTGATCGAGCTGTTTGCCGGGGCAGAAGCGCTGGAAGATACGCCGGAAGCTTTTGCCGAGTTTGATTACAACCTGAACCATGAACTGGCACGTTACTCAGAAAATCGCATTTATGTGCTGATTTTAAACGGCTTTCGTGGTTTGTATAACAAGATTGCACGGTTTTACTTCTCGCACCCTAAGGCGCGTGAATTGGCGCGTAAGTATTATCACCAGATTAAACTCTATGCTGAGAACGGCAAGTTTGACGAAGTGGTATTGGCGGTGCGTAAGTACGGTAAAGAAAGTGGTTTGGTGTGGTCAGAGTTACGGCCGCAAATTCCGAAAGATTTGGTTGAATAACCTGCTGTAAACAAACCGCCTTCGGGCGGTTTGTTGTTTCCGGTCGTTGAGCAAGGCGCCGCGGCCTTGAGCTTAGTCGTATTGCCGGTTATTATTGCGAGGAATAAGATATTCTTTTGAGTTATAACGGGAGCCGGTAATGTCCAGCCAGTCGCATCGCGAAATTTACCTCGATAATAATGCTACTACCCCGGTGTTACCGGTAGCGGCAGAGGCCGCCATGCATACTATGCAGCGCGGTTTTGGTAATCCCAGCAGCAGCCATGCAACCGGTATTAAAGCCAAGGCTGAACTGGAACGCACGCGCGCGCTGGCCCGGCAGCTTATCGGCGCCGACACCGGTGATATAGTGTTTACCTCCGGTGCTACCGAAGGTATTCAAACCTCTATTGTGTCGGCGTTATTAGCCGCGCGTGAACGCGGCCTTAGCGGCGCGGATACCCTGCTGTTATATGGTGCTACAGAGCACAAAGCCGTACCCGAAAGCCTGAAACACTGGAACAAGGTGTTGCAGCTTAACGCCACGGTGCAGGCTATTCCGGTGGATCAGCATGGCCAACTCGATTACAACTTTATCAAAACGGCCCTGCCACAGGCGGCAATGATTTGCACCATGGCCGCGAACAATGAAACCGGCGTGAAGCAGGATTTATGGGCGCTGGAGCAGCTGATCCGCAGTGTTAACCCGCACGTATACTGGATGGTAGATTGCGTACAGGCGCTGGGCAAAATGGCATTGCATATTGCTACCACCAGCATTGATTACGCGCCTTTCAGCGGGCATAAACTGTATGCACCCAAAGGCGTGGGGTTTTTATATGTGCGTAAAAACGCGCCTTATCAGCCGTTTATTGCCGGTGGCGGCCAGGAAAGCGGCTTGCGCTCCGGCACAGAAAACCTGCCGGGCATAGCGGCGCTACATGCGGTGTTTACTGAACTGGCCAAAACCACCGGTTCGGCGTTTCAGCGCGAAGAGGTATTGTGGCAATACCGGCATGACTTGCTGGCGGCGTTAACGCAGGTATTTCCGGGCTTGGTGCTGAACAGCGATGTGCCGCATGTGGTGCCCACTACGATTAACTTCTCGGTGCCCGGCTTTTACAGCAAAGATATTATGGACTTATTTGACGCCGCCGGTATTCGTGTCAGCTCCGGCTCGGCCTGCAGCTCTAAAGTGCCCAGCAGCTTTGTGCTGGATGCAATGGGGTTGGAGAGCTGGCGCTCGCAGGGCGCTATCCGGCTGTCTTTTGGCCCGGCGATGACAGCGGCAGAATGCCACCAGGCCTGTGAGGCCATCCGTGCACTGGCTGCTGTGGTGTCAAAGCACTGTTTGGTGTTAACCGATGCTACGCCCACGCTGGAAATTCATGCCCGCGGTTTGTTGCAATTAAAGCACGAAGCATTGTGCAGCTATGTGCTGATTTGCCCGCACAGCCGTGAAGCGGTGGTCATTGACCCGGTATTGCCACTGGCCGGCCGTATTGCCAATATTATTCAGGGCCAGGGCTTAGCGCTTAAAGCCGTGCTGGATACGCATTTGCATCGCGACCATGTATCGGCGCGACAGGAGCTGTTGGTGTTGCTGGGTAACCCTTGCGGCCAAACACCTTGTGATGTGTTGGGCTGGCCACAGCACAGCGAGGCTGTGGCTTGTGGCCAATACCGGCTGACAAAGCTGGCAACGCCCGGCCATACGCCGGAGGCGGTAAGCATTTTGCTACAGCGGCAACAGCAATTAGTCGCGGTGTTTAGCGGCGATGTATTGCTGCCGGGCGGGGTTGGCCGTACCGATTTAGCCGGTGGTGATATAGCCGCTCTGGCCGGCAGCATTCGCTTGTTGGCGGCTAATATCAATGCCGATACGCTGATCTTGTCCAGCCATGATTATGCCCAGCGCTTTTTTACTCATCTGACATTGGCGCAACAAGAACAACCCTTGTTGCAGGCCTTGCTGCAAAACCGCGCCGACAGTGATTGGCAACCACAACTGCAGCAGCAGGCGATTACGTTACAGCAGCAACATCAGCATCTGTGCGGCTTGGTGGCAGTGAGTTTATCTGATGCCACCGATGTTATAGCGCCGGAGCAACTGGCAGCTTTTATGCAACAGTGGCCGCAGTTACATATCGTAGATGTGCGCGAGCCGCACGAACAAAGCGCCGGTGCATTAACACAGTACCTGGCGCAGCCTTATCCGGTATTGGAAATTCCGCTGTCTAAACTGGCCGATGCTTTGCTCAATCAGTTATTGCAACCGGCACAACCGCTGTTGCTGGTGTGCCGCTCCGGTAACCGCAGTTTGGTGGCCTGTAAAGTGCTGGGCCGGATGGGTTTTAGCAAGGTGTTTAATCTTAAAGGCGGTACAGCGCTGCTAAAGTAACTGACAACGTAATACCGTAAAAATACGCCGGCAAATGCCGGCGTGAAGTACTTCCTGCTAAGTAAAACAATGTTGCTCAGTAAAAGAACTGTTGCAAAGGGTTGAGTAATCGCGTCAGGCCTTTTTTAAACTGCAGCGGGGCGCTCAGTACCGACAAACATAAACAGTCCTCGTCCGCCAAAGTACGCGGCGTGTGCGTATCATCGGGCGAATTAATCAGTAAATCGCCGGCGCAGTACTCGCCGTTTTCATCGACAATTTTACCGGCCAGCACCAGCGTCATTTCCAAACCCAGATGGGTATGCTGCGGCACTTCCGTATCTTTGCTGATGTAAAGCAGCGACACATGATGCTCTGCACCGGCCGGCAGTTTTGCTGTGGCAATACCGCCTAAATGCAGCCATTTACCATGATTAGCCGCAAGGCGTTGCAGGGCACGGGGCAGCAAAAATTCACGTTGATTCACCACTATAGGCTGCGGGGCTGCCGGCATAGCGGGACGGGGTTTGGCTTGCTGCGGCTGGGCCGTAATAGCCGCCAGCATGTCGCTCCAGTCGTCAGTACCGGTTTTCACCGGTTGTTTTTCCAGTTGTGCTGCCAGGTCAACGGTAATATCGTGGCTTAAACGCTGGCAATGCGGGCACAAATCTATATGGGCAGCAACCGCCAGCGCCACATCGGCCGTTAAAGTGCCTTCGGCATATTGTTCCAGCAATGACATGCCCGGGTGATATTTAATTGCGTGCGCCATCTAATGCCTCTCTTAATCTGTCCAGCGCCAGGCGGATACGTGACTTTACCGTGCCCAGTGGAATGGCCAGCTCGTCTGATACTTCCTGATGTGTTTTTTCCTGCAGGTAAACTTTTTCCATTACTTCACGCTGCGAAGGTGGCAAGCGGTTAAAGTGTGGCGCCAGTTTTTCTGTCAGCAATTGATTGTCCCATTGCCCGGCATCACTGTCAGACTCCGGCTCGGGGTATTCACCGTTGAGCCATAAATCGTCGGCACTGATATCGTCTTTGCGGCTTTGCTTTTTGCGCAACATATCAAAACGTACGTTACGCGCTATGGTAAAAATCCAGGTGGAAGCGCAGCCGCGCGATGCATCAAATAAGGCGGCTTTTTTCCATACATTCAGCATGGTGTCCTGCACCATTTCCAATGCCTGCTGTTCATTACCAAACATTTTCATGCCAAAGGCTTTCAGCCGTGGCGCAAAGTAACTGAACAAATCAGCATAGGCGCTTTTGTCGCGTTGCAAGGCGACAAAGGTCAGAGCGTCTTCCCATTGCGTATTGCTGCTTTGTTGCTCTGTCATAGCGGCCGGAGTATCCGTAAGAGGTTTAAGTCCTCTATCATGCCTTGGTACGCTGACTGACTTCAACATGTTTCATGTTCCCGATTAGGTCGCTCAACGACGTGAATGCTGCATTGTGCTTTATTTACGCTCTGCCACAGGCAGTGGATTGGTTATTTAATAAATTAAAAAATAGAAAGATATGTGCGTTTTAATCTGATTTTCATCCTAAAAAATTACTTTATTATAAAGCTAACTGAAAAGCAGGAGATGATGATGAAACAGATTTTAGTAATTAACAGTTCTATAAACGGTGATAAAGGCCATTCAGCTCAGTTAGCGCAGCAATTTATTGCACAGTTACCGCAAGGCGGTTTTAAACTGGATACGCTGGATTTAAACGCCACCCCGATACCACACCTGGAGATGGCAGAGATGGCCGCCTGGATGACACCGGCGGAGCAGCGCAGCAGCACTCAGCAGCAGCTGGCCGCCATCTCAGACGATATTATTGAGCGTATTAAAGCGGCTGACGTGATTATTGTCGGTGTGCCGATGTACAACTTTGGCGTACCATCGCAGTTAAAAGCTCTGCTGGATCGCGTTGCCCGCGCCGGCATCACTTTTAAATATACCGAGCAGGGCCCTGTAGGCTTGCTGGATGATAAACCAGTGGTGATTTTCGCAACCCGCGGCGGTGTGTATCAGGGTACCGGCCTGGACAGCCAAACGCCGTTTTTACAGACCTTCTTTAACTTTGTCGGCTTAAAAGATCTACACTTTGTTTATGCCGAAGGACTGAATATGGGAACTGACGCACAGCAGGCGGCACTTACCGCAGCCAGCGCGCGTTTAGCGCAGATCAGCGCTAATATAGCGGCTTAACTTCTCCACAGCTGTTCGAATACCTGTTATTCACGCTGTTTTTTAGCCGGCCCGGTTTGGGCCGGTTTTTTTATGCCGCTTAATCTTATCTGCTCTGCTGTCAGCCGCATTATTGCACTGCTGTGTTGCGTTAAAGCGCCGGGCTTTGTATAACAGGGCGTCTTTTATCACTATAAGAATCTTGCTATGAACATGACCCGTCATTCTGTGCTGGCTGTGGCAGTGTGCAGCCTGGTGCTGGCCGGCCCACTGCAGGCAAAAAAAGCCGAACCGCAAACCTATACTACCACCAGCATCAGTGTGCCTGCTGTGCATCAGGCTGATAACAGTATTCAGCTGACCATGGAACAAATTATGGCAGACCCGGACTGGCTTGGCCGCCAGCCGGAAAGTGCGCACTGGAGTGCAGACAGCAGCCGGGTGTACTACCAGCGTAAGCGCGAGGGCAGTGAACTGCGTGACTGGTATGTCAAACCTGTTGCAGCAATTGATAGCGGGGCAAATGGCAGCATAGATAACGGCACTGCTGTAGCGCTGGCTAACTTGCATGAAACCGGCAGCGCTCAAGCGGTATATAACAAAGATCGCAGCCTGCAGGCGTGGATCTTTGAAGGCGATGTGTTTGTTCGCACCATGAATAACGATTCGGGCGCGGCTGCCGTTACGCAACTGACCCGTGACAATGCTGTACAAAGTGCGCCGCAGTTTTTGCTTGATGGCCGGCTGGCCTACCGCGAAGGCTGGACCTTTTATGCGCAGGATATAACCGGCGGCACGCGTACAGAGCTTGCCAGCCTGAAACTGGCCGATAAACCCAAAGCTCCGGCCATCCCGGGCGGTTATCTGGCACAAGAGCAGCATAAGCTGATTGAATTTGTTGCATTGCAGCAAAACACCGCACAGCAGCGGTATCAGGCTAAGCAGCAATTACAACAGCAAAATGCCAGCCTGGCACCAACGGCATTTTATTTAGGTAAAGATATGCAGGTGGTAGCTGCCAGTTTGTCGCCTAAAGCCAACTATTTAATGGTCGCGGTACGCAAGGCTACCAAGCGTAACGACAAAGACATTATGCCGAACTATATTACCGCCAACGGTGATATTGCGGCTGAGCCGGTGCGGGCACGGGTACATGATGTAACACCACAACCACAGCGTATTTTATTGTTGAACCTGCAGGATGGCAGCCGTGCAGAGCTGAGTTACACCAGTTTACCGGGTTATAACGAAGATGTGCTGGCAGAGGTAAAAGCCGAGAATGCCAAAGCGCGCGGCGAAAAATACAAGTCGGCCAAAGTGATCCGCGATATTGGCCTGATGACCGACTGGTACTGGAGCCAGAGTGCTATGCGCTGGCACAGCTCCGGCGACCAGGTGGCGTTGATGTTAAAGGCGCTGGACAATAAAGACCGCTGGATAGCGACGGTAGACTTAGCAAAGAAAACCCTGGTACCGCAGCACCGGCTGCACGACACCGCCTGGGTTAACTATGCCTTTAATGACTACGGCTGGTTAAATAACAGCGATAGCCTGTATTACCTGTCAGAAGAGAGCGGTTACTCGCATTTGTATGTTAAACCGGTAAAAGGTAAAGCTAAAAAGCTGACCAGTGGCACTTTTGAAGTAAGCGATCCGGTGCTGAGCAGTGATGATCAATTTATTTATTTTAAAGCCAACGTAGCGCACCCGGGTAACTACGAGGTATACCGCGCCGTGCTGGCCGATGGTAAGACCGAACAGCTGACGCAATTGGGCGGCAACACTGATTTTACGCTGTCGCCGGATGAGCAAAAGCTGCTGTTAAATTTCTCCACTAACTTACTGCCAAACGAGTTATATCTGGCCGATGCCTGGCCGGGCAGCGCTATAACACGCCTTACCGATACTATTTCAGCGCAGTTTAAACAGTTGCCGCTGGTTGCTCCGCAGGTTGTTGCGGTGCCATCCAGCCATGGAGAGCAGCCGGTATTTTCTAAAGTGTATTACCCGGCAGATTATCAGCAGGGCGAAAAACGCCGTGCCGTTATCTTTAACCATGGCGCCGGTTATCTGCAAAACAGCGATTTAGGCTGGTCGGGCTATTTCCGCGAGTTTTTGTTCCACAACTTACTGGCACAACAAGGCTATGTGGTGATGGATATGGATTATCGCGCCTCTAAAGGTTATGGCCGTGATTGGCGTACCGCCATTTACCGGCGCATGGGTACGCCGGAAATTGAAGATTTAGCCGATGGCGTAGATTGGCTGGTGGCTAATGCCAATGTTGACCGTAACCGTATTGGTACTTACGGCGGCTCTTACGGTGGCTTTATGACCTTTATGGCGTTGTTTACCCGGCCGGATTTATTTCAGGCTGGTGCGGCGCTGCGACCGGTAAGTGATTGGGCCTACTATAACCATGCTTATACGTCGAACATCCTTAACACTCCGGCGATTGACCCTATTGCTTATGAGCGCAGCTCGCCGATTTACTTTAGCCAGGGCCTGAAAAAACCATTGCTGATCAATGCACCTATGGTAGATGACAATGTGTTCTTCCAGGATGTAGTGCGGTTGGTACAGCGTTTGATTGAGCAGGAAAATATTAATTTTGAAACGGCGATTTACCCGGTAGAGCCGCATGGCTTTCGTCAGCCCAGCAGCTGGCTGGATGAATACCGCCGGATTTATAAGTTATTTGAGCAGAATTTGTAAAGCACAGATAAAACTGCGATGAGGCAGGAAACCCGATTTTGTCGGCGCAGAGTGTCTGAGCCCTGCCGCAGGCAGTAGGGCGAGTTGCTGCGACGAGCCAAATCGGGTATTGCTGCCGCAGTCTTCGGGCTGTGATAAATAAAAAACGTCTCCCAAGGGAGACGTTTTTTATCCAACCGACATAGCTTAAGTGATATTACGGCTTTTTCAGCAAATCACGAATTTCTGCCAGTAATTTAATCTCTTCCGGCACTTCAGCTACTGCTGCTGGTTTGGCTTCTTCTTTTTTCTTCATCGAGTTCATTGCCTTAACGCCAAAAAATACAGCAAAAGCAATAATGATAAAATCAATAATAGTTTGTACAAACATGCCGTACTTGATCACTACCTCGGCTTGGGTTTCTGTTGCTTGCTGAATTACCACTGCCAGATCGCGAAAGTTAACGCCGCCTAACAGTACACCAATCGGCGGCATAATAACGTCATTGACAAAGGACGATACAATTTTACCAAAGGCGGCACCAATAATAATGCCCACCGCCATATCCACTACATTGCCACGCATGGCAAAAGCTTTAAACTCGTGCAGCATACTCATTGCTAAGCTCCTGTTTTATTATCGTTATGTAGCGCCGGTTGGGCGTAATCGCGCCGCTCAGCAGCTTAAAACACTATAGCTGGCAAAATACAATTTACCATTGCCACTGCCGGCAATTTTGTTGCTGCTTCAGGGTATTAGCTCAGGGTATCAGTACACCTTGGGCGCTGACAAAATCGCTGTCGGCGTCAAAACGCAGTCTGCTGCCGTTATACGGCTGGTTCAGCTCCAGGCTGGCAGCATGCAACATCAGCCGCGGGGCTGCAGCTAAGGCCTCTGGCGTGGCATAAAACGCATCACCCAAGATAGGGTGGCCAAGCTGCAGCATATGCATGCGTAACTGGTGCGAGCGGCCGGTAATCGGGGTTAATTCCACCAGGGCACGGTCGGCCAGTTGTTGCAGTACTTTATAGTGGGTAATAGCCGCCTTGCCGGCGCTAAAGCAGACTTTTTGTTTCGGCGGGTTGTGGCTGTCGGCGAGCAGCGGTAAATCGACAGTGCCTTCGGCCGGTACCGGCTTACCCCACACCAATGCCAGATAACGTTTACTTACCCGGCGTTCGGCAAATTGCTGCTTCAACGCCGCTTCGGCTTTGCGTCGCAGCGCCATCACCACGATGCCGGAGGTGGCTAAATCCAACCGGTGTACCAATAATGCCTGTGGATACTGTTGCTGCACGCGGCTGAGCAGGCAATCGGCCAAATGCGCGCCGCGGCCCGGGTTTGTTAATAAGCCGGCGGGCTTATTCAGCACAATAAGGTCTTTATCCTGGTACAGGATATTCAGCGGGATGCCGGTGGGCGGGCGGTAAATAAAGGCGTCAGTCATGGCGTGGTAAACTTAGCAATAAAGTGAGTAGCTTAGCTGAATTTATCCGGCAGACGAAGGGCTTTTACGGCATAATGGCCGCTGTTTATCCAGCGGAGAGCCTTATGAGTGACAGTGCAGAAGAATTGGTAGTATTGTCTGCCAGCAGCGAGCCATACCAAATAGTGTATGAAGATGATGTCCTGCTGGTGGTGAATAAACCGGCTAAGCTGTTAACGGTGCCCGGCCGCCATCCGCAAAATCAGGATTGCCTTATCCGCCGTGTAAAGCGCGAATTTCCCTTTGCTGAAGTGGTGCACCGGCTGGATTACGACACCTCAGGGTTAGTGATATTACCGCTAACCAAGCGGGTGTTGTCAGATATCAGTAAACAGTTTCAGGCCCGTAGCGTGCAAAAGCGCTATGTTGCGGTGGTAAACGGTAAGCTGGACAAAGCCAAAGGCGTGATTGATTTACCGCTGGCCGCCGACGAGCAGCAGCGGCCACTGTATAAAGTGTGTCAGCAACAAGGTAAGCCGTCGCAAACCCGCTATCAGTTAGTCAGCTACAACACGGCGACCAATCAAAGCCGTGTGCAACTGGAGCCGGTAACCGGCCGCTCGCATCAGCTGCGGGTGCATATGTTGGCGCTGGGCCATGCCATGCTGGGCGATACTTTGTATGCGCCGGCAGATATCGTAGCCCAAAGCCCGCGCTTATTGCTACATGCGGAATATATCCGCTTTGTGCATCCACTGAGTAAAGCGGTAATGGAGTTTAGCGCACCGGCGTCGTTTTAACACGGCGTTGGTGTAAATTGCAGCGTTAGCAGGAGCAAGGATGAGCTTATTACAACTGATCACTGCGTTAATGCCGCTACTCAGCGTGTTTAGCTTATTGGTGCTGCTGCGCATGCCGGCGCGCAGAGCTATGCCGCTTAGTCTGGTGTGTACCGCCTTATTAGCGTTCTTTGTCTGGCAGATGCCGCTGTTGCAGCTAAGCGCAGCCATCGCCGAAGGCCTGGTGATAGCACTAACCATTCTCTGGATAGTGTTTGGCGCCATCTTACTGCTTAAAGTGCTGCAGCAGACCGGCGCCATTGACAGTATTAAGCAGGGTTTTAGCCGCATCAGCAGTGATAAGCGGGTACAGCTGATCATTATTGCCTGGTTGTTTGGCAGCTTCCTCGAGGGCGCGGCCGGCTTTGGCACCCCGGCGGCTATTGCGGCACCATTATTGGTAGCGTTGGGCTTTAGCCCGCTCGCGGCTGTGGTGCTGGCATTAATTGCCGACTCCAGCGCCGTATCTTTTGGCGCTGTGGGTACGCCGGTGTTGGTAGGTTTGGCTCAGGGCGTACCCGGTATTACGCCGGCAGAGCTGCAACAGGTCGCGGTGCAGGCTATCAGTATTGATATCATGGTAGCTTCAGTGCTGCCGCTGTTGATGTGTGTGCTGTATTGCCGTTTTTTCAGCGCTACATCAGGCTGGCGTGCCGGTTTTGCGATGGCGCCCTTTGCGCTGTTAAGCGGCCTGGCGTTTACATTGCCGGCCTATGGTGTAGCGGTATTGTTGGGGCCGGAATTTCCCTCGGTGCTGGGGGCGTTAATTGGCTTGGCGTTGGTCTGCACTATGGCAAAGCGTGGCATTTTACTGCCAGCGCCATTTGAGCCGGCTGCAGTGCCTGCTGTGAGCTTTAACCAGGCAGGGCCCGGTCTGTTACGGGCCTGGTTGCCTTATATTATCGTGGCGTTGCTGCTGGTGCTGAGCCGGGTGCCGCAATTGCCCTTTAAAGCGGCATTGCAAAGTGTCAGTGTCAGCTGGCCGGATATCTTCGGCTCGGCCATTTCGGTTAGCGTTATGCCGTTATATCTGCCCGGCAGTTTATTTGTGCTTACGGCGCTGATCGCGTTACTGTTGCAAGGTGGTAGTGCGCAGCAACTTAAAACCGCTGTGCGGCAAAGCAGCGCCATGCTGTGGCCATCTTTTATTGCCCTGGCCGCCGCAGTGCCCATGGTGCGGATTTTTCTGCATTCAGATGTCAACGATGCCGGGCTGGCAGCGATGCCGTTGGCGCTGGCAGAACAGGCGGCTGAGCATCTGAGTACGATGTGGTTATTGATGGCACCCTTAGTCGGCGCGCTGGGGTCTTTTATTGCCGGCTCTGCGACCTTTTCTAATTTAATGTTCGGTAGTTTTCAACAGGCAATGGCGCAGGATGCCGCCCTTGAGGAAAGCTTAGTGCTGGCGCTGCAAATGCTCGGTGCCAATGCCGGCAATATGATTTGTGTGGTTAACGTGGTTGCCGCGGCCAGTGTGGTAGGGCTGAACGGCCGCGAGGGCGAGATTATCCGCTATACCCTGGTGCCGATGTTGTATTACTGCCTGGCCGCCAGTCTGGTCGCCTGGCTATTTTTTCTTTAGCAGCTGTCGCGCTATAGCGGCCAGGCCAATAACAATACCGCTTAGCAAGCCATACAAATGCGCATCAATAGCAACGTCGGCGTTAATCAGTGCCGCTAATTTGGCGTCCGGCCCATGCCATTGCTCCCACAGTACCTTGCCCGCGAGGCCTGCCAGCAGCAACCAGCCGGTAGTAAGTTTACGCTGAATATCCTGCAGTGCGCCCAGCGTCAGCATGGCGTGTAACAGCCCGGACAGCCCGACATAAATCTGCAGCTGCGGGCTGAACGCATACATTAGCAGGCTGATGGCCAATGCACAGAGCAACCAGCAGCACAGCAATTGACGGTAAGTGCAGTAACGGCCGTGCAGCAGCATGGCCAGCAGTAAACCGCCCAGGTTCAGCAGTAAATGCCAATAATTTGAATGCAGCAAATGGCCGCTGAATAAGCGCCAGTATTCACCCTGGCCGATAGCACTGCGGTGATACTGCAGCAGTTGTTGCCAACCGGGCGGTAATATTGCCAACAGCACTATTACAGCGCCGAGCAGCAGATAAGGCCAATAGCGGGGGGGGAATGGCAAAAAGCTGGGCAAGGTAAAGGTCGTCTGGTTAGGATTCAGGCCGTCTATGCAAAACGATCCGCTGCTTCGGGTCAAGTAAAATCTGCGCCGGCGCGTTGTACTGCCGGTTTAAACGGCAAAGCGTCAGGCTAAGCAGACCAGTGGCGCTAACGCATATTGATCTTACGCGGCTAACCGGGTAGGGTGTGATCACTTCAGTTTTACCAGATGTATTTGCTATGAGTGTTGCTTTGTTACTGTATCGCGCCGCTGTTGTGGCGTGTGGTTTCACCTTTTTTGCTGCAGCTGCGCAGCAGGAAACCCGCGAGCCGGAAGCGGCAACCGGTATTTATCAGCAACAGCTGGTCAGTGCCAAAAGCTATATGGTGGCCGCCGCCCATCCGCTGGCGACAGAAGCCGGCCGTGCAGTATTGGCCAAAGGCGGCAGTGCGGTAGATGCAGCTATTGCCACCCAGCTGATGCTGGGCCTGGTAGAGCCGCAAAGCTCCGGTATCGGCGGTGGCGCCTTTATGCTGCATTGGCAAGCTAAACAGCAGCAACTGACGACTTTTGATGGCCGCGAAATGGCACCGGCAGCGGCCACGCCGTTGTTATTTACTGAGCAGGGTAAACCAATGAATTGGCGCGAGGCCTATGTTGGCGGTAAATCGGTTGGCGTGCCGGGCGTAATTGCTATGTTGGCAGAGGCGCATCAGCAGTATGGTAAATTGCCCTGGGCTGAATTGTTTGCTGATACCATCAAGGCCGCAGAACAGGGCTTCCCGGTATCATCGCGCACCGCTAACCAGCTGGCAAAAGGCTGGAATAAAGGTATTACGCAGTTTTATGACAGCAAACAGTATTTTATGCCCAACGGCCAACCGCTGGCAGAAGGCAGCGTGCTGAAGAACCCCGCTTATGCCGCCACGCTGAAAGCCATTGCCGGCAAGGGGCCGGACGCTTTTTATCGTGGTGAGCTGGCCAAAGCTATCAGTGAGCGGGTGCAAACAGCGCCGGTAAACCCCGGCACACTTAGTGTTGATGATCTGGCTAACTACAAGGTAGTGCAGCGCGATGCGGTGTGCATGGCGTATCGGGTTTACAAGGTATGCGGTATGGCACCGCCCAGCTCCGGTGGTATAGCGGTAATGCAAATACTGGGCATTTTACAGCAGTACGAGGTTGGCAAACTGGCGCCGGACAGCGTGCAGACCACGCATCTGCTGGCTCAGGCGGCGAAACTGGCCTTTGCTGATCGGGAGCGTTATCTGGCCGATCCGGCCTTTGTTCAGGTGCCGGTAGAGGGCATGTTAGCGCCGGATTATCTGGCACAGCGTGCGGCTTTAATTAAGGCCAACAAAGCGGGTAAGCCGGCACAAGCCGGAATACCAAAGGGCGCGCCGGCGTTACTGCCTGCACCATCGCCGGAGCTGCCGAATACCAGCCATTTTTCTATTGTTGACAGTGACGGCAATGCCGTAAGCATGACCACCAGCATTGAAAACGTGTTTGGCTCCGGCCTGATGGTGGGCGGCTTTTTATTAAATAACCAGCTGACCGATTTTAGCCTCAGCCCGGAAATTGACGGCCATCTGGTGGCAAACCGGGTAGAAGGCGGCAAGCGGCCGCGCTCGTCAATGGCACCTATGATGGTGTTTGATGCTGATAATAAATTGAAACTGATAATAGGCTCACCCGGCGGCAGTCGCATTATTAACTATGTGGCACAAAGCATAGTGGCAGTGCTGGATTGGCAGCTTGATGTACAGCAGGCATTGAATTTACCACGTATTACCCATCGTAATGATTATCTGGCATTGGAAAAAGACACTGCGCTGGCGCAGCAACAGGCCGTGTTGGAAGATATGGGCTACAAAGTGCAGGTACAGGATTTAAACAGCGGCCTGCACGCCATTATGGTGACGGCGGACGGCTTGCATGGAGCCGCCGATCCGCGCCGTGAAGGCAGCGTAGCGGGCAAATAATCAGGGATTAACAAGGATAAGCATGAGTGATATTGTACTGCAGCGCCACAACAGCGTGCTGCAAATCAGCCTGAACCGGCCGGCGAAGAAAAATGCCTTAAGCCAGCAGATGTACCGCGAGCTGACCGCCGCCCTTGCGCAGGCGGCGACAGACAACAGTATTCATGTGGTATTGCTGCAGGGCAGTGCCGACTGTTTCAGTGCCGGTAATGATTTACAGGATTTTCTCGGTGCCGGTGAATTAAATGCACAGCACCCGACGGTGCAGTTTCTGTATCAGCTGGCACAGTTTCCCAAGCCGTTAGTGGCCGCCGTAGCGGGGTTAGCCATTGGTATCGGCACTACCGCTTTGCTGCATTGTGATCTGGTGTACGCCGCCGATAACAGCCGTTTTCAGCTGCCGTTTACCAAACTGGGTTTATGCCCGGAAGCCGGCTCCAGCGTGTTGTTGCCCAATGTGGCCGGTTATCAGCGCGCGGCACAGTATTTATTGCTCGGTGAAGCCTTTGACGCCGCGCAGGCACAGCAGATGGGGCTGGTAAATCAGGTAGTAAGCCAGGATGCGGTGATGGCCTTAGCGCTGGAGAAAGCCACTGCGTTGGCGGCCTTGCCGGCAGATGCGGTACAAAGCAGCAAGGCACTGCTCAAGGTGCAGCAGAGCCTGACTTTGCAAACCATTGCTAATGAATTGGTCGAATTTCAGCGTTTGTTAAACGGGGCTGAGTGTCAGCAGCGCATAGCGGCGTTTTTTCAGCGCTAACGGGCGCTGCTGGCGAACTTATCCACTTTAACGGCCTGTACTACCCAGCGGCTGCCATCTTTAACCATTTCGACTACCCGCAGCTCGTCAACCTGTTTACCGTCGTGCTGGCCGGTAAGCAACAAGGTAATATCGGCGCGGTTATCATATTGCTCGCGTAAATTGCCGCCACTGCGGTTTACGCGAATATCCACCTGTTCAAATGACATATTCATTAAGGTGCGGCCAACCTGGCGCACAGTGCCATAGGATTCCATTAAGTCTGCGTAGTCTTTGGTGCACAGTTGTTTGGCTTTATTCAGATCTTTTTCATTGTACAAGGCATGAAAAAACTCGGTTGCTATGTACTCCGGCGTACCCCACTGGGCGTTAACTTTAGGGCTATCGTCGCCGCAAGCAGCCAACAACAGGAACAGCGGTAGCAAAAAATATAGCTTCATCGGTACAATCCGGTTAGTAAATACGCTCCTCAGTGTGGAACCTTTTGCCCGCGCTGTAAAGTAAAAGGGCTGCATAAGCAGCCCTTTATTATAGCTAAGCGCTTGATTAAGGCTGTAATTCCTGTTCGGTAAACACTTCGGTAAATAACGGGCTGGTTAAATAACGCTCGGCGGCGCTGGCCAGAATTACCACGATATTTTTACCGGCATTTTCCGGTTTTGCGGCCAGGCGCTGGGCGGCGACCAGGGCGGCACCGGAGGAAATACCGGCCAGAATGCCTTCTTCGCGCATCAAACGATGGGCGCCGGCAATGGCTTCGTCGCTGGTAACGCGCTCCACTTCATCCACCAGAGCTAAATCGAGG
This sequence comes from Rheinheimera sp. NSM, assembly GCF_052380015.1. Lineage (NCBI taxonomy): Bacteria > Pseudomonadati > Pseudomonadota > Gammaproteobacteria > Chromatiales > Chromatiaceae > Rheinheimera > Rheinheimera sp. NSM. The sequence goes on along the minus strand of NZ_JBQTCI010000006.1, from coordinate 163,613 downwards.
TTACCCGGAATAAAGCCGGCACCAATACCCTGAATTTTGTGTGGGCCGGGCTTTAACTCTTCACCGGCTTTGGCCTGAGTGATCACCGGCGATTCTGCCGGCTCTACGGCCACGCTTAACAGCGGCAGCTTTTTCTCTTGTTTCAGATAGCGGCTGACACCGGTAATAGTACCGCCGGTGCCAACACCAGCAACGAAAATATCGACCTTGCCGTCTAAGTCATTAAAAATTTCCGGCCCGGTGGTATCAAAGTGAATTTGCGGGTTAGCCGGGTTTTCAAACTGGCCTAAAATTAAATACTTATCCGGGTCAGATGCCTGAATTTCTTTGGCTTTTTCAATGGCGCCCTTCATGCCCTTAGGGCCTTCGGTCAGCACTAAATTGGCACCTAACGCTTTTAACAGCTTGCGTCGCTCTAAGCTCATGGTGGCCGGCATGGTCAGTGTAAGCTTATAGCCACGGCTGGCCGCAACAAACGCCAGCGCAATACCGGTGTTACCGGAGGTAGGCTCGACAATTTCTTTATCAGCCGTTAAGGTACCTTTTTTCTCGGCATCCCAAATCAATGCAGCGCCCAGGCGGCATTTTACGCTGAAGCTGGGGTTACGTGCTTCAATTTTGGCGTAGACATTAGCGCCGCCTTCAATAGTCCGGTTTAATTTGACCAGCGGGGTGCGGCCGATAGACAATGAGTTGTCTGCATAGACGTTTGCCATAAAAAAACTCCGTTTACGATAAATTGGTTATAAGAATACGCCAGCGTGGCAAAAATTACAGTAGCTTTTGGCTATAAGATATTACATTTCACCACAAGCCTGACGGGCTTCACAATAAGAGTAGAGGGTAGTAATGGCCTTTGTAAGCACAGATAATTATATCGTGTCTGATGAACTGGCATTAGCGGTAAATGCCGCAGTAACGCTGGAAAAACCGCTGCTGATAAAAGGCGAGCCGGGCACCGGTAAAACGCGGCTGGCAGAGGAGCTGGCGGCAAGCCTTGGCACAGAGCTTATTCAGTGGCATGTTAAATCTACCACCAAGGCACAGCACGGCCTGTACGAGTACGATGCGGTGTCGCGCTTGCGTGACAGCCAGTTGGGCAGTGACAAGGTGCACGATATCAATAACTATATCCGGCCGGGTAAATTGTGGCAGGCGTTTACTGCTGCTAAACGCCCGGTACTGCTGATAGACGAAATAGATAAAGCCGATATTGAGTTTCCCAACGATTTACTGCACGAGCTGGACCGGATGGCGTTTTACGTGCACGAAACCGGCGAGCAAATAAGCGCGGTTGAACGGCCAATTGTGATTATTACCTCAAATAACGAAAAAGAACTGCCGGATGCTTTTTTGCGTCGCTGCTTTTTTCACTATATCCGCTTTCCGGATGCCGATACCTTGCGCGCCATTGTCGCTGTGCATTACCCGCAGATCCAACAGCAGCTGTTAAGCACAGCGCTGGAGGTGTTTTTTGAGCTGCGTGAGCTGCCAGGCTTAAAGAAAAAGCCGTCGACGTCTGAGCTGCTCGACTGGTTAAAGTTATTGCTGGCCGAAGATATTCCGCCAGAGGTATTAACCGACAAGCAGCAAAAAGGCGGCTTAATGCCAATGTTTGGCGCGCTGCTGAAAAATGAGCAGGATGTGGCGCTGGTAGAGAAATTGGCGTTTTTGGCAAAAAGACAGGGCAGATAAGAGTGGCATACGCTGAATTGATAGAGCGGGTTCTGTGCTGCCTCCTGGCTCGACTGCAATACTCCTTTTGGCTCGTCGCAGCAACTCGCTTCGGCTGGCGCCTGCGCTCAGACACTCTGCGCCGACCAAAACGAGTTTCCAGTCTCACCCTGATATATGAGCAAGCCAGACTGCGGAACTTGCCATGCTAATCGATTTCTTTTTTACTTTGCGCAAATACGGCTTAAAAACCAGCATTACCGAACTGCTGGATTTACTTAATGCGCTGAAACAGCAAGTGATCTTTGCTGACACTGAAGCTTTTTATCAGCTGTCCAGGCTGTGTCTGGTAAAAGATGAAACCCAATACGATAAATTCGACCGCGCCTTTGCTGAGTACTTTGAGGGGGTAGCAGAGGTGGACATCGCCGCCAGCATACCGCCGGAGTGGCTGGTGCCTGAAGTGCTGCGCAAACTCAGCGATGAAGATAAAGCCAAACTGCAAGCCATGGGTGGCCTTGATAAACTGCTGCAAACCCTGCGAGAGCGCTTGGCTGAACAGCAAAAAAAACACAGCGGCGGCAATAAATGGATTGGCACCGGCGGCACCTCACCCTTTGGCGCTTACGGTTATAACCCCGAAGGCGTGCGCATAGGGCAGCAGGGCAGCGGTGCGCGCCGTGCGGTAAAGGTGTGGGATAAGCGCGAGTTTAAAGACCTGGACACCGACAGTGAGCTTAACAACCGCAGTATAAAGCTGGCACTAAAACAGCTGCGTAAATTCGCCCGCAGTGGGGCAGAGACCGAGCTGGATTTACACGGCACTATTCAGGCCACGTCAGAGCAGGCTGGTTGGCTCGATTTACGCTTTATGCGCGAGCGGCACAACGCCATTAAACTGCTGGTGTTTTTTGATGTTGGCGGCTCAATGGATGACCATATAGAACAATGCCAGAAACTGTTTGCCGCTGTTAAAAGCGAATTTAAACATCTGGAATTTTTCTATTTTCATAACTGCGTGTACGAAGGTGTGTGGCGCGATAATAAACGCCGTTACACTGAGCAAATTAAAACTGACGATATTATTCACACCTACGCCAGTGACTATAAGCTGATTTTCGTCGGTGACGCCACTATGGGGCCGTACGAGATTGACTACCCGGGCGGCAGTGTCGAGCATTTTAACGAGCTGCCGGGCAAGGTATGGCTACAACGTCTGCTGGCGCAGTATCCCAAAGCAGTGTGGCTCAACCCCCAACCGCAGCAGTGGTGGGGGCATTATTATTCTATCGGCATGATAGAGCAGCTGATGCAAAAACGTATGTATGCTCTGACGCTGGAGGGCTTGGGGGGAGCAATAAAGGCGTTATTATAATAACCGGCGTGCTGCTGGACAGCATGCCGGTGTGGCTTTATATTGGCCGCGTTTATCTGAATTGTATTGTGGTAAGGACAGGATTTGACCCGCCAAAGCATGGAAACCGACAAAAGCACTGCTATCCAACAAGTGTATGCTGCCCAGCCCATTTTTGACCGTAAGCAAAAACGCTATGCCATTACCTTGCTTAACCGTAGTGGCGCCGGTGTCAGCGCTTTGCTGCTGAGTGATGCCGCGCTCAGCGACGCTCAGTTACAGCAGTTGTGCAGTGATATCAGCGCGCAAAGTGCTGTATATAAGGCGCCGCTGTTTGTTGCCGTGGCGGTTGACTTTATCTTATCAGGCCGCGCTTTGCCGCTGGAGCCGGACACTGTTGTGCTGGAGCCGGTTATTCCGCCGCAGCCGGATGCAGCCTATATTGCCGCGCTCAGAGTGTTGAAGCAGCAGGGCTTTCGGCTGGCACTGCATGACGTTGCGCTGACAGAGGTTGCACAGCAGCTGTTGCCGTTGGCTGATATTGTCCGGCTGGATGTATTAAACAGCAACCTGGCCGATACAGAGCGCTATAAAACGCAGTTTGGCCGGCCAGGCTTATTATGGTTGGCCGAGCGGGTAGAAACGGATGAGCAGTTCGCTATTTTTAAAGCGCTGGGCTGTGATTTATTTCAGGGCTATTTTTTAACCAAATCGCTGCTGGTGGCCGGCAAAAAAATTGAACCCGGCGCACTTAAAGTAGCAGAGATTATCAGCTGTTTGTTTGCCGCCGAGCCGGATATTGCTCAGTTGTCGGCACTGCTGAAAAATGAACCCAATATAGTGATGGGGCTGCTGAAAATTGCCAACAGCCCGCTGTACCGCAGAACGCGTGAAGTAGGCTCAATTAAAGAAACTGTGACCCGGCTTGGCCTGGAACTGACCCGAAAATGGTTGCTGATGTGCGCAGTGCTTAGCGGTACTTCACCGGCGGCAGCAATAACGGTATTAACCCGGGCTTATACGGCACAACATATAGCGCAGCAGTGGCAACTCGGTGCCGTGCAATGCCAACAGTACTTTTTGGCGGCGCTGATCTCCGGCACAGATCTGCTGTTTGATATCCCGTCAGAGCTGTTTTTACGCCATGTTAATCTGCATAAAGACATTAAAGCTGCGATTAAAGGTAACCGCGGCCGCATGGCCGGTGCATTGGCTATAGTGCGTAGTATAGAGCGTGGCTATGCGCTGAAGCTGGCAGCCAGTGATGCTGAGCTGCCTTATATAGCGCTGTATAACCAGCAACTGTCTGATGTGCAGCAGCGCTTGCTGACACTGGAGTAGTTAACCGCACAGACAGACAAAAGGCAGCCTAAGCTGCCTTTTTCACTTAACTACAACCGTTATTCAACCAACGAGGCCCACAGGTCATATTCATCGGCTTCTTCGACCACGGCATCGATAATATCGCCAGGTTTAACCGCGGTTAAACCGTTTAAGTATACAGCACCGTCAATTTCCGGCGCATCGGCGTGGCTGCGGCCAATGGCGCCTTCGTCGTCTACTTCGTCAATCAGCACCTTAATGGTTTTGCCGATTTTCGCTTGTAGCCGTGCACTGCTGATCGCTTGCTGGGTTTGCATAAAGCGATGGTAACGCTCTTCCATTACTTCTTCTGTTACCGGGTCTGGCAAGTCGTTAGCTTTGGCGCCCTCTACCGGGCTGTATTTAAAGCAGCCCACGCGGTCCAGTTGTGCTTCCTGTAACCAGTCGAGCAGTATTTGGAAGTCTTCTTCCGTTTCCCCCGGAAAGCCGACAATAAAGGTGGAGCGGATGGTTAACTCAGGACAAATCTCGCGCCATTTTTTAATCCGCTCTAATACGCGGTCGGCCTGGCCCGGGCGTTTCATCAGCTTTAAAATCCGCGGGCTGGCATGCTGAAACGGGATATCTAAATACGGCAGTACCTTACCCTGTGCCATCAGCGGGATAATGTCATCGACATGCGGGTAAGGGTATACATAATGCAAGCGCACCCAAATACCCATCTCGCCTAAGGCTTCACACAGTGACTGCATCGAGGTTTTTACCGGTGAGCCGTTCCAAAAACCGGTTCGGTGTTTTACGTCAACACCATAGGCGCTGGTGTCTTGCGAGATGATCAGCAGCTCTTTTACGCCGGCATTTTTCAGCCGCTGGGCTTCATCCAGTACTTCACCTACCGGGCGGCTGACTAAATCGCCGCGCATGGACGGAATAATGCAGAAGGTACAACGATGGTTACAGCCTTCAGAGATTTTCAAATAAGCATAATGCTTGGGCGTTAGTTTAACGCCATGGTCCGGCACCAGCATGGTAAAGGGGTCGTATTTGGGCTTAGGTACAAATTCATGCACCTGCTTTAATACGTTTTCATAGCTGTGCGGCCCGGTAATGCCCAATACATTCGGGTGTACCTGGCGGATTTCATCTTCGCGCGCACCCAAACAGCCGGTGACAATCACTTTGCCGTTTTCGGCCAAGGCTTCGCCAATAGTATCTAACGACTCCTGCACCGCAGAGTCGATAAAACCACAGGTGTTAACAATAACCAGCTGAGCATCGTCGTAGCTGGGTACTATGTTGTAACCTTCGCTTTTCAGTTGGGTAAGAATACGCTCTGAGTCGACGAGGTTTTTCGGGCAGCCCAATGACACAAAACCTATGGTGTTACCTTTACCGGCACCGGCTTTAGCCTGCTCTGCTAAGGCTTTGGCAGGAGTGTCCAGAGTGGTGGTTTGTGTCGGGTCAAAGGTTTGTACTGTCATAGTGTCTCTTAAAGTTGGCCGGGCCGGAAAAAAGTCGGCGGATTATACCTGAAAGCTGCGCAAGAAACAGGCCTTGCTGTACAAATAGTGAGCGCCTTGCGGTTATTTCCGGGCGGGCGCACAGATCTGGTCAATACTGTTAGCTGTATAGCTACACAAAGTGCTACACCGTAACCTTGCAGGAGAGAATATGATTAACGCTTACGCCGCACCGGAAGCTAATGCCAAGCTGGTGCCTTGGCAATATGAGCCCGGGGAACTTGGCCGCGATGACGTGGAAATAGACGTCGATTACTGCGGCATCTGTCACTCAGATGTGTCAATGTTAAATAATGAATGGGGTATGTCGGCTTACCCACTGGTAGCCGGCCACGAAGTGGTGGGCCGTATCAGCGCGGTGGGCTCTGCTGTAAGCCATCTTAAAGCCGGTCAGGTGGTGGGTTTGGGCTGGCATTCAGATTACTGCAAAGTGTGCAGTAGCTGCGGCAGCGGCGACCATAACCTGTGCAATAAGGCGCAAGGCACCATAGTAGGCCGCCACGGTGGCTTCGCCGACAAAGTAAGGGCGAATGCTGCCAGCGTGGTGCCATTGCCGGATGGCATGGATGCGAAAACAGCCGGGCCGCTGTTCTGCGGCGGTATTACTGTATTTAACCCTCTGGTGCAGTTTGATATAAAACCCACCGATAAAGTGGCAGTAATCGGTATTGGTGGCCTTGGCCATATTGCGCTGCAGTTTCTGCGTGCCTGGGGCTGTGAAGTTACTGCTTTTACTTCCAGCGACAGTAAAGCCTCAGAAGCACAAGAGCTGGGTGCGCATCAGTGCATTAATTCACGCAGCAGTGCCGAAATTGAGCAGGCGGCAGGGCGCTTTGACTTTATTATTTCTACTGTCAATGTGGCGCTGGATTGGAATTTATACCTGTCGACATTAAAGCCCAAAGGCCGGTTGCACTTTGTTGGCGCCACGCTGGAGCCGCTGAACATCGGCGTATTTGGCCTGATTATGGCGCAGCGCTCTGTGTCTGGCTCACCGGTTGGCAGCCCGGCTACCATTGCCAAAATGCTTGAGTTTGCCGTGCAACACAATATTAAACCGGTAGTGGAAATGTTTAAGTTTGCGCAAATAAACGAGGCACTGGCGCATTTAAAAAGTGGTAAGGCACGTTACCGTATCGTGTTAGAACGCTAACACGGTTGACACCTGAAACAACAACGCCGGGTTATGACCCGGCGTTGTTGTTGTTGCTAATTAAACTTTATAAGGCATGGCACCAAGATAATCTTTTTTACCGACATCGACACCATTGTGGCGCAAGATGGCATAAGCGGTAGTGACATGGAAGTAGATGTTCGGCAGTACATGTTGCATTAAAAACTCTTCACCGGTTAAATATTTACCTTCCCAGCGCGGTTGGCTGATCTTCTGCGTGGCAGCGTTGGCAAAATCCGCTGCGCTAAACGTAGCCAAATAAGCCTGAGTGTCGCTGATACGTTGTTTTAACTCAGCCAGGGTGGTTTCATCATCAGCATGTTTTGGCGCGCTGTCTACTTTGTTGCTTAGCCTTGCTGCACCGAGCTTGGCCGTATCACAGGCAATTTGTACCTGGCGGGTCAGGTTAAACTGGTCCGGTGCCAGTCTGGAGTTTAACAGTACCGCCATCTCTACTTTTTTGCTGTCGGCAAAGGCGGCGCCTTTATCCAGTATATGCTGTAAATTTTGTAGCATTTTGCTCATTTGTACGATGCTGAGTTGATAAAACATAGTTTGGCCCTCTGGCTCGGTTGATAAAACGTCTGGTTGCTGAGTTTGGGGTGATGGCTGCGACTGACAATGGGGTCGGCGGATTATATTTTCGCGATGTTGCTTTTATCGCAGCTTGCTAATATAACTGATATTAACCTTAGTGCATTTATAGCCGTTGTCGCAGGGATGCAAAGTATGCTGATGGAACAAGTACGCTGATGGAACAAGAAGAACTTACCGCTTATGACAAGTTAAATGTACTGATTATTGATGATCAGATACTGGTACAAAACGTCATTAAATCGGCGTTACTTGAACTGGGCATCGTGAATATTAAATATGCCGAGAACTCTTATTATGCCCTGCGTTTATGCGAACAAACTCTGTTTCATGTGGTGATCTGCGCCTTTAATGTTAAAAGCGACAAAGACGGTTTTCATTTGCTCGAAGAGCTGAAGTTTAAGCGGTATGTCACTAAATGCACGGTATTAATTTTCCTCAGTGCGGAAACCAGTGAAGATTTGGTCAACAGCATTGTTGAGTTACAGCCGGATGATTTCTGGGTTAAACCGTTAAACAGTAAGCATGTGCAAACGCGACTGCCGGTGACACTGGAAGTAAAACGCACCTTGTTTAACGTGTATCAGGCGATTGATCGCCAGGATTACAGCAAGGCAGTGTATTTTGCCGAACGGCATTTGCTTAACCCAGCGCTGAGTAAATACCATCTGCAGATGAAGCGGTTAAAAGGCGAATGCCTGCTGAATTTGCGCGAGTTTGCCGACGCCGCGGTGTATTACGATACCTTACTGAAAAGCCATAAGCTGTCATGGGCTTATCTGGGCTATATCAAGGCTTTATTGCAACAAGATAAGCTGGCAGAAATTCAGACGCTGTTGCAGCAACTTACCGACAAAACCGACACGCGGTTTGCCACTTACGATATGCTGGCGCATTACTACATAGGTAAGCAAGACTATGAGCAGGCCTATGAAGAAATTAAAAAAGCCACACGGTTAGCGCCGCGTAACATTGAACGCAATAAACGCCTGCTGGATTTAGCACGGTTAAATCACGACCATATCGGCCAATATCAGGCCACTATTGCTATGGCCAAACATGCGAAAAACTCGATTCATGACTCGCCTTTGCTGCGGCTTAACGTGGTGCGTGCCGGCATCGATTATGCTACGACGCTGGATAAAGCCGATGCGGTAAAAGTGCTGAGCCAGTCTGATTTACTGCTAACTGAGTTGGAAAAACAGCTGCCGTTAGCGGCGCAATTAAAAGATCAACTGCTGGTGGTGCGGGCCAGGTTACATACGGCCCGCGAGGAGCGCAGCAAGGCTGAGGGTATTGTTGATAATCAGGTTAGCTTGCGGCCGGGTACCTCAGTAGAGGATAACCTGGATAAAGTGAAAGCCCTGCATGAGCTGGGCCGGCGTGAAGATGCGGTATCGTTGCTGGATGCGATTAAACGGCAAATTACCGGCACCGGCCTGACCAATCAGGTAGTGGGCAAATACATTGAACAGGAAGCCGCTGAGCGCAGTGCGGTGCACTTTACGCCGCAGCAGTTAAACCGGATGGCGGTGGAGTTTTTTAAACGCAATAAATTTCATGCGGCGCTGAATTCGTTAGAGCAGGCGTTTTCATTAACGCCGAATAATATGAGTGTGGCATTAAATATTCTAAAAGTGCTGGCGGCATTGCGTGGCCAGGAGGCGCTGGATGAGGGGCATATTGCGCTGGCGAAAACCCTGCTGCAGCAGCTGTCGCATGAACAGCTCGACAGCGAGCAACAGGACAAATTTGCCGAGTATCAGCAGTTGTTGAGTAACATTTTGGCGTAACAGTGCTCGGGACAGCTGCTTAGCGGTATTTTCGCTGTGCTTTGCGTTTGCGCTCGGCTTCACGCTCGGCTTTTTCCTTTGCTTTGGCGCCTTCTTCGGCTTTGGCGTCAATTTGCTCCTGGCTTACCATTTCCGGCGTTTCCAGCGTAATGGGGCCAAGGTTACCGGCGCGCAGTTCGGTGATTAAAATACTGCCGGCTTTTTCCAGATCGACGATACCGCCTTTGCGCATTGCGCCGCGCTTGATACCGATAGCATCCATTAACGCCAGGTCGTTCTGAGGTTGTTCGGTTAAGCCAAAGCGTTGCATGACCGCTTGCGGATAGCGTTGCAGCAGGTAATCTGCAGCGAACATAGCAATATCCGCGTAGTCGAACACGGTATCTTTAATCGCACCGGTTACGGCCAGGCGATAACCACAGGTAGGCGGGCTGAGTTTAGGCCAGAGAAAACCCGGCGTGTCGGTCAGGATCACATTGTTATCCAGCTTAATGCGCTGCTGCATCTTGGTAACGCCGGCTTCATTACCGGTTTTGGCAATGGTTCTGCCGGCCAGGGTATTAATTAAGGTAGATTTACCGACATTGGGAATGCCCATAATCATGGCGCGGGCACCGCGAATATCCAAATTACGCTGTGGCAGCATGTCGTTACACAGTTGCAGCAAGGCACGGATTTGCTCCGGGTTCTGCTGGCTGATAGGAATGGCCTTTACGCCGGACTGGGCATCAAAATGTTCAATCCAGCGCTTGGTTAATTCCGGGTCGGCTAAATCGGCTTTATTTAATACTTTAATACAGGGCGTATTGCCGCGTAGTTGCGGCACCAGCGGGTTTTCGCTGGAAAACGGAATACGGGCATCCAGCATTTCGATAATAATATCAACCTGCGGCATGACTTCGGCAATTTCTTTACGGGCTTTGTGCATATGGCCCGGAAACCAGTTAATCGACATCCGTTGCTAAACCTTAACGAGAATAAAATGAGCACAACAAGGTACCGGCTATATTAAGCCTTGTGACGCTGTGCAGAGTATGTGGGCGCTATAATAACGCAAAAATGGCAAAAGAGTGGGTTATTGCAGGATAAACTGATAAAAACTCAACAATGATAACGGTGCCAGAATGGCTGAATAGCAGGCTACGCCCGGCAAATTAATGATGCCTAAGCTGCGAAACAGTAACAACAACTGATATAAACCAAGCAAAGGTGGCAGAAAAGTAAGCCAAACGGTACCAACCAGGGCGGGAAACAGCCAGCCCAACACCGGACTGCAACTGGTTGCCAGTAATAACAACGCCAACAACAGCAAATACTGTTTCGGAGTAAACTCCGGCATTGGATTCAGCTCATTCATAATGGTCAGTGCTGCTCTGATACGGTACAGGTAATATAAGAAAATAACATGTTGTTTACCCGTACAGTTTTGTATAAAGATGTTAAAGACGGCAGAAGCTTAGGCACTTAACGCCGCTTTAGCAATAGTTTTATTCGAAAATTATCATTCCGTTAGCAAGTTAGCCTCAATATCTTCTGTCTGCGGTGGCTCAAACCGACGAATTTGCAACACTATGCCGAGGTAAGGGTGATCCAGATAGTGGATTTCGCCACTGATCACCCGCCGGCTTTGCCGCACATACACCGTTTGCAGTTTATCTTGCTGCGCCAGGCGCAAATTAAACTCGGTATTAACGAATAAGTAATGGTCTAAATGCAGTTTGAACAAGCCATCCAATTGCCATACCTGGTCCGGCAGGCTGGCTAACGCCGAACTGTTATTTGTGGCGACATCCAGCGGTGCTGCAGGTTGTTCAGGTAACTGGTTGTTGGCCGTTAATTGTTGCAACAATTGCTCAATATTGGTCAGTAGCTCATTTGTTGTGGCCGGGTTGTCGCTGCCGGCTGGCTCTGCTGCAGTAATTCCGGCGTTCAACACATCGGCTGGGTGGCGTGGCTGGCCCCAATAATCAAACTGAGTACTGAAGTTTTGTCCGGCAAACCAGCGGCTGGCAATGGCCCTGCGCTCTGTTACCGGCGCCTGGCGCCAACTGGTGTGCAACAGCAGTTTGTTACCGGGCTGGCGTTGAATTTTAGCGGCAATATCACCCAGCTGCAGTGCTTCAGCTTCGGCCAGATAGGGCACACTCTGGTGCACGGCGTCGCCGCTAATCACTACAGCGGTTTGCTGCGGATAAGGCACGGTGCTGATGGTTAAGCGCGGCTCAAACAAGTTACGCTGCTGCCAGGCTTCAGGCTGGGGTTCAAAAATACACAGCAGGTTGGCGGCTAATTGCGGCACGGCATATTCGATACTGAATTGCTGCGGTACAGGGCACAGCGGCAATTCAGCCAGCAGGTTTTTCAGTGGTGGCTGGTAGCGCGAAGTTAATAAATCAATAGCGCGACCGGGTTTAACCGGGGTAACCACTGTATCAAATTGCTCCTGCAGGGCGTTAGCAGGGGTTTGGCTGAAGATAATCATTTCCACTTCAAACCAGCGTTGTTCCCGGGCACTGACAGCGCTGCTCAGCATAGCTGCTGCCAGGCAACAAAATTTAATGGTGTTACTCATCTTTCTACCTTATGTCGGGCAAAGTCAGACAACATGTTGGCTATCAGGCTCAGGCGTTCTGCCGTGTCGTTCGAGGCAATAGTAAAACGCAACTTTTGCCCACCTTCGAGTTTGAATACCCGTGATTGTTTTTGGATCAGCTCAATAATATAACCCGGTGACACAGCGGTTTTCTCGCTGAATTCCACCACGCCGCCTTTATTGTTGGCTTCAATACGGCGAATTCCCAGCGCCTGGGCCTGTAGCTTAAACTCAGACAGCGCTACCAGATTTTTTGCCGCATCGGGTAATAAACCAAAGCGATCGATCAGTTCCACCTGCACTTCATCCAGCTCGTCGCTGCTTTGCGCCGAAGCCAGCTTTTTATAACAGGATAAGCGCAAATTGACATCCGGAATATAGCTGTCGGGCAGCAGGGCCGGTATGCGCAGTTCCATTTCGGTTTGCTGGCTTAGCATTGCATCCAGGCTGGGTTCGCGGCCGTTTTTCAATGCCTGCACCGCCTGTTCCAGCATATCCATGTATAAACTGAAACCGACCGATTCTATCTGGCCGCTTTGTTCATCACCTAATAATTCGCCGGCACCACGGATCTCTAAATCGTGCGTCGCCAGCGCAAACCCGGCGCCTAAGTCTTCCAGGCTGGCAATAGCCTCTAAGCGCTTTTGCGCGTCTTTCGTCAGCCGCTTCGGTGGCGGTGTTAACAAATAAGCATAAGCCTGGTGGTGCGAGCGGCCAACGCGGCCACGAAGTTGGTGTAACTGCGCCAGGCCAAAGTTGTCGGCGCGGTTAATCACGATAGTATTGGCAGTGGGCACGTCGATACCGGTCTCAATAATGGTAGAGCACAGCAATACATTAAAGCGCTGATGGTAAAAGTCCGACATAATTTGCTCAAGCTCGCGCTCGCGCATCTGGCCGTGCGCTATGCCTATCATGGCTTCGGGTAGCAATTCGGCTAAATCGGCGGCGGCTTTTTCAATAGAGGCAACATCGTTGTGCAAAAAGTACACCTGGCCGCCGCGCAGGATTTCACGCATTACCGCTTCCCGGATCAGGCCGTGTTCGTATTGCCGTACAAAGGTTTTTACTGCTAACCGCCGTGCCGGTGGCGTGGCAATAATGGATAAGTCGCGCATACCGGACATCGACATATTCAGCGTGCGCGGAATAGGCGTGGCGGTAAGGGTTAAAATATCGATGTTGGCACGCAGTGCTTTAACTTTTTCTTTTTGCCGTACACCAAAGCGGTGTTCTTCATCGACAATCAGCAAGCCTAGATCCTGCAGCTTGATATCGTCCTGCAGCAGTTTATGCGTGCCGATAAGGATGTCGACTTTACCGTTTTGTACATCGACCAAAATAGCTTTTTGCTGTTTCGGGCTGACAAAGCGCGACAGCACTTCTACCCGCACCGGCCAGTTGGCGAAGCGGTCTTTAAAATTGTCAAAATGCTGTTGTGCCAGCAGCGTGGTCGGCACCAGAATAGCTACTTGTTTACCGTCGTTTACCGCAACAAAGGCCGCGCGCATCGCCACTTCAGTTTTACCAAAGCCGACATCGCCGCAGACCAGCCGGTCCATTGGTTGCGGGCTTTGCATATCGCGCAATACGGCGTCTATAGCGTCTTGCTGATCAGCCGTTTCTTCAAACGGGAAGCTGTCGGCAAAGGCCAGATATTGCTGTTCATCCAGCGCAAAGGCATAACCCTGATGGGCGGCGCGTCTGGCATACACATCCAGCAGCTCGGCGGCGACATCACGCACTTTTTCTGCTGCTTTACGTCTGGATTTTTCCCAGCTGTCGTTGCCCAGCTTATGCAATGGTGCATGCTCGGTATCGCTGCCACTGTAGCGGCTTAGCAAATGCAGCGAGGTAACCGGCACATATAACTTACTGCTGCCGGCATATTCAATGCTGACAAACTCAGCAACGATGCCGGCGGCATCCAATAGCTGCAAGCCCTGATAGCGGCCGATACCGTGCTGTAAATGCACTACCGGCTGGCCCGGGCTTAACTCCGCCAGATTGCGGATCACGGTGTCTGACGACACCTGCTGGCTGCGTTTACGGCGCCGGCGTTGGCTTATTTTCTGGCCGAATAATTCGTTTTCGCTGATCAGCGCCAGTTTAGCCGGCTGCTGAATAAAGGCGCCTTGCTCCAGAGCGCCAACCACTATGCCAAGGTCGTCTTTGCTGTGGTTAAAAGCGTCTAAGTCATCAAATTGCGAAATATGGATGCCGGCTTTATGCAGCAGCTGCAGCAGGCTTTCGCGCCGGCCTTCACTTTCAACAAAAAACAGCGCACGGCCCTGTTGTTGCTTTAACTGTAAAATAAACTGCTGCAAGGCTTGCAGCGGGTTCTTCAGCTGGTGCTTAACGCTCAAGTCCGGCAAGGTGGCTAAATCGGCATTGGCCTGGCCGGCTTTTGCGCTCAGCTGAGCCTGGCTTAAGCGGATGCGACCATATTGCTTTAACCGCGCAAATAGTTGGTCTACCGGCAAATACAGTTCGGCCGGGCCAAGAATTGGCCGCAGCAGGTCGATGGCTCTGTCATCAAAGCGGCGTTTCAGCTCTAACCAGAACTTATCTGCACTGTGTTCAATATCACCTAACAGCAGACAGCGACTGTCGGCGGGTAAGTAATCAAATAAAGTGGCTGTTTTTTCGGTAAACAGCGGCAGATAGTACTCAATGCCGGCCGGCAGTATGCCCTGGCTAACCTGCTGGTACAGCGACTCTTTTTCATTGCGGGCAGCAAAGCGCTCGCGATAAGCCATGCGAAAACGCTCGATGGCCGCTTTGTCGGTTGGGAATTCGTGCGCCGGTAACAGCTCAATGTAGTTAACCTGCGCCAGGCTGCGTTGGTTGTCGGGGTCAAAGGTGCGGATACCGTCGACGTCGTTATCAAAAAAGTCGATACGGTACGGCGCGGTAGCCCCCATAGGGTACAGATCCAGTATAGAGCCGCGGGCGGAGAACTCGCCGTGCTCCATCACCTGGTCGACACTGCGGTAGCCGACTGCGGTTAACTGACGTTTCAGCGCGGCTAAATCAACCTGTTGGCCTTTTTTGATCAGAAAGCTGTTTTGTTCCAGATAATCGCGATGACATATACGCAGTAACAGCGTACTGACCGGTACTATCACCAAACCACGTTTTAGCCGTGGCAATTGATACAGGGTTTTTAAGCGCTGGGAAATAATATCCTGATGCGGAGAGAAAACGTCGTATGGCAGGGTTTCCCAATCGGGTAGCGAGAGCAACGGGCAATCTTCGCTTTGATAAAACACGCTTAATTCCTGCTCCAACCGCAACGCTGTCGGCGTGTCCGGCACCAGCAACAAATAAAGCGCCGCTTGTTGCTTTAACAGCTGCGCAATAGCCAGCGGCAGGGCAGCGCCCTGTAAATTGCCCCAATGTAACTGGTCGGCAGGTTGTTTCAGCTGTGGTAAAGAGGAGATCAGATCCATGTAAAACGACAAACCCTTAATAACACTTGAATACCGTAGTTGCCGGTTCAGCCCGGCGTAGTGTGTTGCCGCTGTCCGGCTTTTTGCTCAGCTTGTTGTTTTAACAGTTTGGACTGCTGATGCAAACTGGCCCGCACTATCAGCTCACGATCTTCGTCTCTGATGCAGGCAAATACAACCTTTATCTGCCATTTTTCTGCCTGTGGCTCACAGCTTAACACCTGGCCGTAGCAAAATACCGCGCCATCGTTGTTATCCAAAAACAGTTTTAATTCAACTATCTGCAGCGGTTGCAGCGGGTTGTCGGCTAAATAACAACAGCCGCTGCCACCATAACTTTGCGTAACAAAGCGCTGTGCGGCGTCATCTTGCTGGCGTAATACGTAGTGCAGCAGCATATCGATTTTACGCGCTTGTTGTTGCAGGTAATTCGCCAGCTCCTCTGCCAGGTCTCCCAGCCGGTGCAGTGAGCGCAGGGCTGAAGGGTTCAGGCCGCCGGCATCGGAGGCCAGTAAAAATGCCGGTGGAATAGCGGCTGTCAGCGCGGTTTTATCCGGCAAGGCTCCGCCAATGGCTTTAGCATTGATGCTGATACAGTGTTCAACGCTGAAATAGTCCTGATAGGCATCAGCTAACTGCTGTACTGTTAACTCATTCATGGCGCTACCTTTGCAAGCTGCTTGTCACGACAAACAATAATCTCTATCATCGTCGCCACTTTACCATCTAACGCAGGTCTTGTCCTGAAGAATAGGATGCAGTTACCAGTCAGCTTATTTATCGGCTTACGCTACAGCCAAAGCCGCAAGGGTAATGCCTTTATCTCCTTTATCACGCTGTTTTCTGTGGCCGGTATTTTCCTGGGCGTAATGGCGTTGACCATTGTCAGCTCGGTGATGAATGGTTTTGAAGGCGAGCTGAAAAAACGCATTTTGGGTGTGATCCCGCACTTAGTAGTGACCACTGCGGCAGAGCACCCGGATAACTGGCAACGCCAGGTATTGCAGCAGCCCGGCGTGGCGCAAATCAGCCCGTTTTTGCAAGCTGAAGCGCTGGTGCAATCACCCAGGCAACTCACCGGTGTGTTGCTGCAGGGTGTTACTACCGACGCTTTACCGGCTTTTATGCAACAAGCCTTAATGGTTGGCAGTTGGCAGCAGTTTGCGCAGCAGCGCTACGCTGTCGTGCTGGGCAGAGCGCTGGCAGAGCAGTTGGAGGTGTCTGTGGGTGATAAACTGCGCTTTATGCTGCCTCAGGCCGGCAGTTATACGCCGATGGGCTGGGTGCCGCGCCAGCGTTTATTTACTGTTAGCGGTATTTTAGATACCGGCTCAGATGTAGATAAACTGATAGCGGTAACGGCGTTGGAGGATTTGCGCCGTTTACTCAGCAGCACAGCGCAGCAACAACAGTGGCGGATAACGTTGGATGAGCCTTTTTCTGCCCCGCAGTTTGCGCAGCAGTTAGCAACCGACAGCAGCCTGCAGGTTCAGGACTGGCGCCAAAGCCACGGTAAATTGTTTGCCGCGGTAGCAATGGAAAAAGCCATGATGTGGCTGATGTTGTTACTGATAGTGGCCGTGGCCGCTTTTAACATTGTCTCGGCGCTGGTGATGATGGTGACCGACAAACAGGCTGAAATTGCCATTTTGAAAACCCTTGGCATGACAGATCAGCAATTGTTTAATGTGTTTGCGGTACAGGGGCTGAGCAACGGCATAGCCGGGGCTGTAGCGGGCGGCCTGGCCGGTGTGTTGTTGTGTTGGCAGTTAAACCCGCTGTTGGCGGCACTGGGCTTACAATTGGCGCCCGGCATCATTTTGCCGATAGATATTCAGTTTGATCAACTCGTGTTTATTTTGCTCAGTGCTGTTGCACTGACTGTGTTGGCGGTGTGGTATCCGGCCAAACGGGCTGTGGGCATTAATCCGGCGGACATTTTGCGTGATGAGTAATGTATTAACGGCAGAGAAAATCTGCAAAAGCTACCGTGATGGTCAGCAGGTTACCGATGTATTGCACGGCGTAGACCTGTGCATTAACCGCGGCGATATGCTGGCTATTGTCGGCAGTTCCGGCTCGGGTAAAAGTACCTTGCTGCATATTCTCGGTACCCTGGATCAAGCTGACAGCGGTGCGCTGAGTATTTTGGGTAAGGATATTAAGCAGCTGAGCGCCCAACAAAAAGCGGCGCTGCGCAATGAACAATTGGGATTTATCTATCAGTTTCACCATTTGCTGATGGATTTTACCGCACTGGAAAACGTGGCGATGCCGCTGTTAATCCGTGGTTTGTCGCAGGCTGCAGCGCAGCAACGTGCCGCTATTATGCTGGATAAAGTCGGCTTATCGCACCGCGCCGGCCATCGTCCGGCAGAACTCAGCGGCGGTGAGCGCCAGCGGGTTGCTATTGCCAGGGCTCTGGTGGGCGAGCCGGCGCTGGTGCTGGCTGATGAACCGACCGGTAATTTGGATCAACACACGGCTGAGTCGGTGTATCAGTTGCTGCGAAGCCTGAACCGTGAGCTGGGCACCAGTTTTATTGTGGTCACACATGATATGGAGCTGGCGTCAAAACTGGACAGCTACGTACTGATGCGGGCCGGCCACCTGGAGATGGCGCATGGCTAGTTTAGCCTGGCAACTGGCCCGGCGTTACCGCTCAACCCGGCACAGCAGCGGTTTTATCCGCTTTATTTCTGCCAGTTCTACCTCCGGCATTGCGCTGGGTGTGGCGATCTTAATATTAGCCCTGTCGGTAATGAATGGCTTTGAGCAAGCATTAAAACAGCGTTTGTTGTCGGTTATCCCGCATGTCGAGCTCGAAGCGGTGCAGCAAAGCATTCATGACTGGCAACGCAAACAACAGCAGTTTGCCAGCGTACCCGGTGTAGCCGCTGTAGCACCCTACATCAAAAGCAATGGTATGTTGCGCGTAGGCAGTAATGTTAAAGCCGCTGAAGTCAGAGGCATCGATATTGTGTCTGAGCGGCAGATCAGTGATTTCGCCAGCTATATCAGTGGCGGCCAGCTGGATAGTTTAAATGATGGCGAAGTGGTGCTGGGCCAGGGTATTGCCGATGCACTGCAGGTGGCTGTTGGTGACCAGGTGCAATTGTTGCTGCCGAAACTGACCGACGATGGCCGGCTTGCCAGCCACAGCACAGCGGCGTTAACGGTCACGGCAATAGTTGCTGTTGGCGGCCAGCTGGATTACAGCCACATTTGGCTGAATATGGCGAATTTGGCACAGTTGCTGGCGTTTGAGCCAGATGCTGTGCAGGGCTTTGCCTTTCGGATCAACGATATTTTTCAGGCGCCGCAGATGGCGAGGCAGTTGGGCCGGATGTCGGAGGATTATGTCTATATGCTCGACTGGTTTCGCAGCCAGGGCCATGTATATCAGGATATTCAGATGGTAAGAACCATTTTATATCTGGTGCTGGCACTGGTGATTGCGGTGGCCTGTTTTAATATTGTCGCTACCCTGGTGATGGCGGTGCGGGAAAAAGAAGGTGATATTGCTATTTTGCTCACTATGGGAGTATCGCCGGCCAGCGTAGTGCTGACCTTTATGTGGCTGGGCTGGCTTAATGGTTTAATTGGTGCGTTGATTGGTACAGTCGCCGGCGTGTTACTGGCCAGCTATATTGAACCGTTGTTTGCTTTTGTTACCTCGGTACTGGGCCATTCATTGCTAGACCCGAGTATCTATTTTATTAACTTTATTCCGTCTTTACTGCAATGGCAGGATGTGGCTTTAACTTTAGGCGTAGCCCTGTTGATGAGTTTGCTGGCAACCTTATACCCGGCATGGCGGGCCGCAAAAGTGCAACCGGCCATGGTATTGGGCCAGCATTAATGCGGTTTGCGCCGGCGTTTTAGTTTGCGTAGCAACTGTTCTTTTTTCACCGATAACCGCCACAGCCAGTCAATAACAAAGTAGCCTGCGACAGCAGAACAGGTTCCCATCAACAGACAACCGGTCAGGAATGGTTTGCCGATATTACTCAGGCTGTGCTGCAGCCAGGCCCAACTGGCTTCAAAGGCAAAGGGCTCCAGCGGTGTCCTAAGCACTACAGCGCCTACTAAATAACTGATATAAAACAGAATCGGCATAGTTAGCGGGTTAGTTATCCAGACTAACACCACTGATAACGGCAGGTTTACCCGCAATGGAATTGCCACCGCGGCAGAGGCGACCATTTGAAACGGTATCGGCATCCACGCAAAAAACAAGCCAACCGCAAAGGCGCCGCGGGCAGAGCGGCGGTTCAGGTGCCACAAATTACCATCGTGTAACAGCGAACCAAACAGCTTTAGCAGCTTTTGTTGCTTGATTTTTTCCGGCGATGGTAAATATTTCTTAATAAAGTTCTTTGGCATTACAACCTATTCACAAAAAACAAACATGAAATCTTTTTGTATCGGTGTGCTTGCAGGCAGCCTATTGTCATTATTTTTGCCAATAGTGCCAGCTTTTTTCACAGTATTTTTGTTACTGCCGCTAACTATGTGGCTGCTTAAATCCGGCAGATACTTTTGGGCCGGTGCGGCCGCATTTTTTATCTGCTGGATTTGGCACTACGATGCCTATCTGCAGGCGCAACAGAGCTTGTTGGCGTCTGAACAACTGCTTACCGGCACAGTGCTCGGTTCGCCTAAACATTACCCTGAGTATAGTCAGTTCAGGTTACGGCTTGATGCCGGTGCAACAAAAGGCTATCAGGTACAGCTGAATTGGCCGATGCCGGCACAATTACCCCAACCCGGCGAGCAATGGCAGCTTAGTGTGCGTTTACGGCCGGTAGCCGGAGTGGCTAACCCGGGCGGGCCGCACAAAGAAGCCAATGCGCTGTTACAACAAGTCTTGGCGCAGGGCAGCGTTAAAGCTGACACTGCAGCTGTACTGATTAAACAACAGTTCAGCGCGCGACATCACATAGTATCGCACATAACGCAGGTAACAGCCTCATTACCCACTGCGCCGCTGTTGTTAGCGCTGAGTGTTGGTGAAAGGCAATTTTCCACACTGTTATGGCAGGGGCTGTTGCAATCGTCATTGGCGCATTTAATGGCCATTTCCGGCTTGCATATTGGTTTAATCTTCGGTTGGGGCTTATGGTTGTTACGGCTGCTGCCTCTGCCTGCGGCCTGGTCGGCGATACGTTACCCGTTGTCACTGGCCGGAGCTTTAGTACTGGCGTGTGTCTATGCCTGGCTGGCCGGTTTTGCGGTGCCGACTGTGCGCGCAGCCTTTGCCTTGTTATTGCTGGTATTGGCGCTGCTGCAGCATAAATCCTTGAGTTACAGCCATTACTGGTTGTTACTTACCGCCAGCTTGTTATTGCTGGAGCCATTTTTTGTGCTGAGTAAAAGCTTTTGGTTGTCGGTGCTGGCGGTGGCGGTGATTTTATTTTTATTGTGGCAAAGCCACAGTAGAACAGCAGGCTGGCGTGGCAAGCTGATGTTATTTTTGCGCTTTCAACTGAGCTTAACGCTGTTTATGGCGCTGCTTAGTGTGTTGATGTTTGGCGGCAGCTCATGGTTGGCGTTGTTGTCGAATCTGTTATTTGTGCCCTGGTGCAGTGTTATTGCTATTCCGTTGTTGTTTATTTGTGTCGTAGCAGAGTTATCCGGCTTCCCGGCGGCAGCCTGGTTGTGGCAATGGTGCGATTGGGCCTTCCGGCCGTTATTGTGGTGGTTAAATTGGAGTGCCGGCCAAAACAGCTGGTGGGCACTACCGGATCTGTCCTGGTTTGTCGTGGCAGGGCTGGCGGTGGCACTGGCACTGTATTGGTTAACGACGCGGCGTTTAATGCTGTGTGCCGCGATATTGTTGGCATTGCCGCTGTGCTTACAGTTGCTGCGCCCGGCGCAGTGGCAACTGCATGTTATTGATGTAGGTCAGGGGCTGGCGGTGTTGCTGCAGCATAAAACACGCGGCATTTTGTATGACGCCGGGCCCCGTTACGGTGAGCACAGCGCTACCGCAGCGCAAGTATTGCCTTATTTGCGCCAGGCAGGGATCCGCCAACTGGACATGGTAATTTTAAGCCATGACGACAGCGACCATACCGGCGACTGGGCCTTGCTGCAGCGGCAGTACCCCGGGGCGCGTTTTTATGCCGATATTGCCCATATTGATATTGCGCAGCCTTGTGCTGCCGTGCCGCAGCAGTATTTGGGCGCTACGCTTAACATGTTGCATGTTGATGCCAATCCGCTGCTGGCAAAGAACGATCGTTCCTGCGTGTTGTTAATTACGGTGGCAGGATGGCGGCTGTTGCTGCCGGGCGATATCGGCCGCCAGGTTGAGCTGCAGTTGCTGCAGCGCTACCCGGATTTAGCCACAGATATGCTGGTGTTGTCGCATCACGGCAGTAACAGCTCCAGCCATTTCAGCTTTTTGCATCAGTTGGCGCCGCTATTGGCACTAAACAGCGCCGGTTTATATAACCGGCATCAGCATCCGGCGCCGGCGGTACAGCAGCGGCTGGAGACCTTGGGTATAACGCTGCTGAATACCGCACAAAGCGGGGCTATCCGGCTGGATATCGAAGCAGAGTCGGTTACTGTGCAGCAGTACCGGGCGCAAAGAATGCCCTTTTGGCTGCAAAAGCCGGTGGGAAATGCTGAAACCTTGCTAACAACACGCTAGAATAAGCGAAATTTTTCTTTGAGAACTATTCTTTGGCTGCGTCTCAGTTTACTTCACCTGCTACTTTTCGCCGTCTGCTCAGCTATGTCAAACCGTACCGGTTAGGTTTTGCTGCAGCTGCTTTTGGCATGTTGGGTTATGCCCTGGTCGATGTGTTTTTTATCTCACAGTTAGAAGACTTTATTGATATTGGTATTAATCAGAAGAACACTGACTATCTGCGCTATGCTCCGCTGTTTATTATCGGCATTTTTATTTTGCGTGGCGTGTTTAACTTTATTGCCAGCTATTGCCTGAATTGGGTTGGCACCCATGTGGTGCAGGAAATGCGCCGCCAACTGTTTCGTCACTATATTCGCTTACCGGTCAGTTTTCACGATCAACACTCTACCGGCGAGTTAATCTCTAAGGTGACCTACAATACCGAACAGATTAAACAGGCCACTTCTAAGGCTCTGGCCGTATTGCTGCGTGAGGGGGTATTTGTCATTGGTTTGTTGGTGATGATGTTCTGGATCAGCTGGCAGCTATCGTCGATTTTTTTACTGATAGCCCCGGTTATTGCCATCGTAGTGCGGCTGGTATCGAAACGTTTTCGTCTGCTTAGCCGCAATATTCAGGGCGCTATGGGTGAAGTGACTACCTGTTCGGAGCAAATGTTAAACGGCCATAAAGTTATTCTGTCGTTTGGCGGCCAGCAAATAGAAGAACAGCGCTTTGCCACAGTGAACAACCTGACCCGACGCCAGGATGTTAAAATGGAAGCCACCCGCGCCATCAGCGTGTCGTCTATCCAGATTATTGCCTCTTTTGCGCTGGCTTTTGTGATCTACATGGCCAGCTTCCCTGAGATGCTTGACAGCCTTACCGCCGGTAAATTTACCACTATTGTCGGCTCAATGATGATGTTGCTGCGCCCGCTTAAGCAACTGACCACGGTAAACAGTGAGTTCCAACGTGGCCTGGCTGCCGCCAACAGCGTATTTGAAGTGTTGGACCAGCCGGTAGAGCAGGATACCGGCACGACGGTATTGAACGATGTCAGCGGTAATATCCGCTTTGAAAACGTCAACTTCAGCTACCCCGGCCATGATAAACAAGTATTGTTTGATATCAGCTTTAATGCGCCGGCCGGTAAAACCATTGCGTTGGTGGGCCGCTCCGGCAGCGGTAAAACCACCATTTCCAGCTTGCTACCGCGTTTTTATGAGCTAAGCGGCGGCAATATTTTTATTGATGAGCATAATATCCGTGATTGCACCCTGGCATCGTTGCGTCGCCAATTGGCGGTAGTGTCACAGCATGTCACCTTGTTTAACGACAGCATTGCCAACAATATTACTTATGGCTGCACTGAGCCGGTATCACCTGAATACTTATTGCAGGTGGCAGAAAAAGCCCATGTACTGGAGTTTGCTGACAACCTTAAGGATGGTCTGGATACGGTGATCGGGGAAAACGGTGTCAGCTTATCCGGCGGTCAGCGCCAGCGCATTGCTATTGCCCGCGCTTTATTGCGTGAAGCACCGATACTGGTGCTGGATGAAGCTACCTCGGCGCTGGATACCGAGTCTGAGCGTAAAATTCAGGCGGCGCTGAATGAACTGCTCAAAGGCCGCACCAGCATTGTGATTGCGCACCGATTATCCACGATTGAAAATGCCGACAGCATTATTGTGATGGATCAGGGCCGTATTGTAGAGCAGGGCGACCACCACACTCTGCTGGCGCAAAATGGTGCCTATGCTCAGCTATATAAATTGCAGTTTGGCGAGCCGCAGTGAGTTTTACTGAACGTTTGTGGTATCAGGGCCATAAAGCTTATTGGTTGTTATTACCGCTGGCCTGGCTGTATGGCGCCGTCACGGCATTGCGCCGTTTGCTGTTTCGCTCCGGCATAAAACAACAGGTCAAAGTGAAAGCCCCGGTCATCGTTGTTGGCAATATCAGCATTGGCGGCACCGGCAAAACACCTTTTACGCTGCTGCTGTGCGCCAGGTTACAGGCGCTGGGCTGGACGCCGGGTATTGTCAGCCGCGGCTATGGCGCCAATATTACCACTCCGCTGTTGGTAAAGCCTGATGCTGTTGCAACAGAGGTTGGTGATGAGCCGTTGTTACTGGCACAGCGCAGCGGTTGCCCGGTAGTAGTGTGTCCGGATCGGGTGGCGGCAGCACAATATCTGCTGGCCAATACCGATGCCGATATTATTGTCAGCGATGATGGCCTGCAGCATTACCGCCTGGCGCGGGATATTGAAATTGTACTGATAGACGGCAGCCGTGGTTTGGGCAACGGCCGGTTATTGCCGGCAGGACCGTTGCGCGAAGGTGCCTGGCGTTTGGCCGGCGCTGACCTGGTGGTAGCGAACAGCCAGCCGTTTGCTTTGGCAGATGGCATAATGACACTGCTGCCGTCAGCGGCAAAACAGCTGAACGGTAATGCCAAACTTGCGCCCTGCGCGGTAAGCCTGGTGGCCGGCATCGGTAATCCGGCGCGGTTTGAGCGTACGGTGCTGGCAGCGGGTTTCACTGTTAATCAACGGCATTACTTTGCCGACCACCACCAGTTTGTTGCGGCAGATTTTGCCGGTATTGAAGGCCCGGTATTAATGACAGAAAAAGACGCGGTGAAGTGCCGTGCTTTTGCGCGGGATAACTGGTTTAGTTTGGGCGTCGATGCGCAGTTGGATGAACAACTTACTATTAAAATAAATACAATATTGACTAATTTGCGGAGCAGTTATGGCACTTAAAGTAGCATTAACCGAAATATTGGCCTGTCCGCTGTGTAAGGGCAAGCTGAAGTATGATCAGGCCTCGCAGCAGCTGATTTGTACCTTTGATCGTCTGGCCTATCCGGTACGCGATAATATTCCGGTACTGCTGGCCGACGAAGCCCGTGAGCTGACGCTGGACGAGGTAGAGCAATGGCGTTCATAGTTGTTATTCCTGCACGTTTCGCCAGTAGCCGTTTGCCGGGCAAGCCGCTGGCTGATATCGCCGGCAAAACCATGATAGAGCGGGTGTATCAGCAAGCACTGCAAAGTGGTGCCGCCCGTGTGGTGGTAGCAACCGACGACCGCCGGGTAGCCGATGCGGTAGACCAGTTTGGCGGCGAAGTCTGTATGACGCGGCCGGAGCATAACTCCGGTACCGAGCGTCTGGCCGAAGTGGTGGCGAAACTCGGGCTTTCTGCTGATACTGTGGTGGTAAACGTTCAGGGCGACGAGCCCTTTATTCCGCCGTTGATTATCCGCCAGGTGGCGCAGAATCTGGCGGCGCAGCAAAAAGCACAGATGGCGACATTAGCCGTGCCACTGACGGATGCGGCAGAAATTGCCAACCCGAATATTGTTAAAGTGGTGAGCGATAAACATGGTTACGCGCTGTATTTCAGCCGCAGTGTGATCCCCTTTGACCGCGATGGGCAATTTCAGGCCGAATTAGCCAGCCATTATCGCCGTCATATCGGTATTTATGCTTATCGCGCCGGCTTTATTCAGCATTATGTTGATTGGCCGGCGTCGACGCTGGAGCAAATCGAGGCGTTAGAGCAACTGCGGGTGCTATGGCACGGTGAAGCTATTCATGTTGATACTGCACTGGAAACGCCGGCAGTGGGTGTAGATACGCCGGCAGATTTAGAACACGCCAGGCGCTATGCCGCCAGCCTTAACTGATGCCGTCTGCTTTTAGTCTGGTAGCTGAAACGCCCGGTTTTGTGCTGCTGAATAAAGCCGCCGGGGTCAGTTTTCACTCTGATGATGGCCCGGGCCTGGTGGTGCTGGCTGAGCAGCAGTTGGGTTATAAATTGTACCCGGTGCACCGGCTGGATAAGGTGACCTCCGGTTTAATTCTGCTTGCCCGCAGCAGCGACGTTGCAGCACAGCTAACACAGCTGTTCAGCAGTCATCAGGTAGAGAAATATTACCTGGCGGTGAGTTTGGCCAAACCGGCAAAAAAGCAGGGCTGGGTAAAAGGTGATATGACACCGGCACGGCGCGGTAGCTGGAAACTGCTAAGCAGCCAGCAGAACCCGGCGGTAAGCTACTTTATCAGCCGCGGTTTTGAAAACCTGCCGTTTCGGGCATTTCTGGTTAAACCCTACAGCGGCAAAACGCATCAAATCCGCGTGGCGTTAAAAAGCGCCGGCGCTGCCATTGCCGGCGATGCGTTATACCAGGGCGGCGCGGCAGACAGGGTGTATTTACACGCTTATGCGCTGCGCTTTTGCCTGCACAATACAGAATATCATTATGTCCAGCCGCCCACAGAGGGCGTCTTGTATCAGCAATTGCTGCAAAGCGATGCGCTGCAAGACTGGATGCAGCCGTGGCAGCTGAACTGGCCACAATACTCTTTACCCAAGCAGGTTAGCGAATAACGATGTCCGATTATCAATTACGTTTTGCCGGTATCGCCAGGTTATATGGCGTGGCGGCACTGGAAACTTTTGCCAAAGCCCATGTCTGTGTGGTTGGTATCGGCGGGGTTGGCAGTTGGGCAGCAGAAGCGCTGGCCCGCTCCGGCATAGGCGAAATTACGCTGATTGACCTGGATGATGTTTGTATCAGCAATATTAACCGCCAGTTACATGCCCTGAGCGAGACAGTAGGCCAGGATAAAGTGGCGGTAATGGCGCAGCGTATTAAAGCCATTAACCCCGACTGTATTGTGCATCAGATAGAAGATTTTGTGACTACTGATAACCTGCGTGAGCTTATCAGCGACGAGATGGATTATGTGGTGGATGCTATCGACTCGATTAAAGCCAAGGTAGCCCTGCTGGCGCATTGTAAGCGCAATAAAATTAAGCTCATCAGCACCGGTGGTGCCGGTGGTCAAACCGATCCGACGCAAATACAAATTGCGGATCTGACCCAAACCATTAATGACCCTTTGTTGGCCAAAGTGCGCAATAGCTTGCGGCGTGATTACAATTACAGCCGTAACCCGAAACGCCGCTTTGGTATCGATTGTGTGTTTTCAACCGAGCAACTGGTGTATCCGCAACCGGATGGCAGCGTGTGTCAGCAGAAAACCGCACAGGTAAACGCTGAAGGCGGGGTAAGCAGTATGCGGCTGGATTGCAGCGGCGGTTTTGGCGCTGTTACTGTGGTAACGGCCAGTTTTGGTTTTGCTGCAGTGTCGAGAGTGTTGAAAAAGCTGGCACAAGCTTAAAGCGATAGTTATTAGCGCAGAAGGTGTGCTTAAAGCTGACCGTTGAAGGCATGGATGCCTGAATCGAGCCTACATGGATGTATTCACGGCGTGTCGGCGTAAGCATTCCTTCTGTGCAAAACACATTACTACTTTGCAGGGCAGCAGGCTTTAATCCTTTCAGCCATAGCGGTTAATCCATTACCACGTGACTGGCTTAAATACGGCTTTAAATTCAGCTGATCAAACTTATGGCACAAATCAAACTTCGCCAGCTCTGCGGTTGTCATGCCGTTAACCAGGCACAGCATAATAGCCATTAAGCCTTTAACAATACGGGCTTCGCTGTCGAGTACAAAAAAGTGTTTGTCTTGCACTTTATCGTGATAATGCATCAGCCAGGCGCGGCTTTCACAGCCCTTTACCAGTAAATGTGGCTGTTTCATTTTTTCCGGTACCGGCGGCAGCTTTTTACCCAGCTGCATCAGCACCCGGTATTTGCTTTGCCAGTCTTTCGCCGCGGCAATGTCTGCCAAATCCTGCTGCTTTATCTGTAACAGGGCAGGCTGTGTTTCTGCTAATAATTGTTCTAATGTCATGCAGTTAAAATCTCCACGGCCTGCTCCAAAGCGAGCAGGCACCGGTTTACATCGTCCAGCGTGTTATAAGCAGCAAAAGAGCATCTGACAGCGCCTTGCTGCGCTAAGTAGCTGAATAACGGCATAGCGCAATGTTGGCCGGAACGCACCGCTACCTGCTGCTGATTTAATAATTCAGCCACATCAGAGGGATGCTCGCCGCGAACATTTAACGCCACTATACCGGCATTATGCACAGGCATAGATAAAATATCTATGGCTTTTATTGCCTGCAACCCATTGTAGAACTCTTTTAATAACAGCGATTTATGTTGCTGAATTTGGCTTGTGTTATATTTTTGTAGCCATGAGATTGCCGCTGATAAGCCTATAGCCCCCGCAATATTTGGTGTACCGGCTTCCAGCCTGAACGGCAATTTATTGAATGTAGTGTTAACAAAGCTGACAGTGTCAATCATTTCACCGCCGGCAAAAATTGGCGTTAATTGCTCTAACTGCGCGGTTTTGCCGTACAACACACCAATACCCGTTGGGCCATACAGTTTATGGCCGGAGAATACATAGAAATCACAATCCAGCTGCTGCATATCCGGCTGTTGGTACACTATGCCCTGAGCACCGTCAATTACGGTAACTGCGCCTGTGGCTTTGGCCAGAGCTACCATTTGCGCGACCGGCTGAATATGGCCCAACACATTGGAAATATGACTAAAGCTGACGACTTTAGGGCCAAGTGCCAGCAGTTTTTCATAAGCGACAAGGTCTATGCAGTGATCTGCGGTTAATGGCACCACATCTATTATCACGCCATGGCGCTGACAATGCAGTTGCCAGGGCACAATATTGGCATGGTGTTCCAGTTGCGTCAGTAAAATGCGATCACCGGGTTTAAGCAGGGTATGCATTAAGCCAAAAGCAATTTGATTTAACGCCGCAGTAGCTCCGCTGGTAAAAATAACTTCATGCGAATGAGCAGCGTTAAGATACCCGGCTATGTTGCTGCGCGCTTGTTCAAACAGCACAGTGGCCTGCTGGCTTAGCTGATGCGCCCCGCGATGCACGTTGCTGTTATGTTGTTGATAAAACTGCGTGACTGCATCCAGCACGGCCTGTGGTTTATGCATAGTGGCCGCGTTATCCAGATAAACCCAATTGGGCTGCTGCTGAAAAAACGCAAATTGCTGGCGAAACTGCTGTACGTCGAAACCGGGCATAGGGGCAGGGATCCTGATGAAGATGGCGCGATTTTGCCTTTTTTTACGCAGTGGCGCAAATCAGATACCGGATGGCAGGCAAGAAAAAAGCGGCCGCAGCCGCTTTTTCAACACTACTGATAAGTGCCGGTGAAATTAACGCTTGTTCAGCGGTTTAAAATCACGGGTAGTGTAGCCGGTATACAGCTGACGCGGCCGGCCGATTTTGTGGCCTTTTTCGCCGAGCATTTCGTCCCAGTGCGAGATCCAGCCAACGGTGCGTGACATGGCAAAAATCACCGTGAACATGCTGGTTGGAATACCAATGGCTTTTAAGATAATACCACTGTAGAAATCCACGTTCGGATAGAGTTTTTTCTCGATAAAGTACGGATCAGACAGCGCAATACGCTCTAATTCCATCGCTACATCTAACAACGGATCTTTAATGTTCAGCTCTTTTAACACTTCATGGCAGGTATCACGCATAACTTTGGCGCGCGGGTCAAAGTTTTTATAAACACGGTGACCAAAGCCCATCAGGCGGAAGCTGTCATTTTTATCTTTAGCACGGGCGACAAACTCAGGGATACGATCTACAGAACCAATTTGCTGTAACATCTTCAGGCAAGCTTCGTTTGCGCCGCCGTGTGCCGGGCCCCACAGTGATGCTACGCCAGCGGCGATACAAGCATAGGGGTTAGCACCGGATGAACCGGCTAAACGTACAGTAGAGGTAGACGCATTTTGCTCATGGTCCGCATGCAGCATAAAAATACGGTCCATCGCTTTGGCCAAAATAGGGCTGACGTTGTAATCTTCTGCCGGCACAGAGAACATCATGTGCAGGAAGTTAGCTGAATAGCTTAAGTCATTGCGTGGGTATACAAACGGCTGACCTACAGTGTACTTGTACGCCATAGCAGAGATAGTCGGTAACTTGGCAATTAAGCGATGCGCACTGCGTTTACGCTGCTCCGGGTCGTTGATGTCCAGATCTGAGTGATAAAACGACGACAAGGCGCCAACCACACCGCACAGCATGGCCATCGGGTGCGCATCAACACGGAAGCCCTGGAAGAAAGAGGCAATTTTTTCGTGCACCATAGTATGGCGGGTAATGGTGTTCTTAAATTGGTTGTATTGCTCAGCTTGCGGTAATTCACCTTCTAACAACAGGTAGCACAGCTCAAGATAGTCTGAATGGTCTGCCAGCTGCTCAATCGGGTAGCCGCGGTGCAATAACACACCGTTGTCGCCGTCGATATAGGTAATTTTAGATTCACATGAACCGGTAGACATAAAACCCGGATCAAAAGTGAAGTACCCTTGCTGACCCAAGGCGCGAACATCAATTACGTCTGTGCCGGCGCTGCCAGAGTAGATTGGCAACTCGAACGATTTCCCATCGATCTGCACGACGGCCTTTTTATCTGCCATTGGATTTCTCCTGTTGTTGTAGTATCGGGTTAAAGGAATTTAGCAAATTGGCCGCTATTCTAACTGCAAACGACCCCTGAAAGTCAATTTTAATGCGTTTCTGCTTAATAAGTATTCGACTCTGGTATTATTGCTCTAATGCGTAAAATGTGTAATGTTCCAAATACGGATTTTTTCGAGTAAAACCAAACAAAAATTGTAATAGCGAGTCACGAAATATATACTATTGCGGTTTTTAAACAGTTCACTCAGCAAGCACTTTTTGCTGAATCCGGCAGGACTGATCCAGCTTGAGCAATAAGGTGTATTGGTTTTGGCTGTTGACTGTTTATACAGCAATGACAACGACAATGACAACAAGAGCTCGATAATGGGCATCGATGGGCAAGCACTGTGAAAAAACAAAGACCAGTAAATCTAGACCTCTCTACCATATCGTTTCCGGCACCTGCCATAGCGTCAATTTTACACCGGGTTACCGGGGTGGCATTGTTTTTCGCATTGGTATTCGTTATTTGGGCCTGGGCGTATTCGCTGCAGGACCAACAGAGCTTTGACTTTGTCAAAGAACTGATGACGTCTCACCTGGCTAAATTCATTGCCTGGGGCACTATCACTGTTCTTATCTATCACCTGGTTGGCGGTATCCGTCATCTGATTATGGATATGGGACACTGGGAAGAGCTGAAATCCGGCAACTTAAGTGCCAAAGTAACAATAGCGCTGTGGGTAGTATTAGCAGTATTAGCAGGAGTATGGTTATGGTTCTGAACCAGGCAAGCCTGAAACGCGATGGCGTGCAGGATTACGTGTCGCTGCGCGCAACAGCCATAGTGCTGGCGCTGTACAGCGTATTTATTTTGGGTTTCTTCCTTATTACGCCGGAAGTAACCTTTGAAGTTTGGCAAGCCTTGTTTGCCAACACCCTGGTAAAGGTATTTACCTTGTTAGCCTTAGTGTCTATTGCCGTGCACACCCGCATTGGTTTGTGGCAGGTGCTGACTGATTACATCAAATCAGCTGCTCTGCGCGCAGTATTACAATTCTTCCTTTATGCGCTGGCTTTCGCTTATGTTGCGGTTGGCCTGTTTGTTCTGTGGGGTGTTTAAGTGACTATTCCTGTAAGAGAGTTTGACGCCATCGTAATTGGCGCAGGTGGTGCCGGTATGCGTGCTGCACTGCAAATTACCCAATCTGGTTTAAGCTGTGCTTTATTATCCAAAGTGTTTCCAACCCGTTCGCACACGGTATCTGCTCAGGGCGGTATTACTGTAGCACTGGGTAACAGTCACCCGGATAACTGGGAATGGCACATGTTTGATACCGTCAAAGGTTCTGATTATATCGGTGACCAGGACGCTATCGAATATATGTGTAAAACCGGCCCGGAAGCGATTACTGAGCTGGAGAATATGGGTTTACCTTTCTCCCGTTTTGAAAATGGCCGCGTGTATCAGCGTCCGTTTGGCGGCCAGTCTAAGAATTTTGGTGGCGAACAAGCTGCCCGTACTGCTGCTGCCGCAGACCGTACCGGTCATGCTTTATTGCACCTGCTGTATCAGCAAAACGTAAAGAACAAAACTCAGGTATTCTCTGAGTGGTATGCGCTTGATCTGGTGAAAAACCAGGACGGTGCTGTGGTGGGTTGTACTGCCATAGATATTGAAACCGGCGAAATCGTTTATTTCAAAGCCAAAGCAACGGTGTTGGCAACCGGTGGTGCCGGTCGTATTTATGCTTCTACCACCAACGCGCACATTAACACCGGTGACGGTGTAGGTATGGCGCTGCGTGCCGGTGTGCCGCTGCAGGATATGGAAATGTGGCAATTCCACCCAACCGGTATTGCCGGTGCCGGTACCCTGGTGACTGAAGGTTGTCGTGGTGAAGGCGGTTACCTGCTGAACAAAGACGGCGAGCGCTTTATGGAGCGTTATGCTCCTAACGCCAAAGATTTAGCCGGTCGTGACGTGGTTGCCCGCTCCATGATGACGGAGATCCGTGAAGGTCGTGGTTGTGATGGCCCTTGGGGTGTTCACATCAAACTTAAATTAGACCACTTGGGCGCGGAAGTATTAGAAAGCCGTTTGCCTGGTGTGTGTGAGCTGTCAAAAACTTTCGCTCACGTTGACCCGGTAAAAGAGCCGATTCCGGTTATTCCAACTTGTCACTATATGATGGGTGGTATTCCGACTAACGTGCATGGCCAGGTGATTAAACCCACTGCTGACGGCGGTGAGACTATTGTTGCCGGCTTATTTGCTTGTGGCGAAATCGCTTGTGTGTCAGTACACGGTGCTAACCGTTTAGGCGGTAACTCGCTGCTGGACTTAGTAGTGTTTGGCCGTGCTACAGGTCTGCATTTAGGTGAAGCGTTGGCGGCAACTTCTGAAGCACGCCCAGCATCACAATCAGACCTGGATGCTGCCTTAGCGCGTACTCAGCGCTGGGAAGATACCAAGCCAGGCCAGGGTGAAGACCCGGTGCAAATTAAGAAAGACCTGCAAAAATGTATGCAACTGAACTTCTCGGTATTCCGTGAAGGTGCTGCCATGGCTGAAGGTTTGGCTGAGTTAAAAGAAATTCGTGAACGGTTAAAGTTTGCCCGTCTGGATGATAAGAGCTCAGATTTTAATACCGCGCGTATTGAATGTTTAGAGCTGGACAACCTGATGGAAACGGCGTTTTCAACTGCGGTAGCGGCTAACTTCCGTACCGAAAGCCGCGGTGCTCATGCCCGTTTTGACTTCCCGGATCGCGATGATGAAAACTGGTTATGCCACAGTGTGTATACACCGGAATCCGAATCAATGTTTAAGCGTA
Organism: Rheinheimera sp. NSM; assembly: GCF_052380015.1. Taxonomy (NCBI): domain Bacteria; kingdom Pseudomonadati; phylum Pseudomonadota; class Gammaproteobacteria; order Chromatiales; family Chromatiaceae; genus Rheinheimera; species Rheinheimera sp. NSM. The sequence goes on along the minus strand of NZ_JBQTCI010000006.1, from coordinate 130,258 downwards.
AAGTGAATCTGGAACCTAAGTTCCGTGAAGCTTTTGCGCCTAAAGCACGTACGTACTAAGAGGGCACAGCGATGAAGAAGTTGGTATTCTCAGTCTATCGTTACAACCCTGATGTCGACAAAGCGCCGCGCATGCAGGATTACACCCTGGATAATCCGGAAGGCCGGGACATGATGGTGCTGGACGCGCTGATTAAGTTAAAAGAGCAGGACCCGGGTTTATCGTTCCGTCGCAGCTGCCGTGAAGGCGTATGCGGTTCAGATGGTTTGAACATTAACGGTAAAAACGGTCTGGCCTGTATTACGCCTTTGTCAGCGGCAGGCTTAAAAGGCGGTAAAATTGTGGTTCGTCCATTACCGGGTTTACCGGTAGTGCGTGACCTGGTAGTCGACATGAGCCAGTTTTACACCCAGTACGAGAAAGTGAAGCCGTACCTGATCAATGACAGCAAGTTACCACCGGCCGGTGAGTACCTGCAGTCACCGGAAGAGCGCGCTAAACTGGATGGTTTGTACGAGTGTATTCTGTGTGCCTGTTGTTCTACCTCGTGCCCGTCATTTTGGTGGAACCCGGACAAGTTTATCGGCCCTGCCGGTTTACTGCATGCTTACCGTTTCCTGGCAGACAGCCGCGATACGGCAACTGAGCAACGCTTAAACGATTTGGATGATGCATTCAGCGTATTCCGCTGCCACGGCATCATGAACTGCGTTAACGTATGTCCTAAGGGCTTAAACCCTACCAAAGCGATTGGCGAAATTAAATCTATGTTGTTGAACCGGGCGCTGTAATGCGCCCTTTTTTGGTATGTGCATGAAAAACAGCCTGGTTGTATGCAACCGGGCCATTTTTTTGCTACTTTTTCCAGGTGCGCGGAAATTAAGGGAAACTAAATGCACGAAGGTGTAATGAAGGCGTGGTTAGAGTCTTCTCATCTTGGCGGCGGCAACATGGCCTACGTCGATGAGCTCTATGAATCCTACTTAGCTGAACCTACCAGCGTTGGTGATGAATGGCGTGAGTTTTTCGCCAAACTGCCAAAACTTGACGGTGTCGATCTTGAAACCCGTCACTCAGACGTCAGACAGCAGTTTGCCGACTTGGCCCGCAATAAACACCGTGAAGTGGTGGTGGTCAATTCCGGCACCGCCGCCGACAGTCGTCAGGTTAAGGTGTTGCAACTGATTAACTCTTTCCGCTTTCGCGGCCATCAGCAGGCTAATTTAGATCCGCTTGGCCTGTGGAAGCAGTCTCGCGTGCGTGACTTAGAGTTGTCTTATCACGACCTGTCCGAGAGTGATTACGACACTGAGTTCAATGTTGGCTCCTTTGCCATTGGCAAAGAAACGATGAAATTAGGTGATTTGCACAAAGCACTGGAGAAAACCTACTGTGGTTCTATCGGTGCGGAGTACATGCACATCGTTTCCACCGACGAAAAACGTTGGATCCAGCAGCGCCTGGAATCTATTCAGTCAGCGCCTTCTTATGACAAAGCCGCCAAAACCCGTATTCTGAAAGGCCTGGTTGCGGCAGATGGCCTGGAAAAGTACCTGTCATCCAAATTCCCTGGCGCTAAGCGCTTTGGTTTGGAAGGTGGTGATGCCATGGTGCCAATGCTTAAAGCCATGATCCACCGTGCCGGCGAGCAGGGCGCGAAAGACTGTGTTATCGGTATGGCGCACCGCGGCCGCTTAAACACCTTAATTAACGTATTGGGTAAAAACCCGTCAAAGTTATTTGATGAGTTTGCCGGTAAGTATGAAGTAGTGGGTGCCGGTGACGTGAAATACCATATGGGTTTCTCGTCTGATTTTGAAACGGCCGGTGGCAATGTGCATTTAGCGCTGGCGTTTAACCCGTCACACCTTGAAATTGTAAACCCGGTAGTGATGGGCTCGGTGCGCGCTCGTTTAGACCGTCGTGGTTGTACTGACGGCTCTTTGGCACTGCCCATTACCATTCATGGTGACTCGGCATTTGCCGGCCAGGGTGTGGTAGCCGAAACCTTTAATATTTCGCAAACCCGCGCCTTTAAAGTGGGCGGTACTATCCGTCTGGTGATTAACAACCAGGTAGGTTTTACCACCTCGAAGCAGGAAGATACCCGCTCTACAGAATACTGTACCGATATCGCTAAAATGGTGCAGGCACCGATATTCCATGTTAACGGTGATGATCCTGAAGCTGTGGTGTTTGTCGCGCAGTTGGCAGTGGATTACCGCAACACCTTTAAGCGTGACGTGGTAATTGACCTGGTTTGTTACCGCCGTAACGGTCACAACGAAGCTGATGAGCCAAATGCAACGCAGCCGTTGATGTACCAGAAAATCAAAAAGCACCCGACGCCACGCGAAATTTATGCGAAAAAGTTGGTGGCCGAAGGCTTGTTCAGCACTGAGCAAATCAGTGACATGACTGAGCAATACCGGGATGCGCTGGATAAAGGCGATTGCGTGGTAGAAGAATGGCGGCCAATGACAGAGACTTCTGTCGACTGGACGCCGTTTATCGGCCACGACTGGGATGCCACCTACGACGCCAGCGTATCGGTAGAAAAACTTGTTGAGCTGGGCAAAAAAGCCACTGCTATTCCACAGTCACATACACTGCAACGTCAGGTTGGCCGTGTGTATGAAGACCGTGCTTTAATGCTCTCCGGCGAGAAGAAAATTGACTGGGGCTTTGCCGAGATCCTGGCTTATGCTTCAACGGTAGCCGAGGGCAGCCGCATTCGTATTGTCGGCCAGGACTCCGGTCGCGGTACTTTCTTCCATCGCCATGCAGTACTGCACAATCAAACCGACGGCAGCACCCATATCCCGCTGGAGCATATCAGTGACGATCAGGGCCCGTTCCAGGTATATGACTCTGCATTGTCAGAAGAAGCCGTATTGGCGTTTGAATACGGTTATGCCACGGCAGAGCCACGCGCCATGGTGATTTGGGAAGGCCAGTTTGGCGACTTCGCCAACGGTGCTCAGGTGGTAATTGACCAATTCTTAAGTTCAGGTGAGCAAAAGTGGGGCCGCTTGTGTGGTTTAACCTTACTGTTGCCGCATGGCTACGAAGGCCAGGGCCCGGAGCACTCTTCAGCCCGTCTGGAACGCTTCCTGCAGTTATGTGCTGATCACAATATGCAGGTCTGTATCCCGACTACGCCGGCGCAGGTGTTTAATATGTTGCGCCGTCAGATGGTACGGCCAATGCGTCGTCCGCTTATCGTCATGTCGCCTAAATCGTTACTGCGCCACCCGCTGGCAACCTCTACGCTGGAAGAGCTGGCCGACGGCAAGTTCCACAACGTGATTGGTGAGATAGACGATCTTAAGCCAACAGATGTTAAGCGCGTGGTGTTCTGTAGCGGTAAGGTGTACTACGAACTGCTGGAAGAGCGGCGTAAGCGCGAACAAAAAGACGTGGCTATAGTGCGTGTTGAGCAGTTGTACCCGTTCCCGCACGAGGAAATGGCCGAAGTGTTAAGCCAGTACCAGCACGTGACGGACTTTGTCTGGTGTCAGGAGGAGCCGCAAAACCAGGGCGCCTGGTATTGCAGCCAGCACCATTTCCGTGCTGCTATTCCTAAAGCAGGCTACCTGACTTACTCAGGTCGTGAAGCTTCGTCATCGCCGGCAGTGGGTTATCTGTCGGTGCATAACAAGCAGCAACAGGCTTTGGTTAACGACGCGCTGAGCATTAAATAATGACTTGTCCGGCCCGCGCTGCGGGCCGGTTGAACGAAATAAGACCAACCGGTAAAAGGTGAAAAAGTGGAAATTAAAGTACCCGTACTGCCAGAATCTGTTGCTGATGCAACCATCGCCACCTGGCACGTTAAAGCAGGCGAAGCTGTAACACGCGACCAGGTATTAGTTGATATTGAAACTGACAAAGTAGTACTTGAAGTTGTTGCTCAGGCCGATGGCGTAATGGGTGAAATCATTCATGACACCGGTGCGACCGTAACGGCAGAAGAAGTCATCGGTAAAATGGAAGCTGGTGGTGCACCAGCGGCGAAAAAAGACGACGCCCCGGCTAAAAAAGATGATGCTAAAGCCGAAGCCTCAGATGCCAAATCAGATACTAAATCTGATGATAGCAACGACGATGCCTTAAGCCCGTCTGTGCGCCGCATGATCGCGGAAAAAGGCTTAGATGCCGGCAAAATCAAAGGTACCGGCAAAAATGGTCGTGTTACCAAAGAAGACGTAGAGAAGTTTGTTGCCGGTGCGCCTGCTAAAGCGGCGTCTGCTGCGCCAGCTCCTGCAGCGGTAGCCGGTGATCGCAGCCAGAAACGTGTGCCTATGACACGTTTGCGCAAAACCATCGCTAACCGTTTGTTGGAAGCGAAAAACTCCACGGCCATGTTAACTACTTTTAACGAAGTAAACATGAAGCCGATTATGGACCTGCGTAAGCAATACCAGGACGTGTTTGAAAAGCGTCATGGTATCCGTTTAGGCTTTATGTCGTTCTATGTTAAAGCGGTTACTGAAGCGCTGAAGCGTTTCCCGGAAGTAAACGCTGCTATTGATGGCGATGATATTGTTTACCACAACTACTTCGATGTCAGCATTGCGGTGTCTACACCACGTGGCCTGGTAACGCCGGTACTGCGTGATTGTGACAAAATGAACCTGGCCGAGATTGAAAAAGCCATTAAAGAGCTGGCACTGAAAGGTCGTGACGGCAAGTTGGCTATGGATGATTTAACCGGCGGTAACTTCACCATCACTAACGGTGGTGTGTTTGGCTCATTAATGTCTACGCCAATTATCAACCCGCCACAGTCCGCTATTTTGGGTATGCATAAAATCCAGGATCGCGTTATGGTGGTCGATGGCAAGATGGAAATTCTGCCAATGATGTATCTGGCGCTGTCTTATGACCACCGTATTATCGACGGTAAAGAGTCTGTAGGCTTCCTGGTAACTATTAAAGAGTTACTGGAAGACCCAACCCGTATTTTGCTGGATATCTAATTATTCAGAAAAAATAGCTAAAAATGCTGTTGTTTTGTGACAACAGCATTTTTTATCAAACCGATTGGCATTATAATACGCGCCGATCAAAGTCAGGTTGGACCATAGTGGCCAGCCTCCATATTCAAATGAACGGAAAATAGCCATGAATTTGCACGAGTATCAGGGTAAGCAACTGTTTGCCCAATATGGTTTGCCTGTATCTAAAGGCATCGCCGCAGCTACAGTTGAAGAAGCGGTAGCAGCTGCAGATAAAATCGGCGGCGATATGTTTGTTGTCAAGGCGCAGGTTCACGCTGGTGGTCGCGGTAAAGCGGGCGGTGTGAAGCTGGTTAAGAGCAAAGAAGACATCAAAGCTTTCGCAGAAAAATGGCTTGGCAAGAACCTGGTAACTTACCAAACTGACGAAAAAGGTCAGCCGGTAAGCCGTATCCTGGTTGAACCTTGTACTGACATCGCAAAAGAGCTGTACTTAGGTGCAGTAGTAGATCGCTCTTCACGTCGTATCGTGTTTATGGCCTCTACTGAAGGTGGCGTGGAAATTGAAACCGTAGCCCACGAAACACCGGAAAAAATTCTGAAAGCCGCTATCGACCCGTTGGTTGGCGCTCAGCCATACCAGGGCCGCGACCTGGCCTTTAAACTGGGCCTGGAAGGCAAACAAATTAACCAATTCGTGAAAATTTTCATGGGTCTGGCGAAATTGTTCCAGGAAAAAGACCTGGCACTGTTAGAAGTAAATCCGCTGGTTATTACACCGGCCGGCGACCTGCACTGTTTAGATGCCAAACTGGTTATCGATGGTAATGCATTGTACCGTCACCCTGAATTAAAAGAAATGCAGGATCCATCACAGGAAGATCCACGTGAAGCACACGCTGCTTCATGGGAGCTGAACTATGTAGCCTTAGGTGGCGACATCGGCTGTATGGTTAACGGTGCCGGCCTGGCAATGGGTACGATGGACATCGTTAAATTGCACGGTGGCCAACCGGCTAACTTCCTGGACGTTGGCGGCGGCGCAACCAAAGAGCGCGTAGTTGAAGCATTCAAAATTATCCTGTCTGACACTGCGGTTAAAGCCGTTTTCATCAACATTTTCGGCGGTATCGTGCGTTGTGACATGATTGCTGAAGGTGTTATCGGCGCAGTGAAAGAAGTTGGCGTTAAAGTACCGGTTGTTGTGCGTCTGCAAGGTAACAATGCAGAACTGGGTGCTAAAGTGCTGTCTGAAAGCGGCCTGAACATTATCGCTGACACAGACCTGACTGGCGCAGCCAAGCAAGTCGTTGCAGCAGCGGCCAAGGCATAAGGGGTAAGCAATGAGCGTTTTAATTAATAAAGATACCAAAGTAATTTGTCAGGGTTTCACCGGTGCACAGGGTACTTTCCACTCTGAGCAAGCCATTGCTTACGGCACTAAAATGGTTGGTGGTGTAACGCCGGGTAAAGGTGGTCAAACGCACCTGGGTTTACCGGTGTTTAACACTGTAGAAGAAGCGGTAGCGGCTACCGGCGCGACAGCGTCTGTTATCTATGTACCGGCGCCATTCTGTAAAGATTCTATTTTAGAAGCAGCAAACGGTGGTATTAAGCTGATCGTTTGTATCACCGAAGGCATTCCTACGCTGGACATGCTGGACGCTAAAGTAAAATGTGACGAATTAGGCGTAATCTTAATTGGTCCTAACTGCCCGGGCGTGATCACGCCGGGTGAATGTAAAATTGGTATCATGCCAGGCCATATCCATAAGCCGGGTAAAGTTGGTATCGTTTCACGTTCAGGCACGCTGACTTATGAAGCGGTAAAACAAACTACCGATTACGGTTTTGGCCAGTCTACCTGTGTTGGTATCGGTGGTGACCCGATCCCGGGTTCTAACTTTATCGACATCCTGAAATTATTCCAGGACGATCCACAAACTGAAGCCATCGTAATGATCGGTGAAATTGGTGGTTCTGCAGAAGAAGAAGCGGCTGCTTATATCAAGCAGCACGTGACTAAGCCTGTAGTATCTTACATTGCCGGTGTTACAGCACCAGCAGGTAAGCGTATGGGCCACGCCGGCGCTATCATCTCTGGTGGTAAAGGTACTGCGGACGAGAAATTCGCTGCACTGGAAGATGCCGGTGTTAAAACCGTGAAGAGCTTAGCCGATATCGGTAAAGCACTGAAAGAAATCACTGGCTGGTAATAAGCTACTGATTTAAATTCTAAAAAACCCGCTTACTCAGCGGGTTTTTTTTATCTCTGCTGATTCAGATTAAGGAGGGGCTATGTACAGCATTTACGGCGCTGCAGGTTCAGGCTCCGTAGCCGTTGAAGCCACGCTTGAGCTGATTGGTGCTGCCTATCAGGTGCTGGTAGAGGCGCCAACCTGGGAAGGAGAGCACCAACGTAACAAAGTGGCGGCGGTAAACCCAATGCGGCAGTTGCCGGTATTGATAACACCGCAGGATGAAGTAATAACCGAAAGTGCCGCCATTTTATTATGGTTAACCGAGCAACATCCTGAAGCGGGGCTGGCACCATTACCCGGCACCGCGACCCGGGCGCAGTTTTTGCGTTGGATGAGCTTTATTCCGGCAGCGATATATTCCATGTATTGGGTGCGGGACGAGCCAGAACGGTTGATGGGGCCAAACACCGCATTATATCCGCAGCTGCTGCAACGTACCGCAGAGCGCATAGCCTGGTGCTGGCAGGTCATGGACCGGCAACTGACACCAGGTTGTTTTCTGCTGGGAGATCAGCTTAGCGTGCTGGATATCTATGTCGCCGTGGCCAGTCGCTGGACACCCGGACGCAGATGCTTTTACAGCGAAGCTCCGGCTATGGCCGACGTTGTGAAACGGGTAGATGCGTTGCCGCAGTTACAGGATTTCTGGATCAGACGTTTCCCGTTTGAGCCAGGCTGGGAAGGATAATTTACCCGGAAAGGCTCTGGGTGGCGTTTTTACTGATTTTCGGATGGTGCGGATGAGAAATTCGCGGCACCGGAAGAGACCAGTGTTAAAACCGTGAAGAGCTTAGTCGATATTGGTAAAGCACTGAAGGAAATTACCGGTTGGTAATAACTTACTGATTTAGATTAAAAAACCCGCTGGCCTAGCGGGTTTTTTGTTGCCAAAAATCAGGTATAACCCAGAAGCTGCCTAAGCCCTGGGGCCGCATAATCGACAATCCGCTTTTGCATTTCTGGAAGCTGCTTCGGGAACTTCATCGTGATCCCGGTAAGATTATCACGATAAGTACTCGATTGCGCCGGATCGGCACCAATACGGACACGTTCGCGCCAATCGGCCGGTAATGAGCTGTGTCCGAGTATACCTAGCAGATCAGCGAAATAAACCTCGGCTTCGATGGTGTCCAAATGTTTAATGTGATGCGTTAAATCTTCCAGCCGCACCAGTTTGCAGTCGGTACCCAGCCAGGCTACAGCATTCAGATTATAGATCTCCTGTAGAGTAGGGGCGAGACCATAGATACCAAACACCATCAAGTTGAGTAGTTCTGTTACCGTAATTCTACCACTGCGGATCACGTCGGTATGACCAACAAAGTTATCCGACATGAAAAACCGGGCGCGCGCTATTACCCAGTCATAGGGATCACGCACCAGCACCAGTTTACGTGTTTCGTGCAATACCATCGCCGAAACGTCGCTAAATACCAAATGCCCCCAGCTAACTTCAGGTTTGCGCGGGTCAAAAGCCTTTTGGTGTTGCTCCAGTACCGGAAGTTGGACAAAAGCTTTATTGTATTGCTGTTCTAAAGGTACAAACATGCGAAAAATATTACGGATTAAGTGTGTTCCGCTTTTTGGTACGGAATTTAGAAATACATTGTGTTCAAGTCGTTGCTGATTAAAGTTAGCGTTTAGTTCGTCTAAGGTATCAGGCTTGGCGATAATGCGTGGCATGCAGATCCTCGTTTATGGGTTTAAAATGTCGCTGATGTTATCAGTAAAATAGGTTGCTGTTACAAAATAAAATGCCGGCCTAAGCCGGCATTTCGTTCAGTTTTAACACAATAATCAGTTAAAACGAGTAGGTGATATCAACAAACAGACGCCGACCAATAAAGTCATACTGGCTGTAGAATGCTGAAGTACCAACACGGTCTGTATAGTTCGTTGCACGACTTAACTTCGGCGGTTCTTTGTCAAATAAATTTGATACACCAGTTGTTAAGGTTACGCCACTGTCACTGAAGTTGTAGGTAGCGGATAGTGAATGGTAGAACACAGATGGTGTTGATAAATCAAGATCAACTTGCTCCTCCCAGTAGGTAACGGTGTTTTTGTTGTTATCCGCTATATATTTATCCATCTCAGAAGCTTTACCTACCATACGAGTTGTCCAATTGATCGTAAGATCATTCATTGTCCAACCTAAAAACAAATTACCGACATGGCGCGGCCGGCCCAAGCGGCCTGCTTCGTTTTCAACCGGGCTGGTTGGTAGTAGTCTTTCAGCGGCTTCAATCTGAATGGTGTGATTGTAGCTCGCGAAGAACTGACCATATTCAGTGTCTTTATTGTAATTAAAGATAAAGTCGAAGCCGCGGTTGAACTGACTGGCAATATTCAGATAATCCAGTCTGATATTGTCAACTTGTCCCAAATCATTACGTTCGAATAAATTACATAGTGGCTCTGTGCTAAATTCGGTCGACGAATAACAACCGGTAACTACCTGGGCTGCGGTAAGCTGAGTCACTTCACCTTTAATTTCGATATCGAAATAATCGACGCTCATGCTGAAGTTGGTCCACTCTGGCGTGTATACCAGACCAACAGTGCGTGCGGTAGATGTTTCTGCAACTAACTCGCCCAAGCCGCCACCTGAAACGGCAGTATTGCTGGTAGCCGGTGGTCTGAAATCAGGCGCAATACCTTCAGCGGCACAGTTGTCGGCTGTTAGCTGTGAAATGCCACCATTTGCAAGCGAAGTGCCCCAGTTGGCACAAGGGTCAGCTACGCGCGGGAAACTTACCTGGTCGTTCAGATACAACTCATACAGCGCTGGTGAACGGAAAGAGGTACCTTGCGAGGCGCGTAAACGTAAACCTCCGGCAATGTCCCAGTTTAAACCAACTTTATAGGTTGTATCGTTACCTGAGGTTGAAACATCGGTATAACGGGCTGACAACTCGAGATCTAAACGCTCGACAGCCGGTAATTCGCGTAGCAGTGGCAGCTGCAATTCTGTGAAGACTGCTTTGGTTGTTGATTTACCAGCCGTGATCCCTGCAGACGAAGTACCCCAGGTATTACGGGCCAGAGTGACTGCGCCGGGTGTATCAAGAATTTCATCCCGTTGATGCTGCATACCAAAAGCCATGCCAGCAATACCTGCCGGCAGCTCGAACAGGTCGCCACTGATTACGGCTTCAAAAGTATGCTGTTTGTATACGGTATTACCGGTTTCATCACCGAACATAAAAGCACGCTGCTCTGATGTATATTGGCCGTTAAGGAAATCTGGGTCTAACCAGGGCAAATCTATACACGGGATATCCCGTACTGACAAGTTAGTGCCAACACAGGATTCGGTAATAAACTCCTGCGAGCGAATGGCATCGTTAAAGATTAACTTACTGTAGTAGTCACCATCACTGCGGCTGGTCTGAAAATTCATATCCCAGCTCCAGTCACCGAGACTACCCTCAGCACCCACAACAAAGCGGCGGTAATCTACCGTTATTTTGTCTCCGTCGTGATCGGTAATTGGAGTAGAGCTCAGGCCCTGAGCACCGGTCCAGCCCGGGCTTAAGGTGCTGTCTGGTAATACACCAGCACCATCGTTGGTGTAATGGAACAGGTTCCAGAACTGACGGTAACCATTGGAGATGGTTTCACGACGGTTAAATAGTGCTTCAGCGTAAAGTGTAACGTCATCAGTTAACCAATATTCACCCTGAGCAAAGGCTGTTTGAGTTTCACGCTCCGGCACTAGTGTGCTCAGAGATTGAAACGGATGGCTTGAGTTGGTTAAACCTGCAGTTTCGCGGCTGTAGTTCACCGGGTACCATCCGGCTGGTACACGTAAATGCGCCGGATTAGAAGGGTCTGCCGTAAAAGGCGGTAAGTACTGTGCTAAATTGCCATCATAGTCGTACTGCAATAAGGTTGAAGCACCGCCACCGTTTGGTACGTTAGTTGTGCCATCACCGCCATATTGCGCATAGTCGTAAACCCAAACATGGCCGGCAGGTAGGTCATTACAGTGGTATGAGCCGGTACGTGGATCGATAACATCTTTGCGCTCACCGGTTACTGTATCAAAATAGTAGTTTTCTGCACAATCAAAAAAGTCGCGGTCTCCACGTTGTAATTCGCTATCTTTGCGGTAGTCTGCAACCAGGCGAACAGAACCTTTACTAAAGGTTCTGCCAATGCTGCCACTTAGCCGCAGCGTTTCGCCACCATCGTCCTGAGGTTTACTCATATTGACATTAAGAGTGCTCTCATCACCTTTTTTCGTAATGATATTTACCACACCGGCAACGGCATCGGAGCCATAAAGAGAAGACGCGCCATCTTTTAAGATTTCAACCCTGTCAACGGCAGCCAGCGGCATAATATTTAAATCGAACGCTGAAACTGAACCGCGGGTACCGGCTGGGCCAATACGGCGACCGTTTAACAGAACCAGAGTGCGGTTAGCGCCAAGTCCGCGCAGTGACACTGTTTCTACACCGATACCACCTTCAGAAATTGATGTCGATGTAGCCGAGGTGATTTGGTTCGCACCTGCGGCAACAGTGGAGTTGCGCAACAGATCTCCCAGCGTACTAAGACCTTGTCCTATAGCTACGTCTGCACTGATAACTTCTACTGGTGAGGCTTTATCCAAACCATCTGAGCGAATCCTTGAACCTAAAACTGAAATACGCTCTGTACGTTCAGCAGTTGGACTGTCTTTCTCAACTTCCTGCGCTGCTACAGAAAATGCGGTACTGGTTAATAAACTGCTTACTGCTAATGCGAGTGGTGAAAGTCTCGATATTTTCATAAGATATTTCCTGGATATTTTTTATTATTAGTTAGTATTTAAACAGCAAAAATGATATTGCTCAAGACTGTTATATCAATGATCCAAACGAATTTAAATGAATTTATTTAACATCGGTTAATTTAGGTTAAGTTCGGTACAGCGGAACTTAACCTTGCCATTATAATAAGGGGCCTGGCTCACATGGCGAAAATTGGTGTTTTTCCGGGTAAGTTTTTACCACCGCATCGCGGTCATATTACAGCGATACTGCGCGCACATGCGTTGTGCGACAAGCTGTATGTGGTAGTCAGTGAGCGTACTGCGGAAGATGGTGAGCTGTGCCGCAGCGCCGGTATCGGTTATATCAGCGGTGTGCTGCGTCAGCGTTGGTTGTCGCAGGAGTTACAGGGTCTGGGCATTGAGGTGCTGCTGCAAAACGAAGATGCCATGGCACCCTTCCCGCAAGGTTGGGCTGATTATGCCGCTTTGCTTAAACACACTGTATCTGAACATTTTGCCGTTATCTTTGGCGGTGAAGAGAGTTATCGCGACGGCCACAGCCGGCACTTTCCGGGTATTGACTACACAGTGCTGGACCCACAGCGTACGCAGTGGCCTATCAGCGGCACCGAAATCCGTAATCACCCGTATTTACACTGGGACTATATTGCCGGGTCTGCCAGACCATTTTTTGCCCGTAAGGTGTTAATTACCGGGCCTGAGTCCTGCGGCAAAACTACCTTAACCCGCAAGTTGGCCAAAGTGTATTGCACCTCCTGGTCAGAAGAGCTGGGACGTGATTATCAGCAAGACGTAGTAGGCGGAAATGGTGATCTGTTTGAGGCGGAAGACTTCAACCGTATCGCGCATTTACAGTATGAGCAGGATTTAAAAGCTCTGCGAAGTGCTAACAAAGTGTGTTTTTTTGACACCGATGCCGTGGTAACCGCCTTTTTCAGTAAGGTATTTTCCGGCGAGGTGGCCAGCCGCGTCGGGAGCTTTATCGCGCCTGAGAAATATGACTTAGTCATTGCACTTAAACCCACAGTGCCCTGGGTTGCTGATGGTATGCGTGAGCTGAGTGAGCAAAAGGTACGGGATCTGAGCTTTGAACAGCTGATGAGCTTGTATCGCCGGTATGGCTTCGACACGGACAATTTTTGCATTGTTGATGCCCCCGAATATTATCAACGGCTGGAGGCGTGTATCAGCGCAGTAGAGCAGCTGTTAAGTCCATCGCCTGTATAGGCGGACAAAATCTTTCAGTTAAGACACCACCGGCAGTGGTCAGCAGTGTTTCTGCTGCTATAATGCCGCGATATTTTATTTTCAGCACTTAAGGATACAGCGCATTATGGCGGACGCAGAACATCGCCCAACTAATTTTATCCGGCAAATTATTGATACCGATTTAGCTTCCGGCAAGCATAGCGCGGTGCAAACCCGTTTCCCGCCTGAGCCTAACGGTTATTTACATATTGGCCATGCCAAATCAATCTGTCTGAATTTCGGTATCGCGCAAGATTATCAGGGCCAGTGCAACCTGCGCTTTGATGATACTAACCCGGAAAAAGAAAACGTCGAGTTTGTGAACTCGATTCAGCAAGATGTGAACTGGCTGGGTTTTCAGTGGAGTGGTGAGGTACGGTATTCATCTGACTACTTTGATGCGCTGTATGGCTATGCGGTAGAGCTGATTAATAAAGGCCTGGCCTATGTGTGTTTTTTAAACGGCGAGCAAATGCGCGAATATCGTGGCAATTTAACTCAGCCCGGCAAACCCAGCCCAACGCGCGATACCAGCCCGGCAGAAAACCTGGCGCTGTTTGAGAAAATGCGCGCCGGTGGCTTTAAAGAAGGTGAATGTTCGCTGCGCGCCAAAATTGATATGGCCTCCAGCTTTATGTGCATGCGTGACCCGGTAATATACCGTGTTAAGTTTGCCCACCACCATCAAACCGGCGATAAGTGGTGCATCTACCCGATGTACGACTTTACTCACTGTATTTCTGATGCGCTGGAAGGCATTACGCACTCGCTGTGTACGTTGGAGTTCCAGGATAACCGCCGCTTGTACGACTGGATCCTGGATAACATTACTATTGCCTGCCACCCGCAGCAAATTGAGTTTTCCCGGTTGAATCTTGAATATGCGGTAATGAGCAAGCGCAAGCTGCAAACCCTGGTAGAGCAAAACGTGGTATCCGGCTGGGACGATCCGCGTATGCCAACCATTGCCGGCTTACGCCGTCGTGGTTATACCCCGGCCGCTATTCGTGAGTTTGCCAAACGCATTGGTGTGACCAAGCAAGACAATGTGATTGAAATGAGCGCGCTGGAAGCCTGTATCCGCGAAGATTTAGACGCCGCAGCACCACGCGCTATGGCCGTACTGGACCCGCTGAAGGTAACTATTACTAACTACCCGGCCGGTGGCATTGAGTGGGTAGAGGCGCCGAACCATCCGAAAGATGACACCATGGGCAGCCGTAAACTGCCGTTTGGTCCGGTAGTGTATATCGACAAAGCAGATTTTCGTGAAGAGGCGAATAAAAAGTATAAACGCCTGGTGCTAAACGGTGATGTACGCTTACGTAATGCCTACGTTATTCATGCCGATGAAGTGGTAAAGGATGCTGACGGCAATATTGTTGAGCTTAAATGCTCATACTTGCCGGAAACCCTGGGTGAAAACCCGGCTGATGGCCGTAAGGTGCGCGGTGTTATCCATTGGGTTGAAGCAGGTAATGCTGTACCGGCTGAATTTCGCGTGTACGATCGTTTATTCAGTGTGGCTAACCCGGCAGCGGAAGAGGATTTCCTGCAGGTGATTAATGCGCAATCATTAGTGGTGAAGCAGGGGCTGGTTGAACCTTCATTGCTGGCGGCTAAGGCTGAGCAAGCCTACCAGTTTGAACGCGAAGGCTACTATTGTGCTGATAGCCGTGACTCCGGCACAGACAAGCCGGTATTTAACCGCACTGTAGGGCTGCGTGACAGCTGGGGTAAAGAAGAAGAGTAAGTTACTGTTAAAACAAAAAATAAAGGCCGCATTGCGGCCTTTATTTTTTTAACTGCGTTACTTTTTCAGTAATACACCCAGACCAATAATGGCGGCTACGGCACCACCGACCAAAAACCAGATGGCGTTATCGGTAGGGTTGCCGGTAACTACCTCTGTTACCTGAGAAGCGGTGGAATTATATTCGGTGTAACCAAAATACAACAGAATGACACCCGCGACTAAAATTGCCAGACCCAGAATTTTATTCATATTTATCTCCATATGTTATTTTTTTGAGCAGTGATAATGCTGTGTTTTTTATAAAGTAAATATCAGATTTTAGCCAGCCGTTTTCGGCAAAGCCGGCAATACTACAGTAATAACATGGCACAGTTATTTGGTGAAAAATAGTGAAGCGTGCAATTTTGTGCTGTTTTTGTTTACTGCTGGCAAATACAGTCCTTGCTGAACTGGTGCGTTATCCTGCCATAGCGCATGTAGAAGACCCGCGCTCGGCTTATCCGTTGGCGTTGCTGGAGCTGGCCCTGGCGCAATCGCCGCGGCAGTATCAGCTGCAAAGCTCGTCAGAGCGGATGTCAAAATCGCGCAGCATGGTGTTTTTAAAAGAACACACTGAGCTTGATGTGTTATGGACCATGACATCGGTAGAGCGCGAGCTGGATTTACGCCCGATACGTATTCCTATTTTCAGGGGCCTCAGTGGCTACCGCATTATGTTGATCCGTGCCGATCAGCAGGCCAAATTCGCCGCTGACACGTCTGCAGCGGTGATCCGGCGCCTGGTGTATGCACAGGGCCATGACTGGGTTGACGCCAAGGTACTGCAGCTCAATGGTTTTTCGGTATTAGGTGCCGCCGGTTATGACAACTTGTTCTCCATGCTGGAAAAAGGCCGCGTAGATGCTGTACCGCGTAATGCGCTGGAAATTGCCGATGAGGCCTCGCTGTTAAGCCCGCGTAATATTGTGATCGAACAACATTGGGTGCTGTATTACCCTACCGCCAGTTATTTCTTTGTCAATAATGCCAACGAGCAATTGGCGCAGGATATTGAGAACGGCCTGCGCAAGATTATCGCAGACGGCACTTTTGAGCAGCTGTTTCAACAGTTTTTCGCCGGCCACCTGGCTGAGCTTAAGCTGGAGCAGCGGCAGATTATCCGCTTGAAAAACCCGTTATTACCGGCACAAACGCCTATTAAAGACGCACGACTCTGGTATTATCCGCAGTAACTATTCAGCTTTTAGCACAGGTTTAACATGGAGTTGTTTTTCGCCGTTTTGTTTTTTGCCTTTTCTACCACCATTACACCAGGCCCGAATAATGTGATGATTATGTCATCCGGCGTAAACTATGGCGTGAAGGCCAGCGTACCGCA
This sequence comes from Rheinheimera sp. NSM, assembly GCF_052380015.1. Lineage (NCBI taxonomy): Bacteria > Pseudomonadati > Pseudomonadota > Gammaproteobacteria > Chromatiales > Chromatiaceae > Rheinheimera > Rheinheimera sp. NSM. Next base: position 113,871 of record NZ_JBQTCI010000006.1, on the reverse strand, counting down.
TTTGCTGGGGATTTGTTTAGGTTTCCCGCTGATGGTATTGCTGGTGGGATTGGGTTTTGGGGTAGTGTTTGAACGTTATCCGCATTTGCATCAACTGATTAAAGTATTAGGTGTAGCCTATCTTATCTGGCTGGCCTGGCATATTGCCAGTGCTGAGCCCAAAGCAATAGAGCAGGGTAAAAGTAAGCCGTTCAGTTTTATGCAAGCGGCATTATTTCAATGGGTTAACGGTAAAGCCTGGGTTATGGCCAGCGGCGCAGTGGCGGCCTTTACCACAGTAGGCGGTGTGTATTGGCTTGAAGTCAGTGTTATTACCTCCGCCTTTTTGCTGGTAGCGTTTCCCTGCGTCGGTTTGTGGTTAGTGTTTGGTGCAGCCCTTCGAACGGTGCTGACTAAGGCGCTGTTTCAGCGTATTTTTAATATTTGTATGGCGATTATTTTGCTGTTATCTGTTGTACCGGTGATGATCGAAATTTGGCAATATTATTTCACTCCGGCCATTGCCGGAGTCTAACGTACAGGAGCTGGCGAAATGAGACAAATCATTATAGGTTTGCTGTTGTTACTTAGCGGTTGTGCTGCCACGCAGCCACAAACGGTCTGGTTGGATGTACGCAGTGCTGAGGAGTTTGCTTCCGGCCATCTGCCGGGTGCAGTTAATATTCCGCACACTGAAGTTGCACAGCGAATTAACGAGCTGAAGCTGGATAAAGACACTAATATTGCCCTGTACTGCGGTAGCGGGCGTCGGGCCGGTATTGCCATTGAAACCTTGCAGCAACAGGGCTATACCAACCTTACCAATCACGGTGGTTATGACACACTGAAGCAAAAGTATGTTGCAGCAGATGAACGGCAATGAAGAAAAAATAAAACTGGAGCATGAAGCTGCTCGTTTGTTTATGCGCTTGTACGAGCAGCGCTTTGGTATTGCAATGCGGCATATCTGGCATAATGAGCCGGCGCGGCCGGATGTATCCTGTTACTACGACGAGCAAAAGCTCGATCTGGAAATTGCGCATTTATATGGCAGTGAAGTGGAAGCAATGCATATTCTCGGCCGCGAGCTTGGCAGTAACACCCACAAAGAGCTGTTGGCATTGCTGCGCACCCCGGTGCAACATCGTTTGCTGACGGCACTGAACCGGCTGATCAGTAACAAAGCAGAAAAAACCTACCATACCGAGCGGGTTTGGTTAGTTATCCGCAATGCTAATCCGCTGTGGACAAGGCGCGAAATTTTGCAGCACTACCATCAACTGCATATGCCCAAACGCCACCCGTTTGAACAAATCTGGTTAATCGGCGACATGCAGGGCCAAAGCGGTATTCTGGCACTGTATCCCTCCACGCTAACTATATTGGAGCACGGCTGATGCTGGCGTTTTATCAGCGCTGGGCGCGGCGGCTGTATCCACTACGGCCATTTTTTTTACTGTTATGCACTTTGGCGGTAGCCGCTTTTGGCTGGTTATTATTTGCCGCTGCTGTGGAGCAGGCGCAGCGCTGGCAACTAAGCAGTGTGCTGCTGGCCGTCAGCAGTTTGCTGCTGTGGTTATGGGCCGGCTTATTTAACCGTGAGTTGCCGGTGGTAATCAGCGGACAAGGCCTGCTACTGAAGCTTAAAACCAGCCTGGTAAGGCTGTTTTACTATTTGCTGGCGCTGCTGATCACGCTGCTGCTGTTGGCAACCACCTACCTTGGCCTGCGCGCACTTAAAGGTATAATAGCTGCCTTATTTTTTAGCTGAGCATTAACTATGCAGAACACCGCTGTGCGCTGGGATATATTCTGCGCTGTGATTGATAACTTCGGCGATATTGGTATTTGCTGGCGGCTGTGCCGGCAATTGGTGGCCGAACACAATCTACCAGTGCGGCTGTGGGTTGATGATTTAGCCAGCTTCAGCAAAATTTGCCCGCAAATAGATACCACTGCCGATGAACAGCAGCAGGCCGGGGTGTTAATTAAACGCTGGGCTGCCGCTACCGATTGGCAACAGTGCACAGTAGCTGAGGTGGTAATAGAAGCGCTGGCCTGCACTATTCCGCTACCGTATCAGCAAAAAATGGCACAGCAAGCGGTTAAACCGCTATGGTTGAACCTGGAGTATTTGTCGGCCGAAGCCTGGGTAGAGGGCTGCCATGCTTTGCCCTCACCACAACCGCAGCTGGCGCTGGATAAACACTTCTTTTTCCCAGGTTTTACCGCTGCTACCGGCGGCTTATTGCAAGAGCGCACTTTACAGCAGCAGGCCGCACTGTTTATGGCCGATAAGGCCGCACAGCAGGCGTTTTGGCAGCAGTTAGGGGTAGCAGAGCATGCGCGCTATCAGCAGAAAATTTCCTTATTTGCTTATGATCATCCGCAGTTGGAAACGTTGCTGGCCTGTTGGCAGCAAGCGCCGGTTAATAGCCTTTGTATAGTGCCGCAGGGCGCGTTGGCCAGCCAGCTTGCTGCTTTATACCCACAGTTGCAGCAACATGCTGAGCTGACACTAAATCAGCTGACGCTGAAAGTAGTGCCTTTTATGGCGCAAGACGATTACGACAAACTGCTGTGGGCCTGTGATATCAACTTTGTCCGCGGTGAAGACTCGATTATCCGCGCACATTGGGCAGCTAAGCCGTTTATCTGGCAAATTTACCGCCAGGCAGAGCAGGCGCATCTGGATAAACTGAACGCCTTTTTGCAGCGCTATTGTACGCAGATGCCGGAAGCAGCGGCCCAGGCCTTAACGGCGTTTTGGCTGGCATGGAATACTGACAGTGCGCTTGGCGGGCGCTGGCAAAAATGTAGTGCAATGTTGGCGCAAATCGCCGAATATAACCTTATGTGGCGCGCAGCGTTAACGGCAAACGGAGATCTTGCCAGCAACCTCGTGCACTTTGTTGAAAAAAAATTTATAATGCGACGCAATTTTTCCTAACGAGAAGATATTTCAGTCATGATGAAGACAGCTCAAGAACTGCGTGCTGGCCAGGTGATTATGGTTGGCACAGAACCAATGGTAATTTTAAAAGCCGAGTTTAACAAATCCGGCCGTAACTCTGCCGTGGTTAAAATGAAAATGAAAAACCTGCTGAATGCGCAGGGCATGGAAACGGTATACCGTGCTGATGACAAGTTTGAGCAGGTTCTGCTGGAAACTAAAGAAGTAACTTATTCTTACTTCTCTGATCCTATGTACGTATTTATGGATCAGGAATACAACCAGTTTGAAGTTGAAGCAGAAAATATGACCGAAGCACTGAAGTACCTGGTGGACGGTATGGAGTGTTCAGTGGTGTTCTACAACGAGCGGCCAATTTCGGTTGACCTGCCAACGGTAGTAGTGCGTACAGTAACCTACACTGAGCCGGCAGCTCGCGGTGATACATCTGGCAAGGTATTAAAACCAGCCAAAATTGAAACCGGTTTTGAACTGATGGTACCGGCGTTCGTGGAAGAAGGTGACAAGATTGAAATTGACACCCGCACCGACGAATACCGCAGCCGCGCCAAGTAATACTGGCAGGTTAAATATAAAAAAGGCGCTTAGGCGCCTTTTTTAATACCCGATACTCAAGCAGGGGTTTTGTTTAACTCATCAACTCACGTTTGAACGTGGAGCTACGCTTTCTAAGCGCTCTGCCAGCCAGATTTTAATAATTGATTGTCGGGTAACACCAATTCTGCTGGCTTCACGGTCCAGCGACTCTAACATCCAGGCAGGAAAATCGACATTGACGCGTTTTTGCTTCTGCATAGGCCGTTTCGCTTGAGACAGATCTAAATCACTGACGATATCGTCGTCATTTTCAAACCTGGCATCAAATTCATGCGCTTTCATAAAGATTTACCTCTGTTTTGCGTGAACGTCGAACGGAGATGATCCTGATATTGCTATTACGGTAGGTAATGACTCCTGACCAGTGTTTACCATTAAGTAAACCAATTACCAGATATCTTGGCTCATCACTCGTATTTACAGGTATCTCGATTAACTCAGAATCATTCCATAGCTGTTGAGCAGTATGAAAGTCTATCCCGTGCTTTTCGAGATTATTTCTGCTTTTATTTTTATCAAATTCAAATTTGATCATGAGTAAAAATTACACCCTTTTTACTCTTTACGCAAATTTGCGTCGAGTTAGATTTTATCGGGGTATATAGCTGTGAACCTATGTGGTCTGTTACCCTTAGGCCCTTTATTTGCCTTTGAGCAGGTCTTTTATGTCATCAGAAAAACACAAAATGCTCTCCGGTGACTGGTACAACCCACTGGATAAACAGCTTAGCGCTGAGCGCCTGGCGGCGCGTAAGTTACAACAGCAGTTTAACCACAGCGTGCCGGATGATGAGGCGCAGCGCCGGCAGCTGCTCAAGCAGTGGCTGCCCAATACCGGTAAGCATTTTTATGCTGAACCGCCGTTCTACTGCGACTACGGCTATAACATCCGGGCCGGCAATAAGGTGTTTTTTAACTTTAACTGTGTAGTGCTGGATGTCGCGCCGGTGAATATTGGTAACAATGTGTTTTTTGGCCCTGCGGTACAAATTTATACCGTGAATCATCCGCTGGATGCCGTTAAGCGGCGTACTTTACTGGAGCAGGCTTTGCCGGTAAGCATTGCCGACGATGTGTGGATTGGCGGTGGTGCAGTGATCTTGCCCGGCGTGAGTATCGGTGCCGGCAGCGTGATTGCCGCCGGCAGTGTGGTAACCAAAGATGTGCCCTCAGGCGTGCTGGCCGGTGGTAACCCGTGCAGGGTGTTAAATGCGATAGCGGCGGCAGACTGAATTCAACCGGCAATAATGCTTTGTAATTTTATTGTAAGTATAAGGTTTTAATCTGGTATTCAGTTCTACTTTGTCACTATACTCTGTACAACATTTTGCAGGGAGTAAACCATGAAATTATCCATCAGTATTATCATGTTATTAGTATTCGCAGTTGCCGCACCGGCGCAGGCCTGCGGCTTTCGCCTGGCCGATGGCAAGTTGCTAAAGTGCGGTATGCCGCGCATTGAAGTGTTGGCACTGGCCGGCCAACCGGAATTTAAAGACGTTGAAACCTTAGGCGTTGATACCGGTGAGCCGGTAAGCGGTGAAACAGTAGAAACCTGGTCTTATCGCTTAAAAGCCGATATGGGCGGCGATTATTTGGTGTCGTTAACGTTGACTGCCGGCAAGGTGACTGCAATTAACCGCAAGCAGGTTGGGCGTTTATAGCTGTCAGGCATATAGTACCAACATAGTGCGATAACAGCTTAGCGCGATAACAGATATAAGTCGGCCAGCGTCATATTCTCACCGCCGGGTTTTAATTCACTTAACAGCAGCAGGGCGCTGCTGTAAGCATCTTCTAACGCATGATGATCCGGCATGGCCGGTAAGCCGTGCCGCTCCAGGCAGGCACCCAGCTTCAGTGCATCGTGTTTTACCACCTTGCCGCGGCGCAACAGGCGTTGCCATTCAATTTTCATGGTATCAACAAAGCGAAAACGTGGCGCCTTGCCAAAACAGCGCTGGCAGGCCACGCGTAAAAACTGCTCATCCAGGGTGCTGTGATGGGCTACAAACACATAGCCGGCATACTGTGTCAGTAGTTGGGTTAATACCCCGGCTATATCGTGGGCATTTTCCAGTTGCCGGTCATGCAAGCCATGGTACACCGCGCTTTGGCCAACACTGACCGGGCTGCTGATCAGGTAGTGTTTTGCCTCTGCCAGTACAATTTCCCGCGCCCGTATCGGCACCCAACCAATGCTGACGATATGATCTTTGCGTGGATTTAATCCGGTAAGCTCTAAGTCCAACGCCAGAAAATTGCTCTGTGCCACCAGGGTGCCGGGTGGCGGGGAGGGCACTTTGGCAAAGTGAGTGACGACTTCGCTCAGGGCCGTTTTTTTTCGCCTCAGCCAACTGAGCATAATTAAAGATCCCGGCAGAAACGGTGTTTTACACTGGCCTGGGCACTGTTGATCACGGCAAAGCTGTCTTTCATTTGGTGCCGTGCCAGGCCGGATATTTCTGACGGGTCCAGTAAATTAGTTACGTCGTGGCCTTGTTGTAAGTCGTGCTGGTGTTTTTCCCAGCGCAGTTGCGCCAACAGATCAAAGGCGTCGTTTAAATTCTGGCTGTCTTTGCTGTCTATCACGCCTTGTGCGGCCAGTTGCTGCAAGCGCCGGCGGGTATTCACTTCATATATACCGGCTGACAGTGCATACACGCGGACTAAATCTGTGATCAGGCTGATACCGCGCTTTTTCAAATCCAGGCCTTTTTTATGTTTGCCGTCCTGTTCCAGAATAAAGTTCTTAAAAAAGCCCAGCGGTGCTGTGCGCTGCAGGGCAGCTTGTGCCAGATGATACAAAAACAGTGGCGCTTGAGCCGTGCGCTGCAAAATATCTTCCTGCAGGGCGTTAAACAGGCCTCTGCTGCCGTCAATTACCCGCAGGTCAAAGAAGATGCTGGCTTTTAGCAGCGCATCCGGGGTGGGGGTGGCTATCCAGCGGGCAAAGCGACCGGACCAGCCTTTTAAGCTTAGACGCAGCTCGGCATTGCTGGCCATAATATTACCCGGGCACAGTGTAATGCCACAGCGTGCCAGGCCCTGGCAAACAAATTCGGCTAACTGCGCAAAATAGTCACCAACTGCGCCTGCGGGTTCTTTCTCCAGCAACAGTGCATTGTCCTGGTCGGCATTTAAGCTTTGATCCATCCGCGCCTGGGAGCCAAAAGCCAGCCAGCTGAATACACAAGGCGGTTCGCCCAGTTGTTGCTGTGCCAGATAAATCAGGCGCTGGGTCAGGGCGTCGGTAATGGTAGTAATAATATGGCCGGCTTCATGGGCCGGTACCTGCTGCTTACTCAGCGTAACGGCCAGGTTAGCTATCTGCTGGCTGCAGCGCTCCAGGCCGTCAACTGAGGCTTGGCGGTGAATTTCGCCAATCAGGTAAACCGGGTGGTCCTGTTGGCTGCGAATGATATCAGTCGCTGTTAGCATGCCGCAGCAAATGCCGTGCTCTACTACCGGCAAGTGGTGAATATTGTGCTGGCTCATTTGTTGTACGGCTTCATACAAATAGGCATGGCGCTCAATACTGTGCGGTTGCCGGGTCATCACCTGGCCCACCTGAGTGCTGGCCGGTAATGCCTGGGCCAGTACACGGCTTCTTAAATCGCGGTCGGTAACAATGCCCACCAGTTTGTCGTGTTCTTCTACCAGCAGGGATGATACGCGCTGGTCTGACATTAACTTGGCTGCTTGCTGTACGGTTTGCTCCGGCCGTACCGCAATTTTACGCTGCTGTACCACATCACTGATTTTCAGCGTAAAGCGTGAACTTTGCTGTTGTTCACGGTACTGGTGCAGCCGGCGGCTGAACAGGCGTTGAAAAAAAATATCGATATTTTTGTACTGATAACGGCATTGATGAAAGGCGTCAGCCTCCAGCCAATACACCAGGCCATCTTCTTCACAATGCAGCGTATCGTTGTCTGTCAGCCCGGTAAGCAGTTGCTGATAACCATAAAAATCACCGCTTTGCAGTTTGGTCAGCAGTTGCTGCTGATCACTGTACAGCGTAAAAATACCGGTGCGGACAATCAGCAAACGCTCAGTGTTAATATTCACGCTATCCTGAGCCTGGTAATAATACACCTTGATATGCGCCGACAAGCCGGCAATAGCCGTGCTGCTTAGTTGATCGAACGGTGTGGTGTCACAGAGAAAATTAACGACATCTGCTATTTCCATTGTTGCTCCGGGCGCGGAAGTTGCCGCTAACGCGGCATTGTCAGCTATGGCACAGTGCCAGTAGCAGTGGATCAGTTTGGCTAAGTTGTTGCCATTCAGGGCTTAGCGTCTCATTGCCCTGCGGCAGAGGTAATTGGTCGGTAAAATTAGCGCGGGAGTGCTGCGCGCAATGCACTACCTGGGGTACGCGTCTGGCTTGGGCCCGGCGTTCAAAGAAATACAGATCAACTAACTTAAGCTGCGGGTTAACCGTATTGGCAGACGCATTGGCAATATCGGCCGCGATAAAGCGCAGGGTTTGCGGATACAGGTAACTCCATGGTCGCCACACGGCCTGCTGTTCAACGGTTTTCACCACTACCACACCCTGCGGCAATAAGCTGGTTTGATGTTCGAACCAGGTGTATTCGCTGTAGATTTGAAAACCTAACATAGCGGCACCGGCAAATACCGGGATTAACCAGCGCGGGGCGATATTGTTACTGAGCTTGCGCAGCAGTAATGCAATGCCTGCCGCACCTAAACCGGCGAATACCGTTGCAATCAATTCCCACAGCATAATATCTTTCCTGAAAAAGACGGGCTTTCACCATGAAAGCCCGTATTGTTATTGCTACCTTACTACAGTAGCTGAAGTAAGGTAAATCAGATGCTTAGTGATCAGTTGCTGCACCGGCACCTTTAGGATAACGCACGCTTTCAACCAGTTGCTGGATCCGCACCGGTGGTGCCTCCGTTACTGAAGATACGGCGAAGGCGACGATGAAGTTAATCATGGCTCCCACAGCACCGAACGACAGTGGAGAGATACCAAATAACCAGTTATCCGGTGTGTTGGCAAAGGTTGCCGTACCCGGCACAAAGAACCAACCCAGGAACAGGAAGATGTAGATCACCGTAGACAGCAAACCTGCCAACATACCGGCGATCGCGCCTTTGTTATTTACCCGTTTGGAGAAAATACCCATCATCAGTGCCGGGAAGATAGATGCAGCGGCAATACCAAACGCTAATGCAACTACCTGAGCGGCGAAACCGGGTGGATTCATTCCCAGCCAGGTAGCCACCACTATGGCCACCGCCATCGAGATCCGTGCAGCTAACAATTCGCCTTTTTCACTGATTTGCGGATTGATAGAACCTTTAATTAAGTCGTGGCTAACCGCAGACGATATCGCCAACAACAAGCCCGCCGCAGTAGATAAGGCCGCTGCCAAACCCCCGGCGGCAATTAAGCCGATAACCCAGCCCGGTAAGTTAGCAATCTCAGGGTTTGCCAGTACCAGAATATCATTATTAACTGTCAGCTCATTACCGTTCCAACCGCGCGACTCAGCCGTTGCTTTGAAGGCAGCAGTGTCGTTGTACAGTTGAATACGGCCATCGCTGTTTTTATCGTCAAACTTAATTAACCCGGTTAACTCCCAGTTTTTAATCCAGTCCGGACGCTCAGCATATTCAATCGCATCAGCAGTCGGGCCGGCAGGGTAAATTGTGGTTAACAGGTTTAACCGCGCCATAGAGGCTACAGCCGGTGCTGTTAAATACAGCAGCGCAATAAACACCAGCGCCCAGCCGGCAGACCAGCGGGCATCCGATACCTTAGGTACGGTGAAAAAACGGATAATCACGTGCGGTAAGCCGGCGGTACCAATCATTAATGACAGGGTGAATAACACCATATTCAGTTTGTTGGAAACGTCAGCGGTGTAATCAACAAAGCCCAGATCCCGCACCACCATATCCAGTTTCTGCAACAGTGGTACACCGGATTCAACGTGCTCAGAGAATAAGCCCAGCGGTGGTAAGAAGTTACCGGTTAACTGCAGCGAGATAAAGACTGCAGGGATGGTGTAAGCAATAATCAGTACCACATACTGCGCCACCTGGGTATAGGTAATACCTTTCATACCGCCCATTACCGCATACAGGAAAACGATAACGCCGGCTATCATCAGGCCGGTATCACTTTCCACTTCGAGGAAGCGCGAAAACGCTACGCCGGCACCGGTCATCTGGCCGATAACGTAAGTTACCGAGGCAATGATTAAACAGGCCACCGCAACAAAGCGGGCGTTTTTACTGTAAAAACGGTCACCGATAAACTCCGGTACGGTAAACTTACCGAACTTACGCAGGTAGGGGGCTAACAGCATGGCCAGCAGTACATAACCACCGGTCCAGCCCATCAGGTAGGTAGAGTTGGCATAACCACCGGCGGCAATTAAGCCCGCCATGGAGATAAAGGATGCCGCAGACATCCAGTCGGCCGCGGTGGCCATACCGTTCATTACCGGGTGTACACCACCACCGGCAACGTAGAACTCTTTAGTTGACCCGGCTCTGGCCCAAATCGCGATAGCGATATAGAGCGCGAAGGAGCCGCCAACAAAAATAAGGTTAATGGCAAATTGACTCATGACGGGCTTACTCCTCGTGCAGGCCAAATTCTTTATCAAGCTTATTCATTCTCCAGGCATAGAAGAAGATTAAGCCGATAAAGGTTAAAATAGACCCCTGTTGTGCAAACCAGAAGCCAAGGTCGGTACCGCCTACACTGATGCCTGCCAGCATGGGACGCAATAAGATCCCGAAACCGTAAGACACCAGAGCCCAGACGATGAGGCTGCCAATGATCAGGCGAAGGTTCGCTGACCAATAAGCCGCCGCGTTGCGATCGTGCTCTGTCATAATAATTACACTCCTTTCCTTTGTTATTTTTATCTCGCAAAGTTAATCTAGCAGTAGTTAACACAAGTGAAAGCCCGACTTTAGTCGAAGCTGTAGCGCGGGGCATTGACTTACAACGCGGCCTGAGCCAAAAGTAAAACAAGAAAAATGACAGGAGAGTGCAGTGGCCGCTTGGATCGTTGCTTTGTTGGCGTTGCTATATGTCGGTGGTTTGTTTCTGATTGCCAACTGGGGCGAGCGTCATGCGGATGACAAACTAATACGAAAGTATGGGGGTCTGATCTACAGCCTGGCGTTAGCGGTGTATTGCACTTCGTGGACTTATTACGGCGCGGTAGGTACTGCCGTTACCCGCGGTTGGGATTATATTCCCATTTACCTCGGCCCGGTGTTGCTGTTTATTTTTGCCCAGCCGTTTTTGTTTAAACTACTCTATGTCGCCAAAAAGCAAAATGTCACCTCGGTGGCTGATTTTATCTCTGCCCGTTATGGCAAACGCAAAAATATCGCCCTGATTGCCTCGCTGGTGTGTCTGGTGGTGGTAGTGCCCTACATTGCGCTGCAACTAAAGGCGGTATCCAGCTCTTATCAGGTATTGCTCGGCGGTGACTTTAATGATGACACCGCCAACTGGTGGCAGGACAGCGCCTTTCTAAGTGCGCTGGCAATGGCGTTCTTCGCAATTTTATTTGGTACCCGCAAGCTGCATCTGACCGAGCAAAGCCGTGGCGTGATGGTGGCTATTGCCTTTGAGTCTGTGGTGAAGTTGTTTGCCTTATTAATGTTAGCGCTGGCGGTTTATGTGTTTGTGCTCAGTGATGAGCGCAGTATTTTTCTGCGTTTTGCCGATCACGCTATGGCGCAACAGCAAACCAGCAGCAGTTACGGCGTGGTGGAGTTTATTACCAAAACCATTTTGGCGATGGCGGCGGTGTTTTTGTTGCCGCGCCAGTTTCATGTCGCCTTTGTGGAAAACGTATCACATCATCATTTACGCCATGCCAGACGCTGGTTTTCACTGTATTTATTTCTGGTCACTGTAGTGGTTATTCCTATCGCTATTGGCGGTATGCAGTTATTTCCGCAGGCGCTGAGTTCGGCCGACAGCTTTGTGCTGTTAATCCCGGCAAAATCCGGTTGGGATACCCTAAGCGTACTGGTGTTTATCGGCGGTTTCTCTGCCGCGACCTCGATGATCATTATTGCTACCCTGGCGTTGTCAACGATGATCAGTAATGACGTCATTATGCCGGGCTTGTTACGACACAGTAAAAGACGCGGCCTTGGCCACGATTACAGCTTATTGATCCTGCTGGTGCGTCGCAGCATGGTGATATTAGTCATGCTACTGTCTTATCTGTATTACCGGATGTTTGCCCGCAACTACGAGCTGGCAGAAACCGGCCTGCTGGCCTTTGCGTTGGTGATCCAACTGGCACCTGCGGTGATCGGCGGTCTGTATTGGCGCCGTGGTAATGCTAACGGCGTTTATCTTGGCTTAACCATCGGCTTTGTATTGTGGTTCTATACCCTGATGTTGCCGCAGCTGGTCAGTACCGGCGCCATTGACAGCAACATTATGCAAACCGGCTTATTCGGCTGGTCCTGGCTGGTGCCTACCGCCTTATTCGGCGTCGAGCTGGACAGCTTAAGCCATGGTGTATTGTTCTCGCTGGGCTTTAATCTGCTGTTTTATGTGCTGGTCTCTTTGCTTACTCAAGTTAACCTGCAAGACAGGCTGCAGGCCGTGGCCTTTGTTAAGCCTAATTTGCCGGTTAATCATCAGGACACCCCGGCACGGCGTATCCGCATCCGCAACACCGATTTAAAAATTCTGCTGGAGCGCTTTGTCGGCACCGGTCGGGCGGCAGAATGTTTACAGGAATATGCCAAACGCCAGCAAGAATCGTTGCAGTTAGATGATTTACCCAGCGTAGGCCTGGTAGAGCATGTTGAGCGCGAGTTGGCCGGGGTTATTGGTGCGTCTTCGGCGGCGGCAATGGTGAATGCTGTATTGGAAGGGCGGCAGCTGGGGTTTGAAGATGTGGTCACGCTGTTTGACGACACCACTCAGGCTATCCAGTTCTCGCGTAAAATCCTGTTCTCTACTCTTGAGCACTTAAGCCAGGGCGTCAGTGTGGTCGATCGTGAGTTAAAACTGGTGGCCTGGAACAAAGCTTATCTGGAAATGTTTTCGTACCCCGATGCCATGGTACGGGTAGGCCGGCCGGTTGCCGATATAGTGCGCTTTAACGCCGAGCGTGGCTTGTGTGGCCCGGGGTCATCCGATGAGCACGTCGAAAAACGTATTTCGCATATGCAAAAAGGCACGGCGCATGTGTTTCAACGGGTAAGGCCGGACGGCCGGGTCATTGAGATGCGCGGTAATCCTATTCCGGGCGGTGGTTTTGTTACCAGCTTTACCGATATATCAGACCACGTTAAAGCGGTGCAGGCGCTGGCAGAGGCGAAACAACATTTGGAAGACCGCGTGCAGGAGCGCACCCAGACCATTTCTGAGATAAACCATGAGCTGTTAGGCGAGGTGCGCCGCCGGCGCGAAACCGAGCAGCAATTACTGCAGGCCAAAGCCGAAGCGGAAGCCGCCAATGCCTCGAAAACACGCTTTCTGGCGCTGGCCAGCCACGACATTTTACAACCGCTGAATGCCGCGCGGTTATTTACCGCGGCACTGGCCGGCATTAAAGATACGCAGCAGCAACAGCATATTATCGGCCAGTTGGATAACTCGCTGAAGGCCTCGGAAGAGCTGATCTCTACCTTGCTGGAAATTGCCAAGCTGGACGATGGTAAGTTAACGCCGGATGTACAAAATGTGGCGATAAAAGAATTACTGGCGCAATTGTCAGATGAGTTCAGTCTGCTGGCGAAACAAAAAGGTTTACAGTTGAGGGTACGGGCGGCGGACTACCAGGTACAAACCGACCCGACCTATTTGCGGCGAATTTTACAAAACTTGCTGTCTAATGCGATTAAATACACGAAAAAAGGCCGTATTGTACTGGGTTGTCGTAAGCGCGGTTCGCAGCTGTTGATCCAGGTGTGGGACACGGGCCCGGGCATTACTGACGGCGATTTACAGCGTATTTTTGAAGATTTTTACCGCATCGATGCTACTGCTAAAGGCGAGCAGGGCGTAGGTTTAGGCTTGGGGGTAGTCAACCGGATGGCAAAGTTGCTCGGCCATCCGCTTAAAGTGCTGTCCACACCAGGCCAAGGCAGTATGTTCAGTTTAGTACTACCGCTGAGCCAGGCTGAATTACGGCCGGAGTTGCCGCTGCCCGGCAACATACAGCAAAGGCCGGTGCAGGGCTTATCAGTAGTGTGCGTGGACGATGATGCGGCTAATCTGGCAGCATTAACGGTGTTGCTGCAGCAATGGCAAATTGATGATGTTAAGAGCTTTTTCGACGAAGAAAGCCTGCTGGACTATGCACGTTTGCATGGCGCACCGGACGCCTTGCTAATTGACTATCAGCTGGGGCAGCACCTGAATGGCTTGCAGCTGTATGAAAAAATCAAATTGGTTTGGGGTAATGTAAACGGCATTTTGGTGTCTGCTTCGCCTGAAGCCGGGCTGGCGATGAAAGCCAAACAACACGGCCTGATGTTTCTGGCCAAGCCGATTAAACCGGCGGCACTGCGTGCCAGCTTAAACCATTTAAAAATGTTAAAGCGCGCAGCGCAATAGCACTTCAGGCTGCGCAGGGGATCAGTGCTGTGCCATTGCCTTATTTACCGGTGGCTCCAGCGTTAAACGCTGTGCCTGGATCACTACCTGAGTGCGGTTGGTTACGCCAAGTTTGCGGAAAATAGCAGTAATATGCGCTTTTACTGTGGCTTCAGAAATATGTAAGTCATAGGCAATTTGTTTGTTTAACCAACCTTCGGTCAGGTAATACAGCACCTTGTATTGTTGCTGTGTCAGCTGCGCCACTTTTGCCGCTAAGTCTAAATCCTCTTCGGCTTTGTCACTGTGATGCTCCAGCACCTGTTTTTTAATCGCTGCCGGTACCCAGAGCTCACCGGCCAGTACGGCGTTCAAGGCTGCACTGATATCGGCGGGGTTAGCGGATTTAGGCACATAAGCTGAAGCACCAAAGGCCATAACACGACGAATCACATCCAGTTCTTCACTGGCGGAGATAACCACTATCGGCAATGATGGAAAGGACTTACGCAGCTGAATTAAGCCTAAAAAGCCACAGTTGCCCGGCATATGTAAATCCAGCAACAGTAAGTCTGTGTCAGGGTGTTGTTCCAGCGCAGCGCAGGTGCTGTCAAAACTGTCGGTTTCTATGGTTGCTTTAGTGGCAAAAGTGCTGCTGATAGCATTTATCAGCGCGTTGCGAAACAGCGGATGGTCGTCTGCGACGATCAGTTTTGCCATCTTGTCCTCCGGCGAAGGTAATTATAATTATTATGTCATTTGTATAAAAAAGGCCGCATTTGCGGCCTTTATACTGAGGTTAGCACGCTACTGTGTCAAGCGCGTACTGGTGCTATAGCTTATTTACGGTTTAAGCGGTTATTTACCAGAGTTTCAACCACTGACGGATCAGCCAGGGTGGAGATATCACCTAGCTGATCGTGCTCATTAGCGGCAATTTTACGCAAAATACGCCGCATAATTTTGCCGGAGCGGGTTTTTGGTAAACCGGTTGGCGCCCATTGGATAAGATCCGGTGCAGCAATAGGCGAAATCTCTTCGCGTACCCAGTCACGCAGCGCTTTGGTCAGTTCTGCGCTGGGTTCAATGCCAACACGTGGCGTAACATACACATAGATACCCTGGCCCTTAATATCGTGCGGATAACCGACTACAGCGGCCTCTGCTACCGCATCGTGTGCTACCAGGCAGCTTTCAATTTCTGCTGTGCCTAAACGGTGACCGGAGATATTTAATACGTCATCGACACGGCCGGTTAACCAGTAATAGCCATCAGCATCACGTTTGGCGCCATCGCCGGTGAAATACAAGCCCGGGTAAGTGCTGAAATAGGTTTGTTCAAAGCGGTCATGATCGCCATAAATACTGCGCATTTGCCCGGGCCAGCTGTCTTTAATCACCAGATTGCCTTCGCATTCGCCGCTTAACTCTTTGCCTTCATTGTCAACAATCGCCGGCTGTACGCCGAAGAAAGGCCGGGTGGCTGAGCCCGGTTTCAGTTCGGTACAGCCGGGCAGTGGCGTAATTAAAATGCCGCCGGTTTCGGTTTGCCACCAGGTATCGACGATAGGGCAGTTACCCTTGCCGAATTTCTCGTGGTACCAGTTCCAGGCTTCAGGGTTAATCGGCTCACCAACACTGCCGAGGGTTTGCAGTGATGCCAGGCTGGCGCCGTCTACCGGTGCATCGCCGTGTGCCATCAGGGCACGTATCGCGGTAGGAGCGGTATAAAGGATATTCACTTTATACTTATCGACAATTTGTGCCATGCGTTTTACGCTGGGGTAATTCGGCACACCTTCAAATAACACGCTGGTAGCGCCGTTAGCCAAAGGCCCGTAAACAATATAGGTATGGCCGGTTACCCAGCCGATATCGGCGGCACACCAGTAAACATCGCCTTCATGGTAATCAAATACGTACTGATGCGTCATCGACGCCCATACCATATAACCCCCGGTAGTGTGCAGCACGCCTTTGGGTTTGCCGGTAGAGCCGGAGGTATACAGGATAAACAGCGGGTCTTCAGCGTTCATCGGCTCGGCCGGGCAGTAGGTGCTTTGGCGGCTTAATAAATCGTGGTACCACACATCACGGCCGTCTTTGCCGGCCTGCATATCAATATTTTTACCGACATGTTTTACCACTATAACGTTTTGCACCGGTGAGGCATCACCCAAATGCCCGAGGGCCATATCGGTGTTGTCTTTCAGATTCGTTACGCGGCTGCCGCGCAGTGCCTGGTCGGCCGTGATCACCAGTTTGGAGTCGCAATCAACAATGCGGCTGCCCAGCGCGTCCGGTGAAAAGCCGGCAAACACCACTGAGTGCACCGCGCCGATACGGGCACAGGCCAGCAGTGCTACAGTGGCTTCAGGGATCATCGGTAAGTAAATCGTGACGCGGTCACCTTTACCCACGCCGAGCTCTTTCATACCGTTGGCCAGGCGACACACTTGCTGATGCAATTCGGCATAGGTTACCGACTTTTGCACGTCCGGCGAGTCGCCTTCCCAAAAGTAGGCGACCTGGTCAGCTCGTTGCGGCAGGTGGCGGTCCAGGCAGTTATAGCTGGCGTTCAGAATGCCGTCACTAAACCAGTTAATATTCAGCTTACCACTGTCAAAGCTGGTATTTTTCACCTTGGTAAAGGGAGTAAGCCAGTGTAACCGCTTTGCATGCTCTGCCCAAAAGGTATCAGGCGAGCTGACAGACAGCTTGTACATCTGCATGTACTGTTCGTTAGTGAGCAGCGAGCGTTTGGCTGCATTGGCGGGTACCGGATAAACTGATGGATGTGACATAACTTCCCCTGTGAGACTGCTTTAATTTTCTAAGACTCTTTCTATCGAAGCCGTGTATGGTTTGAAATTAGACATTAGTCTAGCTAAAGTCAGGCGTGGCTGCCACGGCGTAAATAGCATGCTTGAGTATACTGTTGTTTGCTGTGAGGTTTTGCACGTTTAATCTGCGACTAAAGGCTAATTGCAGTAACAGCGTTAGTAAACCAAAGTTGAAACGAAAATTACCATTAAAAGAAAAAACACGGAGAGACGGCAAATGAAAAAAATAACAACAGTATCTTATCTCGCTGCCTGCATCGCGCTTGGCGCCGGCGGTGTGCAAGCTGCGGGTTTCGATATCGGCGGCACTAATGTGACCTTTGGCGGCTATGTAAAACTGGATACCATGGTGACTGACTCCGATGGTGACATTCCATCGTTGGGACGGGATTTTTATGTTCCGTCGTTAACCCAGATCGGTGGCGACAGCACGACCCGGTTTGATATGCATGCCCGGCAATCACGCTTTTTCTTCTCTACTGCTACCGAGTTGGAAGACGGCAACAAAATTACCGGTCACCTTGAGTTCGATTTTATGACCAGTAATAACGGTAACGACGAGCGTACTACCAATGGCTACAGCCCGGTGATGCGCCATGCTTTTATCAAATATAAAAACTGGACCTTAGGCCAAACCTGGTCCAACTTTATGGACTTGGCTTCACTGCCGGATACGCTGGATTTCGTTGGTAACCCCGATGCCGCGGTGTTTATCCGTCAGGCTCAGGTGCGTTATACCCAAGGCAACTTTGCTTTTGCCATTGAGAACCCGGAAAGTACTGTTACCCCATTTGGTGGTGGCGGCCGTATTACCACAGATGACAACGCTACGCCGGATTTCACGGCCAGCTACAATCTGAAAACGGATTGGGGTGTTGTGAAAGTGGCCGGTTTATTGCGCCAAATCGCGATTGATGATGGTACTTTTGATGATGAAGTGACCTCTTACGGTTTATCGGTCAGCACCAAAATTGATTTTGCCAATAAAGACGATGTGCGTATTACGCTGAATACCGGTAAAGGGCTTGGCCGTTATGTCGGCTTAAACACCGTGAACGGTGCTGTGCTGGATGCTGACGGCAATCTGGAAACCATCGATGTAACAGCATTCTCAGTAGCCTATCGCCACCTGTGGAACGATCAGTGGCGTTCTACCTTCCTGTACTCCACCCTGATGGCAGATAACGACACGGCGTTAACCGGTGCTGGCGCAACCAAAACCACCCAGAGCTACAGTGCTAACCTGTTGTACCAGGCCACGAAAAAGTTGATGGTAGGGGTTGAGTATAAATTTGCTAACCGTGAAGTGGAGTCGGGTGCAGATGGCGATATGAACCGTATTCAGTTCAGTGCCAAATACGATTTCTGATTAAACGTAGTTAATATTGCCCAATAAAAAAGCCAGACAATGTCTGGCTTTTTTGTGTTCAGCGCATTGTTGATGCGCTTAGCAAAGCAGATTATTCATCTGCTTTAGGCTTGGTCATCGGTGCCGTTACCGCCTGACGGGCAAAGGCTGAGCCGGCAGGACGCTCTGAGCTGGCAACACTTGGCCGCGCAGCTGCGGTAGGTGCAGCTTCAGGCGCAGGGCTTGTAGCCTCGTTACTGTCTACTGCATCCGGCTTAGTCATGGTTGCTACCACCATTTGCGCATAACGGCCGCCGGCAGCTTTAGTTGCAGGCTTTGGTGCGGCAGCTTTAACGGCTGCCGGTTCGGCTTTAACGGCCACTTCAACAACAGCTTCTGTCTTGGTCTCAACGACGTTAGCTGTCCCCTCCGGGGCAACGTCTGCTGCAGGCGCTGCTTTTGTGGCAACGGTATTATCAACTGCAGCATTTTCAACAACTGTTTTTTCTACTACAGTGGCCGGTTCAGCTGTAACGTCAGCGTTTACGGCAACATCAGCTTCGGCCTTATCCGCTTTTTTCGCGGCCGGTTTACGACGACTGCGTGGTTTTGGCTTATCTGCCGGTGCTGCTTCAACCTTAACGGCTTCTGTTGTTGCAACCCGGGCTTCAGGCGTGCTGTCTGTTGCTACCACAGGGGTTGCGCTGTCAGCGTCGGCAGGCTGAACAACGGCATTACCGCTTGCTTCTGCAGCTGTGGCCGTATCCTGACCTTCTGCTGTAGCTTCAGTCGCCTCAGTTTGTTCCTGATCTTTTTTACGCTTCTGGCCGGCAGCACGTAAATGACGCGGTGAACGACGGTTACGGCTACGTGGCTCCGCAGCTTCCTGCTCAGCTGTGGCATCATCTTTTGCCGCAACAACGTTATCCGCTGTGGCATCAACAGCAGTGTCAGCTGTTGCAGTGCTTTCGGTTGGCGCAGCAGCTACAGCGGCAGTTTCGTTAGCGGTAGTTTCAACTACCGGATTGGCCGGCATGTCTTTTACTGTAACGGTTTCTACCGGTGTTGTTGCTTGCACAGCAACTGTGGTTTCCACTGCGGTTGCGGCAACAACAGGCGCTGTCGTTACCGGAGCTGCATTAGCGCCCTCAGCTTTATCCATACGCACTGACTTGCGGATATTGCGGCGCTGGCGACGCTCGGCAATACGTTGCGGTGCGCTGTCTTCATCGTCGTGCTCTTTTGCCACCGGTGCTGCAACAGGTTTATCCTGCGGCTTTCTGGCTTCCTGTTGTGGCCGTGGTGCACGAGCTTCCTGCGGCGGACGTTGCTGACGCTCTGGTTTGTTTTGTGCTGGGTCGTCTTTCACCACAGTTGTGGCGCGGTCTTCACCTTCATTACGACGACGCGGTTTATTGCGGCGGCGGTTGTTGTCACGGTTTGCATCGCGGCCATTTTCGCGATTGCCGTCACGACTGCCATCGCGGTTACCGCTACGCTGGTTAGAGCGCTCAGCTGTTTTAGCTGCCGGTTTAACTTCCGGCTGAGTTTCTGCCGGAGCAAACACTTTACCAAACCAACTGCTGATGGCTTTAAACAAACCACCGCCTTGTGCTGTTGCGGCGGCTTCCGCTGCGACAGCTTTCGGGGCAGGGCGTGCTGCTGTGCTGTCGGCGATATTAATTGCCGAAATGGCCGGTTTTTCTTTAACTGCATCAGATGCCGGCTGATACAAGGTGGTGGTGGCTTCAGGCGCTTTCACCATGTTGTAGCTGACATCATCAATTTCTTCGTCGATCCGAATCCGGATCACTTCATGATTTGGTGTTTCCAGGTGCTCGTTCGGAATAACAAATACGCGGATACCGTGGCGGGTTTCAATGCGGCGCACTGACTCACGCTTTTCGTTCATCAGGTAAGTGGCAACAGACACCGGTACCTGAGCATGAATTTGACTGGTATTGTCTTTAATTGACTCTTCTTCAATTAAACGCAGGATAGACAGTGCAGATGACTCAGTGCTGCGGATAGTACCGCGACCATGACAACGCGGGCACACATGCGTGGCTGATTCACCCAGTGACGGGCGCAGACGCTGGCGTGACATTTCCAGCAAACCAAAGCGGGAAATACGGCCAATTTGCACGCGGGCACGGTCGTGTTTTACCGCATCTTTTAAGCGATTTTCTACTTCGCGCTGGTGGCGTACCGGCGTCATATCAATAAAGTCGATCACGATTAAACCGCCTAAGTCACGTAAACGTAACTGACGGGCAATTTCATCGGCCGCTTCTAAGTTGGTGTTAAACGCCGTTTCTTCAATATCGCCGCCTTTGGTGGCTTTAGAGGAGTTGATATCAATGGCGGTTAAGGCTTCAGTGCTGTCGATAACGATAGAGCCACCTGACGGCAGGCGTACTTCGCGGCGAAACGCTGATTCAATCTGGGTTTCTATCTGAAAGTGCATAAACAGCGGCACTTCGCCCTGATACAGCTTAACGCGGTGGGCAAAATCCGGCCGGAACTGCTGAATGTATACTTTGGCTTCTTCGAAAATACGCGGGTTGTCGATCAGGATTTCACCAACATCGCGGCGCAGGTAGTCGCGAATGGCGCGAAATACCACGTTGCTTTCCTGATGAATTAAAAACGGCGACGGGCGCTTCTGCGCTTCTTCGGTAATGGCAGACCAGTGCTTTAACAGCGCTTTTAAGTCGTAATCCAGTTCTTCATAAGATTTACCCACACCGGCGGTGCGAACGATTAGACCCATGCCGTCCGGCATTTCTAATTGGCCTAAAGAGTCTTTTAACTCCTGACGCTCGTCACCTTCAATACGACGGGAAATACCACCGGCGCGCGGGTTGTTCGGCATCAGTACTAAATAAGAACCGGCAAGGCTGATAAAAGTAGTTAACGCTGCGCCTTTTTGGCCACGTTCTTCTTTATCAATTTGGATAATAACTTCCTGGCCTTCTTTCACCACTTCTTTAATGTTCGGACGACCATCGAAGCTGTAACCGGCAGGGAAGTATTCGCGGGAAATTTCTTTCAGCGGTAAAAAACCATGGCGATCAGCGCCGTAGTCAACAAAAGCCGCTTCTAAGCTGGGCTCAACGCGGGTGATTTTACCTTTGTAAATATTGGCCTTTTTTTGCTCATGGCCAGGGCTTTCTATATCAAGGTCGTACAGTTTCTGGCCATCGACCAGTGCAACGCGGATTTCTTCTTCCTGCGTGGCGTTAATTAACATTCTTTTCATCGTTAGTGACTCGCATTTATGCAGCCACAACGCAGCCCGGTGGGCACCTGCGTGTTCAGACGTTATCAAACACTAATGGGTGCAGTCTCACGACTGGAATGTCTGAAGAAACCAAATTGTCACTGCTAAGGCTTTTGTGATGGCTTCGCAGTTTATGCTGTTTTCGTTTTTGGATCTGAAACACACCGCCGTAAGGCGCTGCGTTATAGCAATATCTTTTATGCTCTGGTTGACCGGAACCCGTGTTTTGCCGTTGTTGATAACAGATTACGCAACATTATCTCAGGCAAATGGCGTTTGGTTTACGTCGGGGGTATAAAAAACGTTGGTTTTCACCACGATTTCGGTATGATCAGTCCCCCAAGCGCTGCCGCACAAATTCTCTTACGTCACTTTGAGCGCCCTAATTGCCAGTTTTTGGCATAATTAGCGGGGGGATTATCCCACTAATGTGCAGCCGATAGCAACTGAAATCTAATATTAGCAGAGTATTCAAAACCCATGACCGATGAAATCAAGTTACCTGTGCAATTAATTGAAATAGAACCTGATTTTATTGGTCAGCGCATAGACAATTTTTTACTGGCACGGCTCAAAGGCGTACCAAAAAGTGTTATTTATCGGGTTTTGCGAAAAGGAGAGGTGCGAGTGAACAAAAAGCGCATCAAACCTGAATACAAACTGCAGCAGGATGACGTGGTGCGCATTCCGCCGTTAACCGTTGCCGCTGAAGGCGAACCGGTGTCAGTAAAATTATCGATGGTTAAAAACCTCGAGCAACATATTTTATTTGAAGATAACGACCTGATTGTACTTAATAAACCCTCCGGTATGGCGGTGCACGGTGGCAGTGGTTTACAGTTTGGCGTGATAGAAGCGCTGCGGGCACTGCGGCCATTGGCTAAACATCTGGAGCTGGTGCACCGACTGGACCGTGATACCTCAGGTTGTTTGCTAATTGCCAAAAAGCGCTCGGTGCTGACACATTTGCATGAGCAGCTGCGCAATAAAACGGTAGAGAAGAAATACTGGGCACTGGTGGCCGGCGATTGGGACAACAAGGTACGTAAAGTGACCGAGCCGTTGAAAAAAAATACCCTGCAATCCGGCGAGCGGGTAGTGCGGGTAGACGAGAGGGAAGGGAAGCCGTCAGAAACCCGTTTTCGTATTTTGCAACGCTACCAGCAGGGTACCTTAGTTGAAGCCTTTCCGGTAACCGGCCGCACTCATCAAATTCGGGTGCATACAGCCTGTACCGGACATCCCATCGCTTGTGATGATAAATATGGCGACAATGCTTTTACCGCGCAGATGCAGCAAATTGGCTTAAACCGCCTGTTTTTGCATGCGAAGCTCCTGAGTTTTATTCATCCGATGACAGAAACAACGATGCGGATAGAAGCGCCGCTGGACCCAAGCCTGGAGCAGGCACTGGCTAAATTAACGAGAAAGTAAACCGATGCAGAATGTAGTAGCAGATCAGCTTGTAGCTGATAAGTTGGTAGCGGATAAGTTTGTAGCTGACAAGGTGTCGCTGGTCATTTTTGACTGGGACGGCACAGTAATGGACTCCGTCGGCCGTATTGTTTCGTCAATGCGGGCGGCAGCCCTGAAGTCTGAGTTATTAGTGCCCAGCGAGTTCGCCGTTAAACAGATAATTGGCCTAAGCCTTGATCCTGCTTTTGATATTTTGTTTCCACAGAGTAATCAGATGCAGCGCCAGCAGTTGCTTGCACATTACCGCGATCATTACACTTTATATGACACTACGCCAACACCGCTGTTTGCCGGCGTTGAACTGGTGTTACAGCAATTAAAAGACAGCAACGTTAAGCTGGCGGTTGCCACGGGCAAACAGCGCAGAGGCCTGACGCGGATGTTTGCTGAGACAGGGCTGGAGAAATACTTTGACACCAGCCGTTGTGCCGATGAAGCGCAGTCAAAGCCGCACCCGGATATGCTGCAACAAATTCTGCGTGAGCTGGATTTGCCGGCGGAGCAGGCGGTGATGGTGGGCGATACCAGCCATGATATGAAGATGGCGCAAGCCATTGCAATGCCGCGGGTTGGTGTAACTCATGGCGTGCATGGCCGCGACGTATTAAGCCAGTTTGCGCCCAAAGCCATTATCGATACGATGCCGGAACTACTGCAAGTTATCTAAGCAGCACATTAACGCCTTCATTTAACAACATCTGGTTTAGCCGGATCAGTGGCAGGCCAATCAGGCTATTGGGGTCGTCACCGCTGAGTTTACTAAATAAGCTAATGCCCAGGCCTTCGCTTTTAAAGCTGCCGGCACAGTCCAGAGGTTGCTCTTTGTTGATATAAGTAATAATTTCGGCATCGGTTAACGTGCGAAAACTAACATTAAATGGCTCAACACTTACTTGTATGTTGCCGCTTTGTGCATTAACCAGCGCAAGGCCGGTAAGAAAAGTGACGCTATTACCGCTAAAGCGGCGTAATTGCACCAGCGCGTTTTCTGCAGTGTGCGGTTTACCGATAATATCGTTGTTAAATAGCGCCACCTGGTCTGAGCCAATAACTAAACCAGAGTTTAAACCTGCGGCCACTGCCTGTGCTTTGGCTACGGCTAAACGACGCACCAATTGCTCTGCGCTCTCGTTTGCCAGCGGTGTTTCGTCAACCTGCGGTTTGGCGGTGTGAAACTGCGGCGTTAACTTCGCCAGCAGCTGGCGGCGGTAGCTTGAAGTAGAGGCCAGATACAGCGCTGGCAAAGTGGGCTCAGTCATTGATAAATAGCCTTTTTATGCAGAATGTGCTGCACTATAAAACAGAATGATAAAAATGCGCGAGAAAAACGACAAATATCTGTCGGATCCCTTTGACAGCGCAGGGGCGCTTCTATATGATGCGCGCCTTATGCAAAAAGTAAAAATACCCGTTACTATAGATCCGGTTAAAGCAGCGCAAAAGCGCTCTGATTATGAAGGCTTCGTGCCGCTCGTAAATTTAACCCGGTTAACACAAAGCCTGCTTAATCCGCAAGGCGAGGTAACGGTACGAGTTGAATGCGGTACTGACCAGCAAGGCCTGACTGTAATACAGGGTAGCGCTTCTTGCGAAGTGAGTGTAACCTGCGAACGTTGTAGCGAAAGCATGACTGTGTCGCTGGACTGCAATTTTGCATACACTCCGGTTAAGCCGGGTGATGACGCTGCTTTGGAGTTAATTCCTGAGCGTTACGACGTGATCGAGAAAGACGAACACGGTGAAATAAATTTACGACAGTTAGTGGAAGATGAGCTGATTCTGGCTTTACCACTGTTCCCAATGCACGACGAAGCGGTTTGCGCCGTTAGTGCGGCATTGATGAGCTTTGGTGATATCGGGCCGGAACCGGAAAAACCCAATCCTTTCGCTGTACTGGCAGAATTAAAGAAAAAGTGAGTTTAGGAGAAATACCATGGCTGTTCAGCAAAACAAAAAATCACGTGCACGTCGCGATATGCGTCGCTCACACGATGCATTAACTGGCCCAACGCTGTCAGTTGATTCTACTACCGGTGAAACGCATCGTCGTCACCACATTACTGCCGATGGTTACTACAAAGGCCGTAAAGTAAAATAAGTCCGGATGCAGCCGGTGCAGCCAACTAAGCTGACACTTGCATTAGACATGATGGGGGGCGATCACGGCCCCCATTCTACTATTCCTGCCGCTCTGGCAGCGATCTGTGAGTTTCCTCAGTTACACCTTATTCTGTGTGGCGACGAAGCTAATTTAACTGAGCAACTCAAGTTGCACGGTGTTTTTCCGCATCCGCAATTAAGCCTGCGCCACAGCACGCAAATCGTTACCATGGCCGATAAGCCGTCAGTTGCGCTGCGCTCTAAGCGTGATTCCTCTATGCGCGTGGCGCTGGACTTAGTCGATAAAGGCGAAGTGCAGGCCTGCGTGAGTGCCGGCAATACCGGGGCGTTAATTGCCATGGCGCATTTTGTACTGAAAATGCTCAACGGTGTAGACCGCCCGGCGTTAATCAGCGCTTTGCCCGCGGTTGAAGGCAACCCGGTATATATGCTGGATTTAGGCGCGACGGTAAACTGTGATGCCGATACCTTATTTCAATTTGCCGTAATGGGCGCCGTAATGGCCGAAGAAGTGATCGGCATCAGCAAGCCGAAAGTGGCGCTGCTGAATATGGGCGAAGAAGAGATTAAAGGCTCGGATCAAATAAAGCGCGCTTCGATGCTGCTGTCAGACTGCAACGACATTAATTACATTGGTTATATCGAAGGTAATGACATTTTTACCGGTAAAGCCGATGTGATTGTCTGTGACGGCTTTGTCGGTAATGTCGCGCTGAAAACCTGTGAAGGTGTGGCCAAGCTTATCCTGCGGCGCTTTGAATCGAGCATTAAAGACAAGGTTACTGCGCAATTATTCGGCTGGTTAATCAAACCTTTTATAAAAAACCTTTATCAGGGCGTGAACCCCGACCACTATAACGGTGCAAGTCTGATAGGATTGCGCGGAATTGTAGTGAAAAGTCATGGAAATGCGACAAAAGATGCATTTCTCAGTGCCATCCGTCAAGCGGTGCGCGAGGTTGAACGCCAGGTGCCCGCTAAGATTAAAGACCGGTTGGAACACGTATTAATTGATAAAGCGTAGGTCCTCATGTATTCACGCATTATAGGTACCGGGAGTTATTTCCCGTCGCAGGTTCGCAGTAACGCTGATCTGGAGTCTATGGTTGAAACCACAGACGAATGGATTATTGAACGTACAGGTATTAAAGAACGCCGTATTATCGGTGACAACGAAACCGTCTCTACTATGGGTGCGCAAGCGGCGTTAAAAGCCATTGCAGCGGCCGATATTGATAAAAACAGCATAGATATGCTTATCTGTGCCACCACCAGCGCATCACGTGCCTTACCCAGTTCAGCTTGTGAAATTCAGCGTGAGCTCGAGATCCCGGCCATTCCTGCCTTTGATATCGCCGCCGCCTGTGCCGGCTTCTGTTATGGCCTGAGCGTAGCAGATCAGTATATTAAAAGCGGCATTGCCAAACGCATCTTAGTGATTGGCTCTGACTGTTTATCGCGCTTAATATCGCCGGAAGACAGAAGCATGGTGATCCTGTTCGGTGACGCCGCCGGTGCAGTGATACTGGAAGCCTCTGAGCAACCGGGTATTTTATCTACCCATATTCACGCCGACGGCAAATATTCAGAACTGTTGTATGTCGATAACCCTATTCGTGGTGATGAGCAATCGGTGCATCAGTCCTGGGGTTCAATGAAAGGCAACGATGTATTTAAAGTGGCCGTGACCAAACTCTCTGAAGTGGTCGAGCAGACATTGGCGGCTAACAATCTGGATAAATCACAGATCGACTGGCTGGTACCGCATCAGGCTAATCTGCGTATTATTGCTGCCGTGGCGCGTAAATTAGATATGTCGATGGACCAGGTGGTAATTAACCTTGACCGTTACGGCAATACTTCAGCGGCAACAGTGCCGACAGCGCTGGACGAAGCCATTCGTGACGGCCGTATTCAACGTGGTCAAACGCTGTTGCTGGAAGCTTTTGGTGGTGGTTTTGCCTGGGCTTCAGCGCTGGTGCGTTACTAAGCCAGTACGTCGTTAATTTACTTATTCGCAGGACCAAAGATGACAACAAAACTTGCAATCGTATTCCCGGGGCAGGGCTCCCAAAGTGTTGGCATGCTGGCTGATTTATATCAGCAGTTTGATGTTGTAAAAGACACATTCACCGAAGCATCAAACGCTTTGGGTTATGACTTATGGGCGCTGGTGGCCAACGGCCCAGAAGCCGATTTAAATGAAACCCACCGCACCCAGCCGGCGCTGTTAACGGCCTCTGTAGCGGTATGGCGTTTATGGCAGCAGCAAGGCGGCGCGCAACCTGCTTACTTTGCCGGTCACTCGTTAGGTGAATACTCCGCTTTGGTTTGTGCCGGAGTATTATCGCTGGCCGATGCGGTAAAGCTGGTAGAAAAACGCGGTAATTATATGCAGCTGGCGGTGCCGGCGGGTGTTGGCGCTATGTCAGCTATTATCGGCCTGGACGATGCCGCTATTGCTGTGGCTTGCGAGCAGGCTGCACAAGGCGAAGTAGTATCACCGGTGAACTATAACTCGCCGGGCCAGGTGGTAATTGCCGGCCATAAAGCCGCGGTAGAGCGGGCAGGTGAGCTGTGTAAAGCCGCAGGGGCCAAGCGTGCCTTGCCGTTGCCGGTTAGCGTGCCGTCGCACTGCGCTTTAATGCGCCCGGCGGCAGATAAATTAGCCGGCGATTTAGCGGCACTTAACTTTAATAGTGCTGTCATACCGGTGGTAAATAATGTCGATGTTGCCATTGCTGCCGATGCCGCTGCGGTAAAAGATGCGTTAGTACGCCAGTTATACAGCCCGGTGCAATGGACGCAAACCATTGAATGGCTGGCTGCTCAGGGCGTGACACAAGTACTGGAGCTTGGTGCGGGCAAGGTGTTAAGCGGTTTAATTAAACGCATAGATAAAAATGTAACTGCTGCTTCAGTTGGCGATGTTGCTTCGCTACAAGCCGCATTAGCGGCAGAATAAGGATTAACAATGACAAATTTTATTTCTTTAGAAGGCAAAGTGGCACTGGTAACCGGTGCCAGCCGCGGTATTGGCCGCGCCATCGCCGAGCAGTTGGCCGCTTTGGGAGCCAAAGTTGTTGGTACGGCCACCTCGGAAAAAGGTGCCGAAGCCATTAGCAGCTACCTGGCCGACAACGGCTGTGGCATGGTGTTAAATGTTGGCGACACCGCTTCTATTGAACAATGTTTAGAGCAGATAAAAAACCAGTTTGGAGATATTGATATTCTGGTTAATAATGCCGGCATTACGCGCGATAATCTGCTGATGCGGATGAAAGATGAAGAGTGGTTTGACATTATGCAAACCAACTTAACCTCGGTGTACCGTTTAAGCAAAGCGGTAATGCGCACTATGATGAAAAAACGTTTTGGTCGCATTATCAGTATTGGCTCTGTTGTCGGTTCTATGGGGAATGCCGGTCAAACCAATTATGCTGCGGCTAAAGCCGGGGTATTAGGCTTTACCAAGTCGCTGGCAAAAGAAGTCGCATCACGCGGTATTACGGTTAATGCTATAGCCCCCGGTTTTATTGATACCGACATGACCAAAGAGCTGTCAGATGAGCAAAAACAAGCTATTTTTGCTCAGGTACCGGCCAACCGTTTAGGCCAGCCGGAAGAAATTGCCGCCACAGTGGCGTTTTTAGCGTCAACTCAGGCTGCTTATATCACCGGTGAAACAATTCACGTAAACGGCGGTATGTATATGGTGTAAGTTTATGTTGCTAAGCAGGTTTGACCAGCGCAAAATGCTGCTCTGTTTGCTTGCAACAATTCTGGCTTACGCATAAACTAGCGCCACACAAAATTGCACGAACTGTTGCGATTTATATGAGAAAAAGGAAGAAAAGATGAGCAACATCGAAGAACGCGTTAAGAAAATCATCATTGAACAATTAGGTGTTAAAGAAGACGAAGTTAAGCATGAAGCGTCTTTCGTTGACGACTTGGGCGCTGACTCACTGGACACAGTTGAGCTGGTAATGGCGCTGGAAGAAGAGTTCGATACTGAGATTCCGGACGAAGAAGCTGAGAAAATCACCACTGTTCAGTCTGCTATTGATTACATCAAAGCACACGCTGAGTAAGTTATCAGCTTGCAGAACGGGTAGCTAAGCTACCCGTTTTCGTTTCAGGTCCGATGAAAATTTCCATGGCGGAGGGTTTTGTGGCAAAACGTCGCGTTGTAGTTACCGGTTTAGGCATGTTAACGCCGCTGGGTAATGATGTTGCCTCAAGCTGGCAAGGCTTACAGCAAGGCAAAAGTGGTATATCACTGATCGAGCATTTTGATACCAGTGCGTACACTACTAAATTTGCTGGTTTGGTAAAAAACTTTGATGTAGAGCCGTTTTTTTCAGCCAAAGAGGCGAAAAAAATGGATCTGTTTATTCAGTACGGTGTGGCTGCCGGTATTCAGGCATTTCGTGACTCCGGCATCGAAATTACGGAGCAAAACGCACCACGCATTGGTGCGGCAATTGGCTCCGGTATTGGTGGTTTGGGGTTAATTGAAGAGAACCATACTAAATTGATCAACAGTGGCCCTAAGCGGTTATCACCGTTTTTTGTGCCATCGACCATTATTAATATGATTGCCGGCCAGCTGTCTATTTTACTGGGCTTGCAAGGGCCTAACATCAGTATTGTTACTGCCTGTACTACCGGCGTACACAATATTGGCCACGCCGCGAGGATGATTAGCTACGGTGATGCCGATGTTATGGTAGCCGGCGGTGCGGAAAAAGCCTCTACGCCTTTGGGTATGGGCGGGTTTGGCGCTGCGCGGGCGTTGTCTACCCGTAATGACGCGCCACAACAAGCCAGCCGGCCATGGGATAAAGACCGTGATGGTTTTGTGCTGGGTGACGGCGCCGGCGTTATGGTGCTGGAAGAGTATGAACACGCCAAAGCCCGCGGTGCAAAAATCTATGCCGAACTGGTTGGTTTTGGCATGAGTGGTGATGCTTATCATATGACGTCTCCGCCGGAAAACGGTGCCGGTGCCGCCTTAGCGATGAAAAATGCGCTGAATGATGCCCAGGTTAACCCGGAGCAGGTGGCGTATATTAACGCGCACGGAACTTCAACACCGGCCGGTGATATTGCCGAAACCATGGCGATTAAATCGGTATTTGCCAATAACGTCAGCAAGCTGATGGTCAGTTCATCCAAGTCGATGATTGGTCACTTGTTGGGGGCTGCAGGCTCGGTAGAATCTATTATTACCGTGCTGTCGTTGCAGGATCAATTAGTTACGCCAACCATTAATCTGGATAACCCGGATGAAGGTTGTGATCTGGACTATGTGCCGCACCAGGCGCGCCAGGTGTCGATGGAGTATGCCTTGTGCAACTCGTTTGGTTTTGGCGGCACCAATGGTTCTATCTTGTTTAAACGCGTTTAATCTGCTGTTTTAACACGCATAATTTAGTGTTTTAACCAACAAAGGCTGCATCATGCAGCCTTTGTTTTATCTGCTTTTTAAGGCATACTGCTGCTTTTATTAATCCGGTAATGAGTGTGCAATCGGTTATCCCGGCAACAGATCGTAGTTTTAACTATGGCGACGGTATTTTTACCACCATGCAGGTGCGTGATGGTTGCATACAGCTGTGGCCATTGCATTTGCAGCGTCTGCAGCGCTCGGCCGCGCAACTGGGCTTTGCTGCTATCGATTGGCAAGCATTGCAACAGCAAGCTGAGACAGCAATAACCGCACCAGAGCAGGTGATAAAACTGCTGGTGTCGCGCGGTGAGGGGGGGCGCGGCTATGCTGCTGCAGATGTTGGTGCGCCGGGCATCTATATTTCGGCCAGCCCGATGCCGGATTACCGTCATGCCCAACAACAAGGTATTGGCTTAGGCATTGCAACATTAAAGCTGGCAGTACAGCCTCTGTTAGCAGGACTTAAACATAATAACCGGCTGGAACAGGTGTTGTTAAAACAAGAGCTGGCAGGCACAGAGCATGATGATTTGCTGGTGCTGGATCAACAGGGTTTTATTACTGAAGTCAGTGCCGCCAATGTGTTTTTACACCGTGACGGCGTCTGGCATACTCCTGAGCTGCTTCGCGCCGGTGTAGCCGGCGTTATGCGGCAACACATTATGCAACAGGCCGATATAACCCCGGTTAACTGGGCTGTCACTGAGCTTATGTCGGTTGACGCCATGTTTATTTGTAATGCCTTAATGGGCATAGTGCCGGTGCACAGTATAGAAGGCCGCGCCTTATCTGTGCGCACGGTACAGCAGTTTTCAAAGCAGGTACTATGTTAAAAACACTGAAAGTTATGCTGTTTACCGGCATATTACTCGGCCTTGGCTATTATTTCTCGGTACGTTATGTAGAGCAAATTCCGCTTAACTTATCCGGCGATATTCATACCGTAGCGCCCGGCAGTTCAGCGCTAAGGCTCTGCCGGCAGTGGCAGCAACAGACGCTGTTAACTGAAAGCCAGTGCCTGATGCTGCGGCTTTACCTGAAATTACATCCCGAAGATGCGGCTGTGCAGCAGGGAGTATACCGGATCTCAACTGAACAAACGTTATTACAGGTACTGGCGCTGTTTCGCAGTGGCAAAGAAGCCCAGTTTGCGCTGACGTTAATTGAAGGTGAAACATTGCAGCAAAGCTTAATCCGGCTGCAACAGGCAGAGTATTTACACCAGGATATAACCAACGCAGAGCAAGTGCTGCAGCTGCTGCAATGGCCGCAAGATTGGGGGCCAGAGCCACAGCACGGCGAAGCGTTGCTGTACCCGGATACCTACTACTATACTGCCAACAGCAAAGCCAGTGAGTTGGTTAAGCGCTCGCAACTGGCACTGCTGAGTGAACTCGATAACGCCTGGCAACAACGCCACGGCGAGCTACCGCTGCAAAACCGCTATCAGCTGTTAATCCTGGCGTCCATTATAGAAAAAGAAAGCAGCTATCCGCCGGAGAAAACCCTGGTGGCGTCGGTGTTTGTTAACAGGCTGCGTAAAAATATGCGCTTGCAAACCGATCCTACCGTTATTTACGGTATTGCAGATTTTAACGGCAATATTACCCGTGCCGACTTAAACAATCCGCATTCGTACAACACTTACCGCCACCATGGTTTACCGCCGGGTCCGATCAGTCTGGTTGGCCGCGCCTCTTTGCTGGCAGCGGCGCAGCCGGCTGAAACAGAACTGTATTACTTTGTCAGCAAAGGTGATGGCAGCCATCAGTTTTCAGCTACGCTGGAGCAGCATAACGCTGCGGTAAGAAAATACATTTTGGGAACTAAGCCATGACGGCAGCAGCTAAATTTATTGTGGTAGAAGGCCTTGAAGGCGCCGGCAAAAGCAGCGCTATTGCGCACGTTAAGCAATATCTGCAGCAACAGGGCGTGGAGGTGGTATGCACGCGGGAGCCCGGCGGTACGCCACTGGCTGAAAGCCTGCGTAACCTGGTTAAGCAAGTACAAACCACTGAGGTTGTTGCGCCGCAAACCGAGTTACTGCTGATGTATGCTGCCCGTATGCAATTGTTGTGTAATGTGATTAAACCAGCCTTAGCGCAGGGCAAATGGGTGCTGGCCGACCGGCACGATATGTCATCGCGTGCCTATCAGGGCGGTGGCCGTCAGTTGGACGAAGCCTTTATTAATCAGCTACGCAACGCTGTACTGGGCGATCTGCGACCGGATTTAACCCTGTATCTGGATATTGACCCGGCGGTAGGGCTGGAGCGGGCGCGCCAGCGTGGCGAGCTGGACCGGATAGAGCAGGAACAGTTAGTGTTTTTTCAGCGCACGCGGCAAAAATACCTGCAAATTGCCGCAACAGAGCCCAATATAGTGGTAATAGACGCCGGTCAGTCGCTTGAGCAAGTACAGCACAGTATTACTGACGCCCTGAACAAGGCATTAGGCTAAACTATGCTACCCTGGCTTGTACGCTACCGGCAGCAATTTATACCGCTGTTGGCAAATCAGCGTTTGGCGCACGGCTTGTTGCTCAGCGGCGTTGAAGGTATCGGTAAATCGGCGTTGGCCAATTGGTTGGCCGCGGCGTTACTATGCACCGAGTTGGACGCAGAGCAAGCAGAACCGTGTGGAAAGTGTAAGAGTTGTTTGCTGCGACTTGCCGGCAACCATTCAGATTTACTGATAGTAGATAACAGCG
Organism: Rheinheimera sp. NSM; assembly: GCF_052380015.1. Taxonomy (NCBI): domain Bacteria; kingdom Pseudomonadati; phylum Pseudomonadota; class Gammaproteobacteria; order Chromatiales; family Chromatiaceae; genus Rheinheimera; species Rheinheimera sp. NSM. Next base: position 80,509 of record NZ_JBQTCI010000006.1, on the reverse strand, counting down.
CCGGCAGTATCGGTGTGGATGCTGTGCGCCGGTTAAGTCAGTTTATGCATGGCCGGGCGCAGCAGCAGGTAAACAAAGTGGTGCTGCTGGCGCAGGCAGAAAAACTCACCGAAGCTGCCGCCAATGCGCTGCTGAAAACATTAGAAGAACCGCCGCAAAACAGTTTTCTTATTTTGCAAACCAGTGCTGCAGCAACCCTGCCGGCAACCTTACTCAGCCGTTGTCAGCAATGGCCGTTGGCGGCGGAATTGGGTAATGAGACGCAACATTGGCTGGCGCAGCAAACTAACCGGCCGGTGCCGGATTTTTTGCTGGCATACTGCGCCGGTGGGCCGGTAAAGGCATTAAAGCTGCTGGAGTCGGGGGAAGCCGATAAGTTACAAGCGCTGATACAAACGTTACAACATTTTTTTGCCGGACAACTGGCGCTGGCCGATTGCACTAAACAGTTAGAAAGCAGCGGCGAGCTACGCCAGTTATTGGGCTGGTTTTTACGCCGGCATTTATTACCAGGGTTAACTGTACAAGAGCCGCAGCGGCTGCTGGCTATTCATCAGCTGTACAACCGTTGGTGCCGTGACGAAACCCAAATTTTAGGGCAGAATAGGCCGTTAGCACTGAGTGCGTTACTAACTGAATTAACACGGCTGCGAGGCTAGGCGGAGGAGTTATGGAAGAGCTGTCGATTGGATTTAATGACATTAAAGAGCTGTACCGCAGTTACATGCCGTTTTTGAAGAACGGCGGTTTGTTTGTCCGCACGCCCAGACAATACAAAATGGGCCAGTCTTTGGCATTGAGCGTCACGCTGCCGGACGCGTTGGAGCCGTTGTCGGTGTCGGGTAAAGTAGCCTGGATCACGCCGCACGGCTCACAAAGTTCGAGCCCTGCCGGTATCGGTATTACCTTTATTGATGATAAGTCACAATTAGGTGCCAAGATCGAGAAATTGCTTGGCGGTATGCTGAACTCGCCGGATCCTACCTATACCATTTAAGCAGAGAGTATTATTTTGTTTGTAGATTCACATTGTCATCTGGACCGGCTGGAGTTGGACAAACTCGGTTTAACGCTACCGCAGGTTATTGCCGCCGCACAGGCAAAGCAGGTAGAGCATATGCTGTGTGTTTGTGTCAGCCTGGCGGAGTTTGAGCAAATGTCGCAATTAGTTGCCGCCTATCCGCAGGTGTCCGTGTCTTGCGGTGAGCATCCGCTGCATCAGCAAGACGTTATCGATGCTGAATTATTGCTGCAACAGTGCAGCCGGGCACATGTTGTTGCGGTAGGGGAAACCGGGCTGGATTATTTCTACTCGCCAGACTCCAAACTCAGCCAGCAGGCAGCTTTTGTCAGTCATATACAGGTGGCTAACCAGGTTAATAAGCCACTGATTATCCATACGCGGGATGCCCGGGAAGATACCTTAGCCTTAATGCGCAGCCATAATGCAGAGCAGGCCGGTGGTGTATTGCACTGCTTCACTGAGAATTGGGAAATGGCCAAAGCCGCGCTGGACCTGGGCTTTTATATCTCTATTTCCGGCATTATGACTTTTCGCAATGCTGATGAACTGCGCGATGTGGTCAAACAGATACCACTGTCGCGTTTACTGATAGAAACCGATTCGCCTTATCTGGCGCCGGTGCCGTTTCGTGGCAAAACTAATCAGCCGGCGTATGTGACTGCCGTGGCAGAAGCTATTGCGCAGGTGAAGGGGATCAGCCTTGAACAACTGGCACAGGCGACGACAGAGAATTTTTACGACCTGTTTCAATTGGTTAAAAAAGCCGCTTAATTTCAACAACCTGATAAAAGTAGCCCGGAACCAATCCGCATTGTTCCGGGCTTAGGGGAATGGCTCATAGGGAATGAGCCGTGCGCTATCGTTACAACCAACAATCAGTTAAGGTAAGATCCAGTTTAGTTAAAAAGCAGATTTTTTCCTCTGTCGCTTAGCGCGGCAATGCCCTTGATGCTGATATCAATTTTCCATTTTACACCCGGTTTATCCTCAGGTTATCCCCAGCTTGTTCCGTGAAGCAGGCAGCTTTACTGCGTTGAACCTGTTTTAGGGGCGGCGTTGCAGCACACTGTTGTTAGGCGATCCGTGAATTAGAATTGTTTTTTTTATAAACAAACAGTCTGAAAAAAGCTCTGGCGAAACTCGAATAACTGTGGATGCTAATGCACATTTCTGCATCTTACGCTGTAAAGAACACACGACAGAGTTCAGGCTTATTGTCGACAATGTTATGTGGTCTTGGCTTGACTTGCGCGTTAAAAGGCTTTAAAACTAACCAATCTTAATTTTATGTCGACAATCTATGGCCGTGTTGCATCCATCTTTACGCTCACCCATTACCGCTGCAGACAGAGTATTGCTGGAAATTCAGCGTGCTATTGTTGAAGGCGACATAGCAGCAGGCAGCAAAATCAGCGAGCCGGAGCTGGCAAAGCGTTTTGATTTGAGCCGCGCGCCGCTGCGTGAGGCCTTAGCACGGTTAGAGCGTTGCCACTTAATAGAGCGTATTCCTAACGCCGGTGCCCGCGTAGTGAAATTGTCGACACAAGGGCTGTTGTCTTTGTATCAACTGCGCGAAACCTTGGAGGGTTTAGCCTGCCGGTTGGCCGCCGAGCATATGGCCGACAGTGAAATTGCCGAGCTGCGCGCCTTGCTTGATCAGCATCTGAATACCCAGCGGGTACGCGAGGGCGAAAGCTATTATCAGGAAGCCGGTGATCTGGATTTTCATTACCGTGTCATCCTTGGCAGTAAAAATGACTATCTGATTAATATTCTCTGCGACGAGCTGTATTACCTGGTACGCATGTACCGCGTGCAATTGGGTATGAACGGGCCTCGGGTATCACGGGCATTTGACGAACATAAAGCTATTCTTAATGCCATTGCCAACCGCGATGGGGAACTGGCCGATTTATTGATGCGCCGCCATATAGCAGCATCAAGGCGCAATATTGAAAAACAACTGGAACAAACGGGGACTTAACATGAGCACAGTTACTGCCGGACAAAAATTCCGCGCCGCGATAAGCGCCAACCCACCGCTGCAAATCGTCGGCACCATTAATGCTTATACGGCAATGATGGCAGAGCGCACCGGCCATCAGGCGCTGTATTTGTCCGGCGCCGGTGTGGCGAATGCCTCTTTTGGCTTGCCGGATTTGGGTATGACGTCATTAAACGACGTATGTGAAGATATCCGCCGCATTACTGCAGCTACCAGCCTGCCGTTGTTAGTCGATGCTGACACCGGCTGGGGTGGGGCTTTTAATATCGCCCGTACGGTAAAAGAGATGACCCGTGCCGGTGCCGCCGGTTTTCATATTGAAGATCAGGTCGCGCAAAAGCGCTGTGGCCACCGGCCAAATAAAGAGATTGTGTCTTTAGATGAAATGGTTGATCGCGTAAAAGCCAGTGTAGATGCGCGCAGCGATGAGAGCTTTTTTATTATGGCGCGCACCGATGCGTTGGCTCAGCAAGGGCTGGATGCGGCCATTGAGCGCGCCCTGGCCTGCGAAGCGGCCGGTGCCGATGCCATTTTTGCCGAAGCGGTGTATACGCTGGAGCAATATCAAGCCTTTACCAAAGCATTAAAAGTGCCGGTACTGGCCAATATTACTGAGTTTGGTCAAACGCCGCTGTTTAATAAAGCTGAGCTGGCTGCGGTAGGGGTAGCGATGGTGCTGTATCCGTTAAGTGCATTTCGGGCGATGAACAAGGCTGCGTTGAATGTGTACCAGTCTATTTTAGCCAATGGCGATCAAAAGGCAGTGGTCGACAGCATGCAAACCCGCGCCGAGCTGTACGACTTTTTGAACTACCATAGCTTTGAGCAAAAGCTGGATCAGCTGTTTAGCAGCAAACAGAAATAAGCCAGACTAAATTAAAAGAAAACGGGGACAAGACAATGGCAAATGCAAAACAATTAACCGGTGCCGGCCTGCGTGGCCAGGTGGCAGGGAAAACAGCGTTATCAACCGTAGGTAAAACCGGCTCCGGCTTAACCTACCGTGGCTATGATGTAAAAGATTTAGCCGCCGGCTGCAGTTTTGAAGAAGTGGCGCATTTAATTTTAAAAGGTGAGTTGCCAACAACAGCAGAGCTTAATGCCTACAAAGCCAAACTAAAAAGCCTGCGGGCACTGCCACAAGCATTAAAAGATGTGCTGGAGCGTATTCCGGCCAGCGCCCATCCGATGGATGTGATGCGCACCGGTTGCTCGATGCTGGGTAATTTGGAAACCGAAGCCAACTTTACACAGCAACAAGATGCCAGCGATCGGATGTTGGCGATTTTTCCGGGCCTGGTGAACTACTGGTACAACTACAGCCACCATGGTAAGCGCGTTGAGGTAGAAACCGACGCTGATTCTGTTGCTGAGCAATTCTTGTGGACCTTACACGGCAAAAAGCCAAATGCGCTGCATGTTGAAGTGATGCAGGCTTCGCTGATTTTATACGCTGAGCATGAGTTTAATGCCTCTACCTTTACTGCCCGCGTTTGTGCTTCAACCCTTAGCGATATGCATTCTTGCGTGACCGGTGCTATAGGTTCACTGCGTGGCCCGTTGCACGGTGGTGCTAACGAAGCGGCGATGGAGCTGATTGAGAAAATGGCTAACCCGGATGATGCCGAGCAAAAACTGCTGGGGATGCTGGAGCGCAAAGAAAAAATTATGGGCTTTGGTCATGCGGTGTATTCAGACTCAGACCCACGCAATGCGGTAATTAAAGCCTGGTCAGAAAAGCTGGCCAAAGCTAACGGCGATATGCGTTTATATGATGTGTCTGAGCGTTGTGAAGCGGTAATGTGGCGCGAGAAAAAGCTGTTTTGTAATGCAGACTTCTTCCATGCCTCGGCCTACAACTATATGGGTATTCCTACTAAGCTGTTTACACCGATTTTTGTTTGCAGCCGCTTAACCGGCTGGGCAGCACATGTGATGGAGCAGCGCGCAGATAACCGTATTATCCGGCCAAGTGCGGATTATGTTGGTGTAGAGCCGCGTAGCGTGAAGCCTCTTGCAGAGCGTGGTTGATAAAAGAACTGAGGTTGGAACCCGTTGGCGCAGCCACAGAGTGTCTGAGCCCTGCCGCAGGCAGTAGGGCGAGTTGCTGTGGCGAGCACTGCGGGCTTGCAACCGTTAGCTTCCACCTGACTATAAGAACACTTTAAAGAGGGCATAGCCCTCTTTTTGCCAGACAGAGTAAAACACTATGAACAGCCAATACCGTAAAAAACTGCCCGGCACAACGCTGGATTACTTCGACACCCGGGCCGCTGTCGATGCGATAGAACCAGGCGCTTATGCCAAACTGCCTTATACCTCGCGCGTGCATGCCGAAAACTTAGTGCGCCGCTGCGACCCGGCCATGCTTACGGACGCCTTAAAGCAGCTGATCTACCGCAAGCGTGATTTAGACTTTCCGTGGTTTCCGGCCCGAGTAGTGTGCCACGACATTTTAGGCCAAACCGCTTTGGTCGACTTAGCCGGCCTGCGTGATGCCATCGCTGAAAAAGGCGGCGACCCGGCCAAAGTGAACCCGGTGGTGCCCACCCAGTTAATCGTTGATCACTCGTTGGCCGTAGAGCATGGCGGCTTTGAAAAAGATGCCTTTGCCAAAAACCGTGCTATTGAAGACAGGCGCAACGACGATCGTTTTCACTTTATCAACTGGACGAAAAAAGCCTTTAAGAATGTGGATGTTATACCGCCAGGCAACGGCATTATGCATCAAATCAATTTAGAGCGGATGTCGCCGGTGGTACACGCCATAGACGGCGTGGCTTTCCCTGATACCTTAGTGGGTACCGACAGCCATACGCCGCATGTCGATGCGCTGGGCGTTATCGCCATTGGTGTGGGTGGCCTGGAAGCGGAAAGCGTGATGTTAGGCCGCGCCAGTTGGATGCGCCTGCCTGATATTATCGGCGTTGAGCTAACCGGCAAAGCCCAACCCGGCATCATGGCTACCGACATAGTGCTGGCGCTGACCGAATTTTTACGCAAAGAAAAAGTGGTGTCGGCCTATTTAGAGTTTTACGGCGAAGGTGCCTCCAGCTTAAGCCTGGGCGACAGGGCGACTATTTCCAACATGACACCGGAATACGGTGCCACAGCGGCAATGTTTAGCATTGACCAGCAAACGCTGGACTATTTAACCTTAACCGGCCGCGAACCACAGCAGGTTAAGCTGGTTGAAACCTACGCCAAAGAGGCCGGTTTATGGAGCGACAGCTTAACCACCGCCGAGTACGAGCGGGTGCTGAAGTTTGATTTATCCAGCGTTGGCCGTACTATGGCCGGGCCATCAAACCCGCATGCGCGTTTGTCGACCAGTGACTTAACTGCCAAAGGCATTGCCGGTAAATACCTGTTGGAAGAGGGTAAAATGCCCGATGGCGCGGTGATTATCGCTGCTATTACCAGCTGCACCAATACCTCTAACCCGCGCAATGTTATTGCCGCCGGCTTATTAGCCCGCAACGCCAATAAACTGGGTTTAACACGCAAACCCTGGGTTAAAACCTCGCTGGCGCCCGGCTCCAAAGCGGTACAACTTTACCTGGAAGAAGGTAAACTGCTTAGCGAGCTTGAGCAATTGGGTTTTGGGATTGTCGGCTTTGCCTGCACCACCTGTAACGGCATGAGCGGTGCACTGGACCCGGTGATCCAAAAAGAAGTGATAGAGCGCGACTTATACGCTACGGCAGTGTTATCCGGTAACCGTAACTTTGACGGCCGTATTCATCCGTACGCCAAGCAGGCATTTTTGGCATCTCCTGCCTTAGTGGTGGCCTACGCCATTGCCGGCACCATCCGTTTTGATATCGAAAAAGATGTGCTGGGCTATGATGTTGCCGGTAATGCGATCACCTTGAAAGATATTTGGCCGGACGATGCCGAAATTGATGCGGTAGTTGCCCAAAGCGTAAAACCGGAGCAGTTCCGTAAAGTGTACGAGCCGATGTTTGCCGTAGAAGTAGATTACGGTGACAAGGTTACGCCATTGTACGACTGGCGGCCACAAAGCACTTATATTCGTCGCCCACCTTATTGGGAGGGGGCACTGGCCGGCGAGCGCAGCTTAACAGGTATGCGGCCACTGGCGCTGTTGCCGGATAATATCACCACCGACCACTTGTCACCGTCGAACGCCATTATGCTGGACAGCGCCGCCGGCGAATACTTGCATAAGATGGGCCTGCCGGAGGAGGATTTTAACTCGTACGCGACCCATCGCGGCGATCACTTAACCGCGCAGCGCGCTACCTTTGCTAACCCCAAGCTGATTAATGAAATGGCTGTGGTGGATGGCAAGGTAAAGCAAGGCTCGCTGGCACGGCTTGAGCCGGAAGGCAAGGTGACGCGGATGTGGGAAGCGATAGAAACCTATATGCAGCGTAAGCAGCCGTTAATTATTATCGCCGGTGCCGATTACGGCCAAGGCTCGTCGCGTGACTGGGCCGCCAAAGGTGTGCGGCTGGCCGGGGTGGAAGCGATAGCAGCGGAAGGCTTTGAACGTATTCACCGTACTAACCTGGTGGGTATGGGCGTATTGCCGCTGGAGTTTATGCCGGGCACTAACCGCAAAACGCTGCAGCTGGATGGCACCGAAACCTACGATGTAGCAGGTGAGCGTACGCCACGCAGCACATTAACGCTGGTTATTCACCGCACGAACGGCGAAAAGCTGGAGGTGCCGGTAAGGTGCCGGTTGGATACGGCAGAAGAGTTGTCGATTTATGAAGCCGGCGGTGTGCTGCAGCGTTTTGCGCAGGACTTTTTGCAAGGGGCGGTGTAATGACAACACCACAAATAAAAATTCCGGCCACCTACATGCGTGGCGGCACCAGCAAAGGTGTATTTTTTAAGCTGGACGATTTACCCAAGGCCGCCCAAGTGCCGGGCCCGGCGCGTGACAACCTGCTGCTGCGGGTTATCGGCAGCCCCGATCCTTATGGCAAACATACAGATGGTATGGGCGGCGCTACCTCCAGCACCAGCAAAACCGTGATTTTAAGCAAAAGCAGCTCACCTGAGCATGATGTCGACTACCTGTTTGGCCAGGTAGCGATAGACCAGCCGTTTATCGACTGGAGCGGCAACTGCGGCAACTTAACTGCAGCTGTGGGTTCCTTCGCCATCAGCAACGGCCTGGTAGCTGCCGATCGCATTCCACAAAATGGTATCTGCACTGTGCGCATCTGGCAGGCAAATATTAAAAAAACCATTATTGCTCATGTGCCAATAACCAACGGCGAAGTGCAGGAAACCGGTGACTTTGAGCTGGACGGTGTTACTTTCCCTGCGGCAGAAGTGCAAATTGAGTTTTTAGACCCGGCCGCCGATGAAGGCGAGGGCGGTGGTGCTATGTTCCCCACCGGCAACCTGGTCGATGATTTAGAAGTGCCGGGTATCGGTACTTTTAAAGCCACGCTAATTAACGCCGGCATCCCAACCATTTTTGTTAACGCCGCCGATATCGGTTATAGCGGCACTGAGCTGCAAGACGCCATAAACAGTGACGCCGCCGCACTGGCACGTTTTGAAACCATTCGCGCCTACGGTGCGGTAAAAATGGGCCTGATCAGCGATATTAATGAAGCCGCAGCACGGGCCCATACGCCGAAAATTGCTTTTGTTGCACCGCCCGCAAGCTATGTTTCATCCAGCGGCAAGCAGGTAAATACCGCTGATATCGACTTGCTGGTGCGGGCGCTGTCGATGGGCAAACTGCACCACGCCATGATGGGCACGGCAGCGGTGGCCATTGGCACCGCTGCGGCGATACCCGGCACTTTAGTAAACCTGGCCGCCGGCGGAGCCGCACGCGAAGCCGTGCGCTTTGGCCATCCGTCCGGCACGTTAAGAGTGGGTGCCGCAGCAACCCGGGTTAACGGCCAGTGGACAGTAACCAAAGCCATTATGAGCCGCAGCGCACGGGTATTGATGGAAGGTTGGGTAAGGATTCCTGGCGATTGTTTCTGAAAAAAGGCGCTGCGGCGCCTTTTTTTACGACAGTTGTGACAGCGGGCTTTTAACTCCGGCAGCACCACGATTTAAAACGTGAGTGTAAATTTGTGTAGTGCGAACATCGGTATGACCTGGTTGCTCTTGTACTGTACGGATATCGGCACCAGACTCCAACAAGTGAGTGGCGAAGCTGTGTCTTAATGTATGGCAGGTGACGTTTTTGCGGATACCCGCTTTTCTCGCTGCGATTTTAATTTCGCGCCTGACACAACTTTCGTCGAGATGATGACGGCGCAAAAGCTTAGAATCCGGGTCTATGCTTAGCTGCAGTGATGGAAACAGATACTGCCAACCCAGCTCTTTAGGCGCAGATGGATACTTACGTGCCAAAGCATAAGGCAACCAGACACCACCATACCCGGGGTTTGCTATATCCGCCTGAAAATATTGCAGCACATGCTGGCTTTGCTGTTTTAGCGAAACAACTAATTCCGGCGCCAGAGTAGTGCGCCGGTTTTTATTACCTTTACCCTGCCACACCATTACCGAAAAATAGTCATAATCAATATCATGTACCCGAAGCCTCACTGCCTCCATCAAACGCAGTCCACTGCCATACATTAACTGCGCAAGCAATTTGTAACGCGGTTCAATAACCTTGAGCAGAGCGGTAATTTCGCCACGAGTTAGTACAACCGGTAACTTTGGCGTAACCTGCGAGCGGTTAAAATTGAGATTTAATGATAACGGTTGCTGCAATACCTTGCTGTATAAAAAGCTTAGTGCATTCAGAGCAGCAGCCTGGGTGCGTGGTGCTACATTTCGCTGGTTAGTTAAATAGGTTAAGAAGCATTCGACATCACGATCTTTTAATTGTGTCGGGTGTTTCTTTTTGTGAAACAAAATATACATCTTTATCCAGTACACATAGCCTTCAACCGTTCTTTTGGCATAACGGCGGGCATACATAAACTCAGCGATATATTGCAAAAACGGCGAGGCCATAACATTCACCAAAAAATAATTAACATGTATGCATATACAGTAGATGGTGAATTTATTGTAAGCAAGTTAATCGCAAGGTTTAACCCCGCTTTCTCCACATTTGATGCAGTGCTACGTTAAAAATCTGTTGATTTCACGGGGCTTATTGGATAGCTTGTTGCAATTAAATAAAGATAGAAGGGAGCAAACACTGCTTGAAAGCGTGTAAGCTCCAAACTATTAAGCTGTTAGCTGTAGGTAAGTCATGAGCATCACAGATTCTTTTAGAAAGCAGTCTGAAAAGGATAAGAGCGTCTTATCAGCTCTCGACGAGATCGAAGCCGAGATGAAGAGAATTGGATTCTGGAAAGAAAGCCCTCCAGATGTAAGGGTTGGAAGCTACCTCGAGGCACCGTCTTTCGAGCTATGGCTTCAATGTGTTTTCATGCCGAATGCTCGCAAGGCGGCGCAGGCAGGCGAATATCCTAGCAGTAGTCAAGTTGGTTTAATGGCTATGCGTGAATATGATTATCATAGCTGTGTAGAAGAGGCTCTTAATCTGGTAAGTCTTTTACATGATTTCGATAAATTGGTGGCAGGCAAGTGAAGGCAGCTAACAAACGCAGGCACGGCGACGGCTTTTCCGTTGCGGCTTCGCCTTCACTACAAAGCCGCGCGTGCTGCGGGCGTTATATTTTTACGTAACCCAACCCAATTGTTTTATAAGGAAATAATTTAATGAAAAAAATACTCTCTGTTTTATCCCTTGTCGCTGCATTTTCTGCTTTTGCTAATGAGCCGTTAGAGTTAAATGTCAGTGTGTACCTGAATAACGAGCTTGTTGCAGCCGACGTAATGCAGGGTAAAAGTGGTCAATTACAATCAATTACCGCAAAAGATGTACTGATGTTTGATGTTACGCCATCTCTCAATGATGAGGTCGTTACTTTGACGTCGTCGTTACACAAATTTGAGGATGGCTCATTTAGTAAGTTTGCAGAACCGGTATTGCGTGTAGCGCTTGAAAAGCAAGCGGTTATCGAGATTGGCACTGAGGGTAAAAATATTTATAAGGTCGAAGTAACGGCCAAAAAAATATAACAAACAAATTTTATCGCCAGCAAACAGCGCTGGCTGCGACGTCAACCCGCTGCGCGGCTTTCCGCGCTAAATTTGGGCGTTAAGTGTCATGGAGAACATGAGATGGATATGAAAGTAATCGACGGTATTATTGTCGGCGCTTTTGGCGGCGCAGCAGCAGGAGTTGTTGTTTATGCTGTCCAATATTTTCATCAGAAAATAGTTTTCTTCGTTGAATGTCGTCGAGTCCATAAGTGGTTGGCGGAGCACACAACATTGGAGCCAGGGAAAGAATTTAGGTCTACTAGAACAATTGCCAGTTGGAATAACATTACAGAAGACCGCGCTCGTTTTATCTGTAGTGCCCACAAAAAAATATACCTTTCGACTGGCCCAAAAGAAGACATGTGGGGCATTCATTTAAAACAGTTTCCGCGGAAAGATTTTGGCAATGACACTTAACAATTTGCTTAATTTCGTTCCGGCCACAAACAGCGTGGCCTCCACTGGACTGCCTACGCTATGCTTCGGCAGCCAATTAGCAAAGCGTTAGCTTTCATGGAGGATCTGTGCGCAAATCTGGCATCGTAGTGTTTATGATTGCTGCATCGGTGGTGTTTATCGGGGGGATATTTCAAAGACATGCAATTGCCTGCGATATACTGCCGCTAATGAATTACCAGCGGCTCAATAGTGCGGTATTTCTTGCGGGTGACTTTGCTGAACCGCAAGCCCAAATCATAAGCGAACTTATTGATTCAGCGTCAGAACGAATTAGTCATGTTTATGGTAAACCGATATCGAAACCGAGATTTGTCATTACTGCTGACATTCAAAGTGCTGCAAATTGGGGGGCAAATGAGACAGCTTCAATGCATCGAATGCCTTGGCGAACTTGTATAATAATTGGTCCTAAAGGACAGAACGTTGATGTGATCGCCCATGAGTGGCTTCATGCTGAAATCCAGCATCGAGTTGGTTTCTTTCGTTTACTAAAAGAAATTCCTGTTTGGTTTGATGAAGGTGCCGCTCTTACACTTGATTACAGAAAACCGTTTTTACCTGAAAATATTGACCTGCCTGCTGAAGACATTACTGCGGTAAAAAAACTGAAAAGCGGCAAAAGTTTTTTTTCGAATAACATAAGGCAAAACTATCAGGCATCACGAATTGCCGTAGAACCTTTGATACGACCGGAACAGTTTTTCAATGACCTTGAGAAGATTGCTTCTGGTGAGTCATTTGAAAATGTATTTTTAAAAGCTAACAAGTCAATACAGCCGACCGCTAACGCGTCGGCTGATTGAAGCGTTATAACCTTTGACCGGAGATCTCAGTGGCGAAAGGATTAGAGCAATGGAAGCACTCTCTAAAGCCATCTCAGATTGCGGCTGGAATGAATGCTGCAAGTGAAAATGCTCTACGACTTATTGAAGACGCTGAACTACTCTTCAACTCAGCTCGTTACCCTTCAGCCGTATCTCTGGCTATTTTATCCATTGAAGAATCAGGGAAAATAAGTATTTTAAGGCAGCTTGCATTGGCAAAAGATGGCAAGGATGTTAAAGAAGCTTGGAAGTCATATCGCTCACATACAAAAAAGAACGCCGCGTGGATTTTTTCTGAATTGGCATCTAAAGGGGCAAGAAAGCTTGAAGACTTTAGACAATTGTTCCTTGAAGATTCCGAGCATCCTGCGTTGTTGGATAATTTAAAGCAGATTTCTTTTTATACTGACTGTTTAGGAAAAGCACATTGGTCTCAACCTTCGGAGGTTGTAGAACATGATACCGCAAAATCTATTATCGGCATTTCCAAGTTAATGAGCAGTAATAAGCAATATACTGCAAGGGAGGTTGAGCTTTGGGTTCAACACATAAAACCTGTGTGGAAAGGGCCTATGGGGCCGATGAAACAGGCTTTAAATGAATGGTTTAGCGCCATGGCTTCAGAAGGGCTGTTTGTTGAAGGTGAATTAAGCGTTTCTGACTTCATAGGCATGACATCGGGTTATAACAAGCCAATGCAGCCGACCGCTAACGCGTCGGCTGATTGAGGCGTTAAGTGTACTTCCGAGGTGTAGTAATGGATTCATACTTAGACATTTTACCCAAAGCATCTACCGCTGTTGCAGTTAAAACAAAAGGGCACAATTTCTTCATTGAGAATGACGGTATTTCATCCACTGGTTGTTGGGTTGTATGTAAAGACAGAATTGACGATTATGTGATCGTATTTCACGAAACTGATTCTGGGAACAATGTCTACATTGGTGAGTTTGTCGGGAAAACAGCAGAAGAATATACCGAGCGCCAAGGCAAGAAATATCCGCGTTACCGAATATTTATAAAAAATATAAAGCTAGCTCTAAAAACATACACAAACTGGACAACTTTTGTTGGGAAAGACAATGGTGGCTTTGAACGTATATATTTAGAAAATGAAGGGCAGGCAAAGCCTAAATATCTAGATCCTGACTCTACCGAAGCTGAAGAAGGTTATAGGAAAGACTCTAGTCGAATGACAAGCATGAGAGATAGAAAACTAGCTGAGGCGCGAAAGAAAAAGGATAATTACACTTGCCAGTCATGTGAGAACCAATTTTTTGTAAATGATAAGTACGTTATCGATTGCCATCATCTGAATCCAATAAATTTAGGCAAAAGAAAAACAAAAATTGAGGACCTTATTTCTTTGTGCCCGACATGTCACAGAATTGCACATACACGACTGCCACCGTACTCTTTAAAAGAGTTGAGAAGTATTGTGAAATGTACACTTAACAAGCAAAGCCAGCTGACGCGTACCGCGCAGCTGCTTTGAGCGTTATGCAAAAAGGCATCAAGTACGACTAAGGAGTTGATATGGATATGGACAAAATGGCTTATCCCGAGATTTTCGTTGTTTCCGGAGTTGAGCTGAAGGGGCGGCGCGACATGAAAAAAGGGACAGTATTAATTCCATACACAGATGCACCAGATGTCGGTATTGGCGATGTGATTTCTCAGAAGTCTGGACAAAGAATGGTTAGCTTGAAAGTTTTAGATTGCTCATTTTTGGAAGGCGGCACCCTAAACGTTGGGACGCGGCACAACAATATGCTCACTCTAATTGTCGAAAACTCAACGGCTGAACCGTTCAAATCAAGTACCAGTTCGACTATAAATATTGGCTCCATTTCTAGCGACCAAGTCCAAGTTGGTAACCACAATACTCAAATAACTAATATCACTGTTCAGCGACTTGTCGAGCAAATTGCGAAAAGTAAGGATGCGGAAGCAAAGTCTAAGCTAAAGGAGTTTCTGCAAAATAGCACAGTGGCTAGTGTAATTGGTGCAGGGGCTACTGCTTTACTCGCATTGCTATAAATGCATAACAAACGCCAGCACAACGCGCCTGCGGCGCTCGACTCGCAACAAGTTGCTCGCGTGTGTGGCGGGCGTTAGCAGAAAATAAGAAAAAGGAGAATCTTTTGAATCCAGAGTACATTGAAGTTGGTAGGCAATATTATATGGGTTGGGGAACATTAATGTTAATTAATGCAGTGCTCGCCCAAGGTAAAAATCGTAGCGGTTTAGCTTGGTTTTTCATTTCGTTAATTTTGGGACCATTTGCCACTTTAATATTAGCCTTGGTTTCTAAGTTGCCGGAAAATCAGTAAGTACAAATGACTATTGATCTTACAAGGCTTTTTGTCAGTTTTTTTATAAATACAAGCAGCTTGCCGCTGTTCGGGTTTGCCAGTGCGGCAAGCCGCGAAAGTTCGGTGCAGGCTGCTAACAAGGCCAGTCAAGCGACGCCAAACAACGTCGCGCCTGCTGGCAGCGTTATGTGTTCAGTTTAATCAAGAGTAGTTGATGAATTATGAATGAAATTAAAATTACAACGGAGCAGGCATACCTAGCAATGATTGCATTTCTTGAAAACTATTATTCATTAACAAATGCAGATGAAATTGGGGCTTTACTTGGCGGTTTATCATTACTGCCCGACGGCGGCAGTGCAGATCCAGCAGCAAAAAGTGACTGGGATGATGCAATACAAAAAGTATCATCGGGCAAAGTGAATGCGCAGCTTCAACTCAACACATAACAAGGCGCTATTGTCGCAGCTGTCGCTGCTGGGACGGCTTACGCTGCGCTTCAGCCGCCCCAAAGCTTTGCGTTATATGCTAATGGTGATGCATGAAGCGTAGATGTCCCAAATGCAAACAAGCAACGGTAAGCGTGTGGGGACTAATGGGGTTCGTTGGTTCCAAATGCAGCTCTTGCAATATCAAAGTCAAAGCACATTGGCTGCTTGCTACTTTGTTATTCATGGTTGGATTTTTTTTATTATTACTTCTAACAATTTGGTCCACTAATGAATATGGCGCAATTGGCTTATTTGTTAGCTTGTGTATATGGTTTTGCTTTGACTTAACTTATGCGGCCATCGTGCCTTTGGAGCAAGTTTAATGTCGCATATAACAAGGCGCATCACTCGCGCCCTTCGGTCGCTGGGATGCCTACCGCTGCGCGGTCGTCACCCGTGTGCTTTGCGTTAGCTCTTAGGAGTGAAATTGAACTACATATTTTTTATTAGTTTTGCTGTCGTCTTGATTTTAGTGATAAGCGCCGTATCCAAAGCCGAAGAATTGAAAAATGAAATTATGTATGAGGGCAGTACAATGAGCCTGTACTATTTAGTTCAAAATTCACTTCTGCTTCATAACGATTTTCCAATAAACTTAAAAAGTGTTTATGCAAAAAAACTTTACGGTAACTGTATAAACCGGATAAAACTGGGTGTAGTGATAATCGTCATCAACACTTTGCTTGTGCTCATCTTTGAATAATAGAGCTAACAAGCGCCTTAAACATCGCGGCCTGCGGCCGCTGGACTCGCAACAAGTTGCTCGCCGTTTAGGCGGGCGTTAAGTTTGTATGGACGAAAAGTTCTCCGTAAAAGATGTTCTATTATGTCTGTCATTTTTTTTTGCGGCATATTTGTTATTTGAATATTTTTACTTCGGCGGTGTAAGAAGTAATGAGATCGAAGGACGGATAAAATTTGTAAAGCAACACAACTTTGTTAAGTCGAATTACGTGCTAATAGCGGACGTTGAACTTGATAATGGTAGTATTATTAAGGCTTCTCTAGAAAATTGCTCCCGTTCTATTCGAGGTAGTACGATGAAAGTTGTAGAGTTCAGGCCTTGGCCTTTACTACATAAAAATTACAAAATTATTTGCGATGAAAAAACTTAACAATCGCCATCAAAAACGCGCCCTTTGGGCGCTCGACTCGCAACAAGTTGCTCGCGTTTGTGGCGGGCGTTATGTGTGAATGAGTATGGAAGAGAAATACGGAGCAATTTGGCCTGCCTCTTTGGCGGATGATTCTGCAAACTTAGTTTATGAAAGATACTTGCCCGAACAGGATAAAGTTCATCTCATATTTAAGCGCGCAGATGGTCTCTATCTACCATATTCACTGGTTAAATCGAAACAAGATCATCAATGGCGGCTTCCGTTTTGGGGAGGAGAAAATGATAAAGTGCTTATTCCTTCTTTAGAGGCAGCCCAAGAATATTTGGCGGCTTATGTTTAATTCTACACATAACAAGGCGCATCACTCGCAGCCTTCGGCTGCTGGGACGTCAAACGATATTTCCCCCAATAAAGTAGACGCCTATCACAACGATAAGGTAGGCGAAAAATGGCTAAGATACTCAGTGATCAGAGGGTTGTAGAATATAGCGTTGAGTTTAAGTTAAAGGTTATCGCTTTAACTGAACAACTCAGCGTTACTGCGGTGCAGATAGCAGAGGCTTTAGGGTTACACCCGATAATGGTTTATCGCTGGCGACAAGAGTACCGGGAGGGTAGATTTGTTGCCCAACCTACGAGAAGGATCAGCATGACAAAAGAGCCAGCGGATAAGCCTGTTGATGAGAAAGAAAAGTCGGAACTTAAACGCTTACGCAAAGAGTTGGCGGAGCTGAAGAAGGAGAACGACTTTCTAAAAAAGTGGGACAGGTATCTGAAGGAACAAAAGCAGCCCGATTCGGATTCATAACCGAGCATGGTGATGCATTTGGGATCAGATACCTGTGTGCCCGATTAAATGTCTCTGTAGCAGGATTCTACCGGTGGCAGAATCGTGAGGAAGCTGAACGAACGATAGCGAATCGTAGGTTGGCTGAGCGGATCCAGGTGCTATTTTGTGAGCACGATGGTAATTACGGCAGCCCTCGGATCCATGCGGCGTTGCGACGAGAAGGTGAAACGGTCAATCGCAAGCGCGTAGAAAGATTAATGCGTGATATGAGTTTGGTAGGAAAGGTGAGCAGGCTATATCGGCGTAAGCCCTTGCCAGTAAACCCATGTATTACTGTCGGCAACCAAAAACGGCAAGAGCCAGCGCCAGTAGCAGCGAATGAGCAATGGGCTGGAGATGTGACCTATCTGAAGGTAAATGGCCAATGGTCGTATCTTGCGGTGATTATTGATTTGTATTCACGAAGCATAGTGGGTTGGGAACTTAGCCAAACCCGAACAGCAGATTTAACGGTGTCAGCGTTGAAAAAAGCGCTGATGCATCGCGAGGTCAAGCCAGGCTTGTTATTCCACAGTGACCGGGGCACGGAATACGGCGCTTATCTTTTCCAAGATGAGCTAGCCAGAGCTGGAATTAGACCGAGTATGAACCGACCCAAGCATATGACGGATAATGCACACGTGGAATCGTTCTTTAAGACCATGAAAACAGAGACATTCCACGGTATAGTGTTTGAGTCAGTTACACAGCTGAGAATGACCTTAGCTTGGTATATTGATAGTTATTACAATACGAGTCGGCTCCATTCGTCATTAGGGTTTAATACGCCCGATGAATATGAAAGTAAGGCAGCATGAAATTGAAATCTAAAAGCGTCTACTTTTTAGGGGGAAGTTTCCGGGACGGGCTAAAGCCGCCCCTTAACCAAACGTTATAAGCCCCAACCTGGAGGTTCATCAGATTGCTAAAGAAGCCGTGCCCTTGGTGTAATAAGATGATTTCAAATTGGAATGTGGGCAACAGGCCGAGGACCACTAAGCCTAAGTGGTATGGCCTTACGAGAAACCTGCAAGTTTGCCCGTACTGCTGCAACGGAGTGAAACTCGGCGGCAAAGCCATGTACGGTTTGCTAGCTTTCTTGCCGGTGCTTCTGTTGCTCCCTTTAGAACTCGTTATTGGCACAGAAATTATTGATACAACAAGGTTCAAATGGCTGTTCCTTGTAATGGCAGTAGGCGGCTTTTTGATTGCTATGGTCTTCTCATATTTTGAGAAAGACCATGACTTATAACAATACGCAGCAGTTCGCGCCTACCGGCGCCGGACGACCTTGCGGCCGTCGCTGTGCTCGGCGTTATATGACAAGTCAGGTTCGCTAGTATGCCGATAAGTAGTGAGTATTTTCGAGATGTTGTCCTGCGTGAGTTTAAATTTCTTGAAAAGGAGTTTGATCTAAAAAGTACTCCGTGTGGGCCAAAAGATGAACAATTTACGGTTTGCTACATAGGCGATACGATACAAGTTATTGTGGAAGGGATAAGTTGGGGCGAGAACGCCCGCGTTGCTATAGGTAGTTGCATTGGTTTTGAAAATTACGATCTCTATGATTTAGTAAAAGCCAAAACAGGCGAATACCCGGAATTTGAAAGCGTCATTACTCTTGATCAAATAGCTCAATTGCCGCAGTTAGCAATCTTGCTAAAAGAGCATGCTAAGCCTGTGTTAAGTGGCGATTTTTCGATATTCCAAGCAATATCTGAGATTGTGCACGCAAGAGCAAAAAGCTTCGATGATGGAGTAGAGCATTTTGTCATATAACAATTGCCATCAAAAACGCGCCGTTTAGGCGGGCGTTATACACAAATAGTTAGGGTTCGAGGATGCCAATCAAGCCAATAGATGACACGAGTTGGTCAGGAATAGCACAGGTTCAAGCTGAAGCTTACTCTCAGGTTGAGCCTGAAAACTTGGATGTTTTGAAAAGTAAATGGTTGCGGTCACCAGAGAGTTGCTTCGTGTATGAAAAAGCGGGCAAAGTTGTCGGGTACCTGTTGGCACATTCATGGAATAGTGAAACACCTCCAAAGCTCTTTCAAGCATTGCCCGTTGGTACAGGGGGGGCGATAATTTTCTTACATGATCTGGCTATTTTACGGGAGGTTTCGGGTGAGGGAATTGGCGGGAAGATGGTGGTACATTTGCTCCAGATAGCTAAAGAACAAGGTTTTCAGCAGATTCGGCTGGTTTCAGTACAAGATTCTCTGGGGTTTTGGCAAAAGCAGGGGTTCTCGCCCATAAAGCATCAAGAAATCTGCTCTAGTTACGGTGAAGATGCACAGCTTATGAGTCAGAGAGTTATTGACGCGGATAGATATGCTATGGCTGACAACTGAAGACTTCGCCTATCCAAGAGATCCTTTTTGGTATTTCTTAGGGCTATTAAGTTTTAATGTGGTAACCATAGCCGCAGTTGTGGTTTTGGGTATTTATCTCATTCGAAGCCCAGAGCTGGCTTTAAAGATTCTGCTGCCTTTATCGGTTTTATCAGTGCTATCAGGTGGCTTTTTTGGCTTACTGTTAGTTGTGGCAGTTTTTGTAGTAATTTACTACCAGCGGTGTAAAGCTGGTGAAATTTAACAAGGCCAGTCAGCAACGTCCACTACGTGGGCGGACCTCAAACCCGCTGCGCAGCTCGTTGCTCGTGTGCTTATGCCCGGGAGCGTATGAAACAGTTACTTGAGCTTATAAAAAATGAATTTTGCGATAGCGATGGTTAGTTTCGCATCGTTAGCGCAGACTGGACTGCTGATGACTTGCGGCTGGATGTATCTGTCTGCTTGTGCGAAGAAAAAGAAATTCAGCTATGGGAGATTTCATGTGAGTCTGTGTTTGAGGAGAAATTGTCTTCGGATTACCCGGAGATATTGACGCTAAATTCAGATCACCTGCTTCTTCTAAAATGCAGGGATCCTGAAGTAGATGTGGCATTTTCCCGCAATTCAATATGTTCAGATGAATTATTCGGTATTGTAGCCACAAGCTGTTTCAAATACCCGGGCGAGCAGCCATTAACCAACTGGATTAATCAGCAGGCATCAAGCCAGGGTATCTGTTCTTCAAAATACGGCATTCTTGGCAGATTCCCTCTGTCGGTTGCAAATGAAATAACCCGCCAGCTTGAAGGTAAGGATATCTCTGTGAATCTATTAGAGCCACGCTCACCAAAGTACCGGGATGGTGTGCAACAGAAGCGTAAGCATCAATGAAATACGTGGTTGCACTTTTAAGCATGAGCTGATTTGGTCTGGATTTATGCATTAGTCGAAGGCCCATAGATCCGCAAAACGCTGCTTTGTCGCAAGCGTAAACCCACAATAAATGTCAGGAACGACAATGAATGTAGATAAAGCGAAAAAACGTATCGCAAAACAGCTGACAAAGGGCTTTGCTGGCTACCCGCATCTTACTTTAGCTTACTTTGGTAAAACGGCAGATTGCGCTACGGAAGTGGTGGTGACCTTTGTATCTGCAGAAGGGGCAGCGGCGCAGCAGCAGAGTTTTTCCGCCCAGACGGATGTACGCCAGGATGAAACGATTCAGTCGGTGTTGGTTAAAATTATTGACCGCGCAGGTGCGGCCACGGTAACAGAAGTTGGCGGTGTGGCGGTAAAATAATGCCCGCAAAGCGCAGTACAACTAAAACCTGAGCCGGTTATAAACCGGCTTGTTCCAGCAAGGTTGCCATATGCTGCAGAGCGTTAAGCCCCTGAATATCGGTGGCTTGCAGCGGCACTTTATAACGCGGTAGTTTGGCAAAATCCTGCTCTATCTGAGCTAAATGCACTTTTTCCTGCGTACGGCGAGCAGCGAGAAAATCGCCGTCAGCGTTGTCGGGCAAAATACGGTTAACTACCAGCCCGGCCAAAGGCAGCTTTTCCTGCTGTAAGCTTTGCACGGCGCGGCCGGTTTCCAGAATCGGCAATTTCTCCGGTGTTAACACAAACAGCAGGGCAGTGCGGCTGCTGTCAGTTAATACCTCACGGGTGCGCTGTAATAAGCGCTGGCGCGCCAATAAGGTTTCGGTAATGGCTTTATTGCGCGCATCCATGCCGGCGGTAGCATGTTGATTAGGGTCGGCCAGCGGGTTATCGATATCGCGCCCGGCTTTGGGGGTTAAATGGCCCAGCACGTCACCGAGTTTTTCTGAGCGTTTATTTGCATTAAGCAGGCCCTGAGTCCAGGCTGCCATGGCTTCCGGCAGACTGAGCAACCGCAGCGTATGGCCGGTGGGGGCTGTGTCGAAAATCACGATATCGTAATCTTTCAGCCCAAGTTCAATGACATTAGCGATGCGCTCCAGCATGGCCGCTTCCTGGGCGCCCGGTGATTGCCGGGTTAAACGCATCTGGCGTTCAATTTCGCTGAACATTTCCGGCCTGGTAAAGCGCTTTAACTGTGCCGTAACTTTGGCCAGGTGCTGTTCTACTTCACGGTCCGGGTCCAGCTCTAAGCCATCTACATCCGGCGCCAGCCGGGTAATGCTATCGCCGATATCACGGTCGAAGGCGTCCGCCAGGCTGTGCGCCGGGTCGGTGGATACCAGCAGTACTTTTTTGCCGCGGCTGCCGGCGAGCAAAGCCAGTGCGGAGGAGGTGGTGGTTTTACCCACGCCGCCTTTACCGCCAATCAGCAGCACGCGTTTATCGGTTAACAGCATTTAACATTGTCCAGTGGCGAATGCTCCATGCCCATGCGGATATGCCAGTCATGGAAGCGTTCCATTAATAAGGGTTGTAACTCAAGGGTGTAGTAACTGGCGGGGTTGGGTACGCCCATCATCTCGGAAAAAATGAGCAGCATGAATAAATCATCCTGCTCACGTTTGGCACGCGCTATCGCACTGCGATAGGGCGCGTTATAGGCTTCTTCAGCGTAAAAGCTGGCCTGGCGAAACCAGGCCTTAAACTTGTCTAAACTCATGCTTCTTCAGCGGTAGGGTTAGCTTTATTGGCTTTAAGTTGTTTGTTTAATGCCGAGCTGCACTCCAGCGATACCAGTATTGCCGCTACCAGTACAACTAAGTCCATAGTAAACAGGAACCAGTCGCCTTTGTCGTAGAAGCTCTTCAGCTGAATTAACAAGCCAAGCGTTGTCATGATCAGCAGGAAGATTAACGGCGCCAGCGTATACCACATTGGCCGGCGCAGTTTTACCAGCATTACGGTGATGACTAACAGAGTTAAACCGGCCAGCAACTGGTTAGTAGTGCCAAACAGTGGCCAAATTAACATACCGCCTGAGCCATCACCACCGGCACCAAAGGCCAGCAGTAAACAGGAACCTACCGCTAACAAGGTGGCCGGTGCGGCTTTTTGCATCCAGCCAATATTATAAATACTGCCCCATTCCTGGAAGATATAACGCTGCAGCCGTAAGCCGGTATCCATAGTAGTACCGGCAAACAGCACAACCATGACCGTTAACAGGGTTTGTGCCAGTACAGTATCTAAACCGACACCAGCTTGCAGAATATTGGCACCGCCGTTGATAAAGGCTGATACACCGCCTTTACCAAAGCTGCTGTAAATCGCCTGCCAATCGGCCAGCGTAGCAAAACCGGCAGTGGCGGCAATAATGGCGGCTAAGGCTAATGAACCTTCGCCGACGGCGCCAAAGTAACCGACAAAACGCACATCCGGCTCTTTATCCAATTGCTTGGAGGTGGTACCGCTGGACACTAAACCGTGGAAACCGGAGATGGCACCGCAGGCAATGGTAACAAACAGCAGCGGAATAAGTGACGGTGTACCCTCGGGTACGTCATTATTAAATGCCGGTGCTACCACATCCGGACCGGAGATCAGCACAGCGCCATACAACAGAATTAAGCCGATAAACAGCTGAATACCGTTAATATAATCGCGTGGTTGTAACAGCATCCACACCGGTAACAGTGAGGCGATAGCCGCATAGACAAACAGTAAGATAATCCAGCTTTGGTTATCGCTTAGCGGGCCAACCATTTCCGGCAGCGCCAGTGGCAGCATAGGGCCGATGTAAATCATGCCGTACAGTGCAACTACACCGACAATGGTGACTAACAGCAGGCTCATATTTTTACGGTAAATCAGTTGGCCGATAATCAGCGCCACCACTATAGCGCCCCACACCGGCACAGTAGCGCTGGGGAAACTAATCAGTTGGTTTGAGATAACCACGGCAAACACCGCGTTTACCATTAACAGCACAAGGAAAATAACAATCATAAAGATGCTGCGGGCACGGTTACCAACGATATCGCCGGTTAAAGCACCGATAGATTTGGCTTTATTGCGGCTGCTGGCCCAGATAGCACCGGCATCATGTACGCCGGCGAAGAAAATAGTACCGAATACCACCCATAGAAATGCCGGCACCCAACCCCAGATCACAGCGATAGCAGGGCCGATAATAGGCGCCGCACCGGCAACAGAAGTAAAGTGGTGGCCCCAGAGGATGTATTTGTTAGTAGGTACATAGTCGACACCGTCCTGCATTTCATGTGCGGGGGTGCGAAAGTTTGGGTCAACTTTAAAGATTTTTTCGCAGATAAATTTAGAGTAGACAAAATAGCCCAGTGCCATAGCACCAAGCCCCATCAACATCAAAAAAATGGCATTCATCAGAGGCCTCTGTAAGGTGTTGTTATAGTTAGGGTAACGGTAGGGTAAGCATAGTACAAAAAAATGCTGTGTCGGGCCATTAGACTAAAGTCGTGGCCGGGTCAGCCACCACCTTGTTGCGACCGTCTGCCTTGGCTTGATATAAGGCATCGTCGGCGCGGGCCAGACTGATATTTAATGTCTCGTCCGGTTGATATTGCGTTACGCCGATGCTGCAGGTGATTTTCAGCGGCTGCGGGCTGTCAGCGAAGCGGATGGCGGCAATGGCCTGACGCAAACGTTCGGCAATGGCCAGCGCTTGCTCTGCGGCGGTATCAGGCAGCACGATTAAAAATTCTTCACCGCCGGTGCGGCCAAAGTGATCTTGCTGGCGCAGCATGGCTGATACGGTCATACACATTTGTTGCAGCACGGTGTCGCCGACATCATGGCCAAAACGGTCGTTTACCTGTTTAAAGTGGTCCAGGTCCAGAATAAGAAAGCTCAACGGCTCAGTGGTATCAATAGCTTTTACCCGCTGTTGCTCTGCTTGCATCATAATGCGGCGCCGGTTAGCGATATTGGTCAGCTCGTCGGTCATGGCAAGACGGTGCAGCCGGCGGTTACGCCGTTTTAATGATAAGGCAAAACTGAACAGAATAAGTAATAACAGCACGATCAGTGACAAAGCGGCATATTGCCAGCGCTGTGCCAATTGTAAGGTGCTGACATGTTGCTCAACTAACTTTTTCTCTGCGGCTAACTGATTATGCCGCTCCTGCTGCCGGGCGGAATCAAACTGAAAACGCAGTATATTGCTTTGTTGCTCTTTGGCCAGTTGCTGTTGCTCTTTATTCAGTGCGATATAACGCGCCAATAAAGCATGAGCCTGTTGGTAATTGCCGGCAGCAGCCTCGGCCGGAGCTCTGGCGGCATACAGCATCAGCATATAACGCGGGTTGTTTTCTGCGCTAAGGTGGTGCTGTGCTTCGTCAAAACTGGCCAGTGCTGCTTGTGTACGGTTTAGCGCGCTAAGGGTTTCACCGTGATACATCGCCAGTAAGCCTTTGTAGCTGGTCAGGGTAGATAAGTCGGGTGCTTTAAGGCTGGCCAGCTCGGTTTTGGCTTCTGCGGCCAAGGTTAAGGCTTTAGGGTATTGCTGCAACAGGTTGTGGATCCACACCAGGTTCACCTTAGTGTAGCTGCGCCACAGGGGCTCTTTTATTTGCTGGTACACCTGCATCGATTGTTGAAATAATTCCAGTGCTTGTTCGTAACGGCCCAGTTCTGCAAGAGAATAGGCTTTTTCGTGCATGATTAAAGCATGACGGAACTGCTCTTCCGGCGCGGTAAATTCCTGCTCGGCCTGCTCGATATAATTCAGTGCATCCTGATGTAACCCCATACGGCGGTAGGTAGCGGCAATCGACAGTACTAAATCGCTGAGGTAAGGCTTATAGCCCAGGCCACGTTGCAGCTGATAGGCAGTAACATAGTGCTCCATCGCATCGGCATAGTTGCCCCGATATGAGGCTATGTCGCCAAGCAGCGCCAGGCTGATAGCAATGCTCAGTGGGTTTTCACTGTTTTTGGCGGCGTCGTGGGCTTTTTGCGCACTGTGCTCAGCTCGGTTGCTGTCGCCGGACTGGCTGAATAAATAATAACGGCAGGTGTAATAATCGGCTAATGCGGCCGGGTCGTTACGTGCTTTCGCTTGTTGTATCTTAACGTCACTATAGGCGATGCCGGCGGCAGGGTCGCCGGCATAAGCCAGCTGGCAGCGTAAACGGTCCAGCCGGTGTTGCCTTTCAGTATCATCCGGCGGCAGCGCCGCTTCAAGCTCAGCCAAAGCGGCTTTGTAGTCGGCAATGCTGAAAAAGTAACGCTGGCCACTTTCAATTTGCTGTACCAGTTGATCAAACTGTTGCGGCTGTGCATGTAAGGCACAGCTTAGCAACAACAAAGTGCTGAATATGATTTTATTCAAAGACATAAATTAACCACTGAGCAAGACAATATCAGCATAGCCGATACTATGCCGCGCAGATGGATTTTATTTACTTCACTCAGCGTTTTTGCACCCAGTTACCATCCAGCAGAATAAAATGGCCGGAGCTGGTGCGCTCTAATGCCTTTTTACCGGCCATTGCCTCTACATCGGCCACGGCAATATTATTTTGCTGTGCCAGCCTGGCATATTCGGCGCGGCGTGCATCGTTAATTAATTTAACGATATCGGCAGCATTACTACTGTTTTGCACCACACCCAGGTAACCGTTGGCTTGCTCGCCTACCAACCCCTGAGCTTTGGCCTGGCCCAGTGCCGCCATGGCTTGTTGTAAGTTCATCGCCAATACCGGCAGGCTTAACGCAAACAGGGCCGGTAACAGTAGCATTTTGATGTTTTTAATCAGTTTCATTATGTGCTCCTCAGAATAAACCACTGTCATCGCTGAATAATTCGTCCAGCTGTTTATCGACCTTGATATAAATTTCATGCTGAATTTTTACATTCAGATTAATGTTTATCGGTTCGGCCGGCATAGCCACCTGCACCTTGGGCGTGCAAGCCGCCAGTAACAGGGCCAGCGCTGCGGCCGCGCTTAGTTGTTGCATCATGGTTGTGCTCCATTGGCGTTGTTAGCGCCTTGCTGTTGTAACCGTTGTTGGACTCGTTGCTTTATTTTGTCACTGATTTGGCTGCTAAGTTGCAAGCTGGTGATAAGCGCCGGAATATCTTCTTCCAGATTAATGTTCAGATTAATAGCACGGCCGGCTTCCAGCGCCGGATTTCTGCCTTGCAGGTTAAGCGCCAGCACTAACTTACCGTTGGTATCATAGCTGACATTGCTGGAGAGCACCGAGTAATGAAAATCGTCCAGTGCTTCGAGCACCACCTTCATGCCCTGATTGCTTGCTGCCATACTTTGCGCGGCAGGCGGGCGGTATTGCAGCTTACCGCCCGGGCTCTCGGCGGCAATATTACCGTCTGTTACACTGGCCCCGCTGCGGCCAAGCAGCAACGGAATAGTGCCGGAAATGCGGCCATTGCCGGTTAGATCTGTTGTCGGATGTTGTTGCAGCAATTGGCTGATATCGATTTGCTGCAGCTCAATTTGTAGCTGTTGTTCGGCCAGCGCCAAATCCAACAACTGTGGTTGCATAACGACCTGACCGCCCATCGCTTGCAGCTGTAGCTGTTGAATATCCAGTTTACCGCTGCTTAGCGCAGCGCTGTTTGCCTGGTACTGCGCACTGAGTACCAGGGGGCCGGCGGTAATGCCATGCTGAATTTCAGCCAGGCTGGCCCTGGTCGTATCCAATTGCAGCTTATCGTCCAGGTACTGCAGCTGCAGTGTTGCAGTTAAGTCTTTAAACAGGCTGCGATCATAAATACCACTGACGCCGGACAGGCTCAGCTTTGCCTGTGCGCTAAGTGCAGGTAACAGTGTGAGCTCGCCTGATGCTGCAAGGCGGCCGCGGTTAAACTCCAGTAACGCCGGCCAGGCGGTTAGTGTCGCCAAAAGGGGGTTGCCGGCCAGCAAAAACATATCGTCTAACTGCCAGTTAAGCCGGGTGCGCTCAGGCGTATAGTGCAGCTGATGAGCAAGGCCAAGGCTGGCGCTGTTGCTGAGCTTGCCGTCTATATTCAGTGCCGTTGCCGTGCCGCTCAGCTTACCTTGCCACTGCCAGCTAAGCGGCTTTAGCTGCGCATGCCTCAACTCTGCCAGACTCACGCCAAGCTCAGCTTGCAGTTTAACGTTGCTGAAGCTACTGTCGCCGCTAACGCGGCCGGACGGGGTAACAAGGCGTATATCACGCGCTTGCACATCGGCAGTTTTCAGCTGTGCTAACTGTGACTCAGTGCTTAGCAGGTCCAGTTGCCAGTGATCTGCCAGCCAGTAAGCGTTAAAACGGCTGTTCAGCGTTAGCGTATCTATTGTTGTGCCGGTGGCAGGGCTCAGCTGTTGCTGTGTTAACGCCAGGGTGGCATTTTGCACGGTGGCGCTAAAAGGTGGTGTCAGGTTAAGCGTGGCATCGGCATTGAACGTTAGTGCTGTATCTCCCAGGCTGGTGAGGCTGACACTGAGCGGCAGAGCGGTAAGTTGTGGCTGGCTTTGGCCATCGGCCGTTATATTGATTTGCAGCAGCTCAGCACCCAGGCCATATTGCTGTGCCTGTTGCGGTAGCTGCGGTTGGTGCAGGGCTAACCGGGTATCAAGCTGATAACGGCTTAGCTCACCCTGGTCCAGCCCAAGCTCTGCGTTTACTGTACCCTGTAATTGACCGATACCCGGCAGGGTTAACGGTGAGGGCAGGTTGGCGCTAAGCTGCCAGTTACCGCTGGCTTGCGCCGTCATCGCGGCTAAATCTGTGGTTGCCGGTAACTGCAATTGCCAGTTGCTCTGTACCGACACTGGTGCACTAAATTGCGCTAAGGCTTGATCTGTAACCCGCGCCGGTATGGCGACTTGCCACAGCTGCAGTTGCTGTAATAACCAGGGCGAGGGGGGCGCAATATCCAGCGTCAGCTCGCCGCTGGCATTAATACCATCCTGTGCGCTTAATTGCTGGCGTAGTTGTAACTGTGTGCTGTTATCCAGATTAAGCCTGGCGTTAAGCAGTGGCAGTTGTTGTACCGTGCGGTAATCGCCGTTGAGGGTTAAACGCGCTGTATCCGGGCTGTTGCTGTCGGCCACTGTAAACTGATACTGCAGTTGTTGCGCGGTATTACTCAGTGCTGCCGATACCAGATAACTGCAGCGGTTTTCACCACACGGCAGTTGCAGGCTAAGGTCGCTAATGTCTGTTTGCTCAGGGAAAGCGTCGGGCAGTTGCCAGTTTTCCGGTAAACGCAGGGGGCTTGCTGTGGCAGGAGCGCTATTGGGCGTAGCTGCAGGCCAATGTGACAAACTGATATCGCCGCTGCCAAGTTGTATCCGGGTTAGTTTGCTATTCAGCCACTGCCAGCTCAGGCTAACATTGTTAAGCTGCACCTGCATGGCCGGGGAGTCGAGGCCAAAACTGACACTGCCAAACTCTATCTGGCGCAGGCCGAGGCTGTTGATCTGATACTGCAGGTTGTGCAGCGGCAGGGCGGCCAGGCTTTTTTGCAGGTACCACCAAGCGGCTGCTGTTAACAGCAGCAACAGTGTTAAGCCTGTAAGCAGCGTTTTGAGCCACCAGCGCATAGGTGATCCTTTAGGTTGTTAAGCTGACACTAAACCGAACGTACTGAATAGATAATGAATATACCATGTTGCTGCCCTGTGTGTGGCAGCGACATAAAAAAGGGCAGCCTGAGCTGCCCTGATATTATCCGATACTATTTTGCTCAGCACTCAGCACTCAGCACTCAGCACTTAGCACTTAGCATAAGTTACTCTTTACGCGCTTCTGCCGACGCATCGCGCAGCGCACGGAACTCGTTACCATCGTTCCAATTTGGCCAGCTGCGGCTGTTCGCCAGCTCGTTACCTACCTGATAAAACAGGAATAAGTCTTGTTGAGCACCGCGTAGATCCCAATCATCGTTCCACTCGTCGCCTACTTTGTGGTAGCAGCACTTATTGTATTCGGCGCGTTGCGCCTTGCCCCATTCAGCGCCTTTTTCAAAGTGATCGTTACCGCCTTTAGCGTACAGAATAGGTACGCCTTTTTTCGACAGGTTAAAGTGATCTGAGCGATAGGCAATACCGGCTTCCGGGTTGTGCTCGCGCACCGCATAACGGCCTTGCTGTTTGGTGTATTTTATTAAGATATCCTCGGCATTGTTATTACCCAGGCCAACAATCACCATATCTTTCATCGGGCCGTACACGTTCATCACGTCCATATTAATACCAACCACGGTTTTCTCCAGCGGGAATACCGGGTTGGCCGCATACCAGGCCGAGCCTAATAAACCGCGCTCTTCCGCCGTTACCGCTACAAATACCACAGAGCGCTCCGGTTTTGCCTGCTGCGTAAAATACTCGGCCAGCGCCAGTAAGCCACCGGTGCCTGAGGCATTATCCTGGGCGCCGTTAAATACTTTGTTTGTTGGATTGGAAAAATCCATACCCAAATGATCCCAGTGCGCCATATACAGCACATATTCGTCTGGGTACTTGCTGCCTTCGATATAACCCACCACGTTGCTGGAGGTCAGCTCGCGCAGGTTGTTTTTTACGCTGACAGAGGCGGTGGCATTAAGCTGCACCGGGGCAAAGTCTTTTTGCAGTGCCTTTTTATGCATAGTGGCTAAATCGGTGCCAATATTGGCAAACAGTTTTTCGGCCGACTCTGTGGTGACCCAACCCTCGACTTTAGCGCGGTCCATGTTTTTGTTTTCGTTGATTAAATCAAACTTAATCGGTGAGCCATGGGCTACCACACCCCAGCCGTAACTGGCGGCATCGGTTTCATGGATAACCAGCGCCATCGCCGCACCCTGACGGGCGGCTTCTTCATATTTGTAGGTCCAGCGGCCGTAGTAGGTCATGGCATTGCCGTTAAACAGCGCCGGGTCTTGCGTAGCAAAGCCAGGGTCGTTAACAAACATCACCACGGTTTTGCCTTTAACGTCCAGGCCTTCGTAGTCGTTCCAGTCATATTCCGGTGCCACTATGCCGTAACCGACAAACACCATTTCGCTATCGGTTACTTCAACCTGTTCTGTCACTTGGGTGGTCCAGGCAGTCATATCGTCACGGTAGTTAAACTGTGCCGGTAATGTATCGCCTTTTAAGCTCATGGCTGATACCTGTACCGGGTCAATTTGCACCAGTGATACCGGTTGCTTGTAGCTGTCGCCGTCTATCGGTTTTAAGCCTATACGGCGAAAGTTGTCTTCTAAAAAGGCTACGGTTAACTCTTCGCCTTTAGTTGCCGGGGCGCGGCCCTGAAACTCATCTGAAGCCAGGGTCTTAATATAGTCGCCTAAACGTGGATTGATTTCGGTTAGTTTTAATTCGCTTTGTGCTGCAGCGCTTTGTGGTGCTTCTGTAGTTTTAACGTCGGCCGGTTGCTCAGAGCAAGCGCTAAGCAGGGCGCCTGTAGCCAATGCGCCGGCCAGTAGCGTAAACCTGGAAAGGGTAATCATAGTCACTCCGTGGTTTTTATCGTTATATGTCGCTGTAGTCTCAGCGTTCGTTGTTAAAAGCCATCTATTTTAACGCAAGTAAAAAGCAGCGACCAGTAGAGTGGTCGCGGCTTAACTGCGATTAGTCTTTATAGCCCCACGGCGTGGGCGGCAGTGCTACCGGTTTGGTTAAATCGAAATCGACGCGGAATTCGCGACCGTCGCGCACCAAACGATAGGTAAATTTTTGCGGATAAATATACATTTGCCAGGTATTGCCGTTAGATTGCGGAATGCCGTGGCTGACAAACAGCTCTTTCGAGTATTGATCGGCCGGAAAACTTTGTACTGTTGGCCAGCCGGCATCCAAGGTGTGGCCGCCGTACATGGTAGAGACATCATGGCTGCCGTCTTTATTGCGGTGATCATGTTTTAAACTCAGGCCGGATCCGGTTTTAGTGATAATCCAGGTGCGGGAGTGGTTGTCACCAACATGGAACGGGATCTGCAGTTGGTTGTCAGTACATTTACGTACGTGCATCACCAGACGACCTTCAAAGCCGTCGGTTTTTGGGTTGTCCATTACTACTTTGCCCTCAAAGGCTTTACCGCAGTGCGCGCGCAGGTTATCAAAGTAGGCATCCTGGCTGGCGATCGATACCAGCGGCGCGTCCTGAACAATATTTGCAGTGGCAGAGGCAGCAGAAAATGTCAGGGCAACAGCGGTGGTAAATAACGTCTTGTGCATATATTTCTCCTTATAAGACGGCCGGACTATAACCTTTGCGCGTATTAGCTGCAAACCGGTGTTACCCTTAAACGAACAACGACAGGAGCTAAGCAATGCAAAACGAACTGGATGGCAAATTCCTACTCAGTGTATTTGGCAAAGTAGAACAACATGGCAGCGCTATTAATAACGAGCTGGGCGCCGGTTTTGAGCTGGACGGCATTACGGTGAATTCCGGTTTTGATGGTTATGAAGTGTATTTTAGCAATGGCAAGGTGCAGTTAACCCTGGGGTTTCATAATAAATGGCACAGCGATGCTGCTAATGCAGCTGATATGGATGCCTTTGTGGCGCAGCTTAAAAAAATTAACCTGAACTACTGATTTATTTCACGCCTGCTAAGGATTTGTTCAGCTTAAACCGCTACCATAGCGCTCAAATATAAGCGCTGGCAGACGCGACAGCGGGCTATAATTAACTGAATATGTTTTAGACGGCTAAAAGGCTATTGCCTGAATGGCAAAAACAGGATAAGGTGTCGCCCGTCAATCATATCTGATAGACCAGAAGAGGTGCGTTAGCCAGGTAGTTCCGGACAGATGTCTATACATCGTAGCCTGAACGAGGGGGACTAGCGCCGAGGGAGATGCAGTTATAGAGCTGCTTGTCCCGGTCGTTAAGGCTGAATCCTTACGACTGTCACCTGAGTTCCGGTGGAGAGCTTCTGGCCTTTGTTAATTACAGAAGCGATCTGTGCCATTCTCGTTTTGCTGTTAGCAAATGCCATGCTCTGCTTATTATGTTTTATAAGGAGAGGCACCCTTGTCCAAACTTATTGTTGCAAAATTCGGCGGCACCAGTGTCGCAGACTTCGATGCGATGTCACGCTGCGCCGACATTATCCTGGCTGAACCGGCCATTCGCTTAGTGGTGGTTAGCGCCAGTTCCGGCGTCACCAACCTGCTGGTCGATATCACCAAACATACCGATGTAACAGAACGTTATGCCTGCTATCAGGGCATTGAGCGTATTACGTTGGCCGTGCTAAATCGCTTACAACAATCTGACGCGGTAGCCGCTGATATTGATCAGTTGTTATCGGCATTAAAACAGCTGATAGAGCAAAGTGGCGCGGTATACAGCGCTGCGCATAAAGATGAGATTCAGTCCTTTGGTGAGCGCTTAAGCTCAGTGCTGTTTGCTCAGGTGCTGCGTGAGCGTGGCGCAGCCGGTTTATGCTTTGATGCCAGACGCGTGCTGCGTACCGACAGCCGCTTTGGTAAAGGCGAGCCGCAAATCAGCCAAATTAGCGAGCTATGCGCGGTACAATTACAACCGCTACTGGCCGATAACGTGGTAGTTACCCAAGGCTTTATCGGTGCAGATGAGGTAGGCCAAACCACTACCCTGGGCCGTGGCGGCTCAGATTACAGTGCAGCGCTGTTAGCTGAGGCGTTACATGCTGCTGTAGTGCAAATCTGGACCGATGTAGTGGGCATTTTTACCACCGATCCACGCTTAACAGAGCAGGCGCGCTGCATTAAAGAAATCAGCTTTGATGAAGCGGCCGAAATGGCCACCTTTGGTGCCAAGGTGCTGCATCCGGCGACGTTAATACCGGCGATGCGGCGTAATATCGGTGTTTTTGTCGGCTCCAGCCGCGAGCCACAGGCTGGTGGTACCTGGATTGCAAAAGAGGTAAAAGAGCGCCCGCCGTATCGCGCTATTGCGCTGCGCAAATCCCAAACGTTAATTACGGTAAAAAGCCCGGCCATGTTGCACGCCGCCGGTTTTTTAACCCGGGTGTTTGATATTTTAAGCCGGCACCAGATCTCGGTGGATTTAGTCACCACTTCAGAGATCAGCGTGGCGTTAACGCTGGATGAAGGCGGCATGACCAGCGCCTTTAGCGCTTCGGTAGAGCCGGCGCTGACGGAACTGCGCAGTTTTTGTGAAGTGTCGGTAGAGCAGGGCTTAAGCCTGATAGCGGTTATCGGCAACCATTTACACAGTAGCAAAGGTATTACCGGTGATTTATTCAATACGCTGGAGCGCATTAATATGCGGCTGATTTGCCATGGTGCGTCCAAACATAACCTGTGCTTTTTGGTGCAGGACGCGGACGCGCCGGCGGTAGTTAAACAGCTGCACCAGAGCTTGTTTAGCGTAGCATAAAACAATAAAAAAGCCCTGATTTATCAGGGCTTTTTTATATGGACAGTTGTTATTCGTAAGGTAGCGGGTCGGTGGTGTTGTTCAGCGTAAAGGCTTCAAGGCGCTCCTGACAGGAACCGCATTTACCACAGGCTTTTTCGCGGCCGTTGTAGCAAGTCCAGGTTTTGCTGTAGTCCAGCCCCATGGCCAGACCATCTGCGAGAATTTCTATTTTAGTTTGCGCCAGGTACGGGCTGATAATATCTACCGGCTCGTAGTTAGCTATCTGGCAAACATCATGCATTTTTTGCACAAATTCCGGCCGGCAATCCGGGTAAATAAAGTGATCGCCGGAATGCGCGCCGTAATACACCTGATTGGCGCCAATAGATACCGCATAGCCCACCGCCAAAGATAATAAAATCATATTGCGGTTAGGCACCACGGTCGATTTCATATTGTCGGCGGCATAATGGCCTTCCGGGATGTCGATATCATCGGTTAACGACGAGCCGGCTAAAAGCTGGTTAATAGCGGAGATATCAACAATTTTATGCTTGATGTCCAGCTCCTGACACACCTGTGCCGCGCATTGCAGCTCTTTTACATGGCGCTGACCATAATTAAACGACAAGGCATACACATCATGGCCGGCCTGCACCGCTTTGTGTAATACGGTGAAGGAATCCATCCCACCGGAATAAATCACCACAACTTTGTTCGGCATAGCAGGCTCTCTCTTGTATAATACAGCTCAAATTTTGCGACTTTACCCGCCAAGCCTGGCGGGGGCGCGCATTGTACAGTAATTCAGCCGCAGGCTAAAGGGCAAAGCACAGAGTGTATAAAGTTAACGAGGTTTTTGAAACCATCCAGGGCGAGGGCAGTTTTACAGGTGCCGCAGCTATTTTTATCCGCTTACAGGGCTGCCCGGTGGGTTGCAGCTGGTGTGATACTAAACATACCTGGCAAGTGAAAGACGAACTGCACCAGCCACTGGGTGATATCGTCATTAAAACCGCAGAGACTGAGCACTGGGCCGGTGTTAGTGCCGAACAGTTGTTGGCGCTGTTTGCCAAACAAGGCTACCAGGCCAAACATGTGGTGATCACCGGCGGTGAGCCCTGTATGTATGATTTAAATCCGTTATGCGATGCGTTGCACAGTAAGGGCTACAGCACGCAAATTGAAACCAGCGGCACCTTTGAGATTAAAGCGCCGGCGCAAACCTGGGTAACGGTATCGCCGAAGGTGAATATGGCCGGCGGCTACAAGGTGCTGCAAAGTGCACTGGACCGTGCTAATGAAATTAAGCATCCGGTAGCGATGCAAAAACACATTGATGAGCTGTTGCAGTTATTGCAACACACTGATGTTAAAGCTAAGCTGATTTACCTGCAGCCGATAAGCCAGCAGCGCCGGGCCACAGAACTGGCCATTGCGATGTGCAAACAACATAACTGGCGCTTAAGTGTGCAGGTACATAAATATTTAGGGATCAGCTGATGCAAACCGTCGAGCATTTTTTTCAAACCTATGCCAAAGCCTATATAAACTCTGAGCTGGATACACTAGGGCAGCTGATTTCGTTACCCAGCCTGTTGCTGGCCAGCGAAAGTAAAACCCTGCTGACCGATATAGACAGTTTACACCGCCATGTGCTGGGGCAGGTGGCCAAGTATCGTGCCCTGGGCGTGGTCACGGCTGATTTTGTGTTGCAGCATCAGTTGCGTTTGTCTGACCAATTGCAGTTTGTCAGCCTGTATTGGCGCTTTTATGACGACAACAACAAGGTGATGTTTACCTGTCATACTTCTTATACGCTGCAAGCCTGGCAAGGCAGTTGGCAGGTGGTGTCTATTATTACCGATGACGAGCAGGCCGCTTATGACCGTGTGGTAAAATCTCAGGCTTGATGCGACATCCAGGCCTGTAAGCTGTCAAGACAGGGGGCGGGGCTGTCTTCCAATGCCAGGCGCTGTTTCAGTGCCGGTTGCATGGGCAGCAGTTCCAACCAGCGTGAAGCCAGCCAGGCGGCGTCAGTGTATTTCGGGCTGGGATAAAGTTGTTGTAGCGCCGGTTGTTGCTGCAGCAGTTTTTGTAATTGCTGCATCAGCGGTTGATAACCGGCATCAAGTTGCAGCGCCGGCCAGTTATCCAGCGGCTGTACCTTGGCCACATGCAGCTGATCAGCTTCTTGCCAGCGCTGGGCTATCTGTACTTTTTCTATGCCGGCGATGGTAATGCCAAGCAAACCATCATCAAGCTGTTCAAAATCTTCAATGCACACCCGTGTCGCCAGTGGCAAAATGCGATCCGGATGCTGCTGGCTGACATAAGGGTTAATTTGTGCCAGGGCAAAATCGCGCTTGCCGGCGCTGGCTTCGCTGACCAGGCGCACATAGCGGGGCTCGAAGATCCGTAAGCGCATACGGCCCTCAGGTAAGATAAAACTGTTTAACGGAAATAACGCCAGTTGTTTCATAGTACTGCTGATAAAGTTGTATAGTGCCAGGTTATACGCAAAGCAACCGGCAATGGTTTGCCGGTACAGAGGTTTTATGTCGACACAACACTTTATTTATTTGCTCACGGCTTTGCTAAGCCTGAACCTGATTTTACTGTTAGTGCAATTATTGCGTCGCGCACCCGGCGCAGGGCTGGCAGAGCAACTGGCACAACATAAGCTGGAGCTGGTGCAGCAACAGGGACGGTTTCAGCAACAGTTGCTTGAGCAGTTGCATCTGCAGCGCCAGCAGTTACAGCAACAGCAGCAAGAGCATGTACTACAGGTACTGCAGAAAATTACCGATACGCAGCAAGCTGCCAGGTTTGAACTGAGCAAAAACCTGCAACAGCAAGCCATTATGTTGGCAGAGCAGGTGAAGCAGCTAACGCAGAGCATTGATCAGCGCTTAAAAGACATTGCCGGCCAGGTAGAGCGGCGCTTAAGTGAAGGCTTTGAAAAAACGAATCAAACCTTCACCGATATCGTTAAGCGGCTGGCATTGATTGACGATGCACAAAAGAAAATTACCGAGCTGTCCACCAACGTTGTCAGCCTGCAGGAAGTGTTGGCTGATAAACGCTCGCGCGGCGCTTTTGGCGAAGTGCAGTTAACGGCGCTTATTCGTAATGTCATGCCGGAGCAGCACTTTTCTTTGCAACATACCCTGAGTAACGGTCGTATTGCCGATTGCATGTTGTTTTTGCCCAAACCCAGTGGCGATATTGCTATTGACGCCAAGTTTCCGCTGGAGAGCTATAAAAAGATGACCGAGCCGCAGTATAGTGCTGAAGAGCGTAAGCAGGCGCAGCGTCAGTTTAAGCTCGATATTAAAAAGCATATCAATGATATTGCCGACAAATACATTATTGCCAACGAAACCGCCGACGGTGCCATTATGTTTTTACCGGCCGAGGCGATTTTTGCCGAGCTGCATGCTTATCACGCCGATATTGTCGAAGAAGCCTACCGCCGGCGGGTATGGCTAACCTCGCCGACCACCTTAATGGCCGTGCTTACCACGGCGCGCAGCGTACTGAAAGATGATGCCACACGGCGGCAAATTCACCTTATTCAGGAGCATCTGATTAAACTGGCTGAGGATTTTGATCGCTTTCGTGGCCGCTTTGATAATCTGGCTAAACATATCGATCAGGCTGCCACAGATGTGAAGCAGATCCATACCTCAGCACATAAAATCAGTAGCAGGTTCAGCCAGATAGAAAAAGTGGAATGGCTCGAAGAAAGCGACTAGGCTGATATGAATGCAGCCACCACCTGGCAACGATATGAGGAACTTGATGCGGGAATTGTGCCTGATATTGCTGTGTTTGGCTGCGCTGCAGGTTGCCGGTAGTACTGCCCCCGTCCGTGCTGTTGTCAGTGACTCCAATACACCGCCTTATGCTATTTTTAATGCCGACAAGGTGTTGCAGGCCGGCTTAAGTAAAGACATTATCGATGAGCTGGGGCGGCAGCTAAACCGGCCGGTGCAGTATCTGAATTTACCCCGTGCCCGTATTGAGCCCTGGCTATTACAGGGCGAAGCTGAAATAGCCTGTTTTTTAAATCCGGACTGGGTATCACAGCCGGAGCAGCTATTATGGACCGATGCGCTGTTTAACACACAACAGTTGCTGGTGCGACTGCGCCAGGCAGAGCCGGTTGCTGCGGTGCAGCATTTGGCCGGTAAACGGGTAGGTACCAGCCGTGGTTTTACCTATCCGGAGCTGGAGCAGGTGTTTCGCTCCGGTGATGTAATACGGGATGATGCCCATTCATTGGAAAGCAATTTACTCAGGTTAAAACAAGGCCGGCTGGATGTGGTGATGACAGTAGATTTGTCATACCACTTCTATGTAAACACAACGGGAGATCACAGTTTTGCAGCCGATCCGCTGTGGTCTGCTCCGCCGGCCGTGTATTGCGGTTTAAGCCGGCATGACGCAGCCGGTGCGCAGCAGCTGAATACCACCCTGAGCCGGATGGTGCAAAGTGGTTTTATTCAGCGTCGGCTGACGTTTTACACCGGCCGGATTGTTCCGGACTAATGCATTAACGGCGCGGATCATCTTTAAGTTTGGGGATTTTTAAGCCCAGTTCCTGACCGCGGTAGCGGGCATAGTAAGTGCAACCGATAAACATCATGCTGGCCAGCAGCAACTCCAAAACTGCCAAAAATTGCTGCATACCGGTGCTGACCCACAAATTGGTCAGGCTGTGCAAAAAGTAAATCATCACAATAAAGTTAGCCCAGGCCAATGTATAGGCGTGGCCTTTTAGCATACCGTACAGCGGAAACCACAAGGGTAACCACAGCACGGCTAACAAGGTATAAGCACTGCCCAATTGTGGCGGTGCCAGCCATAAGATCCACAGTGGTTGCAGCAACCACAAACCGAAAAAGCCCAACCGGCCCAGTAACAGATAGCGGGCGGTTTTGGCTGACATTGCAATAGTACTGCTGTGTTGCATCTTTAACACCTGTGTTGTTTTAGTTGCCGGCTTAAACCGGCCAGTCGTTTGCCAAAGGCAATAGCGAGACGCTGCTCATCAACGCTGAGTTTATTATCTGCATGATGGCCGCTGACGTGGCTTGGGCCGTACGGCGTGCCACCGCCGGTGGTCTGGTGCAGTTCCGGTTCGCTGTAAGGGATACCGGTTAGCAGCATACCATGATGTAATAACGGCAGGCTCATGCTTAGCAAGGTGGCCTCATTGCCGCCGTGCATACTGCCGGATGAGGTAAAGACCCCGGCTGGTTTATCAATTAATTCGCCTTTGAGCCACAAGCTGGTAGTGGCGTCCCAAAACGCTTTGGCATCGGCCACCATATTACCGAAACGCACTGGGCTGCCAAATGCCAGGCCATCGCAGGCACTGAGCTCGGCCAGGGTCACGATGGCATGGCGGCTGGCGAAGCTGCTGTCCAGTGGCGGTATGCAACGCACCATGGCTTCAGCTCCGGCTTGCTGAATGCCAATGGCAATTTTGTCTGCTAACGCGGCAACAGCACCATGGCGCGAATAGTACAGCACTAACACATAACCGCTCATGGCAGAATGTTCAGAACATTAGTGGCCGGCCGGCCGATAACGGCTTTGTTGCCACATACCACTATGGGGCGTTCAATTAACTTAGGCTGTGCCACCATAGCAGCAATCAGCTGCTGCTCGCTCAGCGTGCTGTCGGCTAAACCCAGTTGTTGGTATTCGTCCTCTTTGCTGCGCAGCAACTGGCGGGCGCTAAGTCCCAATAACTGCAGCAAATGCCGCAATTCATCTGCCGTCGGCGGTGTTTTTAAGTACTCAATAACCTGAAATGGCTGTGACTGTTGTTGCAGTAAGGCCAGGGTTTCACGGCTTTTTGAGCAGC
This sequence comes from Rheinheimera sp. NSM, assembly GCF_052380015.1. Taxonomy (NCBI): domain Bacteria; kingdom Pseudomonadati; phylum Pseudomonadota; class Gammaproteobacteria; order Chromatiales; family Chromatiaceae; genus Rheinheimera; species Rheinheimera sp. NSM. Next base: position 40,935 of record NZ_JBQTCI010000006.1, on the reverse strand, counting down.
GCGGGTTATGGTAAATCGTTAACATAGTGATGTCCTGTAAGCGGTATTATCCGGCCCGGCTACATGCGGCGCAGCCGGTCAAACTCAGTTTGCAGTTGTACTTTTTTAGCCTCCAGCCGGCGGCTTTCCAGCTTTTCTTCCGGCTTTAAGTGATTCAGTGCTTCATTTATATCGTCAATAGCCAGCGGGTAGTTAGCCAATTGATAGCGCAGATCGGCGCGGGCTTCATAAAATTTGGCCAGATCACCGGCGGCTTTATAGGCTTCGGACAACAGATCATAAGCCAGAATATTGTCATTTTTATAAAACAGCAGATTTTTCAGCAGATGAATAGCCAGCCGGTTGGCATTGGCTTTCAATGCCGCGTTGGCATAGTTAAGGGTAACCACCTGGTTATTCGGCCTAAGCAGATATTGCTGCTCTAACATCTCCAGGCATAGCTGGTATTCTTTTTGCGCCAGCAAGATATCGGTATAAACATCAATGTAGTAAAGATTGTGCTCATCCTTTGCTAACAGTTGTTCTATTAACTTGCGCGCCTGGTCGGGTTTACCGTTATCCAGTAAGGCTATAGCCAATCCATACTGGTTTGCGCGGGTATTGCCGCCGGGATCGCTGAGCATCTTGCGAAATATCACTTCAGCGTCTTTTTTATCATACTGATGCCTGGCCATTACCCTGGCTTTGCTCAGGGTGAAATCCTGGCTATCGGGTACAAAACGCTGTGGAAACTGCTCTGCACGCATCCGCGTATCGCTGACACGGCTTTGTGACAGCGGGTGGGTTTGCAAAAACGACAATTGCTGATTAACAAAACGGCTTTGCTCGGTAAGTTTACGAAAGAAATTCGGCACAGCATGCGGGTCAAAGCCGGCTTCAGACAGAATTTGCATGCCAATACGGTCTGCTTCCTGTTCATTACTGCGGGTAAAGTTTATCGCACTTTGCTGGGCTGCGCCCTGGGTTGCCATCATTGCCGCCATACCGGCTTCCGGATTTACCGTCGCTAGTACTATAGCACCGAGGACCCCCGCCAGGGTTAAGGGAGCTTTCTGGCTTTGTGCTTCAACAAAGCGGGCAATATGGCGCTGGGTAACGTGGGCAATTTCATGCGCCATCACCGAGGCGAATTCGCTCTCACTTTCTGCCACGGCGAGGGTGCCGGTGTGCGAGGCAACATTACCGCCCAAAGTGGCAAAAGCATTAATGTTTCTGTCTTCTACCCAATAAAACTTAAACGGAAATTTCACGTCATTGGCGCGTGCCACCAGCTTATTACCCAATGAATTAATATATTCATCTAATAACGGGTCATACACCATCGGCAAGCTGCCACGGGTTTGGCGCATCATCACATCGCCCAGTTGTTTTTCTTTTTCCGGCGTAATAGTACTGAACGCATTACCACCCAGATCGGGCAGAACCGCAAGTGCCGTACAGGAGCTAAGCTGAATACCTGTTGCCAACAGGCACAGCGCCAAAGGTTTTGTTACTGCAGAGAATCTCATGTCAAAAACACCTGACCCTGTTCTAATGATTGGTCTGACCGCTAATGCAGACTTTGTCTGGTTTTACGCTGATTAGTTCCGTTAGCAAAGCCGTGCTAATTTAACATATATTTTGCTGCGACAGCGTGTGAAACATCAAATTAGCCGTTATCTTAGGTATACTTGCGGTTGTTTTCGTCAGTTAGCACTTTTTGCATAGGTTGGAGTTCAGACACATGTTGGATTGGTTAAAAAAATGGTACGCCAATAAGTTTTCTGATCCTCAGGTCGTCACGCTGTTTTTATTGCTGCTTATCGGTTTTATGGCAATTTACTGGCTAAGCGGCATTATGGCGCCGGTGCTGGTGGCCATTGCATTTGCTTATTTGTTGGAGTGGCCTGTATTGCGGTTGGGTAAGCTGGGGCTGTCGCGGGGAGTGAGTACCGTGCTGGTGGTGGCAGCTTTTATCGGCGTAGCTACCTTAACTTTAATGTGGTTAATTCCGATAGTCTGGTACCAGGGGCGCAATCTGCTGCGGGATTTGCCGCAGATGATCGAGCAGGGAAAGGCTTATTTACTGGAATTACCGGCATCCTTTCCCGGAGTGGTCAGTGTTGAGCAAATTAACGTACTGATGCACTCAGTTGATGAGCGTTTGATGAAGTTCGGCACCAGTATGTTGCAGTTGTCGTTGGCGTCGATTGTCGATCTGGTGGCCTTGCTGATTTATCTGGTATTGGTACCGTTGATGGTATTTTTTATGCTGAAAGATAAAGCGCAACTGACCAGTAGCTTTGTGCAATTGTTGCCAACCGAGCGCAAGCTTATTACTCAGGTATGGCATGAAATGAATGCGCAAATCATGAATTATATTCGCGGCAAAATTCTGGAAATTCTGATTGTCGGTGCCTGCAGCTATTCGGTGTTTGCGCTGTTCGGCCTGAATTATCCGCTGCTACTTGGCGTTTTGGTGGGGCTGTCAGTGCTGATTCCGTATGTCGGGGCGGCAGTGGTAACCTTACCTGTAGCCCTGGTGGCCTTCTTTCAGTGGGGGCCTACCGCTGAGTTTGGCTATTTAATGCTGGCGTATGGCATTATCCAGGCGCTGGACGGCAATTTGCTGGTGCCGTTGCTGTTTTCCGAAGCGGTGGATTTAAACCCGGTGTTTATTATTATTGCCGTGCTGTTCTTCGGTGGCTTGTTTGGCTTCTGGGGGATTTTCTTTGCTATACCGCTGGCGTCACTGGTAAAGGCTACTATCAATGCTTGGTCTGGCAGGGTACATCCGCATGTGAGCTTAACGGAGGAGCAGCAGTAAAGCACCCTTTACTGCTGCCGGTTACCATAAAAAGCCGGCGCTGATACCGGCACTGAATTCCCTTCCCGGTGCCGGTTCAATAGCGCGGCCATTGCTTTGGTTTACAATCACCGAGCCAACATAGGCTTTGTCAGTGACATTATCCAGTGCCAACCAGTAATCCAGTGTCAACTGTTGCCATTGCCGGCTGTGACGGGCACTGAGTGAAAACGTCACTGCCGCAGGAGCCGCGTTGCTGTTGGCATCGTCCAGATACACCTTGCTGCGGTATTGGCTATGCAGGCCCAACTCAGTATTGTTAAGCGCGGAGTTGCCCTGCCAGGGCCGGTACGCCAATTGCCACTGCAGTTGGCTACGGGCTACGCCGGGTAAGCTGTTACCATCAAGCAGCGGATCAGCAAACTGTGCGGTTAAATAGTGGCCACTCAACTGATGGCGCAGATAAGCATTTTGCCGCCAGTCCAGTTGCAGCTCAGCGCCATAGCGCTCGGTCTTAGCCGCGTTGCGATAGCTGGTACGACCACCGGCGGAGCTGTCTACCAGTAACTCGTTGTCAGTGGTGACGCTAAACAGGCTGACACTACCGGTAATTGCAGCGCCGTTAGTGCTGCTGTGCTGCCATTTAATGCCGCCTTCCCATTGCCGGTTGGTACTGGCATCAAGCGCCAGATTTACGCCGCTGCCATCACTGCGATAAGCAATTTCAGCCAGGGTTGGGCTTTCAAAGCCCCGGCCGGCACTGATAAAGCCGCTTATAGCATCGTTGATGCGATAACTTAGCCCCAATGCGACGGCCTGGTTATAAAAGCCTTTACGGCCGCTGTCGTCCGGGTTTTCTGCATTAAGGTAGCGATCGGCCACTGCCAGTTGCAGCTCACTGTAACGCCAGCCACCCTGTAGCTGCCAGCGTGTTGCCGGTTGCCAGTTCATACGTACAAACACGTCTTTATTATCTGCACTGTCGGTTTGATCGCGGCGCATATCGCCACGCTGGCCAAAGTCGTTAACAAAGCCTTGTCTGTCGTCCTCGCTTTGCACCACACTGCCACCTGCGCGCAATTGATAATTGCGACCCTGTAGCAGCCGGTAGTTGCCGCTGACACCACTGAAACGGCGCTGCAGAGCTACTTCACCACCTGCGGAGGACAGGGCGCTGCCGGTAAAAGCCAGACGCTGGCCAATAGTACGATCGCCCAGCCAGCTGCTCAGTTGCCATAGATCAGCTTCCTGATAGTCGTTAAGGCTCAGACTGAGCTGGCGCTGACGGCTATGTTTTTCCGTATCGAACAACGTTGCACCCGCGTTGGTTTGCTGCGGATCCTGCCGCCAGTCGGCCAGAGACAAGCCCAACGGGTCCTGCAACTGTGGATCTCTGGCGTAATCCAGCCTGGCGGTCAGCTTTACCGCCTCTGCCACGGCGGAACGGTACAGTAGCTGCGCTTGCTGCTTTTTTGCCGCCGAGTGTGGCCGGTAACCGTCGCTGTCAAATTGCTTCAGTGCAGCACTCAGGCTGCTATCGTCGCTAACCCAATCGGCGCGTAGCTGATACTGCCGGTGCTGCTCACTGCCAGCTACGCTTGCTGCTACTGCGTTTTGCACCGGGCTTTGGCTGTACAGGGAAATAACGCCGCCGGACGCATTGCCATAAAGCGCTGCCAGCGGGCCTTTTAACACTTCTACCTGCGCTATATTATCAAGCAACACACTGGATAACTGGCCCTGACCATCCGGGGTGGACAACGGAATGCCATCTTGTTGTAAATACAGGCCGCGAATACCAAAGGCGCTGCGACTGCCAAAGCCACGGATACTCAGCCGTGTATCCTGGGCAAAATTGGCGCGGCTGTCGGCCTGCACACCACTGATGCTATTGAGCAGTTGAGCGCTGTCAATCAGCATACCCTGCTCAGGCGGAGTACTCAGCTCAACGGATGCCGGGCTGCTAAGCCAACTTTCGCGCTGTTCTGTCGCACTTATCACAATAATTTCGGTGTCGGCCTGCAGGCTGTGGCTGAACAGGCATGGCAATGCCAGAGCCAGCAAGCTAAGCTTGCCGGCATAAGATTTGAAGGTAGCCAAAGCGGTTATTGCGCCGGCGTTAAGCGCAGGATCTGGCCGTCGGAGCTGTCTGTCAACAGGTACACTGCGCCGTCCGGGCCTTGTCTTACATCGCGGATGCGCTGGCCAATCATAATGCGTTCTTCATGACTGACCTTATTACCGTTCAGTTCCAACCGTACCAACTGACCAAACTTCAGTGAGCCGACCAGCAGGTTGTTTTTCCAGCCACTAAACAGCTCTGCGGTATAAAATGTCATGCCGCTTGGGGCTATTGATGGCACCCAATAGTGCAGCGGTTGCTCCAGGCCATCTTGTTTGGTTTTGCCAATAACACCGCCGCCGTATTCTTCACCATAGGTGATCAACGGCCAGCCATAGTTTTTGCCGGCCTCAGCGATATTAATTTCATCACCGCCCTGGGGGCCATGCTCATGCGTCCATAAGGCACCGGTTGTCGGATGCAGTGCCGCGCCTTGAATATTGCGGTGGCCGTAAGACCATACTTCCGTCTTAGCCGCGTTGTCTTTAACAAAGGGGTTGCCCTGTGCTGCTGTGCCGTCGGTGTTGATACGGATCACCTTGCCGATATGATTATCCAGCTTTTGTGCCTGGTCGCGCTGACTGCCGCGATCACCGGTGGTAATAAACAACCGGCCGTTGTTATCAAACACCAACCGGCTGCCAAAATGGTGGCGGCTGTCGTATTTAGGCTGTTGGCTGAAGATCACTTTTACGTCGCTGAGTTTGTCAGCGTCCAGAATTGCACTGGCAACTGCAGTGCTGTTGCCTGCGGTTCCCGGCTCACTGAAGCTGAAATACAGCTGCCGGCTGTCGGCAAAATCCGGGGGCAGGATTACATCAAGCAAACCGCCCTGGCCGCGGGCATCAATGTCCGGTAAGCCGCCAAGCGGGGCGCTTTTATTGCCTTTGGCATCCACCCGTAACATGCCGCCGTTGCGCTCTGTTACCAACATGCTGCCATCGGGCAAAAAGGCCATGCCCCACGGATGCTTTAAGCCGGAAGTTACGGTGTCTACCGTCAGCGTGGTTTTTTCAGTAACCAGCTCAGCTGCCTGTGCGGTCTGGGTAATTGTCAGGGCAATAAATGCCGCCATTAGCTGTTTTTGCATGTTTCTCTCCCGGCTGGTGCAGAAAATAAGCGATTAGAATACGTTAAGTGCATAAACCATAGCAGGTTACGCCGTACGCGGTTGCTGAATAAGACCAGATGCTATGCCGGTACGGTGTAGTGTTGCTGCTGTCAGGCTAAATAATCCAACACCACCTGATGATGATCTTTGGTTTTAAAGGTATCGAACACCTGTTCCACCTTGCCGTTTTGGCCGATTAAAAAGCTGATACGGTGCAAGCCGTCGTATACTTTACCCATAAATTTTTTCTCGCCCCAGACCCCGAAAGCGTCTGCTACCTTGTGATCTTCGTCTGACAACAGGGTAAAGTTCAGCTCATCGCGCTGGGCAAATTTGGCCAGTCTGGCCGGAGCATCGGTGCTGATACCGACAACGGTAACGCCTTTTGCCGCTAACTGTGCTTTGCTGTCCCGCAATGCACAAGCTTGCACGGTGCAGCCGGGTGTCATGGCCTTAGGGTAAAAATACACCAACACACGGTTTTGCTTAAGCAGGTTGCTTAGCTGTACTGTTTGGTTGTGTTGATCTGTCAAAGTGAAATCGGGCGCGGTGGCGCCGGCGGCTAAATATGGCATACGTACTCCGTATCAGGTTTGGGCATGAAAACTGCCGGTTAAATTCATCTGTTGCATTAACGCAATAATGTCTGTTTCAATTTGCGCTGCCGGTTCGCCTTGCGGCAGTTCCAGCGTCATCATGGTGTGCATAATACTGTGGCCATCGGCCGCGGTTTTGCTTTGCGATTGCAGCGAGCCAATATACACCTGACGGCTGGCTAATAAGCCGGTTATGGCACCTAAAGTGCCCACGCGGTCCGGCCCGGTGTACTCCAACACATAATGCGCTGCTACTGCTTTGGGCTGATGTGAACCGGTACGCTTGGTCATGGTAGTTAGATCAAGTTCTACGCCCAGTGCCGGCAGTAGATGCTCAATCCGGCTGATGGCCGCAGGATCACCGCTTAATAACATAATAAAGGTAAACTCACCGCCGAAAATGGCCATACGGCTGTCGGTAATGTTGCAATTGCAATCTGTTACCAGACGCGCCAGTTTACTGACAATGCCGGTGCGGTCAGTGCCGATGGCGGTTACGACAAGTTGTTGTGGCATAGTATGAAAACCCCGGTGACTGCAGAAAATACCCTGAGCAAAAATGATGCGCGCCAGTGTAGCATAAGGCCGGAAGATTTCATCCGTTTGTGCCTTGTTGCGTTAAGCCCAAACGGATTCTTGTGTTTACGCCGGTGTCTCTTTAACATAGACGCCCTTAATGGTAAACGGGGCAGTAATGAAGATGTTCAGAGGAAGTTGGGTTGCGCTGATAACGCCGATGGTTGGGCAGGGTGAAATAGATTACGATAGCCTGCAACGGCTGGTGGATTTTCATCTGCAGAACGGTACCCAAGGTCTGGTAATTATGGGCACTACCGGTGAAGCGGCGACCATTAGCTTTGCTGAACAGCTGGAAGTTATTGCGGCAGTTTGCACTCAGGTGCAGGGACGTATTGCTGTTGTTGCCGGTAACGGTGCGAATTCAACGGCAGAAGCAGTTGAACGCACCCGTGCCTTGTCGAAGCTACCAATAGATGGCTTTTTAACCGTTACGCCGTTTTACAATAAGCCGATGCAAAAAGGTATGGTGCTGCATTTTAATGCGGTAGCGGCTGCTACGGATAAACCGGTGCTTTTGTATAATGTGCCGGGCCGCACCGGCGTAGATTTGTTGCCGGAAACGGTAGCCGAACTGGCAAAAACCACCAATATTGTTGGCATTAAAGAAGCCACCGGCTCAATGCAGCGGCTGGCTGATTTACAGCAGCGTTGTCCGGCCGGTTTTATGTTATTAAGTGGCGACGATGCCTCTGCCGCCGAATTTATGTTACAAGGTGGTCATGGTGTGATTTCTGTTACCACCAACATCGCACCGCGACAAATGGCACAGCTGTGTCAGGCGGCGTTGGCGGGGGATAAAGCGTTAACCCAACAAATTGATCGCAGCTTGCAAGCGTTACATCATGATCTGTTTATCGAGGCTAATCCCATTCCGGCAAAATGGGCGCTGCACAGAATGGGTTTAATCAGCTCAGATCTGATGCGGTTACCACTGACACAGCTTGAACCAATTCACGGCGCGGTAATCGAACAGGCATTGACGCAGGCTGGTATTGCACTGTGATGACACAGCGCAGCAGCAAATTCAGGAGTAGTAAAGTGCAACATTGGGTAAAAGGTAGTGTAGCGTTAAGTTTGTTGTTGGCCGGCTGTTCAACTTCTCAGGTTGAACAAGACAGTAAGCCAACCCCGGCTTTGCAGGCGATTAAGGTTCCTGCGGGTTTACAACAACCGGCACAGCCCGGCCAGTTCGATATTCCGCCAACGTCTGCTAAAGCAAGCGGGCTTGATACCCGTGCTCCGGCCATGGTGTTGGCAACCGCCGCCAGTAGCCGGATGGAAGAGGGCGATAAATTATCCCGCGTCTGGTTTGATCGCAATGATTACACCGGTGACTTGCTGCCTTTCCTGCAACAAATGCTGAAAACGCAGTTTGCCGAACAAGGCGTTGACTTGTTGCAACAGGATGAGCAAGGCCTGGATTTTGTTACCGGCTGGATCACCCGCAGTGAAGAGCAGGGCTTCTGGTTTTGGAAGTCGTCTGAACAGACAGAACAGGCCAGATTCAGTATTAAAATTGATGCCAAACCACATGGCCGTTCTGCCAGCATGAGTGTGACGATGCTGGAACACCAGTACTTTACCCCGGAAGCTGCATTATCGGTGTCGGCAAGCCGGCGCCAGGAAGTGGCATTGTTAAACCAGATTATTGATCGTATTGGTAAAGAAGAGATTATTATTGCCCGGGCCAACAAAGCCAAGGCACCGGATGTATCGCTGGAACCCGGCATGGATAAAGATGGCAACCCTGCATTAATAACGTCACAACCGATAGATGTGACCTGGTCGCAGTTAGAAGCGCTGTTTGGTGAGCTGAGCTTAAATGTCACCGACATCAACCGCTCCACTTTTACTTATTATCTGGACTACGAAAAACCGGCACCGGGTTTTTGGTCACGCTTATGGAGCAGTGATGAAAAGCCGGTATTGCCGTTGGATAATGGTGAATACCAGTTGGTGCTGAGCCGCAGCAACGAGGGCACGAGCATCAGTTTACGCGATAAAGCCGGTGCCCATCTGGCTGCCGAAACGATGCTGGCGCTGCATGAGCCTTTTGTTCAGGCAATACGTTTGGCAAGGATTGAGTTATAACAGTGTGCCCTGCGGAAAAAGTCAGTGCTGTTAAAGGGGCATGCCCGCTGCTGGCCTGAGGTTTTGAATAATGAGTAAATTAGTGCGTATAGCCGGTATTTTGCTTGGCCTGATGTTGGCGGCGGCTGCGAATGCTGCTCAGGTAGCAGATTTGTATCAAGCCGACGTTGTTGCAGAGGGTAGCACGGCGCAGTGGCAGCAACAGGCGTTGGCGCAAGTGCTGGTGCGGGTCAGCGGTAAAGCTGAGGTAGTAACACAGCCGGACATTGCCGCTGAGCTGAAACGCGCCTCCGGTTATGTTAAACAGTTTGAAGCAGTAAGGCATGTTGATGGCAACCGCATGCGGGTATTACTGGATGCGGTTAAAGTAAACCAGCTGTTGCAACAGCACAATATTGCAGTATGGGGTGCACTGCGGCCTGATATCTTGATTTGGCTGGTGCAGCAAGATGGTGCAGAACGCCGCTTTGTGCGCCAGACGGGGCATGCACTTAACACCGGCTTGCAGCAGGCTTTTCGTCAGGCTGGCTTGCCGTTGTTGCAGCCGCTGTATGATATGGATGATTTGCTTAATATTGCTGAAACCGATGTCTGGGCCGGGTTTTGGCAACAGATCAATAAAGCCAGCCAACGCTATGTTGCTGACGTCGTGGTTGCCGTTACAGTTGCGCAGGTAAACACCGACGCCGGGGCGCAGTTGCGGTTAACCTGGCAACGTCAAAGCGACGGCAGAACCTATCGCGATGAGGTTACGGCAACAGATGAAGCTGCATTAATGCAGGCTTTTGCCGCCGGGCTGGCCAGCCAGTTGTCAGAGCGCTACGCCAGTGTGATGTCTGCCAGCGGCAGTGCCACTTTACTGCTCAAAGTGCAGGGGCTGAATAGCCTGGCAGAGTTGGTGCAGGTGCAAAAATTATTGCAGCAAATGGTGGGGGTAACGCAAGTGACCATCAGCCGCTATCAGGCCGGGGTGGCGCATTATGCTATCAACAGCAGTGTTGCCGCTGACAGTTTCCTTAATGCCCTGCGCTTTAACAAGCAATTACGGCCGGTTGCTCCGGCAGCTGAGTCCGTTGCGACAGAGCCGTTAAATGCCACTGAGCCGCCGGTGTTAGCAACTTTTGAGTTTATCAGCCGCTGATGTCTGTGCCATTGCAACCTTTGCAATACACTCTGGCGGTAACGCTGCCGGAAGATGAAACACTCGACAGCTTCTATGCTGCCGGGCAAACGGCTGCGGTAGCTTTTTTAAAAGAGTATTTAGCCGCTTCGGCACAGCAAAGCCCGGTGTATCTGTTTGGTGCCAGCGGCAGTGGTAAATCACACTTGCTGTATGCCGCTTGCGTACAGGCGCAAGAGCAGGGGCTGACCAGCCAATTGGTTACTTTAGACGATTGCCGCTTGCTTACTCCGCGCTTATTAGACGATCTGGAACAACTGGACCTGGTGTGTCTGGATAATATTCAGGCCATTGCCGGCGAGTTAAGCTGGCAAACTGCAGTGTTCGACTTATACAACCGCATGGCAGAGCAGGGTAAAGCCCTGATCATTGTCGGCAACGAAGCACCGCAACAACTGGGCCTGCAATTGGCCGATTTAGTCTCACGGCTGCAGGCCTGCACCAGTTTTCAGTTGCGCTTACTCACCGATGACGACAAACACAAATTGCTGCAACAAAAAGCCCGGCTGCGCGGTATGGAGCTGCCGGATGAAGTAGCGCGTTACTTATTGAACCATCAGGACCGGGATATCCGTGCTCTGGTGTCTATTTTAGATAAACTCGACAAAGCCACCATAGTGCACCAGCGCAAGCTGACCATTCCTTTCGTGAAAGAAATTCTCAATTAATCCAGCATAGTTTGCAGAAAAAAGCGCGTAATGGCCTGCGTTTAGCGCGTATTCTGGTGTATCATATCCGGCTTTGATACGACATAAACACTAGCTGCCTTGAGGATACAGATGAACCTGACAGCAATATTGGAAAACGCCTTACAGGCCGTTGCCGCCGCCGCAGATATTCCGGCACTGGAGACTATCCGGGTTGAGTTTCTCGGTAAAAAGGGCAGCATCACAGAATTACTTAAATCGCTCGGTGCGATGGACCCGGAGCAACGCAAGCAAGCCGGCGCCGAAATTAATGAATTAAAGCAGCAGGTGCAGGACGCGTTAAATGCACGGCGTGACTTACTGCAACACGCTCAGTTGGCCGCTAAACTGGCGCAGGAGCAAATTGATGTGACGCTGCCCGGCCGTATGCTGGAAACCGGCGGTTTACACCCGGTTACCCGCACCATTGAGCGTATTTCGGCCTTTTTCGCTGAGCTGGGTTTTGAAGTAAAACACGGCCCGGAAATAGAAGATGATTTTCATAACTTTGATGCGCTGAATATTCCGGATCATCACCCGGCGCGGGCGGATCACGACACCTTTTATTTTAATCCTAAGCTGATGCTGCGCACCCAAACCTCCGGTGTGCAAATCCGCACTATGGAGCAACAACAACCGCCACTGCGCATTATTTCGCCCGGCCGCGTCTATCGTAACGATTACGACCAAACCCATACGCCGATGTTTCATCAGGTAGAAGGCTTAATGGTCGACACCAAGGTTAGCTTTACCGAGCTAAAAGGCATACTGCATGACTTTTTGCATAACTTCTTCGAAGAAGACTTGCAAATCCGTTTTCGGCCATCGTTTTTCCCGTTCACTGAGCCTTCAGCTGAAGTAGACGTAATGGGCAAAAACGGCAAATGGTTAGAAGTATTGGGCTGCGGTATGGTGCACCCGAATGTATTGCGCTCGGTGGGCATTGACCCTGAAGTATACAGCGGTTTTGCTTTTGGTATGGGTGTAGAGCGCCTGACTATGCTGCGCTATGGCGTGACAGACTTACGCGCCTTCTTCGAAAACGATTTACGTTTCTTAAAACAGTTCAGATAAGCGGAGTTAATCTAGATGAAATTCAGTGAAGCCTGGTTACGCGAATGGGTAAACCCAGCCATTGACAGCAACACCTTATCTGAACAGCTGTCGATGGCCGGTTTGGAAGTAGATGGTATTGAAACTGTGGCCGGCGATTTCAGCGGCGTAGTGGTAGGTGAAGTGATTGAGTGCGGCCAGCACCCTGATGCCGATAAATTGCAGGTAACCAAAGTAAATATTGGCGCTGACGAGCTGCTGGATATTGTTTGTGGCGCCAAAAACTGTCGTCAGGGCTTAAAAGTAGCCGTGGCGACTGTAGGTGCCGTGCTGCCGGGTGATTTTGTTATCAAAAAAGCCAAATTACGTGGTCAGCCGTCGCACGGTATGCTGTGTTCTTTATCTGAGCTTGGCATGGCCGATGCCTCAGAGGGCATTATAGAACTGCCACAGGATGCACCGGTAGGGCAGGATATTCGTCAGTATTTACAACTGGACGATCGCATTATTGAAGTAGATTTAACACCAAACCGTGCTGATTGTTTAGGTATTAAAGGCCTGGCGCGGGAAGTTGGCGTGTTAAATAAACTGGCGGTATCCGAGAGTGCGATTGCGCCGGTAGTGGCTACTATTACGGATAAAAGAAGCATTACGCTAAGTGCGCCGGATGCCTGTCCGCGTTATTTAGGCCGCGTAGTGCGTAATGTGAATGTTAAGGCACCAAGCCCGCTGTGGTTAACCGAAAAATTACGCCGCTGCGGTGTGCGCAGCATCGATGCGGTGGTAGATATCACCAACTTTGTGCTGCTGGAGCTGGGCCATCCGATGCACGCTTTTGATTTAGCGCACATTGACGGCGATATTAATATTCGTCTGGCGGCAGAAGGTGAAAAGTTAGTGCTGTTGGATGAGAGCGAAGTGACGCTCAAAGCCAATACACTGTTGATTGCCGACAACAGCAAGGCGCTGGCGATGGCCGGTATTTTCGGTGGTTTGCACAGTGGTGTAACCGGCGAAACTAAAGATATCTTTCTTGAAAGTGCTTTTTTTGCCCCGCTGGCGATAGCCGGTAAAGCACGGCAATACGGCCTGCACACGGATGCATCACATCGCTACGAGCGTGGCGTTGATCCACAGCTGCAACATGCGGCGATGGAGCGGGCTACGGCTTTACTGCTGCAAATTTGTGGCGGCGACGCCGGTCCGGTAGTTGAAGCCGTGTCTGAGCAACACTTGCCCAAAGTAGCGCCGATTAACCTGAGCGAAGCCAAGTTAGCGCGTATTTTGGGTATCAGCATTGCTAAGGATGAAGTCACGGCAATTTTCAGCCGTTTAGGCCTGGGCGTTGCACAAACTGCTGATGGCTGGCAGGTAAGCGTGCCGGGTTATCGCTTTGATATCAGCATTGCGGAGGATTTAATTGAAGAAGTTGCCCGCGTTTACGGTTACAACAATATTCCCAATGTGGCGCCTCAGGCCAGCTTAGCGATGCGTAAATTCCGCGAAGCTGAACTGAACGTGCAGCGCCTGCGCACGGTATTGGTAGATCGCGGTTACCAGGAAGCCATTACTTACAGCTTTGTCGATCCGAAAGTGCAACAACAGCTATTCCCGCAGCAACCGGCGCTGGTATTGCCTAACCCTATTTCGGCGGATATGTCGGCTATGCGGTTAAATCTGTGGCCGGGTTTGCTGCAAACGGTGCAATACAACCAGAACCGGCAGCAGGGCCGCATCCGCTTGTTTGAGTACGGCCTGAAGTTTATCCCAGATGCCGCAGCCGAAGGCGGCGTGCGCCAGGTGGCCGTAATTGGCGGTGTTATTGTCGGCTCAATGCACAATGAGCACTGGAATATGGAAAACCGTGTTGCCGACTTCTATGATATTAAAGGCGATGTTGAAGCCTTACTGGCACAAACATCTGCCACAGACGATTTCCGCTTCGCCGGCGCTGAACACAGCGCTTTGCACCCGGGCCAAACGGCGGCGGTGTATCGTGCTGATACCCTGATAGGTTATGTTGGAGCCTTGCATCCGGAAGCTGAGCGTAACCTGGGCATTAAAGGAAAAGCGTACCTGTTTGAGTTGGATGTCGCTGCACTTGGCCTGCGTGATATTGTGCAGGCGCGGGAGCTGTCGAAGTATCCGGCTAACCGGCGTGATTTAGCCATAGTAGTGAAATCAGAGGTGCGTTTTGCCGATATAGCTGCTACTATAAAAAAAGTTGGCGGAAATCAACTAGTTGACCTAAAATTGTTTGACGTATACACAGGCACGGGTGTGGCAGAGGGTTTTAAATCACTGGCCATTGCTCTGACCCTGCAGGATATAGCGCGTACCTTGGAAGATAAAGATATCCAACAGTTGGTAAATCAAGTAGTTAACGCGCTTGGTGAAGAGTTCAACGCAACGTTGAGGGATTAAGAATGGCGCTTACCAAAGCCGATTTAGCAGAACGTCTGTTTACAAAGTTTGGTGTTAGCAAACGCGATGCCAAATTAATAGTGGAAGCTTTTTTTGAAGAAATCCGCGTCGCACTGGAAGCGGGTGATCAGGTAAAGTTATCCGGCTTTGGCAATTTTGACCTGCGGGTTAAAAATGAGCGGCCGGGACGTAACCCGAAAACAGGTGAAGATATACCTATTTCTGCCCGTTGTGTCGTGACTTTCCGCCCGGGACAAAAGTTAAAATCCCGTGTTGAAGTAGGCACCGGCAAAAAGTAACTTTTTTGCATCAGAACATGAAAAACGGCAAGTTGCGCAGGCAACTTGCCGTTTTTTTATGCAAACAGTACGGCGTGAGCAAAAATTTCCGATCCGAAATGGCGTATGCTCTGTAACTAATAGCGACGTAATTCAGGCGGTAAAGTTATGACGATTAAGCTGGGGATCAGTGCCTGCGTGTTGGGCGATAAAGTGCGCTATGACGGCGGGCATAAGGCATCGGCCTTTTGTTTGCAGCAGTTAGCGCCGCTGGTTGAGTATGTACCGGTGTGTCCGGAAATGGCCATCGGCATGAGTGCGCCACGCCCTGCAATAAGATTACAACTGGATGATGAGCACAAGGTGCACCTGGTACAAAGCAATAACACCACAGTTGACCATACTAACGCGATGTTGGCGTTTACTGAGGCTAAGCTGCCGCAGCTGGCTACACTTAGCGGCTACATTGTGTGCGCTAAGTCGCCCAGCTGCGGTATGGAGCGGGTGCGGCTGTTCGATGCCAAAGGACAACAACTGGGTAAGTTGGGCGTTGGGCTTTATACCCGGCAGTTAATGCACGCTTACCCCTGGTTGCCGGTAGAAGAAGACGGCCGCTTATTTGATCCGGCATTAAAAGAAAACTTTATCTGTCGTGTATTCAGCTGCTATGACTATCAACAAACCATGCAGGACGGTTTCAGCGTCGGCAAACTGGTGGCATTTCACAGCCGCTACAAATTTTTAGTGATGGCGCACAGCCCGGTTGCCTATCGTGAGCTTGGTCGCTTAGTGGCACAGGCCAAGCTATTTGCGCCGCAAGAGTTACAACAGCGTTACTTGCTTGATCTGATGCAGGCACTGAAAAATATCGCTACGCGTAAGCAGCATACTAATGTATTACAGCACTTGCAGGGCTTTTTAAAACACGGTTTAACTGCAGAGGCAAAGCAGGAATTATCTGAGCTGATCCACCGCTACCGCCAGGGCTTTGTGCCGCTGCTGGCGCCACTGACCTTATTGCAGCACCATTTAAAACAGCAGCCAAACGCCTATGTCAGCAACCAACGCTACTTTGACCCTTACCCGGAAAACCTCGGATTGCGAGCCTGATATGCAAGCTTTGAATATAGTATGGTTACGCAATGATTTGCGGTGCTTTGATAATGCGGTACTCAGCAGTGCCGTGGAAGATGCCGCCAGAACCGGTGCTGCAGTGCTGGCGTTGTTTATTGCTACGCCGGGAACCTGGCAATTGCATGATATGGCAGCGGTAAAACAAGATTTAATCCGCCGGCGTGTGTTGCAGTTGCAACAGGAAATGGCGGCGTTAAATATCCCGCTGCTGGCAGTTGAGGGCAGCAGCTATCAGCAGGTAAGCACTGTCTTTACAGCTTTGTGCCGGCAATATCAGTTAAAAGTATTTGTGCAAACTGAGTACGAGCTGCGTGAGCGACAGCGCGATATGGCTGTAGAGCAGTTAGTGTTGGCACAAGATGGCCGGTTTATCCGCTTTGATACGCAATGCATTATGCCGCCGGGCACAATACGCACGCAGCAGGGCGATATTTATAAAGTGTTTACCCCGTTTAAGCGCAGCTGGCTGGCAAAGGTCAAAGAGCAGGGCGTACATTGCGACGCGCGGCCCAAGGCACTGCCGGCTACCAACCTGCAGTTAGCGCTGCCTGAATTGCCGGCGCTGAAAAATGGTGATAACAGCTCAGCAGCCTGGCCGGTAGCCGAAGCGCAAGTACTGGAGTTGATGCGCGCATTTTGCCGCGAAAAAGTACAGGATTATCACAAGGCGCGCGATTTTCCGGCCATTGCCGGTACGTCAAAATTATCGGCTTATCTGGCGCTGGGGGTAGTATCACCCGCCCAGTGTGTAGCGCGGCTGCAACTGGAGGCGGCAGACAGTTGGCAGCAGGATAAGAGCGGTGCTGAAGTCTGGCTGTCTGAGCTGATTTGGCGTGAATTTTACAAACATATTCTGGTGGCTTATCCGCAGCTGATCAAGCATCAGCCATTTCAGGCTGACACGGCAGCCATTCGCTGGAATAACAATACAACCTTGTTTCAGGCCTGGTGTGACGGCATGACCGGCTATCCGATTGTCGATGCCGCAATGCGACAGCTTAACCAAACCGGTTGGATGCATAACCGGTTACGCATGATCACGGCCGGCTTTCTGGTAAAAGATCTGCATATCGACTGGCGTCTGGGCGAGCGTTACTTTATGTCAAAGCTGATTGACGGCGACTTCGCCGCCAATAATGGCGGCTGGCAGTGGGCCGCCTCTACCGGTACCGACGCGGCGCCGTATTTCCGTATTTTTAATCCGCTAAGCCAAAGTGAAAAGTTTGATCCACAAGGTGACTTTATCCGTTTGTATGTGCCAGAGCTGAGTAAGTTGCAAGGCAAAACACTGCACTGGCCGCATGCATTGGGTGGTGTTAAAGGCTACCCGGCACCGGTGGTGGACCATGCTATAGCACGTAAGCAGACATTAGCCCTTTTTGCTGAGATAAAGAAACCCGGATGAACACTGTAACCACACCCCGCATTGAGCAGTTTCTGAACTTCTACAATGCTTTATCCGGCCACAATATGCAGTTGCTGGATACGCTATACCATGCTGATGTGGTGTTTATTGACCCTGTGCATGAGATCCATGGCAGTGCGGCGTTAAATAAGTATTTTGCTAACGCCTATGCGCGGTTACAACATTGCCGGTTCACCGGCCTTGACGCTATGGAGCAGGGCACGCAGGGCTTTGTCAGCTGGCGTATGTGCTTTGCCCACCCTGCTATCGGCAACGGCAAGATGATTGAGGTAGAAGGCTGTACAGTGCTGCGCTGGCAAGATGGCCTTATTGTTTATCATCGCGATTATTATGATTTAAATGAAATGGTATACCGGCATTTGCCGGTGCTTGGCTGGTTAACCGGCAAAGTTAAACAACGTATGGCAGGATAAAGGAAGCAGTATGCGCGTAGCAGTAGTAGGTGGTGGTATTTCGGGCATGATGTCGTGGTATTTGTTGCAACAAAAATACGCTGTAACCATGCTCGAAGCAAACGATTATCTGGGCGGCCATACGGCAACGGTTGAGATAGATGTAGCGGGGCAAACGTATGCCATCGACACCGGCTTTATTGTGTTTAATGACCGCACTTACCCGGTATTTAACCGCTTTATCGCTGAACTTGGCGTGCCGTTTCAGCACACTGAAATGAGTTTTTCGGTAAAGAACACCGTGCAAAACCTCGAATATAACGGCAATACGCTGGCGAGTTTATTCGCGCAGCGCCGTAATCTGCTGCGGCCATCGTTCTGGTTTATGCTGGCCGATATTATGCGTTTTAATAAGCTGGGCAAACGTTTGCTGGCAGCCGATGATGCAGACTTGGACCTGTCGCTGGGTGATTTCTTGCTTAAACACGATTTTGGTGCCGCCATTCGTGATAACTATCTTATGCCGATGGGCGCCGCTATCTGGTCAGCCGGTCTTGCGGATATGCCGGCTTTTCCTGTGCGGTTTTTTCTGCGCTTTTTTAATAATCATGGCTTACTGAATATTAATGACCGGCCGCAGTGGTCGGTGATCCAGGGTGGTTCAAAACGTTACGTTGACGCCTTGCAAGCCAGGCTTGGTGCCGACAGTGTTAAGTTGAACCAGCATATCACGGCTATCAACCGTGACGATAACGGCGTTACGCTGAGCTTTGCTGACGGGCGCACAGAGCATTACGACAAACTGGTGCTGGCGTGTCACAGCGATCAGGCGCTGCGGTTACTCGGTGATAGCGCGACAGAGCAGGAGCGGGCGGTGTTGGGCGGCATTGCGTATCAGAAAAACGATGTAGTGTTACATACCGACGCCCGCTTGCTGCCCCAACGCAAACGAGCCTGGGCTGCCTGGAATTATAACCTTGACGCTAATGTTAATGACCGGGCGACCCTAACGTACAATATGAACTTGCTGCAGGGCATTACGGCACCTGTGACGTTTTGTGTCACGTTAAATAACACTCCAGCCATTGCAGCGGAAAAAATACTCGGTGTGTATCAGTACGAACACCCGGTATATAACCACTATACGCTGGCTGCGCAGAAGCAACGCAGCAAAATAAACGGCCACAACCATACCTATTTTTGCGGAGCTTATTGGTACAACGGTTTTCATGAAGACGGTGCCAGAAGTGCAGTGGATGTAGCGGCTTTACTGGGCGTGGCGTACTGATGCAAGCCGGCCATGCAGTGTATCAGGGCGAGGTGGGGCATTTGCGCTTAACACCGCGCCGGCACGGCTTCAGCTATCCTCTGGCACATTATTGGCTCGATTGTACGGCGCTGAATAGCCATTCGCTGGCGGCCAAAGGCATTAACTACGAGCGCTTTGGCGCTCTGAGTTTTCGCCGCAAAGACTATGTTGCCGGGGCGGATACGGTATATGCCGCTGTCTGCCGGAAGGTCGCTGAGCTTGGTGGCAGCATAACCCCGGCAAAGGTATTTATCTTAACGCCGCTGGCAAACTGGGGGCTGTATTTCAGTCCGCTTACGCTGTACTACTGCTACGATGAGCATGACAACTTTTGTTATCTGCTTGCCGAAGTAACCAACACCCCCTGGAATGAGCGGCATTACTATTTACAAATTATAGTGGCCGGTCAGCAGTATTATCAGCACCGCAAAGCGTTTCACGTATCACCGTTTCATCCGCTTGATATGCAGTATCACTGGCAAATCAGCCCGCCTGCGGACAATTTACGTTGCAGTATTGCAAATAGTCAGGCAGACAAACAGATTTTCAGCGCCTGGATTAGCTTACAGCGACATGAGCTGACGGCAAAATGGAAACGAAGTTGGCTGATCCGCCAACCCTGGCAAAACGTACAGGTTGTACTGCGAATATATTGGCATGCACTGAAACTGTATTTTAAAGGTGTACCGGTTCATGCCCACCCCAAAACAAAGGATAAAAATGCATGACAATGAGTCTTACTGAAGCCTCGGTATTTGATAACCTGACGTGGTTTGACCGTTTATGTCGCAAGTTTGCGTTGGATTTTATCAGTCAGCTACAGCATGGCGATATTACCGTAGTAGAAGGCAATCAGCGTTTACGTTTCGGCGACGAGCATGCTGAGTTAAAAACGGTGATCACTGTACTGGACCCGGCGTTTTACCAAAAGATGGTAATGGCAGGCTCTGTAGGTGGTGGCGAGGCTTATATACAGGGTTGGTGGCGCTGCGATAATCTTACGGCTTTGGTGCGCATTTTTGCGCTTAATCTGGCTACGCTGGATAAGCTGGACTCTGCAATTACCCGCTTGGGCCGGCCTTTGTTAAAACTGCTGAACTGGCGTAACCGCAATTCAAAACAACAAGCGAGAAAAAATATTGCCGCCCACTACGACCTGGGTAATGACATGTATCGGTTGTTTTTGGATAACAGCATGATGTATTCCAGTGCGGTGTATCCGCATCAGAATGCAGATTTAGCTCAGGCGCAGCAACATAAATTACAGATGATTTGTGACAAGTTGCAGTTAAAACCGACAGATCATCTGCTGGAAATTGGTACCGGCTGGGGCAGTATGGCTATTTTTGCTGCGCAGCATTACGGCTGTAAAGTGACGACCACCACTATCTCTCAACAGCAGTTTGATTATGCCAAAGCGCGGGTTGAAGAGCTTGGTCTGCAGCAGCAAATCACCTTACTGTTTAATGATTATCGCGACTTGAGCGGCCAGTACGACAAGCTGGTATCAATAGAAATGATCGAGGCGGTGGGCGAAGATTATCTTGATACCTATTTTGAGCAATGTGCTGCCTTGTTAAAGCCGGATGGTTTGATGGTGCTGCAGGCTATTACCATAGTTGACCAGCGGTATCAGCAGTATGTGCGTGAAGTTGATTTTATCAAACGCTATGTGTTTCCGGGCGGATGTTTGCCTTCTGTCAGCCGTATGACAGACGCGATAAGCCGTAAAACCGACTTGGTGGTACGCCATTTACAGGACATCGGGTTTGACTACGCCCGCACACTCAGAGACTGGTGTGATAATTTTATGCACGCCCGCGATAAAGTGCACCAGCTGGGGTACGACGATAATTTTGTAAGGTTGTGGCATTTTTACCTGTGCTACTGCGAAGGTGGTTTTATGGAGCGTGCCACCAGTGCGGTGCACCTGGTGTTGTCTAAACCGCAGAATCGCAGTATTTAGCTGCTGAGGTATCGGCAAAAGTTGCAATGTTACCGGTAAAAGCTACCCGACTTTAGTCATACTATTGCCCTACGCTTAATTAAAGCATCATAACGCCATGAAATATATGGCGTTATTTTTCTGTTATTTCTGGTACAGCCATTGCTTTATTAAGTTGCTGTTGCAGTACAGGGCTTAACCGCCACTACGTATTTGCAGCCTTAGTATTAAACCCGTTCAGTGTTTAACCAAAAATGGAGCAACATAATGAATAGTGATATTGCAGAAGGTAAATGGCGTCAGGTAAAAGGTTCCGTTAAAGAAAAATGGGGCAAATTAACTGACGACGACCTGGCCGAAGTAAATGGCAGATTTGAGCAGTTCTGCGGCAAAATGCAGGAACACTATGGCATGAGCCGTGAAGAAGCCGAGCAAGAGTTTAAGCGCTTTCAAGACTGATGTTGTAACTAAAAAGGGCCGTAAGGCCCTTTTTTAATTGGTAACCAAAATGATACCGGCTTCCAGGATGACAATTTTCTTATCTTTATACAGCGTACCCAGGGCCTGTTTATAGGCTTTTTTGCTGACACCGAAAGCCGCGTAAATCAGCTCCGGTGAACTTTTATCTGTTAACGCCAGTTTGCCGCCGTTTTGCTGCAGTTTCTTCAGTACCTGCTCCGTCAGTTCCAGCGCTTGCTTGTAAGTGGTTGAATTTAACCGCAGGTCAATCTTGCCATCGTCCCGCACCTTTACAATATAAGCGTGCATTTTTTCACCGCGGCGCAGCGGTTTGAACACTTCATTTTTGTACAGTACGCCCCAGTGCTGATGGTTTACTATTGCTTTATAACCAATGTCGGTTTGCTCGCTGACAATAATGTCTACTTTGTCGCCGGCATTATACTGTGGTGTGGTTTTGTGCAGGTGGCGATCGAGCTTACTCGAGGCTACAATGCGGTTACTGTTATCCACATAGCAGTACAGCAGATATTTCTGGCCTTCTTTCAGCGGAATTTGCTGTTCACTAAAGGGAACCAGTAAGTCTTTCTTCAGGCCCCAGTTTACAAAGGCGCCTACTTTAGTGGTCGCAACCACCGCTAATTGCGCCACTTCGCCGACTTTAATTTTCGGCTGCTCGGTAGTGGCGATCAGTTGATCTTCTGAATCCAGATACAAAAATACGTCCAGCTCGCTGCCAATCTCTAACCCGGCCGGCGCCACATTGTTTGGCAGCAAAATTTCACCCCAGCTTAAACCATCAAGATAAAAGCCGAATTTAACCTGTTTTTTTACCGTTAAACGGTTAATTTTTCCAAGAGCCAGCATGCGGTATCCATAAGTTTGCCCGACAGGGCAGATCACAATGGCGGCTATTGTAGCGGTTTTTTTGCCTGGCTGCTTTATATTAGCTGTGCCGTGGTAAACTATGCGCCGTTTTTCTTTTAACAGGCTGGCGCAAACCGTGTCTTCACCGCAGTTACTTCATCCACGTAATCTTCATCAGGGCCGTTATGATATTCCCGCCCTTGTTGGCGCAGAGCCGCAACTGGCCGCCTTTGTGCGTGCTAATCCTGATGGCCGGCCAACCATTGATTTTGCCGACCAGGCGGCGGTACTGATGCTGAATAAGGCACTGCTGGCAAAGTATTATCAGGTGAAATACTGGCAATTGCCGCAGGATTATTTATGCCCGCCAATTCCGGGTCGCGCCGATTATGTGCATTACCTGGCAGATTTACTGGCGCGCAGTTATCCGGCGTTACCAACCGGTAAACAGATCCAACTGCTGGATATTGGCACCGGCGCTAACGTTATTTACCCGATTATTGCCGTGCAAAGTTATGGCTGGCAGGTAACCGGCACCGATATTGATACGGTAGCGGTTAAAGCCGCAGCACTGATAGTAGCCTCTAACGCCGCACTAAAGCCGCGTATCAGCATAGTGGCACAGCCGGATGCAAACGCGATATTTTCCGGCGTAATAGCCGCTGAGCAGCGCTTTCATTTAACCATGTGTAATCCGCCGTTTTTTGCCTCTGCAGCAGAAGCGGACGCGGCCAGTAACCGTAAATGGACTAATCTTGCTAAAGCAGGGCAAAGTGGACGTAACTTTGCCGGCCAGCAACATGAGCTGTGGTGTGATGGCGGTGAGCTTAAGTTTGTCAGCCGGATGATTAGCCAAAGCCAGCTGTTCAAACCGCAGGTGTGCTGGTTTAGCAGCCTGGTGTCGCAGCAAAAACACCTGGCACCGCTGCAAAAACTGTTGCGTAGTGTTGGAGCAGTGCAATCTGAGGTGATTGAGATGCGCCAGGGACAGAAAGTAAGCCGTATTCTGGCCTGGAGTTTTTTAAGCGCAGAGCAGCAGCAACACTGGTGCCGGGAAACGGCCTGAGACCCGGTGATTAAGCGTTATCAACCTAAGCACTTTAGCTGAAGCGCTTTAAATGAAGTACTTTAGCGGTTTTGCTGCCAGCTCTGCCTTGCCGTATTTCTGCCAGACTTTCTCATGGAAGAAATAACCAACCGTATTTACCGCCGGCTCTATTACGGCAATCAAACCGCCCAGTACAAAGCTGCCGGTGATCAAGTAAGTAACGGCGAAGGCAATGGTAAAATGCATAATGGCAAATGTAATGGTCTTGGTCATGTTGCTATCCTCAGTAGGTGCTATGAGACAAATGATAGCTGCTCTCATTATTGTTTAAAGTGAATTAATCTGCTTGCTGTAATCGCTTTTATCAATGCTGACGTACAAGGCCATGTAATAGCATTAACGGAGACAGATATGGATTGGCGGCAATGGTTAGATGTAAAGCAGTATGAGTTTTTGCTGCACTGGTTTATGCGCCGTCAGCGTGAGTTGAAACTGGCAGAGCTGCACGAGCCGT
Source organism: Rheinheimera sp. NSM (assembly GCF_052380015.1). NCBI lineage: Bacteria > Pseudomonadati > Pseudomonadota > Gammaproteobacteria > Chromatiales > Chromatiaceae > Rheinheimera > Rheinheimera sp. NSM. Next base: position 16,936 of record NZ_JBQTCI010000006.1, on the reverse strand, counting down.
TAGCCTATGATGGTTTCAGTATGTATGATCAGCTATGTCAGCAGATGTTAAAGGAGGCTGAGATCGCTTATCTGGAGCGTTTTCAGCTGCCGGTGGTACCGATAGCGCTTACTAATATGTTGCATTTGGCAGAGCTGGAACTGGCCGGCAGGCCGCCGAAGCGGCCGTCGGGAACCAAACATTAAACAGCGGTATGCCGGGTGGCACCCGCTTTAGTTATTTACCTGCTCAATCCGTTTTAACGCATCGGTTAGCATTGGCAGATCCGGTTTTTCCTGCAGCGGTACTAAGGTGCCGGCCGACCAGACACCATAGCTGCCATCGGCGCGCAGGATCACCATTTTATCTTTTTTGAAGCTGATAATTTCCTCGCCACTGATATTAAGCTTGGGTAATGGTAGCGGTTTTAACAGATTGTCGCCCAGCCAACTGGCCTGAGAGCGACAGCCGGCCTGTGCCAGCAAAGTCGGTAACCAGTCCAGATGCTGGGTAACCTGATGTTGCTGCAATTGACGCAGTGCTGTCCAGTTTGACCATACTTGCGCCGGTGCCAGATTAAACTGCTGGTGCTTACCGGTAGTGGTCATTACCACTATGTTGTTGTACTGCTTATATTGCGCCCAACGTTGCTCGGGCGCGTTGTCAAAAATAATGGCGTACCGGCTGGTCGTTGTGGCTGTTTTCAACCAAGGCAGATTTACCGGCTGCGTATTATTGTCGCGGCTGATGCTGAGCAGCCCTTGTGGTAATTGTGCCAGCCAACCCGGTTCGGTGCCAAGCGGTGTCTGGCTGTTTTCATCAATCCAAAACTTACCGTACAACAAATTAAGCAGGGCTTCGTTGGCTGTTTTTGGCGCAAAGTGCTGCTCCAACGGCTTTAAACCTTGTTGGCTTAATATACTTTGTTGGGCACGGCTCAGTTGTTCGCTGATCAGCAACAAGGTGCTGGTTTTGCTGTGTTCAGCACTGCATTGTATTGCATTGCCGGTGTCCAGTTTGCCGGGCAAGCTGAGCTTGTCGAGTTGTTGCTGTGCTCTGCTGTTTAAATCAACCAGTTGATAGCGGGCTAAAAAAGTTTTGGCGGTAGCAGGGTAGGATAGCGGCAGCACGTTGTCTTGCCGCGTGACGTCGTATTTTAAGTTGGCATCCGCATAGATATGCAGCAGATGGCTGAGCATAAAGCTGCCGATAAAAATGGCAAATAACGGTGTCGCCACGCCGGACTGTTTTAACCGCTCTACTTTCTTCCAGCAATAATTGCTTATTGTCAGCTCAACAGCCAGTAACAGCGCGCCAACCGCCAATACAATCAGCACAAAATTACGTAAATTGGTGACAATTTGCTGGCGGAGTAACTCTATGGCCTGGTCCAGCGAGGCGCTGCCAATATGATAGCCCAGGCTGGCATAAACATAGGCATCAAAAATTAACAGCACCAGGGCCACTGTTGCCAGAATGGCGGCCATACCGCGCACATGGCGCTGATAAGGAAATACCAGCGACACCGGAAACACGGTAAGGATAAAAAACATAAAACATAAAAAGGCAGTGTGGCCAACCCAGTTCAGCAGCAAATATAACCAACCCAGTGCAGATACCGGGCCAGGTTCGGATAGCCAGTAAACCGAGGTGACAACAAGAGCCAACAGGATATTAAAGAAGCTGAACCAGTGGCCCCAGTTAAGCAGCCGGTTCACTTTTTTAACCAGTGACAGGTTGTTTTCCAGCACCATAAGCGCTTAGTTAACCTTCGTTGTTACGGCATCAGCTAAAGCCTGGTTAAAATGGCTAACCACAGCTTCACGCTGTGCAGCAGGTACGCTGCTGTTAACCACGTGGCTGATAGCGTTACCCAGACACATTAAGCTCAGTTCAGTGGTGGCTTTTTCGCCGTGCAGCACGTCCAGTAATTGATTTACCAGTTTTTCAATCTGCGCGGTGGAATACTTTGATACAATTGGCATGAATTATCCGCAAGTCATGTGGTTTAAACAGGTAGAATAGTAACAGAATTCATTTTAAACAGGAAAAGTTATGTCAGTAGATGTGCAGCAGTTGGCAATAAATTACCTCGCTCCGGATGAACAAACACAGAGTAAAGCACACTACCGGCCGTCACTGGTTGCACCTACGGCAGCTGTGGCGCATTTGGTCGAGCAGTTGCATCTGGCCTACAATGGTAAACCGGCTAAAGGCTATGCTGCTTTCAGCGCCGATAAAGATCCGCAGGTGATGACAGTACTGCACGACTGGCAAAAGCAAACCTCAGACTTTTTGGTACTGGCCAATACCTCAACTGCGGCGCTGGAACAACAATTACAGGCTCATCAGTTAGCAGAGAGCGGCTATTTGCTGGTTTGTCATTACCGTTATCTGGCCAGTGATTATTTGCTGTTTTGCCTGTTGGGCAGTAAGGATCATTTCTCATTGACCGAAGAGCTGGAGCTGGCGACATCACGGCATCTGGATATTGCCCGTATGCAACTGGCCGCGCGGATTGATTTAACCGAGTATCAAACTTCGCCGGAGCAGGGCAAGTACATCAGCTTTATCCGCGGCCGTGCCGGGCGCAAAGTGGCAGACTTCTTCCTTGATTTTCTCGGCTGTGAAGAAGGCACCGATGCCAGAGTGAACAGTAAGGTGGTGTTGGCGTCGGTAGAGGAATACTTTAGTGCGGCTGAGTTTGACAGCAACGAGAAAAACGATGCCCGCAAGCAAGTGTTCAGCTACTGTGAAGAGCGCGCTAAAGCCGGCCAGGATGTGGTATTAACCGAGTTGTCGGCGGTGATAGATGAACAGGAGCAGCAAGGCTTTTTACGCTATTGCCAGGAGCAACAGCTTGAAGTGGCGGAGCAGTTTCCGGTGGAAGTAAAAGAGCTGAAAAAATTGATTAAATTCAGCGGCCAGGGTGCCGGGCTGTCGTTAAGTTTTGAGCAAAAACTGCTTGGTGACAGGGTGCAGTATGATCCACACAGCGACACCTTGCTGATCAAAGGTACGCCGCCTAATTTACGCGATCAGTTGCAACGTTTTATTCAGGGCTATTCGGCGTTTGATCGCGCTGAGGGCTCTGCTGAGTAGCAGCATTCTGTTCTGTATTGCCCTTTTGCTGTTGCGGCATTGAGGGCATTTTTAACTTTGCCGCGTGTTTCAGCAGCATAATATTACCCAGCACCACGCCAAACGCTAACGCCAAAGCCCAAAACAGCGGCCAATTCATGGCGTGGCCTGACAGATATTTACTACATAACGGCGAAAAATGTCGTCCAGCTGTGTCAGTACGGTTTGCTGCTCTGCCAGCGGGTGCCGGCTGATGCATTGGCGCAGCATACCGGCATCAAAAGCTGACAGATACTCGCTTGCCAGCGGTTGATAGCTGATATGCCAGGGCTCGGCAGCCACACCACCCTGAAATTGGCGGTAGGGCAGAAAAAAGCCAAACTCTGCAGCATGCGCGCTCAGCCACTGCTGCAAGCGGTAAAAAGGCCCACCCGGGCTGTATTCCGCCGGGTCAAGCTGTGGCCGGTACTCTGGTGGCACTGCGGCGGCATCATACAGATCCAGCTCAGTGCCCCAATGATGGCGGCTGGCGCCCGGCAAGGCCGAGTACAGTAGCACAGCGTGCAATTTATCTGCGCCGCTTAAACGGTGTATATCAATAATTTCGCCGTTGCTGTTATAGACCGGCCGTTGGCCGGTTAACTTGGCTTGCCAAATCGCGGCCTGGCGCTGGTACGAGCGAAAAGCTGAAACAATTTTTATACTAATGCCATCAGCTTGCGCCGCTAAGCACATTGCAGCAAAGGGAGCTGCCACGTCTTTATGCAGCATAAAACCGTCCGGCCCGGTCAGCAGATGCTGTTCGCTCAGGCCGGTCAGAATGTCATGGCTGATGGTTGTCATAAACTCAGTTCAAGCTGCTCCAATACGGCTTCATACATTTTTGCCAGTTGCTCCAGATCGGTTACTGACACACATTCATTAATTTTATGAATAGTGGCATTACAGGGGCCAAGTTCAACCACCTGGGCACCGGTAGGCGCAATAAAACGGCCATCTGAGGTGCCGCCGCTGGTTTCCAGCCGCGTTTCAAAGCCTTGTACCTGGTAAATTGCTTTAACCGTGGCTGCCACCAGGCTGCCACTGTCGGTCAGAAATGGCAGGCCGTTTAGTGTCCAGTCCAACGCATAATTTAAACCGTGTTTATCCAACAGTGCGATAACGCGCTGTTGTAATTGCTCTGCGCTGCTTTGTGTACTGTAGCGAAAGTTAAACATGACCTTTAATTCGCCCGGGATCACATTTGATGCCCCGGTGCCGGCATGAATATTGGCAATTTGGAAACTGGTAGCCGGAAAATAGGCATTGCCGTTATCCCATTGCTCTGCTGCCAGCTCTGCCAAAGCGGCCGCCGCTTTATGCACCGGATTATCGGCCAGTTGCGGGTAGGCAACGTGCCCCTGGATACCTTTTACTGTCAAATGGCCGGTTAAAGAGCCGCGCCGGCCGTTCTTGACCACATCACCGGCCTTTTGGCTGCTGGATGGTTCGCCGACAATGCACCAGCTGATTTTCTCGTGACGTGCTTCCAGGGTTTCAATCACCCTTTTGGTACCGTTGATAAAAGGGCCTTCCTCATCACTGGTAATAAGGTAAGCTAAGTCAAATTTTGGTGTCGGGAAACGTTGCAAAAAGCGCTCTGTCGCTACTACCATCGCTGCCAGGCTGCCTTTCATATCTGCGGCACCACGGCCATATAAGGTATCGCCGATAATGGTGGGTTCAAACGGCGGCGTATGCCATTGCTCCACCGGCCCTGTTGGCACCACATCGGTATGGCCGGCAAAACAAAACACCGGTTTACCGTTACCACGCCGAGCCCACATATTTAAGGTATCGTCAAAGTGCATCACTTCAATGTCAAACCCCACAGCAGACAGGCGCTGCGCCATCAACTGTTGGCAACCGGCATCGTCCGGTGTAACCGAAGGGCGGGAGATAAGATCTTTGGTTAAGGCAATTACCGCACTGGTTGCTGTCATGTTGAGAGTCCGAAAATACGTTGATAATCTGCCGGCTTAAAACCAAGGTGATGTTCATTATTGTGCACCAACAAAGGCCGTTTTATCATTGCCGGCTGCCCTAACATCAGTGCCAGTGCTTTTGATTCATCCAGATCTGTTTTGTCGCTGTCAGGCAGTTGGCGGTAAGTTGTTCCGCGGGTATTAAGCAAATTCTGCCAGCCGCACTGCTGACTAAACGCTTGTAACTGTTCAGATGTTAGTCCGTCGGTGCGATAGTCGATAAACTGATAAGGGATTTGCTGTTGCTCCAGCCAGTTACGGGCCTTTTTTATCGTGTCACAATTTTTAATACCGTAGATAATCGTCATATAGGTTACTTATTATTGAGCTGAATAATTACTGCTGTATCTTCTGCCGCTCCGACATAACGTGCGGCGCAAAAAACCTTTTGTATCGCCGGATGCGGCAATAGCATTAGCACCGCATAGCAACCGCTGTCTCCTTGCAGGGACTGTAAATCAAGCTTCACTACCGGCTGACCGCTGCTGACCAAACTGCCCGGAGCCGTTAATGTTATAACGCCTTTACTGTTACTGTTTGCCAGGCTGCGGGGTAAATCCAGTTGCGCGGTTAAGCCGCTGCTGTGTTTGAAGCGTAACCGGCGGTTACTCTGCAGACAAGCACTGTAATGCCCGGCAAAAGGCGCCACAAGTGTACCGTGCTGCAGTTTGATACACAAAGCCAGCGCTAAGACATTTGCGTTATATAACAGATCCGGATGTGCGCTTAACGGCAAGATCATTCCGCTGGCCGGGCTTCTGACGGCGATACCATCAAGTCCGGTCAATTGTGGTAGCCAGGTTAACAACGGCAATATATCCGTAAAGTGATTTGAGTCCTTATCCTAATCCAGGTTGCGGCCCGGACTCAAGACATCATCTTGCAATCGGCAGTATTACTGCGGCGATATCCGTTGTCAGCTGCAGTAAATCAAAGAGGGTAATTTTGCCAAATATGACAATTTGACGCATTCAATATGAATTTTTGTTGAACCCTGTGTTTTGGTTGGCAAATAACCTGACACCAGCGGCCGTTTCAGCACCCTGTATAGCTTTGGGTTGTCCACAGATTTTGTGGATAACTTTGTGTGTAACGCTGTTTAACGTTGCTATCTTTCTGTAAGTTAATAGTATTTTGTATTGGCATATTTTTTGTTAGGTTGGGTTTAACTTAAAGCCGGTATTAATAGCAATAAAAAAGGAGTTTCAGTACCAGCTAATGCTGAAACCCGCTGCTGTTATCAGTTATATCGCTGAAAATCCGGTTTGCAACTGATTTATTGTGTAGATTTCTGCACGCTATTGCCAGGTGATGCTGCTTGCGCATGGGCGGCTGTGGCCGTTGCAGAGGTAACCGGGCCGATTTTATGCTATCGTTTGAACAGAAGTTTGATGAAGTTGGGGGTGGTAATGCAGTATCCTCTTTATACGACCTTGCGGGCAGGGCGCGAATACAGTAAGCAGTGGCCGGCTAAGGCCGAGTTAAACAGCTTATTTGTAGAAAATAAGGTTATTTTGCTTACTGCAATAGCATGGCGCTATTTACCTGCGCTGGCATTGCTCAGTGCAGTAATCCAACTTAGTTATCTGGGTATGTCACATTTGCCGCAAATTTTAACTATGTTGCTTTTTCTGGCCGGTTTACCCTTGCAGGGTTGGTATTGGCTGGGAGTTCGCTCAGCAACACCGTTACCGCCGTCTATTGCTGCCTGGTATCAACACATCAGCCAACAAATGCAGCAGCATGGTATTAAGTTGGCGCCGGTATCACAACCCGGCTGTTACCGGGACTTGGCCGTGTTATTGCAAAAGGCCTACCAGCAATTGGATAAAACCTTTATTAAACAGTGGCTGTAACACCATACAGCCACCAAAGACAGTTTAGTTAAACACGGACCATACCGGCGCATGATCAGATGGCCGCTCTATGCCGCGTAACTCATAATCTATGCCGCTTTCAATACAACGTTGAGCCAACGGTGCTGTGGCCATTACAACATCTATGCGCAGACCGCGATTATCATCAAACCCCTTAGAGCGGTAATCAAACCAGCTGTACTTTGCGTCGGCTGTCGGATGCAGCGCACGGAAAGTATCAATCAGGCCCCAATCCTTCAAACGTTGCAGCCAGGCACGTTCTTCCGGCAAAAATGAGGTTTTGCCTTCCCGCAGCCAACGTTTAGCGTTGGCTTCACCAATGCCGATATCTAAATCAATCGGAGAAATATTAATATCGCCAATAACAGCGACCAGCTCGTCCGGTGTGTGGTGGCTAAGCAGATACTGTTGTAAATCGGCATAAAATCGTGTTTTGGCGGGAAATTTGATCGGATGTTCACGGTTTTCACCTTGTGGAAAATAACCGTTCAGCAGCGTCAGCGGTGTGCCGTCGGCCATGGCAAAGCTGCCAATCAGCATGCGCCGCTGCGCGTCTGCTTCATCGGTGGGGAAGCCATATTGCATCTTTACAGCCGGTTGCTTACTTAAAATGGCCACGCCGTAGTGGCCTTTCTGGCCAAAATGGTACACGTGATAACCCATCGCCTGTACATCGGCCAGCGGGAATTCATCGTCATGTACTTTTATTTCCTGCAAACCGATAATATCCGGCTGATGTTTGTCGATCAATGCTTGCAATTGATGCAATCTGGCACGAATGCCATTGATGTTAAAAGAAATAATTTTCATGTTGCTGCTGGCCCTTAATCTGTTAAATGCGGCAAAGTGGTTGGATCATAACACTTTATCTGCTGCTGTGGCACAATGACAACCTAAGTGTTACCGATAAGTCAGCAGCCGGAGTAGTTCTTTGTCAGCCTTAGTTGTAGAAAGCGAGTCATTCCGTTATAGCGTGCATTACAGTGCCAGAAGGCGCAGCGTGGCGTTGCAAATTAAACAAGGCCAGCTGACGGTTCGGGCACCGCTGGGTTATGGCCTTGCTGATGTTAAAACACTGGTAGAACAAAAACAGCTGTGGATCTTAAAGCATCTGCAGCAGAGCGCCGCGCAGTTGAAACCAGATTGGCTGACTTTGCAGCAAGTGCCGCTGCTTGGCACTATGCTGACACTGGAGTTACGCCGTGCGGTAAAATCGTCGGTAGACCTGTGCAACGACAGCTTGGTTGTTACCGTATCTTGCCGTACGCAGGCCAACGGCTATAACAACCGCGTCCGGGCATTGTTGCAACAGTGGTATAAAACACAGGCCGTAAATTGGTTTACTGAACGGGTTGGCTATTGGCAAAACAGGATGCAGCTTAAAGCAGCAGACCTGGTGATTGGCAACTGGCGGACGAAGTGGGGCTATTGTAAAAATACAGCACAGCTGGGGTTTAACTGGCGCTTGTTGATGGCTCCTGCCTGGGTGGCAGACTATGTGGTGGTGCATGAGCTGGCCCATCTTAAACACCTGAATCATTCAGCACGTTTTTGGCAGTTGGTCGCAGAGCATTATCCTCAGGCTGAGCAGGCAAAAATCTGGCTCAGGCAGCATCAATATCAGCTGGAATTGTAAAAAAAGCGCCGGTACTAATACCGGCGCAAACACTAGGACATCGAAACAGGAGAGAACAGATACCACTTAACAACTACTGCTAAATAGGACTGCGACCGTGCGGAATAATTCAAAATATTTTCAATTATTTTTCCCCCTGCGGGTTTTGCTTTCTTGCAGGTATTTGGTTTAAGCTCCACGCCATCAACAGAGTGCATGTAAATAATGATCAGACAGCCTGCATGGCTGCGATATTAGCGGACCAAAACTTATGACGAATCTATTACGCTTGCAGCAGCTGGCGAAATTGCTTGATATCACCAGATTAAACGACACTGAAACTCAGAGCTCATTCACCGACTGGCTTAACAATGTACCGTCGATGCCGGCTGCGGCGTACTGTGTATATCCGCAATATTTACCCGTACTGCAAGCCTGGCCGGAGCGCCAGGCAAAGGCTGCGTTGGCAACAGTCGTGAATTTTCCTTCTGGTGATTTACCGGCTGATCTGGTTTGTGAACAAATTCAGCAGGCGATTATGGCAGGGGCAACAGAAATCGACTGTGTGCTGCCATACAAAGCTTTACTCAGAGGTGAGCACGGGCTGGTAAAAAGTTTCCTGTATGACATACGCCAGGCCAGTGCCGGCTGCTGCCTGAAGATCATTATTGAATCCGGTGAGCTGGTCACGGCCCAGCAAGTGGCCAAAGCGACTGAACTGGCAATTGAATGCGGAGCAGATTTCGTTAAAACGTCAACCGGTAAAGTACCGGTTGGCGTTACGCACGAGGCTGCACGTATTATGCTAACCGTTATTGCGGCTGCAGACAGAGATATTGGTTTTAAAGCATCCGGTGGTATCCGGACTGTGGCACAGGCATTAGATTTGCTGCAGTTGTACGAAGATATTAGCGGAAAAATCGCCACCAGCTCCGGCATGCGTATCGGAGCCAGTGCCCTGGTCAGCGAGCTGGCATCGCAACTTGGCACTGCTGATTAGCGGCGAAACTCCTCCCGTAGCTTGCCGAACTGTTGCAGTAGCTCTTTGTAGCGCACGCGGTGATGCTCCGGTAGCGGCATATTGTCAACAACGCGGAAGGTTTTTTTACAACGCTCGAATAATTCAACAGACTTGCGTTTTTGTTGGCTGTTCAGCAGTTGAATAGAGGCCTGGATCAGGTTCAGCGCACAGCCGGTATTCATCGGTGCCAGCTCTAACGCCGCTTCAAACCGGCTGACAGCTGCTGTGTAGTCACCCGCTTTATAATGTTGAATGCCGGCTTTGTTTAGTTCGCCAAACTGCAACTGTTTTTGATCAACGAAACTTTGTTGATCATTAAACAAGGCCTTTAACAGCGGATTTTTCATATGCTCTGCAGGTAGCAATTGCTTCAGTGCTGTGGCTTGCTCAAATTCACCAATTTGGTTGAGTAAGAATATCGCATCCGGTAACACCTGATGCTCGTGTTGCAATTGTTCAGCAACAGCGGCATAGGTTTTTTTTGCCTGATACTGTGCACCACTGAGCGACTCCAACCTGGCCTGACACAGATCTTCAAATAGATTAAAGTCAATTTCACGGGTCATGTTGTCGTCGCGTTTTACCCGTTGTAATGCCAGGGAGACCTCCTGCAGATAGCGGTTGCGGATTGCCGTATCTTCCGCCCCCACCGCAGCATCGATTATGGTGCGGATATAATTAAGCAAATGTACAACGTCCTGCTTTACGGAGCGCCGGGTAATCTCATATAACTGTTTGCTGGCCTGAACCTGTTGCGAAACGTTGTTTAGTTCTCTGGCGATATCAAGCAACAGATATTGCCTGGCCATATTATACGGCGCAATTTCTGCAGCAGTTTGAATGCTGCTGAAAGCCAGTTCCGCTTCTTTTTGTGCAAGATAAACTTGTGCCTGAATGTCATAGGCTTCAGCGAAATAGCGATTATCTTCTATCGCTTCCTGGCATAACAGTAACGACTCTTCATAACGTTGTTGCTCAAAACAGAGCCTGGCTTGCAGCAGCAAGGCCCAGCCGTTTCGTCGTTGTGACAATGTGGCTTGTAATATTTGCTCTGCCTGGTCGTATTGTTGTTGGGCAATTAAATTTTCGACCAATACCCGCTTACAAAATTGCTGATAGCGACCTTCGCCGGCAATTTCTTGCTGACACAAGCCAATGACCTGCTCAGTTTGCTGGTCAAACAGCGCCTGATATAGAGCGGCTAACTGAGTTTTCTTGCGTTTAATGCGTTGGATCCTGCTGCGCAATACATTTTGTGAGAAAGGTTTAACTAAATAGTCGTCCGGCTCCAGCTCTACCGCACTCATTACCATAGGGACGCTGTTCTCGCCGGTAACCAACATAAAAATGCTGTGCGGGGCCAGTAATTTTTTTTCGCGCAAATCTTCCAGCAGTTGCTTGCCGTTTTTGCCGATGCCTAAGTGATAATCAACAAATAAAATGTCGTAGCTGACGTTGGCGCATTTTGCCAAAGCCTGCTCGCCGGTAGGGGCGAAAGCAACATTGGTTGCTCCCATAGAGTAGAGGATACCTTTAAACATCAGCTGAAAGGCCCGTTGATCATCAACTATTAATACCCGTTGATTCTCAAGCGTCTTGTTATCCATCGGCACCACATAGTATTGAAATGAACAAACTAAGTGTCGGAAATAACCCGGTGATAAGCAAGAAGATTAGTAACAATAGTAAAAATGCTTGTTTGCTGTGGGTACTAAAAGAGGTTAGACAGAAAACCAAGTGCTGATAAAGCGGGAGATGGTGGAGGGGGAAGGATTCGAACCTTCGAAGGCAGTGCCGGCAGATTTACAGTCTGATCCCTTTGGCCACTCGGGAACCCCTCCACGAGTGGACGGCATATTATCAAACTCCCTTTTTATGTAAAGCCATTTACTAAACTTTTTTGTCTGACTGCCGATAATTCCAACAAGACAACACTTTTACCGGTGAATTAACTGATAATGACCATGGTCATCAATGAGTGGCAACTCAATGGCAAATTAAATCGTGCCTTGCAAAACTCGCAACGGGCCGATTTTGCCTTGTACCTCGCTTGGCTTACACCTGCAGTAGATGAGTCGGCAGAGTTTTTTACACCCCAGGCAGTCACAGAGCGAATTGAGCAGAACTTACTGCAACAACTTGGTGTGCAGCAAGCCAGAGCTTTTTGCCAAACTGAGACTGATATCGATTTAATGCAGCAACACAGTGTCGCACTGCGTCAGGGCGGATTAGCGCAATTAAAGTTAGCAACTTATCTGAATCAGCCACCGTTAACGCAATATGACAATAAGACCCGCCTGGGCGACGACATATGGCAAAGCCTGAGCCTGCACAGCCGCAGACGTCTGCAGCAATCGACACCGGATAGACCGGAAGCCAATCCTGCCGGGCTTTATGAAGTGCTGCAACAACTGCATGGTATGAGTGCGGCTTAGTGGTATGCCGGGCGTATACTAACTGCCGGATAGTCTGTGCAGATTACACTGTTTGAATTTTTTCCCGCTGTTACAGGGGCAGGGAGCATTGCGATTTACTTTGACCGGCGCCGTGTCTGCCAAAACACCATCAACATAATACCAGGCGTCTTCAAACACAAAGCGTGAGCGTTCAGTAAATTCATACACCACATTCTGTTGCATATAGCGGACATTAAAGCTGACATAGCCCTGTTGGCTATCTTGTTCACAAGACAGCACTTTAAGGGCGATAAAATGACTATTGGCAGCAAAAGCCGCCAGAGCCTGTTTGGGGTTATCAGCGCGCACAGAAGAATGATAAGTACGGTATATATAGTCAATATCACGCAGGCAGTAAGCGCTGTAGCGTGATCTCATTAATTGTTCGCAACTGTCTGCGTTGGCCATTCCGGCTAAAAAAGGTTGGCAGCAGAGCTCAAATGCTTGTGTTGAACCGCAATAACATCGCATATTGAAACTTATTTACCGGCATAAAGCGGTCATTTTACCTTAGGTTGCTAAATTTGTCGTCTGAGCATACAACATTGGTTAATGTGTTACTTGTAGCTGCTGCATTTGTTCACACTGATAAAACCAAGTGTTATTGCCTACCGCCAATTTACGGCAAGCGTCCAGTTGTAGTGCATCTAACTGCCCGGCAAAATTGATAACCACCTTACAGCTGGCGGAGTTTAATGCTTGTTTAATTGTTGCTCCCAGATCGCTGATTTGCTTTTGGTGTACGACCAAAATATTGTGCAAAGACAATTGATGGTGTTCTGCCCACTCTTTATCAGGTATATAAGTGGGGGCTATCAGTAGGATCCAACCTTGTTGGTGCTGATGCTGCTGAATAAGCTGCAGCAAACTGTGTCGTGAGTCATCAGAAGCGACCGCATTGCTATCGGTCACCGAATGTATTTTTAGTAAGCTGCTATCGTTATAAGCTGTCTTGGTAAAACGGTGGTATAAATTGCCGGGTAAACGATTGTACATATCAGCCTCTATATGTTTATTTGTACAGTGTATGGATGTACAGTAGTTTGTCGGTGTTTAAAAAGCAAGCATATTTTTGCTTTGGATATTAACTTTTTACTGGCTGGACCATTACTGCTTTAAATTTGGGTAGAATGACCGGCTTGTAGTGGAAGAGAGTCAGTGATCGATGTTGTTAGAAAAGTACGTGAACCAAAGCAGTGAAGGTTTTAGTTTTAGCCGGAAACAGGCATGTGAGTTTGCCAAACAGGTGGCGACAGATTTCAATCCGATCCATGACGAAGATGCTAAGCGCTTTTGTGTCCCCGGTGATTTGTTGTTTTCTTACTTACTCACCCGGTATGGCGTTACTGAACAACTGAGTTGTCAATTTGCCGGTATGGTTGGTGCTGATGTCATGCTGCAATGTAAAGAGCAGGATAATCTGATCAGCATTTGCGACAGCCAGGGCAAAGTGTATTTGTCGTTGCAGCGCAGCGGTACTTGTCAGCATGAGCCGGCAGTGATTGAACCGCTGATCCGCGATTATGTGAAATTCTCCGGTCAGAACTTCCCGCATATATTGCAACCGTTGATGCAGCAGCATCAGGTGATGATTAACCCGACACGGCCACTTGTTATTTATGAGAGTATGGCGTTGAGCTTTAGCCGCTTACCTGAACAAGAAGTCGATTTGAGTCTGACGAAATCTTCTTTATTAGTTGATGGCAAACGCGGTAATGCATTATTGGAGTTTGCATTGACGGAGCAGGGTGAGCAGATAGGTAAAGGTGAGAAACGGATGATCCTGAGCAATCTGATGCCATACGATGAAGGCCAAATGCAGCAGATGGTTGCTGAATATAACAACCGTAAAGCAGCGGTTCGGTAAAAGTTAGTTATTTTGTTTAATTAAGCAGCGGTTGAACTGTTTTCTCAAATAACCGCTTGCAGCAATGTAAAAACGCCCTATAATGCGCGCCATGCCACGGGGTGCTGCAGTTTGGGTGTCTCGGGTGAGTTAAGACGGTTTGCAAAAATCTTTCAAAAAGACGCTTGACAGACTGGCTTAAATCACTAAAATGGCGCCCTCGCTTCACGGTGGTGTTTAACGCGGTGAAATGAGAAAACAAGTCGGGTGTGACGAGAGTTTTTGTTGTAAAGAATCTTCGTCACGCTTGACTTAAAATCCGGGAAGTGTAATATACGCCTCCCGCTTCGTAAGCGAAGCACGCTCTTTAACAATTCGCAATCAATCATCTGTGTGGGCACTTATGATGGATTTCACAAAAATGAAATTTATCGGTTGAGTGACTATTACAGAAATGTTTTAAGTCAGTAAGACTGAGCGTCACTTCGGTGACAGAAAGAACTTTAATTGAAGAGTTTGATCATGGCTCAGATTGAACGCTGGCGGCAGGCCTAACACATGCAAGTCGAGCGGTAACAGGAAGAAAGCTTGCTTTCTTTGCTGACGAGCGGCGGACGGGTGAGTAATGCCTGGGAAATTGCCCTGATGTGGGGGATAACCATTGGAAACGATGGCTAATACCGCATGATGCCTACGGGCCAAAGAGGGGGACCTTCGGGCCTCTCGCGTCAGGATATGCCCAGGTGGGATTAGCTAGTTGGTGAGGTAATGGCTCACCAAGGCGACGATCCCTAGCTGGTCTGAGAGGATGATCAGCCACACTGGAACTGAGACACGGTCCAGACTCCTACGGGAGGCAGCAGTGGGGAATATTGGACAATGGGCGCAAGCCTGATCCAGCCATGCCGCGTGTGTGAAGAAGGCCTTCGGGTTGTAAAGCACTTTCAGCGGGGAGGAAGGGGTGTGTGTTAATAGCACATATTCTTGACGTTACCCGCAGAAGAAGCACCGGCTAACTCCGTGCCAGCAGCCGCGGTAATACGGAGGGTGCAAGCGTTAATCGGAATTACTGGGCGTAAAGCGCACGTAGGCGGTATGTTAAGTTGGATGTGAAAGCCCCGGGCTCAACCTGGGAATTGCATTCAAAACTGGCATGCTAGAGTATGTGAGAGGGGGGTAGAATTCCAAGTGTAGCGGTGAAATGCGTAGAGATTTGGAGGAATACCAGTGGCGAAGGCGGCCCCCTGGCACAATACTGACGCTCAGGTGCGAAAGCGTGGGGAGCAAACAGGATTAGATACCCTGGTAGTCCACGCCGTAAACGATGTCTACTAGCTGTTCGTGGTCTTGTACTGTGAGTAGCGCAGCTAACGCACTAAGTAGACCGCCTGGGGAGTACGGTCGCAAGATTAAAACTCAAATGAATTGACGGGGGCCCGCACAAGCGGTGGAGCATGTGGTTTAATTCGACGCAACGCGAAGAACCTTACCTACTCTTGACATCTACAGGACTTGGTAGAGATACCTTGGTGCCTTCGGGAACTGTAAGACAGGTGCTGCATGGCTGTCGTCAGCTCGTGTTGTGAAATGTTGGGTTAAGTCCCGCAACGAGCGCAACCCTTATCCTTGTTTGCCAGCGAGTAATGTCGGGAACTCCAGGGAGACTGCCGGTGATAAACCGGAGGAAGGTGGGGACGACGTCAAGTCATCATGGCCCTTACGAGTAGGGCTACACACGTGCTACAATGGCGCATACAGAGGGCGGCGAGCTAGCGATAGTGAGCGAATCCCAAAAAGTGCGTCGTAGTCCGGATTGGAGTCTGCAACTCGACTCCATGAAGTCGGAATCGCTAGTAATCGTGAATCAGAATGTCACGGTGAATACGTTCCCGGGCCTTGTACACACCGCCCGTCACACCATGGGAGTGGGTTGCAAAAGAAGTAGGTAGCTTAACCTTCGGGAGGGCGCTTACCACTTTGTGATTCATGACTGGGGTGAAGTCGTAACAAGGTAACCGTAGGGGAACCTGCGGTTGGATCACCTCCTTACCTAAAGTGAACTGAAGTTATAAGTGTTCACACAGATGATTGATTGTAACGTAGAGCAAACAGTAAGAACCATTGCGGTTACGGCTGGTCTGTAGCTCAGGTGGTTAGAGCGCACCCCTGATAAGGGTGAGGTCGGTAGTTCGAGTCTACTCAGACCAACCAATTCGCCGCCAGGCGTTGTTGCAGCGACCCTCACATACTTTAAGTATGCTTCGGTTCACTGCGCCTAGCCTGACAACGAATGTACCATACTATATGGGGTTATAGCTCAGCTGGGAGAGCGCCTGCCTTGCACGCAGGAGGTCAGCGGTTCGATCCCGCTTAACTCCACCATTACTTAGATAAAAAAACATCATCTGAAGTAAATTACTGTTTGAAAACTCAAAGATAAGTTCTTCCTTGTGAAGTATTTCTCTTTGAGCTTTATGCTCAACGCTCTTTAACAATTTGGCAAGCTGATAGTAGTAAAAAACAAGGTAACAATATTTATTTGTGAACCTTAAACACACTGTACGATTTCAAAGACATTTTGGGGTTGTATGGTTAAGTGAATAAGCGTACACGGTGGATGCCTTGGCAGTCAGAGGCGATGAAGGACGTACTAACCTGCGAAAAGCTGTGGGAAGCCGGTAAGAGGCGTTAGACCCGCAGATATCCGAATGGGGAAACCCAGTGCATTTATGCACTATCCCAACATGAATACATAGTGTTGGGAGGCAAACCGGGAGAACTGAAACATCTAAGTACCCCGAGGAAAAGAAATCAACCGAGATTCCGTTAGTAGCGGCGAGCGAACGCGGAGTAGCCCTTAAGTTGTATTAGTGTTAGTGGAATACTCTGGAAAGAGTAGCGATACAGGGTGATAGCCCCGTACACGACAATGCTTTTACAGTGAAAACGAGTAGGACGGGACACGTGGTATCCTGTTTGAAGATGGGGGGACCATCCTCCAAGGCTAAATACTCCTGACTGACCGATAGTGAACCAG
>NZ_JBQTCI010000005.1:0-277420 GCF_052380015.1 Rheinheimera sp. NSM | reverse complement strand
AGCACCGCCCTTACAAGGCGGGGGTCACTGGTTCGAACCCAGTACAATCCACCAAATTTGATGTAAAAGACTTATCCCATGGATTGTTAGCTCAGCTGGGAGAGCACC
The DNA here is from genome assembly GCF_052380015.1 of Rheinheimera sp. NSM. NCBI lineage: Bacteria > Pseudomonadati > Pseudomonadota > Gammaproteobacteria > Chromatiales > Chromatiaceae > Rheinheimera > Rheinheimera sp. NSM. Next base: position 277,312 of record NZ_JBQTCI010000005.1, on the reverse strand, counting down.
GCCCTTACAAGGCGGGGGTCACTGGTTCGAACCCAGTACAATCCACCATCTAATTTCTTATCATGAAAACACCGCCCGCTCTATACTAAGACACGGTTGCCGCTGCTCCGAACCAGTACAATCCACCAAATTCCTTCTTCAGCATAAAAATTCAACAGCAAGCACTACTTTGCTTTTGCTAAAACCTTGCTAAAAATCCCTGTTTAAGTCATTCAGCTGCGAATAGCAGTTACATCAACGCAATTTCTGCGGCTTTTGGTTTTTCTGTGAAAAATTATTGCTATAGTAACGCTAATTTTACTTTTGACAGCTTTTTGGCCACCTATGGATAATACCGTCAAGCGTGATGAACGCATTCTGATTATTGACGATCAAAGTTTAAGCCAAAGCTACCTGCGTTATGCGCTGGAGCAATTGGGCTACCAGAATATCAGCTATGCTGACCGCGCTCAGACTGCGCTGAGCTTATGTAAACAAAACAGTTATGACTTAATTATCTGTGCTTATAACCTGCCCAAAGGCAAAGACGGTTACCAATTATTTGAAGAGCTCAAAGTCAGTGGCTTACAGCCGCTGAATTGCGGCATGATTTTTATCAGTGCCGAGACTGACCCCGCGCTGGTGCACAGTGTACTGGAATTGCAGCCGGATGAGTTTTTAGCTAAACCTTTTGTCATTCGTGATTTACAACTGCGCATTGAGCGGGTGTTCCGCCGTAAACAACAGTTGCGACCGGTGTATGACTTACTGCAGCAAAAACTGTATGGCCGTGCACTGTCGGCAGTAGACCAGCAACTGGCACAAGCCGAGCTGCATAAGTATTTTCCGCTGCTGCTCAAACTTAAAGGCGACATTTTGCTGGAGCAACAAGCCTTTGCTGACGCCGCCAGCTTCTTTGATGCCATGTTGCGCATTCAGCCGTTCAGTTGGGCCCGCATCGGCCGTGTGCGCTGCCTGCTGCACGATAACCACGAACAGCAAGCCTTTGCTGAGCTGGAGCAGATGCTGGCACGCAGCGAAACACGCCTGTTTGCGCTGGACTGCCTGGCTGAGCTGGAGTTTCAGCAACAGCGTTATCAGCAGGCACAGCAACATATTCTGGCCGCCGCCGATATAGCGCCGCGTAATTTATTACGTCAGCAAAAATTATTGCAGTTATCCAGGTTAAACCATGACTACGAGCTGCAGTACCGTGCCGCCCGCGATATGGTAAAGTACGCCCGCAACTCGATGCACGAGCAAGCCGATTTGTATCTGAACCTGGCCCGCGCCAGCATAGATTTTGCCCTGAGCACCGACGACAGCGAGCAACAGGCACGGCTGAACCGCCAGGCTACCTTGTCGATTAATACCGTGCAACGCCAGTTTGCCGAACAGAAGCTGACTGCAGCGCAGCAAGTGCTGCAGGCCAGACTATTGTATTTACAGGACCATAGGGAAAAAGCACGGTTGCTGCTGGCGGATTTAACCACACAGAGCGATATAGATTCATTAGAAGACGCGCTGGATAAAGCCAAGGCCCTGCATGAAGTGGGCTTAAGCGACGCCTCACGGGCGCTGTTTAAGCAAATAACTGAGCATTGCCGCCGGCAACAACCGGAGCCGGTATTAAGCGCCTACTTACAACAAGAGCAACGCGAGCGCGCGGCTATGGCACATGGCCCGCGTGAGCTGAATAATAATGCCGTGCATTTGTATCAGCACGGTAACTGGCAGGAGGCTTTTTCGGCTTTTGCACTGGCATGGCAGGTGATGCCGAAAAACGCCGGTATCGCGCTGAATTTATGGCAAACCCTGCTGACATCGCCAAGGCCACTATGCCCGCCACAGCAACGGGAACAGCTACTGCAGCAATGCCATCAACTGATTGAAAACACCAACCTCAGGCCGGAGCAACAGCAGCGTTATTTGCAATTAAAACAAAAGTACCTGAGTAAACTGGCTTAAGGCTTAGTATTGTTGACGTTAGCCACGTCCGGCCATTCAGCAAATACCGCCCGCAGCGTACGCGAGCGCAATAGCCAGCACACCCCGGCCAGTAACAACACCGGGGCCGCAATACGCCAGGGCGCATCCAGCATTACCAGCGCCGGCAAGTCTGCAATGCTTAGTACCAGGTCGGCCAAAGCCACCAGCAACAAAATTACACGGCCAAAACGCCAGATATGCCACCAACCGCGGTGGCCTTTGGGTTTGCGTTGGCTAAGCGCGGCAATGAGTAACAACAGCGGCGCAGCCACCAAACAGGCGAGGATAAAATCGGCTTGTTGCGGGTAAAACAGTGCCAACATATCGCGCTGCGCCTGCGGCAATGTCAGCACCAATACCCAACAGATATACGGCCGTAATAACAACAGCAATAGCCAGTAAAAGCGCAGCGGCACCTTGTGTAAGCCATAGTCATCCAGTACCGGCCACAGCGGCGCGCGGCTCATAGCTGGCGTTTACGCTGCGCCAGGCTGCCAAGCGCGATAAAAATTGCCAGGCATACCCAGGGCAACCACAGATTAGTTAACTTACCCAGCTGGCCGGCCACCAGCGGCGTTAACAATATCGTTAGCGCGCCATAACCAAAAGCACACAGCAGAATAAAAATGCCGGTACGCCAGACAAAGTGCAGTGATGCGATTTGCCGGCGCACAAAGCGGTTTACATCATCGCCGAACACCACCAGACAGGTTGCCACCATTGCCAGGGCAATATCGCGCACATAAGGCCGGAAAAAACTGCCCCAATCCAGCAGCAACTGATAAATAACATCCGGCATCTTAGTTCACCCCGTACTGCGTAAATAATTCCAGCATTTGTTGCTCACTCCACACTGCCACATTTAACTCATTCGCTTTGGCCAGTTTAGAGCCGGCATTATCACCGGCAATAACGGCATGAGTTTTCGCCGATACCGAGCCGGACACCTTAGCACCCAGCCGTTGCAGTTTAGCCTTGGCATCGTCGCGCCCCATGCTGATCAGGGTGCCGGTAAGGACTATGGTTTGCCCGGCCAACGGTTGCTCGGTTTGCGCTTGTTGCTCTATTAGCGGCCAACTGATCCCTGCCGCCAGCAGAGCAGCGATTACTTCCTGGTTATGCGGCTCGGCAAAAAAGCTGTTTACATGCTCCGCCACTACAGTACCCACATCGCTGACCTGCAGCAGTTGTTCCACTGTGGCTTGTTGTATATTCGGCAACTCAGCAAAATGATTGGCCAAATTCAGCGCCGTCGCCTCCCCTACTTCACGAATACCCAAGGCATAAATAAAACGCGCTAAGGTGGTCTGTTTTGACTGCGTGATCGCCGCCAGCAACTTCAGCGCAGATTTCTCCGCCATCCGCTCCAACCCCACCAGCGCCGCCATATCCAGGCTATAGATATCGGCCGGAGTTTTCACCAACTGCTGATCAACTAACTGTTCCACCAACTTATCGCCCAGGCCCTCTATATCGATGGCTTTGCGCGAGACAAAATGTTTTATCGACTCTTTTAACTGCGCCGCGCAAAACAAACCACCGCTGCAGCGTGCTACCGCTTCACCACTGACCCGCTCTACTGCCGAGCCACATACCGGGCAGCTTAGCGGAAACACAATGTCGCGCGCCGTATCGGGCCGCTGCTCTGTCACTACCGAGACAATTTGCGGGATCACATCACCGGCACGGCGCACTATAACTCTGTCGCCGATTTTTACCGCTAAGCGGTCGATCTCATCCTGATTATGTAAGGTAGCATTGCTAACGGTAACACCGCCCACCAGCACCGGCTCTAACCGCGCAACCGGCGTTATGGCTCCGGTACGGCCAACCTGAAATTCGACATCCAACAAGGTGGTCAGCATTTCCTGGGCCGGAAATTTAAACGCTATAGCCCAGCGCGGCGCCCGGGCGACAAACCCCAGCGCCTGCTGCTGTGCCAGATCCGACACTTTAATCACCACGCCGTCAATTTCATAGGCCAGCCCGGCACGGCGCTGCATAATATCCTGATAGTACGACAGCGCCGCATCGGCACCGCTTACCAGGCGAATTTCCGGACAAACCGGTAGCCCCCAGTCTTTTAGCTGCATTAAGCGCTGATAATGACTGCGGCTGTCGAGCAACTGCGCCGGGTCTTCCACCGCGCCCACGGCATAGGCATAAAACATCAGTGGCCGCTGTGCGGTAATTTTCGGGTCCAGCTGGCGTAAACTGCCGGCGGCGGCATTACGCGGATTGGCAAACACTTTGTCACCGGCGGCACGGGCTTTATCGTTCATCTGGTTAAAGCCGGCCAACGGCATAAACACCTCGCCGCGCACTTCCAGTACCGCCGGTATAGCCTGGCCTTTAAGCTTTAACGGCACGGCGCGGATCGTTTTGACGTTCGATGTAATATCCTCACCGGTATAGCCATCACCGCGGGTTGCCGCCTGCACCAGCACGCCGTTTTCATAGCGGATACTTACCGCCAGGCCATCCAGCTTCGGCTCGCAGCAAAAGCTGAACTCGGCGCTGCTATCAAGTTTGTCTGCCATACGTTTGCAAAAGGCGTTGAATTCTTCCGCGCCAAAGGCGTTGTCCAGCGATAACATGGCAATGCTGTGGCTGACCTGGCCAAATTTGGCCAGCGGTGCCGCGCCAACCCGCTGCGTGGGCGAGTCCGCTGTAACCAACTGCGGATAGTCTGCTTCTAACTGCTGCAACTGCCGGTATAAGCGGTCGTATTCAGCGTCCGGTACCGAGGGGTTGTCCAGCACATAGTACTGATAGCTGTAGTCTTCCAATTGCTGACGCAGCTGCTGTACCTGCTGCAAAATTGCCTGTTCCATAACCTGAATGTGCCTGTAAAAATTTAGCTCTGAGTTTGCCATAACAAAAACGGCAGGACTACTGCCTGCCGTTTTAGCTGCTGTTATTTTCGCCGTAAGCGGCGCGCTTTAGCCGTGGATCAAACGCTGGCGCTGAAACTCGCGGATCTTATCCACGTAATGCCGTACCGTTTGTACCGTGAGTACACTGCGTTGGCCATCTAACACCTGACCACCGAATTCTTCTGCCAGCTTCTTCGCCGCGTTGTGCATCAGGTTAAAGTTCTGCAGCGGTTCACCAGGGCCGGGTAAGGTCATAAACAAGCTGACACCGCGGGTGCTGAGCTTTTCAATATTTTCCAGGTCAAAGGTGCCCGGGTTAAACATATTGGCCAGGCTGAATAACACCGCACCGGAGCCGGCACTGTCCAGATGGCGGTGAAAAATGTCCATCTCGCCGTATTTAAAGCCCAGGGTTAACAGCGCTGAGAGTAAATCCGGCCCTTTCATATCTTTGCTTTCCGGCAACAGCACATACAAAATCAGCACTTCTGCCGGCTCTTCAGCTGCCGGGGCCGGTTCATCTTGCTCTGCCGGTGCTTCAAACGCCGGTTGCTGTAATTCATCTTCACTCAGCGCACTGAAATTAAGCTCCGGCTCTTTTGGCTCGTCAAAGGCTAATTCGGTTTGCACTTCAGCTACGGCTTTTTGTGGCTCAGGCCGTTTTAGCGGTTCAGTTTTAGCTACGGATTTAGCTGCTGACGGCTTCTCCGCTGCATTGCCTTTTTTCACCACCCGCACCTGGCCTACACCAAAATCGTCGAACCCGTCAGCTTTTTCTGTGCTGTCCGGCTGTTGCTCATCGTAATAGCGGTGTCTTGGCTGGCCGGAATTTTTCCGCACTGTCCACAAGCCGTGCAGCAGTAAAGCACCCAGCACTAAAGCGCCGATAATAATAAACACTAAACGTAATTCGTCAGCCATAAGGTTACCTTTAATTAAGAGGCTGCTGCCATCTTGACAGCATCATCCACATCGACAGCTACAACACGTGACACGCCGGGTTCCTGCATTGTCACGCCCATTAACTGCGCCGCCATTTCCATGGCAATTTTATTGTGGCTAATATAAATAAATTGCACTGTTTCCGACATTTCCCGCACCAAATTACAAAAACGGCCGACGTTAGCATCGTCCAGTGGCGCATCTACTTCATCTAACATACAAAATGGCGCCGGATTCAGCCGGAAAATCGAAAACACTAATGATAAAGCCGTTAGCGCTTTTTCACCACCCGATAATAAATGTATTGTACTGTTTTTTTTGCCCGGCGGCCTTGCCATAATAGTTACACCGGTTTCCAACAAGTCATCTTCGGTCAGCGCCAGGTAAGCGCTACCGCCGCCAAACACTTTCGGAAACAGCGTTTTTAAACCGTCATTCACCTGTTCAAAGGTTTCTTTGAACTTTTGCCGCGTTTCTTTATCAATTTTACGGATCGCCGTTTCCAGCGTTTCCATCGCCGAGGTTAAGTCATCATTCTGCGCATCCAGATACTGCTTACGCTCTGCCTGTTGCTCATATTCTTCAATGGCCGCCAGGTTAATCGGGCCCAAACGGCCAACGGCATCCACAGTTTTATCCAACTGCTGCTGCCAGACGGCTTCTTCGGCGTCCGGTGCCAGCTCAGCCAAAACATCCTTCATATTGGCCTGCTGCTCGCGTAAAAGTTCCAGCATATTATTGGCGCGCACGCGGTAGCCTTCGGCATCAAGGCGCAATTCGGCCAACTCAGCACGTTTTTTGTTCAACAGCTGCAAAATACCGTGTTGGCCCTGTTCCAGCTCACGGATTTGCTGCTCTACTACAGCCAGCTGATCTTGCTGCGCAATCATTTGCTGTTCAGCCTCTTCGCGCTCCAGTAAGGCTTGCTGCAATTGTTCGTGCAGCAGTAATTCAGGTTCATCGTCCTGGTGCAATTTGGCTTCAAGCGCGCTGGTTTGTTCCTGCAATTGCTGCTGTTGCATACGGGCGCGTTGCAGGCTTTGCTGCAGTGTGCTGAGTTGTTGTTCGGCCACTTTTTGTTGCATCAGCAGCTGTTGCTGCTGCGCCCGTTTTTGCTCGAACTGCGCGCGCAGTTGTTGCACTTGCTGTTGCTGATTACCACTTTGACTGTGCAATTGCTGTTGCGCAGCTTCGTGTTGCAACAATTGCTCTGCACTTTGCTCCAGCTCCATCGCCAGTTGTTCGGTGCTTTCTTCCAGTTGCGCTTGTTTCAGTTGTAACTGCTGCTGTTCTGCCGCCAGCTTTTGCGCCAGCTTTTCTGCCTGTTGCAGCTCTTGCTGTGCCAGTAACTGCGCGGTGAGCTGCTGCTGCTGTGAGCGCTCTGCCTGTTGCAGTTGCGCCATGGCATGTTGCTGCTGTTGCTGTGCCTGTTGCAACGCGCTTTGCTGCGCGGTGTATTGTTCGCTCAGCTGCACTGCATGCTGCTCAGCTGTTGTTAATTCCTGCGTCAGTTGTACCAGGCGCTCTTCGCGCAGTAAATAATTGTCCTGCTGCTGTGCCCCGGCCTGCAATGACCAGTTGCTGCCCAGCCAATAGCCCGATGCGGTGATTACACTCTGGCCTGGCGCCAGCTGTGGCAGCGCCTGCTGTGCGGCATTAATGTCGGCCACGCAGCGGATCTGGTTGAAACTATCCGGATAAACCCCGCTGACAATCACTTCGGCCAGGCTGCCTTTGGCTGCCGGGCAAGTGTTACGGCTTACCATAGTCAGCGCCGCAGCGGGCAGTTGCTCGCCCACCGCAGCATGCTGCAATTGGCCCAACACCAGCGCGACAGAGGTGGCCCAGCCGGGTTTTACCTGCAACTGCTGCAGCAATTGCTGTTGTTCACTGTCTTGTTGTTGCTGCTGTTGCTGCAATTGTTGTTGCTCGCGCTGCAACAGCAGCAGTTCAGATTTGGCCTGCAACTGCGCGGCATCCAGTTCGCGGCTGAGCTGTTCCTGCTGCTGCACTGCCTGCTGTGCCCGGCCGTGCTGCTCAGTAGCCTGTTGTACCTGAGTAGCGGCCTGTTCCAGTTCAGCAGCAAGCGCGCCGACACGCAGCTGTAACGGCGCCAGAGCCAGCCCGGCCAACTCCTGCTGCAGTTGCTGTTCCTGCTGGTGTAACTGCGTGAGCTGATGAAGCTGATTTTGCTGTTGCAGCTGTTGCTGTTGTTGTTGTTGCTGCAGGCGAAAATGCTGCTGTTGCCAGTGGTTAAAGGCCTGCTGCTGTTGCTGCTGCTCGTCTTCCAACTGCTGCAGTTGCTCTGTCAGTTCGGCCAGTTGCTCATCCAGCAGCGCCTGCTGCGGTTCATCTTCTGCCAGTTGCAGTTGCAGTTCAGCCTGCTGTGCCTGTTCGGTGGCTATAAACTCCTGTGCTTGCGCCAGGGCGTATTGTGCTTGTTGTAACTGAGCACTGAGGCTTTGCTGTTGCTGGCGCTGATGCAAAATTTGCTGTTCCAGCCGGCTGATACTGCTGCCCAGTTGATAAAAATTGCTTTGCACTTTTTCCAGCACCTGACGGCCATCCTGCGCCTGTTGTTTTAACTCCAACAACACACGCTGGTCGCCCAACTCCTGCGACTGATACTTATCCAATTCGGTTTGTTGCTGCTGCAGTTGCTGCTCTAATGCGGTAAAGCGGTTGTTGTATTGCAGCCACTTAATGGTGGTCAGTTCCGCTTTGAGCTTACGCTCTTGTGCTTTAAGTTCTTTGTAGCGCTGGGCGGCGCTGGCCTGGCGCTTTAACTTATCAATATTTTTGCCCAGCTCTTCACGCACATCGGCTAAACGCTCGAGGTTCTCCCGTGTACGCTTAATGCGGTTTTCCGTTTCGCGCCGCCGCTCTTTGTACTTGGAAATGCCGGCTGCTTCTTCAATAAAAACCCGCAGCTCCTGCGGCCTGGATTCGATAAGCCTGGAAATCATGCCCTGTTCGATAATGGCGTAGCTGCGCGGCCCAAGCCCGGTGCCTAAGAAAATATCGGTAATGTCACGGCGGCGGCATTTACTGCCGTTAAGAAAATAATTTGATTGGGCATCGCGGGTAACAATACGCTTAATGGAAATTTCACTGCGATCGGCCATGCCGCCGGCCAGGCGGCCCTGAGTGTTCTCAAACACCAGTTCTACCGAGGCTTGTGATACCGGCTTGCGCTGCGACGAGCCGTTAAAAATAACATCTGTCATGGCATCGCCACGCAGATTCTTGGCCGAGCTTTCGCCCAGCACCCAGCGCACTGCATCAATTACATTAGATTTACCACAGCCATTGGGCCCAACCACAGCGGTCATTTGCTGTGGAAAAGGCACACTGGTGCTGTCAACGAACGACTTAAAGCCGGACAGCTTGATCTGTTTTAAGCGCATCGGGGCAAATTATTATTGTTATCATCGCGTTTGGCCGAATGTAGCAGCCGTCTTGCTTACTGTCACGGGAAAATCACTCGCTTTTCTGACCAATCAAGGTCTTACTACGCCAGCGCCGGGCTTTTTCTACCACTGTATTAGTTACCACTTTGCGGCTTTGCTTTGGAAACACCACCACCGGCCGCGAAATCAGCAGGTTGTTCGGATACACCACTAACTCGTTATCTTTAGTGCGCAGTACCGTGCTGAACAAGTTAATTTCAATAATACGGCCTTCAAGAAAATTGCCGCCGTCGACTACCCGCACTTCCATGCCCTCGGCAAAGGCCTTTTGCCCCAACAGAATAAAAAACGCGGTGATATTACTAAGCAGACTCCAGGCGGCAAATAATGCCACCCCCACTACCGCAATCATTGATGAAGCCAGCACCAGTAAGCCGCGGATATCGACACCCCAAACAATGCTAAGCACCACCACCAGTAGTAGTACTAACAGAATGTGAAATACCACCAGGGCGCGTTTATTCATCTCGGCTTTTAACCGGCTGGCGGCAATAAAGCGGTATAGCACCGGGGCAATGCGCCGGCTGATAATAAAGTACAAAATAACCACAGACACAGTGATAATCAGTTGCACTGTGGTGGGGCTGAAATGTTGCATCAGCTGTTGCAAATACTGAAAGAATGACAAAGTTAGGCTCTCACAAAGATGCAGGTTAATCCAGGTCGTTCAGTGGCCAGCGCACGATAAAATCTTCAAAATCATCCAGATTAACCTGGTGCTCTGAAATGGTTTTATTGCGCACCGACATTTGCTTTTTGTGCATCAGGCTTTTTTTGCCACCGTTTAACAGCGGATGCCAATGCGGCAAACCACGGCCTTCGTGCAAACGCCGGTAAGCACAACTGGTTGGCATAAAGAAAATGTCTTTCAGGTTTTCTTTGGTCAGTGCGATGCAATCCGGCACCAGCACAGTGCGCTGTGTATATTCAGTGCATTCGCACTTATGACTGTTTAAATAACGACAGGCAATATTAGTGTAATGCACCTGCTCATCCTGATGCAGCACTGCCGTTGGGCCTTCATCTTCGTCATCATCAATAAACTTGTTCAGGCAGCATTTGGCACAGCCATCACACAAGGCTTCCCACTCTTCTGTGTTCATTTCATCAAGCGTTTTGGTTTCCCAATAGCGTTCTGCTAAAGCCATGCTTAATTTACCTTGCTGTTTACTGTAAAAACATCAGCCAGTTGTAACTGCAACTGATCCCCGCTTTGCAGCGGCCCCACGCCGGCGGGTGTGCCGGTAAGCACGATATCCCCGGGTAACAGGGTAAAATGCTGGCTCATTTCACTGATCAGCTGGCTGATACCACGGATCATATTGGCGGTATTGCCCTGTTGGCGCAACTGCGAATTAACCGTTAAACGAAACTCTAACTGCTGCGGATGCTGCAGCAGCGCTTTGTCGACAAAGCCGGCCACCGGACAGGCTCCGTCGAAGCCTTTGGCAATTTCCCACGGCCGGCCCAGCTGTTTTAACTGTGCCTGTACATCACGAAGCGTCAGATCCAGCGCTAAACTGTAACCCCAGATAGCGTCGTTTACACTGGCAAAGTCAGCCTGGCGTAACGGCTTGGCAATCAGCACTGCCAGCTCAGTTTCGTTGTGTACCGCCCCCTGTTGCTGCGGCAAGCTGAAGCCCGGTGCAAAGTGACACAGTGCGGTAGAAGGCTTAATAAAAAACAGCGCCTGCGGAGCCGTTTTGCTTTGCATCTCCGCAATGTGATCCTGATAGTTCTGGCCGATGCACAGCACCTTGCCAACCGGCAGCGCTATGGCTTCGCCGGCAACAGTAAGATGTTGATATGTCATGTTGTTATTCCGCCGCCACGATTAAATCGGCCAGGTAGCCGACACTGGTAACAAAGTAATAAGACCGGTTCCAATGCATCAGCACTTTGTAGTTGTCGTAAGCTAAAAAGGCGCGGCCACCTTCACCATCCGGCAGCACTAAAGCAGCGCTGATATCGCGCACCGGCAGTGCTGTTTTATTTAACCGCTGCAAGCCCAGTTGCTGCCAGTCCGCCAGGCTACGCTCCGACGCTGCCCAGCGCTGCAACCATTCGCCGCGCTGTAAGCTGCCACGGGCAATAGCATGTGTTATGTCAAAATTCTCCGGCAGTATGACTTCCCGACCCCAGGTTTTACTGTTATCCCAACCCTGCTGCTTTAAGTAGTTAGCAATAGAGGCAAATACATCGGCCTGATTCGTCCAGATATCTTTCTTGCCATCGCCGTCACCGTCCTGCGCATAGGCCATAAAAGAGCTGGGCATAAACTGGCTTTGCCCCATAGCGCCGGCCCAGGAACCTTTCATCTGCTCCAGGCTGATATGGCCCTGGGCTAAAATATCCAGCGCCTGGTAAAACTCTTGTTTAAAAAAGCTTTCGCGCCGGCCGTCATAGGCCAGGGTTACCAGAGCGGACGGCACAGAATAAGTGCCCATAAAGTTACCGAAACTGCTCTCCAGTCCCCACAGCGCGACAATAAAGCGCGCTTGCACCCCGTACTGCGCGGCAATTTTTTCCAGCTGCGGTAAATATTGCTGATAACGCTCACGCGCCATTCTGATGCGGGTTTCACTTACCCGTTTGGGTAAGTAAGTGCTGAGGGTTTCCACTACTTCCGGCTGGCTTTTGTCAGCGGCAACAATACGCTCATGGTAGGTCAGCGAGGCAAACACCGGTTCGATTAACTCCGGCTTATAGCCTTTGCTCAGCGCTTCTTGCTTCAGTGTGGCAACATAATCAGAAAATTCAGGCTTATTGTCGGCGGCAAAAACGGAGACACTGAAGACAGCCGCGATGGTAATACAGATAACAGATTTAATCATAATAAGGACCCGTTAGATAAATGAATTTATTGCTGATGCTGCGCCTTATGCTGTGCCAGCATATCCTGCGGTGGCGGTGGCAACTGCAGGTAATAGCCCTGCTGCTGCAACAGCAGCCGTACCTTATCGATATCTGCCAGCGCCAATTGTTCCCGCGCGGCTAAATTAAGTACAGTAACCAGTTGCGGCACACCAAAGGTGGTTAGCAAGGTTGCCGGTACCTTGCTGAAGTCATCTCGCCGTTCAACATAAAGATAGGTACTGTCCTTGTTCGGACTTCTGTAAACTGCACACAGCATCGAATAAAACCACGCCTCAACCTTGCTTAACGAAGGTCTAAACTATAACATGAAGCCCAGGTATTGCGTACCCGCAAACAAGCGGCAACGCAAATAAAAGCGCGGCCTGGCAAGCAATAGGCCAAAGCCCGCTACAGATAATTATAAGTGCGCACAGAACAGTTATGTCAGATCAGACTTTGGAATTAAAAGGCAGTTTATTTCCTTTATCGGTACTCTCCTGCGCCGATCTCAGCGTTAACGCCCTACGCAGTGGTTTAAGCCAAAAACTGGCTCAGGCACCGGCCTTTTTCTATCAGGCGCCTATAGTGCTCAATGTAGCCGAATGCCGGCAAACACCCGACTTTACTGCGATAAAACAACTGTTTACCGAGTTAAATTTGGTACTGGTTGGGGTATGCGGCGCCGGCGCGGAGTTAAAGCAACAAGCGCAGCAAGCCGGCTTAGCCGCGTTGCAATTGGGTAAAGACAGCAAAACAGCCGCCAAAGCCAGCGCTGCGGTGTCAAACAGCCACGCAGAAACGGTGAATGTGTCGATGGACGCGAAGATTGTTGAGCAAACCGTGCGCTCCGGCCAGCAACTGTATGCCAAAGGCACCGACTTAATTGTTAAAGGTACCGTAGGCGCCGGTGCTGAAGTGATCGCCGATGGCAATATTCATATTTACGGCACCTTGCGTGGCAAAGCCATTGCCGGAGCGGCCGGCGATCGCAGTAAACGTATTTTTTGTTACAACTTGCAGGCCGAATTGGTGTCTATTGCCGGTAACTATTGGCTTAGCGAAAGCCTGCAGGGTGAATTTTGGGGTAAATCGGCTTGTATCAAATTACAGGACGATCAACTGGTATTAGCAGAATTAGGGTAAGGATTTCACTATGGCAAAAATCATAGTTGTAACGTCAGGAAAGGGCGGCGTGGGTAAAACCACTTCCAGTGCAGCTATCGGTACCGGCCTGGCATTAAAAGGCCATAAAACGGTAATTATCGATTTTGACATTGGCTTGCGTAATTTAGACCTGATTATGGGTTGTGAGCGCCGCGTAGTGTACGACTTCGTTAATGTAATCAACGGCGAAGCCAATTTAAAACAGACTCTTATTAAAGATAAACGTACCGACAACCTGTTTATTTTACCGGCGTCGCAAACACGCGATAAAGATGCGTTAAGCAAAGCCGGGGTAGAAAAGGTACTGAACGAGCTGGCAAAAGATTTCGACTTTATTTTATGTGACTCGCCGGCCGGCATTGAAGCCGGTGCCATGATGGCGCTGTATTTTGCCGATGAAGCCGTAGTAGTTACCAACCCGGAAGTGTCATCAGTACGCGATTCAGACCGCATTCTGGGCATGTTAGCCAGTAAGTCACGCCGCGCCGAGCAAGGCCTGGACGCGATTAAAGAGCACTTACTGCTAACCCGCTACAACCCGGAGCGGGTAGAAAAAGGCGAGATGCTCAGCGTTGAAGACGTAAAAGAAATTCTGTCGATTGACCTGTTGGGCGTTATTCCTGAGTCGCAAGCCGTGCTTAATGCGTCGAACTCCGGTCAGCCGGTTATTCTTGATAGCGAAAGTGATGCCGGTCAGGCTTACCTGGATACGGTAGAACGTTTATTGGGTGAAAAAGTGCCGTTCCGCTTTTTAACAGTGGAGAAAAAGGGCCTGTTAAAACGGATTTTCGGAGGATAAAGGATGTCATTACTGGATTATTTTCGTTCAACCAAAAAAAGCACCGCCAACACGGCCAAAGAGCGCTTACAAATCATCGTCGCGCACGAGCGCAGACGGCGTAACAGCCCGGATTATCTGCCGCAGCTGGAGCGCGATATCTTAGAAGTGATCCGCAAATACGTGGATATTTCGCCGGAAGATATTGCCGTAACCTTAGAGCAGCGCGACGACCAGCTGTCCGTGCTGGAGCTGAATGTTACCTTTCCGGATGAAAAGCGCTGATATTTCGTCTTTAACAATAAAACAGGCCCGCTTAATGCGGGCCTGTTTTATTGCCGTCTGAGTTTCCGGGTTTACTGCGCAGCGGTCTGAGGGCCTGCAGCTTGCCGCACCGGCAGCTGCAGATGGTTTTTCAAAAACACATCCATCGCTTTAAACGTTTGCAGCCGGTGACTGTTAGTGCTGAGATAATGATCACCGTCGTCCAGCTCAATATACTGCACGTTTTTATCATGCTTGCTAAGTGCACGGTACATGGCGCTGCTTTGCTTTACCGGCACACTGCGATCTTTAGTGCCATGCACCAGCAATACCGGCACCTGTATTTTAGCGGCATGAGTTAACGGTGAGCGCTGCTCTAACAGGTCGAAATCATCCCCCAACTGCTTTTTCACAATTTCGTAATTGGTAAATTTACGATGCGATTTTACCAGTGCTTCTACATCAGTTACGCCGGCAAAACTGACTACGCACTTGTACAACTCAGGTGTTTTTACTGCGCCCATCAGTGCGGCATAGCCACCATAACTGGCTCCGACGATACAGATACGACCGGGGTCGGCTATACCTTGCTTAATTAACCAGCGGGTACCGTCTTCCACATCATCCTGCATTTGCAGGCCCCAGCCCTGCAAACCCATTTGCATAAAGTCGAAGCCATAGCCGTGCGAGCCACGAAAATTCATTTGCAGCACAGCATAGCCACGGTTAGCAAAAAACTGCGTCCAGTAATCAAAACCCTCGTCATCAAAGCTGATTGGGCCGCCATGCGGAAAAATAATAGTCGGCAGGCTGCCCTGCTTATAACCCAGCGGCGTGGTCAGGTAGCCTTCAATAGTCAGGCCGTCACGTGCCTGGTATTGAATTTTCTGCTTCGCCACCATTTGCTCCGGGTCAAGCTGGCTGAATTTGTTCAGTAAAAAGGTTATCGATTTATCTTTACGATCGCCCAGTAAATAGCTACCGGCCTGGGTTGCGCTGCTGGATTCAATAATATAACGGTTTTGATCATGGCTCATGCTAACAATATGGTTATCAGCATCGGGTAAAGCCGTGTCCAGAGCCTTTTGAAACGCCACATAATCATCATCGATATACTCGTTACCAACGGCAATCACTTTGTTGTCTTGCCAGGAATAGGTAATGTCGGCGGGTACATCGTAATTCGGGTCGGCTTTAACCAGCTCCAGTTTGAGCACCGGCGCAGACAGGTCGGCGCGGAAAATAGCTTTTTTGCCCTCATGATAGGCCGACACATACAGAATATCCGGCGATGCATCGAAACCTATAGGCCACACCTCTTGTTCGGAGAACAGCTCAAATTGCCACAGGCTGCGAAACTCATTACCCTGTGGCAGTTTTTCTTTAATCTCATACTTGGTGTCATCGCGAAACACAGCAATGCGCGGCCGGTGTTGACGGTCAACAACCCAATCAATCAAATACCCCCGATAGTGGGCAACTATTTCAGAAAATTCACCATTCAGATTAACCTTAACCAAACTGGTGCCAACACCATAGCTAAAGCCATCTAACGCCAGTAAAAAGTTGTGCTCATCGGCTGGCATAAGGTCAACAATATTCGATTGAAACTGCGGCGTACGCACCAGTTTACGCTGCAACTGCCCCGAGATAACACTGCGGTTTTTACCGGTTTCAATATCTATTACCATCAGCCGCGTTTCAGTAACCGGGGTGCCGTAACGGTGCGAAGCGTAAGCCGCACGCATCAGCAGCTGCTTATTGTTGGCCCAGATCACCGAATAGATAGTCAGGTCGCGGCTATCAGCCTTAACCAGGAATCTCTGCTCGCCGGTTTGCAGATCAAACAACTTTACCAACACCAGCTGCTCTTTCTCAGTATCGACGGTTTGGATCATCGACAACCTGGTGCCATCCGGTGACAGTTTAAGCTTATCTACCGTGGGGGCGCTGGCAAAGGCCTCTACCGGCAGTTCTGCTGCTGTGGGCTGAATAGCGGCTTGAGCCGCAACCTGCAGCGGCAATATGGCTGCCATAACCAGCAGACGTAAAGAGACCAACTTCATGCTTAACGTTCCTGTTATCATTATTTTTTTCAGCTGCAAAGTAGCAAAATGCTTGCACACTGGCAAAATATTTCACAGAGTTGAACGAGAAATTTCGTAACATAAACAAAGCCCGCTGCATGCGGGCTTTAATCTGGTTACAGGACCTTAGCTGTCACCATGATTTTGCTGCTGTGGTGCAGAGTTAGAGCACACCAAAATCATCCATCAGGATCAGGCCAATCATAGTAGCGTCTAAGTTTGCGCCGTCGCGGGCAATAGCGGTGTAGATACTATTGGCAGACAATTCTACCGCGGCTTCTATCGCTGCGGTTTTACTGCCGGTTGGCGTAACGCTAACCACATAGTCACCGGCAGCTAAAGACACATAACCGGTTTCGGCTTTAAAGGCTACATCGGCAAAGGCAGGAGTAGCTTCGGCAATATCACCATCTGCAGTTACATAAATATCGACATTACCCGCCAGTGTAGAGCCATGCACAATGCGCACCTTAGCTTCAGTGGCGACACGGCGCGGCATATCGGTTAACACCAGCGGCTCAATAGCGAAGTCATCCGTTGCGTCTAATGAACCAACTGCCAACACGCTGTAGAAGGTCCCGGCTTCAAATGTTACGTCTGCATCTATTACATCAGTTTCAGTGCCTGATACAGCTACTTTAATGTTGTAATCACCGGCTGCTGGTGTCAGATAGTCAGTAAAATCAGGGAAAGCCAAAGCAGTAACCAGCGGCTCAGCAAAATTATCATTTGCAACCACATCCACAGCAGGTGCATCAGACACATTGTGCACCACCCGCACCGATGCGGTGGCGCCGGCATCCAAAATTGCTGACCCGCTGCCATCCTGCCCCACGGCAAGTAAAGACACCGGTGACTCGCCGGAATATTGGCTGTCCACAGCGGCAACCACTAAATCCGTACCGGCAGTAGACAGATCCAAAGTGCCGCTGTCGAACACTACGGTTTCATTGTCTGGCAGTGTAATGCGCACCCGGTATTCAGCCGGATCCAGCAGCAGTGGATCGGTAAAGTCTTTAAACGAGAAAGTTACTGCCGGGGTGCCAAGTTCAGCTTGCGGTGCAGTGACATGCACACTGACTTCAGGTGCAGTAGAGGCGGCGTGTACTACCTGTAAACGGATTTTACCGTCAGCGACATCGTTTACTGTGCCGGTTACGACCAGCGGCTCTAAGGTTTCTTCTGCCACTTTACCCACGGCAAATACGGTATAACGCACGGCTTCTGCCAACGCCAGGTCCAGCGGACCAATGACAGTGGCACTGCTGTCGCCCGGCAACAATGCATCCACCGCTACGCTGTACGTGGCCGGAGGCAGCGACAGCACCTCAGAAGCTTCGCCAAAGGCCAGACCTTCGATAACTACATCGTCGTTGGCCAGTACGTTCACATCAGGCGCATCTATTGCTGTATGCACCACCTGCACTGTGGCATCTACCACCGGAAGAGGAGCTGGTGGTGTTGGCAACGGATCTGAATCAGAATCGAGAAAACAGCCTGTCAAAGACAGCGACAACACTGCAGGCAAAGCAAAGATTTTTATTCCTTTCATTGTTGTAACCCTTCAGTTATGAATTGCTGAAGTGTTACGCCATGGTTTTTTATCACGATCAACCAAAATGAATGGCAAATATCGAATAAAACTGTCGGAAAATTATACTGATCTACCTGCAACTGACAGACGTTAATACCAGGTTTAACTATTTTATATGTGCCGGTTTTGGCAAGTACGGCAGCAGACGGCTTTGCCGCCAGCCCTGTAAATACTCCGGCAACGGCAATAACTGCCGCTCGTGATCTGCTACCCGCCAGCACCAGTTCAAATACTCATTTAACTGACGTTTCACCGAGATAAATTCGGCCGGAATGCCCTGCTCTGCTGCGGCATGTTTTATCGCCTGAGTTAGTTGCACTACGGTTTCTTTATGGCCGGCAAACTGCTGCTCGTGGTAAAACCGTTGCGGGCACTGTGCCTGTGGCAAGTCTTTGGCCTGAGCAATAATTTCCACCAATGTTTTAGCGTGACGCCGTAGTTCGCGCGGTGGCATGCCGGGAATATTCAGTAAGCTCTCAGCCGTCGACGGCCGGCGCTTGGCCAGCTCAATCAGCTGGATATCTTTTAGTATCAGCCCCAATGCCAGGTCACGTTCCATAGCATAGCGTTGGCGCCAGGCGGTCAGCTCACGCAGTATTGCCAGCTCCCGCGGGGTAAGTTGCCAGCTGTTTTTAATTTCCAGATACTTAAATTCCAGCGGCAGTTGCTGCTCTTTACGCCGGGTTAACTGCTCGCCCTCTTGTAACAACAACTGTTGCTGCGCTGTGCTCATCTGCGCGGTAAACTTTTCGTACAGCGGAAATAAAAAGTGTACATCGTTAGCGGCATAAGTCAGCTGGGTGTCTGATAAAGGCCGCGCTAACCAATCGGTACGCGATTCACTTTTATCCAGTATCTCACCGGTGAGTTGCTCTACCAGCCTGGCATAGCCCATGCTGCTGCCCCACCCCAGTAGCTCGGCGGCCAGTTGGGTATCAAACAACGGCGTTATTTGGTTAATACCAATGGTGGCCAGAGCTTCAAGATCTTCACTACAGGAATGCAGCAGTTTAATAATGCCGGTGTCAGCAAATAAGCGGTTCAGCGGTTGCCAGTCAGTAATGCGCAGCGGATCAACCAGCGCCAGAGCCTGGCCGTCAAACAGTTGGATCAAACCCAGCTTGGGATACAGTGTACTTTGGCGGATAAACTCGGTGTCTACTGCCAATACGTTATGGTTTGCGGCTTGCTGACAGTAAGTGGCCAATGCCTCGTTATCAGTAATTAACGGAATCATGCGTTACCTGTTGTGTCTTATGAAAACAAAAGCCGGCTTCAAGGCCGGCTTTTGTTGTAAAGCGTATTAACCACGAAGCTCTCGCCGTAAAATTTTACCGACATTGGTTTTCGGTAATTCTGTACGGAATTCTACCTGCTTAGGCACTTTATAGCCCGTTAAATGTTGCCGGCAGTGTTGGATCACTTCCTGCTCAGTTAAGCTGGCGTCTTTTTTTACAATAAAGAGTTTAACCGCTTCGCCGGTGGCGTCGTTTGGCACGCCCACAGCTGCAACTTCAAGCACCTTATCGCTCATTGCGACCACTTCTTCAATTTCGTTCGGATAAACGTTGAAGCCGGAGACCAGAATCATGTCTTTCTTGCGATCGACAATATAAAAGAAGCCTTCTTCGTCCATACGGGCGATATCACCGGTATACAACCAGCCGTCTTTCAGCACCTTTGCCGTTTCTTCCGGCCGGTTTAAATAGCCCAACATCACCTGCGGGCCTTTTACCAGCATTTCACCCGGTTCTCCGGCGGCAACATCATTGCCATCCTCATCGACCAGACGGATATCGGTAGAAGGCGCAGGCAAACCAATGCTGCCGTTAAAACCGGTTAAGTCATAAGGGCTTACCGTTACCAGTGGGCAGCATTCTGTTAAACCGTAACCTTCCATTAAACGGGTGCCGGTTACTTTCTGCCAGCGCTCTGCGACCGGGCGTTGTACTGCCATACCACCGCCGATGGAGGCTTTGAGGCCGCTGAAGTTTAACTCAGCAAAACCCGGGGTATTTAATAAGCCGTTGTACAACGTGTTGACACCGGTAAAGATAGTAAAGTGAAACTTCTGCAGCTCTTTAACAAAGCCCTTCATATCACGCGGGTTAGTGATCAGCAGGTTGGTTGCACCATATTTAAAGAAGGTGAAGAAGTTCGCGGTTAAGGCAAAGATATGGTACAGCGGCAGTGCGGTAACTACCTGCTCGGCACCTTTTTCCAGCAAATTGTCCAAACAACCACTGACCTGCTCCAGGTTACCCACCATATTACGGTGCGTTAACATAGCGCCTTTTGATACGCCGGTTGTACCGCCGGTGTATTGTAAAAACGCAATGTCGGAGCCCTGCATTGCAGGCTTGCTGTACTGTAGGGTGGCGCCTTTTTCCAACGCACTGTTAAAGCGCACAAACTTTGTCAGTTTATAGGCCGGCACCAGCTTTTTAACATGCTTAACCACTAAATTAACGATAGTGCCTTTTAGCGCACCTAAACGATCGCCCATAGTGGTCAGGATCACGTGATCCAATTTCACCTTGCTTTCTATTGCACTTAAGGTGTGAGCAAAGTTCTCTACGATAATAATGGCTTTGGCTTTGGAGTCATTTAGCTGATGCTCCAGCTCACGTGGCGTATACAGCGGGTTAACGTTTACCACTGCACAACCGGCTCGCAGCACGCCCATCAATGCAATGGGGTATTGCAACAAATTAGGCATCATAATGGCAACGGCATCGCCTTTTTTCAGCCCCAGTTCTGTTTGCAGGTAAGCGGCAAAAGCGGTGCTTTGCTGGTCCAGTTCACGATAACTGATGCTTTTACCCATATTGATAAAAGCGGTGTTATCCGGATATTGTGCAATGCTTTGTTCAAAAATATCTAATAATGACGGGTAATGATCGGCATTAATTTCTGCGGGTACGCCTGACGGGTAACGTTTTAACCAAACTCTATCCACCGTCCTCTCCTCTTGTCTAAGGTTATTATTGTATAGATATAAAACCACTGACACGCAATCTGTCGTTGCGCTTTAATTACAATAGTGGCTTTATTGGAGTTTTTACTCTAACGGCCAATCATCCCACAATTACAGGCATTGCACAATTGGCCTGATTATTCCTTTGGTTTAACAAACTTCAGCGTCATACGATCGCTTTCACCAATAGCGAGGTACTCAGCTTTGTTATACTGCCCCATCGCCAGGGTCGGAGGCAAGGCATAAACACCTTTGGGATAATTTTTCATATCGGCGGGATTGGCATTAATTTCGCTGCTGGCAACCAGTTCAAAACCGGCCAGCTGGGCGGCCTGAATAACATAAGACTCATCCAGGTAACCATCCACTGCTGAACTGGAGATATCCGACAACCGTGCGGCGCGGTGTTCGACCATGCCTAAGGTGCCACCGGGCTTTAGTGCCTGGAAAAGGCTTTGCAAGGTGCCGAACAAATTGCCGTCTTCGTTCCAGATATGGGCATTACGAAATGTCAGCACCATATCAAACTGTTCATCCTGTTGCGGTGATAACAGCGGCGGGTCCAGCTCAACCATTGCCACCTCACCAAAATAGTCGGCTTGTTCAGCTATACGCTCAGCCAACTTTTGGCTAACCCGCGCCCAGAAAATACTGCGATCATCTTTTAACGAACCGTCATTGTGACGAAACTGCGCCAGAGTCAGCTTGCCCTGCTCTTTAACAAAAGGCGCCAGAATTTCGGTATACCAACCATGGCCGGGCCAAATCTCCAGTACCGACATATCGGGTGTCAGGCCAAAAAATTGCAGCGTTTCTACCGGATTACGATATTGATTGCGTTGTTTATGCGCTTTGCTGCGCTGTGTCGCGTCAGCCAACTGCGTCAACTTTTCAGTATGATCAGTACTTTGCGCAGCCAGTGAGCCCGCTAAGGTAACGCAGAGAAAAGCTAACGGGTACAACACTGTCTTTCTTGTAATTTTTATCGACATAAACAACACCTTGGTTTTGTTGGCACTTTGCAAGTTGCAAAGCTTGAACGAAAAAACTGTACAAAATATGCACATAAGAGTCTCTGGATTTAATACAGTTCATTTTGTATTAAGGGTTCAGCGACATTTTTATGCTGAAAATAAACCTTTGGCCACAGAAAACCAGATAACCGTCGACATCTTTTTGCCATCTTGCCGCTATAAAGTACACTAGCCCACCAGAACATCAAGCTGTTATAAGGTAAAGCCCTATGCGTAACTCTCTGCTCACGCTGACACTGCTGCTCACGCCTGCTTTGGCGTCTGCTGCTCCGAAAAATATTATTTATATGATTGGCGATGGCATGGGCCCGGCTTATCTGGCCGGTTACCGTTATTTCAGTGATGACAAAGCCACAGCTGAAGTGGAAAACACTATTTTTGACGAGCTGTGGCTGGGCATGGCCAGCACCTACCCGGATGATGACACCTACGTTACCGATTCAGCTGCCGGCGCCACAGCGCTGGCCACTGGCTTTAAAAGCTACAACGGTGCTATTTCGGTAAACCGCCAGCACATTCCTATCGGCACCATGATGCAGCTGGCCAAAAAGCTGGGCAAAGCTAACGGTATTGTTGCCAGTTCTCAGGTTAACCACGCTACGCCGGCGTCTTTTTTAGCGCACAATAAAAGCCGGCGTAATTACAATGAAATTGCCGATATGTACCTGGATTATCGCATCGAAGGTAAAACCGTTGCCGACGTTATTTTAGGTGGAGGCACACAATATTTTATCCGCGATGATCGCAACCTGGTTAATGAGTTTAAACAACTGGGTTTTCAGTACACCGACAGTTGGCAGCAGCTGGATACCTTAACCAGGATCCCCGCCCTGGCATTATTGGCTGAAACCGCTTTACCGGCAGTATTAAACAGCGGGCAGGATCAGCAACTGGCCACCCTGACAGAAAAAGCACTGCAACTGTTAACGCCAGCCAAAAAAGGCTTTGTGCTGATGGTAGAAGGCAGCCAGATAGACTGGTGTGGCCATGATAACGATATCGCCTGTGCGATGGCCGAAATGGACGATTTTGCTAAAGCCATAGCCGTGGCTAAAGCTTATGTGGATAAACACCCTGATACTATTTTGGTAATTACTGCCGATCATGAAACCGGCGGTATGTCTCTGGGTGCGGCCGGCGAATACCAGTGGCTGCCGGATGTGGTACGCAAAGTTACTGCTACCGGCCGCAGTATTGCACAGCAGCTGAAAAAAGCGGATTCAGATAACGCCGCTTTGGCTCTGTGGACAAAGCTGACATCAATCAGCTTAACGGCAGAAGAACAACAGGCACTGTTAGCTGCACGGCAACAGGATGAAACCACGCTGCGCAAGCTGTCAAACCAGTTGGTAGCAAAGTACTCCTATACCGGCTGGACCAGTGGCGGCCATACCGCTGCTGATGTTGCCGTACTGGCGTATGGCAAAGATGCTAAAGACTTTGTCGGTTTTCAGGATAATACCCAGATTGCGAAAAAGCTGATCCAGTATATTCAGCAAACTAAGTAGCATGCATCATTGTTTACGCTGCGAAGTAAGAACCGATTTGCTCTAAGCTGACCGTTGAAGGCATGGATGCCTGACAAATTCGCCGGGAGCGAATTTGAACAGCTCCGCTGGCCCGACGGGTAAACTTCAAGGAAGAAGTTTATAGTCGAGCCCCCAGGGAAGGGTTCACGGCGCGTTAGCGTGAGCAAATCGGTTCGATGGTGTCCCGTTAATTTATTGCAATTAACTGACGGCGCAATTTAGGTGCGCTGGTATCAGGGTGCAACCAGATATCAAAAAATGCCGTGCCAAAAGCGCTGTCTTCCAGCACACCGGTTTGTGTACCATTTAAATAAAACTTAACACTGCCATCATCTTGCAACAGCGCTGCCAGCGTATCGCCTTCCTTCACATCCTGCCACAAGCTTTGTAACTGCTGCGCCCACTGCTGTTGCTGTGCTTTACTGCTGTGCCCCAGTTTTTTCCACTCATCTATGGTGGCATCAATAAACTGCTGTCTGGTAATATCACGTTTATAGGTCAGCTCCAGCAATAAAGGCGTACTTTGCTGGTAACTGTCGAACTTACCATCTTCACTGGCTAAACGCGCATCGTATAACTGCCAGAACAGATAGCGGTACGAGCCTTCGCCAACCGTTGTCAGCTCAGGCACCGCCGCAGCATTAAAACCAACGCCACCGGCTAAACCCAGCAGCAATAACAGACTATACGGCTTTAACATACCACCTCCTGCTTTGGCCAAGCGCTACAGCAATAAACGCCCAGACCACAATTAACACGACTGCAGAGTAAAGCTGCAACGGAAACTGCAAGGCACCACCGCTAAGCGCTGCCCCGCCCCAGTAAGATAAAGGCCCACCGCTGGCGCCCAGTATGGCAGCCAACCAGGGTTTAGTGAGTACTTTGGCCATAAATTCCACTGCAGCCAGAGCAAACACCGCCCACAGCAGTACAAACCAGAATGGCAATAGCGTGCTGCCGCTGAACTGTATAACGTTCAGACGCAGCAACAGCGTGTCTGTAGCGACACCTGCCAGCAGTATCAGTAGCACCGCAACGCGTCCTGCTTTATCCAACTGCCATAAGCCATAAACTAAGTAAGCCAGCACCGGCAGTACAGCCATTTGTTGAAAATACACCAGCGCAAACCAACACAGCTCAAAACCAACCAGAGCACGCCAGTTAAAACCCTTAGCGCCGGCCACTACTGCTTCATCCTTCTGGCTACACTATTGCGTAAATCATACGGCAATAAAGACAACAGCTTTAACAGCAGGCTTAAGCGGCGCGGAAAACGGATCCGGCTGTTACCTTTGGCTAAACCGGTATAAATACGGTTGGCGGCTTGCGTTACCGGCACTAAAAATGGCATGGCAAAATCGTTCTTTTGCGTCAGCGGCGTATCAACAAAACCCGGTTCAATTAAACTGACATTAATACCGCTATCGGCTAAATCTACCCGTAAACTGTCGACAAAATAACTGACTGCGGCCTTGCTGGCACCATAGGCTTCGCTGCGGGTGAAAGGGAAAAAGTGTGCCATCGAACTGACAATTGCCAATTGTGGTGTTAACGAGGCTTTTAGCAGCGGCATAAAGTATTTGGTGGCCGCCACCACAGCATGAAAGTTAATAGCAAAGGTGCGCTCAAACGCCGCCAGCTCCAAATCGTTGGCATCAACATATTCGCAGGTACCGGCATTAAGTAGCAGTAAGTCCAGCACTATGCCGTCATCTGTTAATTGCTGTGCAATACGCTGTAGTGCGGTGTTATCGGTAAGGTCCAGCGGCAAAGCGCGAATAGCAGAATTTTGCGCCAACTCTTGCAGTTTATCGGTTGAACGCGCTACTGCGTACACTTTCCAGCCGTTGGCGGCGTAATGCAGCGCTAATTCGCGGCCGATGCCGGAGCTGGCACCGGTAATTAAACAAGTAGAAGTCATAACCGTCTCTATGCAGAATATCTCTGCTTAGACTACGGCGAGAAACGATGATTGGTTTTATTCAGGCGTAAAGATCAACACCGAGCAGCGATTGCACTTCGCTGCGCCGCTGCTCGTTGGCCTGGCTTTGGTAGGCATCTATGGCTTGTTGGCTGCGCCGGTCGTTGGCAGAGCTGAAGTTTGCTTGCCGGCGACGCTCGTCATCCAGTTGGCTTATCACCTCATTGCTGGCACGTACACCACGGCCTTGCGGCAGCTCAGTCGTCGTCTCATTGCGCGGCAACGCACGGCGAGGCTCATTACCGGCAAAAATGCTGCTAATGTTGGTGGTGGCATTCAGGCTCTGATTAACGTTTAACGTCATAGCATCATCACTTAAGCAAACTGGCTTAATTATAACCAGAAAGCATTATTAACCAAGTTATTTTATCTTCCCGGCAGTTTTTGCCAGGTCACATCATCACGCACATACACCGGCTCTGCCAGCTCTGCGGCGATAAACTGCCCTGCGCCAAGGGCCGGCAGCGCCAGCGTAAGCATATCCTGTGCCGACGGATATAAAATATCCTTGGCGATAACAGCAGGCTGTTTTTGCAGTAAGACTGCAGCATAGGTTTGCCAACCGGTACCAACAGCATGTACTTCACCACTGAGATCAAAGCCACTGATATCCTGCGGTTTAATGGCCACTTCGCTGCTGATTGCCTGCATCAGGCCCTGTTGTAAGCTAAAGCTACCGATATACACCTCGGCCATACGCGCATCTATTGCCGCGATAACCTGCTTTGCACCGTGTAAACGCTGCGCCGCCTGCGCCATCGCCGCCAGGGTGGACACGCCATATACCGGCAGATCTGCACCAAAGGCCAGCCCCTGGGTTACCCCTACACCAATGCGCACCCCGGTAAAGCTGCCCGGGCCACGGCCAAATACAATGCCGTCCAACTGATTAAGGCTGATACCGGCCTGACTCAGCAACTGCTGCACCATCGGCAGCACCCGTTTACTATGCTGCTGCGGGCAGACTTCGTCCAGGGTTAAAATATCCGTGCCAACCTGCAAGGCGACTGAGCAGGCTTCGGTAGAGGTGTCTAAGGCAAGTAACTTTATGCCGGCCACGGCGCTTTTATTCACGTTCGCTGTCCTGTTTAATCTGTTGTAAAAAGCTTACTGCCTCGTCCAGCGAGCGGGTGCGGCGCATCGGCGGTAAGCTGGTTAAAAATACTTCGCCGTACGGCTTTGTCACTAAACGATTGTCGCAAATTACCATCACGCCGCGGTCAGTGACATCACGAATTAAGCGGCCTACGCCCTGCTTTAAGGTGATCACCGCTTGTGGCAATTGCACTTCGGCAAAAGGATCCAAACCGCGCAGGGTGCAGTCTTCGCTGCGCGCTTGCAGCAAAGGTTCGTCCGGTGAGGCAAAGGGTAGTTTATCAATAATTACGCAGCTGAGTGTATCGCCGCGCACGTCGACACCTTCCCAAAAACTGCCGGTGCCGAGCAGCACGGCGTTATCCAGTTTAACAAACTGGTCGAGCAATAACCGCTTGCCGCTGCTGCCCTGCACCAACACCGGCTGGCGCACCAGATCGGGCAGTTGTTTCGCTACCAGTTGCAGCATACGGTGGCTGGTAAATAAAAAGAAACAGCGGCCGTTATTGGCTTCTATCAGCCTAACGGCAATTTGCAGTAACTGCCGTGCCATGCCCTGCTCGTGTGGCTCGCTCATATAGCGCGGTACACACAGCAATGCCTGCTCAGCGTAGTTAAACGGGCTTTCCAGCAACAGGGTTTTGGCGTTATTCAGCCCCATCTGCGCAGTATAATGACTAAAGCCGTTATTCACCGACAAGGTGGCCGAGGTAAACACCCAGCTACGGTTATCAGCAGCGACAATGTCACGAAATTTATCAGCAATACTCAGCGGCGTTAAATGCAGGCTAACGTGCAAGCGGGTAGTTTCAAACCACAGGCTGACACCGTTTTGCTGCATATCGGTCAGTTTTAATAAGCGTGCTTTACACAGCGCTAAGCGCTCAAAGGCATTATCAATTAAATCGCTGCGACCCAGGCTGCTTTTCATCACCAGATACAGCATATCTATGGCTTCGCTAACGCGGTTCAATGCCGTTTGCATCTCCGGTTTTTGGTAAGCCTCGCGCCAGTTACCTTTAGTGGCATCATTGCCAAACTGCAGGCGCCAGTCTTTGATCAACTGTGCCACTTTATCAGCAGTTTTCGCCAGTTGCGGGTGGTCGCGCAGTTCAGTTTTGCAAGCAACATCAATATCACGGCACAAGTCCAGTAACAGGCGACTGGAAACATTTTCGCCAAAATAGTCACTGGCAATATCCGGCAGCTGATGCGCTTCATCAAAAATAATCACATCCATTTGCGGCAGCAGCTCGCCAAAGCCGGTGTCTTTTAATGCCAGATCAGCAAAAAACAAATGATGGTTTACTACCACCAAATCGGCCGCCTGGGCTTTTTTACGCGCTTTGAGTAAATGGCAGTCTTCGTACACCGGGCAGTCTTTGCCCAGGCAGTTGTCGGTGGTGCTGGTGACATAAGGCAAGGCTTTGGAGTCTTCGCTGATGTAGCTTAACTCGCCGATATCGCCGCTTTGGGTTTCGGCCGACCACTTTTTGATCAGGCTTAAATCCTGGATCAGTTGCTCATCCTGCATCGGCACATGGTTGTAGTGCTGCTCTAAACGAAACAAACACAGGTAATTACTACGGCCTTTAAGTAACGCCAGCTGCAACGGGCTGGCCAGGGCTTTAACCACCTTGGGCAAATCGCGGAAATACAGCTGTTCCTGCAGATTCTTGGTGCCGGTAGATAGCACTACTTTTTTCCCGCTCAGCAGCGCCGGCACTAAATAGGCATAGGTTTTACCGGTACCGGTACCGGCTTCTACCACTAACGCGCCCGGCGTTTCGATGACATCAGCTACGGCTTGTGCCATTTTTACTTGCGCATCGCGGGCGTTAAAACCGGCTATATGCACGGCTAAAGCACCGCCTGGCGCAAAGGCGCTGGCAACCTGCTTACGCATAACAACTCAGTTTGTAATAAAAGGAAGTAGGCAACACTGATACAACCGGCAGCAAAATAAGGCGGCTATTATGCCTTAACAGCGGGCAAATTCAGACAAAAATATCCAGATGGCCGTCTTTATCGACATGCAAATCTTCTTCCGGCGTAGTGTAAGGCGCCTCGGGATACTCTTGTTGGCGCCGGTCGTGCTTGCGTGCAGGCCGGGTCAGAATAAGGAATTTCTGTTCATTTGCTTTAATCGGGCTTAAGCGCGCATCCTTAAATACCGGTACAACCTGCTTGGGATCAGGCTCGACCGGCGTGCCGGGTACGCGCTGTACAAAGGGCATAAAAGCGTCCATCACCGTCTCCTGCAGTTGCATCTGGTGTTAGCTACTGTTATCGGCAAACACAACACTAACTTTAATTTAAGAGATAGCCAAAGACGCTAAAGTTCATTCATGCCCGTTTAGTTAAATGGCTGATCAACAGCCAGTGCCGGCTCAGTAAACCAGCACGGCCCTTGCTCCGTCATATAAAAGTGGTCTTCCAGCCGCACGCCAAACTCACCCGGCAGCACCAGCATCGGCTCGTTGCTAAAGCACATGCCCGCTTCCAGTGGCTGTTCGTCGCCCTCAACCAGATAAGGCCCCTCATGAATATCCAGGCCAATACCATGGCCGGTGCGGTGCGGCAGGCCAGGTAACTGATAACCTGGACCGTAACCCTGTTGCTGTAAATAACTGCGCGCCGCCCGGTCGACCTGCTGGCACGGCACGCCGATAGCAGCAGCGGCAAAGGCAGCAGCCTGAGCGGCTTTTTCATGTTGCCACACGTCACGCTGGCGCGCGCTTGGTGTGCCAAATACATAGCTGCGGGTAATATCAGACAAATAGCCGTGCAAGCGGCAACCGGTATCTATTAACACCATATCGCCGTCTTCCAGTGCTTTGGGCTTAGCCACACCGTGCGGATAAGCGGTGTCGCCACCAAACAGCACAATACAAAAATAACTGCCCTCTGCCGCCCCGACCTTACGATGCGCCGCATCGATAAAAGCTTCAACTTCAGCTGTGCTAATGCCGGCATATAAGATACCGGCCACCGCTTTATGCACGGCCAGCGTCATATCCATCGCCCGCTGCATAATCGCCAGCTCGGTTGCAGATTTACAGCGCCGGCATGTAGCACTAACGCTGGCAGCATTAGTTAGTTGCAAGGCTGGGTTAGCGTTTTTTAAACCATCGGCAATAAAAAACGTTGCACTTTCATCCAGTGCCAGCGCGGTTTTGCCCTGCAGCAGCTGCACACACAGCTGATACGGGCTTTCGTGCTCTTGCCAGCCGTGCAGCTGGCCGGGTAACAGCAGTAGTGGCGCTATAGTACCGCGCTCAAACTCCGGAATAATATAATGCAGGCTGCCATCGGCCAGCAGCAGTGCCGCCACTAAGCGTTCACTGGCGTACCAACGCAAACCGGTGAAATAGTACAAATTAGTGCCGGCCGTCAGTAGCATGGCATCCAACTGCTGCTGTTGCATTAGCTGACAGGCATTGGCTAAGCGCTGGCGGAATTCGTCCGCCGCTATCGGCACTACGCCGGCCGTCATATCGTTTAACTGCGCCAGTGCATCTGCGGTGCTTGCGCCACCAATTTGTCTGCTCATGCTGTATCTCCGTTATGCGGTGGAAAGTTCTGATAGCACAGTGGCCGTAAAAAACGCTGTACTGCCCGGCTGCCTACCGCAGTATAACGGCTGTCGGTAGTGGCCGGAAAGGGTCCACCATGCTGCATAGCGGCACAGACTTCAACCCCGGTTGGCATTTGCGCATAAATAAGCCTTCCGCAATGTAATTCCAGCTCGTGCAATAACCCCTGAGCGCTAGCCAGTTCCGCCTCAGTGGCATACAGCGTGGCCGTTAACTGGCCTTGTAAGGTGGTGGCCAGCATCTGCATCTGGGTTAGGTCAGCGCATTCAATCAACACTGTAGCCGGGCCAAAAATCTCCTGCTGCAAGCTGCCTTGTTGCATAAACGCATTGGCAGTGGTCAGAAACAACCGCGGCCGGGTATAACACGCCGTTTCCTCGCCCTGGCCTTGCGCCAGCAGGGTTACACCATCCGTTTGCAACAACGCCTGACAGCCGGCGCGGTAATGGCTGGCAATTTTCGCCGTTAGCATGGCGCCGGCCTGCGCCTGGCTAAAATGCTGTTTAAGTTGCGTCTGCAATGCCTCAGCCCCTTTAAGCACAAACACTAAGCCGGGCCGGGTGCAAAACTGACCGCAGCCATTTAGCACTGACTGCGCCAGTTGGCTGGCAAAACTGTCATTATGCTGCGCCAGATATTGCGGCAACACAAACAGCGGGTTTTGTGAGCCCAGCTCGCCAAAAAACGGAATAGGTACCGGCCGTTGCCATATCAAACGCTGAAAATGCATGCCCAGCTGCTCAGAGCCGGTAAAGGCCACCGCTTTAATCGCCGGATGCCGGATCAGCGCCTCTGAAAATGCATGCTGACGGGCATGCACCAGCGTAAACACCCCGGCCGGCATCGCCGTTTTATCTGCTGCCGCTGCTATAGCACGCGCTGCCAGCTCAGACGTGGCCGGATGCGCATTATGCGCTTTGACAATCACCGGACAGCCGGCGGCCAGCGCTGAGGCGGTATCGCCACCGGCGACCGAAAACGCCAGCGGAAAATTACTGGCGGCAAACACCACCACCGGGCCAAGCGGTACTTTGCCAAGCCGCAGCGCCGGCCTTGGCAGCGGTTGGCGCTCAGGTAAGGCTGGCAGGCTGCAATCGTCAGCCGGCGCGCGCAGCTCTGTGGCAAATAACCGCAACTGGTTGCAGGTGCGGCCGAGCTCACTCTGCGCTCTGGCTTGTGCTAACGCAGTTTCCTGCAGCATAGTGCTGATAATATCGGCTTTACGCTGCTCCAGTTCAGCAGCAATCGCATCGAGAAAATCAGCTCTGGCAGCGTTTGTTACATAACGATATAGCGCAAAGGCCGCCGTGGCCTGCTCAAGCAGGCTGTGCAACTCGGCCTCCCCCGCTTCGGCAAAACACCAGGGCAGCGCCGTGTTTTGCGCCGGATTAAACGCTGTGTTAGTACTTAGCGGCTGACCACACCAGTGGCCGCCGATATAATGTTGTCCTGTAATCATCATTACCTCACCAAAAAGCCTGCGGCGTAGGGATCGGCATCGTCGATGCGGATCTGGTTATAACCATAAACGTGCGCCCAGCCTTCAATGGACGGTATTATTGCTGTGCAACCGGCCACTTCAGTGACCGCTTCCACCACACCGCTAAACTGGCTGCCGATAATACTCTCGTGCACAAAACGCTGGCCCTGCTGTAACAAACCACGGGCAAAACGCTGCGCCATACGGGCACTGGTGCCGGTGCCACAAGGCGAGCGGTCGATAGCGCCGTCGCCATAAAACACCGCATTGGCCGCATCGGAACCGGCGGTTTTCGGCACGCCGGTCCACAGCACATGGCTAACGCCGCTAATACTGCTATCCAGCGGATGCTGACACTGATAAGCGCTGTTCATCGCGTCGCGCAGCAGCGGGCTAAAGTGCAGCACCTTGTCGGCGCTCCAGTGCTCTAAACCGGGGAAATTTGCCTGCGGCTCGACAATGGCATAAAAGTTACCGCCATAAGCAACATCAATGTTCAGCTCCCCCAGCCCCGGCACTGTGACGCGGGCATCGGCAATCGCCAGATAGGACGGCACATTGATAATTTTCACCGCCAGCACTTTGTCGCCCTGCTGACGGTAGCTGACGCGAATTTGCCCGGCCGGCACATCCAAAATAAGCTCATCCGGCGTTTTCGGCGTTAACAAACCACTTTCTATCGCCGCTGTTACTGTACCTATGGTGCCGTGGCCGCACATCGGCAAGCAGCCACTGGTTTCAATAAACAGCACCGAGGCATCGGCATTGTCTGAGCAAGGCGGGTACAAAAATGCCCCTGACATCATGGCGTGGCCGCGCGGCTCAAACATCAGGCCTTTACGGATCCAATCATGGTGGGCGAGAAAATCCAGCCGTTTCTCACTCATAGTGTTGCCGCGCAGCACAGGATGACCGCTGGTTACCAGCCGCACCGGATTGCCGCAGGTATGGGCATCGACACAAAAATAGGTTCCTTTTAACACAAACAGTCCCCGCTTGGTTATTCAGCCGGCACGGCTTGATATTTGCTCAAATCAGGCCGGGTACGCAGTGCCTGAGCAACCACTTGCTCAACATAGGCCCGCTCGGTGCCCTGTAATGCCAACCGCGGCAAACGCACATTCTCACTGCCGCGCTCAAGCAGTTGCTCTGCCAGCTTGATGCACTGCACCAGGGTTGGAATGGTATCCAGCCGCAGCAGCGGCATAAACCAGCGGTAAATTTCCCGCGCCTCGTTAATGCGCCCGGCCCGGGCCAGTCGGAACAACATTACCGATTCGCGCGGAAACACATTGGTTAAACCGGAGATCCAGCCGGTGGCACCGAGCAATACCGACTCCAGCGCAATGTCATCAACACCGCAGAAAATCTGAAATCGCTCGCCAAAGCGACTTTGCAGCTCGGTAATGCGGCGGGTGTCAGTGGTGGATTCTTTAATGGCAACAATATTCGGCTCTTCTGCCAGAACGGCCGTCATCTCCAGGTTAATATCCACGCCGTAGCTAACCGGGTTGTTGTACAACATAATCGGCAGCCGGGTAGCGCGGGCGGCCGTCTGATAATGCACCAACACTTCTCTGTCAGTGCCGCGGTACACCACCGCCGGCAGCAGCATAATGCCATCGACACCAATCTGTTCGGCGGCCTTAATATAATCAATGGCCTGAGCGGCACTGTGCTCTGTGCAACCGGCAATCACCGGAATGCGCCCGGCCACCGTCTTTACCGTTTGCTGCAAAAACTCCCGCTTCTCTGTCGCCGTTAGTGAAGCATTTTCGCCCACCGTACCCAGCGCAATAATGCCGTCAATGCCATCAGCTATCAGCTGCTCTAACATACGGGCATTGGCCGCGTAGTTAATACTGCCGTCAGCCTGAAATTGGGTGGAGATTGCCGGATAGACACCTTGCCAGTTTACTTGCATCTTTTTTAACCTCTATCATTGATGTTGAATAAAGAATATTGTATACAATCTACATTATCAAGTGATTTTGGAGTTTTACTGTGCAACAGGTCTGTATTATCGGTGGCGGTATAGTGGGATTAAGCAATGCGCTATTTTTGCAACAAGCCGGATTTGACGTGCTGCTACTCGATGCCAAGGGTATTGGCCAGGGTTGCTCCGCCGGTAATGCCGGCCACTTTGCTACCGAGCAGGTATTCCCGCTGGCGCAGCCGGCGCTGTTAAGCCAATTGCCGGCTATGCTGCTCAATCCACTTGGGCCTCTGCGTATTCGCGCCGGTTATTTACTGCAAGCGCTGCCGTGGTTCGCCCGCTTTGTTGCCAATATGCGTAAAAGTAAACGCGATGCCCATCAACGGGCGTTAAGTGGCTTAAACCATGCCAGCCTGGCCAGTTGGCAAAAACTACTGCACAGCTGTCAGCTCAGCCAGCAAATCCAATATAACGGCGCGCTGCTGGTGACAGAAAACCGCAATATCAGTGCGCTGCAACAGCAATATCAGGCCTATCGCACCGCCGGCATTGATGTGCGCTGGTGTGACAGACAACAACTGCAGCAGCTGGAGCCGGCATTGGCTGCAACGCTGAGTGCTGCGCTGGATTTTACTGAAGTAGCCCACAGCAGCAATCCGCTGCTGCTGTGTCAGCAACTTTATCGGCAGTTTTGCCAACTCGGCGGCCGGTATCTGCGCACCGAAGTGCGCCAGCTGATCCCGGGCCCAAACCGGCAACAGCTAATCTGCGACGACAGAGAAATTGTCTGTCAGCAGCTGATTATTGCCGCCGGCGCCCACTCGGCGCAGCTAACACGGCAATTGGGCTGGCGAGTACCGCTTGAAGCCGAGCGTGGCTATCACCTGATGTTAGCGCCGGTGGCATTGAGCCGGCCGGTTAGCTCACTGGAGCGCAAATGCATTATGACACCGATGCAACAGGGCTTGCGTCTGGCCGGTACGGCAGAATTTGCCGGCCTGCACGCCAAACCCGATTATCAGCGCGCTACGGTACTGCAGCAACATGCCGACCAGTTGCTGCGCCAGCGCACAACCGCGGTTAAACCCCCAGCTGACTTATTTGCTAACCATACCGTCTGGGCTGGTAACCGGCCATCATTACCCGACTCATTGCCGGTGCTGGGCCCCTGCCCGCGCCACAGTGGCATCTATTACAACTTTGGCCACCAACATCTGGGCTTAACCCAAGCGGCATTTAGCGCCGAGTTGCTGACCAGTTGCCTGCAGAAACAGGCGCCGGCACTTGATCTGACAACATTTCGGATCAATCGCTTCTGAATTTTTTTTCGCCGCTTAGGGCGGAATTTTTGCAGCGGTAGGCAAAAACCTTTAACCATAATCAGAATATACAATATACAGGAAGCAACAGTGATGAAACTTAACACAGCAAAAAACATCAAGCTCTCCGTGCTGGCCACCGCTATGGCGCTGGCACTGTCTGGCAGCCCGGCGCTGGCCCAGGACAACACCACCGGTTTACTTAAAGGCACTATTAGTGCGCAAAACGGCAGCCAGCTAACTGATGTGGTCATTACGTTACGCCATTTACAACAGGGTTTTAGCCGCACCGTACAGACTAACAGCAAAGGTGAATACGTGCTGCGCGCGCTACCGGTGGGCGAATACAGCGTTAGCGTTACGCAAGATGGCAAGCCGGTGATTGATGGTGAACGCATCAGCATCAGCCTGGGTCAGGCGGTTACCTATGCGCCGGTGCTAAGCAGCAGCGATAGCATTGAAAAAATTGCCATAATGGGCTCACGTATTCAGCGTATTGACACCAGTGACTCTACTGCCGGCCTGACCTTTGATGCCGTAACGCTGGATCAGATGCCGGTAAACACCGGCTTTGAAAATATTGCCCTATTGACCCCGGGTGTAGCGCGAAGCTCAGAATTTAAAGCTTCCAGTTTTGGCGGCGCTTCGGCGGCGGAAAACGGCTACTTTTTAAATGGCATGAATATCAGCGCCCTGCGCACCGGCATTGGTTCTATTGACCTGCCATGGGAAGCAATAGCACAAACTCAGGTAAAAACCGGCGGTATTTCGGCTGAATACGACCGCTTTATTGGTGGCGTAGTTAATGCAGTATCGAAAACCGGCGGTAACGACAGCCGCTTTGGTGCCGAGCTGCGTTATGATCCGGCGGCCCTGCACTCAGCCCATAGCACAGTATATAACCCGGGTGGCAGCATCTCTATTAACAATAAAGACTCGGAAGCTGAATTCTATGAAGCCAATGTCTGGGCCAGTGGCGCCCTGATAGAGGATAAGTTGTTTGTCTATGCCCTGTTTAACCCGAGAAAATACCGCTCGCAATATGCCAACAGCGCCGCGACGGTATTTACCGAACATGAAAAAGACGACAGCCGCTGGTTTGTTAATATGGACTGGTACATCAGTGATGACCACGTGGTGACCTTTACCGCCCTGGATAACAGCGCCAAACTGCGGTACGACAACTTTAGCTGGGATCAGCAAGACGGTAAGGGCGATGCCAGTGGCGTGACCAAAAGTACCAGCGGCGGCACTATGTACTCAGCGCGCTATCAGGGTTTTATCACCGACGACTTTTCCGTGTCGGCCACCTTAGGCCGGCTGGAAGACTCGGCAGACACTATCCCAACTAACCGCCTGCCCGGCATTTGGGATTACGTTAATCTGAACGGCCAGCGCTATGGTGACTGGACCACCAGCAATTTGATTAGCGAAACCTATCAGCGCGATCAGTTCCGGCTCGATTTTACTTATCTGCTTGATGATCACACCCTGCAATTTGGTCTGGACAGTGAAAAGCTTAGTGTCGATTACCTCGAGTTTCAAAATGGTGAAGCAGAAGCCCGCGGTTGGTGGGAATACCGTACTTATGTCGCTATACCACGGATTGGGTTAGATGCCGGTACTTATGTAATGCGGCGCCAGCGCGATACCGGCGGCAAAACCGAAGTGAACTCACTGGCGTTTTACCTGCAGGACAGCTGGCAAATTAACGATAATCTGGTACTTAACGCCGGCCTGCGCTACAGCAGCTTTGAAAACACCGCCACCACCGGTGAAAACTATGTTGAGCTGGACGACCAGCTGGCGCCACGGTTACAACTGATTTGGGACCCGACAGGCACTGGTGACAGCAAAGTATTTGCTACTTTTGGCCGCTACTTTCAGCCGGTATCGGCCAATATGAATATCAAACAAGCCAGCGGCCAGCGTGATGTTTATAATTACTACCTGCCAGATCAGTTAAACAGCGACGGCAGCCTGGTATTAGGTGCCGATGGTGCGCCCAGCCACGGCGCGCTGGTGGCCACTAACGTGGTGCAAAGCGGCGCAGTCGATGTTGAGCGTATCGCAGCAGACAACCTGGGGCCGATGTATTCTGATGAGTTTACCCTGGGCTATGAAACCCAGTTTAATGACAAGGTCAAAGGCGGTGTACGTTTTGTCTATCGCGACCTGAAGCAATCAATAGAAGACAGCGACTTAGGTCCGGTAGTGGCGCAGTGGCTGCAGCAAAATAATATTGCCAACAATGCCAACGAGTATTATTTCTATACGCTGATTAACCCGGGTAAGGACGTTACCTTCCACTACGACTTTGACTTAGATGGCGTTAAAGAAACCGTAGCGCTATCAGCGGCAGACTTACGCCTGCCCAAACCCGAGCGTAAATATCTGGCTTGGGAGTTTACCCTGGATGGCAAACCAACAGACGATTTGCAACTGTGGTTCTCTTACGTCTGGTCGCATAACTGGGGCATGACAGAGGGGCTGGTGCGCACCGATAACGGCCAGGCCGATCCTGGCTGGACCACCTCATACGACTATGCCGATTTAATGGACCACGCCGCCGGCAACCTGCCAAACGATCACCGTCATGCCTTTAAACTAAGCGGTGTGTATGACATCAGCGACAACTGGACATTGGGCTTTGTTGCCCGCGCTACCTCAGGCGCACCACTGAACAAGTTCAGCATTCACCCCACCGGTGTCGACAGCTGCGCCGAGCCCAGCTTATGGGCCGATTGGTGTGCCAGCCAGTGGTACGATGAAAGCTCATTCTACGACTGGGACGGCACGCCAGCACCGCGCGGCTCTGCCGGCCGGCTCGATTGGTTATACGAATTTGACCTGAGCCTGACCTACCAGCGCCAGCTGGGCGACGGCGATTTCTCGGTTAAAGCTACCGTGTTTAACCTGTTTAACTTTGACACGCCACTGAGCGTCAATGAAGTGGCGCAAATTACGCAAACCGACAACAGCTTTGCCGCCAACCCGGACTGGAACACCGCCACCGTTCTGCAAAGCAACCGCACCGTGTCGTTAGTCGTGCGCTACCAATTCTAGCCACCCGGTTGGTATCGCTGCTCTCAGGCGGGCCTGTAACACAACAGGTTCCGCCTTTTTCATCACCCGATTTATCCGGATCTTGTCATCATGCAAAACAACTTAACTGACTGCTTTGGTCATCCTAAAGGCTTATTTTTACTGTTTGGCACCGAAATGTGGGAGCGCTTTTCCTATTACGCTATGCGCGCCCTGCTGGTGCTGTACCTGGTAGACCAGGTGCGCGCTGAAGGTGGCGGCCTGGGCTGGGCTCATGCCAGTGCGCTGCGACTTTACGGTACCTTTACCATGCTGGTATATGTGACGCCGCTTATCGGCGGCTGGCTGGCCGACAACTGGCTGGGACAGCGCACTGCCATTCTGGCCGGTGCGGTACTAATGGCGCTGGGGCAATTTTGTCTGGCGCTGCCGCATCACTGGTTTGCCTCACCACTACCGGCATTTTACAGCGGCCTGGCGCTGTTGGTGTTGGGCAACGGCTTATTTAAGCCGAATATTTCCACCATGGTCGGTGACTTGTACTCTGCCACCGACACACGCCGCGACAGTGCGTTCACCGTGTTTTACCTCGGTATTAACGCCGGTATGTTTCTCGCCGGTATTGCCGTTGGCATCACCATTGACGCCTTCGGCTATCAGCAAAATGGTGAGCTGGTGCGTAACTATCAGGCCGGTTTTCTGCTGGCGGGGGTCGGCATGCTGCTGGCCCTGCTGCTGCAACTTAGTCTGGCTAAACCGATGCTGGGCAGTATCGGCACTGAACCAGCGGCGCGCAAAGCCCGGCGTTTACAGCCACAGCACAGTGCAGCACTGACCAAAACAGAAATTGACCGGCTCAAGGTATTGCTGATTATGGGGCTGTTTACCATTATTTTCTGGGCCGGCTTTGAGCAGGCCGGCGGTCTGATGAATATCTATGCCGATCGCTTTACTGACCGCAGTGTCGGCAATTGGCAGATTAACCCCACCTACTTTCAGTCACTTAACCCACTGTTTATTTTGATCTTTGCGCCTCTGATGGCCGTTTTATGGTTAAAGTTGGGTAAAGCAGAACCCAATTCGCCGCTTAAGTTTGCGCTGGGTTTACTGCTGTTAGGTATCGGCTTTTTATTTATGGTCGGTGCCAGCCTGCAATACAGCGCTGATACTAAAGCCAGCCTCTGGTGGCTGGTGTTCGCCTATCTGTTTTTTACCCTGGGTGAGCTGTGCCTGTCACCGATTGGCTTAGCTCTGGTGTGCCGGCTGGCACCGCTCAGAGTGGTCTCGCTGCTAATGGGTGCCTGGTATCTGTTTTTGGCCGCGGCCAATAAACTGGCTGGTCTGATTGGTGCCCTGCTGGATACCGGTGACACTGATAATGAACAGCAGATGGTAACCAATGCGCTGGCCATCTTCAGTGGTTTTAGCCTGACGGCTATATTAGCGGCGATACTGTTGTATTTACTGGCCGACAAACTGGTGTACTGGATGCACGGCAAAGCCTGATTGATAACGCGGCGCATTAATTTTTGCTGCATTAACGACCGCCGCGTTATGTTACTCAGTTGCTGTTGATGTAAAAAAACGCCGGTGGTGTTTGCTCAAGTAAATGCCGGACAAAATAGTCCCAGCGCCGCCTGGTAAAATAGCTGTCTTCGCGCAAATCATGGTCTTTATTGGCCAATAGCAGCAAATCGACATCACGGCCCGCCGCCTGAATGGCTGCAGCCAGCCGGAAACTGTTGGCCGGGTTAACATTATTGTCCAAATCGCCGGTAGCTAATAACAGTTTGCCGCTTAACTGATGCGCCAGCGTCATATTGCTGTTGCTATCATAATGCTCGCCTTCTTCCGGCATACCCATCCACATTTCCGGCCACCAGGCTTTTGACATGCGATGATCGTGATTCCCGGCCGAGGCCACCGCCACTTTATAAACATCGCCGTATTTCAGCAGCGCCCTGGCGGCATCATAACCGCCGGCAGAATGGCCATAGGCCCCCACCCGGCTTAAATCCAGATAAGGCCTTTTGGCGGCCAGTTGCCGCAAGCCGCTGATATAATCCGGCCCGCCTATATCACCGAGATTCTTATAACTGTGCAGCTGGAAGGCGCGCGAACGGTGCGCGGTACCCAGCGGATCTAAATTAACCACCACCACACCCAACTGGGCCAGCGGTGTTTCGGTATTGGCAAAGCCGCGGGAGAAGCGCTTAGCACTCACGATAGTATGCGGCCCGGCATACATATGCTGCACCACCGCATAGCGTTTGGCCGGGTCAAAATTGACAGGTTTATAGATCAGGCCATACAGCGGTGTTTTGCCATCACGCGCCAGCACACTAAAGGGCTCCGGCGGCTGCCAGCCGGTAGCGCGCAGCGCGCTGTCATCGGCCACCGCCAGCGTTTGCAGCAAGCTGCCATCTGTGCTTTGGCGTATAGTGCTGACGGTCGGCAAATCAACGCGGGAATAGCTGTCATAAAAATGCTGCCAGTCTGGCGCCAGACTCACCTGATGATCAGCATATTCCGGTGTCAGCAAGGTAAGCGCACTGCCATCCAGATTAATCCGGTACAGGTAGCGAAAGTACGGATCGCCACTCTCGCGACCGGACGCAGAGAAATACAGCTGCTGGTTTTCGGGATCTACGCCATGCAGTTGGCGCACAACAAACTCGCCTTTGGTAAGCTGCTGTATGTTGCCACCTGCTTGCTGCAAATATAAATGGTTCCAGCCATCGCGCTCAGAGCTAAAAACAAACTGCTTTGCGTCCAGCCAGGCAATAGCGTGTTTGGCATAATCGAGAAACTGTTCGCTGCGCTCCTGCCATTTAATCGTTGCAACACCTGCGGTATCAATTTGCCACAATGTCAGCGCCCGCATGCCACGGTCGCGCGCCACCAGATAGAAAAAACCATCGTCATGCCAGCTGACATCGCCCCAGTTTTGCGTGGTTTCCAGTGGTGGCAACTGCGTCAGCGTCACTTTGGCACTGTGCGTATCGACAATCGCCAACTGATAATGCGAGCGCAGATCATTGCCGGGCAACGCGCGCTTGTACGAGTGTAATACCGCGCTGTGGCCCTGCGGCGGCATATTTTGCAGCATATGCAGGCTTGGCATAGTACGCCTGTCCAGCACAAAGGTGGCGGCAAAGCGGCTACCCTTTGACCAAACAAACTGCGTGCTGCGCTTTGGTGTTTGCGCCGCGCCATTAATCTGGTCCAGCTGATACCAATCATTTAACTCGCCCCAGGCATAGTCGGCACTGCCATCTGTGGTCAGTTGTTGCACGCTGCCGGTGCTCAGCTCAGTTAACTGCAGATTATGCGCCACGCTATTAAGCTGCCAGCGCTGATCCGGAGATGTTACGGCAGTTGGCTGTGCTACCACCCGGCACTGATACTGCGCTTGCGCCGGCTTTTTTTGCAGCGGCAGCGATTGCG
Organism: Rheinheimera sp. NSM; assembly: GCF_052380015.1. Taxonomy (NCBI): domain Bacteria; kingdom Pseudomonadati; phylum Pseudomonadota; class Gammaproteobacteria; order Chromatiales; family Chromatiaceae; genus Rheinheimera; species Rheinheimera sp. NSM. The sequence goes on along the minus strand of NZ_JBQTCI010000005.1, from coordinate 235,874 downwards.
CCAGGTCGCACTGCCAGCTTTGCTGCTGATACTGCAATTTTGCTTGCCACACGTTGTCGCTGCGGCTTAGTTGCAGCTGCAAGTTATCCACATCCGGCACTGCGCTTGCCCCCAATGCACGTGCCAGTTCAACCATATCCAGTTGCCTTACCGGCTGTTGCAAGCTGTCGGCAAAGTAAAAGCGGCGGCCACCGGCTTGCTGCCGGCTAAACCAATAGCCTTGCTGTTGCCAGTAAAACGGCAACTCAGCATTTAGCACTAAAGGCCGCACATTGGGGTAAAAATACTGCTGCGCCTGCTGGTAAGCAGATTGCATAACAGATGGGTCAGACGCGGCCAGCGGCATTGACAATAACGCGGCAGCCATCAGCATATAACGGACAGTCATAATATTTCCTGCTGGAAAGTCGGCATTGCAGCTTAGCAAGCATTTTTATTGCATACAATATCCAATAAAGCAATTTCTGTTGTCCCTTATTTCTCTTATGTCAAAACGCTATTTACTGCCCGGTTTTAGACGTAAATCAAACTATAACATTATATTGTATACAATATTTTTTATGCTAATTTAGTGCAGCCGTTAACGGCAGATTAACTATAACAACAGCACGAGAAGGAACAAACATAAATGAAAACAAACACCTTGCTGCTTAGCCTGCTATTTGGCAGCAGCACCCTGCTGGCCGGTGAACCGGCCTCACCGTCGCATCCTGGCCTGCTGGCGCAGGACTTACAACATGGCCACGAGCACAATGTACGCCAGCACAGCCCAAAACCGCCGCGGCTGGTATCGCCGCATGAATTTGAAAAAGTGCAGGCCAGGTTGCACGCCGAACGCAACCAACTGCCGTTGCCGGCGCACTTGGTCCCCGATGCCGACAAAGCTATGTCAGCACAGCGCCAATTACTCACACAAAGCAGTTGCACCTCACCTGACACTCTGCTGCCACTTAGCGGTGCGGCGCTGATCAGTGCCATTGAAAATGCCATTTTAACCAGCTGCTTATATGCACTTTATGACAGCAATTTATTAGGCAGCGGCCACTTTAGCGACGATAAAATTCTCACTGTGGTGCAAGCGATCCACAGCCGGATGGCGGGTTTTGATGGCTCAGATGCCAGCGGTGCTGCCGAACTGGAGAAGCTGGTCAGCTACCTGCGCGCCATGCACTGGGTAGAATCCGGCAGCAACCGCCAGTTTAGCGCCGTCTATCTGCATACCCTACAGCAGGCCTTTGATCAGTATTTTGCCGGCGCACACTTTGTTCGTTTTGACGGCAATGCGTCACGCAATTTTATGCTGCGCTATGAAATGCTGATCCTGGTGAACAGCTCCGGTACCGATCCGCTGCGCTATTTAGCCCGTTTTAGTCAGGCACTGAAAGGCTATACCGATACGGTATCGCGCAGCGATAACTGGGGTCTGGCCTATGAAGAAAACGGCCTGACTCAGGTGTTAACCCACTATTATAATGCCACTAATAACGGTAGCACTGCTCTGCAGCAACTGCTGCTGAGCGAGCCGCAAATTATCAATAATCTGCGCAATTTTGTTATGACTGACGGCCTGTGGCTGGTCGGCCATACCCGCGAGTATCAATGGTCAGATGCCGTAACCGAGCTTGGGCGCTTGCTTAAGTTTGGTGGTGCTATTGCACAGCAGGTGCGTCCGGCGTTGCAAACTATTCTCAGCACCTATCAGTATGATGGCACAGGCTCTAACGGCTGGGTGAATGCCCAGGGCATGGTGAAATTTTACGACAGCGCTAATTGCCATTTGTACGGCGATGCTTGTGACTTTGATCTGGAAAGCACGGTACTCAGTGGCCGGCATAACTGTGGCGATACGTTGAAACTGCGCTATCAGCAACCGATAGCGGCCAGCAACTTACAGCAAATTTGTACTGATCTGGCGATACAGGAGCAAAGCTTCCATACCCTGTTCGGCCACAGCAGCCCGGTGGCCAACGACAATAACACCGCACTGGAAATGGTCATTTTCAGCTCTTCAGCCGATTATCAGAACTACGCCGGTACCTTTTTCAATATCAATACCAATAACGGCGGTATGTATCTGGAAGGCACGCCGTCTGATCCAAACAATCAGGCGCGTTTTATTGCTTATCAGGCTACCTGGTTGCAGCCGGAATTTGTGGTATGGAATTTAGAACATGAATATGTGCACTACCTGGATGGTCGCTTTAACCAATGGGGCAGCTTTAGTGATCAGCCGGCTAACTCTGTCTGGTGGGGCGAAGGCCTGGCCGAATATTCATCGAAGGGCAATGACAACCCCACCGCACTGGCGGCGGCACCGGATAAAACCTATCAGCTAAGTGAGCTGTTTCAAACCACTTATGCTAACAGCAATACTGCCCGTACCTACCACTGGGGCTACCTGGCCACCCGCTTTATGTTTGAGCGCCAGCGTCAGCGCATCGACAACGAATTGCTGCCCAGCATGCGCGCGGTAAAATACCTGATCTCCGATGCGCCCTGCAGCTTCGACTGGGGTTGGCAAAGTAAGAGCGAGGCCATTGCCAATAACTGGAGCTGGCTGTATGACGACAGCGAATGGAGTGAGGGCAACTGGGTCTGGACCTGTGGCCAAATCAATGATGACAACATGCCGGAGCTGCCCGACTACACGCCTTATGCAGAAATTATTGCCGCCTGGGGCAACCAGTTTGACGCTGAGTTTCATAACTGGCTGGACTGCATCGTCAGCAACGAAGATTGCAGCAACAACACTGACCCGGTTACCCAACTGCAAAACGGCGTGCCGGTAATGGTTAGCGGCGCGCGTGATTCTGAGCAACACTTCCGTATTACGCTGCCAGATAACGCCTATGATGTGAAAATTGCCACTGCAGGCGGCAGTGGTGATCTCGACTTATATGTGCGTCAGCAACTGGCGCCCAGCCTGACAGAGTGGGATTACCGCCCCTATGTGATTGGCAATGCTGAGCAAGTCAGTATTTTACAACCACAACAGCCGGACTGGTTTGTGATGTTGCACGGCTATCGCCAATTTACTGATGCCAATGTAACCGCAAGCTGGAAACTGGGCACTTTAACCTCGCTGCAGCAATGGCCCATGCTTAGCAGCAATTATGCTCTGTATCAGTGGGTATACGTGCCACCACAGGCCAAGGCTTTGTATTTTACCCTGGACAACGGCACAGGTGATGCCCAGCTGTATGTTAAACGCGAGGGCTGGCCGACGCCGGGCAATTATGATGGCGCATCCAGCATCACCCGCGGTACCACGCAGAAAATCCATCTGACAAATATTGTCGCCGGCAGCTATTACCATATTATGGTCAATACGCTGGAGGGCTTTAATAATGTCGATTTAACCGTGTATATGGTGGAGTAACCACAACAAAGCGGGCACTGATGCTGCCCGCTTTGTTGTTTTAGCAACGAAAAACCGGCGCCTGGTTAGTTAGCCGGCATCCAGCTTGGTCACCAGCAGTTTAATTTCGGCCGCAGCGCCGAGAATATGCTGTTTTAACAACTGACAAGCGGCGTCGGCTTTTTTCTGCCGTACCAGTTGCAATAAATTTTCATGCTCCGGCCCGGCTTTTTTAACGCCGCCGGCCAGCATTAAATGCACGCGGATATAGCGATCAGAATTGCTGTTCAGGTTTTGCACCATCTCATAAGTCAGCGGCCGGTTGGCTGCCCGGTATAAGCTCATATGAAAGCGGCTGTTCAGCTCACTCCAGCTACCTGAGGTATCGGCCGCCTGATAGGCTGCACTCATTTGCTGCAGCAATTGCTCGCTTTGCGCCAGCTCGGCTTCGGTTAGCTTGGGTATTGCCATCCGCAGCAATTCGCATTCCAGTAAGGCTCGCAATTCAAATAATTCGGTCACCTGCTCTGCCGACAGTTTAGTGGCAGTAGCGCCTTTATGCGCTTCAAACTCTACCAGGCCTTCGGCTTCCAACTGCAGCAGCGCTTCACGCACCGGAATACGGCTTACTTTTAACTCATCCGCCAGCGCCGCTTGTCGCAGTGGCTCACCCGCTTTAATGGCACCGGTAAGAATTTTTTCCCGGATCGCCTCAACTACTACCTGGGTTCGGGTTTTATATTCAACAACCATTACAGAGCCTGCTTTTGCATTGACATGGTATGCAGTATATCAAATACATTTATTGCTGCAGCAATAACTTAGCAGCGCGGCAAAAACAGCGCTTGCTACAGCTAATCATTTTGGATATTGTATACAAAAACAATCAGGGATCTGCCAATGCGCTTACGCAAATTACGCCAGATGATGGCACAGCTGAACTATCAGGCATTGCTGCTGACTGAACCATTAAATATCCGCTATCTGTCGGGTTTTAGCGGCAGCTCAGCCAGTTTGCTGATCACCGCACAGCAGCAATTCCTGATCACCGATTATCGCTATACCGAACAGGCGCAGGCTGAGTGTGCCGGCTTTGACATTATCTGTCGCGATCGCTCAGCGCAGAGCCTGGGGCAATGTATCGCCTCTTTACTGCAGCCAACTGCTGTCAGCCGCCTGCATTTGGAATATGGCCACTTAAGTGTTGAACTGTTTATGCAGCTGCAACATGACTTAGCCATTACCCTGAGCCCGGCCACTAATCTGCCTGAGCAGCTGCGCGCCTGCAAAGATCCGCACGAGTTAAAATGCCTGCGCCAGGCCGCCATTATTGCCGACGAGGCGTTAGCCTGGCTACTGCCACAATTGCAGATTGGCATGACAGAGCGGCAAGCAGCGGATTTACTGCAGCAAAAAATCTATGCGCTGGGCGCTGATGAGCTGGCCTTCCCTACCATACTGCTGTCAGGTGAGCGCAGTGCTTTACCTCATGGTAAGCCGGGCCAGCGCTGCTTTGAACCTGGTGACTGGATCCTGCTCGATTTTGGTGCCCGCGTTGAAGGCTACCGCTCTGATATGACCCGCACTGTGGTGCTGGGCCAGGCCAGTGCGGAACAGCAGCAGTTTTATCACACCGTGCTGACCGCACAGCAGGCGGCACTGGCTGCGGTAAAACCCGGTGTCAGCGGCCACCGGCTCGATCAGATAGCCCAAGCTGTACTGACGGCCTCGCCTTATGCTGCCTATGTTGGCGAGGGTTTAGGCCATGGTGTCGGTTTAGCACTGCACGAATACCCACTGATGCGCCGCGGCTGTGACGTGCGGTTACAACCGGGTATGGTTATAACTATTGAGCCTGGCTTATATAAACCCGGTTTTGGCGGCGTACGAATTGAGGATGACATTGTCATTACCCAAGACGGTTACGAACTGCTGACGCAAAGCCCGAGACAGCTGCAACAATTGCCTGCCTGACACAAATTGACTATACAAGCTGGCGATATTTCAATCATAAATTTGGTGAATTCAGGTAGTTTCAGCAATATTAATTTCAGCACAAAAAACCAACTTAAAACAATAGCTAAATAAAAACAAAGCATTAAGATAAAATAACACACTAATACTGACTGAACTTTTGCTTGCAGTTTAAATCCGAAACGATTAACTTGTATAATATCTTAGTTAGCAAGAATTGCGAAATGAAAACTGTCACTGTACTGCATCATCATAGCGACTAGCCGTCCGGATATTCCGGAGGGCTGTTTTCTGGCGCTCCGGTGGTACAGCAACAAAAACCCCGAGCCCAGGCCCGGGGTTTTTGTTTATTCGCCTTACACATTTTAAATATCGTCACGGAGACCAGTATGAGTCCGGCAACAGAATCTAAACGCTTACGTATCGCCATGCAGAAATCCGGCCGCTTGTCGGTCGACTCTCAGGCCCTGTTCACCAGCTGTGGCTTAAAAATCAACCTGCGCGAGCAGCGCCTTATCGCCCATGTGGAAAATATGGATATTGATATCCTGCGCGTACGTGATGACGACATCCCGGGCCTGGTGATGGACGGCGTCTGTGATTTGGGCATCGTTGGCGAAAACGTACTGGAAGAAGAATCCTTACAGCGTAAACTCGACAACGACAGCTTTGATTACACGGTATTAAAGCGGCTGGATTTCGGCGGCTGCCGCTTATCCATTGCCGTGCCGCAGGAAGAAAACTACGGCGGTGCAGCGTCGCTGGAAGGTAAAACCATCGCTACTACCTATCCGCGCTTGCTGGCTCGTTATTTAAAACAGCAAGGCGTTAATGCCCGCATTGTGAATTTAAAAGGCTCAGTCGAAGTGGCGCCACGCGCCGGTTTAGCCGATGCCATTTGTGACCTGGTATCTACCGGCGCGACGCTCGAAGCCAACGGCTTAAAAGAAGTGGATGTGATTTACCGCAGTAAAGCCGTGCTTATTCAGCGCAAAAACCTTACTGATGAGCGCCAGCTTAAGCTGATTAACAAGCTGATGCCGCGCATCAACGGCGTGATGCAGGCCAATGAAAGCAAGTACATTATGTTGCACGCACCACGTGCACGCCTGGATGAAGTGATTGCGCTGCTGCCGGGCGCCGAAAACCCGACGATGCTGCCACTGGCTGGTAACAGCGATATGGTGGCCATCCATGTGGTTAGCAGTGAAACGCTGTTTTGGGAAACCATGGAGCAGCTAAAAGCGCTGGGCGCCAGCTCGATTTTAGTGCTGCCAATTGAAAAGATGATGGAGTAGCTATGGCCTCTATACCTGCTACCAGTGTTTTTAACTGGGCACAATTGTCAAAAAGCGAGCAACAAGCGGCGCTGGCAAGGCCCGAGCTTGCCGACTCTGCCAGCTTAAGCGGCCAGGTGCGCACTATTATTGATAGCGTGCGCCGGCAAGGTGATGAGGCACTGATTGCCTACAGCCGGCAGTTTGATGGTTTAAGCGCGAATCCACTGCGCTTAAGCGTTGAGACAAAACTGGTGCAGCTAAATAAGTTACTGCCACAGCGTAAAGCGGCAATAGAGCTGGCGTATGACAATATCCGCAAATTCCACGCTGCGCAGTTGCCGCGTGATATCGAGGTAGAAACCAGTGTTGGCGTAGTCTGCCAGCTGAAAAGCCGCGCCATTGCTGCAGTAGGTTTATATATTCCGGGCGGCAGCGCGCCGCTGCCCTCTACCGTGCTGATGCTGGGTGTACCGGCACAGTTAGCCGGCTGTGCGCGCATTGTACTGGTCACGCCGCCGGGTAAACCAGACGCGGGTGATATTGCCCCCGAGATTCTGTACGCCGCTGAGCTGTGCGGTATCAACGAAATTTACACCCTTGGCGGTGCTCAGGCGATAGCAGCCCTGGCCTATGGCACAGAGACCATTGCCAAAGTCGATAAAATTTTTGGCCCGGGTAACCGTTATGTGACCGAAGCCAAACAGCAGGTAAGCCAGGATGCCAAAGGCGCGATGATCGACATGCCGGCCGGACCATCGGAAGTGCTGGTACTGGCCGATAGCAGCGCCACCCCGGCCTTTGTTGCCGCCGATTTATTGTCACAAGCCGAGCACGGCCCGGACTCCCAAGTGATCTTAGTCAGCGACAGCGCAGCGTTAATTGATGCAGTACAAGCTGAAGTCGCGAAGCAACTGGCTCAGTTGCCTCGACAAGAGATTGCCGCAGCCGCGCTTAGCCATAGCCGCTATATTTTAACGGCTGATCTTGCGCAGGCCGTTGCGGTAACCAATGCCTACGCGCCGGAGCATTTAATAGTGCAAACCGCTTGTGATGAAGCGCTGACAGAGCAGTTTACCAGCGCCGCCAGTATCTTTGTTGGCAAGTGGACACCGGAATCGGCCGGTGACTATGCCAGCGGCACCAACCATGTGTTGCCTACTTACGGTTACAGCAAAACCGTTTCCAGCTTATCGTTAACCGACTTTTACCGCCGTTACACGGTGCAAACATTATCGGCGCAGGGCATGCGCAATATAGGCCCGGCAATTGAAGTGCTGGCCACAGCAGAAGGCCTGCAGGCGCACGCCAACGCCGTAACCTTACGCCTGGCCGCTCTGACAGATGAAGCAAAGGAATAAACCATGAGTAACAGTATTAATACCCTGGCCCGTGAGGCGGTAAAAGCCATAGTACCTTACGCCTCTGCCCGCAGCAGCATGAGCGGCGGCGCTATTTGGCTTAATGCCAATGAAAACGCGCTGGCACCGGAATATAGCTTAAGCGGCAGCTTTAACCGCTACCCGTCATGCCAGCCCAAAGCGGTGATTGACAGTTATGCGGCCTATGCCGGTGTAACACCCGAACAGGTATTGGTAAGCCGCGGTGCCGATGAGGGCATTGAGCTTTTGATCCGCAGCTTTTGCGAGCCGAAACAAGACAGCATCAGCATCTGCCCGCCAACTTACGGCATGTATGCCATCAGCGCGCAAAGTAACCAGGTGCCGGTGAATATAGTGCCGCTAACGGCCGATTTTGAGCTGGATTTAGCCGCGTTATTTTCTACCACGCCCAAACTGGTGTTTATTTGCAGCCCGAATAACCCCACCGGCGATTTAATCCCGCGTGAGCAAATCATCGCAGTGCTGGAACACTACAAAGACAGCGCTTTAGTGGTGCTGGATGAAGCCTATATTGAATTTGCGCCGCAGGCCTCAGTGGTTGATTTACTGCCGCAATATCCGAATTTAGTCGTACTGCGCACCCTGTCTAAAGCCTTTGCGTTGGCAGGCCTGCGCTGTGGCTTTACGCTGGCCGCGCCGGATATTATTAATGCGCTGAAACAAATGATCGCGCCCTACCCGCTGGCCGAACCGGTGGCGCAAATTGCCGCCCAAGCCTTAACGGCAGAGTCTGTCGCGCTGATGCAAAGCACAGTAACCACGATAAACACGCTACGGGCCGAGTTTAGCGCTTATGCCAGGCAGCGCAGCGGCATTAGTAAAGTGTGGCCCAGCAACGCCAACTATGTATTGCTGCAAGTAGACGATGCGGCAGCCTGCGTAGCAGCGCTGGCGCAGCAAGGCATTTTAGTTCGGAATCAATCCGGGCAGTTGGGCTTGTCGCAGGTGGTGCGGGTGTCTATCGGCAGCCCGGCAGAAATGCAGGCATTATACAGCGTAATGGACGACTACTTTGATTCAGCAACAACCCTGCAACAGGCAGCATTACAGCAAACAACACAGAGAGAACGCGCATGAGTGGCCAACCTATATTATTTATTGACCGCGACGGCACCATGGTAGAAGAGCCACCGGTTGACAAGCAGCTCGATAGCCTGGAAAAACTGGCCTACGAGCCTGGTTTAGTGCCGGCGTTATTAAAACTACAGGCCGCCGGTTACCGTTTGGTCATGGTAACTAATCAGGATGGCTTGGGTACCGACAGCTTCCCGCGCGAAACCTTTGATGCGCCGCACGACAAAATGATGCAATTGCTCACCTCACAAGGCATTACCTTTGATGACGTGCTGATTTGCCCGCACTTTGAGCGTGACAACTGCAGCTGTCGCAAACCGAAACTGGGGCTGGTAAAAGACTATCTGCAGCAGGGCAAAATCGACTTTACCAACTCCTGTGTGATTGGTGACCGGCTAACTGATGTGCAGCTGGCACAGAACATGGGCCTGCCATCGTTTCAGTATAACCGCGACACCCTGGGCTGGAACGAGATTACCAAACAGCTGCTAAGCCGTGGCCGTAAAGCCACAGTGCGCCGTACCACACGCGAAACCGACATTGAAATCAGTGTTGATCTGGATAACAGCGGCAATAACTTTTTTGGCACCGGTGTTGGCTTTTTTGACCATATGCTGGAGCAAATTGCCACCCATGGCGGTTTTTCGCTGCAGGTAAAGGTTACCGGCGATTACCATATTGACGATCACCACAGCGTGGAAGACACCGCGCTGGCGCTGGGCCAGGCATTAAAGCAGGCGCTGGGCAACAAGCGTGGTATTAACCGCTTTGGTTTTGTACTACCGATGGATGAATGCCGCGCCGAATGCGTGCTGGATTTATCCGGCAGGCCACTGTTTGTGTTTAACGGTGAACTGGGCGACGGCAGCGTCGGCGGTTTAACCCTGGAGATGGTGCCGCACTTTTTCCGCTCGTTAAGCGATGCCATGCTAATGACACTGCACTTAAGCATTACCGAAGGCAATAAACACCACAAGGTAGAAGGCCTGTTTAAAGCCTTTGGCCGTGCACTGCGCCAGGCCATTACCGTATCCGGCGAAGCGCTGCCGAGCTCAAAAGGAGTGCTCTGATGCAACTGGTGATTGTTGATACCGGCTGCGCCAATATCAGCTCGGTGTATTTTGCCTTTAAACGCCTGGGCGTAGACGCCAGCATCAGCCGCGATGCCAAGGTAATTAAAGCGGCAGATAAAGTGCTGCTGCCGGGTGTAGGCACGGCGCATAACGCCATGGCCAAACTGCAACAGGTTGAGCTGATTGACACCTTACAAAGCCTGCAACAACCGCTGCTGGGTATTTGTTTGGGTATGCAAATGCTTACCCGCCACAGTATGGAAGGCGATGTAGCTTGTTTAAACCTTATTCCATCTGAAGTACTACCGATGCAAAGCGCCGGTTTGCGCTTGCCGCATATGGGTTGGAATACGCTGCACAGCATCAGCGACCACCCGTTAATGCGCGGTTTTTCTGTCACAGATTATGTGTATTTTGTCCACAGCTTTGCCGTCGCGCCTGGCCGGCATTCATTGGCACTGTGCCATTATGGCAGCGATTTTGCTGCGGTTATCGGCAAAGATAATGTGGTGGGCGCGCAGTTTCACCCCGAGCGCTCAGGCAAAACCGGGGCGCGTTTATTACAGAATTTTCTGGAGTGGCAATTATGATTATTCCGGCAATAGACTTAATTGACGGTACAGTAGTGCGGCTGTATCAGGGCCGTTACGACAACACCACACAATATGATTTCAGCCCGCTTGGCCTGCGAAACCAATATGCCCAGGCCGGTGCCGACTGGCTGCATATTGTTGATCTATCCGGCGCTAAAGATGCCACTAAACGCCAGCTGAAGTTATTAACCGAACTGATGACAGCCTCACCGCTGCATATTCAGGTTGGCGGCGGTGTGCGCAGCGAGCAGGACTTAATTGATTTACTCGACGCCGGTGCCGGTCGTGTTGTTATCGGCAGCCTGGCTATTCGCCAAAGCGGGCTGGTACAAGGCTGGGTGCGCAAATACGGCGGCGAGCAAATTGTGCTGGCGCTGGACGTGGCAATAAATGCTAACGGCGAGAAAACCCTGCCCTCACACGGTTGGATTGAACAATCTAACATTACGCTGGAGCAGGTGCTGGATGGTTATATCGCCGCCGGTGCGAAACATGTGCTGTGCACCGATATCAGCAAAGACGGCACCTTAACCGGCTCTAACGTGAAGCTGTATAAAGAGTTAGCCGCTAATTACCCGCAAATTCAGTGGCAAGCCTCCGGCGGCATTGGCAAGCTGGACGATATCCGCGCTTTAATTGGCAGCGGCGTGGCCGGGGTTATTTTGGGCCGCTCCTTACTGGAAGGTAAATTTACGCTTGAGGAGGCCATAGCATGCTGGCAAAACGGTTAATTCCCTGCCTGGATGTACGCGATGGCAAAGTGGTTAAAGGTGTACAGTTTCGTAACCATGAAATTATCGGCGATATAGTGCCATTAGCACAGCGTTATGCCGAAGCCGGCGCCGACGAGCTGGTATTTTATGATATTACCGCATCGAGCGATGGCCGCGTGGTCGATAAAAGCTGGGTGCGCCGCATAGCAGAAGTGATCGACATTCCGTTTTGTGTCGCCGGTGGTATTAAAACGGTGGCCGATGCCGGGAAGATATTAGAGATGGGCGCCGATAAAATTTCTGTTAACAGCCCCGCTCTGGCACGGCCAGAGCTGATCAACGAGCTGAACCACAACTTTGGCCAGCAATGCGTGGTGGTGGGTATCGACAGCTTTTTTGATGTCGTATCAGGTCAGTATCAGGTATACCAGTTTACCGGTGACGAGAGCCGCACGCAGAAGACCCAATGGCTAACCCGCGATTGGGTTACTGAGGTGCTAAGCCGTGGCGCCGGCGAGATAGTACTTAACTGCATGAATCAGGACGGTGTGCGCCAGGGTTATGATATCGCCCAGCTAAGAAGCATCCGCGATATTTGTACAGTGCCGCTAATCGCCAGCGGCGGCGCCGGTACTATGCAGCACTTTACCGATGTGTTTGAACAGGCCGACGTTGATGGCGCCCTGGCGGCCAGTGTATTTCATAAAGGTATTATTGAGATTGCTGCCTTAAAGGCGAAACTGATTGCCGATGGTATTAGTATCCGGCCATGATAAAAAGGTTACTTATGAACGAAGAACAAATCAAAGCGCTAAACTGGCCCGGGAACCAACTACTGCCAGCCATAGTGCAGCATGCCATCTCCGGTAAAGTGCTGATGCAAGGCTATATGAACCCGCAGGCGCTTGAGCACACGCTGCAAAGCAGTCAGGTGACGTTTTTCAGCCGTAGCAAACAACGGCTGTGGACCAAAGGTGAAAGCTCGGGCAATACACTGAAACTGGTTAGCATCGACAGCGACTGCGACGCCGACAGCATTTTAGTGCTGGCACTGCCGCAAGGCCCCACCTGCCATGTCGGTACCGAAACCTGCTGGCACGATAGCAGCGCCAACAGTCCGCAACTGGCGTTTTTGTATGACCTGGAACAAGTGATTAAAGCGCGCGAAGGAAGCGATCCGGCCAGCAGCTACACCGCCAGCTTATTTGCCAAAGGCGTAAAGCGCATTGCACAAAAAGTCGGTGAAGAAGGCGTAGAGTCTGCCCTGGCTGCCATGGCCGGTGACAAAGAAGAGCTGGCCAATGAAGCCGCTGATCTTATCTTTCACCTGCTGGTACTGCTACGCAGCCAACAGCTCGAACTGAATGACGTGGTCAAGGTGCTGCAACAACGGCATCAATAACCCTTTCTCCCACAGAATAGCTTTCTGCCAGGGAAGCTGTTCATGGTTCGCCCATCGCAGACTCCTTAATAAAGTGTTCCAGCGGCTCAATCAGAACCGCACCTGTTAACATTTGATTACTTATTAAGGATATTCTCATGATTATAATCGTCTGCACTGATGACCAAAAGCTGGTAGATATTGCTCAGATTTCGTCCAGCAATAATCCACAGATTTTTGGTAAAATTTATAGAATTTTCAATCAAATCCCGCAGCTTTTACCGGGAGAAAATCTTTTCGTTATCGCACATGGCGCATACAATGGTGATGACAATAACCCGGTAATAGGGGACAGAAAAAATGACTTTTATGTCAATGCAGTAGATTTTTTTGACAACATTAAAAGTATTTTCCCTAACGGATACACGGGCAGCGTCTATATTGATGCGTGTGAATCGGCTGATCACAACGAAGAAACTATTAGTTTTGCAGAAGTTTTTCTGACTCAAGTACAAGTTTTGCACGGCCATACCCGTGTATTTGGCAGGAAGGGTAAAAATAGCGGTCTGATCCCACTGCCAGCAGATCTCAGCTGGGTTCAGGCAACGTTGTAATTACGAACATACTGAAACAATATGGCGTTAACGTTGTAAAGTATCAAAGAACCATCGTTGAAACGGTGCCAAATTTGGCACCGTTTTTTATAAACGCATATCGCGCTTAATATTAGCAATCTGCCGAACTGTTAAGCCATATTGCCGCGCCAGAACACTGCGGCTTGTACCCTGCTTTAATGCACTGGCAATGGCCCGATTTCTAACCTGCCTTTCAAAGTGCACCAACATCGGTACTTCAACCTCTACTCCTCCCATTACTTTGGCGAGCTTTTCCAACCCATCCAGCGACAACTCATGGCGTAATTTTGAACGCTGAGGGTTATGCGGAATATATTTGCATTGTCCGCCAAATAAACTGACGAATTTCAACGCTTCCTCTTGTCCCAACAAATCAATCAATTCCTGTAGAAAAAATGGCAGCTTGGCCAGCTCGATATCAAACGTCGTTAAATTTTCATTATTATTCATTTAATGCGTCGCCCTGACACCCTATATAGTTTCATGCTGAGCCGACTAAAGAAATAAATTAAATGTGAATTAGTTCAGGGGGTAAAACCACACAGAAATAAACAAATACAATAAAAGTGAAACATTTATAACCAAACCATCGAATAATTACCGGTGAAGTACTTCCGCGTTAGAAAACCCCGGCCAAATTAATAGCTTAACAAGCTCACTATTAATGTTGGAGATCACCATGTTTTTTAAAAAAGAGAAGAAGCACCATGTAACACCCGAGCTGTTAGACGGCTTAATCAGAGGTCTGAATTACGTCGCAAATTGTGCCAGCGATATGGCACTTAGCCATTATCAAAACTTGATCAGTCAGTATTTTACCGAACAGGAAGATGGCAGCTTTAAACCCAACACAGCTGTCATTCAGCTGGATGAAGAACATGTTATTACTATGCCATGGATTGCGGTATCAGATGGCAAAGGCTTATTCCTCGATGAAATGGAGGTAGATTTTTCAGTTCAGGTTACCGGTATTGATAATGGCCAAACTAATACTGACAGCACGGCAGATAATATTGCTGCCGGACTGAACTCCCGTTCAGATCTGCCACATTTTATTGTTACTGTAGCCAACAGCAGTTCAGATGCTACGCAAAGGGCAAAAGATATCATTGATTTTAAAGTTAAATTTAAGTCTCACGATGCACCGGAGGCGGTTATGCGTGTAATAGACAAATTCAACGCCAGCATACATCCAACCCGCTTAAACACTGATAATCCCCCTGACGACTCAACCGCGCCGGCAGAATAGTTTACCTGCGGCTGGTGCATAGAGCGGGCCCGGGTCCGCTTTTTTTATTCGCATTTAGCCCCCGGTAGTTTTTCCCGCTGATTCTCAACCTTCGCCAGCTCTACCTTAACTCTGGCCAGGCAATTCTGGCTTAACACTGCAACTACATACCGCTGTTGCAGCTAAATTCACGTTCAATTGCTGTTAAGCAGCAAGGAGAGAAAAATGGCTTTAGAAGATATGCGAAACCACTTTACCGGCTTGCCAATGCAAGATTTGATTGGTACACCGCTAAAAGCAGCCTGTGATGCACAATTATCACTGGCCCGCTCTACTTATGAATTTATCCGTGATGTTGGCTTTGATGGCGATAAAACCAGAAATGCTGATTTTTCCTTTACCCGCCATGTTGTCACCGGCAAAGATGCTCTGGGTAACGACATTATGGATGAACAACGTGTCGCCCTGGAGGTGCCGGTGCTGGCGATTGTCAATGTACCGGCGTTAATGGTGGATCAGGTGGATATTACCTTTGATATGGAAGTGCGCTCTTCTGAATCTTCCACCGCCACCGAAGATCGCTCTTTTGCGTCAAAAGGTACGGCCAGTGTAGGCTGGGGCTTTTTTAAAGCCAGCGTTGAGATGTCCGGCAGTGTTGCCTCTCACCAGGAAAACACCCGCAAAAGTGATAATTCGGCAAAGTATCATGTTTCGGTGCATGCAGCCCAGGCCGGAACACCGGAGGGGTTATCCCGGGTGCTGGATATTATTGCCGGTAATGTGTCGCCGAAACAGGTTGAATCAACCGAACGCAAGCGACTGGCAGAAAAATCCGGCGTACCTGCAGCTATTACCGCGGTGGAAGAGAAAAACCGGCTGCTCGACAGTGCAGAAGCTGATTTACGCCTGGCGCAAAGCAATCTGAGAACGAAACAGAACACTCAGGCTGCCAGAGCGCAGATCAGCACGACAAGCGAGGACGAAAAAGCCGCAGACGAACGTGCAGTTAAAACAGCAGAAGATGATGTAGCTGCTAAGACCATTGCGGTTGAAGCAGCCAGAGCAGATGCCGCCGCAGCACGAACCGAGCTGGACAAAGCTAAATTGCAGTAACCCCCCCTAATGCGTCGCATAATCTGCGGCGCACTTTCTTCAGGAGCACAATATGAACCTGGCTAAAAATGCAACTGCAGCACTTGATCTCAGTGAAGTGCAGCATATCGAACGTGTTATTGTAGGCCGTTATCACGATACCGGTGCAGAAGACGAAGCCGGTATGATGCGGCAAATTGAACGGTTAAACGGCTATTTGCAAGGGCATCCGCGCGGCATTATTTTGGCCAAAGATGTTGGCTTTCGCCTGATCCGTCAGGGTGAACACACTATAGTGGCGCAGCAAGTTGCATATCACATTGGCTTTCGGCGCAAACCGGTAAAGTTGCCGGAGCAATAATCGTCAGACCAACGGGCAGGCTGGCGCAGTTTCGCTTTACAGCAGCAACCAGAATTCATTTGTTGTAGCAGTAGCGCAGTGACATTCAGCTAACTACACTTGAAGCGTCATGACAGCGAAATCGCCGCATCTGCATCGCGGAGCAAACCTGATCCAAATGCTGGACCCTTTGGCCACAAACTGGAACCAGGCTTTGCCCGCACCTGAAAGTACAGCTACCGGTAAACTGGTAGCTGCGCTCGACTTTACCCTGTTAAATCAGCTGTTCGAAAACTTTTTACAGGTGATGGACATTCCCATTGCGCTGATCGATTTGCACGGCAAAGTGCTGGCGTCCTCCCGCTGGCAACGGGCTTGCGTTCAGTTTCATCGTCAGTCAGAGCCGACACTGCAACGCTGCCTGGAAAGTGACCGCGATCTGGCGTTGCAACTGGAGCAGGGTAAAAACTATTCTATTTATCGCTGCCGCAACGGCCTGACCGACTGCGCCGCGCCGATTATTCTCGACGGCGAACATATCGCCAACTTGTTTATCGGCCAGTTTTTACTGCAAGAACCCGATCCGGCTTACTTTAGCGCTCAGGCTGCAGAAGCCGGCTTTAATACTGACGAATACCTGTCAGCGCTGGCCGAAGTGCCTATTGTCGACGAAGCCAAGCTGCCGGCGATGCTGAATATGTTGGCCTCTTTGGCACAACAAATCACTGAGCTGAGTCTGGTTAACCGGCGTTATCAGTTACACCTGCAACACACTGAGCAACAAGTATTGCAGCGTACCCGGGAACTGACATTACAAAATCAGATTTTAAGCCAGATCAGTGAAGGTGCAGCGCTAAAAACGGTATTACATAACTTGGTAACTCAGGTAGAGCTGCTGCACCCCGACATGCTGTGTTCTATCTTGCTGCTGGATGAAGATGGCAAAACCTTGCGTCATGGCGCCGCCCCCTCGTTACCGGATGCCTACAACCAGGCGCTGGACGGCATTGCTATCGGCGTCGGTGTCGGCTCTTGCGGTACCGCCGCCAGTACCGGTGAAACCGTGATAGTGGCCGATATCCACAGCCACCCATACTGGCAACCTTATCAGGCGTTGGCGCAACTGGCAGATGTTAAAGCTTGCTGGTCGCAACCGGTAAAAAATGCCCATGGCAAAGTGTTAGGTACCTTTGCCATTTATCACCACCAGCCGGCCGAACCCTCAGAAGAACTGCTGCAGGAAATTAAAACCTACGGCAATTTGGCAGAGCTGGCGATAAGCCGCAGCCTGAGCAGCGCGCAAATCCGCCGGCTGGCGTTCTATGACAGCTTAACCGGGCTGGCCAACCGGCGCCTGTTGGAAGAACACCTGTTACAGGCCATGGCAGCAAGCAAGCGCAGCCAGCACTACTGTGGCCTGATGTTTATTGACCTGGATAACTTTAAACCGGTAAATGATATCTATGGCCACAAAATGGGCGACAGCCTGCTGGCTGAAGTAGCCTGCCGCTTGCAAAATGCCGTGCGCCAGGCCGATACCGTGGCGCGGTTTGGTGGTGATGAATTTATTGTACTGCTGCGAGATATTGACACCAACGCTACACGCAGCAAACAACATATGCAGCTTATCGCGACGAAAATCAGCCAGGAATTATCCCGACCCTACCCGCTTACCGACAATTGCATGCATCAATGCGCCTGCAGCATAGGCTTAGTATTATTTCAGGGCGACCGCGACTGTGACGAACTGCTACGCCAGGCCGATACCGCCATGTACCGGGCGAAACGCCAGGGGCAGAACCAACCTTGCTGGTTTAACTCACCATAAGTCAGCCAGGGCGCCTGCTTTACAGCGCAGCGCCCGGCACAATCATCGCAATAAAATGTAACAGCCTTTGTCTGTATCTTGACAAGCCCTGCCCGGACACAGACTATAAGCCCCGTCTTACGTTTAACACTTCTGTTAACATTACAATAAAAAGAGTCGCTATGAAAAAATCCATTTTAATGCTGGCTTTAGCCAGTAGTTTTGCAATCGCTGATGAAGGCATGTGGATGCCACAGCAGTTACCGCAAATTGCCAACGAGTTAAAAGCCGCCGGCCTGCAGTTGGACCCGGCCAGCTTAACGAAACTCACTGAATTCCCGGCAGCGGCCATCGTCAGCCTGGGCGGTTGTTCCGCCTCTTTTGTTTCGCCTGATGGCTTGGTTGCCACTAATCACCACTGTGTCTACGGTAGTATTGCGCATAATTCCACGCCGGAGAACGATTTGCTGGCGAACGGTTTTTTAGCCAAAACCACAGCGGATGAAGTTGCTGCCGCGCCTGGCAGCCGTATTTTTGTGACCAAGGCGGTCGATAATGTCAGTGATAAAGTAATTGATGCCGCCACCGCCAAACTGAGTGGCAAAAAACGTATTGATGCCATTGAAGCCAACCAGAAAGCCATAGTGGCAGAATGTGAGAAAGACGAAGGCCATCGCTGTACTGTAGCGGCCTACTACGGCAGCCTGGAATTTTACCTGATTAAGCAGCTGGAAATTAAAGATGTGCGTTTAGTGCACGCACCGGCTGAAGGCGTGGGTAAATTTGGCGGCGATACCGACAACTGGATGTGGCCGCGCCACACCGGCGATTACAGCTTCTACCGCGCTTATGTTAGCCCACAAGGTAAATCAGCTGATTACAGCGTGGATAACGTACCCTATAAACCGGATTATCACTTAACCCTGGCCAAAGACGGCTTAAAAGAAGGCGATTTTGTGATGGCGCTGGGTTACCCGGGCCGCACTAACCGCCACCGCCTGCCAACAGAGGTTAGCGAGACCTTTGAATGGGCCTACCCCAATACCGTTGCCCACTTTAAAAACACCCTGGATATTATTGGTCGCAAAACAGCGAATGATAAAGACGCTGAGCTGAAATATGCCAGCCGCGTGGCCGGGCTAAACAACTATATGAAGAACCGCCAGGGCATGCTCGACAGCTTTGCCGGCAGTGATTTTTTGGCGCGCAAAACGGCAGAACATGCAGAACTAACCAAGTGGGTTAACAGCAGCCGTGATAATAAAAAGGCTTATGCCGATGATTTAAAAACTATCGAAAAGCTGCTGAAACAACGCCAGGAAAAAGATCGCAAAAACTATCTGCTGGATAACGCCAAACCCCGGCTGTTAACGGTCGCCGGCGCTTTGTACCGGTTAGCTGAAGAGAGCACCAAGCCGGACGCCGAACGTAAAGCCGGCTTTCAAAGCCGTGACTTACCGCGCTACAAAGGTTTTGTTGCCGGCATGGCGCGTAGCTTTGCGGAGAACGTAGAAAAAGCGCTCGATTTATACAACCTGAGTAAATACGCCGCTCAGCCGAAAAAACTGCGTGATGCGGAGTTTGATAAGGTTATGGGCATTAAAGATGGCATGAGCGAGCAGCAGCTCAGCGCTCTGATTAACAGCTGGTACGCTAACAGCGGCTTATCGGACGCGGAAAAACGTACCGCACTACTGGAGATGACTCCGGAGCAGTTTGCCCAAAGCGACGATGCCTTTGTTAAAGCTGCGGTGGCGCTGCACAAGTGGCACCTGAAGCAGGAGGCGGCAGAAGAAGAGCTGGCCGGTAAAATTCAACAAGCCTATGCCAGCTATATGCGGGCAAAAATTGCCTTTATGCAGTCTAAAGGTCAGGCCGTTTACCCGGATGCCAACAGCACCCTGCGCGTAACCTACGGTAATGTTAAAGGCCGTGGCCATGGCAATGAAGACGGCAATGCCTGGGCAGCCTTTACCACGTTGCGTGGTATTGCGGCCAAAGCTACCGGTGAAGGTGAATTTAACGCACCGCAAAAGCAGCTGGATGCGATTAAAGCCAAACAATACGGCCCGTACAAAGTGGAGAGCTTAAATTCTGTGCCGGTAAATTACCTCGCAACCCTGGACATTACCGGCGGCAACTCTGGCTCAGCGGTACTGAACGGCAAAGCAGAACTGGTTGGCCTGGCGTTCGACGGCACCCTGGACTCGATTATTTCTGACTGGGATTACAACCCGGACAACACCCGCTCTATTCAGGTAGATCATCGTTTTATGCTGTGGCAGATGCAGCTGGACGGTGCTGATAACCTATTAAAAGAAATGGGTGTTAAGTAGCCGACTAAACGGAACCTGCAAGCGAGCAGAGGTTTACTCTAAGCCAACCGTTGAACGCATGGATGCGTGAGACGAGCCCCCATGGATGGGTTTACGGCGTGTTGGCGTGAGTAAACCGGCGCGAACATTACCCGTAAGCCAGCTGTAACGCTGGCTTTTTATTGCTTCTCCAATAATTCCGCCGCCAGCCGGACAAAATCCGACGAGGTTAAAATACCCTTTAGCTTATTGTTTTCGTCTACCACCGGCATGCAGCCATGGCGATTTTTGACAAAAAAGCCGGCCACTTCTTTTAACGACTGTTCAGGTGTTACTGCAGCAAAATCGGTTGCCATCATATCAGCCACCAGTTGCTGTTTTTCCTTACGCTCCAGCGCAGTGGCGCCATACTGCGCCATCAGGCCCATAACTTTAGCGACCATAATTTTTTGCGTCAGCATGCCCACCAGTTCGCCTTTAGTGTCAATCACCGGAATATGGCGGATATTTTTCTCGCGCATTAAATCATGCGCATCTTTCAAGCTGGCATCCCGCGTTACACACAGCGGATCTATCGTCATTAATTGGGCAACAGTAGTAATGGCCATAACAGTCTCCGTTTCCAAACAGGTTAGCAGTTATAACGAAAAAGGTAGCCGTTCACTTAGCGCTGGATCAAGTTTCTGCTGTTTGTTTTGTCGCCGGCGTTAACGAGCTACCCAGCGACGCCAGAATAACCAAGCCAATAGCCAGCCACTGCCATACTGTCAGCAGCTCGGCTAAAATCAAAAAACCGGCCAGGGCCGCTATGGCAGGTTCCATACTCATAAACACACTGAAGTTTTGCGATGTCATATTTCTAAGCGCCACCATCTCCAATGAATATGGCAAAGCGCTGGACAAAATCCCCACTAACAGCCCCAACGGCAACACCTGCCAACTTAGCAGCGCCATACCCTGGCTTATGGCACCTATCGGCACCAGAAAGGCCGCTGCCACTGTCATGCCCAGCGCCACCGTAATACCACCTGATGCCTGTGAGTTGGTTTTTTTACCAAATAAGATATAACCGGCCCAGCACGCTCCCGCCGCCAGGGCCAACACCACGCCCACCGGGTCCAGCGCATCCACGCCACGCATATCCGGCAGCAGTAATAAAATACCGGCTATGGCAAAGCCAACCCAGATTAAGTCACGCTTACGCCTGGAGGAAAACAGCGCCACCGCCAAAGGCCCGGTAAACTCCAGCGCCACGCCGATACCCAGTGGAATACGGGCAATAGCTAAATAAAACAAAATATTCATCCCGCCAAGGCACACGCCATAAATAATGATGGCTTGCCAATCCCGCCGGCCGGCAGGCAAGCTGCGCCAGGGCCGGAATACCAGCCACAACACCAGGGCGGAAAACCCCAGCCGCAGTGCGGTAGTGCCCTCAGGACCAATCAGCGGAAACAGCTGCTTGGCAACAGAGGCTCCGGACTGAATAGTCAGCATTGCCAACAGCACACTGACAACCGCCACCAGTAAGGGGCGATTAACGGATATCGACATAATATGTAAAACCTGAACAGAAACACGGTAAAGGGTAAGGCGTTTATTGTAGCCTGCCGGACATGGCTAAGGTAAGCAGCGCTGCACTCTGATGCGTCGTTCTTGCGTTATTACAGGGCAAAATACCGGCCGACAGCAATAGTCTGCGCCTGAGGCTGACACCGCAGCGTCATCTGAATTTCATTATCCGGCAATATGTTAGCGGCAAATTAATAGCCGTTATGCCGCAACAATAGTGTTGTAGTGTCGCTGGCACAGTATCTGCTTATGCACTGTAACGGTATCTGTGCTCATTCCCCGCATTTTCTCATACCTGGGAGCATTAATATGACCGGACTACATAACCGCAGCCATCCACTGCGCGATGTACTGGATAAAGAGTTACAACAACGCACTTTTCCGGCGTTAACAGCGCCTTGCCGGCTGTGCCAGTTTATGCTGACGGTGTCGCCGGCGTCACGCAGCAGTGAGCTGAGCTTTATGCAGCAAATGGCCAGAGCTCAAGGCAGCCATTTCAGTGAAACCGACCACGATATTAACCTGCCGTTGTTTGGCGGCACGCTGCGCTTTGAAAAACACGGCGAATTTTCCAGCTATGTATTTATTCAACCCGGCAGCGAAAAACAGCTGTTTGACGATCCATTGGATTTTTTACCGCACAAAACCTGGTTAGATGAAATACCGGGGCAAATTTTCCGTGTGGTGCAACTGAGTGTGGTTACCCCGGCACAGCTTAAAGTTAACGGCAATATTGATAAGCTGTTTAATCCGGATAACTGTATCAGCAGCCAGTTAGCCGGGCAAAAAGCGCGCATTTGGACCGACTTTCAAAAACATGCCGAAGGCGCCGGCCGTATGCTATTGCTGGATCAGGGATTAAGCCCGGCAGCCTTGGGCCGTTTGGTTCAGCAGCTGTTTGACCTGGGCAACTACCGTAAACTGTCGCTGCTGGGCTGGCCAATGTCGCGTCAGGCGCTGGCCAAGCTTAATCTGTTGGAGCAACAGCTGTCTGATATTACCCAGCGTATTGAGCACCAACGCAGCGATGACGAGCGGCTGTTAAATGAAATTACCACTATGGCAGCACAAACCGAGCATTTAATTGCCGAAACCAGCTCACGCCTGCAAGCCACGGCGGCCTATTACCAACTTACGCTGGACCGGATAAAAGGCTTAAATGAAACACCGTTAGAAGGCTTATTGTCGTTACAGGATTTTACCGAACGGCGCTTAACGCCGGCATTTCGTACCAGTGAGTCGGTGGTATTCCGGCAAAATGCGCTGTCCGGCCGGCTGGGCCGCTCAACCGAGCTGTTGCGTACCAGAATTAACTTAAAGTTAGAGCAACAGAATCAGCAATTATTAGCCTCAATGGATAAACGCGCTAAGTTGCAGCTGAATATGCAGCAGATGGTCGAAGGCTTGTCACTGGTTGCCATCAGCTATTATGCCGTGCAGTTAGCTGACAAGGCGCTGCAAGCGTTAAGCTTTTGGTTACCCGGGCTTAATGTCAGTAAATGGCAAAGTATCAGCCTGCCGCTGGTGGTGGTATGTGTCGGCGCTGTACTGTGGTGGATAAATCGTCAATTGCACCGCGATAAATCAGCCTGAGTGGTTGCGGCTGCTTAGACGTGGTGTGCCGAACGCTCATCCAGGCACTCGTACGAACCCATTTCAAACTCGCGGCAAATCCATGGCCTGTTATCATAGATGGTGCAGTCGAAGGTGTCGCGATCTAACGCCGAGCACCAACCATCGGCCAGCCGGCGCATGGTTTCGCCGCCTCTGGCGTCAACCGCTATGTGCTCTGCCGGCACACCGGTATCAGAAATAATCATTACTTCCAACCGGCAACAACTGGCACGGCAGTTAGCACAGCTTACCTGCGCTGCCGGCAAATTTGTTATTTCAATCTGCATGTATAACCATCGTAACTCTCATTGCCGCCATTATACCTTACCTGAGCCTGTTTACCGAAACCCGCAGCGGAATTACACCGCCGCTTGAGATTTCGCCGGCTTAGTGCTTTACTTGCGATCCCCTGTCGAAACGGATCTGACATCAGTGCTGCGCTTTATTACATTTGCCTGTTTTTTCTGCTGCAGTTTAACCTGTATTGCTGCCCAATCCGGCGAGGTTGACAGTAAAAGACAGCTGAAATTATCGCCCGGCGACCGGCCACAAGTATTGCCGGAGCAACCGCAACGCAAAGCCCTGCCGCAAGTGGCAGTGTATAAATCATTAAAAAACGACGGCACCGCGGTATTTTCTGATCGCCAGCCGCTAAACCGGTCCTATCAGGTGATGCGGTTTGATTGCTTTGCCTGCGACCCGTTATCAAAGGTGAACTGGCACACTACCCCGCTCTATACCAGGCCTTATAACCGCCTAATCGTTGCTGCGGCAACTGAACATCAGCTGGACCCGGCGCTGATCCGCGCAGTGATCCATGCCGAATCAGCGTTTCGCCCGGCGGTAGTATCACGTAAAGGTGCTGTTGGCTTAATGCAGCTGATGCCACAAACTGCCGCCCAGCTGGGCGTGGCCAACTCTACCGCGCCGGAGCAAAATATCGCCGGGGGTAGCCGCTATCTGGCGCAGCTGTTAAAACAGTACAATGGAGAAATGGCGCTGGCGTTGGCGGCTTATAACGCCGGTAGCAGTAATGTGCGGCGCTATAAGGGTATCCCTCCGTTTGCCGAAACTCAAGCCTATGTCGAGCGGGTGACCATTTTACACAAGCGTTATCAGCAGGCCGGTTAACCCGCCGGAGTCACCGGTTTGGTTAACGCTGCACGTAATATATCTTTCCACGATACCAGCCCCAGCAAATGTTTTTGGCCGTCTACAACCGGTAAACAGCTGATATTGTGCTGCAATAACAGTGCGGCTGCTTGCTTTACCGTGCTGGTGTCAGTAATAGTAAAGACCGGCGACACCATAACATGGTGCACTTTGCGGCTGCGGATCAACAAGCCAACAGCTGGCTCGGTTGCCGAGTCCATTACCGGGCTCAGTTCACGAAAATAATCCTTTACCGACACTATACCCACCAGCCGGTTGCTGCTGTCCACCACCGGCACATGTTGAAACCTGGCTTTAGCAAAGACCTCACGTAACGAAGCCAGGCTGGCATCAGCCGCGGTAGTCACCAGGCGGTTACGATGGGTCATAATTTGTGCAATGCTCATGTTCCGCCTCCGGAGGTTATAACCGCTTATTCGTCTTTGTTTTCAAAGCCTTCAATTGTTACGCCAGACAGAAAACCAGCGCCTTTGGTGTCGCCGCTACGCAGCTTGATCATCAAACGCAGATCGTTTGGCGAGTCGGCATGGTGCAGTGCATCGGCGTAACTGATTTGACCACGCTGATACAGATCGTACAACGCCTGGTCGAAGGTTTGCATGCCCAGTTCACGTGACTTGGTCATTACCGCTTTAATTTCACCCATTTCGCCACGGGCAATTAAATCGGCAATTAATGGCGAGTTAAGCAGCACTTCAATGGCAGCCACGCGGCCATGACCATCCGCCGTGGGTACCAATTGCTGCGCCACTATACCGCGTAAATTCAGCGATAAATCGAACAACAGCTTCTGGTGCATCTCTTTTGGCACCAGATGCATAATACGATCTATGGCCTGGTTGGCGTTGTTGGCGTGCAAGGTAGCAATACACAAATGACCGGTTTCGGCGAACGACAGCGCATACTCCATCGTATCCTGGCTGCGGATTTCACCGATCAGGATCACGTCCGGTGCCTGGCGCAACGAGCTTTTCAGCGCTGCTTCAAACGATTCGGTATCAATGCCCACTTCGCGCTGGGTAATTAAGCTTTTATGGTGTTCATGCACAAATTCAATCGGGTCTTCAATGGTAAGAATATGCCCTTTGGCATTTTTATTGCGATAGCCCAATAAGGCCGCCAGCGAGGTTGATTTACCGGTGCCGGTACCACCGACAAACAGCACCAACCCGCGCTTGGACATGATCACTTCTTTCATAATGGGCGGCAGGCCCAGATCGTCTACATTCGGAATTTGCGTAACAATACGGCGCACCACCATGCCGGCGCAGTCACGCTGCCAAAAAGCTGATACCCGAAAACGGCCCAGCTCATTGGCAATAGCAAAGTTACATTCTTTGCTGGTCATAAATTCTTGCTGCTGCTTGTCGTTCATAGCCGACAACACCAGCTTTAACGACGCCGCATCGGTTAGCGGCGTTTCATCTATCGGCAGTAACTCACCGTTAATCTTCGCCGCCACCGGCATACCGGCGGTGACAAACATATCGGAGGCTTTTTCTGCCACCATTTTGTCAAGAAAGTCATCCAGTTGCATAAGCTGTTATATCCTGCCCATGGCGCCGAAAGTGTTTTTGTCCTGTGCCTTGGCCGCCGCATCTTTTTGCGACACCAAACCCCGGTTTACCAAATTCACCAGACATTGATCCATGGTTTGCATGCCGTGCGCAGCACCGGTTTGGATCACTGAATACATCTGGGCAATTTTATCTTCACGAATAAGGTTACGAATGGCCGGTAAACCCACCATAATCTCGTGCGCCGCAATACGGCCGCCGCCAACCTTTTTCAGCAGCGTTTGCGAGATAACCGCACGCAGCGATTCAGACAACATTGAGCGCACCATGTCTTTCTCTTCGCCCGGGAACACGTCGATAATACGGTCGATGGTTTTTGGTGCTGAGGTAGTGTGTAAGGTGCCAAACACCAGGTGGCCGGTTTCAGCCGCAGTCATGGCTAAGCGAATGGTTTCCAAATCCCGTAATTCACCTACCAGAATTACGTCAGGGTCTTCCCGCAGTGCCGAGCGCAGTGCATTACTAAAACTGTGGGTATCACGGTGAACTTCGCGCTGATTAACCAGGCAGGATTTATTGTTGTGCACAAATTCTATCGGATCTTCAATAGTCAGAATATGGTCGTGCCGCGTGGTATTAATGTAATCGACCATCGCCGCCAGGGTGGTACTTTTACCCGAACCGGTCGGTCCGGTTACCAGCACTAAACCACGCGGGTTATCGGCAATCTTTTTGAAAATATCCGGTGCGCCCAAATCGTCCAGCGTTAATACTTCACTGGGGATAGTACGGAACACCGCAGAAGCGCCGCGGTTTTGTACAAAAGCGTTAACCCGGAACCGGGCTAAATTAGGCACTTCAAAAGAAAAATCTGATTCGAGGTTTTCTTCGTATTCTTTGCGCTGCTTGTCGGTCATAATCTCGTACACTAATGCATGTACTTCTTTGTGTGACAAGGGTGGAATATTCAGCTTACGCACGTCGCCATCGACGCGGATAAGTGGTGGTACACCGGCTGAAAGGTGTAAATCCGACGCTTTATGTTGCACACTAAAGGCCAATAATTCGGTAATATCCATGACAATTTTTACTCCGCTTTGCCAATTAATATGAATAACATAGCAGAACAACTGGGCCTCGCCTATCACAACCTGAACGAAAAATGCAGCGCGCTGGCCATAGCACCGGACAAGCTGCAATTGATCGCGGTCAGTAAAACCAAACCGGCTTCTGCCATAGTCGCGGCCTATAACGCCGGCCAACGTCATTTTGGTGAAAACTATCCGCAGGAACTGGCGGAAAAAGCCGCTGAATTACAGCAATACCGGGATATTGTCTGGCATTTTATCGGCCCGTTGCAGTCGAATAAAACCAAACTGGTGGCCGAACACGCGCACTGGGTACACAGCCTTGACCGGTTGAAAATAGCGCAACGTTTAGCCTCGCAGCGCCCACCGGCGATGGGTGTGCTTAAGGTGCTGCTGCAAATTAATATCAGTGACGAAGCCAGCAAAGCCGGCATTAGCACCGCTGAGATGCTGCCACTGGCGCATCAGATCAGCGCACTGCCGATGCTGCAGTTAAAAGGCCTGATGGCGATACCGGCGCCAGGGCAAAGCGAAGCTGCGTTTGTGGCTATGCAGCAGCTGTCAAACAGCCTGCAACAACACTACCCGCACGCCACTGAATTATCGATGGGCATGTCAGATGATTGGCCGCAGGCTCTGCGATACGGCGCAACTATGATACGATTAGGCACCGCAATTTTTGGTGCACGGGACTACGACAAGGAATGAACACACAGATGAATGACAATATGGTCGCCTTTATCGGAGCCGGTAATATGGCGCGCTGCGTTATTGCCGCTATGGTCAACGCCGGTTATCCGGCAGACAACATTATTGCTGCTAACCGCAGCCAGCCCAAACTCACTGCTCTGGCGGCAGATTTTGGCATTCACACCACGCTGGATAACATAGAAGCGGTTAAAAAAGCCGATGTTATCGTATTAGCCGTAAAACCGCAGATGATGCAGGAGCTGTGCGCAAGCTTAATTGCCGCCGCACCGGAAATCGCTGAAAAGCTGTTTGTAACCCTGGCAGCCGGCATTACCGCACAGCGTTATCAGCAGTGGCTGGGCCAGGTGCGTTTAGTGCGTGCTATGCCAAATACGCCGTCGTTGGTTGGCCTGGGCGTAACCGGTTTATTCCCTACCGCTTGCTCAAATTATGAAAAAGCTTTTGTTGATCATATGTTCAGCGGCACCGGCATGAATGTCTGGTTAGACAGCGAAGCACAAATTGACCATGTGATTGCTGTTACCGGCAGCTCACCGGCATACTTTTTCTTCTTTATGCAGGCGATGCAGCAAGTGGCAGAACAGTTGGGCTTTGATGCTGCACAGGCCAAACAAATGGTGGCACAAACTGCGCTTGGCGCCGCAACCATGGCACTGCAGAGCGAACACAGCTTTGCCGACCTGCGCGCTCAGGTGACCTCTAAAGGCGGCACTACGCATGAGGCAGTCAGCACTTTTGCCAACCAGGGGCTTGAAAAAATGGTTTCTGACGCCATGTATGCTGCTATTAAGCGGGCGCAGGAAATGGCGCAAAGTCTGTAATCAGGTGTTTGTAACCAGGCGTTTGTAGCTACAGGGGTAGCTGCTTCAGTCGCTATATTGAGTTTGTCATTGTTGTAATATCCGGAGAGCCCGATGCAAGCTGTGCTATTTCTTATTGATACCGCCTTTAGTCTGTATCTGATGGTTGTTATTTTGCGTTTATGGCTGCAACTGGTACGGGCCGATTTTTACAACCCGTTCAGTCAGTTTGTGGTAAAAGCCACCAACCCGCTGGTACTGCCGCTGCGGCGTATTATTCCCAGCATTGGTAGCCTGGATACCGCAACCCTGGTGCTGGCATACGCAGTAATGCTGGCCAAGCTGGTTATTTTGCAGCTGATTCAAGCCGGCCAGGTGGCACTGGTACCCAGCCTGATTTTATCGCTGATTTTCCTGCTGAAAGAGATCTTCACCTTACTGTTCTGGATTTTAGTGATCCGCGCTCTGCTAAGCTGGTTTAGCCAGGGCAGAAGCCCGGTAGAGCATGTAATGCATCAGCTGACCGAGCCACTGCTGCGGCCGATACGGCGTGTTTTACCACCGCTGGGTGGGCTGGATTTGTCAGTGTTAGTGGTGCTGGTGGGCCTGCAGTTCTTAAATATTCTGTTTAGCAGTTGGTTTCCGGGCCTTTGACGGCAGCGCAGTTTAGCGGAGAGGATCTGCGCTTAAAGCTGTATATTCAGCCCAAAGCCAGCCGCGATGACTGGGTGGGCCTGCATGGCGATGAAATTAAAGTCGCCATTACCGCGCCGCCGGTAGACGGCCAGGCCAATGCCCACCTGCTGAAATTTGTCGCCAAAAGTTTTAAGGTGGCCAAATCACAGGTGGTCATTGAAAAAGGCGAGCTGGGCCGGCATAAAACCCTGCTTATTCTGGCGCCGCAACAACTGCCGCTGCTGGTGAAAAACCTGCTGGCAACCGCTTGAGCCACTATAATTAACTCCCTGAGCTAATAACCGAGGTGAACTATGAGTCGCATTATTCTCGCCCTATTGTTGGGCTTAACCGTTAGCTTTAGCACTGCAGCCGAACAGAAAAAGCAACTGGGTGACTGGGATGTGCATTATATCGCCTTTCCTGCCCCGCTACTGACAGCAGAAGTAGCGCAGCAATACCAACTGCAGCGCAGCAAGTACAATGGCATTATTAATATTTCGGTACTGGATAAAACCAGCCAAAAAGCACAGCAGGTTGCTATCAGCGGTGTCGCCAAAGACTTACAGGGCCGCCAGCGCAAACTGGAGTTTAGCCAGGTAACAGAGGGGGATGCGATATACTATCTGGCGCAGTTGCCATTCCGGCATGAACAACGCTTCAGCTTTACTATCAGCATTATCAGCGGCAACCGTTCAGAGCAGTTAAGCTTCGACCAAACCTTTTACGTAGATTAAACAAAAACTTATGACAAAAAAAATTGTACTTGCCACCGGCAACAAGGGCAAAGTGGCAGAGTTGTCACAGATGTTGGCGCCGTATCAGTTTCAAATAGTGCCGCAAAGCGAGCTGGCAGTAAGCGATGCCGATGAAACCGGGCTGACCTTTATTGAAAACGCCATTATTAAAGCCCGCCACGCCGCCCTGGCCACTGGTTTGCCGGCCATTGCCGATGACTCCGGCCTGGCGGTGGATGCCTTAGGCGGTGCGCCCGGTATATACTCAGCGCGCTATGCCGGTGAAGCTGCCACAGACGCCGATAATATTGCCAAACTGCTGCAGGCTTTAAAAGATGTGCCCAAGCCGCAGCGCAGCGCGCAGTTTCATTGCGTGCTGGTGTATTTACGCCATGCCGAAGACCCAACGCCGCTGGTATGCCATGGTATCTGGCACGGCGAAATTACCCTGGCACCACAAGGTAATAACGGCTTTGGTTACGACCCGGTGTTTTATGTTGCCACAGAAGGCTGCACCAGTGCAGAGCTGAGCCGCGAGCGTAAACAGCAACTTAGCCATCGTGGTAAAGCCTTAGCACAGTTACTCAGCCAGCTTACGCGGCCGCAAGGTTAAGCCGTGGCACTGCAGTTACCGCCACTGGCGTTGTATATTCATATTCCCTGGTGCATTGAAAAATGCCCTTACTGCGACTTTAACTCGCACGCGGTAAAACAAGGCATACCGGAGCAGGAATATATTGCCCACCTGCTGGCCGATTTAGACCAGGATCTGGCACTGGTTAGCGGCCGCAGCCTGAGCAGTATTTTTATCGGTGGCGGCACCCCCAGTGTATTCTCTGCTGCCGGCATTGGCCAAATACTGGCCGGTGTTAAGCAGCGCTTGCGCTGTGATGCCGATATGGAAGTCACTATGGAGGCCAACCCGGGCACCGTAGAAGCAGAGCGCTTTGCCGGCTATGTTGCCGCCGGCGTTACGCGCTTTTCTATCGGCGTGCAAAGCTTTCAAACAGCCCAGTTAAAGGCGCTGGGACGTATTCATGACAGTAACGAAGCGGTTAACGCTGCACAGCTGGCCGGTTCGCTGCTAAACAGCCGGGCGTTGCAAAGCTTTAACCTGGATTTAATGCACGGCCTGCCACAGCAGGATATCAGCGGTGCCCTGGCCGATTTACAACAAGCTATAGCGTTAGCCCCGCCGCATTTGTCCTGGTACCAGCTTACCATTGAACCCAACACCGCCTTCGCCTCACGCCCGCCGGTGTTGCCGCCGGACGATACCTTGTGGGATATTCAGCAGCAGGGCCTGGCGTTATTGCAACAGCATGGCTATCAGCAGTATGAAATTTCGGCCTATAGCAAGCCAGGCCAGCAGTGCCGGCATAACCTGAATTACTGGCGCTACGGTGACTATTTAGGTATTGGCTGTGGCGCGCACGGTAAAATTACCCTGCCCTCACGCAATGCTATTTTACGTACGGTAAAAATTAAGCACCCTAAAGGCTATATGGATATCAGCCGCGGCTATATGGACAGCCGCGAACAGGTCACAGCGGAAGATCGGCCGTTTGAATTTTTTATGAACCGTTTTCGCCTGCTTGAGCCCTGCCCGATTGCCGATTTTACCGCCTACACCGGTTTACCGCTTAGCAGCATCAGCAGCGCTATTGCACAAGCTGAGCAAAAACAGCTACTGACGGTAACCGACAGCCATTGGCAAATTACCGACCACGGCGCGCGTTATCTGAACGACTTACTGACACTGTTTATCTGATGTTGTTTATCTGGCGCTGTTTATAACAGGCAGCCCCGTTTTTTCCGGGGCTGATTAACATAGCAACGCGACACTTTACCTTTTCATCCTGTGTCAGGCGGGTAGAATGAGGTGACTATTCTAACTACAACGACAGGTATACCAATGAAAGCAACCACCTTTACCCGGCTGGCGCTATTACCCGCCGCCATCAGCATCGCCCTGCTGGCGGCTTGCGGCCCGCAGCAAAACTCAAGCCCGCAGCAAAGCGCGCCGGCAAGCGTTGTCAGCACGCAAACTGAATCCGAAAAAGCCAATGCGCTGTTCGAACAAATTTTTATGGACAATATACGCCGCAACCCGGTGCAGCAAACCCGGCTGGGCATTAAAGACGATTACGACAAGTGGCAGGACTTATCTGACGAGCACCATCAAGCCGGCCTGGCGTTAACGCAGCAACATTTAACCATGCTGCACGCCATCGATATTGAACAGTTGGACAGCAACAGCCGTGTCAGCTACCTGCTGATGCAACAAGAACTGCAGCAAACGCTGGACGACGCCAAATGGCGCTTATACAGCTACCCGGTTAACCAAATGTTTGGCACCCACTCGCAGGTACCGTCACTGTTAATCAACCAGCATACTATCAGCGACGAAAGCGATGCCAAGGCCTATATTGCCCGCTTAAATGCGGTGCCAACCTTGTTTAACCAGCTGCAACAACAACTGGAAAACCGCGCAGCTGCGGGCATTATTGCGCCGAAGTTTGTCTTTCCGCTGGTGATCTCCGCCAGTGAAAATGTTATTAAGGGTGCCCCGTTTGAGAATGGCGAAGACAGCACCTTACTGGCCGATTTTACCAAAAAAGTAAACCAGCTGACACTGAACGACCAGGCGAAAAAACTGCTGTTAGATGAAGCCAAAGTGGCGCTGCTTACCAGTGTTAAACCGGCCTACACCTCACTGATCCGTTATCTGCAAGGCCTGGAGCAACAAGCCGGTACCGACGATGGCGTGTGGCGCTTTAAAGACGGCGCAGCGTTTTACAATAATGCGTTACAGCGCACTACCACCACCGATTTAACCGCGGCACAAATTCACCAAATTGGTCTGGACGAAGTGGCGCGTATTCATGGCGAAATGCGCGCTATTATGCAACAGGTAAAGTTTGACGGCAGCCTGCAGGATTTCTTCGCCTTTTTACGCGATGACGAACAATTTTACTACCCGGATACCGACGAAGGCCGTGCTGCATATTTAGCCAAAGCCACCCGTGTTATCGACGATATGAAAGGCCGGCTTGACGAGCTGTTTTTGGTTACCCCCAAGGCCGACATGATTGTTAAAGCTGTTGAGCCGTTTCGGGAAAAAAGCGCCGGCAAGGCGTTTTACCAACAACCGTCTATGGACGGCAGCCGGCCGGGAATTTACTACGCTAACCTGTACCGCATGGCTGATATGCCGAAATACCAGTTAGAAGCACTGGCGTACCATGAAGGCCTGCCGGGCCACCATATGCAACTGGCGATAAACCAAGAGCTGGAAGACCTGCCCAAGTTCCGCCGCTTTGGTGGTTATACTGCTTATATTGAAGGCTGGGGTTTATACACCGAGCTGCTGCCAAAAGAGATTGGCCTGTATCAGGATCCCTACTCCGACTTTGGCCGTTTAGCCATGGAACTGTGGCGCGCTTGCCGTTTAGTGGTCGACACCGGTATTCATGCGAAAAAGTGGACACGCCAGCAGGCTATTACTTATTTAACCGAGAATACGCCCAACTCCGAAACCGACGCAACTAAAGCCATAGAACGCTATATCGTGATGCCATCCCAGGCCACGGCGTATAAAATTGGTATGATTAAAATTATTGAACTGCGCGAAAAAGCTAAAACTGCGCTGGGTGATAAATTCGATATCCGCGCCTTTCACGACGTAGTGTTGAAAAACGGTGCCGTACCGCTGGATGTATTAGAGCAACTGGTAGACGAGTATATCGCCGCCACCCAAGCCTGATAGCCAACAACGTGTAAAACCAACCAGCCGGTCCAATGACCGGCTTTTTTACCGAATTTGCAGGGCGGAAATAAAACCGGCGCCGGTAAAGTTTGCAAACTACATGATAAAAAGTGCTGTGCTTTCACCGGCAACCGTCAGACAACCCACCTGTTACCTGCATAAATACCAGCCATGCATTTTTGTTGTGGTATCAGCTAAGCCCAACCGGGCAAGGCGCTGCGGCACATTGCCTTATTACAAAACACGCTTGCTGGCCGCACTCTCTGCCCAAACGGCACAAATAGTGCTTAGCTTATACAGAACTTCTGATTTACAAGCTAAGGAGCCTGTTATGGCCGTTACTGCAACCGATCCTATTAAAATCCTTTTCGCAATACTGCTGCCGCCACTTGGGGTGTTTCTCGAAGTTGGCCTGAAAGGGCATTTTTGGCTAAGTATTCTGCTAACGCTGCTCGGTTTTATCCCCGGCATTATCCATGCACTTTATGTGATTTTGAAACATTAGCGCCGGTTAAGAAATCACCTTGTTCCATTAAATACACAGGAGGAGATATGTCCAGCCCAGAGCACAAGCAAAAAATATGGCATATTATTAAACAGATAAAAACAGCAATGCTTACAACCCGCCACGGTGATGAGCTACGATCCCGCCCTATGGTGTTAGTGCAGGATGAATACGACGGCACACTGTGGTTTTATACTGATCTGTCCACGGAAAAAGTGCTGGAAATAGAGCGTGACCACGATGTCTGTTTAACCTTCGCTGATCCTGACAACCAGATGTTTGTATCGCTGACCGGTATCGGTCGCGCTATTCATGATAAAACGCTGATTAATAAGTACTGGAACCCGTTTGTTGCAGCTTGGTTTCCTGACGGTAAAGACTCGCCCAATGTCGGTATGCTGGAAATCAAAGTACAAAAAGGCGAGCATTGGGACAGCGACAGCAGCGCTATGGTAAAAATGTTTAAAACAGTGCAGGCGAAGGTTAAAGGCGAACAGCCAAACCTTGGAGAACACCAGAGATTTGGGACAAAATAACCACTTGTTTAACTATAGCTAAATACCCAAACAGCACACCTGAAGCCGCCGCCAGCCCAATCGCTGGCGCGGCTAAAACGCCGAACCCGGCAATTTAAGAAACTCAATTTCTTCAGCTGTAGACGTACGGCCTAAAATGGCATTGCGATGTGGATAACGGCCAAAGCGGTCAATTATCACTTTGTGTTTAAGCTCAAATTGATAATTATTTGCCGGGGCAAATTGCTTAAACAGTGTCTCTGCATGCTGGTGAACAGCGCACGATTCGCTGTGCATATAGGGCATTAACAAAAAGTTACGCTCATCGGCATTCAGCTGCGCCAGCGCACCGGCCGCAACGGCTTCTTGTGCCAGCACCAGCGCCATTGCATCCTGCGCAAAAGCCTGAGCAGTGTTACGGTAAATATTGCGCGAAAACTGGTCCAGCACGATAATTTCCGCCAAGCGCCCCGCAGCACTCTCGCGCCAACTAAATAACTCCCCCGCCGCAGCCTGTTGCAACAGTGGTAAAAAGCGCTGTTTAATCAGCGCATCAAAACCAGGCTCTGCCACCCACCACTGCTTGGGATCTAATTCTTTAAACCAAAAAGTCAAAACATCTTTATGCATACGGTTCTCTTTCTTACTGCACTGCCATCATAAAAACAGTATAAAAACAAGGAAGACTAATCTGGCAATAGTCACATGATCATTGTTAAGCAGATGGCTTTATAACAAAACCTTTTTCTATACCCGCTTTAAAACCCACTGATTCATATAACGAATGAGCATTTTTTAACGCCTCACCGGACAGCAGCATAACTTTGCAGCAGTTTTTCTGCCAAGCCAGCGATATTGCAAACTGTAATACCAGCCGACTTAGTCCTTGCCGGCGGAATTTATCCGCAGTGACAACGTGTTCTATAATTGCAAACGGTCTTGCGCCATTAGCAATACTGTTATTTACGCCCAATGCGCAGGTAGAAGCCAACTCACCATTTACCTCAGCGACAATAATATCTGTTTGCGTGTCGTCGATTATTTCCGCCCATTTTTCTCTGGCTAAATTGGGTTCTAAATCAGGATCTGTCGGACGCAGTTCTTTATACAGCTTAAGCACACCGTTTAAATCGTCAATAGTTGCTATTCTAATCATCAACCAGATCATCCGTTTTAAGCATTTAGCAGCAGCTCCCAAACACTGCAAAATTGCTTCAGTCTATTGCGCTGGCTAAATGTAACGCAAGCACTTTTATCTCGCAGCATTTTGGTCAATGCCTCGCCTGCTGCATAACTTTTATCAGCGTTGCTAGCGCAAAAGTTGCTGCATTAATAAGCACAACAGTAACCATTTATGGCACAGGCCGGCAGTTTGTCGGAACTGCCTCTTCACTTGCTGTTGGCTGCTGATTTCTATCTATGTGACGATGCGTCTTTCAATTTCAACCGCCGACTCTGGTATATTTAGTTCTGTGTTGTCGAGATGGAACGTTTTTGTTCCGGCAATATCTACTGAAAAATCAAACCTGCTCAGATAGTTCTCCAGGTATTCTTTGGACTGAATCTTGTTTGTATTTTTCCGGCTTTCGCTGGTCACTCTACGCACATGCTCATTAAAATCGCAGGACAACCGGACAAAATCTGCCTCGATTTCAAACTCTTTCAGTAGCTCAAACAGGCCATCGATAAAATAGTTGCTGGCTGGATACACATAACAAAAAGTAAACACAATACCAGAGACATTTCTTTCAAGAAGCGCTCTGAATGCTTCCAGGCAAATTTTGCGCTGGTATTTCTCAAAGCCATTATTGCCGAAACCAACAACAGCGCAAGCAATGTCAAAAGCCAGATGTTGCGGGAATAAGTGCCAGCCATTTCGCTTCGCCAGTTCACGACCCACACTTTCTTTTCCGATGCCGGATGGGCCGTAAATCATCACAAATTTCATGTCGTTCTTCCTTGAGTTACCTAACACAGCCTGCAGTAGCTGAAAAGCTGCGCAGAGGGCTTCAAATTCTGCTGTATACCAGCAACACAGCGCGTTGAACCGCGGATAAAGTGTATTTTAACCACCTTTCAGGCGGTGAACACAGGTCTGAAGAACGTGCGCTCGTAGCTAATAATGCATTTTGTTTCTTCAGCGTATTTAAACGCCGCTACGCAGGCTGTGTCCTGCAGTGACTAAAGACAACCAGTGGCATCGAACAAAGCGATTACGTCACTTTCATTGGATACATCAGCCTGAAATGAAAATGCTTCACCACCTGATGCTGTAATGTTGCTAACCGTTGCATTCGCACTTGCAGCATCTGCCCGATAATTGACACAAACCCTGTATCCTTTCGATGCCAGCAGCTCAGAGGTAGCCGCTCCAATGCCCCGGCCACCACCAGTTACGATTACAACTTTACTCATAAAAAAAATCCTTACAGCTTAAGTGCAGGCGTCGGGGAGATGCGATCTTTTGCCAATTCAATCACGGCATGTCCAAGCTGAACCAAAGTAGCAAAACTTGGCGTGGTTTGCGGTTTAAGTGAGCGGTAAGCACTGGTACGGCTTTTAATACCTGCTTTAGCAATAACCTGACTATGGCCAAACTGTTCAACGTAAGCGCGAATGGCCGCCTGCAAAATATCAGGCCGGCCTTCTTGCATAGAGTCCCAGGAAGCTTGCTTAATAACCTGTTCAATCTCCATAACATTAACGCTTAAATCCGATGCCTTATACCCGCCCTGCGTTGCATCACGCAACGTAGCAGCAGATAATTCGTTACCACTCCAGTTTAAGGAACCTTCTGCGGTTAAAGAAAACTTCTTAAAGTCTGTTATTGCAGAAAAAGGGGGATTACAAAAGTACGCCGATAAATCGGCCAGGCCCTCAAAGCCGTCATTGAATGTCAGCGTAAGTGTATAATCAGCAACCCAATCTACATCAATGATTTTTAACATAAATCCTCCAACTTACCCGGATTTTGTCCCTTTACCGCTTTATGCCACATATCCATTAATTGCACACGGTGTGCTGCAATATGGCTCTCTGCCCGTTTACGCTGTTTATTCGGTAAATACCCTTCCAGACATTTGCCCGTTTCAATGGCAATAATTACCTCATGGCTGCCGTACTTAACATGTATGTGAGGTAATTTATGCTGCTTGTTATCAAAGAAATACAAGCAGAATGAAAGGCCCAAAAAAGCGTCAATCTCCGGCATAGCAATCCACACTCAGCGTAATGTGCATACTATAGCAGCGTATCCTAAAAGAGACAAACAGCCAGCAAAATATAACCGCTTAGCAACAACAACCCGGGCAGCCAAAATTGCAGTGCCAACCAGCGCGGTACTTTGGCGCAGTAAGCACTAAAGTCAGCAGCGAATTTTTGCTGCATATAGCGCTCTTCCGGCCGGATTTGAAAACGGTTGATATAAAGCACAAACAGCGGCAGTAACAAAAACGGCAGCATATGCTGCATGTAACAGGCAAAGCCGAGCAAGAGCAGTAAAAAGCCCAAATACATCGGGTTGCGGCTTAACCGGTAAATGCCGGCTACTACCAGCGCTTCTGCCTTGTCCGGGTTGCGCGGATCTACCGTGGTGCGGGCCTGTTTAAACGCATAAACCCCCAGCAGCGCCACCGCAGCGCCGGCCAACGCACAAACGGTGGCTACAGCAACAGCCGCCGGCAACACAATAGCCAGTGCCGGGTTAACTGCTACCAGCAGCCACATGGCGCCAGCCAGTATTATGACCAACGCTACCGGCGGTAGCCGCAGTTCGAGCCATTGCATGCTTTACTCCTTTACAACTGAGCTGCAGGCAATAACGCCGGCAGCACAAAAACAGCCTTATTCTGCCGGAACAGCGGCAGGGTCCATCCAGAACGGTTCCCAAATATGACCATCCGGGTCGGTAAAGGCACGGCTGTACATAAAGCCCAAATCCTGCACAGGGTTAATATCTGCCGTACCGCCCTGCTTTGCTGCAGTATTCATGGTATCAACTGCGTCGCGGCTATCGCATGACAACGCCAGCATCACCTCGCTGGAAGTCGTTGCAGGAATGGGCCTGTTGGTAAACTGGCGCCACTTGTCGTGGGTTAGCAGCATTACATAAATTTCCTTGCTCCAAACCATACAGGCAGCGGTGTCGTCAGTAAAGTGCGGGTTGTTGCTAAAACCCAGCGCGGTATAAAACGCCATGGAGGCGGTTAAGTCTTTTACCGGCAGGTTAACAAATATCATGCGGCTCATGCAGTTTCTCCGAATAGCAGTTATGAATAGGCGTTATAGATAGTCGCTACAAATAGTAGCTGACAATACAGCCTGGCAGGCTGTCTGCATCTAATCGGATAACTACAGATAAATTCGACAAGCAGAAGCAGAAAAACCGGCCCGAGCCGGCACAAAGTGCCGGTTTTTTGCTTTATCGCGTTTTATTCCACCGGGATAAGACGGCCTTGCTCATAGCTGCGGGCCGAAGAAGGCTCGCCATGGTAATAAAACACCGATGGGCCATGCAGCTGGTCATCGACATACTCGTCGATGTTGATCAAGCTGCCATCTTCGTTAAAACTGTAAACCTTGCCTTGTATCCGGCCTTTATCATCATACTGCATCAGCCCCAGCAAGTGGCCGTTGACAGAAAAAGCTTGCCAGTTGCCTACTTCACGTCCGGCTTTAAAACTGCCCTGCCACCGCTTGTACTGCGCACGATATTGACTGTCTGCGTCCTGCAACTGCCAGTCGCCTTCGCGCTGACCATTTACATAACGACCTTTGGCCAGTAACTTACCATCAATATCCAGCTGTAAATAATCGCCGTGCAGCCTGGCGTTTTTATAGTACTCTTGCTTTAGTATCGTACCATCGGCGGCAATATCTGTTTGCGCTCCCTCTTGCTGTCCCAGCTGATTAAACTGTTCAGTCAGCGTTCTGCCATAGGTTTTTGTTACCCATTTGCCTACCTTAACACCTTGCCGGTATTGCCCGCTGATATGGTTACTGCCATCTTCCGACTCTTCACGGTAAGAGCCATGCATTTTACCGTCCACATAATGCACCCGTTTAACGCCATCCCCCCAGCCAGGGCCAATATAAAGCCCCTGATATTGATAATTTATCAGCTCCTCGCGGTAGATAAGCTCACCGGCGTCGTTAAAGTTCTCACGCAGGCTCCAGTTACGCTTGCTGTCATGCTGACGTTTGTAGTGTAGCTTTGCGGCATCATTAAACTGCTGTTCAGTAACAACTACGCTGCCCTCCGGATACTGCGTATCAACTTGCGTTGTCACTTTGCCCTTGCTGTTATACTTAATACGCTGTACTTCACGGCCGTCGCTGTCAAGCAGGCGTTCTTCATCTAACAACCCCGGCCCTCTGTAGTACCGCTGCAAACCTACCTGACGGCCCTGTTGATAGTTGTTGACCGAACGCAAAATGCCTTCAGCCTGATAAGTACGCTCTTCACCATGCAGCTTACCACTAAGATAATGCTGCTGAGAAATCAACCAACCGTCTTTGGCCCGGTACAACCGTTCTCCCTGATATTCACCGGCCACCATGTTAACTCTCTGCTCCGGTTTGCCATTATCATGGAAAGTCTCATACAGCCCTTCTATACCATTGGCGCCATAGGTCGCGCGTGATTTCAGTTGGCCGTTCGCGTGAAAGCTTTCTGCCAGTCCGAGTTCAGCCCCGTTAACGCGCTGCTCACGGCGATGCAGTTGGCCATTTTTATGCCAGGTTTTTTGCTCACCGGTAAGTTGGCCGTTTTGGTACTGATATTCGCCCTTTAGCGTG
Source organism: Rheinheimera sp. NSM (assembly GCF_052380015.1). Lineage (NCBI taxonomy): Bacteria > Pseudomonadati > Pseudomonadota > Gammaproteobacteria > Chromatiales > Chromatiaceae > Rheinheimera > Rheinheimera sp. NSM. The sequence continues at coordinate 195,139 of NZ_JBQTCI010000005.1, read as the reverse complement.
CCATCTTCCCAATAGTGCCGGTGCGTACCGTGATAACTGCCATTGGCGTTACTGCTACCGCTGCGGGACAACTGGCCATTGTCGTAGAAGAACTCAAAATCGCCGACCAGATAATGTCCGGCTAAATCAGGTCCGTTTAAGCTGCCGTTAAAAAACGGTTTATCTGTTGAGAGATGAAATAACTGCAGCGGCCATACACCGTTTTTCTCTTCAGCTGGCTGCTTCAGGTAATACATCACTTCGCCGGGCATATCGCTTGGTTGCCATTGCTGATCCAGCAAAATACGCTCTGCCGACACACTAAACGATAAACTAAGCGATAGCAGCAGCGCACAGAGTATTAATATAGGTTTCATCTGACGCTCCTTAAGGTAAAGCCGGCAACTGGCTGTGCCATTGCTTGTTAACCGGCTCACCGCTTACGGTCAGCTGCTCAATAGTCTGGCTGCGGCCCCATAAAGCAAACCAGCGGTCGTCCTGTAATACCAGTTGCAGTGGTTGCTGATAAAAATCATCAACCTGGTTTGGTAACACCAAAGGTGCTAACGCCAGGCCCTGTGCATTTAAAAAGCGGTAACGCTGCATAAATTCCGCCACACTTTGCGTGATATCCACATCCGGCATGCGGTTAATATCTATCAGCCAGTTTTGTTCCGGTTGATAATCGACAGTGTGCCATTGCGGTGTGCCACTACAGCTTAAGCTGCTGCTTAGCTTGATATCGTAAAAGTTGCGCCGGATGCCATCAGCCGTACTCAGTACATAGCGCGCATGTTTATCCGGCGCACCGCTGACATTACTGCTGGTTTTAAGCAGGGTCCACTGCAGTGCATGGCCGTTTACCTTTGGCGCATCGGTAATGCTTAAGGTACACACAGCAGCTTGTTCAGCTGTAAGTTGCAGGCTTAAGCCATAGCGGTTAACTATTTGCGGCTCAAGCAAAGCCGGATCTGGCTGTGCCGGCGCCGTATCTTTAAACTCATCATAAAAACCATCAAACCTGTCTTCGTTATATAACAGCTGTTCATGCGCCGGTGGATAAGCAGCATGTTGTTCATATTGCTCTGCCGGCATAAAGGTGATGTCTTTACGAAACACGCTGCTGTCCGACACAGCATTAACATACAGCGTCAGCGCCGGCGGCAGCTGTTTAAAAGTAAACAGCACGATATTTTCATGATATGGCGACGATGCCAGCGCCAGCATAGTTTGCTCTTGCGCGCTGAGCCAATCCGGTGCTGCACTCTGCTGTCGGGAAAACTGTGGCCGGGCAAACTGTACGCTGGCCCCTTCGGCGCCGTCATAACGCCGCAGCAACCAATGCTTATCACTACCCCGGATGGCTAAGCGGTAACTGAGCGGCTCGCCCGGTACCGGAGAGAGTTCCAGTTGCAAATCTTCGTACTGTGCCGTCACCATTTTGGCCGGATCCGGCACCAGGCTCAGCGGCACCAATTTGGCCGCTGTATACTCTGCGGTAGCACTAAACTGCGTAACCTGCTGTAGCAGTTCATCCGGTGCATTCCAACCCAGCAGCAGGTTTTGCCGCACAGATTTGTATAAACCATCCTGCTCCGGGTAGCTGTAACTACCCATTGCGCCCAGTTGCAACGGCAGCGCAACGCCCTCTGCATTACGGGCCACAATGTTGCTTAAACTAAACTCTCCTGCAGCAGCCGGCTCAGTAAAATCATGCTGATACACCAGATGTAGCTGATGTTCCTGCTGCTGAAAGTAACCGGCATCAAACGGAAATACCGCATCAGGCGTTAAGGCTTTATTAGCTTCATCCGCCAGCAACGCCGGCTGTTGTTCATACTCAAAGGGGGCAAAGTCATGTTCAAACTTAAAGCGTTGGCTCAGATCTCCCGTGTGCACCTGCTGCTCCAGCATCAGCACATTGCTGCGCAATGTGCCGTTATAGCCGTAACGTTCAAACGGCACCTCGGCTACCAGGGCTAAGCGCACCAACCAGCCGCGCTCGCGCTCCAGCAGCATATGGCCGTAAAATTTGCCGTCAGCCTGTTCACTCTCTACTTTAGCCAGCAGATGAGTGTCGGTTAGCTGCAGCACAGTCAGAGTAGCATCGGTCTGCCCCTGATAAGCAGGCAACTTTACTGTGGCCCCAACCGTTGCCGGCACTTTGCTGATAAACGCCGCTGAGCCAAACAGCTTTTTCATTTCCTGCTCCAGCTCAGCACCGCGATCAGCCAGCAATGCCTGCCACACCGGTTTATTCAGCGCGCTAAAGCCGGTTACGTTGCCGCTGTTTAAATTGGCCGTAAACTCAAAACCTTGCGAGAAAATGGCATGCATCTCCGGGTTTCGCTCAGCCGGGTCTAAACTACTGACACCGCTGCTCTGGCCGTCGCGCATTTGCATATAATCGATATGCACTTCAAAGCGGCTGTTTGCGCCGGTATCGGTTACTTTGTAACGCAGCAACTGGTGCGCGGTTGTTTTAAGCGTTTCAGTACGCCGGCCGGTATCCACGCTGATATTTGCCGTGCTGTATACCTGGTAGCGCCGCTCTTCGCCTTGTTCAGGTTTAAATTCAACGTCCGTATCAATAAAAGAGCAGGCTGTTACTAAACAGCACGCCAGGGCGCTAACGAGGTACTTCATGGTGTTCCTTGTTTCTTAACTACAAAGCGCCGCATTATGCCCGTTAATTTGCTGTAAATAAAATGCTTTATCTGCCGCTACGGTGCCCGGCCAAACGCTCAGACATTACGCTGATAACGCTGCTGCAGCAGCAATACCAGTGCCAACAACAGCAATACTGCCTGCGCTGCTATGCCCTGAGCGGTTGGGTAAATGCCTAACCAGCTTACGGTTGGCAGCTGCAAAGGGCTTATTGGCATAGTGCCGGCTTCCTGCAACGCCATAACGCCCTTACCCACCATTATCATCGCCAGCACTATCATCAGCAGTGCTGTGCTGCCGAAAAAGGCCTTTAACGGCAGTTTAAGTGCAAATTTAAACAAGGCAAGCCCCACCACCAGCAACACCAACAATGCAGCGCCAATGCCGCCGGCAAAAGCTAATTGATGGGCACTGCCGCCCTGCAGCCACAAAGACTGATAGAACAGGATGGTTTCAAACACCTCGCGGTATACCGCTAAAAAAACCACCAGGGCCAGGCCGAAGTACGCACCCGATGTCATGGCCTTATTCACCTGGCGGCCGATAAACTGCTGCCACTGCGCAGCAGAGGTTTTACTGTGCATCCAAAAGCCCATATAAAACAGCATGGCGGCTGCGAGCAGCGCGGTGTAGCCTTCGGTCAGCTCGCGTGAGGCACCGGAGAGCGTAATAACATAACTGGCCAGCACCCAGGTAAATGCCCCCAACGCTAATGCCGCTATCCAGCCGTAATGCACAGAACGTTTCAGTTGTGGTTGTTGTGTTTTAACAGCCACGCTGTATATCGCCGCGACAACCAGCAAAGCTTCCAATCCTTCGCGCAATAAAATCAGTAGTGCCAGTAAAAACACATTAAATGGCGCCAGTTCGGTTTCATCCAGTGCCTGCTGTGCTTGCTGCAGCAACTGTTGTATTTCGCTGATATCTCTCTGTAGTATCGCAGTTGCGGCTTGCTGCTTAATTAACCGGCGCAATTGCAGCATACGCTGTTCAATCTGGTCTTTTAGCGCATTGTCTACCGCCGCCAGATTGTTTTCTGCCAGTTCAAAGCCATCCAGATACGCCGATACGGCCAGGTTATATGCCTCTGTGTAGTGCTGCTGTTGTAAAAGTGGCGGCAATAAATCCAGCTTGTCGTGGGCTATTTGCAACGGCGATGCCTCAGCAGCATTAAAAAACTGCTCTGGTTGAGAGCGAAATAACGCCATTAAGGCGTCACCATGCTCTGCATATTGCTGAGTAACATCATGCGGGGTAGCCGTTAATAAGTTAGCGATCGCGGTTTTGCTGATAAGCACCGACGGCACGGCTTTGGCCGGTTTGGCTTCGCTGGCAATAGCCCCGACATAAAACGCCAGATCCCAGCGGCTTTGTGCATCCAGATGTGAAAAGGCCAGCATGCCGGTATCAGCCACGCCCAGGCTAATGGTGTTAAACAAGCCGAATAAACTGCGGGCGTTATAACGCTCAGTGTCATGAAAATCGGTTGGCGCCGGGTCCAGCGCTGCACCTGCCTGGCCATCACCATGGCCGGTATCACCATGACAAGCCACACAATTTTGCTGATACAACGCTTTACCGCGGGTGCGGTCCGGCGCCTGCTGTGGCAGTGCAATAGCCGGCATGCCGGCAATAACCGCTTTGCGCATTGTGGCTGTTAATTGCTGAATTTCAGCTTCAGCGGCATGGTTAGCCACCAGTTGCTGCAGTAACACAGCTTGTTGTTGCAGCTCCTTTTGCTCCGGCGCTAACTGCGCCGGGATCAGCGCGGCAAATTCCTGCATCTCGGCAAACTCGGCGGCATTAACCACCTCGCCTTGCTGCACTGCCTCTTTATAATCAGCACCGATATACTCAATCAGTTGAATTAACTTATCCGATGCCTCGCCAGGCAGCGTAACCAACAATAAACACAACAACAGCAGCTTTTGCATACAACAATCCAAAGCTCAAAAAAGAATGATTCGCATTATAGCGATTATTAGCCGCCGGTTTTGCCCGGCACTGTACTAACCGGCGTAGAAAAAGCACCACCTGACGTATTTGCCCGTAACAGGCTTTTATGCATATGCTGTAACATAAGCCTGAACGCTGGCCGAAGTTGGAGAAACAGTATGATTTTACTTAGCTATTTTGAACCGGAAACCAACAGCTGGCAGCAAAGCACTGTGACACAACTGCCTGCTCAGCTGGCGGCACCGTTACCGGCCGATGCCCGGCTGTGGATAAACCTGAACGATGCCAGCGCCGCAGAAATACAACAGGTGTTACAGCACTTTGCCATAGCCCCTACGCTGGCGGAAGATTTCAGCCGCCAGCGCCACCCGCCAAAATTGGAAGCGCAACCGGACTTTAGCCTGCTGATTATGCGCGGCTATGCCGATGCCGATTTTACTGAATACACCAGCAGCGCCCAGATTAATTTATTGTATTCAAAACAAGTTTTAATCAGCCGCATGCATTGTCATAACCCGCAGTTATTGAGGCAACTGGAACCTCAACTCAGCAGCAACGGCAGCAGCAATGTCGTTGCTGATTGGGTAAAACAACTGATTTTGGCGGTATCGGCCAGTTATCTGGAAAAACTGATTAATTTTGAAGATGAACAGAGCGAGCTTGAAGATGTTATGCTGCACCGTGGCAATGATGAGCATATGGCGCGCATAATGCGATACCGCTCGGTGCTGCGCAAAATTAATCGTAATCTGGCCTATCAGAAAGACATATTTTCCGACGCTATGTATGAAGAGCAAAATCCGCTGCTGCGTCATTTTAACACGTCGGATATCCGCGACTTTTACGAGAAATTTGAACGGCTGCACAGCATGACCGATTTGTATTACGATCAGCTTAGCGACCTGGTTGAGGGCTATCTGTCAACGACCTCGCACCAGATTAACGAACGGATGAAAGTATTAACCATTGTCAGCACTATTTTTATCCCGTTGACCTTTATTGCCGGTATCTACGGCATGAATTTTATTTATATGCCGGAGCTGCAAATGAGCAACGGCTATTTTATGGTATTAACTGCTATGGCTTTAGGCGGCATTAGCGGGCTGATTTGGTTTAAAATACGCGGCTGGTGGTAACCACAGTAAGCACGGACCAGGGAGTTGTATATGGCTGAAAACCAGGCTTTGGATATTGAAGAAATTGTCCGCGACAGCTTTGATGAGAATGAAGCTGAACAACTGAGCGACAAACTAAGCCAACTGGAACCGGAAGAAATTGCCATAGCGCTGGAGGCAATGCCGGTTGAACAACGGGTAAGCACTTGGCTGGGCCTGCATCCGGATGATCAGGTAGCTGCGCTAACCTATATGCGCTCTGATGCGCGGGAAAACATCTTTAAACAACTGGACGAGCAGCAACTGCGCAGTCTGGTTGAAGGCATGGAAGTTGATGATCTGATTGAGCTGCTGGACGAGCTGCCGCAGCGCATCTATGACTATGCCTGTTCGCGGCTGGACGAAAGCCAGCGCCGCTGGCTAGATACCGCCCTGGCGTATGACGAAGATCAATGTGGCCGTTATGCCGACCACGACATGTTGATCATCAATAAAAATGCCAAAGTACGTGACGCTATCCGTTTATTCCGTCAATTGGCGGAGGACGCTGAATACCATGATGCCCTGTTTGTGGTAGACCGCACCGGCCGCTATGTTGGCCTGGTGCATGCCACCCAGCTGTTGGGTCTGGGCAGCCATTTGCCGGTAGAAACCTTTATTGATAAAGATGCGCCGGTAGTCGCCGGTGAAATGGAGCTGGACCAAGGCTCGGATATTGTCTCACGCTCCGGTTATACCGCGCTGGCGGTCACCGACGCCGAAGGTAAGCTGCTGGGCCGGCTATCCATAGGTGAAGCACTGGAAAACGTGCGGCGCAGTCTCGAAAGCCAGTTTATGCACACCGCCGGTTTGGACGAAGAGGAAGATTTATTCGCACCGATATTTAACAGTGCCAAACGCCGTGCATTGTGGCTGGGCATTAACCTGTTAACAGCGTTTTTAGCCGCCTGGACCATAGGATTATTTGAAGCCACACTGCAGCAGGTTGTGGCGCTGGCGGTACTTATGCCGATAGTGGCCAGCATGGGCGGCATTGCCGGCAGCCAAACGTTGACCCTGATGATCCGCGGCCTGGCACTGGAGCAAATTACACCGAAAACTTATATGACGCTGCTGCGCAAAGAGCTGGGGGTTGGTGCTATTAATGGCGTACTCTGGGCACTGGTGATCGCCGCCATTACCTATTTTTGGTTTGGTGATTGGATTATCGGCGGCATTATCGGCATGGCGATAGTGATAAACATCGTGGTGGCTGCCTTATCCGGTGTAATGATCCCGATTTGGCTGGAAAAGCTGGATATAGACCCGGCCCTGTCCGGCTCAGTGATCCTGACCACGGTTACCGATGTCATTGGCTTTTTTGCCTTTCTCGGCTTAGGCTCGTTATTTTTGCTGGCCTAGCTGCAGCGACACAGCTGTAGCGTTATAGCTGTGCCGGTTTAGCTGTGGCCGAAAAAAGCAACTGAATTATTTAGTTTAAACAGCAGTATTGTTGCTGCCCGGCGCGGCGGACACTTTTACAATAGCCACTTAGATTACCGCTTATCGGAGAGCGCATGAAAATTGCGATTTTATCGCGCAACGCAGAATTGTACTCCACCAAACGTCTGGTGGAAGCAGCCACAGCCCGCGGCCATGAAGTCCAGGTAATAGATCCGCTTACCTGCTATATGAATGTTAACCGCAGCAATTCTTCTATTCACCATAAAGGCGAAGTGCTAACCGGCTTTGATGCCGTGATCCCGCGCATTGGCGCCTCCATCACCTTTTACGGCACCGCTGTACTGCGCCAGTTTGAAATGATGGGGGTGTACAGCTTAAATGAATCGGTAGCCATCAGCCGCGCCCGCGACAAGCTGCGCAGCTTGCAGCTATTGGCGCGCCAGGGCATAGGTTTGCCGGTCACCGGCTTTGCCGATAAACCGGGCGATATCCCCGATTTAATTGACATGGTAGGCGGTGCGCCGCTGGTGATAAAGTTACTTGAAGGCACCCAGGGCATAGGTGTGGTGCTGGCAGAAACCCGTACCGCCGCGGAAAGTGTAATAGAAGCCTTTATGGGCTTAAACGCGAATATTTTGGTGCAGGAATATATTCGTGAAGCTAACGGCGCCGATATCCGCTGCTTTGTGGTGGGTAACAAAGTAGTTGCCGCGATGAAACGTCAGGCTAAAGCCGGTGAGTTTCGCTCTAACCTGCACCGCGGCGGCTCAGCGTCTGTGGTGCGCCTGAGTAAAGAAGAGCGTAGCACCGCTATTCGGGCAGCTAAAACCATGGGCTTAAATGTGGCCGGGGTAGATTTACTGCGCTCTAACCATGGCCCTGTGGTGATGGAAGTGAACAGCTCACCGGGGCTGGAAGGCATTGAGGCGGCTACCGGCAAAGACATTGCCAGCCTGAGCATTGAATTTTTGGAGCAAAAAGTAGCCAGCCATAAAACGCGGCGCAAACTGAACACCAAAGGAACCGGCTAATGCAAACCAGCAGCAGAGCACCTTTTACCTTAGGTAACAGCAGTATTCCGCCCGGCAGCCGTGCCGTGGTAGATATCCCTTTTGGTAAGCTGTACACCCACACTGAGCTGAATATCGGCGCTCATGTGATCCATGGTCGTAAAGAGGGCCCGGTGCTGCTGGTTACGGCAGCCTTGCACGGCGATGAAATTAACGGCGTGGAAATTTGCCGCCGCCTGCTGAAGCTGCCACGGCTGAATCAACTCAAAGGCACCTTAATTGTGGTGCCGATAGTAAACACCTACGGCTTTGTGCAGCAATCGCGCTATTTACCCGATCGGCGCGATTTAAACCGCAGTTTTCCCGGCAGTGAAAAAGGCTCGCTCGGCAGCCGGATGGCATTTCAGTTTACCGACAAAATTCTGCAAAACTGCAGCCATGCCATTGATTTGCACACCGGTGCTATCCACCGCTCTAACCTGCCGCAGGTAAGGGCCAGCGCCAAGGATAAGGTCGCACTGCGCATGGCTGAAGTGTTTAATGCGCCGATTATTATTAAAGCCGCCAGCCGCGACGGTACTATGCGTGGCACCGCCAACAACCTCGGCATTCCTATCCTACTGTTTGAAGCCGGCGAAGCACTGCGCTTTGATGAGCAGTCGATTAATGTTGGTGTGCGCGGTATTTTAAACGTAATGACAGATTTAGGTATGCTGCGGGCCGGGCGCAAGCGGCCGAATACCAAATCGCTGTTTTCCAAGAAAAGCAGCTGGGTACGCGCCGAGCATGACGGCATAGCCCGTTACTATGTCGGGCTGGGGCAAACCGTTAAAACCGGCGATGTGCTGGCGCATATTTACTCGCCCTACTCTGATTTTGAAGTAGCCGTACACGCCAGCTTTGACGGTATTGTTATCGGCCGCAACAACCTGCCGCTGGTAAATGAAGGTGAAGCCTTGTTTCATGTCGCCGAAGTCAGCTCACTGGAAGAAGCTGAAAAAACCGTCGATGCGATTAACGACGAAGTAGATAACGCTATGCCGCCGGTGCTGGGCGAAGAATATGGCGTAGTTTAAGCGCTAGTCTTTTTCTGCAACTACATCGTAATCCAGCAGCGCCGGCACCCGCTGCTGCAATTGCAGCTCTATCTTATCCAACTCCTGCATCCGCTGACAAAACAGCGCCGATTTTTCTTCCAGCTCTACCGCTTTGGCGTCCAGCCCGGAGTTGATCTTATTCACCAGCGCGCCCACCGCTTGCCATTCCTGGTTGTCTGAGCGCTCAAAGTTATTATCAGAATGGCGCAGCGCATCACGCAGGGCACCCCATACGGCGCCAACTGTATGCCTGGCCAAATTATCCAACTGTGGTTTCAGCTCGCCGTGTAAAAAATAATCCAGCTCGTTCAGGCTTTGCGGGGCCAAATAGAAATGCTCGTTGGTGCGGACAAACCGCGACATCCATTGAAAGGTGGTTTCGCGCACCAGCTCGCGCCACTCCGCTTGCTGGGCACTGCTGCCAATACCGGTAAACATCGCTTCAATACTGGATAACCCCAGTTCAACGCCGTCGACCGCAATACTAACAATTTCCGGTACAAATTTACGCAAGCCCTGGCTGTAACGCTGTAGTAAGGCCGTTTCTTCAGCGTTAAGCGTTATCCATTCGCCACGGATAAACAGTTGTTCATCGGCGTTAATCTGCACATGAGTGCGGTTATTTTGCATAATACGGATATGTTCAGGCGCGATAAGAATACCGTGTGCAAAAGCCATATTGCACTCTGCCGCCTGCAGCGGCGCTGCTAATAACAGTATTATCAGGATATAAAAACGTTTCACCACTTTTGTCCGGCTGCTTGTTCGGTTAAAGCTTAAGCCAGTGCGGCGGCAAAGGCACTGCGCCATGCCGCAGCTAAGCTGCAAACTATCGAAACAGAGTTAGAAGAAAGGCTCAATGGCAGGACTACCGTCAATCAGCAATACCTTAGACGGGCCATATTCGCGCCGGCTACGGATCAAATCTTTACCAAAGTGCACCTCTACAGCGGAAAACAGCTGCTGGCGAACCACTATCAGCGTCGCCGCCAGTTTTTCTTTGCGTTGTTGCTCCAGTTGCTTCACGTCTTCAATCAGCGCCAGCGCAACGCTTTTATGTTCATCAAAGTCAGTTTGCAACTGTTGCCGGCGCAGCTCAATCTGGGCATTGCCTTCAATTTTTTTCAGCTTTTCCAACTGCTCGCGGATATCCTGCATATCAGTTTTTGCTGCCGATATACTGGCGCGCAATACGTCTTGCTTCTCTGTTATCGGATCAATCAGCCGGTTTAGCTCAACCAGTACATTACTGCTGGACGGCGCGCCCAAGTTGCCGGTAAAGATACCGTAATCAAGATAAAAATATCCGCCGATCAGTTTACCGTTCGGGTTATCTTCCGGCCCGGCATACACCTTGGCGGCTTCCACAGCACAGTGCATCATCTGTTTATTCACATACACATTGCCATCACACGTCAGCCGGGCATATTGGGCAATATTGCACTGAATATCGCCTTTGGCTTTAAGTTCTGTACTGTATTCGCTGTCTTTTTCTGCTGTTGGCAGTTGATGGCCGATAACTGAACCACCAATTTTAATGTCGCCGCCGGCTTCTATCAGCGTACCTTCAACAAAGCCTTTAACAAATACATTGCCGCCGGCTATCACTTTCATGCCTTCGGTTACATCGCCGTTTACCACCACAGAGCCGCGGAAAATAATATGCCCGGTGGCTAAATCAACATTTTTTACGGTAAAAACTTCATCAACCGTAGCACCGTGTTCAATAACCCTGGGTAAACCATCCCGCGCCGCCAGTAATACATCCGGGTCTGCTGCAGATAACTCACTGCCTTCGGCAATATTCCAGTCTATAACCTGGCCTGGCGTTGCCGGTAACGCCGTACCGGTTACGGTCATACCATCGACGCCAGCAGTGGGCGGGTGACGCCGCATTAACGGCTCGCCGGCACGGATAGCCGGTATCACACCAAAATCGCGCAAATCGGCTTTTTCGTCAGATTGTAACAGCGGCTTATTGCGCCGGCTTTCCATATCAGGAATTAACGCCTCAAAGCGGGAATTCTCACCATTGACCACATTGCGGCCGCGGGCAATAACCAGCTTAACTTTGCTACCGGGATCGCCTTTACTGGCATGGGTTACCAATTTAATAATATGTTCTTTGCTAAAGCCAAATACTATGCCGGCCTCCTGTGCGCCTTTAACCAGCACATTGGCCGACACCGGCGCACCGCCCCAGGCAGCAGTGATCACAGCCGCAGCAGACATAGCGTCTTCAGCAATATCAAAGCTGAGCTCTGCATCACGCTTCTCGGCAATACGGTAAGTTAACGAGGTGCCTTCCGGCTGCAGCTTATCTTTAATTTTCTTTTGAATTTGCTGATATTCCACCAGCAGATTGGTTATTTGGTCTTGGATAACCAGACAGCGGCCAAAACCTGCCGCTTGCAGTTGAGTTGCTACGTCATGGGCGCTTAACGCGTCTGAGGTGACAGGCACGGTTATTTTTATACTATTATTGTGCTCGGTAAATTGCATAGGGCATCACACTTTTGTTTACTGCAAGAAAGCTCAACTAATGAAACAAATAACCGCCCTAAAGGCAAGCCCTGTTTAATGTTGCAGGGCTATTACAGCCGGAAAGATCAGATATAGTTTTCCTGATGGATACGGATAAACAAATCTGTGCCTTTTTTACTGTAATCAACTTTATATTCTTTATTATTGATCGCCTGGATAAACAGTAACGTTTTCACTTCGCTAAATACGTCCGAGCTGGAGATGTCCACGACTTCCATATAGCGGTCCTTGGCTTCACCGCGATTGGCCGGTACGCTTTCAGTAAAAATCTTAACGCCATGCCGTGTCACGATAACAGCAGGATCATCATCGTCATTTACTAACACTAAATCCAACTTTTTATTTTTGTGGATCAGTGTGTTACGACCACTAACCAAAAAAGGTTTTTCGTAATTATTCATTCACTAGCCTACGTAATATCCGATAATGCCAATATTATGATACAGACAGCCCGGAGTGTCTAGGTGACTGTATTTTGTATTAATTGTAGTCTGGCCTGATTAATCTGCCGACACAAATTTTCGCTGTCGTTACCGTCAAAGCTTACCGGCACAAAAACATCGAAGCCTGTAGCAGCAGATAAACGTTGCATGCGCCATGCAAACGCCGCCTTAATACCGTTATATTGTTGCTCTGCCGTACGAAAATGACTGTTTTCTGCCAACAATTCGCCGGCGCATTGGCCGCTGTTGCAACTTTGCCGTACAGCCTCTATGTACAGAGCCCGTTGTTCGGTCATAAGGCGCACCGCCAACCGCAGTGGCAACTGCGCCAAAAAACTATCGTAATCAGTTACTTTAAAACCAATATAACCCAGTCGCTGCTGTTGGTACTGCGGTACTCCGCTGTATAAAAAACTATGCCACGGCAAGCTCCAGCTACCGTGACGATGGAAGTAGTGTACAGCCTTGTCATCGTACTGCAGAAAATACTGCGGCTCTGCCAACTTGGCCCAGCCGGCAAAAATGCCCAATAAGGCCGCAACAAAGGCAATAGCATGCATTACACCAAGCTGCTGTACCCACATCAGGCTCAGCAGCAGCATAACTAAACCAAGTGTACTGAACAGCATCAGTTTTGCACCGCCGCGGCTGGTCTGGCCCTGAATTTTCACAGCTTGCATCTGCTCTATACCCGTAGCTGCTGATACTGCTTATGATGGCACGCTTTGCACAATATTTCAGCGTTTTGCTGCTAAATTGTGCCGCTATCTGTGCAAAGTGACGGCTATGAATCGACCAACACCGCTGCTACTGCGATAACAGGAAATCTAATAGGGTGTTTCTTCCATACAATAAGGCAGAAATTATTATCAGGTGTTACACGGGGTTACTGTGGCAAAATTACATTCAAAATTAATTTGGGTGATTTTAATCGCTCTATTGGTGTTTATCGGTTATTTGTATTGGTTACCGGCACAACAAACTGACAACCGACGCGCAGCTACTGCCGTGGCAGTCAGCACCGCCAAAGTGGAAACCAAACCGATGATCCGTAGCGTAAATTCGCTGGGCACCGGTATTGCCAATCAGTCTATTCAGTTAATTGCGCCAACCAGCGACTTTATTACCGAGCTGAACATTCGTGAAGGCAAAGCGGTGCAGCGTGGCGAAGTTATTGCCAAATTACAAGATGTTGATGAACGCGCCAGAGTAACAGAACTGGAAGGCATCCTGTCAGAGCAAAAACGCCAGTTAGACCGGTTAAAAAATCTGGCCAACACCCAGGCTACCGCGCAGTCCCTGCTGGATGAGCAAATTACCCGCGTTAATACTACCCAAGCCCAGTTAAACAGTGCCAAAGCACAACTGGCGCAAATGACCATCAGCGCGCCGTTCGCCGGATATCTTGGCTTACGCCAGGTAAGCGAAGGCGCTTATATCAATAGCGGTACCGTTATAACCACTCTGGACGATTTAAATACTCTGCGCGTCGCCTTTAGCGTAGCGGAACACTATCTGGCGGATATCAAGCCGGGTATGCCACTTACTGTAACCAATGCCGCATACGGCAATATCAGTTTTAGTGGTCAGGTTAGCGCCATTGACACCCGGCTGGACCCGGTTACCCGCACCGTAACGGTGCATGGCACCCTGGCAAATAAAGACGTACGCCTGCGCCCGGGCATGCTATTGAATGTCAAACTTGAGTTGGACAACCGCATGGCAATGCAAATCTCGGAAAAGGCACTGGTACCGCAACAACAAAAACAGTTTGTCTATCTGGTTGCTGACAACAACACCGTATCACAAGTGGAAGTGACTATTGGCCAGCGCGAACCTGGCTGGGTGGAAATTCTCAGCGGCTTGCAAGAAGGCGACGAAGTGGTAGTAGAAGGTATTCAGAAACTGCGCTCCGGTGTCACCATTAACCGTGTCGGAGGCTAATTATGTGGCTATCTGATACCTCGGTTAAACGGCCGGTTTTTGCTACGGTTGTTAACTTATTGCTTATCGTGTTTGGTATTGTTTGCTTTAGCATGCTGCCACTGCGTGAATACCCCGATATTGATACACCTATTGTCAGCATCAGTACCAATTACCCCGGGGCTTCGGCAGAGATTGTCGAGTCAAAAATTACCCAGTTGCTGGAAGACCGCATCAGCGGTGTTGAAGGCATTAAAAACATTAACTCCACCAGCCGTAACGGCCGCTCTAATATTTCAATTGAGTTCAATGTCGAGCGTGATATCGACTCAGCCGCTAACGACGTGCGCGACCGTGTATCAAGGGCGCTGAATAACTTGCCGGATCAGGCTGATCCGCCGGAAGTGTCTAAGGCCAGCGATGATGAAGATACCATTGCCTGGTTTGTGTTAAACAGTGAAACCATGACGTCGCTGGAGCTGACCGACTACGCCGACCGCTACATTGTTGAGCGCTTTTCCGTGGTCGACGGTGTGGCCCGTCTGCAACTTGGCGGTTCACGTGATTACGCTATGCGGATTTGGCTGGACCGTGATGCGATGGCATCCCGCGGCGTCACCGTGCAAGATATTGAAGCAGTGCTGCGCGCAGAAAACGTTGAGCTGCCGGCGGGTAATATTAAGTCGACAGAACGCGACTTTACCGTACGCGTGGTACGCACTTATAAAACTCAGCAAGACTTTCGCCGGCTGGTTATCAAGCGCGGCGACAATAATTACCTGGTACGTTTAGGTGAAGTAGCCGAAGTACTGTTAACTGCCGAAAACGAAGAAAGCGAGTTTCGCGGCGACGGTAAAAACCTGCTGGGTATTGGTATTATTAAACAGTCAAAAGCCAATACGCTGGAGGTAGTACGTAACGCTCGCGCCGAAATGGAGCGCATTAAGGCTAGCTTACCGGACGGCACCACTATTGAACCGGGTTACGACTCATCATTATTTATCGCCGAATCAATTAAGGAAGTCTATAAAACCCTTGGCATCGCCATGTTTTTGGTCGTGGTGGTTATTTTCTTATTTTTGGGCAATATCCGCGCCACCTTTATCCCGGCAATCACTGTACCGGTGGCATTGGTAGCTGCTGTTACCGTGCTGTTTGCGCTGGATTTCTCCGTTAATTTGCTGACCTTACTGGCCATGGTATTG
This sequence comes from Rheinheimera sp. NSM, assembly GCF_052380015.1. Taxonomy (NCBI): domain Bacteria; kingdom Pseudomonadati; phylum Pseudomonadota; class Gammaproteobacteria; order Chromatiales; family Chromatiaceae; genus Rheinheimera; species Rheinheimera sp. NSM. The sequence continues at coordinate 179,757 of NZ_JBQTCI010000005.1, read as the reverse complement.
GCCATTGGTTTGGTCGTGGATGACTCTATCGTAGTGCTGGAAAACATCTACCGCCGTATTGAGCTGGGCGAGCATCCGCTGGTGGCATCATACCGCGGTGCGCGCGAAGTGGGTTTTGCGGTTATAGCCACCACCCTGGTATTAATTTCGGTGTTTGTCCCTCTGGTGTTTATGCAGGGCCAGCTGGGTAAACTGTTTACTGAATTTGCGTTGGCTATCGCCGCTGCAGTAGCGTTTTCCAGTGTCACGGCGCTGACATTGTCGCCTATGCTGTGCAGCAAACTACTCACCCATCAAAAGCGGGAAAGCAAGCTGGGGTTATGGCTGCACGCCGCCTTTCATAAATTGGAAAACGCCTACCGTCGGCAATTGGATGTAGTTTGTGGTACACGTTGGCCGGTCATGGTCGTAGTGGCGTTATGCTTTGTTGCCAGCTATATGTTGGTAAAACTGCTGCCGGCAGAGCTGGCACCGGTGGAAGATCGCGGCACCTTTTTCGTTATGATGAGCCCGGCAGAAGGCGCCAGCTATACCAGCAACAGCCGCAATATGCGCCTGATTGAAGATGTTTTAATGCCCTATTATCAGCAGGGCGAATTTAACCGACTGCTGGTACGGGTGCCGGGTTGGGGTAACAGCGGCGGCGTAGCTATTGTCGGCACTGAAAACTGGCACAACGGTAAACGCCGTACCCAGGAATTAATGGGTGAAGTGGGCAAAAAGCTGAATGAGATCCCCGACGTTCGCGCCTTTACCTTTATGCGCAGCGGCCTGGGCGGCGGCGGCGGTGGCGGCCGGCCGATCCAGTTTGTCTTGCAGGGCAATACCTACGAAGAACTGGCGCGCTGGCGTGACATTGTAATCAACAAAGCCGCGGAGAACCCGAATATTCTGATGCTGGATCACGATTACAAAGAGACGGTACCCCAGGTTTTGGTGGAAATTAACACCGAGCGTGCCGGCGATCTGGGCATATCTGTTGGTGCTATTGGCCGCTCGCTGGAGGCCATGCTCGGCGGGCGGCGGGTAACAACCTTCCTTGACCGTGGTAAAGAATACGACGTGATTCTGGAAGGTTTGGATGAAGACTTCGCCGAACCCGGTAGCATTACCAATGTGTATTTGCGCTCGGAGACTTCCGGTGAGCTTATCCCGTTGGATAACTTAGTTACCCTGCGTGAAGAGGCAACATCGTCCAGTTTAAACCGCTACAACCGGATGCGCAGCATTACGCTGACCGCCAGTATGGCGCCGGGTTACAGCTTGGGTGAGGCACTGGAATATCTGGAGAATATCGTTAAAACGGAAATTCAGGACACGGTAGGCATCGATTATAAAGGTGAATCGCTGCTGTTTCAGGAAAGTGGCAGTTCCACGCTGATGGTGTTTATCCTGGCCTTACTGATCACTTACCTGGTGCTGGCCGCCCAGTTTGAAAGCTTTATTCATCCACTGGTGATCCTGATCACAGTACCGCTGGGGCTGGTGGGCGCGTTATCAGGCTTACATTTCAGTGGTATGACGCTAAATATCTACAGCCAGATTGGTCTGGTGATGCTGATTGGCCTGGTGGCGAAAAACGGTATTTTAATCGTTGAATTTGCGAATCAGTTGCGTGACGCCGGAGTGGAGTTCAGTACAGCAATCCAGCAAGCTGCCACGCAGCGCTTACGACCGATTGTGATGACGGCCTTTACTACTGCTATGAGCAGCATACCGCTGATAGTAGCCAGTGGACCGGGATCAGAAAGCCGGATGGTAATTGGTATGGTGATTTTCTCCGGTGTCGCGCTGGCCACGCTGATGACCATCTACGTGGTACCGGTAACCTATATGGTTATCGCACGTAATACCGGCTCTCCCAAGCGCTTAGAACAAAAGCTGCATAGGCTGGAGAACGAAGCGCCGGATGAACATGCCGCTGATGAGGTGCATCCTTCCTGATGTGTTTTATCTGATGTATAAAGGCGCCAAACGGCGCCTTTATTATTTTATCGCCGTTAGAATGGCAACACTGTACCATCCCAATTCAGCAAGGCACCGCTCTGTTCCAGCTGCACATTAGCCGCCACTTGCGCCAGGCGCTGCGCTGTTGCCGCAGGGCTTTGCAGTTGCCCCACAGGCAAATTTGTCTGAAACGGCTGTGACAAGGCGGTATCGGTCGTGCCCGGGTGCACACTCACCACAGCGGCGGTTTTATTTAACCGGCCCACTTCAATGCTGACATTCTTTACCAACATATTCAGCGCCGCCTTACTGATCCGGTAACAGTACCACCCGCCCAGGCGGTTATCGCTAATACTGCCGACTTTAGCGCTTAGCACCAGTACACGTACAGCAGGGCTCTTACACAAATAAGGAAATAACTGCTGCAGGTACATCGCCGGTACCGCAACGTTGCTATGTAAGCGTGTCAGCAATACCTGAGTATCGAGCTGGCGGATAGTTTTCTCCGGCATAGTGCCATCGTCATGTAACACACCGTTGCAGACAAATACATAACTGACAACCTGGCTGAAAATCTGCGCCAACAACGCGGCTCTGCGCTCTGTGTCTGCTGCGCTATCCCCCGCGTTGTCGCGATACCAATGCAGCTTATCAACACTTAGCGCAAGCGGCGCAGCCTTGCGGCTAAACGCATACACTGTGTTGCCTTGTTGCAAATAATGCTGCACCAGCGCCAAACCAATACCCCCGCCGGCACCAATTACTACTATGGCCGCGCTCATGCTGCTGCCGCCGACACAGTTGGTTGGCCCGCCGGGCATAGCGGCCTGATAATTGCCGTTGTCACAATACAGTTCTTGTTTAAAAGGTTATAGCATCTGTTTACGCTGCAGCCCGGGTACGGGATCAATCCGGCGCCCCCCCCTCCCCCCCCCGCTGCACTATCTGTAGCAGCCGGACAGCATACTGGTGCATCTGCGACGATTAAGGTACATTCAATGTTTTACCAGCGGAGAAACACAATGGCGATACAAACTGCAACCTTTGGTGCCGGTTGTTTTTGGTGTTTGGAAGCGGCAATGAACCAACTTAACGGTGTTATTCAGGCATTAAGCGGCTATATGGGCGGCAACGCTGACGATGCCAATTACCGTAGGGTCTGTGATGGTAATACCGGCCACGCCGAGGTGGTACAGGTAGAATTTGATGACAGCTTTATCAGTTTTGAACAATTGTGTCTGGTGTTTTTCAGCCTGCACGATCCGACACAGCTGAATCGCCAGGGTAATGACGTCGGCAGCCAGTACCGCTCGGTAATTTTTTATCACAATACGCAGCAGCAACAAAGCGCAGAAAAAATATTGGCCGAACTGGCTACACAACAAGTGTTTAACGCTAAAATTGTAACGGAGCTCAGTCCGGTGTCCGCTTTTTATCTGGCAGAAGAGTATCATCAGGGCTACTTTTTACAGCACCCGGAGCAAGGCTATTGCCAACTGGTGGTGGCCCCGAAGATGGCAAAATTCAGGCAGCACTATACTAAATTACTAAAGCCCTGATGACACAACGGCACAGCGCAATGCCAGTTGGCAATAAACGAGAATACTATGACTTACCGTATGGTGTTGCTGCTCTGTCTTGGTCCGCTGCTGTCATTTATGCCGCGGGCAGAACACAATGTCACACTGACATTTTGCTACGAAGATAAACAACTGCTGCCCTATTACACCGGCGAAGGCCATACCGCGGCCTATTTGCCGGGCGTGACCATTGAACATTTACAAGCCAGTGCCGCAGCAGCCGGTAATATCAAGCTGGCGTTCGTTCGCTTTCCGTGGCGCCGTTGCCTGCAAAAGTTGGAGCAAAATGCCGTAGATGCGCTGGTAGCGACTTATTTACCACAGCGCCGCCGTTTTGCCGTTTACCCTACCGGCGCAGACGGTAAACCGGACCCTACCCGCGCCATGAGCAGCCATGCTACTTGCCTGGTGCATCGGGCAGATAACGATATTCAGCATAAGATTTCGCAACCGCAGAGTACTTTAGTGGTATCAAGACCGCTTGGCCATTCTAACCCGGATTATCCGGCCAGCGTCAGCGTAGTGCCGGTGCATTCGCAGCAGCAGGCGTTAGAGCTGGTGTTGTCCGGTCGGGTTGATGCCACCACTACACTGTGTAAGGTAAACGGCGTGGCCGGTGCTGATCGGCAAAGCTTGCGTAAACCGCTGCAGCTGGTGTATCCGCCGCTGTATGAAACCACCGGTTATCTGGTGTTCAGCAAAGGGTTTTATCAGCGCCATCCGGCTTTGGCAGAGCAGCTATGGCAACTGCTTGGCCGCACTATAGAACCACAGCGTTATTATGACTATTTGCACTATCCGGATATGTAGACCAATAAAAAAGCGCGCCGGACCACGTTGGCCACAGCACGCTTTGTTAACGACTACCGCTGTTACTGCGGCGTATAGCTGACACTAACAGCAAAATTAGTACCTGCAGTGGCATAGCCGGCGCTGCTCTGGTATTGCTTATCAAACAAATTGTTAATATTGGCACGGACAGCCAATTGCGGTGTAAGCTGATAACTGCCGCCAAAACCCCACAACGTATAGCCGCCTAAGTCCGCCACACTGACAAAAGCGCCCTGATAAGTAGAGCTTTGATAATCAGAGGTAATAAATACCGACCACAGATCCGCGTCATAACTGCCACGCCAATTGATGGTATTTTCCGGCCGCCGCTCGAGCTTTTTCCCCGTAGTACCGTTTTCCGTATCAAGCCAGGTGTAACTGAACCGGCTGCTAAACTGTTGCCATTGTTGAGTAAGGCTGAATTCAAAGCCCTGAATGGTCGCTAACAGCACGTTTTCCGCCCGCTCTGTGCCCTGGATCAGGTTGGTGACATCGCGGTCAAACCATGCCAACTGCACCATCAGTGCATCAGCTTGATAAACCACGGCAATTTCATCCGATACAGATTCTTCCGGTTTAAGCTCCGGGTTGGCAAACCCCGGGTAATAAAGGGCATTAAAGGTCGGCGCTTTAAACGCCGAACCACGGCTTGCTCTTACTAACCAATGCTCTGCTAACTGATAACCGGCCGCCAATTGCCAGGTATTCTGGCCGCCATATTGGTTAATCACGTCGCGGCGTGCCGCCGCTTCAAGCTGTAAGGCGTCGTGTTGATAATTCAGGCCGGCAAAAACCGCACGGTTCATACGGCTGGTTTGCTCATAAGCGGTAGCCGATTTATCCACCTGTTCCTGATACCAATTGACACCGCCAACAAAACCTAACTTATCCGTCAGGTCCGTAGCGGCCTGATAGTTAAATTCATCGCGCTCTGTTACAAAAGGGCTGCGTGAGTCCGGACCAAAGGTGGTGTCGCTGTCCAGATTACGACTTAACTGAGCCTGGTGCTGCCATTGCCCCGATTGGTGCTGCCAACCGAGTAAAAACGCGCGGTTTAATGTATCCGCTTCATCTTCATTGCCCCAGGTTGTATCAAATTGGTAGAAACCGGAGTTAACATCGGCCTGCGCAGTCCACAGCCCAAGACCGGTTTGATAATCTGCCGCTACTTTAATAAATTTTTGGTTGTAGCCATCATGGTCCGGATCGGCATCTTCACGCACATTAAAGCCATCAGCACGGCTGACTCCGGCCGTGGCACCCAATGTCAGTTGCTCTGAGGTATGGCTTACACTGATGTCGGTACCGGCCTGGCCATAGCTGCCAATATTGGCATTCAGTTCAACTGCGCCGGCGCGCCGTGTGGTAATAGCAATAACACCCGATAACGCATCAGAGCCATACCAGGCAGCGCGCGGCCCCCGCACTACTTCAATACGTTCAATCAACTCCAGCGGCAGCATCGACAGCGTTTTATAACCCAGGGTAGCAGAAGCACTGCGCACGCCATCAATCACCACTAAGGTATGGCCGGCATTACCGCCACGAACATACAAGCCGCTGTTTTGGCCCCGACCGCCGTCGCGGGATAAATTAATACCCGGCAGTTGCGCCAGCAGGGCCGGTAAATCACTGGCCTGGCGCGCAACGATATCATCGCGCTCCAGCACTGTTACACTGGCCAGCACGTCTTGTTGCGGCGTGGCGGTGCGGTTAGCATAAATACTGATATGTTCGATGTTCTCAGCAATAGCCGGAAAACAGGATGCGACCAATACGGCCGCCAAAGCAGGTTTAAACATGTAAGCTCCGAAAACGTGCCCGCCGCACATTTAGTCTGGTTGAAGGATTTTTCCGGCCGGTCTCCGGGCTGACAACCTGCTTACGCCTGCACTCGCCTTCCCATCTTTCGACAGTGGCTCTGAGTACAGCTCAGTTGTTTACCGTTGCGGGGGCAGCTCTGGGTTTACACCAGATTCCCGTTTACCTGCAGTTCACTGCAGCACCAGAAAAAGCGGCTCCCTGTCGGAGCCGCGTGCAGTTTAGCGTGGCGAATATAAAAGTCAACAGCGCTCCGGATGGCTAAAACATCCTGAGCGTTGCTTAGTCACGGAAGTTGGTGTACTGGAAGGCTTGTTCTAATTCTGCGCCACGAATAAGCGCTATGGCCTCTTGCAGGTCGTCGCGTTTCTTGCCGGTTACCCGTACCTGGTCGCCCTGAATGGCTGCCTGCACTTTCATTTTGTTATCTTTAATCAGCTTCACCAGTTTTTTCGCCATATCCTGCTCAATACCTTGCAGCAAGCTGACGCTCAGGCTGTAGGTTTTGCCGGAGTGTACTACATCACCCTCTTTAAATGAGCGCACATCCAAACCGCGCTTAACAGCTTTGGCGAGAAAAATTTCCAGCATTTGTTGCAGCTGAAATTCTGCTTCCGCTTTCATGGTGATGACTTTTTCTTTCAAGCTGAACTCTGCCTGCACGCCACGAAAATCAAAGCGGGTGGTTAATTCACGGTTAGCGTTTTCCACTGCATTCAGCACTTCTTGCTGATCTACTTCTGACACAATATCGAATGAGGGCATTAAAAGTCTCCTTAACATAAGCCTTTCTGTCTGCTGGTGATTATAACCAGAAAACTGCTACAATCCGAGCGCCGTTTCTGACAGGGGGTAGCTGTGTCGCAGGTTTTTTATCGTTGGGTATGCGTATTGTGCTTTGTGCTGGCTACGGCCGGCTTTTTGGCTGAGCTTAGCGGTCACCGGATTGGCGGCGGTTTTGCTCACATGGACAAAATTGCCCATTTCGGTATCTTTGCTGTTCTCACTGCCCTGCTGTGGAAAGGCTTTAAACTCAGCCCCTGGCCGGCATTCCTGTTATTGGGTATTTATGGCGGTGCGGTAGAATTAGCCCAGCACAACTTTACCCGGCGTAACGGCGATTGGTGGGATTGGCTGGCCGATATTGCCGGCGTAGTATGTTTTTACCTGGTACGCGCCCTGTGGCACCAAATACGTCCGCGTCGTCAGCGCTAAGCTGGACAGTCGTTGGCCGGGGCGCCATTGGCTTACTGGCAGCCTGCCGCTTACAACTGGCCGGCAACCCGGTAAGGTTATGGCTGCGCCAGCCTGCGACTATCGATATGCAGTTTCAACAGCAGCCGATACAGTTCTTACCGGCTACGCCGCCGCTTAGCGCCGTATTCGTGCCGGTAAAAAGCTATGCGGTGTTAGAAACCGTAACAACACTACTGCCGCATTTAACCGCCGATGCGCAACTGGTACTGAGCCACAATGGCATGGGCAGTATAGAGCAGGTGCTGCCGTTGTTGGCGCCACAGCAGGGCTTATGGTTTTTAACTACCACCCACGGCGCATTAAAACAAGCTGACAGCGTATTACATACCGGCTGTGGCCAGAGTGTACTGGCACCGCTAAACAGCGCCGCACAGGCTCACAGCAATGCCGTAACTGCCGCTATGGATACGGCACTGGGGCCGCTGACGTTAACAGAGGATATTCAGCCGTTTTTGTGGCAAAAGCTGGCGATTAATGCAGTCATTAATCCGCTGACGGCACTGCATAATTGCCACAACGGTGAGTTGGCGCAGCCGCAGTATCAGCAGCAAATATGCGCTATTTTGCACGAAGTGTGTCAGGTGGCTGCAGCCGCCGGCTATGCGCTGCACTATGAGGTTATGCTGGAAAAAATAAACGAAGTAATACAAAGCACTGCAACAAACTTCTCGTCGATGCAGCAGGATATAATGCATCAACGGCGTACTGAAATTGATGCCATTAACGGCTATATAGTGGCACAAGCCGCGCGTTCTAACCTTGCCGTGCCGCACAATACGCAGTTGCAGCAACAGCTGCTGCAACTGCAACAAGGCTATGGCCGGTAAACCGCCACATTGCTAAACCCCTGCTCCTGCAATACCACGGCCTGCAAGCGACTCATGACACCACGTTCGCAGTAACAGTAATACTGCTTGCTTTGGTCAAGGTTGGCAAATTGCGACGCCAAACGAAAAAACGGCAATTCAACCACCTCATGCCCGGCTACACTCAGCGGCTTAAGCTCGGTTTCTTCCGGGCTGCGGATATCCAACACCACGGCAGCCGGAGGCAACTGTGCTAACTCGCTGACAACATGAGCTTGCTGTTCGGCCTGATAATCCACAGTACGGATATCCAACACTTTAGCGGTTTCTACCGCCTGTTGCAGCACGCTGAAATCAAACTTCTGCTCGCTGGCCAACACTTCTGCCAGTACGGCGTTTACCGTCGGTTTTTTTGAAATGACACCGCAATATTCCGGCATGCTTTTGGCAATATCTTCGGCGCCGATTTTACGCGCCATATCGATAATTTCCTGCTTATCCTGATAAATCAGCGGCCGCAGGATCAGCGTTTCGGTAACGCGGTCTATCACACTTAAATTAGCAATGGTTTGGCTTGAAACCTGGCCAATACTCTCACCGGTAACAATGGCTTTAATACCGAGGCTTTCAGCCACTTCACTGGCAGCACGCATCATCATGCGCTTGAGCACCACGCCCATTAAACCGTTGTCGATTGTTTCTAAAATCTGATCCACCACCGAGGCAAAGTTCACACTGACAAACTTCACTTTGTGCGACAGACTGTATTTTTGCCAGATAAGAAATGCCATCTCGCGCACGCCGGCTTCATGTGCAGCGCCGCCCAGATTAAAAAACAGATAGTGAGTACGCAGCCCCTTGCGGATCATCAGATAGCTGGCTACCGCAGAGTCATAGCCGCCGGAGATTAATGACAATACATCAGATTGCGACGGCAACGGAAAGCCGCCCATGCCCTGGTGCATCTTGCGCACCATGATCAGCAGATCTTTTTTAATTTCCAGCGTTACCACCAGATCCGGTTTTTTCAGCTGTACTTTGGCACTGGCAACATGCTGATTTAAACCACCGCCAATATAGCGCTCGGCTTCAATTGAACTGAATTCGTGGCTGCCACTGCGGCGCACCCTTACGCTAAAGGTTTTATTGACCAGCTGCGAAGCATATACCGCCAACACCTGCTCGAAAATATCGTGCAGGCTGCTAAAAGCAGAAGATTGCATTTCAGCAAAGGCTACCACACCCGGAATACAACTTAGCCGGTCAATTAAGCGTTGCCGCAACGCTTCGTCGTCGCTGTCACAGCGCACGGTAAGATGATCAAAGTTGTTATTCACCACTACGGTAGAGTCGACCTGCAGCAGGATCGTTTTCAGATTACGCTCCAGCAGCAGGGTTTGGCGTTTACGCACTGATTTACTTTTAATAGCAATTTCAGGGTGTAATTTGATAAGAAATTCAATCATCGGGTAGCAGCATAATTAAGCAGGAAAAAAAGTGGCGCAGATTATAGCGGATCTGTAGCTAAAGACCTAATCTGCGCATTGTGCCTGGTTAATGTTGTGACAACCTGGTTTTGTAACAACTTAGCCTTGTGGTGCTGCAGGCGGCTCAAGGCTGATGGGATCAGACTCTTTCGCTTTACCCTGCATAATGGCAATTTCTACCCTGCGATTGCGTCGCCGGCTCAGCTCGTCGTCGTTCGGTACCAAAGGTTTAGTGTCGGCATGCCCCACCACCACTAAGCGCGTGCGGTCAAAGCCACTGGCTTTAACCATTTCTGTCGCCACCGATACCGCCCGTTTAGCCGACAAATCCCAGTTGTTGCTATGCAGCTCGTCTGATACCTGAATATCGTCGGTATGCCCGGTTACCGTGATCTGGCCCGGAACTTCATTTAACAAGCCACCAATACGCTGAATAATCGGTTTAAAGCGTGGTTGCAAAAACGATGATCCGGACGGAAAAGAGCCGTTCTCACGAATACGGATAATAATTTGTTGCCCCAGAGACTCCAGTTCTATGGCGCCATCGACAATTTGTTGCTCTAACTGCTCGGCCAGCTTTTTCACCATTTCATTGGTTTGTTCCTGCTGCGCTTCAGCTTCGGCTTCAGCAGAGGCTTGCTCGCCATCCATAATCTCTTCAGCATTGCTGATTGACTGGCCGCCGCTTAAGTCTTCGCGCTGCTCCTGCCGCCCGCCGGCTGAGTCTTCTTCGCCGGCCTGAAATTCGATCACCTGCTGGGTAATATCTATGGTTTGCTGCTGCAGGGTTTCAATCGGTGTAGGGTCCGGCCGGCCCGGGCGAAACTCCATTGCGATTACGCTGGTGCCTTTGGGAATATCTTCTACTTCAATTTTATTTTGCACACCAAAAGCAAATTTCATCGAACCGGCAATTTGCTTAAATTTCAGCACATCCATTTCTGAGAATGCCAACAGCAATACGAAAAAGCACATTAACAGCGCCATTAAATCGGCAAAAGTACCCATATAGGCCGGTAAGCCCGGCGGTGGGCATTTGCATTCTTCCTCTTCTGTATGCTCACTCATAACTTACTCCGCCGGAGCCACTTCACGTTTGCCCTGGGCTAAATAGTTGCGCAGTATGCCTTCTATAACTTTCGGGTTCTGGCCATCCTGAATCCCCAGTATGGCATCGAGAATAAGCTGATTATTCTGTTTTTCCTGCTGATTACGGATAGCCAGTTTGTCAGCTAAGGGTATGGCAACAATATTGGCAATAAAAGCACCGTATAAGGTGGTTAATAACGCCACCGCCATCGCCGGCCCTATCGCCTTGGGGTCATCCATATTCGATAACATCGCTACCAAGCCAATCAGAGTACCTATCATACCCATAGCCGGTGCTACGTCGCCTAAACTTTTAAAAATGGCAATACCGCTTTCATGGCGTTTTTCAGTCAGGCTGATATCTTTGAGCAAGGTGGCACGCACCACATCGGCGTCGTGGCCATCTACCAGCATATTGACGCCTTTTTGCATAAAAGCGTTGGGAATTTCAGCCTCTTCCAGTGCCAGAAAACCGCCTTTACGCGCCGAGTCAGCCAATTGTACCGCTTTTTCAATTAACTCTTCCGGTGCTTCAATCTTAAATACAAAGGCTTTCAGTGCCACTTTACCGGCGCCAAAGAACTGGCCAAGGGTAAATTTGGAAATCACCACAAAAATAGAGCCGCCCAGTACAATCAGCAAAGAAACGGTATCAGCAAACATGCCGGGCGCACCGCTACTGCCAAGGATCATAGCCATTACCACAAAACCAATTGCGCCCAACATACCAACCAGGGTAGCTAAATCCACTGTTTTCTCCTTAACTGAATCACTGCTATATCGACCGTCTGCAACAGTTTATCTTAGACGATAGCTGTTTATCGACAAAAGCGCCGAATGATTAAGTATAAATTGCGTAAAATTATCAATTTAGCCTTTCCCATCCGCTTTCTGATTGACCATAATAGCCTGCTAAGGTACCTTTGCGCACACTTTTTCCGGGGGTAGTATGAGCAAGAAAAAAGCCGATCTCAGCCAGTTTGAGCAAACACTTTCTGAACTTGAACAGATAGTGCAGCAACTGGAACAAGGCGAGCTGTCGCTTGACCAGTCATTACAACAGTTTGAACGCGGTATTACCCTGGCCAGACAAAGCCAACAGTTATTGCAGGCCGCCGAACAAAAAGTACAGATCCTGATGCAACAGCAACAGCAGGAAAGCCTGTTGCCGTTTGAACCTGCTGCAGGAGAATAAAGTGGTAGTGCAAAACTTGCCGCTGTACCAACAGCGGGTAGAGCTGCATTTACAGCAGTTACTGGCACAGCGTGATGAAACTGATGGCCGTTTATTAGCCGCTATGTCATACAGTTTGCTGCTCGGTGGCAAGCGGGTACGGCCTTTTCTGGTGTACAGCTGCGGCACTATGCTTGGTGCTGCTCTTTGTGATTTGGATGGCCCTGCCGCCGCATTGGAGGCCATACACAGCTATTCGTTAATCCACGATGACTTACCGGCGATGGACAATGACGACTTGCGCCGCGGCAAACCTACCTGTCACAAAGCCTTTGATGAAGCCACCGCTATACTGGCCGGCGATGCGTTGCAAACCCTGGCGTTTGAACTAATCAGTAGCCACCCGTATCAGCAGGTTAGCAGTGCTCAGATACTGCAAATGGTGCAACTACTGGCCGCTGCAGCCGGTTACAGCGGTATGTGTGGCGGCCAGGCGATAGATCTGGCCCAAACTAACCAAAGCAGCACTTTGGCACAATTGGAACGCATGCACAGGTTAAAAACCGGCGCGCTCATTGAAAGCGCGGTACACTTAGCCTGGTTATGCAGCCCGAAACGCGACACGACCGAGCTTGACGCGCTGTTACGCTTCGCCCGAGCATTAGGGCTGGCGTTTCAGGTGCAGGATGATATTCTCGATATTGAAAGTGACACCGCAACCTTAGGGAAACCTCAGGGGTCTGACACCCGGGCCAACAAATCAACTTATCCTGCGCTGCTCGGGCTGGACAACGCTAAAGCCAAAGCGCAACAACTCTACCGGGATGCATTGAACGCTCTGGCGGTATTACCGTATAACACTGATGAATTACGCGCCGTTGCGCAGTACATTATCGAACGCAGGTTTTAACACAGGCATGGATTATGGCGTTAGATATTAACGATTACCCGTTATTAGCCCAGGCTAATTTACCCGCGCAGCTGCGTCAGCTGGCGCAAGACAAGCTGCCCGCACTCAGTGACGAGCTGCGCAGCTATTTATTGCAAAGCGTTAGCCAAAGCAGCGGCCATTTTGCCTCTGGTTTAGGCACCGTTGAGCTGACAGTGGCGCTGCATTACGTTTATAACACCCCGTTTGACCGCGTGATATGGGATGTGGGCCACCAGGCTTATCCGCATAAAATTCTGACCGGCCGCGCCGAGCGCATGCATACCATCCGCCAGAAAGACGGCTTACACCCTTTTCCGTACCGTGAAGAAAGCGAATACGATGTGTTATCTGTCGGCCACTCCAGCACCTCGATCAGTGCTGCGCTGGGCATGGCCATTGCTGCGCAACAAGCGCGCAATAACCGTAAAGTGGTTGCGGTGATCGGCGATGGTGCCATTACCGCCGGTATGGCGTTTGAAGCGCTGAACCACGCCGGTGAGGTGCGCCCTGATATGCTGGTGATTTTGAATGACAACGAAATGTCGATTTCAGAAAATGTCGGCGCATTAAATCGCTACTTCGCGCGGATATTATCCGGCAGTTTTTACACCAGCCTGCGCGAAGGCGGTAAAAAAATTCTGAGCGGTGTGCCGCCATTACATGAGCTGGCCAGCCGGGCAGAAGAACACTTTAAAGGCATGGTAACGCCGGGCACCTTCTTTGAAGAGCTGGGCTTTAACTACATAGGCCCGATTGACGGCCACGATGTGCTGGGACTGGTTGATACCATCCGCAATATGCGCAATTTAAAAGGCCCGCAGCTGCTGCATATAGTGACTAAAAAAGGCAAAGGCTATGCCCCGGCCGAAGCGGATCCTATTGGTTATCATGCGGTAGCAAAATTTAACCCGGATGACAGCAAGCAACCGGCGAAAAAAGCCGGCCTGCCCAGCTTCTCCAATATCTTCGGCAACTGGATCTGCGATATGGCCGCACAGGATGAACGGCTGCAAGCCATTACCCCGGCAATGCGCGAAGGCTCTGATTTGGTGCGGTTTTCCAAAACCTACCCGAAACGCTATTTTGATGTGGCCATTGCCGAGCAACATGCCGTAACCCTGGCGGCCGGTATGGCGATTGAAGGCTTAAAACCGGTAGTAGCCATTTACTCCAGCTTTTTGCAGCGCGGTTATGATCAACTGATCCATGATGTCGCCCTGCAGGATTTAGACGTGTTGTTCGCGATTGACCGTGCCGGCGTTGTCGGTGCTGATGGCCCGACTCACCAGGGTGCCTTTGATCTGAGTTTTATGCGCTGCATTCCTAATATGGTAATTATGGTGCCGTCTGACGAAGATGAATGCCGCCAAATGCTGTACACCGGTTACCAATATCAGGGCCCTGCCGCTGTGCGTTATCCGCGCGGCTCAGCCAGCGGTATTGCCGCACAGCCACAGATGCAGTTGTTGCCGACCGGTAAAGCCAAAGTGGTGCGGCAGGGGGAAAAGCTGGCGATCCTCGCTTTTGGCCCGCTGTTAAGTGCCTGCACCCTGGCCGCAGAACAATTAAATGCGACTTTGGTTGATATGCGCTTTGTTAAGCCGCTGGATCACGACTTACTGCAGCAGTTGGCCGCAACCCACAGCCGCTTTGTCAGCGTAGAAGACAACGCTATTATGGGCGGAGCCGGCTCAGCGGTGAGTGAGTATGTGGCGCAGGCGCAGCTTAATGTCAGTATGACGCATCTGGGCTTACCGGATCATTTTATTAAACACGGTACCCAGCAGGAAATTTATGCCGAGTTAGGACTGGACAGTGCCGGCATTCTGGCGGCGATAAAAGCCTTGTTGTAACAGCACACTGAGATGTAAAAAAACCGCCGTCAGGCGGTTTTTTTACAGGTTATTTTTTACATCAAACCGCGCCAGCCCGGCGGCCAGCAAACGCTCGACCTGAGCTTCAATATGCGATGAGTCTTCAAACTCAAACGCATCAACCTGCTGATCAAAATGGATGGTTGCCACCCCGTTTTTACCGGCGTGCTTCACCTGATACAACGACATCTCTGCCAGCTGCAGTGAGATCTCCCAGTTAATCAACTGGCCGCCAAGCAAAGCCAACGGATACACCGCATAGCCCACCGAGCAGGTTAACCGGGTACGGTGCCCGTCCGGCAAGCTGAACACTGTTTTGGCAATCAGTTCATTCAGGCGATAACAAAACTGTGCTACCAGCTCCAGCTGAATATCACGCAATACCAGCACAAATTCCTCACCGGCAAAACGTACTACATAATCTGAGCCGCGCGTTTCACGGATCAAAATACCGGCAACCTGCTGAATACAACTGTCACCGGCACTGTTACCAAACTGGTCATTTACCTGTTTAAAGTTATCCAAATCCAGATGGATCAGCGCTACACATTTGCCTTGCTGCTGCATCGACTCACGGTTGCGCTGGAAATGTTCAATATCTTTGGGTAACTGCTCAAACATAAAACGCCGGTTCCGCAGCCCGGTTAAACTGTCTTTATGAGTTAGCAGCGCCAACTGTTCATTCAGCTCGTTTAGCTTAAGGTTACTGTTTTCTAACTCCTGGGTACGTTGACGCACCAATCTGGCCATCTGTTGCTGCTGGTGCTGGGTATTGCGCCGCAGCAGCCATAACAGGCCGTACAAACAGAACAGCACTAACAATAACCACAGCGCACGGTAAATCAGCGTTTCATCAAAACGCTTCGGGATAACCAGTTCTAACTGCACGCTTTGACTGTCACGCCAGGCTTCATTATCAAAGCGGCTTTGCAACTGAAACACAAAACTACCGGGCGTCAGGTTGGTGTATACCGCCTCGCGTCGCTCGCCTACCTCATGCCAATGCAGGTCAAAGCCGCGTAAGCGGTAGCGAAACTTCAGCGCCGCCGGTTTAACAAACTCC
Organism: Rheinheimera sp. NSM; assembly: GCF_052380015.1. Lineage (NCBI taxonomy): Bacteria > Pseudomonadati > Pseudomonadota > Gammaproteobacteria > Chromatiales > Chromatiaceae > Rheinheimera > Rheinheimera sp. NSM. The sequence continues at coordinate 163,897 of NZ_JBQTCI010000005.1, read as the reverse complement.
AGCGCCGAATACTGAATACTCAGGTTGCGATCATCGAGCTCCAGTACCAGCTTTGCCTGTTCGCTGTCGACAATGTAATGCTGCTGCCCTACTATATTTTTTATCACCGGAGTGGCGCTGCGGCTGAGTGCCGGATTTAAATCTGCCGGCACTGCCACCAGGCCTTTGAGCGTTGGATACCAATATTGCTGTTGCCACAGCGCAACCTTAGCATGGCCGGCACCATTACAGCACCGCCCCGGCACAGTACCCAACTGGCGATCATAAGGGCCAAGAATTTCTTCTACCGCCAGGGTGCCTGTTGCTAACTGCGCTAAATCGGCTGCGCGCAGCCGGAAAATACCCTTATGGCTGCTAACCCAAATATAATCAGAGGCCGCATCAAACGCCAGGCTGACTACCGGGCTGTGCGGCAGGCCGTTACCGGCATGTAACTGCAACCACTGCGTCTGGCCCGGCTGTAACACAAAAATGCCATCATCCAGCGTAGCGGCCAGCACAGTATTATCGGGCAGTACCTGTACGGCGGTGATATAACTGTTAAACAGCGCTGTGCCCACTCCCAGCCGGCTCAGTTGCTGCTGCTCGTACTGGTACAGGCCGCGGGTAGTACCAAACACCAGCCGCTGTTGTTGTTGCTGCAATACGGTAATATTGCGCGACTCCAGCTCATCATTCTTACTGAAGGGTGTCAGCTCACCTTGCTGATAACGGTATAACCCCATTACTCCACCCAACCAGACGCCGCCTTGATTATCCGGTTGCAATACTCTGACGGTAAAGCCTTTTAACGCATCAAATATGGGTGTCAGCCCAACTTCACCACGGCGATACTGCATAACACCATTGTCCAGCGCTAACCACATTACATCAGCTTGTGGCCAGTAAATATCATACACCGTAGCCGCACCGAGACTTTCTGCCGTGATTAACCCACTATAACTGCCGTCGGCCTGCATTTCGCCCACATCAGACTGTCCGGCTATCAGCAGGGTGTTATCCGGCGTTACCGACACACTGCGAATTATAGGATCCGCATCTTTGGGTAATACGCGACGGATATTGCCGGCCGAGGCACGGTAAATGCCGTCGCTGAAGCTGGCCAGCCAGATATTCTGGTCTTTATCTTCGAAAATATCACTGAACCAGGGATAACTGCCCAGTTCATCGCCGGTAATATGTTGCCAGGGCTGATTCGGGTGGCGGTGAAATAACTTGCGGTGAGCTGAAATCCAGCTGTTGCCCCGGCTGTCGCGTAATAGCTTGTACACGGCAGTATTGCTGTGATCCGGCAACTGACATTTTTTCACTGTCGCCGACTCGTCCAGATGATAAAAGCCGGACTCGCCGGCGATATGCAAGCCGTTTTCGGTTTGGTATAAATCATACACCGGTGTTTGCATTAATTCAGCGGGTAAGGCAAAGCTGCTGGTGTTGCCGTCAATATCAATACGATACAGCTGCTCTGTACTACTGACCCACACCTGGTTGCCCACCAGCTCTAATTGGCTGACCTGAGAGCGTACTTGTTCTACCCGGCTTACCTTGCCATTACTGATGCGGAACAAATTATCCGCCGCCACCCAAATTTCACCCGGCCGCACTTCAAGGATGGCGGTGACTTCGGCTAAAATCTGATAGCGATCGAACTTCAGTGTCAGGGGGTCAAAACCGGATAAGCCGGCCTTAGTGCCAACCCACATATAGCCGCGGCTATCGTGAAATAGTTTCGTCAGTACATTGCTGGCCAGTTGGCGGTGACTTTCTTTGGTGAAGTGTTCAAACTGTACGCCGTCAAAGCGGTTCAGGCCAAACTGTGTTGCCAGCCAGATATAGCCCTGGGCATCCTGACTGACCGAGCGCACAGAATTGCTGGATAAGCCTTCAGAGCTACCCCAGTGCTTGATGTCAAAATCGTATACCGATTGCTGGTTGTAGCTAAAAGCAGAGCAAGAGCACAACAATAAAAGCAACAGTAAGGTGTTTTTCATTGATGCAGTCTCTTGCTTGTGATGGGTTAACCCAGGGGTAAAAACGGTAACAGCAGATGCAGCAATACTAATGCTGCAACACCGGCTAAAACATCGTCCAGCATGATACCAAGGCCGCCATGCAGTTTTTTATCCAGCCAACTGATAGGCCAGGGTTTTACAATATCAAACAGGCGGAATAATACAAAGCCCAGCAGTAAAGTTTGCCAGTGCAGTGGTAGCCATAGCATAGTAATGCCAAAACCGATAATTTCATCCCAAACTATAGCGCCATGGTCGTGCTCGCCGACATCACGCGCGGTTTGGCCACACAAATACACGCCCAGTACACTGCCTGCCAGCACGAATGCCAGTAAATACATGTTTCCCAGCCATAACAGCAGTGCGACCAGCGGCACCGCCGCTAAGGTGCCAAAAGTACCCGGCGCTTTTGGCGCCAGGCCGCTGCCAAAACCTAATGCCAGAAACTGATACCATTTTTTCAGATTAAACTGTGCTTTGCTCATTCGAAGTGTTTAAAACCCTGATGCTGATAACTAAACACCTGCTCGCCCTGCTTTAATTCAAGCTTACCGGCCACGCCGGTAATGCGACCAATACAGCTGACCGGAATACCATAGGGTGACAACAGTACGTCCAGCGAGCCCCGTTTGGCCTCAGGTACAGTAAACAGCAGTTCATAATCTTCACCGCCGGATAACGCCAGTTGCATGGCAGTGCTGTGGTCGCAGCTGTCTTTCAGCGCCTGCGATAACGGCAAACGCGTAATATCAATACTGGCTCCGACGCCGGAGCGCGTTAAAATGTGCTGAATATCACTGTACAGGCCATCAGATAAATCCATCGCACTGCTGGCAATATTACGCAGCGCCTGGCCCAATGCAACACGGGCCGACGGATAATGAAACCGCTGCAATATATGGGTCTGGTGTTTTTTACTCACTTCGTGTAAGCCCTGGCACAACTTCAGCCCCAGCGCTGCATCGCCTAAAGTACCGGTAACATAAATATAGTCACCTACTTTAGCGCCGCTGCGGGTCAGCGCTTTGCCACGCGGCACTATGCCCTTAGCTATCATGGTCAGGCTAAGCGGGCCACGGGTGGTGTCACCGCCAATCAGCTGGCAGTTATAGTATTCAGCCGTTTCATGCAGACCGGCTGCAAAGGCCGCCACCCAGGGTTCGTCTACCGCAGGCAAGGTTAACGCTAATGACAACCAGGCCGGTTCGGCGCCCATGGCAGCCAAATCGCTGACATTCACTGTCACCAGTTTATGCCCCAGCGCACGGGGGTCATCATCGGGAAAAAAGTGTGTGCCCACTACCATGGTATCGGTGGTAACGACTAAGTCGTAACCGTCACGCAGTTGCAGCACAGCACCATCATCGCCAACACCGATAGCGGTATCGTTACGATTAGCACCGCAGCTGGCAAAATAGCGGGAAATGAGTTCGAATTCACCCATAAAACTAAGAAGCCGACTAACGCCGGCTCTCCTTTAACTTGGACGCAGTACGCGTACGGCTTTATCCAGAATGCCGTTAACGAACTTGTGGCTGTCGTCAGCGGCGAACGCTTTGGCCAGCTCAATGGCTTCGTTGATAATAACCTTGTACGGTACATCAAGACGGTACTTCAGCTCATAGGCTGACACCCGCAGTACGGCTTTCTCAACAAAATCAATTTCATCGAACGGCCGATCTAAATAAGGTTTTAACGCTTCATCCAGTACAGCGTGGTTTTTTACCACACCGCGCACCAGATCCTGGAAATAACCAACATCAAGATGTTTAACGTTAGTTTCCAGCAATAATTGTTGCTCAATATCTGCAATAGGGTTTTGGCTGACATGCCAGCTGTAAATTCCCTGTACTGCAAGTGACCGTGACTGACGACGGGCATTAGGTTTCATTTGTGTGTCTCTTCCTGTTACAGCTTGGCCAGTAAATTAACCATTTCCAGCGTCGACATGGCAGCTTCACTGCCTTTATTACCGGCTTTAGTGCCAGCACGCTCTATGGCTTGCTCAATGCTGTCTACGGTGAGCACACCAAAGGCAACCGGGATGTCATGTTGCATCATCACCTGAGCAATACCCTTGGTACATTCACCGGATACATATTCAAAATGCGGCGTACCGCCACGGATCACTGCGCCCAGCGCAATAATGCCATCATATTTTTTCCCGGCAGCAACACGTTGCACCGCCAGCGGCAATTCAAAGGCACCCGGCACACGAATTACAGTTATATCCTGCTCTGATACATTACCAATACGTTGCAAGGTATCGGTTGCACCGCTTAATAAGCTTTCAACAATAAAGCTGTTAAACCGCGCTACCACTATCGCAAACTTCTTACCCTTGGCAGAAAACCCTGCTTCAATAACCTGCATAAGTTGCCCTTAAAATCTGACCGCTGAAAATTAGCCGTGCATAATAGCACAACACGACATAAACCGGCATAGTCTTTGTTATGCCGCGCCATGCTTTGTTTAACCGCCTTTACTCGCTAACGTAATCCACCACTTCCAGGCCAAAACCGGACAGCGCATGGTACTTTTTCGGCTGGCTGAGTAAGCGCATTTTCTTCACACCCAAACTGGCCAGAATTTGCGAGCCCACGCCGACATTACGCGACGTGCCTTTCCACGGCGCGCTGCGTGGCTTTTCGCCCTTATCTTCGGCTTCAAACGCCTGCACGGTGCGGATAAGCTGTTCGGTAGATTCATGCTTACCCAGCAGCACCAGCACACCACCATCACGGGCAATACGTTCCATTGCGGTATGCAGCGGAAAACTGCGGTTAGCAGCCCTGTCGGCCATCAGCAAATCGCTGAAGGTGTCATGTAAATGTACCCGTACCAGAGTAGGCTCATCGGCACTGATTTCACCTTTAACCAGCGCAAAGTGAATTTGGTTATCGATAGTGTCTTTAAAAGTCACTAACTTAAACTCGCCCACTTCGGTTGGCAGCTGACAACTGGCCACCTGTTCAATGGTGGTTTCATTTAAATTGCGGTATTCAATTAAATCGGCAATGGTGCCGACTTTTATACCGTGTTTTTTCGCGAACACTTCCAGATCCGGTCTTCTGGCCATAGTGCCGTCGTCATTTAAAATTTCCACTATTACCGCAGCCGGCTCAAGCCCGGCTAAACGCGCTAAATCACAACCGGCTTCGGTATGGCCGGCCCGTACCAGCACGCCGCCGTCCTGCGCCATTAACGGGAAAATATGCCCGGGTTGTACTATGTCGCCAGGCCTGGCGTCACGCGCTACGGCAGCTTTAACGGTGCGGGCGCGGTCTGCGGCAGAAATACCGGTGGTAACGCCTTCAGCCGCTTCAATCGACACAGTAAAGTTGGTAGAAAACGGTGATTTATTTGCATCCACCATTAAGGGCAAAGCTAACTGCTTACAGCGTTTTTTACTCAGCGTTAAGCAAATTAAACCGCGGCCATGGGTCGCCATAAAATTTATAGCTTCCGGCGTAACATAATCCGCCGCCATCACCAGATCGCCTTCATTTTCGCGATCTTCATCATCCATCAGCACCACCATTTTGCCCTGACGGATGTCTTCAATAATTTCAGCTGGGGTATTCAGTTGCATAACAAACCTTATTTATAAAAAGCCGCGCTGTGCCAGCAGCGCCATATTGACACCACCCGTCGCGCTGTCGCTGTCTTTTTTCAGTAAACGTTCGAGATAACGGGCAATTAAGTCCACTTCAAGGTGTACCTGACTGCCGGCTTTAAGTTGTGAAAGCGTGGTATGGGTGGCCGTATGCGGCACTATGGTAAGACGAAACGCCTCTGCACTGAGCTCATTCACCGTCAGACTTACACCATCAACAGTCACTGAGCCTTTAGCGGCAATATAATGTGCCAGCGCTTTGGGCAGCGCCAGCCAGATATGCCAGGCGCGGCCGCTGGCTTCAATTTTAGTTACCTGAGTAATGCCATCAACATGGCCGCTGACGATATGGCCGCCCATCCGCGTGGTGGGCAACATCGCTTTTTCCAGGTTAATGACCTGGCCCGGCTGATAGCGACCAAACAGGGTATGAGCCAGGGTTTCTGAGGAAACATCGGCATCAAAGCTGTGTTTAGCCAATTTGGTTACCGTTAAGCACACGCCGTTGCTGGCAATGCTGTCGCCCAACTTTACATCGGCAAAATCCAGGCTGTCGCTGTAAACCGTAACAGTCATATCAGCTCCGCGCTGCTGCACTGCGCTAAGCTTACCTGTGGCTTCAATAATACCTGTAAACATAAGTTATCCCGTTTAGCCGCTCATTCAGGTAAGCCGGGCAGTGAGACGTAAATCCTGCCCTACCATGCGTACATCCGTCCAACTCAGCTTGGGTACCGCCTCCAATACCGTAAACTGCGGCAGTACTGCCAGCGGCTGCGCCGTATTACCAAGCAAGGTGGGGGCTACATATACAATCAGCTCATCCACCAACTTTAATTGCAACAAGGTGCCGGCCAGCGTAGCGCCGGCTTCTACCCACAGTGTATTGACGTTTTCACGCAACGCTAAGTGTTCAAGCAGTGCCGGCAAATCAAACTGTGCCTTGTCATCTAACGGACAATGAATTTGTCTGGCAATATTGGGCAGTTGACGGGTATTTTCAAGCTTGCTGACACACAGCAACACCTCGCCACCGTGCTGAAATATTGCCAGCTTCGCATCCAGCACGGCGTTGCGATCAAGGATCACCCGCTTTGGCTGGCGCAATTCACCGTTTTCCAGTGTTGCCACACTGTGCAATAACTGTTCAGTGCGCAAGTTCAGCCGAGCATTATCGGCCAGTACAGTGGTAGCGGTAGATAAAACAGCACAGCTTAGTGCACGGTAATGTTGTACATCGGCGCGCGCAGCTTCGCCGGTCAGCCACTTGCTGTCGCCGTTAGCCAGCGCAGTACGCCCGTCTAAACTGGCCGCCAGTTTCAGCTGTACATAAGGCCGGTTGCGCTCCATCCGGCTTAAAAAACCCGGGTTTAATGCCCGCGCCTGAGCTTCAAGTAAGCCAATATCGACCAGGATGCCGGCAGCGCGCAGCAATGCGACGCCACGGCCGGCTACCTGCGGATTCGGATCTTGCATGGCTATTACTACACGCGCTACACCAGCGGCAATCAGTGCTTCAGCGCAAGGCGGTGTGCGGCCATGGTGGCTGCAGGGCTCAAGCGTAACATAGCAGGTAGCCCCTTTTGCGTTAATGCCGGCCTCACGCAGGGCAAACACTTCGGCATGCGGCCCACCGGCTTGCCTGTGATAACCACTGCCAATGACTACACCGTTTTGCACCAGCACTGCACCGACATTCGGGTTCGGGCTGGTGGTGTAGCGGCCAAGTTCTGCCAGTCGAATGGCTTGCGCCATAAAGGCGCTGTCAGCGGCACTGAACATCAGGCTTTTTCCCCTAAGCGGGCAATTTCTTCGCCAAATTCACGGATATCTTTGAACGAGCGGTACACCGAGGCAAAGCGCACGTAGGCGACTTTATCCACTTTGACCAACTCATCCATAATCAGATTGCCCAGTAGCTGGCTGCCAACTTCGCGTTCGCCGGTAGCGCGCAACTGAGATTTAATTTTATTGATCAGCTGTTCAATTTGCTCGGTCGATACCGGCCGTTTTTCCAGAGACCGCAGCAGACCGCTGCGCAATTTGTCTTCATTAAAGGGTTCACGCGAGCCATCGCGTTTGATAATGCGCGGCATAACCAATTCGGCCGATTCAAAGGTAGTATAACGCTCATGGCAGGCCAGGCATTCACGCCGCCGCCGTACCTGATGGCCATCTGCCACCAGGCGTGAATCTATTACCTTAGTATCATCAGCATTACAAAACGGACAGTACATAATAAAAATCCTGCTAAGGCGTTAAAAAGCCAGATAAAGAAATGGCCGCAACAGCGGCCATCATAGCACTTAATCAACGCTTACGCATAAACCGGCAAGCGGCTGCACAGCTCAGCAACCTGGCTACGCACCTTATCAATTACCGCGGCATCACCACGGCTGTCCAGCACGTCGCAAATCAGATTGGCGACAGTGCGGGCTTCGGCTTCAACAAAGCCACGACGGGTAATGGCCGGAGTTCCGATACGCAAACCAGAGGTAACAAAAGGTGAGCGCGGATCATTCGGCACTGAGTTTTTATTCACAGTAATGTGCGCTTGTCCTAACCAGGCATCAGCTTCTTTACCGGTGATATCTTTGTCAATTAAATCCATCAGGAACAGGTGGTTCTGTGTGCCGCCGGAGACAATTTTGTAACCGCGTGCAATCATCGCATCACACATTGCGACGGCGTTTTTCAGTACCTGCTGCTGGTAAGTTTTAAATTCCGGCTGCAGCGCTTCTTTAAACGCCACGGCTTTAGCCGCGATCACGTGCATCAACGGGCCGCCCTGGCCACCCGGGAATACCGCTGAGTTCAGCTTCTTCTCAATTTCTTCGTTCTTGCGCGCCAAAATTAAACCACCACGCGGGCCAGCCAGGGTTTTATGCGTAGTTGTAGTCACTACATCGGCCACCGGCACCGGGTTAGGGTACAAACCTGCGGCAACTAAACCGGCAACGTGGGCCATATCCACCATCAGGTAAGCCCCTACTTTGTCGGCAATATCGCGAAACCGTTGCCAATCAACAATACCAGAGTAGGCAGAGAAACCGGCGATAATCAGTTTTGGTTTATGCTCCAGCGCCAGTGCTTCGGCCTGATCATAATCAATCACACCTGTTTCAGGGTGCAGGCCGTACTGTACTGCTTTATACAGTTTGCCGGATGAGCTGACATGAGCGCCATGGGTTAAGTGGCCACCGTGCGCCAGACTCATACCTAAAATAGTGTCACCGGCATTTAACAGCGCCAGAAATACTGCAGAGTTAGCCTGTGAGCCGGAGTGCGGTTGCACGTTGGCGTAATCTGCACCGAACAGCTCTTTAGCGCGGGCAATGGCCAGGTCTTCAGCAACATCGACATACTCACAACCACCGTAGTAGCGTTTATGCGGGTAACCTTCAGCATATTTATTGGTCAGCTGAGAGCCTTGCGCCTGCAATACGCGTGGGCTGGCATAGTTTTCTGACGCGATAAGCTCGATATGGGCTTCCTGACGGTCATTTTCATCTGTTATCGCTTGCCATAACTGTGGGTCGAAATCGGCAATATTCATATCACGCTTTAACATGCTCTCTCCTGGCGCGGCTTGCACGCGTAGTCTCAATAAAAATAAGTTTTAATAAAATGCGCTACAACCAAACGGGCTGGTAAAAATTGGTCGCTATTCTACCGCTAAATCCGTATTTATGCACTTAGAATTTAGCCATCTAAACGTCCGAATACAAAATACCTTTGTTGCGCTTGCTGCCACAGCGTGACGCAGACTTTACAATCAGTCTGACACCGCCTAATATACTGTATATATAAACAGCAAAGGCAATCCGATGCGCAAAATAGTACATATTGATATGGATTGCTTTTTTGCTGCAGTGGAAATGCGTGATAACCCGGCGCTAAAACATGTGCCACTGGCTATCGGCGGCTCCAGACAAAGCCGCGGCGTAATATCCACCTGTAACTACCCTGCCCGCGCCTATGGTGTGCGCTCAGCCATGCCCACCGGCCAGGCATTAAAGTTATGCCCGCACCTGACGCTGCTAAGCGGCAGTATGGATAAGTACGTTACAGCAAGCCGGCAAATTCGCGCAATATTTGCCCGTTACACCGACCAGATAGAGCCCTTATCGCTGGATGAAGCTTATCTGGATGTTACCGACTGTACGCTATTTCAAGGCAGCGCTACGCGTATTGCCGAAGATATCCGCCGCAGCATTGTGGCAGAGACCGGTCTTACCGCTTCGGCCGGGGTTGCACCAAACAAGTTTCTGGCCAAAATTGCCAGCGACGAAAATAAACCCGATGGCCTCTTTGTTATCACCCCGGACAACGTCAGTACTTTTGTCAAAACCCTGCCATTAAAACGCCTGCCGGGCGTAGGTACAAAAACCGCAGAGCGGCTCAGTCAACTGGGGTTACATCATTGTGCCGATATTGCCACCGCACCGCTGCCACTGTTGATAAAACACTTCGGTAGCCTGGCCGACAACCTGTTAAAACGCAGTCAGGGCATAGATGAGCGACCGGTATGCAGCCGTGAGCAACGTAAATCGTTGGGTGTAGAGCGCACTTTGGAGCACGACTTACTGCAATACACTGAATGTGTAGAAATGCTGAGCCAGTTGTTACCGCAGTTGCAACGCCGGCTGGAGCATTACAGCAACACCGCTGCAGGACGTCTGGCGCCGATCCAAAAAGTGGGGGTAAAGCTTAAATTCAGTGACTTTCGCCAAACCACAGTAGAAAAACAAGGCCAACCGCTGCAACTGGATAAGCTGCTGCCATTGTTGGATGAAGCCTGGCAACGCCGTCAGCAACAAGGGGTAAGGTTAATTGGTTTACAGATAGGCTTTAAAACCGACGCCCTGCAACAACTGGCATTGCCGTTTTAATATAAAATAGCATGCTGCAGATAACAGAAAACCGGCTGTTGCCGGTTTTATGCAAGCCTGGCCGGAATTATCCGATAACAGTTACGTTCTCAGCTTGTGGGCCTTTTTGGCCTTCAGTTACTTCAAAAGTAACTTTCTGACCTTCAACTAAAGTTTTGCGGCCGGTACCGTTGATAGCACGGAAGTGAACGAAAACGTCCTTACCACCATCACGCTCAAGGAAACCGTAACCTTTCTCTTCGTTGAACCACTTAACTGAACCGGAAATTAACTGTGACATAACACTCTCTTACTTTAACTAGATTTGCCAGCTCGCTGGCGACTTAAATAGTACCGGCCATTGCAGCCGGCCAGTACATATTTTCGCCCTCATTATCAGTGAAGCCAAATAAGGGGTCAATAACCTTGCCTGCTGCGCAGAAAATATTTTCTGCTACGGCCGTACCAGCAACGTGTGCCACGTTACTGATAACCCTGTTATTGTCGGCGTACCGAACAACAACAATTTCAGTGTAGCAGCAATATTGCTGAAAAAATAACCAGTGCTGAATTTATTTTTGCTTGCGCCGCACCGGAGCTAAACCATCATCACCGCCTTCGAAAAATTGCGCTTTGGCTTTTGGCACGGGCTTAGTCGTTTTCGCTTTGGTTTTACCGGACGCAATCTTTTTGCCGGTCTTCGCGGCCGGTGTTTCAGCTGCTGTTTTTACCTTACCGTCAAATTTCGCTGCCAGGCCCTCTACCACACTAAAAACGGTAGGTTGGCGTAAGAACGCTTCAATCCGTGTCAGTGCCGGAACATCTTTTGGCCCAACCAGTGAAATCGCCTGGCCTTTGGCACCGGCGCGGCCGGTGCGGCCTATACGGTGCACATACTCTTCAGCGTGTTTGGGCAAGTCAAAATTGATGACGTGTGATACCTGCAGTAAGTCCAGCCCGCGTGAGGCCAGATCTGTGGTTACCAATACCTGATGTTTGCCGGTAGCAAACGCCTGCATGACGGCATTGCGGCTGCTTTGGGTTAATTTGCCGCTTAACCCCACAGCGCTGCGGCCCAATTGTTCACACAGCAGCGCTAAGCGCTGTGCATCTTCACGGGTGGCGGTAAAAATAATCAGCTGTTTAATATCGCTTTGCTGCAAGAAGTGCTGCAGCAGTGCTTCTTTATGGGTCAGGTGATCCGCCAGATAAAACTGCTGACTGATATCCTGATGTTGCTGATGTGACGCCCCCACCGCAACACGGTGCGGGTTTTTCAGCAGAGCCAACGCCAGCTCATCTACTTCGGCATGATCCAGAGTGGCAGAAAACAGCAGCGTTTGGCGCAAACGGTGGTCCGCTGCTTTATTGATCACAGTTAGCTGCGGCATAAAGCCCAAATCCAACATGCGATCGGCTTCATCGAGGATCAGCATTTCCAGGCCGTTAATAAAGACTGATTTATGCTCCAGATGATCAACAAAACGCCCCGGCGTCGCCACGATGATATTCGGCTGACGTTTAAGCAACTTTTCCTGGTCGTTAAAGTTTTCGCCACCGACAATCAATGCCGACGTTAGCGGTGTATTAGACACAAACAAGCGCAGCTGCGCATAGACTTGTTTTGCTAATTCACGGGTTGGCGCCAAAATTAATGCCCTGGCATCACGTTTTGACAACGGCCGGCTTTTCAGCAAACGCTGCATCATCGGCAGCAAATAAGCCAGGGTTTTACCCGAGCCGGTTTGCGATGACACGATTAAATCACGGCCCACCATTACAGCAGGAATGGCTTCGTGCTGAATTTCAGTTGGCTTAACAAACCCCAGATGCTGTACCGAGCGCAACAGACGCGGATCAAGCGATAAATCATTAAATGGCAAAGTAAACCTCTTCAACCTTAAATTACCGCTATATGATAACCGAAGCTGACAAATTGAGTTAGTTTGATTTCTACAAGCGGATGCTTTGCGCTACTATATGCGCATGAGTGGCAGCGCCTTTAACCAGGCAATCAGCAAGGTTTATTATGAGTAATGCATTAAAAGAACAACTGTTAAAAGCCGGCCTGGCCGACGCTAAAAAACTAAAAGCGGTGAAAAAAGAAAAGCACCAGCAAAAAGTACAGGCCGGTAAAAAACAAGCTGTGATAAACGAAGCCAGCGTACTGGCTCAGCAAAGCCGCGAGCAACAAATTGAACGCGACCGCCAGCTAAACCAGCAAAAGCAGGCGCTGTTGCAGCAAAAAGCCATTGCCGCCCAGGTAAAACAGTTAATTAACAACAATACCATCAGAGCTCAGGGCGACGTGGCGTACAACTTTACCGACGGCAAGCTGGTAAAACGATTGTATGTGAATAACAAACTGCATGATGAGCTCAGCCGTGGCATGTTGGCCATTGCCAAACAGGATGAACAGTATTATCTGGTACCGGCTGCAGTGGCAGAAAAAATTAAGCAGCGCCAGAGCGACAGCATTATTGTACTTAACGTAAAACAGCAACAAGTGGACGAAGACGATCCGTACGCCGACTTTAAGATCCCTGACGATTTAATGTGGTAAGCAGATTGTTCGGCTACCACAGCCGGCAGAGAGCCTGACATGACAACACAATTGGCATTGGCGAATATCGCTGAAATGATCCAGCTGCAAAGTTGGTTTGTTTCAGCAGAGCAGCAACAAAGCTGGGGTGGTGACAATTTTGATTATCCCTGTAGCGAGCGGCGTTTTCTCGAATTGCTGTGCCGGCCCGGTACGCAAAGTTACAGTTTGTCAGATGCGCACAATGGTGAGTTATTGGGCTTTGGCCAACTATGTGATCGCTTTGAGCGCCATCATCTGGCCAGGTTAGTGATCCGGCCGCAGCATCGTGGCAAAGGCCTGGCCAGAGTACTTATTTTCGAGCTGATTATTCAGGCGTTAGGACAACAGCGACGCGATATCTCGCTATATGTACACCGGCACAATAAGATTGCAGTGCAGTGTTACAGCCGTTTAGGTTTTACGGCCAGCCCGCCACCGGAGCAGGAAAACAGCCGTTTGTATTTTATGACGCTAACAGCGGCTGAAGCCATTAGCCGGGCCAATCAATATCTTGCCCAAATCTAACTGCTGCGCTGCCTGGCGCTGACACCTTTAACCTGCTGCGCGAAAGCCGGGTTTAATTGCCATTTCGGCCGGATAGGTGTTAGCGGCAATTCACGCTTGCGGGCAACCAACAGATAACTTGCGCCGAAATAATGCAGATATTGCTCCTGCCACTGCTGCCACCAACCGTCATCATAGTGCTTGGCCAACATCGCCGAGCAGAAAAAACGCTGCTCAGACAGCACTTCAAACCCTACCAGATGCAACCAGTCTTTAATCCGCGCCGGGCTGAAAAAACGCCCTTGCCATGGATACTGCTGCGCTAAGCCCGGCCAGCACTTAAGCAGACCAACCATACTGTAAGGGTTAATACCGGTTAGTAACAAATAACCGTCCGGCATCAGCACACGGTGCGCTTCGCGCACCACATGGTGTGGATCCGGCGTGTATTCCAGGCTGTGGCTTAGCAATACCGCATCGACACTGCTGTCGCTAACCGGCAAGGCATCGGCTTCAGCCTGCAGCATCAGGTTATTCGCGTAACGACCTATAGTAATGTGCTGCTGAATTTTGCAACCACTGGTATCTAACTGACAGCTCAAATCGCCTACCTTGAGCAGGTAATAACCGAAAATACGCTGCCACCACGGTTGCAGTTTTACTGCGACAGCAGCAGCCAGCGCATCACCCTGCGGAAACTGCTGCCACTGCGAGGGAAAAGCCCTGTCTTTTTCGCTTAACGCCGGTTTCATGTTAAATTGTTATCCGGATTAATCAATATCGCTGCCATTATGTACCAGATTACACCTATACCTGCGTTCGAGGATAACTATATTTGGGCGCTGTGTCAGCCTGAACACTCATATTGCTTAGTGGTAGACCCGGGTGATGCCGACGTTGTATTGCAATTTTTGGCGCAGCAGCAAAAGCAGCTACACAGTATTTTGATCACCCATCACCACGCCGACCATACCGGCGGCATTGCCAAACTGCGACAACAGTTTCCGGATGCACGGGTTATAGGCCCTGCGGCAGAGCAACATCTTATTCCTTCGCTAACTGAACAGGTTAAGCAAGGCGATACGGTGTCGTTGCCACAATTTAACCTGACATTTGACGTAATAGACTTACCCGGCCATACCCTGGGCCATATAGCGTTTTATTCAGCCCCGGTTTTGTTTAGTGGTGATACTTTATTTAGCGCTGGCTGTGGTCGCTTATTTGAAGGTAGCCCTGCTCAAATGTGGCATTCGTTGCAAAAACTGTTGGCCTTGCCCGATGACACACTGATTTACTGCACACATGAATACACCCTGGCAAACTTACAGTTTGCCCTGCACGTTGATGCTGATAATGCTGCGTTAGTGGAATATACACAGCATTGCCATGATTTACGTTTGGCAAAACAGCCAACCCTGCCGGCAATACTGGCAAATGAAAAACAAATTAATCCTTTTTTACGCTGCAATAACAAACTGTTGCAAGAAAAATGGCAAAAAGACACCGCTCTGGCTTTATTTACTATGCTAAGAGCAGCTAAAGACCAGTTTAAAGCCTGACTTGCAATACGCTGTCGAACAGGTAACATTCGTATTTTTACCCTTGGGATGAAGTAATGTTTAAAAAAATCTCTGCTCTGGCAAGTGCCGTTTTACTCGCAGGATGCGTCAGTACCAACAATTCCGATGAGATCAGCACCGCCGCAGCAACTGCATCAGACGTGCAGCAGGCAGATTTTCATAAACAGGCAGCATCCGCAGAACAAATTGCCAACCGCTTGTGGAATCTGAATATTGGCGCAGAGCCGGAAATTGTCACGCCAGACGCGGCAGAGCTGGAAGACTTATGGCAACGCATTCAGTTTCAACTAACCTTTAATGTGCCACAAACCCGGCCTATTATTGAACAGCGTAATTACTACAGCAGCCATCAGGCTTATTTAGACCGCATTGCGAACCGCGCCCAGCCTTTTTTGTACTACATAGTGCAGGAAATTGAAAAACGTAATATGCCGCTGGAGCTGGCGTTACTGCCTATTGTAGAAAGCGCCTTTGACCCCTTTGCCTATTCCCATGCCGCTGCATCGGGTATGTGGCAGTTTATGCCCGCTACCGGCAAGCGCTTTGGCCTGAAACAAAACTTCTGGTACGACGGCCGCCGTGATGTCATTGCCTCTACCCGCGCGGCGCTGGAATATCTGCAATATTTACACGACCGGCTCGAAGGTGACTGGCTAAATGCTATTGCTGCCTATAACTCCGGCGAAGGCCGAATTCTTGCTGCAATAAAGCGCAATAAACAACGACGCCTGCCTACCGACTTCTGGTCTTTGGACTTACCGGCAGAAACCACTGCTTACGTACCTAAGTTACTGGCTTTAGTTGATATTTTAAAACGTCCGGACGATTTTGATATTGTTTGGAAGTTTATTGCTAACGAACCGAAAATTGATATCGTTGACGTTGGTGGCCAGATAGACCTGGCGATAGCGGCTGAAATGGCTGGGTTAAACGTATCTGATATTCAGGCATTAAACCCGGGATTCAGCCAATGGGCGACCGATCCGGACGGCCCGCATTATCTGGTGTTACCACAACACACCACTGCTGCTTTTTCACAACAGCTGGCACAAACCCCGGTACAAAACTGGCTGCGCTGGCAGCGCTATACCGTGGTAAAAGGTGACACCCTTGGCAAAATTGCCCAGCAACACAGCACCGCAGTGGGTGCTATACAGCGTATTAATAAGTTGTCGGGCAACACCATTCGCATTGGCCAGCATTTATTGATCCCGATGGCAAACGCCGACACGGCTGACTACAGCCTGAGCCAGCCTAACCGGATAGCCAAAGCCCAGCAGCAAACGGCAAGCGGTAACAAACTGGCATATACTGTCAAACAAGGTGATACCCTGTGGGATATCAGCCGGGAGCATAAGGTTAGCGTAGAGCAGCTGGCAAAGTGGAATGGCATTGCCCAACGCGCGCCACTTAAATTAGGCCAGCAGTTAGTTATATGGCAGCAAACGTCAGACAACCGCAGCGCCGGCATCTCACGTACTGTGACCTACAAAGTGCGAAAAGGTGATTCGTTAGCCCGTATTGCCCAGCGTTTCAGCGTTAGCGTGGCTGACATTGTAAAATGGAACAATATCAACAGCAGCAATTACCTGCAGCCCGGGCAGCAATTAAAACTGGTGGTAGGTTTAACCCAGGTTTAACGCTGCCATCGTCAAAAGGAGCCTTGTTATGAAAGCCGGTTTATTATCAGGCTGGTTGTTGTCTGCAACAATGCTCTTCTGTTTGCCCTGTTATGCGCAATTTGACATAGCAGGTGAAGGCAAGGTGCAACTGACAAAAGGTGGCGAGCAGGAATTTGACTTCGGCTTTAGTTACTTTCGTCAGGATGGCAGCTATCGCTTTATCGTTGGCCGCCACAGTTTGTCTGTGCATACGGTGCCGCAAAAATACTCATTGGCGTTAATTCTGCAAAATGACCAGCAGGTCTGGGTACCGGATTTTATTAACGAACCTTTATCCGGTTTTGAACTGCAGATAGAAGGCTACAAACTGAAACTCTATCAGCAGCCCGGCGTTGATGATCAGCCGGGTAAGTTTATTTTGCAATTTAACGATGAGAGCTATCAGTTCAGCCGCGGCCCCGGTCAGGTCAATTTCTATTTCACTGAACAAGGCATCAAAGACGTACGTGTTGAAGGTATGTTTAAACCCAAGCGTTAAGCTGTTATTCCGGCTCTTGTTGCAACTGCAACGACGGCAACATACCCGATGCAATGCACAAGCATGGTGCCAGCAACATGAGCCACCAGCCCTCATATAAAGTCATACCATGCCACCAGGAAAATGTTACAGCACACAGCTGAAACACTAAACCAAACAGCCCGACATACACCAAACCTTTATTAAACCATCTTTTGGGTAACTTGTATTGTTGCGTCATATCCGCTCACACTGCAAAGCCTGAACGTGGCAGAACCAGCTGTTCAGGCAATAATATTTAACCGGCATTTAACCACTTTTGTACTGCTGACGTTAACTCATCCGGGTGAAACTTGGCAATAAATTGATCGGCACCTACTTTTGTTACCATAGCTTCGTTAAATACACCGCTTAAGGATGAATGCAGGATAATATGGATTTTACGCAGATTTTCATTGGCTTTAATTTCGCTGCACAGGGTATAACCATCCATTTTCGGCATTTCAATATCCGAAATCAGCAGCGGTATTTCACGGACAAAGTTATCGCCTAGCTCATCGGCTTTTTTTATCAACCATTGCAGTGCTTCGTTGCCGTCATTGGCCAGCTCTACTTTCACACCAATAGACGCCAGCGCGCGTTTTACCTGATTACGTGCCACGGCGGAATCGTCAGCAACCAGTACGGTAATTTGCGATAAATCAATGGCTGATGCTTTGGATTTAACGCTTTCACTGACTTCTTCGTTCATCGGGCAAATTTCGGCAAATACTTTTTCCACATCGAGGATTTGCACCAATTTATTGTCTATTTCTGTCACGGCAGTTAAATAATGCGCTTTGCCGGAGCCTTGCGGTGGCGACATAATTTGCTCCCAATTCAGGTTCACAATGCGATCTACGCCGGCAACCAGAAAGCCCTGGGTATTACGGTTGTACTCCGTTACCAAAATATAAGCCGCAGATAAATCCTCTAACCGCTTGCCGCCGGTGGCCTGACTCATATCAATGACCATCACCGGCACACCGCGTAAATGGGCAATACCGCGTACGCAGGGGTGTGAGCCCGGCATTTCGGTTAACTCGGGACACTGGATCACTTCACGTACTTTAAATACGTTGATACCAAAGCGCTGAGAGCCATTCAGGCGAAACAACAATAACTCTAACCTGTTTTGTCCAACCAGATTGGTACGCTGATTGACTGATGCCATTAAATTACTCATTACTCTCAACCTCTTGCCGATGTATTGCCTATTATGTCCGAAGCAGACACGCACGTCGCTGTTATTTTTGCCGGCCGTTGCCAACACAGCAAAAGCAATGGGGAATTACGCTACAGAGTTAAGCATAGGCGACTATAGCTAATCGTCTAGTACCGGACAGTAAATGCTGATACCGGCATCACAGGCCGGCATCAGTCGGGTCAGCTTTATTGGGCGTCGGGTTGTTGCTCAGGTGCGGCCAGCGCGAAAGCGGCCAACTGCTGACAGTTATGCTGAATAGCCATAACGGTAGGAAATGCACTCATGTCCTGCGCAAAGCGCAGCGCGTTATACACTTGCGGCACCAGACAAATGTCCGCCAGGGTTACCTCATTGCCAAAGCAAAACTGCCCCGCGCTTTGGCTCAACCGCTGTTCCAGCGCGGTAAAGCCGCTGTGCAACCAGTGTTTTATCCAGTCGGCTTTTGCTGCGTCAGTCACGGCAAGGGTACCGCTAAGGTATTGCAATACACGCAGGTTGTTCAGCGGATGAATATCGCAGGCAATATCCAGGGCCAGCGCCCGCACTTTGGCTTTAGTCGCGCTATCTTGCGGCAATAACGCCGGCTTGGGATACATCTCGTCCAGATATTCAATAATCGCTAACGACTGGTTCAGGCTGATATCGCCATCTACCAGGGTTGGCACCAGTTCAGACGGGTTTAACGCTTTATAGCTGTCACTGTGTTGCTCACCGCCATTTTTTACCAGGTGCACCGGCAGGTTTTCAAAACTCAGCTGTTTTAAATTCAGTGCTATGCGCACACGATAGGCTGCTGAAGAGCGCCAATAGCCGTAAAGTTTCATTACAGGTCCTCTGAAATTGAACCGGGTAGAAGCACGGATGTACTTTTTTCCGCGACCGTTGAAGGCCTGGACGGCCTGAGACGAGCCCCCAGGGATGGGTTTACGGCGTGTCGCGGAAAAAATGTACGCAGTGATTCTACTGAATCTGAGTCAAACTCAGACTTTATATTGCACCACTTGCTGATCAATGGCACCAAAGATGCTGTTGCCCTGAGCATCCAGCATTTCCATGCGGATGGTATCGCCAAACTTCATAAAAGCGGTAGACGGTTTACCATCACGAATGGTTTCAATCATGCGGATTTCAGCAATACAGCTGTAGCCAACACCGCCCTCATCCACAGCAGTACCATATTCGGTACCCTGCTTGTTTGATACTGTGCCCGAGCCAATAACCGCACCGGCGCCCAGATTGCGGGTTTTCGCCGCATGCGCCACCAGTTGACCAAAGTCGAACGTCATATCGATACCGGCATTGGGCTTACCAAACAGTTTGCCATTGTAGATAGACAGCAGCGGCAAATGCACGCGGCCATCGCGCCAGTTATCACCCAGCTCATCCGGCGTTACCGCTACCGGGCTGAATGCAGATGACGGCTTGGACTGAAAAAAGCCGAAACCTTTGGCTAACTCATTCGGAATAAGGCCACGCAAGGATACGTCATTGACCAACATCAGTAAGCGGATTTTGCTGCGCGCCTCGTCAGCACTGCACGCCATTGCCACGTCATCGGTGATTACTGCTACTTCACCTTCAAAGTCGATACCGTAGTCTTCGCTGACCACTTCGACATTGTCACGCGGGCCGATAAAATCATCCGAGCCGCCCTGATACATTAACGGATCGGTCCAGAAGCTTGGGGGCATTTCGGCATTACGTGCTTTGCGCACCAGCTCTACATGGTTCACATAAGCACTGCCATCGGCCCACTGATAAGCGCGTGGCAAAGGCGATTCACACCGGCTTTCGTCAAATGCCATTTCGTCGTCTACTTTGCCGCTGTTCAGCGCCTGATATACTTGTTCCAGCTTCGGGCTTAATTGCACCCAGCTATCCAGTAACTGTTGCATGGTGGTTGCAATTGCCGGCACGGCTACACAGCGGCTTAAATCGCGACTGACGACAACCAGCAAGCCATCACGGCTGCCATTTTTTAAACTTGCTAACTTCATTATTATTCCTTAGCCTGCTCAGGTTTTACTTTCCAGCTATTCACGTATTCCGGGTTTTCGGTGGCTAGCGCCGCTGTGCCTATTTCCAGCGCATCACGGGTATCAAGCATTACGGCCACTTCGTCGGTAAATTTCTTTTTATACTCACGCCCGGCGGCAAAAGCTTTCGGATGCGGGCCATGGGTAAAACCGGCCGGGTGGAAAGTGACCATGCCTTTTTCAATATTATCGCGGCTGAAGAAATCACCGGCATGGTAAAACAGCACTTCATCGTAATCGTCATTGTTATGATAAAACGGTACTTTTAATGCACCGGGATCGCTCTCAATCGGCCTGGGCACAAAGGTACACACCACAAAGCGCTGCGCGACAAAGGTAGTATGCGCCGACGGTGGTAAATGATAACGGTGGCTCATCAGTGGCCGGATATCGCGCCAGTTAATGCGCATTACCGCTAAATCGCCGTGCCAGCCAATAGCATCCAGCGGGTTATACGGGTATGTAATTACCGATACCTGGCCGTGGCGTTTTACTTCAACCTGCCATTGCTGCTCGCTGTATTGCGCTTTAAAGGCAGCGTCAATTTTCGGCGTATCCAGCATTGCCGGGTCAAAAATCGCGTGGTTACCTACCAGGCCTTTTTCCGGCAGCTGATAGCTGTCGTTAGTGGCTTCCACCAGCAGGATAAACATCGGCTCTTTTGGCTCTAAGCGCCACATGGTAGAGCGCGGGATCACTATGTAATCGCCATCACGCACTGTCATATGGCCGTAGTCGCAGTAAAGCTCAGCGCTACCTTCATGGATAAACAGCAACTCGTCACCATCAGCATTACGTACCAGTTTGCTCATGTTGTCGCTTAAGCGCCAGGTACGCATTTTACAATGCGCATTAAACAGCAGATTGGGCACTGCCCACGGCGAATTAGCGTTATCTGCACCTATTTCATTAAAGTTAAACAGGTGCGGCCGCAATGGCCCTTGCCAGTCAGTCCAACCGGTAGGCGCATGGCGGTGATGAAAGTGCGTGGCCGGGCCAAAAAAGCCGCTGCGGCCGGTTTCACGTTCATATATCGCCTGCTCAGGAAAATCTGCGTGCGCCTGTCTTGATACATCCCCTTCCTTTAACGGAAACGATGCCCATTTACGCATTGCTTAACACTCCGCGCTGGATTTGATCTTCTTCGATAGACTCGAACAGTGCTTTAAAGTTGCCCTCGCCGAAGCCTTCGTTGCCTTTACGTTGAATAATTTCAAAGAACACCGGGCCAATCACGGTTTTGGTGAAGATTTGCAGCAAAATGCCGTCTTTCATCGGCGCGCCGTCGATCAGAATACGCAAGTCACGCAGTTGCTCTAAGTCTTCATCGTGGCCCACTACCCGCTCGTTTACCTTGTTGTAGTAGGTTTCCGGTGTAGGCATAAAGTCCATACCGCGATTGCGCAGCGTACGTACTGTTTCATAGATATTTTCTGTGGTCAGCGCGATATGCTGAATACCCTCGCCTTTGTACTCACGGATAAACTCTTCAATCTGAGATTTGTCATCAGAGGATTCGTTAATCGGAATACGAATTTTGCCGCAGGGTGCTGTCATGGCTTTAGACACCAGGCCGGTCAGTTTACCTTCAATATCAAAATAGCGGATTTCACGGAAGTTACCGATATTTTCATAAAAACCTGCCCACACATTCATATTGCCGCGCATTACGTTGTGGGTTAAATGGTCCAGCACTTCCAGGCCAACACTGTGTTTAGCCATGTCATCCTGCCAGTTGTCGTAATATTTAAAGTCGATGTCATACACACTGCTGGCACCATAGCGGTCAACAAAATACAGCAGGCTGCTGCCAATGCCGTATACGGCAGGAATATTCAGCTCCATCGGGCCGATCTGGTTTTTGTACTCTTTAGCGCCGTTGGCAACAGCATGCTTTAATGCGTGGGCCGCATCTTTTACCCGAAACGCCATGGCGCATACGCTGGGGCCGTGCTGACGGGCAAACTCTTCCGCTTGCGAGTTAGGCTCGGCATTAACAATAAAGTTGATGTCGCCCTGCTTATATAACCAGGCTTGCTTAGAGCGGTGCTGTGCCACTTCGGTAAAGCCAAGCGAATGAAATAAATCTTTCAGCTTCTGAATGCCATCGGCATCAGCGGCGGTATATTCAACAAATTCAAAACCATCAGTACCCAGTGGGTTTATTTTATCTAACATCTGTTTGTTCCCTGCTACGTCTACGATGGCGCTATGATGCGCTTGCGGTAAAAAAAAGAAAGAGGCCGGCATGCGACAGTGCCATCAAGGCTAACTGCTTGTTTTGTAAAGTTGGCAATACGAAAGTCAGTTTTTGCGCAAATGCGATCAAAAAGGGCCGCCAAATCGCGTTGGCAGCCCTTCTGTAGTACAGTTTTTCGCACAAAGTGTAGTTAAATTTTTACACTCTTGCGGTTAATGCCATAATCACGCAGCTTATTGGCAATAGCGGTATGGCTTAAACCCAGCTTTTTCGCTAACTGACGTGAGCTGGGATAAGCCGGAAATAACTTACGCAGCAAGTTAGCTTCAAATCGTTTTACCGCTTCGTCCAGAGTGCCGTCAAAGTCTTGCTCTAAGTAGCCAAAATCGTTGTTGTAGCTTGGTAACTGTAAATGTTCTTTGTCCAGCTCAAAGCCTTCCAGCAGTGTAATAGCGCGATATAAGGCGTTCTCTAACTGGCGCACATTGCCCGGCCACGGATAATTCTGTAAAAAATTCGCGCAGTTATCGGTTAGTTTCGGTGCTTTGCGGCCCAGCCGCGCGGCAAAACGGGCGATAAAGAATTCAGCCAGCGGCAGCACATCCTGCTTACGCTCGCGCAGCGCCGGTAAAGCCAGTGTCAGTACATTGAGGCGATAGAATAAATCTTCACGGAATTTGCCCTCCTGCACCATACCGGGCAAGTCTTTTTGCGTAGTGCATATCACCCGTACATCCACCTTTACTTCATTCTCATCGGCAACACGGCGAAAGCTGCCGTCCTGCAAAAAGCGGATCAACTTGGTTTGCAATGAATGTGACATCTCACCGACTTCATCTAAAAAGACCGTACCGCCGTTGGCTTGCTCGAAAATCCCCTTTTTACCTTCCGTAGTGCCGGGAAAAGCATTGGTGCCGTAACCAAACAGTTCAGACTCGGCAACATTGTCCGGCAAGGACGCGCAGTTTAACGCTAAAAAAGGTTTGCCCGAGCGGCTGCTGGCGGCATGACAGGCGCGCGCCAGCAATTCTTTACCGGTGCCGGTTTCGCCCATGATCAAAATAGGCGCATCCAGCTGCGACATTTTTTTCGCTTCGCGCACCACCTTACGCATCAAATTGCTGTGCGCTTGTAAGGTATTAAAGCTTTCCTGGTCGCCTTTTTTAAACGCCACCATATGCTGGCCCAGCCGGCTCTCAGATTTTAAGTTGATCACCGCACCGGCCAGGATCTCATGGCCGGTTTCATCCGGCACCATTACCGGCAGAATATCGGCCACAAAGCGCTTGCCATGAATTTCCAACCGCCGCGTTTGCGCCAGCACATCATCACCTTCTAACCAGCGCTGAAAATTAAAGCCTCTGACCATGCCCTGCAAAGACTGGCCGGCCACAGCTTCACGCTCTACCGCTAAGGCTTCCAGCGCTGCATCGTTAATCACCGTAACATTGGCTTTAATGTCTACGGCAATTAAGCCATCGGGTAAGGTGCGCAGCAGGGTAGACAATTCGTTGTGTTCACGCTCGGAGGGCATAAAGGCGGTGGTTTTTACATCTTCTACGCCGGCAATGCGCCGCATTTTGGTCATCAATTCCTGAAACTTTTCAAAATTTACCGTTGGAAAAGACACATACATCCGGCTTAAGCCGGGATCGACTTCAATGCCGCGCAAATCCAGCTGATAACTTACCAATACATTTAATACTTCCTGCGCCAGCCCCAGCCGGTTCTGGCATTGAATTTCTAAACGCATACCGCAATATGTCCCAAGCCCAAGTAATTAACCGCATAATACGGTATAACGCCAACAAGAGACCAGTAGTTTTGTAAAGAAATGTGAACAAAAAGACGATTTAGCGGCTTATTGCGACAAGCGGCAATAAAGACACAGCGGCGGTGATGAAGAAAAAGGTTGGCATAAGTGGCGCTTAAGCGCCACTTAGCGGGGGTACTTTAAGCAGACAGTAAAGTATCGGTTTTAGCCGCACAAATAAAATCGTTTTTATGCAGGCCTTTAATCGAGTGCGACCACCAGGTCACCGTTAACTTGCCCCATTCCAGCAACAGCGCAGGATGGTGCCCTTCTGCTTCTGCCAGCTCTGCCACTTTATTATGAAACGCCCACGCCAGCTTAAAGTTTTTAAACTTAAACTCGCGTTCCAGTTGCAAAATACCGTCACGTACTACCGGCGTCCAATCAGGGATTTGCCGCATCAGATCCGGCAGTTCAGCATCAGACACTTTGGGCGCATCAGCGCGGCAGGCTTCACATTGCATTGCTTTTAATTCAGACATTCTGTAATCCTAACTTGCTTGTTTTTCTTTGGGCGGAAATTTCGGCGCATGCAGCCCCAGCGCTTTGGCTTGCTCAACTAAGGCCATCATATCCAGATGGGCAATATCAAACAGCTGGTCAATGCGTTCAATCATAAAGTACACCGGCTGCATAATATCGATACGGTAAGGCGTGCGCAGCACATCTACCGCATCAAAGGCTTTACGCTCAGGCACAGCAGATTCAAGTGCGTAGGTGGTTTCACCCGGCGACGATAAAATACCGCCACCGTATATGCGCAGGCCGTTTTCGGTGTTCAGTAAGCCAAACTCTATGGTAAACCAGTATAACCGGGCCAGATAGACGCGGTCTTGCTTACTGGCCGCCAGGCCCAGTTTACCGTAAATATGGGTGAATTCGGCAAAAGCCGGGTTGGTAAGCATAGCGCAGTGGCCGAAAATCTCATGGAACACATCCGGCTCCTGCAGATAATCAAACTCTTCACGGCTACGGATAAACGTCGCCACCGGAAAGCGCTTATTGGCCAGCAATTCAAAAAACTTATCGAAGCTTATCAGCGCCGGTACTTCGGCGCATTCCCAACCGGTGGTGGCACGCAATACCTTGCTGACTTCTTCCAATTGCGGAATGCGATCGGTTGGCAGCTGCAGTTTGTCCAACCCGGCCATATACTCATCGCAGGCCTTACCTTTAATCACACTAAGCTGACGGGTGATCAGCTCGTGCCAAATTTGGTTTTCTTCATCTGACCAGGCAATAACGCCCTGCTCGTCCGACTGACGGGAAACATATTTACTCGACTTACTCATAAACAACCTGTTGAATATTCTGTTATACGGGAGTGTCCCGCTTATCTGCAGTTAAATTATTATGGCTATACAGGCAGATAATTAGTTAGAGCGGATACTAAGCGATAGCGCGGCAAGAGTTAATCTCGTTGCCGCCTAAAGTTGACCGGCGTGGCGTAAAGTTTAGCTTACAACCTGGCTAAGCATCAGCGCTGGCGTTGCTGCATTTTCTCCAGCGCCTGCGCCAGGTCGGCAATAATGTCATCAACATGCTCCAGCCCGACCGAAACACGGATCAACCCATCACTGATGCCGGCCATCTGCCGCTCTTCTGCCGTGTAAGGGCTGTGCGTCATCGAGGCCGGATGTTGAATTAACGATTCGGCATCGCCCAAACTTACCGCCAGGCTAAGCAACTTACATTGATTAATAAAATATCGGCTGTCATCCAGGCTGGCATTAAGCTCAAACGCCAATACACCACCGGCGGCTTTCATCTGAGTGCCGATAAACTTATAGCCCGGGTGCGATGGCAAGCCCGGGTAATACACTTCGCGCACCGCGGAATGCGCCTGCAGGTATTCCGCTACTGTCTGCGCATTGCTGCAGTGGCGCTCTAACCGTACCGACAGGGTTTTTAAACCGCGGATAATCAGCCAGGCATCATGCGGGCTGATGGTGGCGCCCATGTCTTTTAACGTGGTTAGCTTAATGGTTTTTATCGTTTCTGCGTCCGATACAATCAGCCCGGCTACCACATCGCCGTGGCCGTTCAGGTATTTAGTGGCACTGTGGATCACAATATTGATGCCGTAATCAGCCGGCTTCTGCAGCAACGACGTAAGAAAGGTGTTATCAATCACCGAAATAAGCTGATGGCGCTGACAAAAATCGCCGAGAAAGGCCAGATCCAGCACCACCAGATTCGGGTTGATCGGCGTTTCGGCAAACAGCATTTTGGTATTCGGTTTAACAGCCTGTTCAACCGCCGCATGGTCGGTCATATCGACAAAGCTAACCTCAATGCCGTAGCGGGAAAACATATGGTTAAACAGCGCAAAGCTGCAACCGTAAATGGCTTTACTGGCAATAAGATGATCGCCCTGCTGTAAAAACGCCATAGTGCTGGCTGCGACTGCGCCCATGCCGGTGGCCGTGGCGGCGGCATCTGCCATGCCTTCGAGTGCCGCTATTTTCAGCTCCAGCTCGCGGGTAGTCGGGTTGCCCAGCCGGGTGTAAATATAGCCTTCGGCTTCGCCGGCAAAACGGGCAGCACCTTGCTCGGCGTTATCAAAAATAAAGGTGGAGGTTTGGTACAACGGCGTAGCTAAAGTACCGTGTTGATTTTTTTCTTTACCGGCGTGAATACACAGGGTTTCGGCTTTTTTATTATTGTCATGCATAAAGTTACTGCTACTGAAAGTTAAAGTCGCTGTAACAAATAGCAGAAACCAGTATTAATGGAAGCACGCCAGACATCTTGCAGTCCGCCGCTATGACTTTGCATGCAGCTTAACTGTCAGCTTTAGTTTGCACTGCACCGTTAAAACGCTGTAATAAGACGCTGCCCAGCGCTTTAATACTCACTTTCGCCGTTTTACCGGCCGGTAGCGGCCGTAATTGTTGCTGCGCTAAATTACCCAACCTGGCGACCAACAGACCGGCGATAACACCCTGGCCGGCACGGGCCGATAATTTCGCCGTTAACTCGCTGCCGATAACGTCTGATGCCATATCCAACGCCAACTCTGAGCCACCGGCCCACAGCAGCGCTGCCAACAAGCGTTTTAACAGCACCAGGCTACGCAGTTGGCCAATAGCACCACCGTACAGCTGCGCCAGTTCGCGCAGTAAACGGCTGCTGCGCCACAGTACCAGTAACATATCGGCCAGGGCAAAGGGGCTGATTGCCACCGCCAGGCTGGTATCGGTGGCGGCGCGGTATACCAACTGCTGTGCCTGTTTATCTAACTCAAACAACACAAAATGTTCAAACAGCTGCAGTTGCTCTTCGTCGCTGTGTTGCGGTTGTAGCGCATTTTGCCAGTGCTGCACTGCCGCCGCTATGGCCGGCGTTGCCGGCAAACTGGCGGCAACCTGACGGCATAACGGCTCAGCCTCGCCAAATTGCACGCTGTGGCGAATACGCTGCGCACTGTGTTGCCACTGCCGGTTACGTGCTAAACGACGCCACAGCTTTAACTCGCGCCACAATACGCTCGACAACAATACCAACACCGCTGCGGTGATCATGCTTAACAACCCACCTTGCAGCACACTGTGTTGCCAGCTTTGTTGCAGCATAAGTGTCCACTGCCAGACAGATAACAACACTATGGCCAGTAGCGTAACGCCGGCCAGGCGCCACCACCAGGCTGTGGGGGTGCTGAGCTTTGCCGGTCCGGCGTCGACAGCAGCAACAAAGTCGTCGTCATTGTAGTAACCGGCCGTTTTTAACTCTGCCGTCTCTGCCTTAGGGCTTTGCCGGTCAAAATGCTGTGCCGGTTTTAATTCGCTCATCGTAATTTATCTCCCAGCAAAAACTGCAATACATGGTCCATCCGCACATGCGGCAGCGCTTGCCCGTCCTGCCACGGCAAAGGCCGCAGCGCTATAAAGTCAAATTTGTGCCCGGCAAATAACGCCCTGGTGGGGATAGTTGATGGCACTTCGCCCGGAAAATACGTCAGCGCCTGTTGTGCCAGCCCGGTGCCACTGATACACGGCTGCGCCAGGCCATCAGCACGGACAAAGCCGCTGTCGCTGGCGCGGATTGCCGCTATCGCCATGGCCTCTGTCGTAGCGGCCTGGTACTGACTGTGCTTCAGCGGTTGTTGCAGCAGTTGTTGCAACAACAAGGTTAAGGCTTTGTGCTGCTCGGGCGTAACATGGTCGGCTTTACTGGCGGCGAACAACACCTTACTGATCTTTGGTGTAAACAACCGGCTTAGCAGGCTGGACGGGCCATAATTAAAACTTTGTAAAATAAGCCGCAGTGCCTGTTGTAACTCATGGGTTGCCGCATAGCCGGCATTTAATGCTGATAAACAATCGACAAGGATCACCTGGCGATCAAGCGAAGCAAAGTACTGGCGATAAAACGGCTTAATCACATGCTTGCAGTAGCTGTCATAGTGTTGCGTCAGTTTGGCCACCAGGGCCGTGTTCTGCTCTGCCTGCTGTGGCAGCAGCGGAAACAGCTGCAGCATAGGAGCGCCGGCCAGGGTGCCGGGCACGAGCAAACGGCCGGGCTGGTTTAAATAAGCGCCAGGTAGATCATGGTATTGCTGCAATAACTGTTTATAACTGTCCGTCAGTTGCTGCACGTACAGCTCACCGGCGTTGTTTAAATCAAGCTGTTGCAACTGCTGCAAAAACGGCTGCGCTAATGCTGCACGGTGCTCACGGTCGAATAACTGCCAACTGAACTCGCACCACTGGTGGTAGCTCATATCCAGCAGCGGCAAATCCAATAACCACTCGCCCGGATAGTCAATAATATCCAGCGCCAGCTCGCTGTGTGACTGCAACCGCGCTCTGATGCCGGACGCCGCTTTATAACGCAGTTGCAACCCCAGCCGGCTGCTGCCTGAGGTAGACGGCGGCCATTGTGGCGGCTCTTGCTGCAGATGCTGTAAATTTTGCTCCAGCGGGAAGCGCGGCATATCCGGCAATTGTGCCGCCAGCTTACCGCCGAGATAGCGGCGTTCACGCACCACATCAAAAAATGGCAGGTGGTCCGGCAA
The DNA here is from genome assembly GCF_052380015.1 of Rheinheimera sp. NSM. Lineage (NCBI taxonomy): Bacteria > Pseudomonadati > Pseudomonadota > Gammaproteobacteria > Chromatiales > Chromatiaceae > Rheinheimera > Rheinheimera sp. NSM. The sequence continues at coordinate 134,279 of NZ_JBQTCI010000005.1, read as the reverse complement.
ATCGCCTTGGGTTAACTGGTGTACCAGCGAGGTAATAAAGGCAGTTTTGCCTGAGCCGCTAAGGCCGGTTACCCCCAGGCGGATATGACGATCAAAGGCACGATGGGTTAAATCGTGCCGTTGTTGTTGAATTTTCTGCAATAGACTCATCAGGTTATAAAATACCCTACAGGCTGTTAAACTCGCGGTTTAACTGAAATTTGGCCGACGTAACATGGCGCTCTAACTCCCTTAACCGCAGCTCAAGGCCATTGAACTGCGTGGTTAAATGCTGCAGTGCATCTTTTGGCGCTTCGCCGCGTTGCCACAGCCGGGTTTTTACTTCTACCACCTTCTCCGTTGCCGGGCTCAGATCAGCCGTTGCGGTAGTTTTGAAGGCGGCTTTGGACTTTTTTTCCAGCACCACCCAGGCAGCAATATATAACACCAGAACTAAACCGCCGGCACCGAGAAAGAAGGCTGATACGGTGACAATACGCACCAGCCACAGCTCCCAGCCAAAGTAGTCGGCAATACCGGCACACACACCGGCGATCTTGCCATTAGTGTCGTCGCGTAACAGCTCACGCTTAGGCTTAGTCATGTTGACTTCTCCACTTCGGACTTTCCGCATCTAAAATCGCTTCCAGCGTTTTAATGCGATCGGCCATTTTCTCGGCCCTGTGTGCCAGATCGTTTAATTGCAACAACTCCTGATCTGACAAGCCCTGTCCCATTTTATTCTTACTGCGGTAATGCATTATGACCCAGATTGGTGCCACAAAAATCATAAACAGAATAAACGGGACGCCAATGACTTCTGAAATTTCCATGTCGACTCCTGAACGCCTGATAATCAGGCGTTTTTATCTTTTTGCGTTACTTTAGCTTTTAATGCCGCCAGCTCATTATCGATTTTGTCCTGAGCTGCCAGCTCAGCAAATTCGTCTTTTAAGGTTTTCTTACCTAAATCATAGGCTTCAACCTGAGCTTCCAGCGTATCAATTTTTTGCTCGTAACGCTCAAACTTGTACATCGCATCATTAATACGGTTGCTGTCCAGCGTTTTCTTCACTTCCAGCCGTGATGCTACCGTTTTCTGACGCATTAACATCGATTTCTGCCGCGCTTTGGCGTCAGCCAGCTTTTCCTGTAACTGCCCTACCTCGTCCTGCAGTTTACCGATGTGCTCATCCAGATTAGCAATATCTGCGGCTACTGTCTCAGCTTGCTCAGCCGCTTTTTGCCGCTCAATTAAGGCTGCACGGGCCAGGTCGTCACGCTCTTTACTCAGTGCCAGCTCAGCTTTAGCCTGCCAGTCTGCTACTTCTTCCTGCAAACGGTTAACCACACGCTGTAACTCTTTTTTCTCTGCAATGGTTTTGGCAGAGGACGAACGCACCTCAACCAAGGTATCTTCCATTTCCTGAATAATCAGCCGGACCATTTTTTCCGGATCTTCAGCTTTATCCAGTAAGGAGTTGATGTTTGAATTCACAATGTCGGAGAAGCGTGAAAAAATACCCATAATAATTACCTCTGAATGACTGTATTAGTACAGGCTAAGCTATTCAGTTTCCTTGCCAACTTTTTCAAATGCCGTAAGATACTGAATATAAGTTATTTTATTTATTTTCCGTTAAAGCTTCTGCTAGAAGGCTTTATGAAATACACTACTAATTAGCCAAATTAACCAATAAATAGTACGCCATGAGCAGAAAATTCCAACAAGATAATCTGGTGGGCCAGTCTAACAGTTTTCTTAACGTGCTGGACCAGGTGTCACAAATAGCACCCTTAGACAAACCGGTGTTAATCATCGGCGAGCGCGGCACCGGCAAAGAACTGATCGCGGCGCGGTTGCATTTCCTGTCACAGCGTTGGGATCAGCAATACATTACGCTGAATTGTGCCTCGCTAAACGAAAACCTGCTGGAGAGTGAACTGTTCGGCCACGAAGCCGGTGCTTTTACCGGTGCGGCAAAACGGCATGAGGGCCGCTTTGAACGGGCCCATGGCGGTACTTTGTTTTTGGATGAGCTGGCTAATACCCCGGGCCTGGTGCAGGAAAAATTGTTACGGGTGATTGAATACGGCGAATTTGAACGGGTTGGCGGCAGCCGGTCTATTAAAACCGATGTACGGCTGATTTGCGCCACTAATGAAGACTTGCCGCTACTGGCGGACCAGGGCGAGTTTCGCGCCGACTTACTCGACCGGCTGGCGTTTGATGTTATAACGCTGCCACCAATGCGCGAACGGCGCGAAGATATTTTGCAACTGGCAGAGCACTTTGCCATTAATATGGCCCGTGAGCTGGGTTTTGAACTGTTCAGCGGCTTTAGTGAAAAAGCCAAACGCACCTTGCTGGATTATCACTGGCCGGGTAATGTGCGTGAGCTGAAAAACGTGGTAGAACGCAGCGTTTACCGCACCAATAATGCTTATGTGCCGGTACATGATATTCAGTTAGACCCGTTTGAGTCGCCGTTCCGGCCGAAACAGCGCATAAAAGCAGCACGGGCACAGTTGCATAGCGCAAATGAAAACCACACTGCTGCGCCAACACCAGCTAAAGGTTCCGCAGCAGCAGATGAAACGAAACCGCCTCAGGTCGATTTTAGCCAGGTACAGGATTTTAAAACCCTGTCGCAGGATTTTGAAGTCAGCTTAATTAAGCAAGCGCTGGTTGCCAGCCAGTTTAATCAGAAAAGAACCGCTGAGCTACTGAATCTGACCTATCATCAACTGCGTGGCTATATGAAAAAGTATCAATTACTGGAAAGCCAGCAAACATGAAGCTGCAACGCGGTTGGATCTCACTGTCAGAGGTTGGCCGGAACACCTCGTCATTAATACTGGCCGGCGTTACCGCCCTTAGCGGTTGCCAGCCTAATTTACCGGAAACAGTACGCAGTGGCCTGGTATACTGCTCTGAGGGCTCACCGGAGTCGTTTAACCCGCAGTTGGTAACATCCGGCACCACTATTGATGCCATTAGCCAGCAGCTGTATGACCGTCTGCTGGATATTGCGCCGGATACCGGCGAGTTAACTCCGGGCCTGGCGCAAAGTTGGCAGGTTAGTGCCGATGGCAAAACATACCGTTTTAAGCTGCGCAGCAATGTGCAGTTTCACCAAACCGAATATTTTACCCCCGGTCGGCCACTGAACGCACAGGACGTGCTGTTTACCTTTAACCGTATTATGCAAACCGGTCATCCTTTTCATTATCAGGGCGGCGGCAATTATCCGTTTTTTCAAAGTGTTGCCTGGGCCTCTCTGGTTAATAAGGTGGTGGCGGAGAGCGACGACAGCGTGCGCTTTGAACTGAGTCGGCCGGACAGTTCGTTTTTATCCAATCTGGCCACCGATTTTGCTGCTATTTTATCAGCCGAATATGCAGAGCAGTTAGTCGCAGCTAATACCTTGTCACGGATGGACAGCCACCCTATCGGTACCGGGCCTTTTCGCTTTAAAGAGTACCAAAAGGATGTGCTGATCCGTTATTACCGGCATAAAAACTATTGGCGCGAACCGGCCAAACCCGACCAGCTGGTATTTGACATAGTGCCGAATAATGCCAGGCGGATGGCCAAGCTGTTTACCCATGAATGTGATGTAGTGGCCTTTCCTCGCGTGGCCGAGCTTAAACTGATTAGCCAGCGGCCGGACGTGGATGTGCAGGAAAGTACCAGCATGAATGTGGGTTTTTGGGCCTTTAACACCCGCAAAGCACCGTTTGATAACACCAAAGTACGCCAGGCCCTGGCCTATGCGATAAATCGCGACGCTATTTTGCAGGCCGTGTACTTTGGCCATGCTACTGCGGCGAACTCAGTGTTGCCACCAACCTCCTGGGCTTATAACCCCGATTTGCCGGTGCAGCAATATAACCCCGCCATCGCTAAAGCCTTATTGGCAGAAGCCGGCTACCCCAACGGCTTTAGCATGGATATTTGGGCGATGCCGGTGCAGCGTCTGTACAATCCTAACGCTCTGAAGATGGCCGAACTGATGCAAGCCGATTTAGCACAGATCGGTGTCAGGGCCAGTATTGTATCGTATGAATGGAACAGCTTTCGCCGCAAGCTAAGTGATAACGAGCATGACTCAGTCTTGATTGGCTGGTCGGCAGACAATGCCGACCCGGACAACTTTTTCCGCCCACTGCTTAGCTGCAGCGCGGCAGACACCGGCACTAACCGCGCCAACTGGTGCGATGAAAACTTTGACCGGCTGATTAGCCAGGCCTTGCTGACGGCCGATCAAAAGCAACGTCGCAGTTACTATATGGCGGCGCAACAATATCTGGCAGAGCAAGTACCGCTGCTGAGTATTGCGCATTCGCAGCGTTTTCAGGCTATCAGCAGTGATATTAAAGGCGTACAAATTAACCCCTATGGCGGTGTTGCACTGGCCGGTGCAGTGAAGGATATCAAATGACCCTGTACTTGCTGCGCCGTTTGTTTTTGCTGGCTTTTGTGTTGCTGGCGCTGAGCCTGTTAGCGTTTAGCCTGGCCTATATGTTCCCGGGCGATATACTGCAAAACCTGACCGGGCTCAGATACATTGCACCGGAGCAAGTGGCAGTACTGACAACAGAGTACCGGTTGGATCAGGGCTACCTGGCCCAGTATCTGGCCTATTTACAGCGTATTCTCAGCGGTAACTGGGGCTTGTCGTTTGCCAGCCAACAGCCGTTATTGCAGGAAATCGGCGTGTTATTGCCGGCCACACTGGAGCTGGCAGCCTATGCGCTGTTAATTTCATTTTTTGCCGGCATTCCGCTTGGCATTATTGCTGCGGTCAAACCGGAAGGCACGCTGAGCAAGATTATTTCTGCGCTGGCGATCACCGGCTACTCCATTCCGGTATTTTGGTGGGCACTGCTGCTGATTATGGTGTTTTCTCTTGGTCTGGGCTGGCTGCCGACAGCCGGCAGAATAGGTGTACTGTATGAGGTAAAACACATTACCGGCTTTATGTTAGTCGACATTTTACTGTCTGACAGCGCCCACCGTAATGATGCCTTGCTCAATGCCTTACGCCATATGTTACTGCCTACTCTGGTACTGGCAACCTACCCGACAACAGTAATGGTGCGCTTTACTAAAGACTCGATGCTGGATGTGTGGGAACAAAGCTATATCAAAACCGCCCGTGCCAAAGGCCTGAACCGTTTACAGGTGCTGTACCGTCATGGTTTGCGTAATGCGCTGTTACCGGTAATACGCCAAATTGGCTTGCAGTTCAGCACGCTGATCACGCTGGCGATGATTACCGAAGTTATTTTCTCCTGGCCCGGTATCGGCCGCTGGTTAATCGACAGCATCTATCAGCGTAACTATCCGGCTATTCAGGCCGGGTTATTAGTCATTTCTACCCTGGTGATCAGCGTAAACATGCTGACAGAAATCTTACACCGGTTGTTTAATCCGCTGGCAAGGAAGCGCTGAGATGGCACGATTTCGTTTATTAGCTGATGAACATCAGGCCCGATCGCCGCTACGGCAACTGTGGCGCGAATTTGCCCGTCAGCACAGCGCTGTGGCAGGCCTGTGTCTGTTTTCTGCATTCTTTGTACTGGCAATAGTCGCGCCGATATTAACACCACACGGCCCTTATCTGCAAAATGACAACCTGCTGCTGTTACCGCCGTCCTGGTCTGAACTGGGCCTGGTACAATATCCGTTTGGCACCGATGATTTAGGCCGTGATATGTTTTCGCGCTTTCTGGTCGGTGCGCGTTATACCTTTGGCATTGCCGTTATCACGGTACTGGGCGCACTACTCGCCGGCTTACTGCTGGGAACCCTGGCCGGTATGAGCAAAGGCGTAAAATCCAGTATATTTAACCATATCCTCGATTTGGCACTTACCATCCCCTCCTTGCTACTGGCGATCATTATTGTCGCTGTGCTTGGGCCGGGCCTGTTAAACACCATCTGGGCTATTATGCTGGCACTGTTGCCGCAGTTTGTGCATGGTGTGCGTAATGCCATTGCCGAACAGTTAAATCAGGATTACGTTGTGGCGTACCGGCTTGATGGCGCCAATAACCTGCAGGTGTTCCGCCGTATTATTCTGCCTAATATTTGGGAGCGCCTTACCGTTACAGCCACCATGGCGCTGTCTACCGCCATTCTGGATATTGCAGCGCTTGGCTTCCTTGGTCTTGGCGCCCAAGCCCCTACCGCGGAATGGGGCGCCATTATTGCCGATTCATTAGACCTTATTTACGTCGCGCCAATTGGCGTTGCTTTGCCCGGGCTGTTGATCTTTATGGCGGTATTATCGGTAAACCTGGTAGGTGATGGCCTGCGCACGGCAATGAAAAAACGGCGGGAAAACTGATGCTGTTACTCGATATTAAAAACCTGACCATAGAGTTGAATACCCCGGACGGTATGATCCGCGCCGTCGATCGCGTCAATCTGAGCTTGCGCGAAGGTGAAACCCGCGGTCTGGTGGGCGAATCCGGCTCCGGCAAAAGCTTAGTGGCCAAAGCAATAGTGGGAGTATTGAATAAACGCTGGCGGGTAACCGCCGACCGTTTCAGTTGGCGTGGCAAAGATTTGTTGAACCTGCCGTACGAGCAACAGCGTAAAATTATCGGCCGCGATATTGCCATGATATACCAGGAACCAAGCCGCAGCCTCGACCCCACCGCCGCTATTCTTGAGCAGTTAGAAGAGGCGATACCCGATCATCTGTTAGACGGCCCCTGGTGGAAGCGCAGCTACCTGCGCCGGCGCAAAGCGATAGCCTTATTGCATAAAGTAGGTATTCGTGATCATCAGGCAGTATTGCAAAGTTATCCTTATCAGCTGTCGGAAGGTATTTGCCAGAAAATCATGATTGCGATGGCCATTGCCAAAAACCCCAAACTGCTGATTGCGGATGAGCCGACGACTGCGCTGGAAAGCACCACTCAGGCCCAGTTATTTCGGTTGCTGGCCAGTTTTAATCAGTTAAAAGGCATGTCGGTACTGCTGATCAGCCATGAGTTGGAAAGCATCGCCCGCTATACCCAAAGTCTGAGTGTATTGTACTGCGGCCAGTTGGTTGAAGCCGGTGAAACCGCAGCTATTCTGAAGCAGCCTTTTCATCCCTACACTAATGCGTTGATTAAAAGCGTGCCGGAATTTCAACCGGAGCTGGTGGCCAAAACGCCGCTGTACGCCCTGCCGGGCAGTATCCCGGTACTGCAACATCTGCCGATAGGCTGCCGGCTGGGGCCGCGCTGTCCGAACGCCCGTAAAGAATGTGTGAAAACCCCGGGCCTTGAGCGTCTGCAAAACCACTATTTCAGCTGTCATTTCCCGCTAATCGGACAAAAAGACCTATGAGCCTGCTGCTTGAAGTCAAACACTTAAGCAAAACCTACCGTAAACAAGCCGGTTTGTTTCGCCAGCGCAGCGTCACCGCGTTGGACGATATCAGTTTCAGCCTGGCGGCAGGAAAAACCCTGGCTATTGTCGGTGAAACCGGCTCCGGCAAAAGTACTCTGGCAAAGCTATTAGTGGGTATTGAGAAGCCCGACCAGGGTGAAATCTTACTTGGCGGCACAGCAGTAAAAATCAGTAATTACCGCCAGTATAATCATGTGATCCGGTTTATTTTTCAGGACGCAGCCAAATCACTTAACCCGCACCAGAAAATCGGCCAAATGCTGGACGACGTCTTGCACTTCAGTACAGTGTTAGACAGCCAACAACGTAAACTGAAGATTAAACACACCTTAAAACAATTAGGCTTGCTGGACGAACATGCTGATTATTACCCGCATATGTTTTCCGGTGGTCAGTTGCAGCGGGTGGCGTTAGCCCGGGCATTAATCCTCGACCCCAAACTGCTAATCCTTGATGAAGCATTAACAGCACTGGATCCAACGCTGCGGGCTCAAATGGTTAATGTGCTATTACAACTGCAACAAAGCTCAGGCCTGGCCTATTTACTGATCACCAATCATTTGCGGCTGGTAAAGCATATTGCCGATGACTTGTTGGTACTGCATCAGGGCAAACCACTGGACTATGGCCCTACGGCCACGGTATTTGCCAATCCGGAACACGACTACACCCGCAAATTGATCAATAGCGCCATTACATAAAAAAAAACCGTGGCAAGCCACGGTTTTTTTTATCTGACTTAAATACGCTTCAGAGTTGCTCTTCCGCGGCAGTGGCACGCAGGTTGCGGCTAATCTTCGCCTCAGCCTTCAGCGCAGCAATAATCGCACGGTACGCTTGTTCAGCCTGCTGCTCAGCCAGACGCTCTAATTGCGCCGGCTCAGGCACTGCAGTAACGTCAGTGTCTTTCACCGCCAATACCGATACCAGAGCGGCATCACCGTTAGCCAGGCTAACCAGCTCAACCGCCGGCTTATCTTGCGGCCGTGGCATAGCAAAGGCTTTAGCGCGAATTTCTGCATCCAAAGTACCGCCAAAACGTGGCGTATTCATTGCTTGCTGCAACTCAACACCTGCCGCCGTAGCTTGTTCCGCCAGGTTACTGTCTGCCAGCTGTGCTAACACAGTTTCAGCCTGTTGCTTTGCCAGTAAGGCACTTTGCTCTGCGCGCACGGCAGACTCAACCTGAGCTTTAACTTCTTCCAGCGCCTGAGTGCGTGCCGGCTGATAATCTTTTACCCGCACTACAATAGCGCGCTCTTTACCCAGTTCAATCAGCTCGCTGTTCAGGCCTTCCTGAATAAAGCCGGCATCAAACAACTTGTTCATCACCACCGGTTCAGACAAAGGTGCTGTCGCTTCTTCACGGCTGAACAACGGTGTGGTTACCACTTTCATATCCACTGCAGCGGCGGCGTCTTCCAGTGTATCAGGTACCTCAAAGCTTACTTCAGCTAAACGCTGCTGCAGCTCATAGAATGCCGCACTGGCACGCTCTTGCGAAATACGCTGTGCAATATCTGCCGACACCTCAGCCAATGGCTGTTGCTGTGCCGGCTCTAACTCAACCAGCTTAATAATGTGATAACCATAAGCACTTTTTACTACCGGGCTTAAAGCCCCGACTTCGGTCATGGCAAAAGCCACGCGTTCAAACTCCGCATCCATATCGCCCGGCGTCAGCCAATCCAGTACACCGCCATTTTCGGCAGAAAAAGTGTCTGCTGATGCAGTTTTAGCCAATTCAGCGAAATCCGCACCGGCGTTAAGTTGCGCTAACAGGGCTTCAGCCTGTGCTTTGACATCATTGTCATCCTGCTCAGACTCCAACATGATATGCGCAACCTGACGGCGCTCATCGCGGCTGAAGCGGGCTTTATTAGCTTCGTAGTACTCAGCGATCTCCGCTTCAGTAACATCAACAGCAGCACTTAAACTGTCAGCTGAAATTTCTACATATTCAACAGCCACTTTGGGCTCAGTCTCGAACTGCGCCAGGTTGGTGGTGTAGTAGTCCTGTAGCATTTGTTCGCTCAGCTCAACCTTGCCGGCAAAATCTGCGGCAGCAAAACGCACAAAGGTAACGTCACGTTGCTGCTGCTGCAGCTTTAACAACAACTGCATTTCTTTGGCGGTAGCAAACTCACTACCCAATAAACCAATTAACAGTTGGTTACGTGACATTTGCTCACGCATATATTCGCGAAACTGTTCCGGTTGATACCCGGCCTGACGCAACAAAGCAATATAACGTTCGTTGTTAAACCGGCCGTCTACCTGAAATTCTGTCATTTCACGAATAGCATCGCGCACCTGGTCATCGCTGACGCGTAAACCCAGCTCTGCAGCAAATTGCTTTTGCAGCGTTTCATCAATCAAACGCTCCAGTACTTCACTGCGGAAATTATTCATATAGCCGGCATCAGCAGCCATCACCGCATACATTTCGCCAAACTGCTGCTGCATACGGGCACGTTCATTTTGAAACGCCTGGTCAAAATCTGCACGGCTGATTTTTTCGCCGTTCACTTCAGCCACGTTGGTCTCAGCTGGTGTACTTAAATAACTGCCAACACCCGCCAGGGCGAATGTCAGGATCACTAAGCCTAAAATAGACTTGGCAACAACTCCCTGAGAGCCTTCTCTGATTTTTTCTAACATCTTAGTGCTATCTCTCTATTCAACGTTAAGCGGCCGGAAGGCAACGAAAACACATCTTAGTTACCGTAAAAAAAAACGCATCTTAACAGATGCGCTTTTTTTAGAGAAGCCTTGGAAGCCTGCGGTTACTACTTTGAATAACCCTGATTCAACACTACACCTTATTCAGGTACCGGTTTATCACTAAGCTTCCAAACTGACGTTTGTCGTAAGACAAAACGGCAGATTAGTTACACGCGTCTTTTAACGCTTTACCAGGCTTGAAAGAAGGAATTTTCGCAGACGCGATTTGAATAGTGGCACCAGTTTGCGGGTTACGGCCAGTACGGGCTGCACGCTCGCGTACGCTGTAAGTACCAAAACCAACTAATGCTACAGAGTCGCCTTCTTTAAGAGCTTCGGTAACAGCATCAATGAACGAATCTAAAGCACGACCTGCTGCCGCTTTAGAAATGTCTGCACCAGCAGCAATTTTGTCGATAAGTTGAGACTTGTTCACAATATCATCCCCTTCAATTGTTATTATTTTCAACAACTACACTTCATTAGTTCTGTAAGTGAGCTTCATCGTTATAACAAGCATTTTTGGGGCTTGCAAGCAAAAGAAGCGACAAAACTAATAATTCTTGCTTTGACCGCAGCCCTTGTATAACAAGGGCTTGGTCGAAACTTTCCATAACTTAGCACAGCCAACGGGAATGAAAAGCCCCTATGCAGGATTTTTTTCCGTTTTTTTGCTTTTTGCTGGATTTTTTACCGTTTCTACCACCGAAACACGCTCCAACGGCTCTTGTAACGCCAATTCCAGCACTTCATCTATCCATTTTACCGCACAAATTTCGATGTCGCCTTTGACATTATCAGGAATGTCTTTTAAGTCGCGCACGTTATCATGTGGAATAAGAACCCGCTTAATACCACCACGGTGTGCTGCCAGCAGTTTCTCTTTTAAACCGCCAATGGGTAAAACTTCGCCACGCAGGGTAATTTCACCAGTCATGGCGACATCAGCCCGTACCGGGTTACCGGTTAAGCTCGATACCAAAGCCGTTACCATACCAATACCGGCACTGGGGCCATCTTTTGGCGTGGCACCTTCGGGCACATGCACGTGAATATCGCGTTTTTCATAAAAGTCTTCATTGATACGCAAACCGGCAGCACGGCTGCGCACTACGGTCATCGCCGCCTGGATAGACTCTTTCATCACATCGCCCAGTGAGCCGGTAAAGGTTAGCTTGCCCTTACCCATCACTGACGCCGCTTCAATGGTCAGCAAATCACCGCCCACTTCAGTCCAGGCTAAGCCGGTAACCTGACCAATACGGTTGCTGTCTTCGGCTTTACCGTAGTCGTAGCGCTGCACGCCAAGATAATCTTCCAGATTCTGCTGGTTTATCACAACCTGGGTTAAATCTTTGGTCAGCAATATTTGCTTCACCGCTTTACGACACAGTTTGGAGATTTCACGCTCTAAGCTGCGCACCCCGGCTTCACGGGTGTAATAACGGATAATGCCGATAATGGCGCTGTCTTCAATTACAATTTCGCTGGCTTTTAAACCATTGCGGCCAACCTGCTTGGTGATCAGGTGCTGCCTGGCGATATTCAGCTTCTCATCTTCGGTGTAACCGGCCAGCCGGATCACTTCCATCCGGTCCAACAACGCCGCCGGAATGTTCAGACTGTTGGACGTGGCAAAAAACATCACATCGGATAAGTCATAATCGACTTCCAGGTAGTGATCACTGAACGCTGTGTTCTGCTCCGGATCTAACACCTCCAGCAGCGCTGCTGCCGGATCACCGCGAAAATCTGATGCCATCTTGTCAATTTCATCCAGCAGGAACAGCGGGTTACGCACGCCTACCTTAGCCATTTTCTGGATAATTTTACCCGGCATAGAACCGATGTAAGTACGGCGATGACCGCGAATCTCAGCTTCATCACGCACGCCGCCCAGCGCCATCCGCACGTATTTACGCCCGGTTGCTTTGGCAACAGATTGTCCCAGTGAGGTTTTACCCACACCCGGCGGGCCTACCAGGCACAAAATAGGGCCTTTAAGTTTATTTACCCGCTGTTGTACGGCTAAATACTCAACAATGCGCTCTTTTACTTTTTCCAGGCCGTAGTGATCGGCATTCAGAATTTGCTCTGCTGCGGCCAGGTCTTTTTTCACCTTGCTGCGTTTTTTCCACGGCACATTAGTCAGCCAGTCGATATAGCTGCGCACTACGGTGGCCTCAGCTGACATCGGTGACATCATCTTCAGCTTTTGCAGCTCGCTGCGGGCTTTGTCAGACACTTCTTGCGGCATCTGCGCCTGGTCAATTTTTTTACTCAGGGTTTCAAATTCGTCCGGCGCATCTTCCAGCTCACCCAGTTCACGCTGGATAGCCTTCATCTGCTCGTTCAGATAGTATTCGCGCTGGCTTTTTTCCATCTGCTTTTTCACGCGGCTGCGAATACGGCGCTCTACCTGGAGAATGTCAATTTCACTCTCCATCATCGCCATCAGGTATTCCAGCCGCTCGGTCACGTCGAAGATTTCCAGCACTTTTTGCTTATCTTCAACTTTCAACGGCATATGAGCAGCCATGGTATCGGCCAGCCGTGCCGGCTCTTCAATGCCACTTAATGCGGTTAATACTTCCGGCGGGATCTTTTTATTCAGCTTGATATAGCCTTCAAACTGATTAATGGCCGAGCGCAGGAAAACTTCCTGCTCGCGGCTGTCTACCTCGGCGGTTTCAATAATATCCACATAAGCAGCAAAGGCTTTATCAGTCTCGGTAAATTCAGCTAAGCGGGCGCGGCGGCTGCCCTCTACCAATACTTTAACGGTGCCGTCCGGCAATTTCAGCAGTTGCAAAATAGTCGCAACTGTACCTACTTCATATAGATCAGCAGCGGCCGGATCGTCCAGGGTGGCATCTTTTTGTGCCACCAGAAAAATTTGTTTGTCGTTTTCCATGGCCGCATCAAGGCATTTAATCGACTTCGCCCGACCAACAAACAGTGGGATAACCATATGGGGATAGACGACCACGTCGCGCAGTGCCAGTACCGGCATATGCAAACGTTCAGCGTGTTCTGATGTCATTGATTCTCTCTCGAAATTAGTTACTGCAGGCGCGAATATGTTTCAGTATATGGGGTTCGTTTTAAAAACTTCAATTACATATACGAAAAAGGAGCTGAATCAGCTCCTTTTTTCTTTTGCGCGACGGCTTAATGCGATTCTGCCGCGACCGGCTCGCTGCTTTGATAAATCAGGATCGGGTCTGTTTCACCGCGGATCACGGTTTCATCCACCACTACCTTGATTACATCCTGCATTGATGGCAATTCATACATCGTATCCAGCAATACACCTTCAACAATAGAGCGCAGCCCCCTGGCACCGGTTTTACGCTCCATGGCTTTTTGCGCTATGGCTTTGAGTGCGTCTTCACGGAACTCCAGCTCCACGTCTTCCATCGCGAATAACGCAGCAAATTGCTTCACCAACGCATTCTTCGGCTCGCTGAGAATTTGTACCAGCGCGGATAAATCCAGCTCGGTTAACGTAGCCACTACCGGCAACCGCCCGATAAACTCCGGAATTAAGCCGTACTTCACCAAATCTTCCGGTTCTACATCACGGAAGGATTCACTTAAGCTACGCGTGCTTTCTTTGCTGCGTACTTCAGCACCAAAACCAATACCCGAACCTTTGGCACAGCGTTGCTCAATCACTTTATCCAGCCCGGCAAAAGCGCCGCCACAGATAAACAGAATTTTTGAGGTATCAACCTGTAGAAACTCCTGCTGCGGATGCTTACGGCCACCTTGTGGCGGTACCGAGGCTACAGTGCCTTCAATCAACTTCAACAGCGCCTGCTGCACGCCTTCACCTGATACATCACGGGTAATCGACGGGTTGTCGGACTTACGCGAAATTTTGTCAATTTCATCAATGTAAACGATACCACGCTGCGCTTTCTCAACATCGTAATCGCACTTTTGCAGCAGCTTCTGGATGATGTTTTCAACATCTTCACCAACATAACCGGCTTCTGTCAGCGTAGTGGCGTCGGCCATGGTAAAAGGCACATCAAGTAAACGCGCCAGGGTTTCTGCCAGCAGAGTTTTACCGCTACCGGTTGGGCCGATTAGCAAAATATTACTTTTACCCAGCTCAACATCTTGCTTGTGCTGGGCATTACGCAGCCGTTTATAGTGGTTATATACCGCTACTGCCAGTACTTTTTTGGCATGATCCTGGCCTATAACGTAATCATCAAGGTGAGTACGGATCTCGCGCGGCACCGGTAATTTATCGGCATCGCGTTTCGGGGAAATATCTTTAATTTCCTCGCGGATAATGTCGTTGCATAAATCAACGCATTCATCACAAATATAAACCTGTGGGCCTGCAATCAACTTACGCACTTCATGCTGTGATTTGCCACAAAAAGAACAGTACAACAGTTTACCGTTCTTATCGCCGTCAGTGCGGTGATCAGACATGTAACTACCTCTTTCACTACGGTGCCGCCCTGTGATGCAGAGCGGCCTAATATAATTACTTCGTTTCTCTATTGGTTAATATGGCATCTACCAGGCCATATTCCAAGGCTTGCTTTGCACTTAAGAAGTTATCACGTTCAGTATCTTTACACACTTGCTCGTAAGTTTTACCGCTGTGCTCGGCCATCAGGCGGTTTAACTTTTCTTTAATGCTTAAAATTTCGCGGGCATGAATTTCAAAATCGGTTGCCTGGCCCTGGAAACCACCTAACGGCTGGTGGATCATTACCCGCGCATTAGGTAAGCAATAACGCTTGCCTTTAGTACCACCGGACAATAAAAATGCGCCCATACTGGCGGCCTGGCCTACACACACTGTGGCGATATCTGACTTGATATAGCGCATCGTATCGTAAATTGACAGACCTGCCGTTACTGAGCCACCCGGCGAATTAATATAAATATAGATGTCTTTTTCCGGATTTTCTGATTCTAAGAACAATAATTGCGCCACAATCAGGTTAGCCATGTGGTCTTCCACCTGACCGGTTAAAAATATTACCCGCTCTTTTAACAGACGTGAGTAGATATCGAACGAGCGTTCGCCTTTGGCAGTTTGCTCAATAACGATTGGTACCAGAGCGTTTACTATGTCATTCAAATGTTGCGGCATAGACATATTATTGGGTTCCCTCTAAATGGCTGGGTTTTGCTGTTGCAGAAAATAAAATGGCCCGAACTGTAGTCCGAGCCATTAAAGCCGTCAAGCCAAAATAAGTCAACGTTAGTTGGCAGCTTGCGGGTTCATTATCTCGTCAAAAGCCGCTTTTTGTTCAGTTACTTTAGCACCGGCCAGAATAACGTCCAGTGCCTGCTCTTCCAGAGCCACATTGCGCATGCTTTGTAACAGCTCTTTATTGCTGTTGTAGTACTGCACCACTTCTTGCGGATCTTCATAAGCAGAAGCGACAGTTTCAATTAACGCCTGAACTTTTTTATCGTCTACTTTCAGCTCGTTGGTTTTGATCACTTCGCCTAATAACAGGCCTACTTTAACGCGATCTTTCGCCTGCTCTTCAAACAATGACGCCGGCAGCTCAGGTAATTGCTTCGGATCGACGTTGTTACCAAAACGCTGTAATGCCTGCTTACGCAGTACCTCAACTTCGCCTTTGATCAGTGCTTGTGGTACGTCTACCTCGTTGTTGGCCAGTAAACCTTTGATCACCTGCTCTTTTACTTTGGCTTTAATATTCTGGTTCAGCTCGCGCTCCATGTTTTTGCGCACTTCTACTTTCAGTGCATCAATGGTAGCGGTTTCCAAACCAAATAAAGCAGCAAACTCGTCGTTCAGTTCAGGCAGTACTTGCTGCTCTACTGTGTTTACGGTTACCGCAAAGCTGGCGGCTTTACCTTTTAAGTTTTCAGCGTGGTATTCTTCCGGGAAGGTTACTTCAACAGTAACTTGTTCACCGGCTTTTTTGCCAACGATGCCATCTTCAAAACCCGGGATCATCCGGCCCTGGCCCAACTCTAAGGTAAAGTTAGTGGCTTTGCCGCCTTCGAACTCTTCACCGTCGATAGAACCAACGAAATCGATGATAACGCGATCACCGGTAGCAGCCTTACCTTTTTTCGCTTCCCACTTGGCATGTTGCTTACGCAGCGTGTCCAGCATCTTGTCTAAGTCGGCGTCGGCAATCTCAACAACCGGCTTGTTCACTTCGATTTTATCCAGGTTTTTAACTTCAACTTCCGGATACACTTCAAAAGTGGCTTTAAATTCTAAATCTTTGCCCTGCTCTAACTGGCCAGGCGCAAAAGTAGGTGAACCGGCCGGAGTCAGTTTGTTGGCAATAATGGCATCATAAAAATGACGCTGCATTTGCTCGCCAGCCACTTCCTGTAATACAGCCAGGCCGTAACGCTTTTGGATCAGTGATACCGGCGCTTTGCCCGGACGGAAACCGTCGATACGCTGCCGCTTGGCCAGATCACGTAAACGGCTTTTTACTTCTGTATCAATTTTGTCGGCCGGAACAGTGATAGTTAATTGGCGCTCTAAACCTTGAGTGGTTTCCACAGAAACTTGCATCTTGTTACCTCAAATTCAAAAACAGGCGTGTAATTGACGCCTTACTGGTGTGATCTGGTATCAAAACGCAGCACTGAACCAGACCTGTTATAAAATAGGACGCGGCATTATAGCGGGGTAAATGTCTGACGTCGAGCCCTTAACCGCAGCGGTTGCAGCCGCTATGCAGACAAATGAAAAAACGCAGCATAGTCAATAAATTACTATTGCTGCGCTGCGCTTTTTTCTATGGCTTTTGCTGTTAACTACGGGTTTGGCCGCTGCCGGTTACCACATATTTTTCTGTGGTCAGCGCTTCGAGCCCCATAGGGCCGTAAGCGTGCAACTTACTGGTCGAAATACCAATCTCAGCACCTAAGCCCAACTCGCCGCCATCAGAGAAGCGTGATGAGGCGTTATGCATTACCACAGCAGAGTCTACCTGACGAATAAAGCGCTCTGCATTGGCTTCGTCGCTGGTGCAGATAACTTCAGTATGCTGGCTGCCAAACCGGTCAATATGCGCCATAGCAGCATCCAGGTCGTCCACCACCCTGATGGCAATTTCCGGCGCCAAATATTCCTGACCAAATTCGTTATCCGCAATCGGCTGCGCTTGGTTAAAGTAACCAATACTATCACTGCAGGCATGCACAATCACATCGTGCTGCGCCAGCGCATTGGCTACCAGCGGCAGAAAATCAGCGGCAATATGTTTATTGACCAACAAGCCTTCCAGCGCATTACACACGCCGGGGCGCTGTACTTTACCGTTCAGCAATAAACCCAACGCCATAGCCAGATCTGCGCTTTGGTCAACATACAGATGGCAGACACCTTTATAGTGCTGAATCACCGGAATGCGGCTGTGCTCGGTAACAAAACGGATTAAGCCTTCGCCGCCACGCGGAATCACTAAATCGATATACTGATCCTGTTTTAACAGTGCCAGCATTAAATCACGATCCGGATCCGGCACTATGCTGATCACCTCATCCGGCAAATCATGCTCGCGCAGCGCTTGTTGCATCGCCGCCGCTATCGCCAGACTGGTTTGAATCGCTTCACGGCCACAGCGCAGAATAACCGCATTGCCTGATTTAAAGCATAAGGCACCGGCATCAGCGGTAACATTAGGCCGCGCTTCATAAATCATACAAATAACGCCCAGCGCAATACGGCGTTTTTCAATATTAATGCCGTTTGGCCGCTGCTCGATATGCCGCGTGGCGCCTACCGGGTCCGGCAGGGCAATAATTTGCTCTATGGCGCGGGCCATGGTATCTATGCGGTCGTTATTCAGTGTCAGCCGGTCCAACATAGCCACGCTGGTGCCGTTGGCATTGGCCGTGGCCACTTCATCTTTATTTGCTATCAGAATAGCTTCGCTGGCGGCGCGGATATGGTTGGCCATACTTTGCAGCACAAAATTCTTTTGCTCGGTAGTTAAATTCGCCACTGCTTTAGCAGCCTGTGACGCTTTGGCGGCGATTGAAGCCGCAACATCGGTAGTCATATTCTCTCCAGTAACATCATTTCACTGCGATGGATCACCGCGTCGCTGCCGGCAGGACAATAACCAAGGCAGGCGGCAATATCGCGACTTTGCTGACCTTTAATCGAAAACAGCTCACTGGCACTAAAACGGCTGACACCTTTGGCAATTTTGCGTTTGCCTTGTGAGCACCGCACCAGTACCGCATCACCAGAGTCAAACTCACCGCTGATGCTCACTATACCACTACAAAGCAACGACGCACCATGGCGGCTTAATGCCTCTATACAACCGTCGTCCACCCAAATTTCGCCTTTGGCTCTTAAGGTGTGGCGTACCCAATGTTTTTTAGCCGGTAAGGGTTTGGCCTGACCATAGAAAATGGTGCCCGGATTCTTACCCGCTAAAATACACTGAAAGCCGTCCGGCTTATGGCCGTCAATAATAACGGTATCTATACCGTGTGCCGCCGCTTTTTCCGCCGCTTCAATTTTGGTAAACATACCACCGGTGCCCACTTTAGATGACACGCCACCGGCCAGGGCATAAATACGCTGATCAATAGTCCGCACTTCGGGGATCAGGCTGGCTGTAGGGTCTTTATTCGGGTCTGCGGTATACAAGCCGTCGACATCAGAGCAGATAATCAGTGCATCAGCATTCGCCACTGTGGCTACCATCGCCGCCAGATTATCGTTATCGCCGACTTTGAGCTCAGTAGTGGCTATGGTATCGTTTTCATTAACGATGGGCAGCACCTGATGGTCCAGCAAACGGCGTAAGGTATTTTTAATATTAACGTGACGCACGCGGTCGCTTAAGTCGCCATGTGTCAGCAACACCTGAGCACAGGGGAAATCGAAACAGCGGCTCCAGAAATTCATTAACTGATTCTGGCCAACAGCCGCCATCGCCCGCTTTAAAGCGAGAGGCACGCGTTGATGCTGAAAGTTAAAATGATGACGGCCTGCGGCCACACTACCTGATGAGACCAGGATCACTTCAAGACCCTGCAGTCGGCATTGCCGGATAAATTCGGCGATGGGACGCAAATACTGCTCGCTACACCCCTGATTGTCCGGCGCTATCAGGGCACTGCCGACTTTAAGCACGACCCTGCGCCAGGATGGGTTAATCATAACTCCTCCAATGGTTGTTCCGGCGGCTATAGTAGCAAAAACTGTAACCCGGTACCACTTGGGTTACAGTTATCAAGGTGACGAGCAGCAGCATAGACAAATCAAGCAATTGATTTTAATAGACTATAAAGAATGTGAATACCCGCCATACAGCAAGCTGGGGGCAACAAAACCGACTAAAAATGTAATTTAATTACATTTTTATGTGTTTACTCAGGAGTACAGCTGCACATATTCTGCTGCTGGCTGCATTTGCACCATCTTCTCAAACTGCAAACCTAAGCGGTTCAGCACTTTGACTGATGACGTATTACCGGCACTGGTCAGCCCCACTATGCGTTTAAGGTTCAGCTTGTGATAGCCAAACTGCATTACCGCCGACGCGGCTTCAAAAGCATAACCCTGGCCCCAAAACTGCGGCAAAAAGGCAAAACCAATATCGGTTTCCTGCAAATATTCGCGAAACAGCAAACCACAAAAACCCAGCGGGGTTTGGCTTTCACTGTGCTCAACCAGAAACAAACCGTAGCCATGCTGCTGGTAACTTTTAATCGGCCCTTCTGCTAAATAATGCATAGCATCCAGCTCTGAGCGCACACCGCGATCTGCAATATTTTCAATAAAAGAAGGTTCATTAAGCAAACGACAGGTAAAAGCGCTGTCAGCCGCGGTAAGGTGGCGAATACGTAAGCGTGGGGTTTCTGCAACTATCAAGATAATCATCCTTAATCTGATATTAAATAGCAGCATACAATAAGATTTAAGGATTTGGGAACTGGATTTTATTTTTTAATAAACGAGAGAATAATGGATGCAAAAAAGAGTTTCTTCAAATCAGAGTGAATTGGGCTGATGCCTCTGTTTTTGCTTTTAAAATGGGAGAATGGTCGGTGATGCAGGATTTGAACCTGCGACCCGTGGGATTAAGAGTACCCAAACCAAGTGCGCTGTTTTGCTTTAAAGATGGGAGAATGGTCGGTGATGCAGGATTTGAACCTGCGACCCCTTGGACCCAAACCAAGTGCGCTACCAAGCTGCGCCAATCACCGACTATAAAAACTCTGGGAAAGATGGGGTGGATGATGGGGTTCGAACCCACGACAACCGGAATCACAATCCGGGGCTCTACCAACTGAGCTACAACCACCACTGAAACTGTTTTGCGCTTGTTATGGCGCGCCCGATAGGATTCGAACCTATGACCCACGCCTTAGAAGGGCGTTGCTCTATCCAGCTGAGCTACGGGCGCACTATCGAAAGCCCTACCAAGCTATAAATCTAATGGTCGGTGATGCAGGATTTGAACCTGCTACGCGTGTATTAAAAGTACCCAAACCACGTGTATACCTATCCATTTTTAAATTGGTCGGTGATGCAGGATTTGAACCTGCGACCCCTTGGACCCAAACCAAGTGCGCTACCAAGCTGCGCCAATCACCGACTTCGCTGCACTGCTGCAACGGGGCGGAATATTACAGCCGGGCGGCAATAGCGTCAAACCTTTTTTTGCACAAATCAACTGATTGCCTATTATTTGAACCTATTGTGCTGTGGCTACTGCAGGATGGCGTTCAGCCGGTAGCTGTGCGAAAATATGCCGCAGTAAAATCATGGCAGAGACGTAAGCAGATGACAGCACAAATTATTGATGGCAAAGCCGTTGCTCAGGCAACAAAAGATAAAGTGGCTGCCCAGGTTCGCGCCCGGGTTGCCGCAGGTAAAAGAGCACCGGGGCTGGCCGTTGTGCTGGTAGGTTCAGACTCTGCCTCACAGGTCTATGTGGGCAGTAAACGCAAAGCCTGTGAAGAAGTAGGCTTTCACTCAGTGTCGTACGACCTGCCCTCTGATACCAGCGAACAACAGCTGATTGAGTTAATTGATAAGCTGAACAACGACAACACCGTCGACGGTATCCTGGTACAGCTGCCGTTACCGGCCGGCTTAGATTCTTCTGCTATTTTAGAGCGGATTAACCCGCACAAAGACGTCGACGGCTTTCACCCGTACAATATCGGCCGCTTAGCCCAGCGCATGCCGGCACTGCGCTCCTGCACACCCAAAGGCATTATGACGCTGCTGCAAAGCACCGGTGTTAATGTAAAAGGTATGGATGCGGTAGTCGTAGGTGCCTCTAACATCGTTGGCCGGCCGATGGCACTGGAGCTGTTACTGGCCGGTTGCACTACCACGGTGTGCCATAAATTTACCCGTAACCTCGAAGCCCAGGTGCGCCGTGCCGACTTATTAGTCGTCGCCGTAGGCCGGCCGGAGTTTATCCCGGGTGACTGGGTAAAACCAGGCGCGTTGGTCATTGATGTTGGCATTAACCGGTTAGACAGCGGCAAGCTGGTAGGCGATGTGGAATATGGCAATGCGGTAAAGCATGCCCGTTATATCACTCCGGTGCCGGGCGGCGTAGGCCCGATGACCGTCGCCAGTTTAATAGAAAACACCCTGGAAGCTTGCGAGCTGTATCACGATAAACACTAAACCTGACTGGCAGCGGCAGTTGCAATTGCAGTAGCCGCTGCCGGCCCACACATCAAGCCATCACTTCCTGTACAAATAACCATGCTGTTTGACGCTGAAAATCTGACTCCCTGCGATGGTTACTGCACCGCAGCTCCGCTTTCAGGATGCATTGCCAACACTCTTACTGCAATGTTATGTCGTTCATTCTTTAGGCCTGAGCATCTCAATAATTTGCGCATCTACCCAGAAAATATCCACATCTTCGAACTTGTCAGAGCCCATATTTCTAACAAAGAATAGATATTTTCCGTCTGGCGTAACCTTTGGCCCCGCCTCGTAAGCATCTGTATTAATTTTGTCTCCCATGTTAATAGCCTCACCCCAAGAGCCATCACGCTGTCGGAAACTGATATAAAGATCTACATTTCCAAATCCATTGTCCTTGATGCCATCCCACATAAGGTAGGACTCATCAGGAGCAATAAAGGGATGCGAATTCCTTGTTCCGGAGTTAATCTCGTTGCCGAACGGTGTTGGCGCTTCACGCTTGCCATCTATCAACCGTGAAAATCGCAGGATGCCGTTACCCTCTGGATGCCTTTCGTCAATCACGTAGGTCCCTTTCAATGAAGCAGACAGGCTCATGATATTTATTTCAGAAAAAGGAGTACCAAGATTTTTTACCTCTGACCAGCCGGTATCTGTACGTTCCCTATATTGCTTGCCCAAATGCATAGTCTTACCATCCGGCGAGAAGAATGGGTAAAATGGCCGGGGCTCTATACTAACTGTCTCAAACCACTGGTTATTTTTTTGTTTATAAATGACAGTTTCAAATTTGTTATTATCTATTCGTTTTCTAATAAAATAAAACTCATCCATATCGGGTGAAAAAACGCCACCATCATCAAAGCCCTTTGTTGTAACAATGCCAGGCATAAAAGGCTCCGGCGTTAATCCCGGTGGCTTTTGCCCAAGATATGGGCCTTCAAGTACTGGTAAATTATCTTTGGCATGACTGACACAGCTCATCATCAGCACAGAAAGTAGTAGCGATAGTGAAGGGGATATAGATTTCATGACTTCTCCTTGTTTTCTAAATCAGCGATGTGCCGTCACCTTTTTTGCATCACGTTTAATACGATTAAGTACTATTGTTCCGCACTCAGATTTTCAATAACTTGAGCATTTACCCGGCAACTGATTAGATTACGATTTTTTACCGATACCCAACCTGTTGGTTCAAGTGGGTTTAAATCTGTGATAAGCAAGGTGATTATTAGCTCCGCCCCCCTTTTTCGCTTTTTCGCATTTTTGAAGGCGCGATTGTCAGAGAGTCATCTGCTACCCGCAAGTATCAACTATCGGAATTGCCAGATGGCTTAGCACGTGCTATTGCAAGTGCTCCCTCAATAAAGACGACATCAACTTATGTATAAATTTATGGCGCAAATAAAGAATATGGTTGCACTAACCCTATTCGCTTTAATCTTGTCTTCCTGCAGCAATGCCAGCGAGAGTGGTGATATTTTCGGCCGCTGGGTGATGACCGAAGTGGTTTATGATGATGGCAGTGTCAATCAACTGGAAGCCGGCAACTTTGTTGATATCAATGCGGATACAATAACAGAGGTTATTAAGGGCTTTGGCAACCGACAGTACCCCTATACCAGGCAAGACAAGGTGCTTACGTTAACTACGGATGATGAACAAATTACCTGGCAAATACTCAGCGAAGCCACTCATCATTTAGAAGTTGCTACGCCGATAGGAAAATACAAGCTAACCCGCGGAGCAGAGCAATCGCCTGCTAACCATCAAAAAGGGGTCGGAGACAATTAAAGGTCGGTCTGGCTAATCCAATATATTTCAGTGGCTTGCAAAAAATCAGCGATTAATAGCTCCGACCCCTTTTTACCCATAACCACTGAGGACAGCCGGGCAATAAGTTTGTGGGCACAGCAACATCAAGCGGTGTTATCTAAGTTTATTCGCTCAGATAATTGGGAGGTATAACTCGGTTGTTGCCGCGCTGAACTCTTTGATCTAATTTTTATCTGCCCCCAATTATTCCGGTTGCGCTCTAATAACTCGAAAAACTAATGGCTTTATACATACATGAGAAAACCATGAAATTCCCGCTATTACCAGTATACCTATGAGCGGAATTATTGCTCCAGTAAAAACTATTGAGCCAAATACATAACCAAAAATACACTCCGCTCTGTATATAGGCAGGAATAAACCGACTACTACCAAACCTAAAGACAAGTAAATTGCAACGTTCTCGTAGCCAACACTAAAACTGAGTGACTGTACAAGACTCAAGATCAGCATGCCGAAAAAACCGATGAGTACGACCCGTAAAATCTTTGCCCTTACTGGCGCGTCACTAGGTTGGAGAGTTACACGCTTCTCTATTCGTACTGTAGAAAGCCAAGCTAAGAATGGGAGCACTAATAATCCCCACCAGTTTGATATTGAAGGATAATCAGAATGGTGCATTAAGTGATGGCTCAATATTCCACCATTTAAATGCTCCCATAATAGATGGGCCGCTACAAAAAGTATGGTAGCTGCAATCACGCAGTATTTTAATTTTTTTGAATTGCTTTTAGTCATTTTTATTCTCAAGTTATGATAGCTAAAATATGTGCCTAACGTTTTACGAAGGGGCTGGCGTAGCCAGTCCCACGGAGGCCTCGTTTTTCAGCGCGCCGGAGTGTACTTACGTAACTTGTTATAGCGAGTACTCAAACTTAGTAGTTGCTTTGCCCTTTTCATCAATAGATATAACGAAACAAGACCAGTTGCCGCCAGTGTGCTTATTCATCAGAGAATGCAGTTCAGGAATCAGTTTCGAGAGCTTCTTCCTCTCGGGATAGACAAGAGCTTTGGATACAGAGTGACCATGAAGCTCATACCAGAATTCCGCACCTAAAGAGCTACTACCATCTTTAGATTTACTGTAATCAAAGCGACAATTCATAACCTCATACTCACCATCTACACTGAGGTGCATGATTTCGCATAACTGACTGATAATTGATTTTTGTTCTTCTATCGGGTTCATTCGTTACCATAGAAATAGTAGCCATAACGCCCAAATTTAGCGTGGAAAGCCGCGCAGCGGGTTGACGTCGCAGCCAGCGCTTTTTGCTGGCGATAATATTTGTTTGTTATGCGATTTTTTTTTGGGCATTATAGTTGCGAAGCCTCGGAAATTATTGTCGTAGTTTAAAGACTGAATGATCAGCTTACTTTGCTCGTGTTTTTTAAAGTCATCCTTGATTATGTTTGACATTTGGTCTGTTATTTTCATTACAAGTTCTAAGAATGAACCACTTTTATCTGACTTTGCATACCCAAACTCTACATTTTTAGGTAGATAAAACTCCAGATAGTAAGGTTTTTTACGGCTGTTAATTTTCTTGTGTTCACCTAAGTCGTGATCAGTGACAACAAGTATTTTTGAACCTTCGGGAAACGATTCGAAGAACTTGCGCGTTGCCTCAAGGAATAGATGCCAACCAATTTTTTCACCAGCTACTGATTCCGAAACTTCAATTTGGTAATAGCCAATTAAATATTCGATATATACACGACTAATACCACTTGGGTTTAACAATGCCTCTTTATGCTTTTTTAGTTCATATACAGCAGTACAACAGCTTTTCTTCCCATTAAACTTTGAGTCATTAGTGTCAATAAAATAGATACGCTCATAATTTTCACATAGAAACTTTTCTTGAGAAAAGGATAACGCATTCCCGCCATCCATGAGCGATAGCTGTTTCTCTCGATTAAGTCCCTTATAGCTTCTGCTATGTGATGCTGAGTTTGGCTCCATATTTGAAATAGAATGAAGATCACCGAACTCATCAAAAGTGAATTCGATTTCTCCATTGTCATTAGGTCTTGTAATGCACTGTACCCATTCATCTCTGGGCAGAGGTTTATTCTTTTTATTTCTCATTACTCTGAACCTGATTAATGCATAACGCTTATTAGGCGGAAAAATCCGTATTTAAACACGGACTTTTCCGTATTTGTCTATTTAATGTAATGAACATTACACCGCCTATTCCCAACTTACAATAAGTTACAGGTACAGCCTATTTCAGCAAAACATCAACCAGCTTATCATTCGTTGCCTGCTGCAAAATCAACGCATAAAAAAACCGCCAGCAGGCGGTTTTTTTATCGAGGTAACTTAATCAGCCTTTACGCCAGCTGGTTACGCCGTTTTTATCTTCTACGATAATACCTTTTGCCGTTAACGCATCGCGGGCGGCGTCTGCTGCTGCCCAGTCTTTGTTAGCGCGGGCAGTGTTACGCTTAGCAATCAGTGCTTCTATTTCGGCTACATCGTCATCTGAGGCGCCTGATTGTAAGAAGGTCTCGGCATCGCCCTGCAGCAAGCCCAGCACACCGGCTAACAGATTTAATATGCCTGCCAGCTCGGCGGCCTTGGCCGGTTCGGTTTCTTTAAAGCGGTTTACTTCACGTGCCAGTTCAAACAACACCGGTAAGGCTTCCGGGGTGTTGAAATCATCATCCATTGCCGCTTTAAAGCGCACAATGTACGGGCTGTTTAAATCAATGCTGTGGCTTGGCGTAACATTACGCAGCGCGGTGTATAAGCGGCCTAAGGCAGCATGCGCCTGCTGCAGGTTTTCAGCGGAGTAGTTCAACTGGCTGCGGTATTGGCTGGATAATAAAAAGTAGCGCACCGCCTCGGCGTTATATTCCGCCAGTACGTCTTTTACCGTAAAGAAATTGCCTAAGGATTTAGACATTTTCTCTTTATCTACCTGCACCATACCGGTGTGGATCCAGGTATTAACGTACTTGTGGCCATGGGCACAGGTAGACTGGGCAATTTCGTTCTCATGGTGCGGGAACTGTAAATCTGAACCGCCGCCGTGAATATCAAAATGCTCGCCTAAATGCTTAGCGCTCATGGCGGAACATTCAATATGCCAGCCCGGCCGGCCATTGCCCCACGGCGATTGCCAGAACGGCTCGCCCGGCTTGGCGCCTTTCCATAATACAAAATCCAGCGGATCGTCTTTGTTGTCGGCCACTTCTACCCGCGAGCCGGATTGCAGCATCTCCAGGTTTTGCTGGCTAAGCTCGCCGTACGCTTCGTATTTACTCACATCAAACAACACATCGCCATCGGCCGCGACATAGGCATAGCCTTTGGCGACCAAGGTTTCAATCAGGGCGATAATTTCGGCCATATGGGTAGTAACGCGCGGTTCTATGTCAGCCGGCATTAAACCCAGCGCCGCAAAATCGGCGTGCATGGCTTGGGTAAAGCGTTCTGTCAGGGCGTCGCAGCTTTCGTTGTTCTCGGCGGCGCGCTTAATAATTTTGTCGTCTACGTCGGTAATATTACGCACATAGGTTACGTCGTAACCCAAAAAGCGCAGGTAGCGGTTTATTACGTCAAAGGCAACATAGGTACGGGCGTGGCCGACATGGCAGTAATCGTAAATGGTAATACCGCAGACATAGAGCCCTGCTTTACCGGGTTCAATTGGTGTGAAAAGTTCTTTTTTTCTGCTTAAGGTATTATAAATATGTAACATGTCTTCCCCGAAGTCCTTTGACTAAAAACGCTAAACCAGTGCAGCTGCTGCACCAGCGCGCTAGTGTATCACCGGCACCGTAACGCGGCTATCCTTGCTTTATGATTTGCTCTGCGTACGGTAGAATACCGCCACTTTTAACGAGGACACCTTATTATGATTAGCTTACACACCAATTACGGCGTAATTAAATTAAACCTGTTTGCCGACAAAGCCCCTGCTACGGTTGAAAACTTTATCAGCTACGTGAAAGACGGCTTTTATAACAACACCATTTTTCACCGTGTTATTAACGGTTTTATGATCCAGGGCGGTGGTTTTACTGCCGATATGGAGCAAAAAGACACCAAGGGCCAGATTAAAAACGAAGCCAACAACAAAGTGCCGAACAAAAAAGGCACTATTGCGATGGCGCGCACCAACGATCCGCACTCTGCCACCTGCCAGTTTTTTATTAACATTGCCGATAACGACTTCTTAAACTTCAGCTCTGAAACCGGCTCCGGCTGGGGTTACTGCGTATTTGGCGAAGTAGTTGAAGGTATGGACGTGGTTGACGAGATTAAAAAAGTGGCCACCGGCCGCAATGCCGGCCACAGCGACGTGCCGGTAAAACCGGTAGTGATTGAAAAAGCCGAACTGCACGCTTAAGCGCTGCTGATGTCAGAGCAGCACACGCTGTTTATCGCCGATCTGCACTTAGCAGCAGATCGGCCCGATATTACCGCCGCCTTTTTGCGCTTTTTGCGTCAGCACGCCGTTAAGGCGGATGCGCTGTATATTCTCGGCGATCTATTTGAAGTCTGGATTGGTGATGATAACCCCGAGCCGCTACTGGATACCGTAGCAACGGCATTAGCCACGCTGAGCGCTCAGGTACCGGTTTACTTTATTCACGGTAACCGCGATTTCGTGTTACGCCAGGGCTATGCCAACCGCGCCGGTATGCAGTTACTGCCGCAGCAGCAGGTTATCGACTTGTATGGCACGCCAACGCTGATTATGCACGGCGACAGCCTGTGCACGCTGGATATTGCCTACCAGAAATTTCGCAAATGGTGGAACCAGCCGTGGTGGCAGTGGTTATTGTTAAAAACCCCGGTTAGCTTTCGCCAGGGTATCGCCGCTAAGGCACGGCGCAAAAGTGCCATGCACAAGGCCCGCTACGCTTCTCAGCAACAGCAGGGGCAGCAACAGCAACAAATTATGGATGTGACCCCGGACGAAGTGCCCAAAGTGATGGCCGAAGCCGGCGTATTAAAGCTGATCCACGGTCATACCCACCGCCCGGCGATACATCAGCTGGAGGTTAACGGCCAAGCGGCTGAGCGTTATGTACTGGGCGACTGGTATACGCAAAGCAGTTATTTAAAAGTCAGCGCCAGCCAGTGGCAGCTGTATTTTAATGCGCTGACAGATGACACCCCGGCGGCTTAGAACCGCCAGGAATAAGCAATGTTAAGAAAGTCCATACCCGGATTGCGGCTGGATAAGCCGCCGTTAGAGTAATGCATATAGCGTACAGCCAGCATTTTTTTGTGTTGCGGATCCAGCTCTATCAGCAAGCCCAGCCGGTCTTCAAACTGAAAGTGCGAGCCTAAATCTTTACCGGCAAACTCACGTTTTGTCAGCATGCTGACACCAATACCAAACTCCCAGAACACCGGTTTGTTATACCAGTTAGCAAACTGCTTTTTCAGCACCGGCGACAATGCCAGCGCTACGTTGGTTTGATACTGCGACGGCTGGCCGTACTGCCAAAAGTTAGTGCTGGCTTCCAGATACATATTGGCATCGCCCAGCAGCGGCAAGGTAGTAAAGTGAAACTCCAGCGGCCGGTAAGCCAGCCGCACGCCATTTACCCTGCCTTCGCCTTTTAAATATTCCACTGAAAGCTGTGAAATTTGCTCTGTGCGCATATCCGCCTGCGCCGGAGCTATTATTCCAAATAGCACTACTAATGCCGCCAACCACCGTTGCATATTTTCACCTTACACTGTCTCTGCCCCTATAGGGCAACCGATAATGATGATAAATATACCGATCGGTACAAATTAGATAAAGACGCAAATCACGACAACATTATTCACGGTGGTGAATAATGTTTTAATATAAATTATTCCGTTTTATCTCAGCCCGATTTAGTAAGGCCGGTAAGGTTGGAAAATTTGCATAACCCAGTCTGTAAAAGCCCTTAAGCGGCCACTTAAATGACGGTTAGGCGGGTAGATAAGATACAGCGGAAAGGCGGCGCGCTGCCAATCCGGCAGCAGCAATTGCAATTCACCACTGTCAAGATAGGGTTGCGCCATAAACGAAGGCAGTTGGCTTACGCCCAGACCACTTAAAGTAGCCGTTAACTGAGCAGTGCTGTCATTAACCGATAGCGGGCTGCCTTGCTGTTGAATTTCCATTGATTGTTGCCGGTTGCTAAAACGCAGTGGCATTACGCGGTTGGTTTTGCGCGAACGGTAGTAAATAACCCGATGTTTGCTGCTTAATTCGTCCGGCGTTTGCGGCGTGCCATACTGCTGCAGGTATGATGGTGCGGCACAGGTAACAAAGGTCAGCTCGGCAATGCGTTTGGCCACCAGCGATGTATCGTTTAGCTCTCCACCGCGGATCACGCAATCTACATTGTCGGTCAGCAAATCGATATTGGTATCACTAACGCCCAACTCCAGCTGAATTTCCGGATATTGCTGCATAAAAGACGGTAGCGCCGGCAATAAGATAAAGTTGGCAATCGCCGACGCCATATCCACTTTTAACCGGCCACGCGGCGTACTCTGCTCATTGCTGATATTGCTTTCAATATCGTCCAGTTCATGCAGCAACTTAGTAGTACGCTCGTAATAGGCCGCGCCTTCCATCGTTACCGTAACGCGGCGTGTAGTGCGATGCAGTAATTTCAGCCGCAAATGCGCTTCCAGCTCCTGCACCAGCTTGGTTACGGTGGATTTTGGCATATCGAGTAAATCTGCGGCGCGGCTAAAGGTGCCGGCTTCTACCACACGACAAAACACTTTAATGGCTAACAGGTGATCCATGCCGCTATTACCCTAACTGCTGCTGTAAGCGGCATAATAGGCAACAACCAGCAGTACTGCAATGCCAGCTGCCGCGGCTAACGGCGGCAGCTACCACGGCTTAACAGCCCGGCATGCTGATAGATCTGGTCCAGCAAGCGCATATTATTAATCGCATCGCTGCCGCCGGTTAGCGCTGCAGCACGGCCTTGCAGGCAGTCTTGTACATGCTGCAATTGATAATAATAAGTGCTGTGGCCGGGCACACTGTATTGCCGCTCTGAGCCGGCAGTCATCACTTTAATACTGTTGCCCAGCTGCGGCGTAATCAGTCCGGTAACTTCAATACTACCCAAACTGCCTTCCAACACCAGGCTGGTATCGGGTGTGCGGCTTAAATGCTCTGCCATGCTGGTGCCGATATCAGCCATAACGCCATTGGCAAATTGCAGCTGTGCCTGCATGGTCAGATCAATTTGTTCACCGCCTGCTGTCGCCCCGGCGGTAATACAGTTAGCGCTTAATACTTGCGGTTCCTGTCCAGGCTCAGATCCCATAACAGTACGCACCCAATGCAGCGGATAACAGCCTAAATCCATCATAGCGCCGCCGCCCAATGCCGCTTCGTGGCGCAGCGAGCCGGCAAAATACGGGATCCGCACTGAAAAGTTAGCCCGCAAATGGCTGATAGTGCCGATAGTACCGGCCTGCACCAGCCGCATCACCTCAACAAACAACGGATGAAAGCGGTAATGAAAGGCTTCCAGCAATAGCTTGCCGGAGGCTTTTGCCGCCTGCACCATGGCTTTGGCTTCGGTTTCATCCAGCGCAAACGGCTTTTCGCACAATACATGCTTACCGTGCTCAAGCGCCATTATGCTCCAATGGGCATGTTCAGACGGTGGCAGCGCATTGTAAATAAGGTCGATATCATCCCGCTCCAGCAAGGCCTGATAACTGTCGGCGACATGTAAGATGCCATGCGCGCCGGCATACTGCCTGGCCCGCTGTACTGATGAGGCCGCCACGGCCTGCAGCACAAAGCCATCCAGTTGCTTAAGCGGCTGAAATATTGCTTTGTCGCTGATACGGGCAGCGCCTAATAAGCCAATGCGGATCATAGCGGTTCCTTATGCGGTTATTTAATTGGCTGAGACAACAGGCAGCAGCAGCTCGACCTGATAATGCCGGCCGGCAACAATGTCGCGAATAAGCGGTTCGGCCAATAAGCGGCTATCGACACTTAGCTGTGCCTTGCTGATGCCGCTTTGCCGGCGCATTACTATACTAAACTGCGCCCCACGGAATTGCCGTGTCAGTTTCACTTGCGGCCAATCGCCAGGCAGTTGTGGCTGTAGCAATAAGCCGTCGGCACAACCTTTTACGCCAAACAACCCTTCGATTAACGAGCGATACACCCAGTGCACCGTGCCGGTATTAAATAACTGGCTGGAGCGCCCGGCCGTGCGCGGAAACTGCCGGTAAGCACCGCGATAGTAATTCGGGATAAACACTGGTAACTGGCCGCGCTGCAGGCAGTCTTGCTCAGTGCTGCCTGGCAACATCTGCCGCAGTACCGCAAAGGCTTTATCCGGTTGGTTAATCTGGTACAACGCATACAGGTAAAATGCCGCCGCATGGTTGTATACCGAGCCATTCTCAGCCGAACCCGGGTGCTTTTGCGTAACCCGACCCACATCATCACGCATCGCGGTATAGGCCGGTGCCAGCATCTGCACGCCGTAAGGTGTAGCTAATTGGCTATCAATTTCGGCCAGCATCAGTTGCAGTTGTTCCG
The DNA here is from genome assembly GCF_052380015.1 of Rheinheimera sp. NSM. Taxonomy (NCBI): domain Bacteria; kingdom Pseudomonadati; phylum Pseudomonadota; class Gammaproteobacteria; order Chromatiales; family Chromatiaceae; genus Rheinheimera; species Rheinheimera sp. NSM. Next base: position 102,106 of record NZ_JBQTCI010000005.1, on the reverse strand, counting down.
GATTTGCCGCACCACTTAACATGGCCCAGCTTTGCGGGTTCAGGTAAATACGGCCCTCGGCATCTTTACTAACACCAAAAACCACATTATCGTCGGTAATGCCGCGGCCATACCATTTGCCATCCCACAGGTAATGGTTAACCGCCTGATTAAAACTGTCGGCATCACTGCGGTATTGCTCAGCGCGCTTATGCTCACCCAGTTGCTGACAAATATCGGCCCAGCAGTTAAGCGCATACGCCGCCGCCAGCGATAGCCAGCCTGATACACCACGGCCTTTGTAGCCGACCATATTCATTGGATCGCACCAGTCGCCCTGCTCAATAAAGCTCAGGCCGCGCGCATCACGCTTATGCAGCAGCCAGCTCATGGCGCGGCAAATATGTTCAAACACAGTAGCTTGCTCAGCGCTGTCGCCAAAGGCGATAGTTTGCTGCAATAAGGCATAGTCGTTGGTTTCGGCCAGGTAAGCCGTTAAACACACCGGCAGCCAGACGCATTGGTCGGTATGCGGCACCTGATTAATGTATTTCAGCTCGGCGTCGGGGTGCAGCAAAATACCGTCCGGCATTTCACCGCTGCTGTGCTGCTGCGCCAGCGCCGTTAACAGCGCGGTGCGAAACGCTTGTGGCCGCACATAGCTCATGCCCATATTATCCTGCAGATAATTACGGGTTTGCGGATCTGTGGTGAGCCGGTTTACATCGCCGTGGTAATACACCTGGCGCGGCAGCCAGTGGTTAACAAAGTTATCCAGCGCGGTATCCGGTGTTTCAATCTGTAAACAACCCTGCCCTTGGGCAATATAATCGCTGTACTGCTGCTGCGCTTTGCTAAAGCCATCCGGCGTTAAAAAATAACGCTGCCGGGCAGCGGCAATCTCGCTTTCATCCAGCGCCGGGCCAAACACAAAACGGTAAACCTGCTGAGCGCCAGCTGCCAGTTGCAACCGGTATTGCATCACACAAGCCGGGGTTTCATATAAGGCATCGCCGCCATCCAGTTCTGCCTGTTGCAAAGCATCCGGCGCATGCAGGCCGCCCTCGCCTTCAAAGGCTTGCTGCGCGCATTGCCAGCTGGTGGGCACCTGCTCGGCCAGTAAAAAGGTTTTATCTTTTAACAGCTTGTTTTTAAAGTAGTCGGGGTATTTTTGATAGGGCGTTACCGATGAACATACTATGGCATTTAGCGCCGGTTCAAACTTTGCTGACTGATTCATCCACGACATATAACCAACCGGGAAATACGGGTAGATACTCAGTTGGCGTGGTGTTGCGCTGAGGTTAGTCACAGTAAGCTGCCACAGTTCATGCGGCTGATCCGGGCTTAAGCAGAGCTGCCAATCCATCTGCAACCCCTGCTGTTGCAGCTGCCAGCGGATATCGCTTTTACCGGCAGAAAACACAAAGCCGTCGGCCTTGCTGCGCACCGGCTCGTACGGTACCGAGAACAGCTCAGCGCTTTGCTCATCTTTAATATAGACAAAGCGGCCCGGATGATGCGCATAATACGGCTGCTCCGGCTGCATAAAGGTTTTTGCTTCAAGCGCAGGCGCATGGGCGTATTTGGCCGGCTCCGGTTGCATAAACTGCGCAGTGGCATAGCCACGGCAGTTCAGTTGTACCATTAACTGCTTGTTCCATAAAAACGCCGCCGCCAGCGGCATAGTTGTCGGGCTGAATAAGTCATAACGCTGGTTATTGTCACCAGGTTGCATGCCAGTGGCTGCCATCAAAATAGTACTCCGGATAAAATTAACTTATAGCGGGGCGGCGGCTGCCTTGCGCTGTTGCAAATCAAACTGAATTTTTGCCAGTTGCCGGTTGTCCAGGCTGTAGTAGCGCATAACAAAGGCCGCCAGCAGCGCAATAACCCCCGGGATCACCGAGATCAGCAGCACTATGCCGGTTTGCGAGCCGGTGCTTTGCTGCTCGTTGGCGACATAACCAATAGCCGCCAGTAACCAGCCAATTAACGCCGAAGCAATAGCGCCGCCGAGTTTTTGTGAAAAGGTGGCGGCAGCAAAGGTCATGGCGGTAGCTCTGCGCCCGGTGCGCCATTCGTTATAATCGGCCGTGTCGGCATACATCGAAAACGCCAGCGGTGATTTTGGCCCCAGTACAAAACCAATTGCCAGATTCAGTGCAAAAATAACGCCCACCGCATCCGCCGGCACAAAATACAAACTGATGGAAAGCATCCCTGCTAAGGACATCAGTAATACCATCAGGCGTTTTTTATCGATAAAGCGCGTCATCAACGGTGTGGCGGCAGCGCCCAGCGCCAACGCCAGCATATAGGAGGATAAAAACTCACCGACTAAGTCCGGCCGCTCGACATAGTATTTAAAGTAGTACACGCCGCTGCCGGCGCGCATGGTAATAGTGACCATAATGATCAGCGCCAGTGCAAATAACACCAGCCAGGGTTTGTTGTTTTTTAAATCGGCTAAATCCTGCCGCACCGCATTAGGTTGCAGGCTCAGTGGCGCGATACGCTCTTTGGTGGTCAGAAAGGTAATTAAAAACATTAAGGCTGCGGCAATACCAAATACCAGCATCGTCAACTGCCAGCCCAGCACGTCATCGCCCTGCCCCAGCAACGGCACTAACTTGGGCGTTAAATAGGTTACCAAGATGCCGCCGCTAAAACCGCCGATAAAACGAAAGCTCACCAGGGTAGTGCGCTGCTGGCTGTCGCTGGTAATGACGCCGGACAGCGCCGAATACGGAATATTAATGGCGGTATACACCAGCATTAACAAGGTATAAGTGCCATAAGCCCACACCAGTTTGCCGGTTTCGCCCAAATCCGGCGTGCTGTAGGTCAGCACTCCGGCACCGGCCAGCGGCAGCGCCAGCCATAATAAATAGGGCCGGAACTTACCAAAGCGGCTGCGGGTACGATCAGCAATAGCGCCCATTAACGGATCGGTAAAGGCATCAACTATTTTGGTGACCAGCATCATGGTACCGGCCGCTGCGGCGGAGATACCAAAAACATCGGTGTAGTAAATCAGCAGAAAAGCTGAAATATTGGCCCAGTAAAAATTAAAGCCCATATCACCGAGGCCGTAACCGATTTTTTCGCGCAGCGGTACCGCTGTGGCTGTGTTTGGCGTTGCTGTGTTTTGTGAAGCCGGAACTGTCATACCCTGTTATCCCACTGTTATGGCATCAGCTCTGCGGCTGAATATGATAGCGCAATCAGGTGTCGCTTTACGCTGCTAAAAACTGTGTTATCTGTTGTACCAGCTTTGCTGCCGGCAGCGTGATATCCAGTATGGTTATATCATTTTCGTTGTCGCAACTTTGCATCGTCAGCAACTGGCTTTGCAGCATCGCCGGCGGCATAAAATGGTTTTGCCGCTGCGCCAGCCGCTGTGCCAGCAAAGCGGCATCACCCTGCAAATAAAAGAAATGGGCGTTATCGGCGCTGCTGCGAATTTGCTGGCGATGTTGGGCAATTAAGCCGGAGTAACTTAACACACAAGGCTGCTTTGCCGCTTTACAGGCGCTAAGCTCACTGCACAGTGCCTGTACCCAGCTTTCGCGCAAATGCTCAGCCAACGGTATGCCACTTGCCATCATTTGCTTGGCCCCGGGGCTGTGAAAATCGTCGCCTTCAATAAAGCGCCAGCCCAACTGCTGTGCCAGTAATTGGCCAACGGTCGACTTGCCGCTGCCGGCTACGCCCATAATGACAATAGTTCTGCTTACTGTAGCGCGCATAATAAGCTGCTGTTTCCTGTTAGTGTTGCTTGTTGACTCAGAGCTTAAACCAGCATCAATGATTGCGCAACCATTTTGACTAACAACCCGCAATACAGTATTGTCATGTAAAAGATTGCAGAGCTAAGCTTATGAGCAGGAAGCCAAATTTAAAAGACGTTGCCAAGGTAGCCGGTGTAAGCGCCATCACGGTATCGCGGGTATTGACAGATCCAACCAAGGTGTCGGATAAATTACGCAATAAAGTGGAAAAAGCCATTCATGATATCGGCTATATTCGCAACCATGCAGCCAGTGCGCTGGCATCAAAAAAGTCCGGTGTGCTGGCGGTGATTATTCCATCATTATCCAATATTGTATTTAACGATGTACTGCAGGGTATTTATCAGGCCGTTAAAGCAAAAAACCTGCAGGTACTGCTGGGCGACTGCCATTACTCGCCACTGATAGAAGAGCAGCTGATTGCTACCCTGCTCAGCCAGGCGCCGGAAGGCTTTATTGTTACCGGTACCGCACAAACCGATTACGCGCGCAAATTGTTGTTGCAGGCCGATATTCCGGTGGTGCAGATAATGGAGCTGACCAACCAGCCAATAGATATGAACATTGGCTTTTCGCATTATCAGGCCAGTTACGATATGACGAAACATTTGCTGCAACAAGGCTATCGCGCACCGGCCTTTGTCGGCGCCCGCATGGACCCGCGCACCCAGCAGCGGCTGGCGGGCTTTAAACAAGCTATAGCTGACTGGCCACAGCCGTGTCGTAGTTTTATTCAAACCACAGTGCAGCCGTCCTCAATTAAACTTGGCGGCCAGTTATTACAGGCCGTGATTGCCGAATCCGATAACCAGTGCGATGCGGTATTTTGCTGTAATGATGATCTGGCACTGGGTGCCTTGTTTGAAAGCAAACGGATGAATTTAAACGTACCCAAAGATATCGCCATTTGTGGCTTTAATGATTTGGAAGCCTCGGCTTTAGTAGAGCCGGCCATTACTTCAGTAGCGTCACCGCGCGTGGAGATGGGCCGCCAGGCAGTTGAAATGTTGTTTAGTGCTGCCGGTAAGGGCCGCCATGCGCTGGCACCGGTTGATGTGGGTTACAGCATCAGGGTGCGCAGCTCAACCTGAGCTGCAGCATAAATAACAAAGCCGCTGGAGTCAGCGGCTTTTTTTATAGCTAATTTTACTTAGCTATTCCGGTTTGGCTATTCCGGCTTAGTTAGTCGAAGCTTACTTTTACCCGCACACCAAAGGTACGCGGCGATTGCCACATATAATTAGGTACCGGGTTGCTGTTCCAGCGGCCCTGATCACTTTTTATCGCTTTATCTGTCAGGTTATTCACAAAAGCTTCCAGGCTCCAGTTGCCGGCAGATGGCTGATAAACCAGGCTGGCATCAAGCTTGGTATACGCATCCTGGCGATCGATATCCGCAGCATAAGGCAGGTTACGGAAACCTTCCGGCCTGTCGCCACGGTTAGCCGGGTCAAACCAGATCTCTGACGAATAGCTACCACGTAAACGCGGCCGCACAGTAGCGCCATTGCTTAGCTCAAAGAAATGCTCGTAGCTTAGCGACATACTGAACTCCGGCGCCTGCACCAGGTGGTTACCGCTGAAGTCCAGCAAGTTTGGCAGGTTCGGGTTACCGGCCGACGGGTTAAAGGCTATGCCATCTGCACCGTAGCTGGAATCGGTCGTCAGGAACTCATCATACTTCGCATCCAGATACGCCATAGTGCCGTTTAGCTCACCATTACTGCCCACCAGCCACTTGGCTTCAACTTCCAAACCGTTAATAGTAGCTTTACCGGCGTTGGTTTTACGCAGCAAGTCGGCACCGGTTTCGGTTGTCACGTTACTGGTTACCTGCAAGTCGGTATATTCGGTAGTAAATAGCGCGGCAAACAACTGCAGCGTGTTATCAAGGAAGGCGCCTTTTAACCCCAGTTCAATGCTGGTATTTTCTTCCGGCGCCACATAAGCATGGGTGCCGGCCGCTTCATTGTTATTACCGGCGATAATGGCGTCTAAATCGGCCTGTGTAAACGGGCCGGTGCCGGTATAACGGCCGCCATCCTGAATAGTGCCGGATTTAAAGCCGGTGGCATAAGAGCTGTACAGCATTACTGTGGGCGAGAAATCCCACTCTAACCGCGCCATGCCGGTGGTTTTATCCCAGCTCGGGCTGGTATCGTTATAGGTATCTACCCAGCACTGCCCGGGCTGCACCAGAAATTTGTTTGGTGCCAGCCCATTTAGCAGATTATCCGGGTCCAGCAGCCCAACATAATCGCTGTTTAGCGGCAGGTTTTCCGTGCGCTTCACATCCGGGCACATAATATTGCGCCCGCCAACATCCCAACGCTCATCTTCGGTGTAACGCAAGCCCAGGCTGACACGAAACGCATCGGTAACTTTATAGGTGCTTTGTGCATAAATACTGTTTGATTTTAAACCGCGATCCGGCTGGCGATAGGTAGACCATAAATTCGGATTTGGCGTGCTGCCACCTTCGTAGTCCACATCCGGGTGCACAATGTCAAAAATGGTGGCGTTATTTTCTTTAAAGTAGAAATAGCCCACCATCCACTGCAAACGCGCGCTGTCTTCATTTTTCAGCTGTAACTCGTGCTGGGTAGCTTCATGGGTACATTCCACGCAGCCGCCCCATTCATATTTGTCCGGGCTCCAGCTGCGATCCCACACCGACTCGCGGGAAGAATCGGTATAACCGCCGATATACGACAGCGTAAGGCCATTGTCGAAATTGTAATTTAACCGGGTGCGCAGGCTGTCGATAACAAAATCATTGAAGCCCGGCTCCTGAATATAAGCCGAGCGATCTGAGCCACCACTTACAGTAGGAATATGGCCTGTACCCTGATCAGTGAAATTCTCATATGACAGGAACCAGTCAAAATTGTCATTTGGCTGCCACAAGGCACTAAAACGCGCGGCGGCTAAATCGGTAGAGCCGTATTTTCTGCCCATCGCAGAGCCCGGTGCCATATCCACCACACCTTCCGACTTATCCACCGCTGCGGCCACGCGAACAGCCAGGGTATCTGTCAGCGGTAAGTTAACCATAGCGCGGGTGGCGCGGCGGTCAAAGTTACCCAGGGTAAATTCAGCATTGGCTTCAAAGTAATCCAGCTTAGGCTTGGCCGTGTGCAGGTTAACCACGCCGCCGGTGGCATTGCGGCCAAACAAGGTGCCCTGAGGCCCGCGCAGAATTTCAGCGCCTTCCAAATCAAACATCAGTGCTGATGCGCCCTGCGAGCGGGCCGAATAAACGCCGTCTACGTGAAAGGCTACTGCCGGGTCACCGCTTTCGGTTTGATCCGACGAGCCGATACCGCGCAAATACACCATAGGCGTATTTTGCGTGCCGTTTTGCGCAATATGCAAACTCGGCACCGCGCCCTGTAAATCGTCTAACTGCATAACGTGGTTATCGTCCAGCGCATTTTGATCAAAAGCGGTTACCGCCAGCGGCGTTTCGCGAATGGTGGTTACCCGCTTGGTGGCCGTTACCTGGATAACTTCTATTGCCCGCGCTTCGCTGCTTTGCTCAGCAGTACTTTGTTCATTAGTGCTTTGCGCTGACACACTGATACTGGCACCACACAGTATGGCTGCTGAAATAAGAATATAACTCTGTTTTAATTTGCTACCCGGCTGAACCAACATAGTGTTTTGCTCCCCTGTTATCTGATTATCTCCGCTGCTCAGGTGCATAACACCAGGCACGGTTATTGTTATCAACAAACTTGTTTGCGCTACCATAAGCAATTAAATCAATACTTAAGCAGCTGATTAAAGTCATTGAAATACAGCCGGTAAACTGCAAACTCAGACTTCCATCAGCGGTAAAAGCAAAATGATTGCGCAACCATTAATTGATAATGCGGCCTAAATTAGTGCTAAAGCAGCCACCTTGTCAAGGAAAAAACCGCGCTTGCACCAACTGTTGTCATATTGCGGTGCTAACGAGATTGGCGGCTGTTGTTATTGCACAGCCGCTGAGGTAAGGATATTTGAAATAAATTCAATAGCTTGCAAAGACTGGTAAGAATTATGCTCTGACGGTACAACGATTTCAGCCAGCGCAGCGTCTAAATGTGCACTATTGTAGGGCACCACACTGTCGTTTAACCCGGGGCATGAGACGACATCGCTGCAGCGCGCCGGATCATCGTTGCCGATAACCGAGTACACCGGCACCTGCAACGGCAACCGCGTTAATTGCTGCACCAGCGGGTGGCGCGGCGATAACACATCAACACTGTTCGGGCCAAAGCCGCTCATATAACCGCGCATCGCCGGCTTAATATCATCTTTGGTTAATGCCAGCCACATCTGGTTAAACACGCTTTTCATCGCTTTTGGTAACGTAATCATCATTGATGCCAGCCGGCCAATCCAGCCGTCGGCAGTAGCTGCACCGCGATGCGGCGTATCAATAAACACTACGCCTTTTACATAGGGCTTGGCAGTAAAGATAAAAATATCTTCCAGGGTGCGGCGGGTATCGTCATCCACTGCCAGCTCAGCCGCCGGCCGGTAAAAAGTCGCATCCCACAAGGCTGTGCCGCTGTTTTGCACAAAGGTTTTACTGATCACACCGCCCATGCTGTGCCCCACCAGCAACATATTGTTAGCAGCAACGGCCTGTAAGTCCGGCGAGATATGCTGCAACAGTTCATCGGTCAGTTTTCTTAAACGCATGGCATTAAAAAACGGTGGCGGGCCGGAGGGGTAAAATGCATGCCACACCTGATACCTGGCCGCCAGTTGCGGGTTGGAAAATATCGCCCAGCTTAAACGGCGCCATATTAACGGGCTGGAATTTAAACCGTGGATCATCAGCAGCGGAATTTTATCTTCGCTTAGCGGCTCTATGGCATAGATACCGAGCTTGTCTTCTACTTTGTCAGCATTAAACAGGCCGGTTTTTTCCAGCTGATCGGCCACCGCCGCCTCAACCAAACACAAGTAGGCCGACGCCGGATCGTAGTTCAGCGCATACTGCTGCTGTGCTAACGGCCACTGTTGCTGCTGTTGCATATAAATACCGCGCAATGTCAGCACCGGCAACACCGGGTTGCTGAAATCCAGCTTAACCGGCATCACAGTAAGCGGCCGGAAAATACCCTCAGGTGGAAAATAGCGATCCAGTTCAGAGCCAGTGTTCTCACGCTGCCCTACCACCGTAATGCCTAAGCCATTATCCTGTTGGCGCAACATAAAAGGGTCATAGGCTTGCAGATCGGCAGCCAGAAAAAACTGCTCAAACGCCAGGCCACTTTCATCGCTGTCTACCTGTAGCTTAAGCTGTAAATTTAACGGCCTGGTATCCTGCCGCGACAACGCAGCCCTGACCAGCGGCATTAAAGCCCGGTTATAGTAGCCCACAGCCTGCTGGCGCTGCTGATCATTCAATGGCTGGGCCAGCCAGCGCTGTGCACAGCTTAGTTGCAACAAAAACAGCTGATAACCGGGTGAGCGCTGTGCAGTAAGCTGCAGACAGTAATCGGCCACAGCTTCATCAGCAACCTGATTTAAGCCAATATACTGATAGGCCAGAAAGCCTGTTACAGCTTCTTCCGGCAGCTGTGCAGGCTCTTTCCAGTAAATATACTTGCCCTGGCTACATCCCTGGAGGGCAAACAGCAGAATAAATAGCAGCCAGCGCTTGGTTAGGTAGTTTTGTTGCAGCATTAAGGCTCCTGCAATTATCTGAATAACATCAGCCAATCTCCGCTATGCTTAGCACTATAGCACTGTTCTGTAACGGGTTGTGTTGCATGAAAAACTCATTCCAACAATTTGCCGCTAAACTGGCCGAGTTTGCTGACACCAGCCGCGATGGCTATGCCGCCTTGTATCAGGTCAAACACAGCGGACGCAATAAAGTGATAGTGGCAGAGTACTGCGTTATTCTGTAACACCCGCAACTGCTACGGCGTATTTTCACTTGTTGCCCGGGCAATGACGCTGTAGCATAGCTGCCGACTTAAGAGGACACTATGCTGCTTAAAAGCTTCAGGTTATTTATTTTGCTAACCGTAATGCTGAACCATGCTGTAATGGCATGTGATGCCTTGGTTGTGCATTTACCTGAACACGAGCATACCTATACCTCCTATATCTACGACGCCCATGCGACAACCACCGCACAGCAAAGCGCGGCAGATGCCGGCAGCAGCGCTGATGAACACCATTCTGCCCATGCGCATGTTACCTGCGCCATCTCTTATATCCACAGCGTTAACCTGACTGCTGTTGGCGCGGTGCGCAGCCTTGCGCCGCAACCATCGCTGTTGCCTGTAAGTTACTCGCCACCGGTACCGCCCCCCAACGTCTGATCCTGCCCGTTTATCATTTTTATTTTACTGATTAACTAACAGGAGCATACCCATGCGTATGACATTTATGCTGCCGGCATTACTGGCGGCTGCCGGCTATTCGGCTGCACCTTTTGCATTAGCTGCAGAGCCGCAAACCCTAACGCTGACGCAGGCGTTACAGCGTACCTTGCAACATGACGCTACGCTGCAGGCCTTTCCGTACCAGCTGCGTATGGCAGAGGCAGCACAATTGCAGGCCGCTGTCAGGCCAAACCCGGAACTGGCGGTAGCGCTGGAGAATGTGGGCGGCAGCGGCGATAGCAGGGGCCTAAGCGGCGCTGAGTTGAGTCTTAGCCTGAGCCAACAGATAGAATTAGGCCAAAAGCGCGAACGCCGGCTGGAACTGGCGCAAGGCCAAAGCCAGCTGCAGCGCGATAACTATGAACTGGCGCGGCTCGAAGCCCTGGCCAACACTACAGAGCATTACCTGCAACTGCTGCGGCTGCAACAGTTACAGCAATGGGCCGCGGCGAATATCAGCCGCGAGCAAGCGCTGTTAAACACCGCGCAGCTGCGCAGTAACGCCGGCACCCTGCTGGATGCCGATATCAGCCGGATTAAACTGCGCCTGGTACGCAGTAGAATAACTCTGGCCGATATTAACCAGGCCATAGAAAGCCGGCGTTACCGGCTGGCGGCCGGCTGGAATGCCGCACCGGATTTTGCCCGGGTTAGTGGTGATCTTGCCGCCCTGCCGCAACTGCCGCCGCTCTCCATACTGCAAAGCCAACTGCAACACAGCACCACACTGCAGCGTTATGTCACGCTGCAGCGCATCGCCCAAAGCCAGCTGCGTTTAACCGCGGCCAACAGTAAAGCGGATATCCGTTGGTCTGCCGGGCTGAAACGTAACGAAGCCACTAACGACACCTCGCTGCTGCTTGGTTTTAGCCTGCCGCTGAACCTGACCGATCCGAACAAAGGCCAACGCCGGGCGCAGCTGGCTGAGCAGCAACTTATGGCCATGCAGCAACAACTGAGCGCAACGCAATTATCGTTGTTACTGCAGCAACAGTGGCTGGCGCTGGAGCAACTGCGCGGCACTGTGCAGGCTATCGACACCTTGTTACTGCCCGAAGCCATACAGCTACGCCAGCTTAGCCTGAGCGGCTATCAGCAAGGCCAGATTGACTTACTCAGTGTGTTATCCGCTGAAGAAGAACTGGCACAAGCCGGGCGCGATCTGATTGAAAGCCAAAGCAACTATCACCTGAACCTGTTGCAGTTGGAGCGTCTGACCGGCCAGCCCATCACACTGAACAGCTCTGAGCCGGTTATTACTGCGGAGAAAAATAATGACTAAATCCATCACCCTGGCCGCCATCTTGTTGAGCCTGGCAGCCTTAGCGCTGAGTGGCACTGCAACTGCCGGCGACAGCCCTCAGCACAAGCACAGCGGCAAACACGATCACAGCGACAACCACGATAAGCCGGGCCATCAGCATGCAGCTGAACAGGCAGATCAACACTCAGATGAACATTCTGATGAACACTCTGATCAACATAATGAGATCCATATTGAGCTAAGTAGCAGAATGCAGCAGCTGAATAACATTACTACGGAGATCGCCGGCGCGCGCACTTTAGTGCAAAACACCGCGCTGTTTGGTGTAATAAGAGCCATACCCACAGCACAGTATCAGATCAGAGCGCCCTATGCCGGTACGCTACAGCAGATACTGGTGCAGCAGGGCGACAGCGTCAGCAAAGGCCAACTGCTGGCCCGGCTCAGCAATGCCGCTACGTTAAAACCCTATGCTATTCACGCCCCGGCGGACGGTGTCGTCGCTGAGCGCTATTTCAATAACCATGAGCTTATTCGCGATGAAATACTGCTTAGCATCGTGGATTACAGCAAGGTGTATGTCGAGCTGTCGGCCTTTCCAAACGATATTAACCGGTTACAACCTGGTATGCCGCTAACAGTGCTCAGCCTGCATCATGGCCAAAGCGCCAACAGCAACATCAGTTATATTGCGCCGCAAATGACCGAAGGCCATATTGCCCGCGCCCGGGCCGTGCTGGATAACCAAAGCGGCTACTGGCGGCCGGGGATGCATATTAAAGCCCTGGTGCAAAGCGCTGAAATACCGGTAGCTCTGGCAGTGAAAAAGCAGGCGGTGCAACGCTTGGATGGCAAACAAGTGATATTTGTCCGTGACGGCAACGTCTTTACCGCCACGATGCCGGAATTTGGCCGCGAAGATGACGAGTACATTGAGGTTGTGTCTGGTTTACCGCCGGGTAGCGAATATGCCAGCGACAACAGCTTTGTCCTTAAAGCCGACGCACTTAAATCCGGCGCCAGCCATGCTCACTAGGAGGGCGCCATGATTGATGTATTGTTGAATTTTGCGCTTAAACGCCGCTATCTGGTACTGGGGCTAACGCTGCTGCTTGTCGTGGTTGGTGTGTATCACGCCAGGCAACTGCCGATGGACGCGGTGCCGGATATTACTAATGTGCAGGTGCAAATTAATACCGCAGCGCCTGGTTACTCACCACTGGAAACCGAGCAGCGGCTGACGCTGATTATTGAGAATGCGATGGCCGGCTTGCCGCAACTGCAGTACAGCCGCTCGTTATCGCGCTATGGTATGTCACAGGTAACCTTAGTCTTTAATGACAGCACCGATATTTATTGGGCGCGCCAGCAGGTATCTGAGCGTTTACAGGCAGTAAGAGCTGATTTACCGGCAGACACCACCCCCACCCTTGGTCCTGTTGCCACCGGCTTGGGTGAAATCTTTATGTACAGCGTCAGTGCTGAACCTGGTGCAGTAAAAGCCGATGGCACGGCATATACCGCCGAGGACTTGCGCACCTTGCAAGACTGGCTGATTAAACCACAGCTGGTTACTGTGCCGGGTGTCACTGAGGTGAATAGCATTGGCGGCTATCAGCGCCAGTATCAGGTCGCGCCGGACCCGGCAAAACTGCTGGCTTTTAACCTTACGCTGGCTGATATAACCAGCGCCCTGTCACGCAATAACAGCAATGCCGGCGCCGGTTATATTGAACAACGCGGGGAGCAATGGCTGGTGCGCTCGCCGGGCCAGCTGCGTAACCTGGAGGACATCAGCGCGCTGGTAATTGCCAAACGTGACGATGCGCCGGTGCGGCTACGCGATGTAGCAGATGTTTATTTTGGTAAAGAGCTGCGCAGCGGTGCTGCCAGCCTTAACGGCGAAGAAACGGTGCTGGGTACTGTATTTATGCTGCTGGGTGAAAACAGCCGTACCGTGTCCAAAGCCGTGGCAGAAAAACTGCACGAGGTAAACCGTTCACTGCCGCCAGGGGTTAGCGCCAAAGCGGTATACAACCGCACCAGCCTGGTGGATAAAACCATAGCGACGGTACAAAAAAACCTGTTTGAAGGCGCCGTGCTGGTTATAGTGGTGCTGTTTATTTTTCTCGGTAATATCCGCGCCGCGCTGATCACCGCCCTGGTAATACCGCTAAGTATGTTGTTTGCCATAACCGGCATGGCGATGAATAAAGTCAGCGGTAACCTGATGAGCTTAGGCGCGATTGACTTTGGCTTACTGGTCGATGGTGCCGTTATCGTGGTGGAGAACAGCCTGCGACGCTTGGGTCTGGCACAACAGCAACAGGGCCGCCTGCTGACACTGGAAGAGCGCTTAAGCGAAGTGTATCAGGCCACCCGTGAAGTCTTTACCCCAGCAGTATTTGGCGTACTGATCATCATGTTGGTGTTTTTGCCCATTTTTGCCCTGGGTGGCGTCGAGGGCAAAATGTTTCATCCGATGGCCTTTACTGTTATTGCCGCCCTGGCCGGAGCGGTGCTGCTGGCCATTACCTTTGTACCGGCAGCTATTGCCATTTTTGTCCGCGGTAAGGTTAACGAACACGACTCTGCCCTGCTGCGCGCTTTGAAACAGGGCTATGCCGTGTTGCTGCGCCTGAGCTTACGTTACTCAGCACTGTTTATCAGTGCTGCCGTGTTGATGATGGCCGCGGTTTTCTGGCAAGGCAGTAAGCTTGGCAGCGAATTTATGCCGCAACTGGATGAGGGCGATATTGCACTGCATGCGCTGCGAATTCCGGGCACCAGTTTAAGCCAGTCGCTGCAAATGCAATTGCTGCTGGAGCGCGAAATTGCCGCTCTGCCGCAGGTGTCAGCGGTATTTAGCAAGCTGGGTACGGCAGAAATAGCCACTGATCCTATGCCACCCAATGTGGCTGATACCTTTGTGATGCTAAAGCCGCAAAGCCAATGGCCTAACCCGGAAACGAGCAAGGCTGAATTGTTGGCGTTGCTGCGCCACACCGTAGAGGCACTGCCCGGCAATAACTACGAGTTTACCCAGCCGATAGAAATGCGCTTTAACGAGCTGATTGCCGGGGTGCGTAGTGATGTGGCACTGCGGATTTACGGCGATGATTTAACCGAACTGACCCGGCTGGCACAGGCTGCAACCAGCTTACTGGCAACAGTGCCGGGCGCTGTTGATGTGCGGATGGAGCAGGCTACGGGCTTACCGATGCTGTCGATTGAACCTGACCGCGAACACCTGGCGCTGTTGGGTATCGATGTCGCCAGCGTGCAACACTATATTCAAACCATGGTTGGCGGGCAGCAGGTCGGGCTTATTTATGAGGCCGACAAAGCCTTTGCGCTGGTGATCAGAGCCGATGAAGCGCTACGCAGCAATCCGCAGCAATTAAAACGTCTGCCTCTGGCGTTAACTGATGCACCTTATGCCGACAGCACTAATACCGAGCTGACTTACGTGCCGCTTGGTGAAGTCGCGCATTTTAATGAGATTGACGCCCCTAATCAGATAAACCGGCAAAACGCCAAGCGCAATGTGGTGGTCACGGCCAATGTATCCGGCCGTGACCTTGGCAGCTTTATCAGTGAAAGCAAACAATTAATGGCAGATAATCTGGCACTGCCGGCCGGTTACTGGCTGGGCTATGGCGGCACTTTTGAGCAGCTGCAATCGGCGACTAACCGCTTAATGTGGGTAGTACCGCTAACCTTGTTGCTGATTTTCGGCCTGCTGTTCAGTGCACTTAATTCTGCCAAAGATGCCTTAGTGGTATTCAGTGGTGTACCGCTGGCGCTCACCGGTGGCGTTACGGCGCTGCTGCTGCGCGATATGCCGCTGTCGATCTCAGCAGCAGTTGGCTTTATTGCCTTATCCGGTATCGCCGTACTTAACGGTGTGGTAATGCTGGCGATGATAAAGCAATTACGCGAACAAGGCGTTGCGCTGCCAGAAGCCATACAGCAAGGTGCAGTTCAGCGTTTACGCCCGGTGTTAATGACCGCACTGGTGGCCAGTTTGGGCTTTTTACCGATGGCGTTTAACAGCGGTACCGGCGCTGAAGTACAGCGGCCGCTGGCCACAGTGGTGATTGGCGGTATTATTTCCGCTACCCTGCTAACACTGTTATTGCTGCCGGCCCTGTACCGTTTGGTGCATCAACGGCCGCAAAAATCAGCGTTATAAACCAACAGAAAAGCAAAAACACCACCCGCTTTGGGTGGTGTTTTTTATGCAGCAACCGGTACGCCGCTGTGAAACTTAAAATCGTTGTCCGGCGATAAAATTAACTCTGCTTCAATCTGGCCAAAAAATGCGATACGCGCACTGATATCCTCAGCCGCTATCTCTGTCGCCAGCGTCAGATAATCCTGGTAATGCCGTGCTTCAGAGCGTAGCAACGAGATATAAAACTCAGCAATATCGCCCGGTAAAGACGGCGCTAATTTAGCAAAGCGCTCACAGGAGCGGGCTTCAATATAAGCACCGCAAATCAGTTTGTCCACCATGGCTGCCGGCTCATAAGTACGCACATGGCGCAGCAAGCCTTTGGCATAGCGGCTGGAGCTGATTTTCTCGTATTTAATGCCGTGCTTTGCCATCACTTCCAGTACCTGATAAAAATGATGCAGCTCTTCTTTAATCAGCAATACCATTTTATCGATCAGCTCTTGGGCGTGCGGGCTGCTACCTTTAGCCAACATGGATTTTTTCAGGCTCAGCCCGGCCAGTGCTTGCCAATCGCCCTGCTGGCGGTAGGTAAAGTCTTCATAGGGTTTCAGCCATTGCAACAGGGCCTCACCGCTTTGTTCGTCGGCAGCATAACGGCGGATCAGGTACATTGCCGATTGTGCAGCTTTTAACTCGCAAATCATATGGTCCTGCAGCAACATGGCTAAATGTTCCGGCTTTGCTGCCATATGCAACCATTCAGCAGGGGTATCGCACTGTAAAAACTGTTGTACCGGGCCCAGTAATTGGCTGATCTCAGCGCTTAGCATGGCTGTACTTCTGTTATTAAAACCGGTGCGCATTATAGCCAATAGCATTGCCGACACCAAGCGGCTGAGTAAGCACAATAAAGCGCCGGTCAAATTTCAAACAATATGCTTGACGAAGTGCATTATATTGGCCATAACTGATACAACGGCTATCAAAGATAGCTAAAGTTGTGCAGACGTAGTGACAAGGATAATAATTATGATATTGAATCACTTATGGGGACTGTATGCGCACCCGAAAGAAGAGTGGCATACGATAGATGCAAGACATGAAAGTTTTCGTTACAGCCTGATCCACATTTTGCTGGTGGCATTGATCCCGTCAGTATGCGCCTACTATTCCGCCGTGCATTTGGGCTGGAGCATAGGTGTGGGTGACCGCATTATGCTCACCCACGACAGCGCGCTGATGTTATCTATAGCCATGTATATTGCCTTAATCGGCGGCGTGTTCGCGCTGGCCTTGTTGGCACATTGGATGGCGCATACCTTTGGTGCTGAACCCAGCTATACGCAAACCTTAGAATTGGCAGCTTATACCTCTACGCCATTATTTATGGTTGGTTTTGCCGGCTTATATCCGGAGTTGTGGGTGGTGATGACTGTCGGCTTAGTCGGCCTGGCGTATTCGGTATACCTGTTATATGTTGGCGTGCCAATATTAATGCATATTCCGGAAGAACGCGGCTTTATTTATGCCAGCTCCGTAGTAACCTGTGGCTTGGTTTTACTGGTATGTATTATGACCGCCACCGCTATTTTGTGGAGCTCCGGTTTCGGCCCTACCTTTACCCATTAACCGGTTATAACAAGTGCAAAAAAGGGAGCCTGAGGCTCCCTTTTGGTTTTGTAGCTGTTGCGGCAGTTTAACCTTCGTTATAGGTTTCCAGGTTAGTTGCCATAGCCGCGCCGGACTTTGCTTTAGCACCGTCGCTACGCATTTGATCCAGCCGGTTCAGGTAGTCTTGGTCAATATCGTTAGTCACGTAGTTGCCATCGAACACTGAGGTTTCAAAGCGTTTAATTTCCGGGTTTTCCAGCCGCACCGCTTCGATTAAATCCGGTAACGATTGGAAAATCAGGCCATCGGCGCCGATAATGTCACAAATGCTGTCAACATCATGGCCATGCGCGATCAGCTCATTGGCTGATGGCATATCAATACCGTACACGTTGGGGAAGCGAATCTCCGGTGCCGCTGAAGCGAAGTACACTTTCTTCGCACCGGCTTCACGCGCCATATCAATAATTTGCTGTGATGTGGTGCCGCGTACTATAGAGTCATCCACCAACAGCACGTTTTTATCTTTAAATTCCTGCTTAATGGCGTTGAGCTTACGCTTAACCGATTTTTTCCGCGCTTCCTGGCCAGGCATAATAAAGGTACGGCCGATATAGCGGTTTTTCACATAACCCTGGCGGTAGGGTAAACCCAATACAGTGGCGATTTGCAAGGCAGCGTCGTTGCTGGTTTCCGGGATCGGAATAACCACATCAATATCCAGGTTGGCCCATTCGCGCTTAATTTTTTGTCCCAGCATAGTACCCATGGCCACGCGTGAAGCGTACACCGAGATATTGTCGATAGTAGAGTCCGGCCGGGCAAAGTAAACATACTCAAAAATACACGGCGTGTAGCTGGGGTTTTCGGCACACTGGAAGCTATGCAGCTCGCCCTGGGCGGTAATATACACCGCTTCACCGGGTGATACATCGCGCAGTACAGTAAAGCCGTCGGCATCAAGGGCTACGCTCTCGGACGCCACCATATACTCGGTACCCAGCTTAGTCTCGCGTTTTCCCATGACCAACGGACGAATACCGTTAGGGTCGCGAAATGCCAGTAAACCATGGCCGATAATTAAGGCGACTACGGCATAACCGCCTTTTACTTTACGATGCACATTGGCCACGGCGCGGAAAATATGCTCGGCCTGCAGCTCCATCACACCGCTGTTGTGCAGCTCATGCGCCAATACGTTAAGCAATACTTCTGAATCAGAAGTCGTATTAACGTGACGGCGTGCGACGCGGAATATTTCTTCTTTTAAAATGTGTGAATTGGTCAGGTTACCGTTGTGCGCCAGGGCAATACCAAACGGACTGTTGACATAGAACGGCTGTGCTTCAGCGGTACTGGATGAACCCGCCGTAGGATAACGTACATGGCCGATACCCATAGTACCGGCCAAACGTTCCATATGCCGGGCTTCAAATACGTCTTTTACCAGGCCGTTAGCCTTACGCAAACGCAGCGTGTTGTTGTCCACGGTAACAATACCCGCCGCATCCTGGCCGCGATGCTGCAACACTGTTAAACCATCGTACAGTGCCTGATTAACCGGATATTTTCCAACAATACCAACAATACCACACATGGATTTTTTTCCTCGCCAACGCTAGGGCTTTTGCATAAAACCGGAATGGTGCTGCAAATACTCGAAGAACCATTCAATGATAAAACCAAATTCGGGGATTAATACTGAGTTTTGCCACCAGCCGGTACTTGCAACCGGGGTAAAGGCATCAGTGAAAAACAGCACGGCACTCACCACCAACACGCCGCGTAAGGCTCCAAACACCAGCCCCAACACGCGATCGGTGCCGGATAAACCGGTTGATTGCACCAGTTTACCGATAAGAAAATTCACTAAAGCGCCAAGGGCCAGGCTGCTGATAAATAAAATGGCGATGGCAGAAGCATTACGCAGGGTTTCGTCCTGCATGGAGGTAAATAAACCTGCTAAATGCGGATAATATTGGCTGGCGATAAAGAAGGCCAGGATCCAAACGGCCAGTGAAATCGCTTCTTTAACAAAGCCTCTGACCAGGCTGATAACAGCCGATAACGCTATGATTGCCATAATGGCAAAATCAACCCAGACCATTTGCTACCAAAGGTTGTTTGATGACGGCGCGCATTCTACCAAACTGAGTGACTGCTTGGCTAATTATTTTCGGTCGGCTGATAACTCATCACATTCAGACGCTCTATACCGGTCAACTGTTGCAATTTGGGTAACTGCTGCTCCAGCCGCTCTTTTCGAAGCTCGGGCCCTACCAGCACGCTGGTAAGCCTCACACCCTGCGAGTTGGTAATATTCCGGGTAAAGGTGGTAAAACCGGCCTTGCGCAATTTAGCCACTAAGGCATTGGCATTTTCAGCTTTACTAAAACTACCAACCCGCACCACCCAAGCCGCCTGGTCAAGCGCCACATTGGCCGGTTTAGTTGCCGCCGGCGTTTTTGCCGACGTGTTTGCCGGTGCTGTGACTTGAGTGTACTGCTGCGACGGTAAGGGTTTGTCTGTCGTGGCAACATCAACCGGTTGTTCGTCGACAACTGCGGGCGTCACTTCAGCACGAACCTGCTCAACAGCATCGCTGTTTGTCACTTGTTGCTGCTGCACACCTTTAAACTCAGGGCGGGCCGGGATCACCTTAAAATCATCTTTTACCACCTGCTTTTCACCATCCAGCAAGTCCGGCAGG
The DNA here is from genome assembly GCF_052380015.1 of Rheinheimera sp. NSM. Classification (NCBI taxonomy): domain Bacteria; kingdom Pseudomonadati; phylum Pseudomonadota; class Gammaproteobacteria; order Chromatiales; family Chromatiaceae; genus Rheinheimera; species Rheinheimera sp. NSM. Next base: position 82,170 of record NZ_JBQTCI010000005.1, on the reverse strand, counting down.
AAGATAATACCGGCCAGCACCAGTATCACTGTACCCAGTAAACGATGTTTAAATGCGGGTGTCACTTTGCCTCCTGATGGCCTGCCAACACAGCAGACACAGTGAAAAACGAACCAAACACGACCAATAACTCATCTGGCTGTAACCTTGCGCTAACCGCCTGATAAGCGCTTAGCACGTCCTCATGCAATACCACATTGGCTGTACCTTGCGGCAGCTGTTCTGCCAACTGCCGGGCTCCGGCACCACGGGCGCCACCAAGGCTTACAAGATGCCATTGATCAAACAATGTCGTCAAGGGTAACAGAGTTTGTTGAATATCCTTATCTTTTAACATGCCGCTTAGCGCCAGTACACGACCAAAGCGCGGTTTTAACCGGCGAAGTTGCTGTGCCAGGTAGCGCGCGGATTGCGGATTATGTGCCACATCAACAATAATCGCCGGCTGCTGTTGCAGCCATTGCATGCGCCCGGGTAGTGTCAGCCCGGTTAATACCGCGGCTAATTGCTCCGGCGTTGGCAACAATGCCAGTTGCTGCAATACGGCCAGCGCGCAGGCCGCATTTTGCACCGGCATCGCCGGTAACGGCAATGCCGTATAGGTTGCACCGGCACTATGCCATTGCCAGCTGTCGGCCTGCTCGCTGTAATGATAATCCCTCTGCACTACCACGCTGCGGCACTTTAAGGCGGCACTGTGCTGCAGCACGGACTGCGGCGGGTCTAACTCACCTATTACTGCAGTGCCGCCGGGGCGGAAGATGCCGGCTTTTTCCCGGCCAATCGTTTCTCTGTCGTTACCCAGCCAATCCTGATGATCCAAATCGACGGTGGTAATGACACTGACGGCAGGCGTAACAATATTGGTTGCATCCAGCCGCCCGCCCAGGCCAACCTCTATCAGGCAAAAATCCACCTGGTGCTGCTGCAACAAGCGAAAGGCCACCAGGGTAGTGAATTCAAAGTACGTCAGCGCAATATCGCCGCGCAGCTGTTCAATAAAAGCAAAAGCGCTGACCCAGTCTGCGTCAGCCACATCGCTGCCGTTAAGCCGTAAACGCTCATTAAAGTGCAGTAAATGCGGTGAGCTGTAAACACCAACACTGAAGCCCTGCGCCAGCAGTAGTTGTTCGAGGCAGCGGGCTGTAGTGCCTTTGCCGTTGGTGCCGCCAATCAGAATGGTTTTACCCGGCAGTTGCTGTAAATCAGCCTGCTGCGCCACTCTCAGCACGCGCTCCAGACCAAGCTCAATCTGATGGATAGGATGGCTTTGTTCGATATAACAAAGCCAATCGGCCAGGCTATGGCACGATTGGCTGTTCAGTATTGCAGTTGACATAAAACCTTAAGCGGCGTCGTGCTCCGACACCGGAGCAGGCAGCTGCATAAACTTAGCGACTAATCGCGCAATTGTATCGCGCATTTTGCGCCGGTCAACAATCATATCAATGGCACCGTGTTCCAGTAAGAATTCGCTGCGCTGGAAACCTTCAGGTAACTTCTCCCGCACGGTTTGTTCAATAACCCGTGGGCCGGCAAACCCGATTAAGGCTTTAGGCTCACCGATATTCACATCACCTAACATGGCCAAACTGGCTGATACGCCGCCCATGGTCGGGTCGGTCAGTACCGAAATATAAGGCAAACCGGCTTCGCTCATTTTTGCCAGAGCAGCGCTGGTTTTGGCCATTTGCATCAGAGAAAACAGCGCTTCCTGCATCCGGGCACCGCCGCTGGCAGAAAAACACACAAAAGGCACTTTGTGCTTTAACGCGTGTTCAACGCCGGCAACAAACTTGGCCCCCACTACAGAGGCCATAGAGCCGCCCATAAACTCGAATTCAAACGACGCCGCCACTATCGGCATACCTTTTAACGTACCGTGCATAACGACCATGGCATCTTTTTCATTGGTGGCTTTTTGCGCCGCCACAATGCGGTCTTTGTAGCGCTTGCTGTCTTTAAATTTCAGTAAATCTTGCGGCTCCAGCTCAGCTGCCAATTCTTTAGTATTACCGGTATCAAGGAAGCCGGTTAACCTGGCACGCGCCGACACCCGCATATGATGATCACACTTGGGGCATACACCTAAATTACGATCTAAATCAGCTTTATATAACACGGCATCGCATGACGTGCATTTGGTCCAGACACCTTCCGGGATATTTCGACGCGCGGAAGAAGAGGATGTTCTGGGCAGGATCTTTTCTAACCAACTCATAAATTTGTCCTATAGCTAACGACTCTGCGACTATGGCCAGGCCGTAAAAACGTTAAAAAACGCCGAAATTCAGTAAACCGGCGCTATTAAAGCACAAAACCTACAGCGCCGAATACAGAAAACTGGTCTTAGTAGTGCCGCCTGCTGCCATGCTTAGCCTGGCAGAAACAATGGCCCGGGCGCAACTTTGGGGATACCGAAATGCGCCGGATAGTCGACATCGACCAGATATAAGCCACCGGGTTTAGCGGTAGCCGCAGCCAGATTGCGATCTTTTGCTGTCAGCAATTCAGCAATCCATTGTGGCGGGCGGTTCTTCATGCCCACTTCCAACAGACTGCCGGTAATATTACGCACCATATGATGCAAAAACGCATTGGCTTTAATATCCAGCACAATAAAGTCGCCACGGCGTTCAATGTTCAGGTGGTGCACATTACGAAACGGCGTATGTGACTGGCACTGCATGGCCCGAAATGAGCTGAAATCCTGCTCGCCCAGCAGGTATGGTGCGGCCTGCTGCATCAGTTCAATATCCAATGCCTGGTGATAATGGCTCAGGCCGGCACGTAAAATAGCGGGGCGGTATTTATGGTTATAGATAATGTAACGATAGCGCCTGGCGGTAGCGCTGAAGCGGGCATGGAAATCATCTGCAACCGGTTGCGCCCAGCGTACAGCAACCGTATCGGGTAAGCGACTGTTAGTGCCCATGACCCAGGCTTTGCTGTCCCGCATGGCACTGGTATCAAAATGCACCACCTGGCCGGTCGCATGCACGCCGGCGTCAGTGCGGCCGGCACAACTGAGCTCTATCGGCTGATTTGCCACCGAAGACAACGCAATCTCCAGCTCCTGCTGCACGCTGTTTACTTCGCGCTGACGTTGCCAACCGTAAAACTCCGAACCGTCGTATTCAATACCCAGTGCTATGCGCATGCCACCCCCAGTTAATAAACGGCGGCGATTATACCGCAAGCACTGTGTTTATGCAGTGCCCGGCGTTAATCTTCCTGTTTCAGTTTCTGCGCTTCGGCTTTAATGTTGGCCGGCACGTCTGATGCCAGTATCTCGTCCAGCAGCAAATCCGCACTTTCGCGGTCATCAATCTCAATATAAGCGCGGACCAAATCCAGCTTGGCGGCATAACCGTTATCTTCAGTGTCCACATCACGTTGCTCATGTTCACCGATAATAGCGGCATAATCATCCAGGCCCACATCGACATTCAGCTTGTCAAAACGCTGGGTGTCCTGCTCCTGCTGTCCGGCATCGGCCAGCAGCTTATCTATTTCAACAAAATCATCTTCAGCGAAATTAAAATCGCTGCCGGAGTCTTGTTGCGCTGCGGTCAAATCGTCCACCAGCAGCGCAGCATCATCCTGCTCTGCCCCGGCATCATCCGATTCTATAACATCCGCCATTGCTTCGAGCTCAGACATTAAAGAATCAAACCGGGCATCCGGCAACGGGTCCAGCTCTATCTCCGGCACCTCATCCTGTGCCGCCGTTGCTGTATCAGTAGCAGCGTCGTCTGCCGGCAACAGCTCAAGATCGCTTAGCAAGTCATCGTCTGTCAGTTCCAGTTGCGGATACTCCGGCAAAATTTTGCTGGGGTTCTCCACCGATAGCGCCGCCTCGCCCGGCCTGACGACAGAATCATCCTCTGTCGCGGTTAAATCCAGCGCCGCCAGAGTGCTGTCTTCAATATCCGTGTCGACGTTTGCCTCATCATCCTGCAATAACATGTCCTGAGCCAGCAATTCGTCCTGTTGCGGAGCATCTTCCTGCAGCTCAGCTTCTTGTTGCTCTGCCTCTGCCTCCTGCGTCAGCTCAGCCGGCTCCACTACCGGGCGGCTGTCTTCCACCTGCTCTAATAATTCTGTCAGTTCAGCACTTAACAGCGCAGCGTCATCATTATCAACGTCCGTTTGCTCTGCATTACCGGCGCCGTCATTTACCAGACTTTCGGCAAATTCATCCAGCTCAGAGCTGTCAAAGCTGTAAGCTTGTGCCGGAGTGTCTTCTTCCACCGCCGCCATAGACTCAGCCAATTGCTGTTCTTGTTGGGTTGAAACCGTTGCGCTCGCTTGCTCCGCCTTGGTAGCAACTTGCGCGTCCTCGTCCGGCAGTACATCCTCTGCGTCAAAATCAATTTCTTCAATCAGCTCGTCGATATCTACTTCATCAAAAGCAGACATATCCTCGTCAGCAATGCTGTCTGCTGCAGTTGGCTGTTCTGCAGTTGGCTGTTCTGCAGTTGGCTGTTCTGCAGTTGGCTGTTCTTCGCTTAGCTCGTTGCCCGTCTCATCGCTTAAATCCCCGTCCGGGGTATCATCCGCCAGCTCAACTACGCCGTCATCGTCATCCTCTGCAGCCAGTAACGCAGACAAATCGGTGTCGGATAAAATATTATCCGCATCAAAGTCGTCTGGTGCGGCTGCAGCATCGGCCAGATCCGGCTCTGACAGAATGTCGTCAGCCAAAGTGTCATCCACCGCCGGCAGTAAGCTGTCATCTTCAAACGACAAGCCATCGTCAAACTGCAACATATCGTCGTCAGCGGCTGCACTGTCGTTAAATTCACTGCCATCGCTAAAGGCATCTTCGAGCAGTGCGTCATCTATTTCAAACAGGCTCTCATCCAGATCATTGCTTTCATCCAACGGTGGCAACGGCGAATGATAGCCGGGATCAACCGCCTTTTCGGTAGTGGCGGCCTGAATAACGTCTTCGGTATGACGGCCGCGCTTCTTCACCCACAGCAAAATACTGAATAAAATCAACAATGCCGGTATGCAAGCTGCCAATACCCACGCCAGCGGATTTTTAAACCATTGCTGCCAGTTACTGCCTTGTTGCTGCTGCAGCTTCAGCGCTTCTTCCTCTGCGCGGGCTTGCAGCAGCTCTGCCTGCTGCTTTAACAGCAACTCAATTTGTTGTTGCAGCTCACTGTCTTCACCCAGTTGCGCTTTAATCAGTTCCAACTCCTGCTGCACGCGGCTCAGGCTGGTTTTTAACTGTAAATTCTCATCGGCGATGCTTTCAATCAGCTGCATAGAATCGGCAAACTGACTGCGCAAACCGTCTAAGTCATCCCGTTGCTGCCGGCCAATACGCTCAAGCTCTGCCTGCCACTGCGGGTCCGGCTTTGGCTTTGGCGTAGCCACTGCGGTAGTTTCCCGGCGCGCGGCGGCAGCTTTTTGCCGCTCAGCCCAAATAACATCATCCTGCTCCGATTTTCGCCTGGCGATGGCCAGATCAACTTGCTGTATTTCCGCTTCGGTGGGCAGCGTAAGTGTTGAACCAGGCCGTAAGCGGTTCAGGTTCCCATCAATAAAGGCGTCGGGGTTTTTCAGATAGATGGCATACATCACCTGATACAGGCTGATATTACCCTCCGGCTTGATGCGCTCCGCTACCCGCCACAGCGTATCAGACGGGCTTAGCGGCCCTATAGTAACAGCCGGTGGCGGCGCATCACTGCCGCGCGGGCCACGAATTTGGGTAGTGCTTTCCTGCGCCAGTACCGGTGACGAAAAATTGACAAGCGCTGCAACGATGAAAACAAATAACAAAGGCATTAATGGTCCCTACCCCAAGTCCGGCGTATTTAGATAAAGAAATCGGCAGCTTCTGCTAAAAGCTTTAGTTGTATTGCAAACAACGTTCCAACTATGACAGGCAAACCGTTAGTGAAAATATAAAGCACAGACGCAGTTCTGACCAGCACTTAAAAAAGCTGTTGATATAGCAGAAGTTCATTGCAGAGGAAGCAAGGGCTTCGTAGTGAAGCCCTGCGATATTATAAACGGACCAATTACAGGTAGTCGCGGATCAGGTGCTCAGCAATTTGAATACTGTTGGTAGCCGCGCCTTTGCGGATATTATCTGCCACTACCCACAGGTTAATACCGTTCTCATGCGATAAGTCCTGGCGGATCCGGCCAACAAACACCTCATCTTTACCGGCGGCACTGCACACCTGAGTGGGGAAATCGGCATTGTTTTCCAGCAATACTACACCCGGCGCGTCAGCCAGCAAGGCTTTTACCTGCTCTACACTGATTGGCATCCGTGTTTCAATATGTACCGCTTCGGCGTGGCCGAAAAACACCGGCACCCGCACTGCAGTAGCGTTAACAGAAATGCTGTCGTCGCCGAAAATTTTCTGCGTCTCCCAATGCATCTTCATTTCTTCTTTGGTGTAGCCGTTGTCCATAAACACATCAATTTGCGGAATAACATTAAACGCAATCTGGCGGGCAAACTGGCCTTCTTTTTCTATCGGCCGGCCGTTCATCAGCTGTGCAGCTTCATGGGCTAAGGCTTCTACTGCATCCTGACCGGCACCGCTGACCGATTGATAGGTCGCCACATTAATCCGGCTGATCCCCACCGCATCGTGAATCGGCTTTAACGCCACCAACATCTGAATAGTGGAGCAGTTCGGGTTAGCAATAATATTGCGGTTGCGATAATCAGCAATAGCATGAGCATTCACTTCCGGCACCACCAGCGGAATATCCGGCTCGTAGCGGTAATGGGAGGTATTGTCGATCACCACACAGCCGGCATCAGCGGCTTTAGGCGCATAAATAGCCGATACACTGCCACCGGCAGAGAACAGGCCAATTTGCGCTTGTGACCAATCAAAGGTTTCTGCATCAATAACCTTAATTTTCTTACCTTTAAATGTCACGGTACCGCCGGCAGAACGGCTGCTGGCCAGAGGAAACAGCTGAGCGACCGGGAAATCACGCTGTTCCAGAATTTCAATTAAATGTTGTCCTACCAAACCTGTTGCACCCAAAACGGCAACATTGTATTGCGAAGCCATGACAGTTCCTCTTGTTATTGTGCGAGGCTAAAACCTAATTGCGGCAAAAAGTCCGGTATGACCTTGCCACACAGTTGTAACGAGCTGAATTCGCGCCGCGGCGGGTATGACTTGCGAAGCCAGTCAAAGCCCTTACTGTGCAAATAATGCCGCAGTATGGCATCGTCACGCCGCACATCATATAACAGTCTTGCTAAGTTTTGGACATCCGGAAGCCCAAAATTTGCACTAATTTGCAGTTTTTCCATCGCTGGTACCGGTAATAACTGCTGTAGCTGTTGTTGCAGTGGCTGTTGCAGCAAGGCGGCGCAACGCTGATACAGCATTTCAGTACCACGGGCTTTGCCCTCAATACTGTGGCCGGCAATGTGGGCGGTGGCAATATCCACGTAAGGCAGTAGTGCAGTAAGAATGTCGGGCTCATTTTCCCATACATCTAACACCACGGCACGGCGCTTAGCCGCGCCGGTCAGATCCTGCAGCAAAGCCCGGTTATCTATCACCGCACCACGGGAGGCATTAATCAGTGCGCAATCCGGCTTTAACAGCGCTAAGCTTTGCGCGTTCAGTAAGTGTTTGCTGGCGTCGCTGCCACTACTAATCAGCGGGGTATGAAAGCTGATAATATCGGCTTGTTGGCAAAGCGCGGTAAAATCGGTGTGGTTAAAGTCGGCTTCGTTGCGTGCACGCACCGGGTCACACAGTAACACACGGATATTCAGCGCCTGCAACGCCCTGGCCAGCCGGCTGCCGATATTACCCACGCCGACTATACCCACGGTTTTATCCGCTAACTGCCACTGATATTTATTCGCTAAGCACCACAAACTGCTTAGCACATACTCCACCACCGACTGCGCATTGCAGCCGGGTGCACTGGAAAAGGCTATATTACGCGTTGCCAGATAAGTTTGGTCAATATGGTCCATGCCGATAGTGGCAGTACCGACAAAACGCAGCTTAGTGTTGTGCTGCAACAATTGCGCATTAACATTGCTGACCGAGCGCACTAATAAGATGTCGGCATCCTGCAGTTGCGCCGCACTGACATTGCGGCCATCAAACAAGTTAACTTCACCAAATTGACTAAAGAATTGTTGCACCAACGGCATGTTTTCATCGGCAAAAATGCGCATTACCCGGTCCTGCTAACGCCTGAAAAGATAGTCGGCAGTGTAACAAATAGCACAAAGCCAGCCTATTGAATTTGGCTGGCTTTGTTAGTTTGACACCATATTGCGTTAAGGTAGCGCCACTTCAAAGGTATAAGTGACGGACTCGCGCACCTTGTCTGCCAGCTTTGATGCAGTCTCTGCAGCGTAGGATGCTTCCACTAAATAGCGCCCGGCGGTTTGTGGCGTAAAATTAAAACGGCCATCGGCACCGGTTTCAAACTCAACCCGGCCGGCATCGTTGCGGTACAGCTCGCCTTCATACGACAACACGCCTTTTACGCCGGCCTGCGGTTTACCATCCAGGTTAAACACTAACTCCAGGCGTTCTTCGGCGACCACATCGGCCGGATGCACATTACTGCTGATCTCAAGCCCGGCACCCTGCAGTTTTACTACGCTATCGGTTGGGCTGTTTACCGTAATATAAGCAAAATTGCGGCTGCGCATCTGTGTGGTTTCTACCTTGGTGGCGCCTGCAGGCAGTTGCGCCGTGCGCTCCTGCTTATTGGCCATCAGCCGTTTGCGCTCACCGTTTAGCTCATAACTGGTAAAAAAGCGCAGCGGATTAGCCATTTCCAACTTATAAGTACCATCTCCGGCCAGTTGTACATCTGCCATCGATTTACGCTTGCCCTGATGCACCGAGGTCACATCTTGTACTTTGCCATCCGGCAAATACAGTTTCAGGCTGGTTAAACCAATGCCTTTATCCGGGACAAAGGTCATATTGGCGGCAGAGGCATCAACGCTAACCCAACTGTCCTGCTTCGACAATACGTAATGGCTTGGCACCAGCCATAAGGTGTGGGCACTGATACTGCTGCTGATCAATAAACCAGTTAGTATAACTGCGGCTGTTTTTATCATAGTGAAGCGTCCTTTTTAAACTTTGAATGCGGCGTAACCGCGCTTAACGAATAGTGGCTTTAACAGCGCCTAATTCACCCTCTGCCGCTATTTCAATAACGGCGCCTTGTGCTGGCAGGTTAAATTCATGCTTAACCAGACTGCGCCCGCCTTGTTCACGTGCAGCCTCAACAAAAAGTGTGTAGCTGCCTGCACTTAGCGCTGCACCGCTGTCATCCTTAGCGTCCCAATGCAGCGTATAGCTGCCGGGTTTTTGCGTGGCACCGCTGACGGCATCAACCAGGGCGGTATTACTGCGGCCGATTTTGCGCCAAAAGCGGCGTAGATCTTTTAACCAGTCCGGCTTTTCTACCCACAGCGCAATCAGCTTTACCGGTTGTTGTTGTGCATTTTCCACCCATACCGCCACATAAGGCCGGTGATACTGGCTGGTTTCTATGGCCGGCAATTCCAGTTTAATGTCACTTTGTGCTGCGGTTGCCTTACTGTGCCAGCACAGTGCAGTGGCACAAACAACTAACAACGCCCCGGTTAACTTCATAGTGGTTCCTCTGTTAACGCGCCTTCACCGGCGCTAATGCAACGACAAGATATAAGCAAACAAGCTGATAAAAATACCCAGCATGGCCAGACTGTTGCCCATGCTGCGCCTTGATGGCTGCTTTAAAATCAACCAAAACCCGGTTAGCGCAAAAATAATGCAGGCCACCGCCGTTACATCAATCAGCACTATCCAGCTGGTGCCGGCGTTACGGCCTTTATGTAAATCATTCAGCAGCGCCAGGTAACCGTTAAACTCCAACTCAAGCTCTGCGGTGTTAGCGGAAAAATCGACAATGGCGGTGGCATAACCGGCCGGGCGCTTAAAATCCAGCTCCAGCACCATCTCATCCGGTTCAAACATATAGCTGAACACTGACGCCTTAACCTGATGCTCAGTGCTTAGCCAGTCACGGAACTGTGCAGCAATTTGTGCCTGCTGTGGCTCAGATTCGGGCAAGCTGCTGTAGCGCAGTGGTTCAGGTAAGCTCAGCACCTGCTGTAAGCTAAGCTGTCCGGCTTTGCTGTAGAGCCAATCCGGATGGTTCAGCGTAATACCGGTAATGGCAAAAAACAGCAGCAATACCAGCACCAGCATCGAGCTGTAACTGTGGATCACACGCATTAGTTTATTTAGCGCAGGCCCGCGCCGGAACTCAGTCATTACCGCTCAACCCAGAAAAAACCTGATCGGCATAATACTGATAACAATTCGCATTTGCAACTAAACCTGCCATTCAACTATAAAAAAAGGCGCCATCAGGCGCCTTATTCAACTTACAGTTAAAGCATTAATAACGGGCAAGAAACTCGGCGCGGGTACGGCCGTCGTCTTTAAATATGCCACCCAAAGCCGTGGTTTGGGTTTTGGAGTTTACGTCCATTACACCGCGCGATTTTACGCAGTAATGCACCGCTTCCATCGTCACCGCAACATTGTCGGTTTGCAACAAGGTTTGCATGGCAACCAAAACCTGTTGTGTTAACCGTTCCTGTACCTGCGGCCGCTGAGCAAAAAAGCGCACTATGCGGTTAATTTTAGATAAACCTATAATGCGTTTTTCCGGGATATAAGCCACAGTGGCGTAACCGTCAATAGTGACAAAATGGTGCTCGCAGGTGCTGGTAAAGCTGATGTCTTTTACTTTTACCATTTCCTGCACCTGCATTTTATTGTCAATCAGTGCAATTTTGGGGAAATTGGTGTAGTTCAGGCCGCCAAAAATTTCGTCGACATACATTTTTGCAATGCGGTGCGGCGTTTCACTTAAACTGTCATCGCTCAAGTCCAGCCCCAAAGTGCTGACCACTTCGCTCATCAGGCTGCTTATCTTGTTGTACTTCTGGTCGCGCGACAAACCGTTGTCCAGCATCGGCGTTTCCAGCCCACGCGCTTCCAACGCACTGCGTACCAATATTGCTTCTTCTGATAACATAACTAATTCCAAACCGGCTGTGATAACCCTAGTACGTGCCGCCTTAGCCGCTAGTTTACGGATAAAGTCAGTTTTTTGCCATTTTTATGACGTTGCTGCTGCACTATATACCTTTGCAGCATGCTACGCCCGGCCAACAAGGCTTACTGCACTAAAGACAGGGCTTCTAACAATTCGCGTGGTTCCACTTCCGGACCATTCAAACTTTCGTCCCAGTTCAGGCCAATTAACACACCGTCGTCATACATCTCTTTTAACCAACCGTCGCAAAATACGTCCAGAGCAATGGCTTCCGGCTTATATACCGCCCACTCTTCTGAACAATGCGCCTTGGCCGCAGCTTCGTCAGACCAGAACGGCATAACGTCAGTTTCTTCAAACTCGACCGACTCTACTACCAGTAAGTCTTCGCCTTCGGCTAATACATAAACTACGCCATTGGTTTTGGCTTCTTCAACGAAACGTTGAAAATTCGGATCTTGGGCAAATTGACTCATATTTACTTTCCACCACAGGTAAAGGAATTGGTTGCTATTAGACCAGAAAGCACGGCGTAAAAGCGAGTTTTATCTTGTTTACCGGGTGCCTTGCTTTCCCTGGCAGCGAAAAATAACGTACAATCTGCGGCATTGTTTCACTTAAGGATAAGCTCCCGATTATGGCTCAATATATCTATTCTATGCTTCGCGTCTCTAAGGTGGTTCCGCCTAAGCGCACTATTTTAAAAGACATTTCGTTATCCTTTTTCCCGGGCGCTAAAATCGGCGTGTTGGGTTTAAACGGTTCAGGTAAATCTACCCTGCTGCGTATTATGGCCGGTGTCGATACCGAGTTTGAAGGCGAAGCCAAACCCTTGGCCGGCACCAAAATTGGTTATTTGCCGCAAGAGCCGCAATTAGACCCGGCTAAAACGGTACGGGAAATTGTCGAAGAAGCGCTCAGCGATGTAAAAAACGCCCTGACGCGCTTAGATGAGGTGTACGCTGCCTATGCCGACGAAAACGCCGACTTTGATGCCTTAGCTCGTGAACAAGGCGAACTGGAAGCGTTAATTCAAGCCAAAGAAGGCCATAACCTGGATAACACCCTGGAGCGTGCTGCCGATGCACTGCGCCTGCCGCCATGGGATGCCAAAATTGAACACCTCTCCGGTGGTGAGCGCCGCCGTGTCGCCATTTGCCGCTTATTGCTGGAACGGCCGGACATGCTGTTACTGGACGAACCAACCAACCACCTGGACGCCGAATCTGTCGCCTGGTTAGAGCGCTTCCTGCACGATTACCCTGGTACCGTGGTCGCCATTACCCACGACCGTTATTTCCTTGATAACGTTGCCGGCTGGATTTTAGAGCTGGACCGTGGTTACGGTATTCCGTGGGAAGGCAATTACTCTTCCTGGCTGGAGCAAAAAGATGCCCGTCTGCAACAGGAAGAAAAAGCCGAGAACGCGCGTCAACGCTCTATTAAACAAGAATTGGAGTGGGTGCGCACTAACCCCAAAGGCCGTCATGCCAAGAGCAAAGCGCGGATGGCGCGGTTTGAAGAGCTGCAAAGTCAGGAATTTCAAAAGCGTAACGAAACCAACGAGCTGTTTATTCCGCCAGGACCACGCCTGGGTGACAAAGTGCTGGAGGTTAATCACCTGCGTAAGTCCTTTGGCGACCGCTTGCTGATTGATGATCTAAGCTTCAGCATTCCCAAAGGTGCCATCGTCGGTATTATCGGCCCGAACGGCGCCGGTAAATCCACGCTGTTTAAAATGATCAGTGGCGCAGAGCAAGCTGACTCGGGTGATATCAGCGTTGGTGACACCGTACAGTTGGCCAGTGTGGATCAGTTCCGCGACAGCATGAACCCGAAAAACACGGTTTGGCAGGAAATCTCCAACGGTCAGGATATGCTGCAAATCGGTAACTTCCAGATCCCAAGCCGCGCTTATGTTGGCCGCTTTAACTTTAAAGGCAATGATCAGCAAAAGTTTATCGGCGAGTTATCCGGTGGTGAACGTAACCGCGTACATTTAGCCGCCCTACTCAAAGCCGGCGGCAATATGTTACTGCTGGATGAGCCCACCAATGATCTGGACGTAGAAACGCTGCGGGCACTGGAAAATGCCCTGCTTGATTTTCCGGGCTGTGCCATGGTGATCTCGCATGACCGCTGGTTCCTTGACCGTATCGCCACCCACATTCTGGATTACCGTGACGAGGGTAAGGTAAATTTCTTTGAGGGTAACTACTCAGATTATGAAGCCTGGTTAAAAGCTACCTATGGGGCTGAGGCTTTAGAGCCGCACCGGATCAAATACAAAAAAATCTGATGTGAAGTACTGCCAAACGCCCGTTATTACGGGCGTTTTTTTCAGCAGAAAGTATATTTTAGCGCAGATAGCCGGACGACATTATTTGTTGATAATACTCCGTGGTTGCCACCTCACTATGGGCTTGTTGCAAGCGCTTGACCAGCTCCGGCGAAGTATCCCGGCTGGCCGCCAGCCAGGTGCGCTGTGCCAGTTCCGGTATAGCGTAAACAAAACGCAGGTACTTGCGCGGCACCCCCAAGGTCTCAGCCATTGCAGTTAAGGCTACGGCATCATCAATCACCAAGTCTACTTTACCATTCAACAGCAGTTGCCAGGATTCGGTAATATCGGCCGCCAGCACCAGTTGCTGTCCGGTGTTAAAACCATTCTGCATCAAAAAGTTGGCCGCTAAATCATCCCGCTGCACAGCTATGGTATAGCCGGCGGCATCGTTTAACGAGCTGATGCGGATGTCACTGCGATGACTAAGCGCAACAAACCCCAGCTGATAGGCCGCAACGGTACCTATCCAGTGAAACTGCTGCTCACGCTCAGCGGTGCGTGCCATATTGTATATCAATACATCAGGTTGGCTTTGGGCAATGCGAAAAGAGCGCGCCCAAGGGTACAACTCTATTTGTGCCGTTACACCGGCTTTGGCTAACGTCGCCCGTACCAGCTCGGTACTTAACCCGGCAACCTCCCCCGCTACCAGGGTTTGGTGCGGCGGCGACAACTCAGTGACCACGCGTAATGATGCATTCGCCGCCACGCTACAACTCAAACAACTGACCACTAACAAAAACAACTTCAACATAAGGCTGTTGGCCCCACTGATACTTCTTCCTGATAGCATAGCTTAGTTCGGTTTTGCTGCCAGCTACAGCATTAATAACAAAATTAGCTAATTGTTAGTCAATTTCACTAAAGTCGATTTTCAGCTGACGTTCAGCAAACATTAAAGCGTAACATGTAAAAAACAAAATCGTTTTAATTCAATGCATTATTTAAAAATAAAAAAGTGGCACGTTGCTTGTAATAGTCAGAGTGTTGTTAACCCTAACCTGAAACTCAAGGACTAAAAATGAAAACTTTATCTGCTTTCACTCTGGTTGCTGTTATCACTGTCGGCTTTGCTGCACCGGCTCAAGCCAACACTATTACCGACACGTTAACTGAAACTGTCAGCAACCAGCTGACAGAACTAAGCAGTAATATTAAACAACAAGCGAAAACTGCACTGGAACAAACTATTGCCGAGCTGTTTTTTACTCAAGGCAGCCAGCAGGCGGAGCATAATGTCGCACAAAACACTGCTGCTGCAACTACACAGCAGCAATAAAGGCCGCTACTATGCAGTTTATTCCGCGCTCGCTTACGCCGGCACTATGGCGTAAGCGACATCCTGCTATTGCTCTGACCAAACTGCCAGTTCGTTACCATGCGGATCATTGAAGTGAAAGCGACGCCCACCTGGGAATGAAAAAACCGGCTTGACGACGTTGCCACCTGCAGCAACAATTTTACGCTCTGTCTCTGCTAAATCTTTGCTGTACAACACCACCAAAGCTGCACCCTGCGTAGTTGACGACTGCTTTGTTGAGCGATAAAAGCCGCCATCCAGGCCAGAGTTAGCAAAAGCAATATAGTCCGGACCATAGTCGGCAAATACCCAACCAAATACCTGCGCATAAAACTTTTTCACCGCCGCCAGATCCGCGGCCGGAAGCTCTACATAGTTAATTTTTTCATGTCCGCTCATATCCCGGGCTCCCGCTTCTGTTATATCCGGATATTACTCTAATGCAAGCGCGAAACTCTAACAAGCGACTAAAACAGAAAAGCCACGCTGCTTCTGCACGGCGTGGCTTTTGCTGGTAGCAACAGCTTGGTTGCTTACAACATCGCTGAGCTTATTTGCTGCGAACCAGACTGGCGGTATTCAATGCCCGGCCCATCTGCGCCAGCAAGCGGTTTAATTTGCGGACCAGCAAAGCACGACCAACGGCGTTACTGTTGTTAACGGTAACATTATGTTTCGCTGCTGTGGTATTTAACGTCGTCATGCTTCACCTCTGTATTTAAACGCTGCTTATATGTTGCACATTATGCCGACTTTTTGCACAGCGCACGAACGAGATAAATTACCGCCAAAGCATAAGTAAAACTAATCAATAAATTGTCTGACCTTCATTTTGCATTCAACTAAACAGAGTGTTACCTTTCCGTCGCCTTACAACAAAACACCTTTTATCGCTTCTAAAATAGCTATTTATGCAATAAAAATGACATGCAGGCATATGCAACACACAGCTCATGCTGTAAAAACTGAATTATAAAGCAGATATTCCGGTTAGTTATTCTAATCAAAAATCCAGCATTAAAAGCCGACACAGCAAAAAGTACCGCTTTTTACCTTTAGCAGTATGCTGCGGCAGGCTTATATGCTAAATTAATTGCGAAGCGTTCTCATTTACATTTTTTGGAGTTTAGTATGAAATCTCTGTTATCTGCTGTGATGTTAGGTAGTGCCCTGTTAGTGTCTGCTGTAGTGCAGGCTGACGAGCGGCCGGACCATTATAAGGGCAAGCCATCAGATACTTTGCAGCAGGCCGTTGCCAATTTCAGTGAATATAATCAGAAATTAAAAACCGTATTAGCCGGTGAGCTGACACCACTGGCAATGGTAGAAATTCATGAATTAACCTACACCATCGAAGTGGCATTGGAAAAAATTCATACCGAAACGGGTAAACTAAAAGATGTACTGGAAGAAGTGCATGTCGCGTCTGAGCATATGGATACTGCCACAGCAAAAGCACGTGGTGATGCCTATATTAAAGCCGCACAGACGCTGGTGAAGTAGCACTTTGCCAGCCATGATAGCCCTGCAATATCCACATCGTTTTAACGCAGGCAGTGTTAGTTTGGCCGCGCTGGGTAACAACGCTGCCAATAGCCATGTCGCTCCGGTATTGTGCCTGCATGGCTGGCTGGATAATGCCGCCAGCTTTGAACCGCTGGCGCAGCAACTACCTGATATACCGCTGCTGGCACTGGAATTCCCGGGCCACGGCCACTCCGGCCATCGCAGCAGTGATGCCCATTACTATTTTTTCGATTGGCTGCAGGACTTAGTTGCCTTGTGCCGCCAACAGCAATGGCAACAGCTAACGATTATCGGCCATTCTATGGGCGCTATGGTGGCAACAGCTCTGGCCGCGGCTTTTCCTGAGCTGGTTGGCCGGCTGGTGCTGATAGACAGCTTAGGCTTTGTTACTGATGATGCCGGCAACGCAGCAAAGCAGCTGCGCGACGGTATTAATTCACGCTTAAAAGCGCCGTCACGCACACCTTATTATGCCAGCGTGGCAGATGCCGCGGCCGCCAGACAAAAGCAAAGCGACTTCAGCTTAACCGAAGCTATGCTATTAGCTGAGCGCGGTACTATTACCGCAGCGCCAGGCATGAGTACCACAGAGCAAGGCGTGAGCTGGCGTGCAGATATGCGCCTGCGCCACAGCTCAGTGTATCGCTTCAGCGCAGAGCAGGCAAAAGCCCTGCTCACGGCGGTAGACTGCCCAGTGCTTGGCATAGTAGCGACAGACAGCGCCTTTGCCGCTAAAACCACGCAGTTTGCACCCTGCTATAAACAGTTACAGCAGATAGCCGTAACAGGTGGTCACCATTGCCATATGACACAAGCTGCTGTGGTAGCGCAGCATATTCAGCGCTTCTTAACGACATAAAAAAACCGCAGCGAACTGCGGTTTTTTCTTTTTAAGCTTAGGTGTTTAGCCTTTCAACACTGTGGCAACCGATTTAGCAAAGTAATCAATATTGCTGTGGTTTAACCCGGCAATGCTCACCCGGCTGGAATCCACCATATAGATACTGAACTCGTTGCGTAAACGGCCAATTTGCTCTTTATTGATGCCCAAAAAGCTGAACATACCGTGCTGACGGGTAATAAAGCTGAAGTCCTGAGTAACACCTTCACCGGCCAGTTTATCGATGATCAGCTGGCGATAGCTGTTAATACGGTTACGCATTTCGGCCAGCTCTTCGTGCCAAAGTGCAGTAAGCTCGTTGCTATCAAGAATATTTGCCACAATAATGGCGCCATGCGCCGGTGGCATTGAATAAATGCTGCGCACTACGCTTAGCAGATTTACCCTGGCAACATCGGCCACTTTACTGTCAGCGGCTACTATAGATACCGCACCGATACGCTCACGGTACAAGCCAAAGTTTTTCGAGCACGAGCTGCACAGGAGCATCTCGTCAACGTTATCTGCCAGGTGGCGTAAGCCTTTGGCATCGTCATCCAGCCCGCTGCCAAAGCCCTGATACGCCATATCCACTAACGGCGTAAAGCCACGCTCTTTGGCCAACGCAGTAAAACGCTGCCACTGGGCGAAGGTTAAATCCATACCGCTTGGGTTATGGCAGCAGGCATGCACCAGTACCACATCACCGGCCGGCACTGTGGCCAGATCGGCAAACATCGCCTCTTCATTCAGGCCTTTAGTGTCGTAATCGTAGTAGGTATATTCTTTTACATTCAGGCCGGCAGCCTTAAACAGTGAAATATGGTTCGCCCAGGTAGGGCTGGTTACCCAGATAGTCGCATTCGGGTTGGCTTTTTTAATAAATTCTGCCGCTACCCGCAGGGCGCCGGTGCCGCCTGGCGTATGCGCTGTGGTAACACGATTGGCCAGCAATACTTTATGGCCAAGGCCAAATGCCAGCTTTTCAATATGGCCATTGAAGCCTAAATCACCGGCCATACCGATATAGGTTTTGCTGTCTTCCTGTTTCAGGCGCAGCGCTTCGGCTTCTTTTACGCATTTCAGTACCGCCGTGTGGCCTTGCTCGTCTTTATATACACCTACACCAAGGTCGACTTTATTCGGGTTCGGGTCTTCTTTATACGCTGCCATCAAACCTAAAATCGGATCAGTGGCCACCGGTTGTAACTGAGCAAACATAATGTTCTACCTGAGTTAAAGTTGCATGAAAAAGACTGCGCTTAAGGCAAGTATGCCGGTACGGTTAAACACACCGCCACCAACAATGCCATGGCATCCGCAGTAAATACGTTTTTATTAAAATCTTCAGCATCGACAATGCCGGCTATTTTGCCTGATTGGTCAAACAGAGGCAAACAGGCTTCGGCCTGCACTTTAGGGTCACAGGTGTAATATTCACCACCGCCCCCCAAATAGGCTGTTACGTCGTTAATTACTTTGGCTTTACCGCTTAAACCAACAGTGCTGTTATTGCTGATTTTGGCAAATTCAGTGTTAAGCGGAAACTCTGCCCGTGACGCTGCGCCGTAATAGGCCAGCTTTACCAGCACCGGCTCAGCGTTAATATTGGCCCGCGCCTGATAAATACCAAACCAGTCCAGGCCGGAATGTTCGCGGTAAAATGCCGCTATATTGCCAAGTGCTTGCAGCGCCAGCTGATTATGCTCGCTCTGGCCCCCCAGAATTGCCGTTAAATCATAGGGCTCTTCGGCCAGCTGACCAAACAGTGAACAGGCACCGCCCTCACCCAGCTCCGGCACTTTATACTGCCACTGTACTTGTGCTGCGCCGGCCTGCTGTAAAAAGTGCTGCAGCTTGAGTTGCCACTGCTGCACTGTTTCGACAAAGGCAGTCACAGTAACGGCGCCCAAGTGTTGAGCTAACCCGGCACGGTTAAGATACTCAGACACAGAAATATCAGCTTGCGACATTATAGCCATCCAGATTTCTAAAATTTGACAGGCATTTTACCAGAAGCGGCTAAAAAGCCAAGCCAACACAGTACAAGTTAAGGAAATTGTTGCTGCCGCAGCTGCGGATGTTTAAGCTGACGCTATTGTAAAGCAACTGACCCAATTTATGGCAGGCAATAAAATTTCATTGGCCGACTGGCAGGCCCAACTTAAGCCGCAAGGCAGTAGCGGCGATGTAAAAATGGCAGTAAAAAACGATGCCAATTTGGTGTACAGCACCGACAGCGGAAAGATCAGCGCTAAGCCACCAACTAAAGCGGTGGCAGAGGCGTTTGCCGATGGTGCTGTGCGGATAAGGCGCGAAACCAAAGGCCGCGGTGGTAAGGCAGTGCTGACTATCAGCGGCATTGCTAAACCGCATGATGAGCTGGTGCTGCTGGCAGCAAAACTGAAAAAGAAATGTGCCTGTGGTGGCGCGGTAAAAGACGGCGTGATTGAAATTCAGGGTGATAAACGCGAGCTGGTAGAGCAGTTATTGCAAGCTGAGGGTTTTAGAACCAAATGGGCCGGTGGTTAATTCCCGGAAAAGAGCACAGGTTCTCTAACGTTCAGAAAGAAGAGAACCGGATTGCTCTAAGCTAACCGTTGAAGCCCCGGACGGGCTGAGACGAGCCCCCAGGGATGGGTTTACGGCGTGTTAGCGTGAGCAAACCGGTTCGAGTCCGAAGCACAAAGCTTTGTGCTGTCCTACTTCACCGCTTCACGATTATACGGCTGGCCAAAAACGCCGTTAAAAAAGCTGTCTTTTAACCAGTATGGCCGCTGCTCTGTATTGGCCACATCCAGCGCAATATTAAAGTTAATATCGGCAAATACCACACCGGCATCATAACGGATAGCGCCATAGTCTTTGATTAGACTTGGAATGTCATCCGACGGCTTATGGTAATGCTTGGCAAAAAAACTGCCCCAGATTTTACCGCCGTCCTGGTTGGGATCTTTCGATTTAAAACCGGTCATTAAAAACACCGCCGGTACGCCCTTTTTCACCAGTGTATAGTGATCTGAGCGGGTAAAAATCGCCTGCTCCGGCATAGGATCGGCACTCAGGGCGATGCCTTCTTTGGCGGCGGCTTGTTCAACCACCTTACCAAGCGACGAATGGTTAGCACCAAAAGCAATCATATCGGCAAACGGATACAGCAATACCGGCATATCCAGGTTAACGTTGGCCACCAGCTTATCAATCGGCCGCGTCGGGTTATTGGCAAAGTAATCGGCACCGAGCAGGCCTTTTTCTTCACCGGTTACCACCACAAACAAGATAGAACGTTTGGGTTTCTCCGGCAACTGAGCGAACAAACGCGCAGTTTCCAGCAGTATGGCAACACCGGCGGCGTTATCCATAGCGCCGTTGTTTATTTTATCGTCGTTACGTAAGTCGTTGCTGTAGCCGATATGATCTGAGTGCGCGGTAACCACCACATACTCATCTTTTAACTCCGGGTCAGAGCCTTCCAGCACTGCGATCACATTCGGGCTGGAGATATCTTCATGGCTGCTGTTACGGCTTAAGGTAGCCGATACACCAAGCTCAAACCCTGCCGGGTTTTGCTGGTTGTCCACCCGGGTAAAAATATCTGCCAGTGACATCGGGGCAGCAGCAAATAAGGCGGCGGCCGCGTCATAGTGTACATAGGCGCCGCCCTTTAAATTCGGATAGCTGTCGGCCGGTGTGCCGCTAGCATCTAGCCATTCCATCGACGGCGCATTTAAATACAGCAGGCTGCTGGCATAGGGCCGCACTTTTTCCTGCTTTGGGGTATGTACGGTAATAATGCCCACCGCACCGCG
This sequence comes from Rheinheimera sp. NSM, assembly GCF_052380015.1. NCBI lineage: Bacteria > Pseudomonadati > Pseudomonadota > Gammaproteobacteria > Chromatiales > Chromatiaceae > Rheinheimera > Rheinheimera sp. NSM. Next base: position 61,210 of record NZ_JBQTCI010000005.1, on the reverse strand, counting down.
CTCTGCTGCTAACCTGGTTTTCAGGCTGCTTAAATGCGCCGCCTCTTCACTTGGCAGGCTGTCCGGCCGGCCGGTTAACAGCACCACAATTTTGCCCGACACATCAAGCCCGGCATAATCATCCAGACCGAACTCTTTTGACACCAGGCCATAGCCGGCAAACACCAGCGGCGCGGTAACTTTAGTTTCGGCAAATTGCATGCTCGGCCCGGTAAAAAAGGCTTTCGGATAGCTCAGCTCAGTGTTTTTGCCAGCAGCATGCAAGGTAAACTTAGCGCTGTCCTGCGCCAGGCGCGCTTTACGCAGTGGTACGCGTTGCAAATAGCCGCCGTTATCGCCGGCCGGTTTCAGGCCTAAAGCCTGCAGTTGCGTCGCAATATATAAGGAGGCAATTTCGTGCTCGTTGCTGCCGGTTTCCCGCCCCGCCAGCGCATCAGCGGCCAGAAACTGCATATGTGCTTCTATTGCCTGTGCATTGGCGGCAGAAACAGTAGTGCCTGGTTTGGATGCCGTGGTGCCGGCGCAGCCAACGATAACAGTAAAGGCCAGAGCGCCCGCGATTAAGTTTTTCTTCATTGGTTTTCCTTAGAAACAGCAGTGCCAGCACTAAGCTGGCACTGACATTACGGCAACAGATTAAGCTTAGTTTATCCGCTGCTGATATTTATCGTGCAGTTGCTTGTGGCGGTTGTTTAAATCTACCGCGCGGCCGTCAATCCACAGATGGGTTACCTTATGGCTCAGATAGTCGAAGATATCGCCTTCAGACACCACCAGGCTGGCCGCTTTGCCCACCTCTATGCTGCCAATTTTATCGGCAACACCGGCAATTTGCGCGGCATTAATGGTAACAGAACGTAACGCCTGCTCCGGGGTTAAGCCATAACTGATAGCCTGCCCGGCAGCAAACACCAGGTTGCGCGTATCCCAGTAACCATCCAGCGACAGTGCATACTGCACGCCGGCATCCTGCAGAGTTTTCGGCACTGTAAAGGCCTGGCTGTAGTTTTCGTCAGTGCGGCTTGGTAAGCCATAAGGTGCGGTGTAAATTACCGCAACCTTAGCGGCCGCCAGTTCATCGGCGATACGCCAGCTGTCGCGACCACCAACAAGGGTCAGTTGCAGGCCGTATTCTTTGGCCAGTAACATCGCCTGACGCATTTGCCGCTCATCATCGGCGTGGACAAACAGCGGCCGCTTGCCACTAAACACGGTCAGCATTTCATGCCAGCGTGAGTCCAGGCCTTTGTTTAACCCCGCTTGTTCAGCGTCATAATAGGCTTTGGCGTCTTTAAAGTACTGCTGCAGTTTTTCCAGTTGCTCAGCGTTGGCTTTGCGCACCTCATCTGCCGGTTTCGGGTTCCAGCGCGAGCCCAGCGTACCGGCGTTGGGCCAACGTACATGCAAGCCGGTGCCATCTGCAACTACTGCATCCTGATAATTCCACGCATCTAATTGCATTAAGCTTGATTGCCCCATCAGCATGCTGCCTGCCGGGTACACCATGCTGTAGGCAAAGCCGTTGCTGCGAATGGTCGGGATCACCTCAGAATCAGCGTTGTACGCTACCTTGGCTTTAATATCCGGGTTAGTCTGGGTAACTTCTGTGGAGTCGTCAGTGGAGCGCACCGCTTCAATTTCAATTAAGCCCAGCTGATTCGCCAGGGCGATCAGGCCGGGATATAGATGCTTGCCGTCCAGCGCCAACACGGTAGCGCCCTGTGGCGCGGTTAAATCCTTACCTACGGCAGCAATTTTACCATCCACGATTAATACATCGCTGTCGGCTTTAACACCGTCGGTTACGGTGTGTACCGTCAGGCCGGTTAATAACAGCGGCGTAGTTTGGGCTTTGCCCGGCACCATATCGTGTGCCATGGCGGTGGTGGCGCTCAGGTTGGCGGCTAAGGCAGCCAACAGGCTTAAACAGGTTTTGCTAAATTTCATGCTGCAGCTCCTTAGTGGCTATGGTTGTGGTTATGGGCGCGGCCATGGATATGGCTGCCGATATTCCACCAGTCGCCCTGATCTTCACAGTGCCACTCGGGTTCATCTTGTTTGTAAGCGTCTTTATCACCGGCTTTGGCTTTATCACCGGCGCTCAGCACTTTTTGCACCAAGGCAGCTTTCTCGCTTTCCAGTTGCTGCTGCAGCTGCTTATCAGTATTGATATCAAAGTATTTGGTACCGTCTATCCAGGTTTGTTGTGCCTGGCTGTATACCGATAACGGGTGAGTATTCCACAACACAAAGTCCGCTTGTTTACCGGCTTTGATTGAACCGGTTACGCTGTCTATTTTCAGCTGCATTGCCGGGTTAATGGTCACCATTTTCAGCGCGTCGTGCTCATCCATACCACAGTACATGACCGATTTGGCCGCTTCCTGATTCAGGCGGCGCTGTAAGCCGGCATCATCCGAGTTAATACTGACGTTCATACCCTGCTCTGCCATTAAACAGGCATTGGTCGGGATAGCGTCCTGCACTTCCATCTTATAGGCCCACCAATCAGCAAAGGTAGAGGCACTGGCGCCATGGGCCTGCATCTCTTTTGCTGTTTTATAACCTTCCAGAATGTGGGTAAAGGTGGTGATGTTAAAGCCCATCTCATCGGCCAGCTCTATCAGCATCAGAATTTCTGACGCCACATAAGAGTGAGTATGAATAAAGCGCTGTTTATCCAGAATCTCTACCAGGGCCTCTAAACGATAGTCAATGCGCGGTGCCGCTACCTGTTCACGCTGGCGCTTCGACAGCTTGTTGTACGCCGCCAGTTTGGCTTTGTACTCTTTTGCGGCGACAAAGGCATCACGGATAGTGGTTTCAACGCCGATACGGGTTTGCGGATAACGCTCGGTAAAGGCATCACCCCAGTTTGACTGCTTAACGTTTTCACCCAGCGCAAATTTAATGCTCGGTGGCGCCGCCTGCATTTTCAGGCCTTGGGCATTTTCGCCCCAACGGAACTGAATAACCTGCGCCTGACCGCCAATCGGGTTAGCGCTGCCGTGCAGCAGTTGCGCGGTAGTAGTACCACCGGCTAAACCACGGTACAAGTTAATATCTTCCGGGTTTAACACATCACCAATGCGCACTTCAGAGGTTACCGCATCGGTACCTTCGTTAACGCCGGCTTCAATTGCCACATGCGAGTGTTCGTCAATAATGCCCGGCGTCAGGTGCATACCTGTGGCGTCAATCACATCAAAACCGCGTGGCGTGCTCAGGTTTTTACCAATTTTGTCGAACTTGCCGTTGCGCACAATCACATCGGTATTTTGCAGTACGCCGTCTTTTTCTGCCGTCCACACCGTAGCATTTTTAATATGCACATTTTGCTGTTTGGCCAAAGCCGGGAAGCCGTAGGCACGGTTGGGGAAGGTTAACTGCGATATAAAGCTGATATCGGCCTTCGCCTCTGTCGCCTCATTTTTACTATCCGCAGCCAGCGCCTGGCGCTGTGCGCTTACCGCTTCAGTGCGGCCGCTTAACTGCCATTTACCGCTTAACTGATTATCCAGCAGTTGGCCACTAAACTGCGCCACTTGCTTATCCCCGGTCAGCTCAGACAGGTTCAGGTTAAACTGCAGTTGCTGCTGATGGCTGTGCACGTGCTCAAGCTTAACCGCTTTGGCATCGGCTGCGCCGGCCAGTAACACCGCACTGCCGCTGAGTTTGTCAGCTTTGCCCTTCAGGGTAATCTTCAGCGCTTTACCGGCAACCGCTAACTGATAATCACCGGCGAATTCAACCGGTGTCACACTTTTAATGCTGTGCTGTTGGCCGCGCACCCAGGTAGCGATAATTTCGCCGTCGGCGAATAAATCGCCGCTGGCCAGCACTAAGTCGGCCTGATAACCGGGCGCAATTTTACCCAGCTTATCCGCTACACCGGCAATGCCGGCCGGTACTGTTGTTAACGCTGCCAAAGCGGTGTCGGCAGACAAACCATGCTGTACGGCTTTGCGCACATTAGGCCAAAAATCTTTTTTGTCTTTTAACTTAAAGGTGGTAAGCGCAAAAGGTACACCGGCTTTAGCCAGTGCTGCGGCATTGGCCGGCGCGCGCTCCCAGTGGCGCAGGTCGGCCAGATTCACATCCAACTGATCGGCCAGCTGCTCCACAGCCGGCGCAGCCGGGAAATTCAGTGGCAGGATCAGCTTGCGAGCCATGGCTTTTACCGCATCCAGCTGCACATATTCGTAACCCGACCCTACCATAGCGGCGTTGGCCAGGCTGAATTCGTTTAACAGTTGGTGCGCGCGTAACAAGGACCTGTCGTCTGACGTTTCAAAAATCGCGCCCTGTTGCTCAATATTGCCCAAACTTTGCAGTGCGGCGTTAAACTCAACCGGCTGGTTAAAATAACGCACATCGGTTTTGCCATAAACCTGGTTATACCAATTAGCATCACTTAACGTCTGGCGAATAAGCGCCATACTGCCCATTAAAGATGACGGGTAGCTCTGTTTAGACGTGCCTTTACTAAAGGCCATAAACTGTGGCCCGGCAGCATTTAACACCAGCTCGTTTGGCAAGCCGTCGCCTAAGGCACTGACAAAGGCCCGGCCGCGGAAAATACCGTCAAAGCGGGCAGACTGCGCAGCGGTGAAGCCCAGCTTACGCAACTCTGCTGCTGCTTTGGCATCCGGTTTAAATTCGTTTACCCAGCTCAGCTCGGCATGAATAGCGGCATTATTGGCGTTGCCGCCTTTGCGTTCATTTTTATATACCGGCGCATCGCGGTAACTGCCGGGTTTGGCCGGTTTGGCCGCTTCAATGCCGTACTGGGTATAAGGATCAATAAAGCCCGGATACAGGGTGTAACGGCTGGCATCAATTTGCTGATAACCGGCCGGCACACTCACTTTAGTGCCTACAGCGCTGATCCGGCCATCGGCAATGAGTACTGTGGCATTTTCCAGCTTCTTACCGGGTTCGGTATATACAGTGGCACCGGTTAGGGCGATTAAATTAGGGGTTTTATCCTGGATACCTTGCAAGGGCGAAGTTTGATCGGCGTGGCTGCTCGCAGCAAAAACCGTCAACAGCGCTGTGCTTAACAGCGACAAACGGGCTTGAGTCATAACATGTTCCTGAATTAAGAGTTAACAACGTAGTTCAGCCGGCTCAACTCCTGCTCCGCTAACGGCATGCTGAAATAGTAGCCCTGAACCAGGTAGCAAGCATTTTTTCTTAAAAATTCAACTTGTTCGGCAGTTTCTACCCCTTCGGCCACTACGCGCAGATTCATCTTCTGCGCCATGGCGATAATCGCCGCGACAATATCCATGTCGTTGCGATCGTCCGGGATATCTTTGACGAACGAGCGATCTATTTTCAGCTCGTCTACCGGGAAACGCTTTAAATAACTAAGCGAAGAATAGCCTGTACCAAAGTCATCAATAGATAAAGACACTCCGAGACGCTTTAACTGATTTAACTGGTTAATAGCCGCATCGGTATCACCCATCAACATACTTTCAGTGATTTCAAAGATTAAACATTTGGGATTGGCGCCGGTGCGCAATAGAATCCGTTCAACAATTTCCGGCAAATTATCATCATTAAATTGCCGCACGGATAAATTAATCGACAAAGTAATATTATGGCCGCGGCTATGTTGACGCGATAAAAAGCGGCAAGCTTCCCATATAATCCACTCGCCTATTTGTACAATCAGCCCGGTGCTTTCCGCCACAGAAATAAACCGCAGCGGCGGTACCAGGGTGTTGTCCGGTCGCAGCCAGCGCAGCAGGGTTTCATAACCGATAATAGTGTTATCCCGAATATCAACTTTCGGTTGGTAATACAGCAAAAATTGATGCTCACGAATGGCTTCACGCAGTTGGTTTTCAATTAACAAGCGCTCATTGGCCGCTTCATTTAAGTCCGGGCTAAAAAAGTGGAACATGTTTTTGCCACGGGCCTTGGCTTCATACATGGCCAAATCGGCATGTTTTAGCAACAGCTCTTCTTCTGAGGCATCTTCCGGCGCCACGGTAATACCGATACTGGCGCTGATTGACACCTCATGGTTACCCAGTTTTACCGGGGCGGCAAACGCCTGTTGCAAGTTAGCAGCAATGGTAGACGCCTGGCCACGATCTTTAATCCCGCTTAAAATAACGGCAAACTCATCGCCGCCCAGCCTGGCGATAGTGTCTTCTTCCCGCAGGCGGCTGATTAAACGCTTGGCCACCTCTTTTAATAACTCATCGCCGGCATCGTGGCCCAGGGTGTCATTGATGCGTTTAAATTCGTCCAGGTCAAAATACAACAAGGCAAAGCTGTAATAGCCACGGTGCGACATGGCGATAGCTTTGCGTAACTGATCACGGAAGTAACTGCGGTTCGCCAGCCCGGTTAACACATCAAAGTATGCCAGTTGCTCCATTTTTTTCTGGCTTTGCTTAATAAAAGAGATGTCCTGCATGGCGCAAACATAGTTGCTGATATCGCCTTTTTCATCACGAATAGGCGCTATAGCCAGCGACACCCACAGCTGACGGTCCTGATACTGCAGCAACATATCGCCGCGCCAGTGTTGGCGCTCGCTCAGGGTTTCGGCGATTTCTTCACCTACGTGATGCATTTCTTCCGCAAATAAACTGTGTAACGGCTTTTGTTGTAGTTGCTCAGCGCTGCTGCCGATAATTTCGGTTAAAAACGGATTAATATATTCAATACTAAGAAATTGGTCCGTTATCACTATGCCGGAGCTGGAAAACGACACGGCTTTACTTAACTTGCGGGCGGAGCGCTCGGCCAGCTCTTTTTCTTCAATCCGGGCATTTAAACCGCTAACCAGGCCGGATATCTCATCGGACATACGGCCAAATGCCTGATTTAACAAACCAATTTCATCGGCTTTATGATCAAGCTCTACCTTTTGTAAGTCGCCACGCGACAACCGATAGATAGCCGCCGACAAACGGTTTACCCGCTTGAGTACAAATTGGTAAATCACCAGTTGCAGTAATAACGCGACTAACAGCGCTACCAGTACAAATACCACCAGCAGTTTGCTGCGAAATTCACTTAACGATGCCTTTACCGCAGCTTTATCAATATATACCGCTACATGCCAGTTAATCCGCTCCACTAATGCCGCTGACACCAGTTGCTGCGGTACAGCTTTGGACAGCTGCGGCAGCTGATTAGGGTTAGCCGCAACCTGCTGCGCGTACTGCTGTAACACGCTGTTATCCAGCGTTATGCCACTAAAGCGGGTGTTCATCGGCACGTTACCGGCGATACTTTGCTGGCGCAAACCTATAACCATACCCTGATGATCAAACAAAAAAGCTTTGCTGTGGTACTGGCCAGGCCCGGCGTGCGGCAAGCCGGCCAGAATATCATCCAACACAAAGTCGCTACCGGTAACACCGATAAACTCATCGTTGATATACAACGGAATAATCAGGCTTGTCATCCACTTTTGCCAGATGCTGTCATAGTACAGCGGTGTCCAACGTGGCTGCCTGGCGGGGTTTTGCTCCGGGGTAGCAATCTGGTAAAACAGGTCTTGCGAAAAATCGTGCTGTGCATCTACCTGTAAAGCCCAATCGCCGGGTGAAATACGGATAAACTGTTCTTTAGAGATAAAGTAGAAATTATAAAAGTCCTGCAGCAGTAACGGCGACAGTTGTTGCCACAAGGTGGCCGTGTGCTCAAACAGTGCAGAGGTACGGGGGGTGTAATTTGTTACCGCAGTAAAAGCGGCGGAGTATTGATCCTGCGCACGGACACTGCCATCCGCTGACGGCGTTAAGCGTTTCGGTACGCTTAACGTTGCCCGTGCCAAACTGCGACTGACGACCTGATTGGCCGCTATCGCCTTTTGTTCTTTTTGCAGGAAATTGTCGTTCAATTGCGCCGCATAACGCAGAGCATTTTGTTCAACGACTTGTCGTTGCTGGTCCAGCGCTATCTTTTCCTGCAGTAACACCACCACATAGCCAATACCAAACCCGGCTGCGACAATTGCCAGGAATACCACCAGCGCAAATTTACGACCCAGTGAATCCCGTCCTGATGGTTTGGTAAAATTAGCGTCCTTCACTCACTCTGCCTGATTGCTTGGTAGTTATTCATTATTGGCAAGATATCGCTTTCTGTTAAGATACGACAGCTTCATTATTGCATGTAAATTCACCAAAAGAGAATGACACAATGAAAAAACCCCTGTTAGCTGCAGTTTTGTTATCCCTGATTTCAGGGGCCGCTTATGCCGGTAGTGCCTTCAGCGACGCCAAAGACAGCGTGACCTATCGTCAGGCGGCATTTCAACTGATCCGGCATAATATGGCAGATATCGCCGATATGCTAAAAGGTGAAGTAAGCTATGACGCCGCCCGTGTAACCAGCCGCGCCAGCGCCCTGGCTACCTTAACCACTTTGCCGTGGGAAGCCTTTACCGTACCGGGTGCCGAACAAGGCGGTGGCGATGCAAAAGCTGAGATTTGGCACAACCTGCAGGATTTTAACAGCCGCAGCGATAAACTGGCTAAAGATGCACTGGCATTAAAAGCCGCCGCTGACAGTGGTGAGCAAGCCGACATACGCAAAGCTTTCGGCAGTTTTGCCCGCAACTGCAAAGCCTGCCACGACGACTACAAAAACTAACAGCCGTTGGCGCTGCTTACAGCAGCGCCATTAGCTTACTGCCCTGCCAGTAGTACAACAGCGCCAGCACAGCGGCAAACAACAGAAAAAACCACGCACTGTTTTTCAGCTGCAGCGGCGCACCGGCTGCCTTGTCATCTTTACCACTGCACATCACCAACAACACATTATGTACCCGCACACTGTGCCACAGCGCCGCTACTATATGCACTGCGATGGCGGCCAGCAAAATATTGATATTTATTTTGTGAATATCTGAAGCAACATCAACCCAGCCGGCCGGTAACAGGCTGACCAGCGGGCCGTCGCTCATATAGCTGTTATCAAAGGTCGCCAGCCCGGTCAGCAACTGCAACAGAGTTAAGCTCAACAGCAACACTATCATATAAAACGACGCCGGATTATGGCCGTTAACCGGCTGTGGCCGGCGTAAATAGCGCACGGCAGCTGCGGGCGTGGCGGCAAAGCGGCTAAACCTGGCCGTACTGCTACCCATTACGCCCCAAACAAGGCGGGCCACAACTAATGCCAGCAAGCTATACGCCAGCAGTTGGTGCTGTGCAGTTAAACCTTCTTCACCGGTATACCAAAGGCCCGCGATCAACAGCAGCTGACTCCAGTGGAAAAACCGTACCGCCAGATCCCATACTTTTACTTTCTGTGACATTGAGCTTTGTCTCCGTTATGCTAAGTTTTTGATTTTATACCAGAGAAGCAAAAAGATGAATTGGTGGAAATGGATAATCGGCGTAATAGCACTGTTAGCCGCACTACTGGCAGCCAGCATTTATGCCCTGCTGTATCTGAGTTTACCGCAGTACGACGGCGAACAGGCTACGCTGATAAGCAGCACCGCCAGGTTAGAGCGGGACGCCGGCGGCTATCTGAGTATTCAAGCTGCCAACCGCAATGATGCCGCCTATGCGCTGGGCTTTGCTCATGCGCAGGAACGGTTTTTCCAAATGGATTTACTGCGCCGCAATGCCGCCGGTGAATTATCGGCCCTGTTTGGCGAGCGAGCCCTCGATGCTGATAAAGCCCTGCGCCGTCATCGCTTCCGTTTTCGTGCCAACCGGGCCCTGGCGCAACTGTCAGCGCCGGAGCAACAACTGCTGGCTGATTACAGCCGCGGCGTAAATGCCGGCCTTAGTGCACTGAGCTTGTCGCCGTTTGAATATCTGCTGCTGCGCCAAACACCACAGCCGTGGCTGCCGGCTGACTCCTTGCTGGTGATCTACAGCATGTACCTTGATTTACAAGGCAAGCTGGGTAAAGACGACTACGCCATGACAGTGCTGCAACAGGCGCTGCCTGCACAGTGGTACAGCTTTTTACAGCAACACAGCGATATCTGGCAGGCCGCCATCGACGGCACTGCAGTTGACGCCGTTGCCATGCCGGACCAGCCGTATCCGCAAGCGTTGCGTGAACAAGCCACGGCGTGTCAGGCTTGTACTGTTAAAGATGCTACCGATATCGGCAGTAATAACTTTGCGGTGGCCGGCAGTTTAACCAGCCATGGCAGTGCCATTTTGGCCGATGATATGCACCTGAATATCCGCGTGCCCGGCACCTGGTACAAAGCGCAACTGAACTGGCGCAATGGCAGCACTTTACACACCGTAACCGGCCTGACGCTGGCCGGCACTCCGGCGGTAGTAGTGGGCTCTAACGGCCGGCTGGCCTGGGGTTTTACCAACAGCACCGCCGATTGGCATGATCTGGTAGCGCTGCAATTGTCCGACGACGGCAAACGCTATCTGACGCCGGATGGTTGGCAAGCACTGGAATACGTATACGACACCATTAAAGTGGCCGGCAAAGCCGATCAGCCGGTTGAAATGGCACAAACCCGTTGGGGGCCACTGGTACGCTTTGGTGACAGTCCGGCTTATGCACTACGCTGGGTGGCGTATGATGATGTCGCGGTAAACTTTAAACTGCTGCAACTGGAAACTGCCGCAACAGTGCAGGACGCAGTGCAACTGGCGTCACAAACCGGTATTCCGGCGCAGAACCTGATGCTGGCTGACAGCAAAGGCAACATTGGCTGGAGCCTTATGGGTCCGGTGCCACAACGTACTGTCGATGATTGGGACACTGCTCAGGATTGGAGCAATGGCGAGCAAGGCTGGTTTGGCTATCAGCCGCCACAGATACAACCGCAGTTGCTTAACCCCGACAGCAACAGGCTATGGAGCGCCAATGCCCGGGTGGTAGGTGGCGACATGTACCAACTGCTGGGTAACGGCGGTTACGATTTAGGCGCCCGCGGCTGGCAAATTCAGCAAGGCCTGGAGCAACTGCAACAAGCGGATGAACAGGCATTGCACCAGATCCAGCTGGACAACCGCGCACTGATGCTGCAGCGCTGGCAGCAATTACTGTTACAGCGCTTAGACAGCGATACGGTGCAGCAGCATCAGTTACAGTCTTACCGCCAGCATGTGTTAACCAGCTCTCAGCGCGCCGCGACCGACGCCGTGGGTTATACCCTGGTGCGCGCCTTCAGGCTGCAATTACTGCAGCTGCAATTTGCGCCACTATCGGCGTTACTGGAGCAACACAGTGCCCGCAGCAGCGATCTAAAGTATTCACTGGAGACGCCGCTTTGGGCTATGTTGCAACAACGCCGCGCCGACACCCTGCCGGCCAACTTCAGCAGTTGGGATGAGCTGCTGCTAAGCGCCATACTGCAAAGCAAGCAGCAGTTAGAGCAGCAATACGGCAGCATTAACCAGAGCAACTGGGGCACGGTGAACCGCGCCAACATTCAACATCCGCTGTCCGCTGCCGTGCCGCTGTTGGGCGGTTGGCTGAATATGCCGCAAACAGAGCTGAACGGCGACAGCCATATGCCACGGGTGCAACGGCCGGGGTTTGGCCAGTCGCAGCGCATGGTGGTGGCGCCGGGGCAAGAGCACAAAGGTATTTTAACTATACCGGCCGGTCAGTCCGGCCATCCGTTATCGCCGTTTTACCGCGCCGATCATCATTACTGGTTAAATGAAGTGGCCTTGCCGTTTTTACCCGGCGAGAAAAAATATCAACTGCTGCTGACACCGCAGGGTTGACTTTAGCCATCCGGACGGATTATGTTAGCAGCCATGAAAACTGTATTTAACGCGCTCAGCTTTTTTAACTTTACCACCCCCAACGGGAGGCGGTGAGCTGCGCGCGCAGTAAAACCAGAAAACCTCCCCCGCCGGGAGGTTTTTTTTTGCTTATTTTTACCTCAGATAAAGAGAACCAACATGGAACTGGATGACATACGCCACGCGATAAGCGACACCGACCAACAACTGCTGGCCTTGCTGTCGAAACGCCGGCAACTGGCGCTGGCAGTAGCCGATGCCAAACTGGCACAGAACAAACCGATACGCGATCAAAAACGCGAGCAGGAGCTGCTGGTATCCCTTATCGGCCAGGGCAAGCCACTGGGGTTAGACGCACAATACGTCACGCGGCTGTATCATGTGATTATTGAAGACTCAGTGCTGCAGCAACAGGCAAAAATTCAGGGTCAGTTGAACGGCACCGACAGCCCGGCAGTGCGGGTAGCTTTTCTTGGCGGCCAGGGCTCGTACAGTTACTGGGCCACGCAAAAATACTTTACCCGCCGTGCCGAGCGTATTATCGAACAAGGCTGCGACAGTTTTAACGAGATTGTCCAGGCAGTAGAAACCGGCCACGCCGATTACGCCTTGCTGCCAATTGAAAACACCTCGTCCGGCAGTATTAACGAGGTGTATGACATACTGCAGCATACGCGGTTGTCTATCGTTGGCGAGCTGACCCACCCTATCGCCCATTGCCTGCTCGGTCTGCCGGGCACCGATTTAACTAAAATCCGCCAGGTGTGTGCGCATCCGCAGGTTATCGCTCAGTGCAGCCAGTTTTTGCAGGGCTTATCGCAGGTAAAAATTGAGTATTGCGACAGCTCATCAGATGCCTTTAACCGCATTAAACAGCAGCAAGACCCTACCGTAGTTGCCATTGGCGGCGAAGAAGGCGGCCAGTTATATGGCCTTGAAGTACTGACCCGCGATTTGGCCAACCAGAAAGATAACGTCAGCCGCTTTATTGTAGTGGCACGTAAACCGGTAACCGTCGCCAAAGCCATACCAGCGAAAACCACCTTTATTATGTACACCGGCCAGCAACCCGGCGCCCTGGTCGATGCGTTATTAGTACTGAAGCAGCACGGTATCAGTATGGGCAAGCTGGAATCGCGGCCGATTAACGGCAACCCGTGGGAAGAGATGTTTTACGTTGACGTCTTTGCCAACCTGAACGACTACGCCATGACCCGCGCCCTGGAAGAGCTGAATAAAATCACCAAATTTATTAAGGTTTTAGGCTGCTACCCCAGTGAAGATATCGAGCCAACCCAGGTAACGGCAAGCTGATAAAACAGCAGCAGGAGCGCAAGCCCTGCTGCGTAAACTTTAGTGTAACTATTAGCGATACAACCATTAGCACTACAACTGCTCCTGCAAAAACCGGATACAGGTTTTAACAGCTGCACTCATATGCTGCCGGTGAGCATACACCAGGTACACGGGTGCTGCGGGGGGCATAAAGTCTTGCAATAGCTCCACCAGGTTACCCGCTTCCAACTCTGCTGCGACCTGGTAGCGGGGTAACAATGCAATGCCTAAATCTTGTTTCATGGCATGGATCAGCGCCTGCGAGCTGTTAATTCTTAACCTGCCGCTTACCGGTACCACTATTGCTTTGCCTTGCTCAATAAAATGCCAGCGTGCTTTTTCTGCATGGGCGCCACGCCAAAGGCACTGATGCAATGCCAGTTGAGAAGGATGCAATGGCAGCTCCCGTCCGGCTAAATAGGCCGCAGAGCACACGACACTGTACGGCAAATCACTCACCTTACGGGCGATAAGGCCGGAGCTTGGTAACGGGCCGCAGCGCACTGCAATATCAACATTCTCCGCAATAAGATCTAATGGCTCATCATCCAGAATCAGTTCTATTTCAAGTTCCCGGTACTGTTTTAGCAAGCTGGCAAGCAAGGGCGCCACCAGCACCGAGCCAAAGGTTACTGCAGCGGTAATACGCACCACGCCGCGCGGGCTATCACGCAAACTACCCAGATGCGCCTCAGCAGCGGCCGCTTGGGTAACAATTTGTTGGCAATATTCGTAATAAGCCTGCCCTTCCAGCGTAACAACCATGCTGCGGGTAGTTCGCTGCAACAAGCGCAGGCCAAGGTAATTCTCCAAACGGCTCACCGCTTTACTAACGGCACTTTTTGATAACTCCAGCAAGTCTGCCGCCAGGGTAAAGCTACCTTGTTCCACTACCTTTGCAAAAATCAGCATGTCGCCAAGCCGTTCCGGTTTCATTCGCCACCATTGTTTCCTTTTGGAAACTTTGATTATAACCAGAGGCCATTAATCGAACAACCAGGAAACAGTAAACTGCCGCTATCAACTTATGGAGCGGCATTATGAAAACGATTTATCTGACAACCCGTAACCTGGCACCAGCGATTCAGTTTTATCAGCAACAGCTGAATGCCGTTATTCTGTCGCAGTCACCGCGCGGGGCCATATTAAACCTTACAGAGCAACAGCTGCGGTTAGCATTAAACCTGCCGGGCGAGCTAACCAGCACTCCCGCTGCAGAGCGCCAAGTGTTACTCACTGCAAGCCTGGTAGATAAAATGATCAACCAACCGCACATTTTTTATCGTCAGTTTATGGCGCCACGGCCGGCTGACAAACACCAGCTACCTGTGCAGTTGATTGATGCGGATGGCCACCACTGGCAGATATACTCACAACCCGCACCGGCTACGCGGCAATAGCAACACCATTAAGATTTGCCGCCGGTCTGTTGCAACCAGGGCGGATGCGATAACTAACGATAGAAGGTGTCTATTGATCATGGGTAACCCGATCACCTAACGCCCCCCTAGCGCATCAGCGCTGATACAACTCCAGCGGCAGGCCGTCGGGGTCTTGAAAGAAGGTAAAGGCTTTGCCGGTGAATTCGTCGATGCGGATTGGTTCTACCGCTACGCCCTGCGCGGTTAAGTAATCGGCAAATTCTGCAACGTTGTCTACCACAAACGCCAGATGACGCAGGCCTTGCGCTTCGGGTTGGCTTGGCCTTGGCGGTGGATTAGGAAAGCTGAACAGCTCGATTTGATTACCGCTTGGCAGGGCAAGATCGAGCTTCCAGGAGTCACGCTCGCGGCGGTAGTTTTCGGCAATAACGCTTAAGCCTAACAATTGTGTGTAAAACTGCTTTGAGCGGACGTAATCACTGCAAATTATCGCCACATGATGAATGGCACCAAGCAAAGGGCGCGTTATAGAAAGAGGTTCAGGGCGGGTCATAAAAAAGGCCTTAAGCTACTAAGGCCCTAAGTGTATCAGAGCAGCTTTTGCAGCTCATCCTTTAACTCTTTATCCTGTGTCGATGCCAGCAGCGGTTTTAAAATTGCTTCTGCTTTAGCTTGTTGCTGCTGCAACAGATACAACTGGCCTAAACGCAATTTGGCCCAATCAATATTATCGGCTGCCGGCTGCTGCTCAATAAACTGCTGCAAAGCCGCAATGCCTTTATCCACAGCCAGTTCACCTTTTACTGCCGAGCGGCCAATTTGGTACAGTGCCTGCGCTTTAGCTTCGGCGGCTTCGTCATCACTTGCCGGCATGGTCAGTGCCTGTTCAAACAGTGCCATCGCTTTGGCATGCTGATCAGCGCGGGAAAAGGCCACACCGCGCTGTAAGTAGGTTTCCGGCCGCTGCGTTAGCAGTTCATCTTTGGCTAAAAGTGCATTAAAAACAGCGTCATCCTGCAAATCAGATGCATTTAACTGCAACAAAATGCCTTGTAAGAGATCAATCTGCTTTAACTGCTCAGCCAGTTGCAACGCTTTATCTTTATCGCCGCCGGCAACGCCAGGTGCCTGAGCCAGAAAGCTGCCGAGCGCTATATAACTGCGCGGATTTTCCGGTGCTAATTCAAGCGCGGCTTCGTAGGCTTTTTTGCAACGCTTGGCATACCCCAGCGCACTGAACATACTGGCAGAAGCCGCCAGATTGCAGCTTACCGTGGCATACCAGTGCTGGTAGTCTGCGTTGTTGCTGTCAATCTTTACCGCTTTTTCCAACAAGTCTTCTGCTTTGTCTGCGTTATTTAACAGTGCCTCGGTTTGCCCCAACAAGGCCAGCAGCTGTGCATCTTTGGTTTTGTTAGTTACCATAGGGCTTAACAAGGCCTGAGCTGCCGACACATCACCGGCTTGCCACAGAGCTTTAACCTGTTCGGCTAATGCTTGCTGCTCTGTAGTATTGGCCAGCACACTGCTGCTGAGGATCAGGCCGGAAAAAAAGAGGATGCTACGCATGGTGCTGCTCCGTATCGTGCTGCGACAACTAAGTTGCAGGCACTATAAGGCACAGCACAGGTGCTTTACCATAGGCCAAAAGTAACAAAGTATTACCCTCACCTACAGCTCAATAACATCGCCTTTGGCCGGAATTTTTGCCGCTATGCCAAGCTGTGCCAATTCCTGCTGCAGCACGGCTTGCGCCTCTGGTTCGCCATGTACTAAATAAAACTGCGGCTGGCCGCCGATGGCCTGCGCCCAGTCCAGCAGTTCGCTTTGGCCGGCATGGGCGGAAAAACCGCCGATGGTGTGCACTTTGGCTTTTACCATTATTTCCTGGCCAAACAGTTTTACCCGCCGCTCGCCGTCTACCAAGCGCCGGCCCAGGGTGCCATAGGCCTGAAAGCCGACAAAAATCAGATGATTCGAGCTTTTCCATAAGTTGTGTTTCATATGATGCACTATACGGCCGCCGTTACACATGCCGCTGCCGGCAATAATAATAGCGCCGCCGCTAACGCGATTTATCGCCATCGACTCTTCCACGCTTTCAGTTAACCGCAGCATCGGCAGTAAATCCTGCAGTTGCATGCCTTTTTTAAAACCAATAGCCGCTAAGTCTTTTTGGTCCAGGTTGTGCAGATAATCGTTGTAGATATTGGTAATGCTGATAGCCATGGGGCTATCAAGAAATACCATACGCTGCTTTAACCGGCCCTGATGATGTAACAGCGCCAGGTAATACAGAATTTCTTGTGAGCGGCCAAGCGCAAAGGCCGGTATAAACACATTACCGCCGTCTTTATTGGCTTGCTCCAGAGCTTGTGCCAACTCGTCCAGCGAATTGTCGATGTTTTGGTGGTTACGGTTACCGTAGGTGCTTTCCATCAGCACGATGTCGGCCTGGCCAATGTCGGTCGGGTCGTGCATCAGCACGGTAGCCGGGTTACCTAAATCACCGGAAAACACCAGCTTGCGCATGGCTTTGTCAGCCTTAAGCCACAACTGCACTATGGCTGAACCCAGAATATGGCCGGCATCGGCAAATTCCAGCTCCAGCCCGGGCAGCGGCGTTAGGCGCTTTTTGTAGGCCAGGGTGTCACACAACTGCACTACCCGTTCGGCATCGGCGACGGATAACACCGGGTCTTGCAGCTTTTTACCGGCACGGGCGGCTTTTTTGTTTTGCCACTCCAGGTCTTTTAAATACAAATGCACCGAGTCTTTCAGTAGTACCGGTAGCAGCTCAGCAGTGCCGGGGGTACAAAGTATTTTGCCGTCAAAACCACGCGCCACTAACAGCGGCAGCAAGCCGCTATGGTCGATATGGGCATGGGATAAAATGACTAAATCGATATCTTTGGGGCGGAAGGCAAAATGAAACTTATGCCATTCACGTATTTGATCGGCGCCCTGCACCATACCGCAGTCGAGTAAAATCTGCTTATTTTGGAATTTAATTAAATAGCACGAGCCGGTAACCTGCTGAGCTGCACCGACAAAAGTTAAACTGGCATTAAGCGGCATCAGTTGCCTCCTGAGCGTCTGTTAAAGGTTCAAAACGGCTTTGCAAGGCGCCAAGCGCCAGCAAGGCCCTGGTCAATTGCCGGGTAAAACGTTTGGTTTCCGCCAGGCGCAGTAATTGCTCGCCACCGGCATCTTTACTCACCCGCTCTTGTAATACCAAGGCATACAATTGCTTTTTATTCTGCTCACGCTGGCGCAACAGTTCACGGTAACAGCTACGGATCTGCGCGGCATCATCCGGCCAGATAGCCCGGCTTAGCTGTTGCCACAGCTCCGCCTCCGGGCTAAACACTTCGACATCGGCGGCCAGGTGCTGTGTCAGTGCCGGCAATAACTGCAACGTCATTTCCAACTGCAACTGGCTTTTTACCAGCTCATTTAACAGCATGGCTTCCGTTGCCGGCAATTGCTCCTTACCCAACCGGTGCATGTAGCTGCTGATCTCCGTTTGTAAACTGCGGATATCATCAAGGCTGTCCGCCTCGGTAGGCTGAGCCTGCGCTAACCGCACTGCCTGGGCGGCAATAAGCTGGCCAACCCGCAACAGCTCAGTGCTAAGGGCGTTAATGGCTAACGCCGGGATAGCCAGGCTGGACGCATCCAGACTACGTAAGCCGGCACTGTCTTGCCGGCGGAACTTTTTATTCAGCCACAGCACCAAACGGCCGGTTACCGGCCACATCAGTAACACTCCCAACACATTAAACAAGGTATGAAACAACGCCAAACTTACTGCCGGCTGCGGGCTGGTAAACAACCACTGCTGCACCAGCTCAATGCCCCACAGCAGCGGCGATAACAGTAATAAAGCCACCACACCGGTTAACACATTAAAAATAACATGCAGCCAAGCCAGCCGTTTGGCTTTAGCGGTAGCCGCCAGGGTAGACATCAGCGCGGTAGATGTAGTGCCAAGGTTAGCACCAATTACAAAAGCCGCCGCTAATGACAGCGGAATAACGCCGGCCGACACCGCTGTGATCACCAGGGCTATTACCGCAATGGAGGCCTGCATCAAGGTACTCAATAAAGTACCCAGCAGCACCCCCAGCAAAATACCCCAAATGCCCAGCTGTGCCAGGCCGGTAAATTCAATGTCGACAAAGGCGGTATCAAAACTTTGCTTTAAAAACGCCAAGCCGAGAAATAGCAAGCCAAAACCAAGCAAGCCTTCGCCAAGGCCTTTATTGCGGCCATCGCGGCTAAACAGCTTTAACATGGCGCCTACGCCGATAACCGGCAGCGCCAGCGCATCAATTTTAAATTGCAGCCCTACCAGGGCAATAAACCAACCGGTAAGGGAGGTACCAACATTACTGCCGTAAATAACAAAGGCGGCATTTTGCAACGACAAGATACCGGCATTAACAAAGCCAATGGTAGTTACCGTTATCGCGCTGGAAGACTGCACTGCCACGGTAGCCACGGTACCAAACATCACTCCCTGCCAGGGCTTATGCGTCCAGCGCTGCAGAAACTGCATCAAGCCCGGCCCTGCGGCCACTTTCAAACCTTGACTCATCCAGTCCATGCCAAGCAAAATTAAGCCCAGGGCACCAAAAGCCATTAACATATCAGTCCACATTCCGCATCCTCAGACTACAGCTGACAAGCCTAACCAGAAAAAACATTGGCTATATTATTCTCAATCAAACAATAGCTTAGTTTGTTGCCTTACCCTAGTATGGCAACAATGAAATTGCACGGAGATAACAAAAATGACACCTGATCCGCATCAGTTACACGAACGCCATTTGGCGTCGGCACAACAATCATTGGATGCCATAGCGAAATTACAGGACCACAGCTCTTACCGGCTGGCGTTTGCCGACAATGAGTTTTTAATGCAGGACGAGCTGCGCCATGTGCGGCTGCAACTGGAGTATTTAAAACCGCAACTGGTGCTGGAGCAGCACAATATCAGCGCTACTATTGTAGTCTTTGGCAGCGCACGGTTTTTATCACCGGAGCAGGCGAAAACCGCAGTAGCACTGGCAGAAAAGCAACTGACCGAAGCCGATACAGCACAAAACCAACAGGCACTACTGCGGGCTAAAAAACAGTTAGACAACAGCAAATACTACACAGCGTCACAGCAGTTTTCGGCGCTGGCTACCCGCTACAGCTGTTGCAATCCCGACTGCGCCATGACCATTATCAGCGGCGGCGGGCCAGGCGTGATGGAAGCGGCCAACCGCGGCGCTATGGATGCCGGCGGTGAAAGCATAGGCTTAAATATTGTGCTGCCACGTGAGCAGCAGCCCAACCCTTACATTACACCGCAGTTTTGTTTTCAGTTTCACTACTTTGCTATTCGTAAAATGCACTTTTTACAGCGCGCCCGCGCCTTGGTGGCCTTTCCCGGTGGCTTTGGTACTTTAGATGAGCTGTTTGAAACCTTAACCCTGATTCAAACCAAAAAGGCCGCGCGGGTGCCGGTAATTTTGTACGACAAAGCCTTTTGGCAAAAGCTGATTAACTTTGACATGCTGGTAGAAGAGGGTGTGATCAGCGCCTCTGATCTGGAGCTGATCCAGTACGCCGATACAGCGGAGCAAGCCTGGCAGCTGATAATGGATTATTACCAGTTACCTGATAAAACGCCGCAGTTGGGTTAACTGCGGCTGTCTGCAGCTTTTTGCAGCAGCTGTTTGCTCTCTTGCAAAAATTGCCCGGCCAAGTCACCAAAAAACTGCTGGCCTTTGCCAAACTGCGCCATTAAGCCGGCTTTGTCTTGATCTTTCAGCAGTTGCAGCAAGGCAGTGAAGCGCTGCTGATAGCGCTCGAGCAAAGCAGCGACCTCGCCGGATGACAACATAATATCGGCATACAGCTCAGCGTTTTGCGCAAATAAGCGCCCTACCATTGCCAGCTCCAGCCGGTAGATCGGTGAGCTTAGCTGCAACAGCTCATTAAGATCGGCGTTTTCATCGGCTAAATGCACACCGTACACCAAGGAGGAAAAGTGCCGCATGGCCTGAATCAGCTGCATAGCACTGTCGTGCTCTGCCGCCTGTTTTACCGCCAACTCGGCGCCCCAGACATTAAGCTGTTTTAGCAGCCACTGGTACTGGCTTTCATCACGGCCATGGCACACCACCACTACCTGTTTTACCAGGTTGGTAATATCCGGGCCAAACATCGGGTGCAGCCCGACAACCGGGCCCTTATGTTGTTGCAGCATGGCATCAAGCGGCTGTTGCTTAATACTGGTAATGTCTGCCAGTACACAGTTGGCCGCCAACACCGGTAATTTATTAATCAGCTGTACGGTCAGCGTAATAGGCACCGCCAGCAACACCAGTATGGCATTGGCACAGATCGCCTCTGCCTGCGGCCAGTCGTGTTGCTCCAGCACCACCACCTCGTAGCCGGAACGCTGAAAAAGACTAACAAAGCGGGCGCCAAGCGCGCCGGCGCCACCGACAATAACCACCTTGCCGCCGCCCCCGCGGCAACAAACAAAGCCACTCTCCTGAGTTTGGTATGACTCGCGCATAATACGCCGCAGCACATCTTCAGTTAAGTCTACTGATACGCCCAGAGCCCGGGCTTGCTCACGCCTAGCGGCCAGCAGCGCTTGTTCACGCTCGGGTACATATACCGGTAAGGCAAACTGCTGCTTTATTTTACCCACCTGAGCGGTAACTTTAGCGCGCTGTGCCAACAGCGCCACCAGTTGACTGTCGATACTGTCTATTTGCCGGCGCAGCGGCGCCAGCGCCTGCGTCGCTTGCGAGTCTGCCATCTAAGCTGCCACCACTGCCGGTTGCATTTGCTGGTGCAGGCTGGCCAGCAGCTGTGCTGTGGTATCCCAGTCGATGCAGGCATCGGTTACCGACACACCGTACTTTTCAGCTTTGCCGTCAATTAAATCCTGGCGCCCGGCAAACAGGTGGCTTTCCAGCATAATACCGATAATGGCCTCGTTACCGGCCATACGTTGCGCCACTACATTGTGCGCCACTTCGCCCTGGCGGTTATGATCTTTATTGGAGTTACCATGGCTGCAGTCGACTACAATACCGCGCGGTAACTTTAATTTGTCCAGCTTAGCCAAAGCTTCGCCGATACTGTGTTCATCATAGTTAGGCTTAGCGCCGCCGCGCAAAATAATATGGCCATCGGGGTTGCCGGCAGTTTGCACTAAGCTGACTTCACCGCGCTGATTAATACCAATAAAGCTGTGGCCACTGGCAGCAGATTGCAGCGCGTTCAGGGCGATATTTAAATTGCCGTCGGTGCCGTTTTTAAAACCAACCGGCATCGACAAGCCACTGGCCATCTCGCGGTGGGTTTGCGACTCTACCGTGCGGGCGCCAATGGCTGACCAGCTGATAAGATCCGATAAATACTGCGGGCTGATAGGATCCAACGCTTCGGTAGCCGTAGGCAATTGCATGTCGACCATCTTCAGCAACAGCTCACGGCCCCAGGTTAAACCGGTTTCCAGGTCAAACGAGTCGTCCAGATGCGGATCGTTAATAAAGCCTTTCCAGCCCACCGTGGTGCGCGGCTTTTCAAAATACACCCGCATCACTATGTATAAGCTGTCGGCATATTGCAATTGCAGTTGCTTTAACTTTTGCGCGTATTCAAGCGCTGCCAGCGGGTCGTGAATAGAACAAGGACCAGTAACCACTAACAGGCGTTTATCACGGCCATGCACGATGTCGGCAATGGTATTACGCGCCTGTTGCACAAACTGTGCGCCCTGCTCCGACAACGGCAGTACTTTTTTTAATACTGCCGGCGGGCTTAACGGCTTTTCTGCCACTATGCGCAGATCGTCTACTATTTTACTCATGCTAAAACTCCGGGTGCGGTGTTATAAGCCGTAAGCATAGGTAAAAACGCTGAAGTTGCTAAGGCGCGCCCTTACGTAAACTTTACTATACAACACGTAATTATTTAAATACGATTTGCGAATAGTAAAGATCAGAAAGCAGCACGTCAACCCATTACAGACCAATAAAATCAAGATAGCAGCAAATAATTGCACCACATAAAATTCGTATAGTTAAGTGTACAGAAAAACTATCAGCCGGGTTGCTGCAGTTGCTGATAAGCCTGTTGCAGTAAAATAAATTGCTGCTGCTCGCCGCCGCGATCCGGGTGTAGCTGCAATGCCTTAGTGCGATAAGCTTTTTTCAGCTGTTGCGGCGTAAACGTAGCAGGTAGGTCGAGCAAGGCCAGCGCCTGGTTATGCGCCATAGTATTTACCTGCACGGTTGGCCGTTGTAGTTGTTGCCAGAAAGCATCCAGATGCTGGTCAAGTAATTGCTCTGTCATGGCATAAAAGTTCTGCCAGTCAAGATAATAGCCTTGCCGGCCGGCATCGGAGTCTGGCGGCAAGGCTTGCGTTAAGGGTAATAGCTGTAATTTGGCCAGGCCAATGGCTAAATAGCCGTGGCGCTGTGTCAACCAGTGCTGCTGAATGCGGTATAACAAGTGGTACAGCACAAAGTGTTGTTGAAAGCGGGCAAGATCGGCGCTTTGCAGCGTATCGCTGTGTAGCTTTAACCCCAGCCGCGATAACAAATACTGCTCTTCTATCGGGCTGTGCTGTGGCGTAAACGCCAGGATCAGGCTTTCCAGCTGGCCTTGCAACAAGTTAAGAATGGCAGTGCTAAGGGGGGCTTGAGTATCGGTCATAGGGTGCACTATGCCAAAAAGAAAAAAGGCCGACAAGTGTCGGCCTTTTAAGGGTAGCTTAGTTAAGCTTTTCGCGGATACGCGCTGATTTACCTGAACGATCGCGTAAGTAGTAAAGCTTAGCACGGCGTACGGCACCACGACGTTTCACGGTGATGCTGTCTACCATTGGGCTGTGCGTCTGGAATACACGCTCAACACCTTCGCCATTAGAGATTTTACGTACAGTGAATGCAGAGTGCAGACCACGGTTACGTTTGGCGATAACTACGCCTTCAAAAGCCTGCAGACGCGTTTTATCGCCTTCAGTTACTTTTACCTGAACTACGACAGTGTCGCCCGGCGCGAACGCTGGAACGTCTTTCTTTAACTGCTCGTCTTCAAGCATTTTGATGATGTTTTGGCTAACTTTGCTCATAACAATCTCACTTTACCTGGAATTAACTGTCTTCTTGCTGCCCCGTCCGGCACTCTTGCTGATGTTCACGTTGGAACTCAGCCAGTAACCGTCGTTGCTCCTCAGTCAGAGCCAGGAGATTTAACATATCCGGTCGTCTAAGCCAGGTTCTCCCAAGAGACTGCTTTAAACGCCAGCGTCGTATATTTTCATGGTTACCACTCAGTAAAACTGCTGGTACCTGTTTGTCTGATAACACTTCAGGCCTTGTGTAGTGTGGACAATCCAGCAAACCGGATGCAAAAGAATCCTGCTCTGCTGACTGTTCATGCCCAAGTACACCAGGTACTAAGCGCGACACTGCATCTATCAATGTCATCGCCGGCAATTCACCGCCACTTAACACGTAATCACCAATTGACCATTCTGCGTCAATTTCGCTTTCTATTACGCGCTCATCAATGCCTTCATACCGGCCAGCTACTAACAGTAGCTTAGAATACGTCGCCAGTTCAGTGACACCTTGTTGGTCTAATTTGCGGCCCTGCGGCGACAAATACACCGTGTGTACACCTTCACCTGCAGCTTGCTTGGCGGCGCGTATAGCGTCACGCAGCGGCTGCACCATCATCAGCATACCGGGGCCACCACCATAAGGCCGGTCATCTACAGTACGATGCTTGTCCGTTGTGAAATCACGCGGGTTCCAGCATTGCAGTTGTATAATGCCTTGCTTTACAGCACGGCCGGTTACCCCATATTGCGTTATTGCCTGAAACATCTCCGGGAATAAGGATACAACCCCTAGCCACAGTTTAGTGTCATCCGGCATTAAAACGCGGGATCCCAGTCTACGATAATGCGACGCTCGGCTAAATCGACGCTTTTAATCACTGTATCGGTTAAAAACGGCAACAACCTTTCTTTCTGACCAAATGCATCGGTACGGTTGGCTTTAACCACTAAAACGTCGTTAGAGCCGGTTTCCATCATGTCGGTCACTTCACCTAAGTGGTAGCCCGCCTCGTTTATTACTGCTAAGCCCATCAGGTCTTTCCAGTAATAGTCACCGTCTTCTAATGAAGGCAGTGCCTGGCTTGCTACGGCAATTTCAGCATTTACATACTGCTGTGCCAGATCACGATCATTGACGCCGTCCAGTTTCGCTATCAGGCCATTACTATGGCGCTTCCAGCTGGAAACCTGCACTGGTTGCCAGTTACCCTGAAATTTTATTTGCCAGGGTGTGTAATCAAAAATCCCTTCCGGGAAGTCGGTGTAAGCGTTAACTTTCAGCCAGCCATTGATGCCGTAAACTGCACCAAATTTGCCAAGAACGACTAAATCTTTCTCACTCAAGCTGACTACTCCACACGACCTTTAAGCTAATTAAGCAGCTGCTTTCTTAGCGTTTTTTACCAAAGTTGCCACGCGATCACTCAGTGAAGCACCTTGTGCTACCCAGTGATTAACGCGGTCCAGGTCCAGACGCAGTTTCTCTTCAGTACCGCCGGCGATTGGGTTAAAGAAACCCACGCGCTCAATAAAACGGCCATCACGAGCAAAACGGCTGTCCGCTACCACAACTTGGTAAAATGGACGCTTTTTCGCGCCACCACGTTGTAAACGAATAGTTACCATAAGGCCCTCTAATTTTATCGTTCAGGTTTTATCAAAAATAACAAAGCCCCCGGTTGGACCGAAGGGCTGCAGCATTTTACTGATTTGACGCGCAATTGCAAGGTATTTCGCGGCTTGGCTGCTCAGTGCGGTACTGTGCCGCTAGCGGCTTTCGCACCGTTAACGCGGCTTAAAGCCCAGTTGCACTAACACCTTAGCGGCGCTGTCGACATCAGCTTGCGGTACAAATACCAGATCACGGCTAAAGGTGGACGTTAGCAGTATATCCAATCCGGCCTGTGTCATTGCCGCGGCAATAGCGCTTAAAAAGCCAACACAGTAAAACGGGTTAGCACAGTTAATCACAAACAACCGCCACTGCTCTTTATTACGCGCAATAATATCAATATCGGCCAGGGCGGCTTCGGTGGTTATTACGGTAACTTCTTTGTCGTCATGGCATAGCAACCGGTGCAATCCCGGCGTACCAACGCGGCGCGCCGACACTACACAGAAGGAATCTGCTTCCAGAAAAAAATCGCTGTCCATAATAACCTGCTGCGTACTTTGCGGCATCATCTGTTGCTCCTTAACTGAATGGTTTTACATAACAAAGCGCAGGCCGTAGCCTGCGCTGATAACAAACGGGTTACTGCCAGCCGATATTGTTGCTACCGGCTATTACTTAGTCCAGATAGCGCCGAAGCGGTGCACATTTAAGCCATCTGTGCCTGCTACCACATCTACGCTGTAGCCCTGGGCTCCCAACATATTAAAGTTGTTCTGATACTGCGCTGAAGTTTGGCCATGGCGTGCCTCCCAGGTTTTTAGCGGGAACTGCGCAAATACCGCACTGTAATTCACATTGCCCTGGTGTACGTAAGAACTTAGATAGATTGGCCGCCGGCCAGCCGCCTTCTCACTTGTTACCTTATTTTGGTATGCTGCTGCAGTCAGCTGTGAACTCATGGTCCAGTTACCCACCGGCTGCTTATGATACAGCGTGGTATAACGCCGCTCGCCACCACTGGATACCACAGATACACTCACCGGCCGCATACCCAGATCTTTAGCCTGCTCCATCACCTGGATATGTTGGGCGTAGCTTAAATTATGCCGCGCCAGCGTTGCTAAGGCTTTTTTCTCAAAAATAACGCTGTAGCGCGGTCCACTGCCGGTGATATGGCTATCCACATGCACCGGCACATAACCATCTGCTATCGCCTGATTAAACACCTGCTGATACGACGCAGAACTGCGGCCATGATATGAGCGCCAGCCAATGTCAGACGGTTGCCACACCATATTATAAAACACGCCACCGTTAACGTTGTAACCGTCCAGCCAGCTGATTTTAAAACCGGAGTCTGCCAGATGTTGAAACAAACTTTGATAGGCTTCTGCTTTTACCGCATGGCGGGCATAGTTGCTGCTTACGCTGCGCGGCGCCCAAATTAGTTGCGGCCCTGCCGGAATGCTGCTGCCGGCAAATCTTACCCAGGGGCTGCCGTAAGGTTTAGTGTTATCCGGCACCGTAGCAATACCGCGGCTAAAACTGATCGGCTGGCCAACGCCGCTACTGTTTTGCAAATGCACATGTAAATGTGGTCCGGTTGAACTGCCGCTGTTACCAACACGGCCCAAATATTGACCTTTGCTGATCACCGCCTGCTGCGCTGGTGCCACACCGACATAATCAAATTCCGGTGTACGGCCTTTGGGCTCCGGGAAATACTGTGCATTGTGCGGGCATAAATTTTGGCCAATGCTGCCGGGTATCATATGCGCATACAACATACGGCTGCCATCGGCGTGCTCTACCCACAGCATATTGCCACCGCCGGGAATATAGCCATCTTTAAATTTAGTATGCAGCCATGGCTTGGTGGTGTCTGAATCACCTGCCAGCTTTGGCCGCGGATTTTCCGGCGCATTACGCCAACAGCCGACAACTTTGCCGGCACGCATGGCATAAACCGACTTGTTATAAATGGTATGTTTATTATTGGTTGGTGCGGCATCATAGTCAGCCAGGCTGGTATTGACCGAGGTCCAGCGTGAATTATCAAAATCATACCGGCGACCGCTGAAATCATAACCATACTGCTGCGATGTGGTTACCGCATGATCGCGGGTGTAAATTTTTTCATTGTCGCTGAAGTTCTGTCCTTTGAACGGCAGATCGTACAGTACAGCATTAACCGGCTGTGCAAGGGTTATAGCGGCTGCGGCCGCGGCTAAAGTGAGTAGTTTCATGCTTGCCTCCTTGTTGCATTTGCTCTGGTGAACAACTCGACAACAAGTTTACGCAAACAACAAAAAACAAACTGCTAACAAAGTGCCAATCTAATTTACACCACAAGCTTGCCGTGCATCCAGCTCTTGCCGCCACAGCTGTGCTTGCAGATAAGCCAAAGCCAACCCCTGATGGCGACGTAAGGTACTGAATGCCATATGGCATTCAGCGGCCAGCGTCAGCTGATCGACACGGCGGCCAATATAACGCGCATGTAAAATACGGCCCCACAGCGCCGTAGCATCGTACTGCTGCATTTGCTCAATTTGCGTACAGATCAGCTGTTTCATGCAGTCAATACGCACAGCGCTTACATCCGGCAACGCTTGCAGCAGCGCCAGCGCTGTCAAGCCGGCAGCTTGCCATTGTCGCTCAGTGTAGTAGTGTTTTAACCAGTGGTTAAGCTGCTGGCTGAACTCTTGCTCAGTCAACCGGCGGCTAAGCTTGTGCTGCACGCCGGGCTTTACCGTCTGTGCTTTTCTGACCGGATGAATACTGCGCCGCTGCAGGCGTAACCTGGCGGCCAAATTGGCAATACGCGGCGCCAGCATAGCGGCCAGCCCCTCTAAGAAGCACTGATGCTCAGAGGTAAAAAAGCCGGCCTGAGGGTGCTCTGCGTCAATTACGCCCAGCAGCTCGCCTTGATAACAAATGGGCACTGCCAGCTCGGCCGGGCGGGTTGCATCATCTGTAATGTAGTTGCCATAATCACTGGTATCTGCAATACACAAACTGCTTTGCTGCATGGCAACTGTACCCACAACGCCTTGCCCCGGCACCAGCTGCAGTGGCGCTACTACCCCTGCGCCTGGTTGATACTTACTGCCGGCAGCAGCAATTTGACGCAAACTGTGATCCGTCTGGTACAGGTAAATAACGTTGTCCGGCAAGGTTAAACCGGCGGCAGTCAGCTCACAGCTACGTTGGCACAACCGGGTGATATCCTGCAGCGGGTCAATCTGACGGTTAATTTCTAACAAATAAGCCAGGGCGTTAGTCATTACAAAACCCTCCATGGTTTTACACCGCGTTAACTTACCTTAAACACCGGGCTGCTATTGCCATCCAAAACGGCATTTAGTGTGAGACATTGGCTATAAAACCAACAAAAACCCCGCAACGTAAGGCGGGGTTTAGTATTGGTACTATGCTGTTGCGCCGCTTAACGCGGTGGCAGCATACCCGGTGGCAGTTTACCACCCATGCCGCGCATCATCTTCATTAAGCCGCCTTTACCCGACATTTGCTTCATCATCTTCTGCATTTGGGTAAATTGTTTCAGCAACTGGTTAATATCCTGCACCTGAGTGCCGGAGCCGGCAGCTATGCGTTTTTTGCGCGAGCCTTTAAGTAAATCCGGAAACTCGCGCTCTTTGGGTGTCATCGAGTTAATAATGGCTTCCATTTTCACAAACTGCTTATCGCCCATCTGGTTGGCCGCGCCGGCCGGCAGGTTTTTCATGCCAGGTAATTTATCCAGCATTGACATCATGCCGCCCATGCCGCGCATCTGCACCAGTTGCTCACGAAAATCTTCTAATGAAAAGCCTTTGCCTTTCATCATCTTCTGCGCCATTTTCGCGGCTTTGTCTTTGTCGACTTTTTGTTCCAGATCTTCGATTAAGCTCAGCACATCGCCCATGCCAAGAATACGCGAAGCGACACGCTCCGGATGGAACGGTTCTAACGCATCGGTTTTCTCACCGGTACCGAGAAACTTAATCGGCTTGCCGGTAATGTGGCGGATAGACAGCGCCGCACCACCGCGTGCATCACCGTCGGCTTTAGTCAGAATAACGCCGGTAAGTGGCAATGCATCATTAAAGGCTTTGGCAGTATTGGCCGCATCCTGACCCGTCATGGCATCCACCACAAACAGGGTTTCAATCGGTTTTACTGCCGCGTGCAGCGCTTTAATTTCATCCATCATCTCGCTGTCAACGTGCAGGCGACCAGCAGTATCGACTAACAGCACATCAAAAATACGGGTGCGGGCATGCGCAATAGCAGCGTTGACAATATCGACCGGCTGTTGCGAAATATCGCTGGGGAAAAACTCTACGCCAATATCTTTGGCCAGGGTTTCCAACTGTTTAATCGCCGCAGGGCGATAAACGTCAGCAGACACCACCAGTACTTTCTTTTTTTTACGCTCAGTTAAAAACTTTGCCAGTTTGCCGACAGAGGTAGTTTTACCGGCACCTTGCAAACCCGCCATCAGCACTACGGCCGGTGGCTGGGTATTAAGAGCTAACTCCTCGTTAGCATCGCCCATCGCTTCTTCCAAAGCTTTACGGACAATTTTGAGGAATTCCTGGCCCGGTGTCAGGCTTTTACTGACTTCTAACCCTACCGAGCGCTGCTTTACATTAGCAATAAAGTCACGCACCACCGGCAAGGCAACGTCGGCTTCAAGCAATGCCATACGCACTTCGCGCAGGGTATCTTTAATATTGTCTTCAGTTAAACGACCACGGCCGGTGATGTTTTTCAGGCTGGCACTTAAACGATCCGATAGATTCTCAAACATGGCTTTTTCACTCAACAGCGATAATGTCGCCGATTATACCAAACTCAAGCAGCAGAAGCAGCCGTTAAGAAACTGTTGAGCACAGCTATGGGCATCCGGCAAAAGTTGCAATACAATGGTTAACCATTAAAACAAAAGGAAATGCTGCTGATGTCTACAGTGCTGTTAACTGCGCTGGCCTTAATTGCTTATCTGGTTGCAACCGGCTCGGTACTGCTGCGTATTTTTCATCCACAGGGGCCGCATTTTAAAACCACCTTCAGCGCCGCTATTGCCGGCCTGGTACTGCATATGCTGGTACTGGTAACCATGCTATTTACTGAGCAGGGGCAAAATTTCAGCTTACTGAATGTCAGCTCTCTGGTGTGTTGGTTAATAACCGTAGCCATAACACTGACAGCACTGCGCACGCCGACTATTTTGTTACTGCCGGTAGTGTATGGCTTTGCCAGCCTGGTGCAACTGGCCGTACTGACCTTACCGCACAGTGTGCAACTGCAACACTTTGAGCAAAATATTGTTCTGCTGCTGCATATTATGCTGGCGTTTATCGCTTACACCATTTTAATGATAGCCATGCTGTACTCGTTTCAGGTTAGCTATATCAGCAACAGATTAAAGCAGAAAGACTTTGCAGCCATGACACGGCATATGCCGCCTTTAGTGCAAGCTGAAGTGTTACAATTTCGCATTCTGTTGGCCGGCACTATATTGCTGGGGCTGGCCTTGTTGGTTGCTGCGGTTTTTATGGACAACTGGCTGGCGAAAGACAACCTGCATAAAAACGTGTTCAGCCTGCTTGGTTTTGCTGTTTTTGCCGTGTTATGTTGGGGCCATGCCCGCAAAGGCTGGCGCGGTAAAACCGCAAACATTTTAACTGTCACCGGTGCGGCCTTGTTAACACTTGGCTATTTTGGCAGCCGTTTTGTACGCGAAGTGCTGCTAAATACACTTTAATTCTTGACTCAACCGACACTTCGTAATATCAAGTACGGGTGTTTGGCAATACGGGTATTTAACTCTTGGACGACATATCGACGGGTACGCTGTTTATTATTCTTGGCGTGCTCTTATTCATATCTGCCTATTTCTCGGGATCAGAAACAGGCATGATGTCTGTTAACCCTTATCGTTTAAAGCATTTAACAAACGAGAACCATAAGGGTGCCATCAGGGTCAGTGAACTGTTAAAACGACCTGATCGCTTAATCGGCCTTATTTTAATTGGCAATAACCTGGTAAATATCGCCGCCTCTGCAATCGCCACTATTATTGGTTTGCGCTTATACGGCGATGTCGGTATCGCTATTGCGACGGTAGCGTTAACGATGGTGGTGTTGGTGTTTGCCGAAGTCACGCCGAAAACCATTGCCGCTCTGCACCCGGAACGCATTGCCTTTCCCAGTTCAGCCTTGCTCAAAGTACTGTTAAAAATCTTTTATCCGCTGGTGTGGTTGGTCAATTTTATTACCAACGGCATTTTATCCATTATGGGTATCAGCCCGGAAAAACACCGGGGTAACAGCTTAAGCGCCGAAGAGCTGCGCACTGTGGTGCATGAAGCCGGCGCGCTTATTCCCGAGCAGCACCAAAGTATGCTGGTGGGCGTACTGGATTTAGAAAACGCCACTGTGGAAGATATTATGGTACCGCGCAATGAAATTGTCGGTATTGATATCAACGACGAGTGGAAAGATATTGAGCGCCAGCTGGCTAATATGCAGTACAGCCGTATTTTGCTGTATCGCGACAGCATAGACGAAGCTGTTGGCTTTGTGCATCCGCGCGAGTTAATGCGCTTGCTGATCAAAGAGCAGTTGACCAAGGCCACTTTAATGCGGGCCGTTAGCGAAATTTACTTTATTCCGGAAGGCACTCCGCTCAATACCCAGTTGTTGAAATTTCAACGCACCAAAGAGCGCATTGGTTTAGTGGTAGATGAATACGGTGATATCCAGGGGCTGGTAACCCTGGCCGATATCCTGGAAGAAGTTGTGGGTGAATTTACCACTGATGTGGCCGAAGACAGCAACGAAGATATTTTACCGCAGCCGGACGGCTCTTACCTGATTGACGGCAGTATTAACCTGCGGGATTTAAACCGCGAGATGCAGTTGGAACTGCCGACAGACGGCCCGAAAACGCTGAACGGTTTAATTCTGGAATATCTGGAAGAAATTCCCCAGGGCAAACTCAGTATCCGCTTATCCGGCTACCCGCTGGAGGTTGTTGACGTGCAGGACAATATGATTAAAACCGTACGCCTGCTACCGCATCTGAAAAAAGTTTAAGCTACAGACATAAAAAAACCGGCATTGCCGGTTTTTTTATGTTGCAGTGCTATCGTTAGCCAAAAAACAGCCGCCACAGCCAACCGCGTTTTAAATCGTCTTCACAGCCTTTTAACTGACCGGCATATACTTTTGCTCTGTCATCAACTCTTCTGGCTACCTTAACCAACCAGGCTTTATTTTTATAGCTGCCACGGCGGTAACCACCCCAGCCCTCATGATAATTAAGGTACTGATTGTACGCATCCCACTTTGATACTTTGTTCAGTCGCTGACTTTTGCTGATATACCAGCCCATAAAGTCCATGGCATCGTCAAAGTTATCGCGGCTGGCCCAAAACCGGTCGGCTTCTTTTACGTACTCATCCCAGGTTACCGTTTTTGCCTGTGAATAACCATAAGCACTGCTGGCACGGCCGTAAGGAATAAAGCCTAAAAACCAGCGCATTGGCGGCCTGGCATTATGCCTGAAGCTGCTTTCCTGATACATCATGCTCATTGGCACATGAATAGGCACGCCCCATTTGTCGCGTACTTTGGCGGCGGCGTCGTACCAATCGCGGTGTTCATAGAAAATTTCACACAGATTAGAGCTATTCTGCGGCGGTGGCGTACTGCAACTGCTGAGCAACAACGCTGCGGTTGTCGCCATCAACAGTACTTTAACAGGAGTTTGAACTTTCTTCATCCGGCTGATTCTAACAAGCTGCACGGATGCAACCAAGTTTTTTATTCTCCCCCGGACATTGTTACGGCTACCCTGAGGTAGCCGTTTTTTTTAATTATCACAGGCCGGCACTTCAGCAAAATACTCTGCAATATATTGCTCAAAACTGATGCTGTCCTGTTGCTCCAACTGCTTCTGCTGTTGCAGCGATTGCTCAGCTGCGGCAATAAACTGCGACTCGGTATAGTACTGATAAGGCTCCTGCATTAACTGCTGACGATACTGAGCTGATAACTGCAGCGTATAGTTGCCGTTATCCTGTTGCTGCGAGAGCAACTGATTAAGCAGCTTGCCGGAGAAGGTTTGTGCCGGGTCAAGCAAGCTCATGTAAAACTGCTTTAATGCACCGCTGTATCGATCGGTGCCGTAAGCGGTATCCAGGTGCTGTGCCACCGGCATCATGTCGGCAAACAGCTCTTCTGCCCAATCGAGCATTAATCTGGGCTGGCCCTGCTGCAAAATATCTAAATTACTGCGCCGGCCATCTGTTACCACTTTTTTCAGGTTTTGCTCGGTAATGCTCTGCTCTTCTGCTGTCAGCTCCGGGCTGTCCTGCAATAAACAATACAACAGGAACACATCTAAAAAATGCATCTGCTCTGCGGTGATGCCCACAGCACTGAACGGGTTTACATCCAACGCCCGCACTTCGATATATTCTACCCCGCGCTTTGCCAAAGCACAGGTTGGCCGTTCGCCAGACTCTGTGGTGCGCTTGGGCCGGATGGTGGAGTAAAATTCGTTCTCTATTTGCAGTACATTGGCATTTAATTGCTGATACTCACCCGCCACTTTAACGCCAATATTGCGGTATTCTTCCGATGGCATGCTGATGGCGGCATGCAAACCGGCGATATATTCCGCCAGGCTGTTATAGGTAACATTCAGGCTTGATTGTGCACTGTTGGTATAACCCAGGTCACTCATCCGTAAAGAGGTGGCATAAGGCAAATACAGCGAGCCCTTACCCAATGGCTGAAATTGATAACGGCTGCTGCGCCCTTCCAAAAACGATTTGCACATCGCCGGTGAGGCGCCAAACAGATACACAATCAGCCAGACATAACGCTTATAGTTACGGATCAGTGCCAGATACTGCGCCGAAATAAAGTCCTGCAAGTCGCCACTTTGTCCCAGCAATTGCTGATATTGCTGCCAAAAGCTTTGTGGCATGGAGAAATTAAAATGCACACCGCTGATAGCTTGCATCATACTGCCGTAACGATTATGCAAGCCCTTGCGGTACAGGGTTTTCATCCGGCCGACGTTAGAGCTGCCATACTGTGCAAACGGAATTTGCTGCTGATTGCTGATAAAACACGGCATGCTGGCCGCCCAAAACTGCTCGTCAGCAATGTTTTTAATGGTAAAGCGATGAATATCAGCCAGTTGCGCCAACGTAGTATCGATATTGTCACTTACCGGGGTAATAAATTCGAGCAAGGATTCAGAGAAGTCTGTGGTGATCAACGGATGTGTTAACGCTGAGCCCAGCTGCGGTGCGTGAGGCGTTAACGCCAGTTTACCATCGGCATGCACACGCAAGGTTTCACGCTCAATACCATGTTTAATACCCACTACCGCCTGTTGATAAGGCGCAGTATTCAGCATGGCCAGGCGTTGTTGTAAAAAAGAGCCCAAGTTATTTCCTTAATCGGTAACCGTGTTCCGCAGAAATTGGGGCGGCACAACGAAACTCAAGAGCGAGCCTTAATTTAGCCTGCATTTTTAGTTTCAACAATCAGTTTTGTTGTTTGTACCGCTTAACAGGACGAACGCCGGGCCACTGTGCTGCAATCCCGGCATTTATGCATTAGAATTCAATACTTAGACAAAGCTGCATACTTTACTCAATGGATAAAACACTATGAACCGTCGCAACCAGGCTGTCGTTAATGAAGAAGTTCGTTTCCCGGCAGAGCAAGAGTTAGTATCTACTACTGATTTACGCGGTGTGGTTACCTATGCCAATCCGGCGTTTTGCCAGGTGGCCGGTTATACCGAACAAGAGCTGCTGGGTAAAAATCATAATCTGGTGCGCCATCCGGACATGCCCGCTGCCGCTTTTGCCGATTTATGGCAAAAGTTAAAGCAGGGCCAGTCCTGGCGCGGCGTAGTGAAAAACCGCTGCAAAGATGGCCGCTACTATTGGGTTGATGCCTTTGTTACGCCTATTTATGAGCAAAATAAACTTATCGGCTACCAGTCGGTCCGCGTAAAACCGGATGCAACAATGATTCAGCGCGCAGAAGCCGGTTACCCGGCAATGTTGCAGGGCAAAATTCCGACCGATTGGCGCAGCCGCTTTGGCGCCAAACGTGCTGCTGCTGTGGCATTGACAGTACTACTGGCCGGCGCAGGCGCCATGCTGTTTGGTGGTCACTTTTTATGGGCATTGCTGTTACCGCTGGTCTGGTTAGCCTGTTGTTATGACGAGTTATTTATTATTCCGGCCAAACTGCAACAGGTTCGCAGCGAATTTGACAGTGTATCGCGCTGGATCTACTCCGGCTTCGGCCCCTTTGGCATCGCAGATTTTCAGCTGAAGATGTGTCAGGCCAGATTGCGCACCGTATTGGGCCGCACTGCCGACAGCACCAATGCGTTAAACGTGATTGCTGAAACCCAGGGCGAAGCGGTTAAAATGACCGAGCAAGGCATTCATCAGCAACATGAACAACTTACCGGCATCGTCGCGGCCACCACTCAACTGTATGCCACAGTGCAGGATATCGCCGAACGCACACAGCAAACGCACCAGCAAGTCAGTGAAACCCACAGTATTTGTGAAACTGCCAAAGGCGCGATGCAACACACCGCTCACACCGTACAAAAGCTGGCCACTGAGGTGCAGGGTGCCGCTGCTACTGCCGATGGACTGGCAGTGGAAGCTGAACGCATCGGCACGGTAATGACAGAAATTCAGGGCATTGCCGATCAAACCAACCTGTTAGCACTCAATGCCGCCATAGAGGCCGCCCGCGCCGGCGAGCATGGTCGCGGCTTTGCTGTGGTAGCCGATGAAGTGCGGGCATTGTCATCCCGTACACACAACGCGACAGAACAAATTAAGCAGTCGGTGAGCGAAATTCAACAAACCTTGCTCAGCTGGGGCAAAGTGATGCTGCAAAGCCGGCAACAGGCCGATGTTTGTGTGCAGGAAACGCAGCACAGCGAGCAGCAACTGGCTGAAATTTCGCGCATGATAGATAACATCTCACACTTGTCGTCGCAAATTGCTACCGCCGCCACCCAACAAGGCGCCGTGGCACAAGATGTACAGCAAAGCGTAAGTAATATTCAGCAGATTGCAGAAACGAACCTGGCGAATATTCAGATAGTGTCTGAGAACAGTAAAAGTTTGCAGCAAAAAACCAGCCAAATCGCCGGGTTAAATAAAAGCTTTGGCTGATAAAAAAACACTCCGCCGCAGCGGAGTGTTTTGTTTGGCGTGATGCGAAGCGGTTATTCCGCTTTGTCTTTGCTGTTGTCTGCTGCCGGCTTGGCGTTATTGTTATCCAGATCAGCGAAATCCGCGTCGTCAGAATCGCCCAGCACATGCTCCAGCTTTAATTTACGCACACTACGGATAGTGGTTACCGGGCCGGAGCAGGCATAAATAAAGAAGATACCAAACAACATTTCAGCCGGGCGTGAAGCGATAATCACAAACAGCAGCACCACCACTAAGATGGTAAGAAAGGATACTTTATCGCGCCAGTTCACATCTTTAAATGAGTTATAACGGAAATTACTGACCATCAGCAAGCCGGTTACAATAGTCAGCAAGCCGACTAAATAGCCGATATTATCGCCGTCAATTTGGTAGATACTGCCGGTCCATACCATACCGGCTACGATCGCTGCGGCAGCCGGGCTGGCTAAGCCCTGAAAGAACCGGCCATCGGTGACGCCTAAATTGGCGTTAAAGCGTGCCAGACGCAGCGCAGCACAAGCGACAAAAATAAAAGCGGCTAACCAACCAAACTTACCGTATTCCGCCAGGCCCCAGTTATACGCCACCAAAGCCGGTGCCATACCGAAAGACAACATATCTGACATGCTGTCGTACTGGGCGCCAAACTCGCTTTGGGTATTGGTTAAGCGCGCGACACGGCCGTCCAAACCATCGAATATCATCGCGACAAAAATAGCCACGGCCGCCGCTTCAAAGTGGCCGTTCATTGACGAGACGATAGCGAAAAAACCGGAAAACAAGCCGGCCGTAGTCAGTAAATTAGGTAACAGATAAATGCCCTTACGCGGGCTGGTGTCATTCGTTTTTGACTCGGTCATAAAGCACTTCTGCGTTGTGGAATTACAAAGGATTATAAGGGACATACCTTAACATGGATAGTCCGCAGGCAAAAGTGACCGCTAAAGCGGTCACTTAACCGGCAATACCTTTGCAGCTCTGCTGCTAAGCCTGGCTGCTGACCACAAACTGCGTGCCGTTATGGTCCAGCAACACAGTGCTGCCCGGCGCCACATCGCCCTGCAACAAGGCTTGCGCCAGCGGGTTTTCCAAATGTTGTTGAATAGCCCGTTTTAGCGGTCGTGCGCCGTACAGCGGGTCAAAGCCCACCTCGGCCAATTTATCCAGCGCAGCGTCGCTGATGCTAA
This sequence comes from Rheinheimera sp. NSM, assembly GCF_052380015.1. Taxonomy (NCBI): domain Bacteria; kingdom Pseudomonadati; phylum Pseudomonadota; class Gammaproteobacteria; order Chromatiales; family Chromatiaceae; genus Rheinheimera; species Rheinheimera sp. NSM. Next base: position 23,553 of record NZ_JBQTCI010000005.1, on the reverse strand, counting down.
AGCCATATTGCCGCTCCGCCAGCCGTTGTTCCAGCCTGGCCAGCTGAATTTTGGCAATACTGCGAATTTGCCGGCTGTCCAACGGATGAAATACCACGGTTTCATCTAACCGGTTTAAAAACTCCGGCCGGAACTGCTGGCTCAGTACCCCCATCAGCATCTCTTTCATCTGCGCATAACTGTATTCACGGTAATGCTCCTGGATCAGATCTGAACCCAGGTTAGATGTCATAATGATCACGGTGTTTTTAAAATCCACCGTGCGGCCATGGCCATCGGTTAAGCGGCCATCGTCCAGCACCTGCAGCAGAATATTAAACACATCCGGATGGGCTTTTTCCACTTCATCCAGCAGCACCACTGAATAGGGTTTACGCCGCACGGCTTCGGTTAAATAGCCGCCCTCTTCGTAGCCGACATAACCCGGCGGGGCACCGACTAAACGCGATACCGCGTGTTTCTCCATAAACTCTGACATATCAATGCGTATCATCGCATCCGGGCTGTCAAACAAGAAGTTGGCCAATGACTTGGTTAACTCAGTTTTACCAACACCGGTCGGGCCTAAGAATAAAAACGAGCCAATAGGTTTATTCGGATCAGCCAGCCCGGCACGTGAGCGGCGAATAGCATGTGATACTGCAGTAACCGCTTCGTCCTGGCCGATAACTTTTTCATGCAATGCCTGCTCCATGCGCAGCAGCTTGTCGCGCTCGCCTTCCAGCATCTTGCTCACCGGTATACCGGTGGCTTTAGACAAGACATCAGCAATTTCCTGCTCGGTTACTTTGTTTCGCAACAGCGTGTTGTCGTGCATCTCGGCTTGTGAGGCTAAATCGAGTTTTTTCTCCAGCTCAGGAATCCGGCCATATTGCAGCTCTGACATGCGCTGTAAATCACTGGCACGGCGGGCTACTTCCAAATCCAGCCGCGCTTGTTCCAGCTCGGTTTTAATATTTTGTGTGCCTTGCAGCGCAGCCTTTTCCGACTCCCATACTTCGTCCAGCTCGTTGTATTTGCTGTCAAGCTCGCGGATTTGCTCCTGAATGATCTCACGACGCTTTTTGGTGGCGTCATCGGTCTCTTTGGCCAGTGCATTATCTTCGAGCTTTAACTGGATAATACGCCGCTCTAACCGGTCCAGTTCCTCCGGTTTGGAGTCCATCTGCATACGGATACTGGAGGCGGCCTCATCTATTAAGTCGATGGCTTTATCCGGTAACTGCCGATCCGCCACATAACGGTGTGACAAGGTCGCCGCCGCCACTATCGCCGGGTCGGTAATTTCTACCGCATGGTGCAGCTCGTAGCGCTCTTTTAAGCCGCGTAAAATGGCGATGGTGTCTTCCACCGTCGGCTCTTCCACCAACACTTTTTGAAACCGCCGCTCCAGCGCGGCATCTTTTTCAATGTATTTGCGGTATTCATCCAGCGTAGTGGCACCTAAACAGTGTAATTCACCGCGCGCCAGCGCCGGCTTTAACATATTGCCGGCGTCCATCGCGCCTTCAGCCTTACCGGCGCCGACCATGGTATGAATTTCATCAATAAACAGAATTACCTGACCTTCTTCTTTAGCCAGTTCGTTCAGTACCGCTTTTAACCGCTCTTCAAACTCGCCGCGGTATTTCGCCCCCGCCAGCAACGAGCCCATATCCAGCGACAATACGCGCTTATCTTTTAAGCCTTCCGGCACTTCTTTGTTAATAATGCGCTGCGCCAGGCCTTCGACTATGGCCGTTTTACCTACGCCCGGCTCACCAATTAATACCGGGTTATTCTTGGTGCGCCGCTGCAATACCTGAATACAACGGCGTATTTCTTCGTCACGGCCTATTACCGGATCCAGTTTACCGGCCTCGGCGCGGGCGGTTAAATCTACCGTGTATTTGCTTAGTGCCTGACGGCTGTCTTCGGCATTAACGTCGTCCACTTTTTGCCCGCCGCGCATTTGCTCAATCGCTGCTTCAACGCCTTCTTTGCTGACACCGATCAGGCGCAGGATTTTACCCAGGTCCGATTTATCATCGGTGGCGGCCAGCACAAAAAGCTCGCTGGAAATAAACTGATCTTTGCGCTTTTGCGCCAGCTTGTCGCACTGCTGCAGCAACTGTGCGGTGGCTGATGACAGCTGTAAATTAGCGCCCTCGCCTTCAACCCGCGGCAGCTTGTCTATCGCCTGGCTCACCTTAGAGCGCAGTTCATTAAAATTAATTGCCAGCTTGTTTAACAGCTCACGCACCGTGCCGCCTTCCTGATTCAGCAAGGCAAACATCAGGTGCACCGGTTCTATAAACTGTTGATCACGGCCCAGCGCTAACGACTGCGCATCCGCGATCGCTTCCTGGAACTTACTGGTAAATTTTTCAAGACGCATTTATGCCTCCTACAAGCACAATGTTGATGTGTCATAAGATTGGGCACTATTGACGGAAATTCAAGCAAACAAACGTCAAAAAATTGACTTAGATCAGTCTAACCAGACAGAGCTGGCCATGCGGCCGGTTTGGCCATCGCGGCGGTAGGAAAAAAACAGCTGTGGTTGTTGATAAGTGCAGTAGTTGCCGCCGTAAATCTGCTGCACACCACATCGTGCCAGGCGCTGCCGGGCTAACAAGTATAGATCGGCCAGCCATTTACCGTCGTTGCCGGCAATAAAGGCCTGCACGGCTTCAGGCATCTGCACAATAAAAGCGGCGCGCACTTCAGGCCCTACTTCAAAAGCCGTTTGGCTGATTGCCGGACCAAGATATACCAGCACGTCATCTGGTTTTGCAAAATGCGCCAGGGCATTTTCAATCACGCCATTGCACAGACCCCGCCAGCCGGCATGTATTGCAGCAACTTGGGTACCGCCGGCATCGCATAACAGCAAGGGTAAACAATCTGCTGTCATTACCGTGGCAACCACGCCACGCTCAGCGCTAACAGCAGCATCGGCGTTACAGCCATTTGCTGTTGTTGCCGTTAAGCGGATAACCCCGGTGCCATGCACTTGATTTAACCACACCGGTGGTGCCGGCATTAATGCCATTTGTTGATAACGCCGGCGGTTTGCTGCCACCTTGTCCGGCGCATCAGCGACATGCGCGCCCAGATTCAACGACGCATAAGCGCCCTCTGAGCAGCCGCCAACGCGGCTACTGCATACCGCGCGTACGTTGGCCGGTGCAGGCCAGTCAGGGATAATCAGGGCGCTGTTATCAGTCATCGAAGCTTATACGTAATCCAAACCATGCTCGACCGTATCGGCACGCAAGGCAGCATTTAACTGCACCATGTCATCCGGAATCGGCGCATGCCATTCCAGAATTTCCAGCGTAATAGGATGCGCCAAACGTAGCATAGCGGCATGCAAAGCCTGGCGCTTAAAGTTACGCAGAATGGTCAGTAATTGCTCGTCGGCCTTACGTGGTGGCCGTGGCCGGCCGGCGTATACCGGGTCTCCCACCAGCGGGTGGTTAACAAAGGTCATATGCACACGTATCTGATGCGTGCGGCCGGTTTCCAGCCGTAAGCGCAACCGGGTATGAGCACGGTATTTTTCCATCACGCGAAAGTGCGTGGTAGCCGGTTTACCGGATTGCGTGACAGCCATATGGGTGCGCTTGGTAGGATGGCGGCCGATAGGCTCATCAATAGTACCGCCGCCGGTCATGGCGCCATGACACACCGCCTCATATTCGCGGGTAATTTCGCGTGCCTGCATCGCCTCAACCAGATGGGTTTGCGCCGGTATGGTCTTCGCTACCACCATTAAACCAGTGGTATCTTTATCCAACCGGTGAATAATGCCGGCACGCGGCACTTCACCTATGCCCGGGCAGTGGTGTAGTAAGGCATTGAGCAAGGTGCCATCGGCATTGCCGGCGCCCGGATGCACAACCAGCCCGGCCGGCTTGTTGATCACCAGAATATGCTCATCCTCATAGACGATATTTAATTCTATGGCTTCGGCTTCAAAGCGTTGATCTTCAGGCAGTTCGGCCAGAATATCAATTTGCTCGCCGCCGAGCAGTTTCTCCCGCGGCCGGTTTTGCAAACTGCCGTTAACCTGCACCGCATCCGCCAGGATCCACTCTTTTATGCGTGATCGCGAATAATCGGGGAACATTTCCGCGAGTACCTGATCTAACCGCTTACCAAAAAGATGGTCTGGTACAATTTCTGAAAGTTTTAGCTGTTTTGTCATAACGGAAGCAGTTATCCTGTGTGCAACCCCGGCGGGTCTGGGGTAGAATCGCCAATAGCGTGTATTTTAGCGATTTTACGCCCGACTAGACAGCCATTTAGCTCAAGTAGTAACGGATTTTTAAATGAAAGCGAATTTTTTACTGATTTCTCTGTTAGCCCTGACGCTGAGCGCCTGTGCCGGCAAACCAAAAGAAGCTGATGTTAACTCTACTCAAACAGCACAATCGCTGTACCAACAAGCCAAAGAAGTATTAGACAACGGCTTATATAACAGAGCTATTGAATTACTCAGCGCTGTTGAAAGCCGCTACCCCTTTGGCCCGCTGGCACGCCAGGTGCAGTTAGATTTAATTTATGCTCATTATCAGGCCGGCGATGTGCAAAAAGCCCTGGCGGGTATTGACCGTTTTATCCGGCTGAACCCGAACCATACAGAGCTGGATTACGTATATTACATGCGCGGCCTGAGTAACTTAAAAGCCGATGAAAATGCGCTGCATAATATGCTGGGTATAGACCGTGCAGACCGCGACCTGGCCAGTACCCGCCAGGCATTTGATGACTTTAAAATGCTGGTAAGCTCGTTTCCTGACAGCAAATATGCGGCCGAAGCGAAAAACCGCATGTTAAGCATTAAAGATACCCTGGCACGGCACGAGCTGTTTGTGGCGGATTACTACATGCGCCGTGGTGCTTACCTGGCCGCAGCTAACCGTGGCAAGTATATTGTTGAATTTTATCGCGATTCTCCATTAGTGGAACAAGCGCTGGAAGTGATGGTAGAGAGCTACGATAAGTTGGGGTTAACCAAGTTAAAAAACGATACCTATCAGGTACTGAAACTGAATTTCCCGCAAAATAACAAATTCTAAAATACAAAGCCCCGCAACAGCGGGGCTTTTTTAACGGTTAAATCGCTTCCAGCGCCTCTGCCAGCTTACTGACGCCTATTACTTCCATACCGGCAATCGGCTCTTTCGGACAATTTGCCTGTGGCACTATAGCGCGCTTAAAACCATGTTTGGCCGCTTCGCGCAGCCGCTCCTGGCCGCTGGGCACCGGGCGGATTTCACCCGCCAGCCCTACTTCGCCAAACACCACTAAATCGTTTGGCAGGGGTTTGTCGCGAAAACTCGACACCAAGGCCAGCAAAGTTGCTAAATCGGCGCTGGTTTCATTTACTTTTACGCCACCGACTACGTTAACAAACACGTCCTGGTCGGCCATCTGTATACCGGCGTGACGGTGCATAACAGCCAGCAACATCGAAATGCGATTTTGCTCCATACCAAGCGTAACGCGGCGCGGATTATTCAACGGCGAATAATCTACCAGGCCCTGAATTTCTACCAGCAGCGGCCGTGTGCCTTCCCACAATACCATTACAATACTGCCGGACTGATCTTCCTTACCGCGGGTTAAGAAAATGGCCGATGGGTTTTTTACCTCTTTCATACCCTGGCCGGTCATGGCAAATACGCCGAGCTCGTTTACCGGACCAAAGCGGTTTTTATTGCCGCGCATAGTACGGTAACGGTTGTCGCTGTCGCCATCGAGCATCACTGAGCAGTCGATACAATGCTCCAGCACCTTGGGGCCGGCCAGCGAGCCATCTTTGGTCACATGGCCCACCATAATAATGGCAATATGGTGCTGCTTGGCAAAACGGGTTAAAAAGGCCGCACTTTCGCGCACCTGGGACACGCTGCCGGGCGCCGACTGAATATCAGCCAGATGCATTACCTGAATTGAGTCAATCACCATAATGCGTGGTTTTTCCTGCTGCGCCAGCAGGCAAATGGTTTCCACATTGGTTTCGGCCAGCATTTTCAGCGCATTGGTGGGCAAACCTAAACGCTGCGCCCGCATCGCTACCTGCTGCAGTGATTCTTCACCGGTAACATAGAGTGCACCGCCCTGCTGCGCCAGGCCGCACATAATTTGCAGCAACAAGGTACTTTTTCCGGCTCCGGGGTGGCCGCCTATTAAAATAGCGGAGCCGGGCACTATGCCGCCGCCCAGTACACGGTCGAATTCGGCAAAGCCGCTGCTAAAGCGTGGTACATCTTGTAAATCCACTTCGTCCAGCCGCATCACTTTGGCCACGGCCGCACCGGCATAGCCTTCAAAGCGGGCATTTTTACTGTTGGCCGTGCCCAAACGTACTTCGCTGACGGTATTCCAGGCGCCGCACTCAGTACACTGGCCTTGCCAGCGCACAAAATCAGCACCACAATCGCTACAGACGTAAGCGGTTTTTACTTTTGCCATAATTAATTTTCTCAAGCTAAATGAAAGGCATGGATATTGCTTTTCAAAATGTAACAACGTAGCGTACTACAGATTATAACCCTAAGGTGCCGGTATTTTGGCATTTAACCTGACCGAATTATGACAGCAGCAGATTTACAACAATATATCGGCGTTATTGACCGGATGAAAAGTTTGCTTAACAGCGCAGACTTTGATCAGGTCTTTAGTTTATTAACCTCTGATCTGCCCAAGTCGAAACAATTCCTGTTAAAAATGGAACTCAAACGCATGGCACAGCCATGCAATTACTTTATCGACTTACGCGGCCATGTAGATGGTGAAGTTATCCCGTATGACTATATGGGTAAAACCCATTATATGGACTACAACGCCATTAAGGTATTTGAAGCCGGATTAAAACAATACGGCAGCTATACGCTGGGTTTGTATGAAGAAGTATTAAACACCGAAAACAACTTTCGTGTAATGCACCGCAAAGAAACCGAGCAGCGGGTACGCAGCGCGCTGCAACAATCGCCGGACAATGGAAACAGCGCCGCAGAGCAAGAAGACAATGTTGTGCCGCAATATGCCAGTGTGGTGCGCTTTGGCGGCTACACCGCCAGGCAAGATGAGCGCATGCACTTTAGCATTGACGTAGAGATTGAGCTAAATGGCAAACGCGTGCGCGCCAGTACCAGCGATTTATCGGTGTCGGGCTGTAAGCTAAAGCTGCAACAACCGATGACAGCCGCAGCAGGGCAAACTGTGAAACTGCATTTTACCGGCTTGGAGCAAGAGTTTATGTTGGGCCTTGCCGATGGCGTAATTTATAAAATTGTCGATATCGAAACGCAAGCCGCCGCAATATACTGGCGCCTGCAACGCCAGCAGGATGACAACGAGCCGCAATTTGCGGCGTTTTTGCAGAACTTTATTAATGCCAATAAACGCCGTTACAAGGTTAACCTGAACAGCGTGTGTCAAAGCCTGCGCACCAAAGGCTATGAGCAATTTTATCTACCACGCATCAGCAGTTTACCGGTGTTTATTGCGGTAAAGGACGGCCAACCGGTACCGCTTTGCACCCTAACCACCGATTACAATAAGGCCGTCTGGCATTACTTTCTGGACGAACAGCATCAGGCGGTTTTTGCCGGTTTGTGCCACGCCCGCCGTTTAAAAAGCTTGCTGCAAAAACCCGGGCCAGAACAATCCACTATTTTGTACTGCTTTACTCATGCCGTGAAGGGCCGGTTATTTTTCTATTCCGCCACCAGTGAAGAGTTGGCCGCGTCAGAACAACTCAGAGAAACCTTTCTCGGTTTTGGTGCCGGCAAACCCAGCTGGCGGGTATTTCATTTTAGCGTATTGCGTACCTCAGCATCGCTGGCTGAAATGCCGGCTACGTTACCGGAAAGCAGCAATAGCAAAAAAGCACCGCCGTTATCCACGCTGGTAAAACATTTTATTCAGGATGTGCGCTATATCGTCAACCTGACTGACATTACCAGCACAGAAGCAACCTTTTGGTATCAGAGTTATCCGGTAGAGCAGCAGCATTTAAAATTGCTGGCACAATTTGGCCATAAAAAGCCGGCCACACAAAGCAACTGCGAAGCGGTGCCGGTGCAATATGTTAATTTACGCTCGGAATCGCGCTACCTGTATAAAACGGCGGTAAGCATTCGCGATGCCACAAGCACAGAGCTTAACGGCCATAGCCGTGATTTTTCATCCAAAGGTTTACAGGTAGAAACTGCCATTCCGGTGCGCTTTAATAAAGGCGATATTTTGCAATTAAGCCTGCCGGATATGCAGAAAATCAGTAATAAATACGAGTTAAACAGCCTACGCTATGAAGTGATGGCAGTAAGTAAAAGCCGTACCATTATGAACCTGCGCGCCGCAGAAACGGAAGAGCCACACACCGGACGGTTGTTTTTCTCGCAATTAATTCAGAATAACCGCGCCAAACTGACTCCGGCAGAAGAAAGCCCGAAATACCCGGGGCTGTCTACTGCGCTGCGCAATATGTATCTTAATGCCCACAATAGCTTTGCCGTGTACCTGCACCGCAAAGGTATCCGTTATGACATAGATACCGTAGCAAAAGGCAGTAATACTCACAGCCTGCATAAGCTACTTAGTTTACACAGCGACGACGAAGCGCAAATGGACCTGGCGCTGATACTGCAAAATAACGCCGCCAGCCTGAACTTCGCCCAGCAGTTAAAACAGATGAAACGGTTTGACAGCCCGAAACAATACGAGCTGTTTCTGCTTGTCAACAACGAAGCCGGCGCACTGCACATCAGCTGTAAATATGATTATGAATTCAGCTCGGAGCAGAGCAAACAGCAGTTTGTACTAGACGCACGGCAAAGCGGCGTTCTGTTTTGCTACCGCTTACTGTTGTCGCGCACCGGCCGGCCGGATACCGACTATATTGCGCCGGAGTTAAGTTATATCAGTGCTTATGCCATCCATAAAGCCAGGCAATTAGAGGAAGAGCTGTGGAGTGTTGCCGGCGTGATAGATGCTATCGATATCTCTGCAGAGATATACTGGCGCTTTGGCGCAGCGGCTGAACCTGCAAAGCTGCAACAGCAGCGGCTGCAACTACTCAGTACGCAGTTGCAACAGCCAGTCGCGTAATTCTGTAAAGTGGTCCGCCACTGCCGCCGGATGCGTTAGCATAGAAATATGATCATAGTCCTGCTTATAGCCATTCGTCTTCGCCAGTAAGGTGAACCTGGCTTGCGGTGCGGTCTCGGCAATAAAGGCTTTTACATCCTGCGGATGGCCCAGTAAACGGTCATTTTGTGCCGCAAAGTGCCATACCGGTGGCCAGTTTGTGGTTTTGCTGCTGTGGCCGTAGTCAAACTGATCAGTTAAATCGGTAAACGCCGCCCCGGCTATCCAGCGCACGGTATCCTGTAAAAACTGCTGCGGCTCATCATCGGCACCAAAGCGCCATTTACGCGCCGGAAAATAACCGTACTTTTTACTTAACCAGGGTGCCAGCTTATTCCAGATCAGGTTAATCTTCAGCTTACGCTCCAGGCTTTGCACGCTGATAACCCGCTTGCTGCCAAAGCACACTTTAGCGGCCACTTTAGCATTAAGCGCAGGGAAACGTGCCAAACTGGCCGCCGTTACCACCCCGCCCCACGAATGCGCAATAACGATAACCGGCTGCTGATGCAGCTGATACACATGCTCAATTAACGCCGGAATATCCTGCGTAATCATCTGTTGTTGGCTTTGAACAAAACCTTGTGATACATGTGGCTTAGACAAGCCACGACCGGCAAAATCAGCGCAGTACACCATAAAGCCGTTATCCGCCAGATAACAGCCCAGGCCCTTACCGGACTGGCTGTAAAAAATACGACCGTTTTCAATAGCGCCATGCAACATCAGCACCGGCGCTATGCCATGTTGTAATGGTAACAAACGCCGCAAATGCAGCTGATACTGCTGCATATCCAGATATAGCGAACTTTGTTGATGCTTCATGCTTAGTCCAGCAGATACAACAGCTGCAGCAGCGAGCCACTGCGAATAGCGGCTTTTGCCTGCGCCTGCACTTTGGGTTTGGCATGAAAAGCCACTCCCAGCGCGGCAGCGTTAAGCATTGGAATATCGTTGGCACCATCACCGATAGCGACGGTTTGCTCAGCAGCTATAGCATATTGTGCCGCCAATTGGCCAACCACCTGCGCTTTGGTATTGGCATCGACTATATCGCCCAGCACCTTACCGGTGAGTTTGCCATTAATAATATCCAGCTCGTTGGCAAAGGTCGCCGTTAAGCCCAACTGCTGTTTTAATGCTTCAGTAAAATAAGTAAAACCACCGGAGGCAATAGCAACCTGCCACTGATGCGCTTTTAAATGGCTGACCAGCTCAGCTAAGCCCGGCATCAACGGCACAGCATCCAGCACCTGGCGCAGTATGGTCTCAGGCGCGTCTTTTAACGTTGCCACCCGGGCGACCAGGCTTTGCGCAAAGTCGAGCTCGCCATTCATCGCCCGTGCAGTAACTGCCGCTACCTCTTCACCTACACCCGCCAGTTTGGCTATTTCGTCAATACATTCAATTTGTATCGCGGTTGAATCCATATCCATGACCAATACGCCGGGCTTTGCCAACACGGGCCGCAGCGGCAGATACACCAGCTCAACACCCGGTTTAGCTGCATATTCTGCCAGTTTTTGTTGCAGTGGTGTGCTTAACTGCTGTGTTAACTGCAGCTCCAGCGCACCATCCAACTGCGGATGCGGTTTATGCACCCGGCACTGCACAGCATTATCCGGTGCTACCAGTTGCAACAGCGCATGCACCAGTTGCCAATCAAGCGCCCTGCCAAACAGGCGGATCACCGCAGCACCGGGTGCGGCATCTGCGGCAAAAGCATTGGCTGTCGCTAACGCTAACGGCTGGCTGCTATGCAGCGATAATGCTGTGCCACTGAGTTTAAGCGCATAACGGTTTGCTGCAGTAAGGTGGGCTAACGGCGATACTGCGCTGTGTTGCTGTGCTGGAATATGATAAAAAAACGACACTCTGCTACCTATACTTAGCGCCACAGCCATGGCATCCTAGCGGCTTTAATGACTGGCTTAGCTGGCGCTTTATGGAAAATATGCAGAACGATATCCCATTACCGGACAGCACATCAAGCACTATTAAACTGTTACAGGTTGCTGTTGCAGTTATCGGTATTTGGCTGTTATTGCATAGCTGGGTACTAACCCAACAGCAGGGTAAACAGTTATTGCAACAGCAAAGCAGCCAGCTGATGCGGGAAACCTTAACCGCGCTATCGCATACCGCCGCCTATTTAATTGAGCATGATCAGCTCGATGGCCTGGAGCAGTTAACCCGGCATATCGCGGCCAGCCCTTACCTGCACGATGTAGTGGTGTATGACGCTAACGGCGTACGCATGAGCTGGTCAGAAGGCAGCGCGCCGGCGCGACTGTTGTACGGCCCGACACAAAGTGAACAGTTGCAGGCTATGGTGCAGTCGATTGAAAAAGATCAGCAGCTACTGGGCTATATTAAGCTGAGCTTACGCCAGGATGCGGCATTAACGCCAATCAGCCTGTCGTGGCAACAGATGATGCAACAGCTGATGGCGATGCTGGTGTTAGCCGGTATTGTCGGCTTTATGCTGCGCCGCGGTTTCTCGCGCTTGTCGCGCCAGTCGCTGCGGTTACGTCGCGCTAAGCCTTAACACCTTAAGGCTGTTTTGCCACAGCATCTGCGCGATCTGCCCGCGTGGTTCCGGTCGTAATTGACAAAAGGCATCAAACACCAACGCCAGTTGTGCCGGCGTATTAACCTCGCCCTGAAAACCGGCCAGCGGCATAGCAGGCGCATCGGTTTCTAACACAAAGCTTTCAAGCGGCAATTTTTGCACCGTTTTGCGGGTTTTTTCTGCCCGGTCATAGGTAATAGTGCCGCCGATACCGAGCTTAAAACCCAAATCGACAAAGGCCATCGCCTGTTGTTGACTGCCGGAAAAGGCATGCAAAATACCGCCACCGCTAAACTGTTGGCGTTTAAGCTCTGCCAGCAACTGCGGTTGGCTTTTCCGATGGTGCAGGATCACCGGCTTATTATGCTGTTTTGCCAGCGCCAACTGCAGCGTAAACAGCTGCTGCTGCATAACAAAGCTGTCTTCATCCAGCGCAAAATCCAGCCCAATCTCCCCTACGGCAACAATAGCTGTGCTATGTGCTGCAACAAGCTTATCCAGCGCGGTTACAGCGTCAAGCGAGTGCTCAGCCGCCCACCACGGATGTATACCCAGCGCAATATGCCAGTTGGGTTGTTGTTTTTGTAAATCCAGCAGGTTTTGCCAGGCGGATTGTTGTACGGAGGGAATAACTAAAGCGGCAACACCGGCTTGCTGTGCCTGCTGCCAGTGAAGTTGCTGCTCTGGCGCCAGTTCAGGCAAGTCCAGATGACAATGAGTATCGAAAAGTTTCATTAAGCTATTGCAGCAGATCCTCACTGCGACCACAAGGCCTTGATGCAATGAACATCTGACTGATTTAATTCATCTGGTTGGCAATAGCACACTATTGTCTGTCGGTTGCATTGTTAAACCTATCGCGGGCAGACAAACTTTGCCGTGCTATCGGCCGACCATGTAAAATCACGGTTTCAATGCTGTCCCAAGCTTCTACATGTTGCAGCGGGTTGTGCTTTAGCAGCAGTAAATTGGCTACCTTACCAACGCTGACAGTGCCATATTGTTCATCCAGCTGCAGCAAGCGGGCATTGTTGATTGTTGCGGCTTCAAAGATGGCCTGTAACGAAATACCTGCCGCTGCCATTTCTGTTAACTCGAGATAAGTACTGTAGCCCGGCTGATGGCTGTATGCCGGAGCAGATGGTGTATCACTGGCTAACAGCAATGGATGCCCCAGTTGATGCAGTGTCTTTGCAGCTAGAGCGCCGCGCTGACCAATGGCTCGCAGCCGCGCTGCGGCATCTGACGCGGTCAAACCACCGAAATCAGCCAGCAACTCCCGCTTAAACCATTGGGCCTCTTCTAGTTGATACCAGTTAAGTAACGCCGGCGGTACAACATGCTGCAACTGCGGATCGGTTAATACATCAGCATCCAGCATAGCCGCCAACCGTGTCATAACACTCAATGTCGGCTGATAACCTACATCAGCCAGTTTGATCTGCTGCAAGTGTTCGGCTAGTGCTGAGGGCAACATCGCCATTTTTCGCTCTTGTTCAGTAATGGTCATCCCGGTCCAATTCCACAGACCATGAGCCAACACATCCACTTTGCTCTCCAGCGCAATTTGCTGCATATCATAAGCATTGGCATGAGCAAACAACGGCAACTGATAATGGCTGGCTTGCTTCCTGATTTCTGCCAATGTTTCTTTGCTATACAGCGGCAAATGATTGGAATCACCGAAACCATCTTCAATAAAAATCTTCAGGCAATGAGCACCACGGTCAGCAATGCGCTTAACGACTGTTGCAGGCGTATTTGCTTGCTCCTCGGGTGAAGTCTTTTCTGCGCTATGTTGATGAATAAAGTTTGGGTGTGCCGACCGGGGATTACCATAACCACCTGCCACAGGGGCCGCACCACAGTGCCATAAATCAGGCGCCTGTGGTTGCTGTTTAAATACCTCAATCCCTTGGGGGTTGCTGCTTAAATCTAACAATTGTGTCACGCCAAAGTACAGATAACTACGCGGTTGCTGCCGAAAAAACTCTGGCAGATAGTTATCAGCCCTGGCAGGCAATAAACCAGGTGCGTCACTGACATGTACATGGCTATCCATTAACCCCGGCGTTAAGTATAGGTTCTGACCATTAAGTTTTACTACGCCCAGCAACTCACTGGCTGTCAACGCACTACCCGCTTCAGCCAGTCTAACGATGATGCCATTTCGGATTAACACTTGCTGATTGGGCAGTTCACCGTCAAGTTCAGGTGATAACACAGTGACTGGCTCTATTAACAAGTTTCCTGCCTGCGGCGTTGGCATTACTGCAAACGTCTCGTTCAGTTGTGCTTGCAGCGGGCTTGACAGCATGATCCCCAAACACGCAAACTTCAGCAAGACTTTATATATTGGCTTCATTTTATTGCTCCCATTGGTTAACAGTGGCCAAAGGTGCCACAACACAGCTTGTTGTACCTGAAGAATCACTGAAGCTTTTCTGAAGAGTGTGAATACCAGCGAATTTGTATGCAAAAATCAGACAATACCAACCAACTCCATCAAGCGGTTACTCCGACGACGATTCCTCCACAAACTTGCTGGAAACTTGGAGACTGGCTGGTCGAGCCTGCGCGTAACAGCATAAGCAATTCAGGCGAAGTGTTGCAGCTAGAACCCAGGCTAATGACGGCATTTGAGTTATTGCTGACTGCCAACGGTCAAACAGTCAGTGACGAACAACTGTTAAGCACTGTCTGGCCTAATTTAGTGGTATCGGATTCATCTTTATATCAAGTTGTCACTCAGTTGAGAAAGGCGTTACAGGATCAGCAAAAGCCCTATCAGCTAATTGAACGAGTGCAACGTAAAGGTTACCGCCTACTGCAAAATGCGGAACTATTGCCCACCAATACTCACCAACAACAAACCGCAATGCTGGCAGAGACAGGCACTAAACAACCTGCTGATATAACGAAAACTCGCTGGATTTATACAGGACTATTAACGACTTTAATTTTGTTATATGCAGTGTGGTTTTATAGCCTGCCTCCCACCGCTGCACCGCTAACATCAGACAGAACCTATGAAACTCCGGAGCCCAGTGTGCAGTTGGTACCAGCTGAAGGCTTTAGTCATCATGACTGGAGCATGCTGCAACAGGCACTTTATCTGCTAAATCAACCACAAGCAGAAACAATCAGTGAGGCAGTACACATTTTGCGCGAACTGCTGCCTGTTTACCCCACGTATCCACCATTGCTAGTCGGGCTGTGTAACAGCTATCATGCTATGCATATCTATAGCGATTGGCCACTACAAAAAGTATTAGCACTTTGCGAACCTTTACTGCAGCAGGCGCTACTGCAACAAACTGATTTTGCTCCAGCACTAGGTAGCTTCGGAGCTTTACAGTTATCAAGGCAGAACCTGGCCGGAGCCAGCTACTATCTGGATAAAGCGATGCATTTGCAGCCAAAGGATCCGCAAATCCTGTTATGGCGAGCAGCACTTTACCGGGCTCAGGGACGTTACGACGACGCAGCCACGTTAATGACAACAGCAACTGCACTGGCACCGTTATCCGGCTTGCTGAAACGACATTATGCTTACAGTCTTATTGGCAACGGCGAGCTTAGCCAGGCACGCGCAGTATTTCAGCAGGCCTTGCTGCTTGAAGATAACTATTCCGATCGGGCATTGGACGAGTTAGAGCTACTACCGCTTACCAGCCAGCGCGCCCTGGCGTTTTTACTGTGGGCAGAACGTTTTCCAGACAGATTAAATAGTCCAGAGCGATGGACGCAACTGAGCCTGGTACAACTGAGTCTGCAACAAATTGAGTTGGCAAAAGCCAGTTTACAACACGCAGTGTCAATGTCTGATAAACATCCCTTTGTGTTGTTGGCACAGGCTATGTTCGCTCAGGCTCAGACTCATACCGCTGAGGCAAACACTTATCTTCAACAGCGGGCCAGTCTTAAACCACAGCATAAAATTTTTCAGCTACAAGCACTATTTTTATCCCCGCCGGCGGCGGCCAGATCGCAACAAAGTGCATTTCTCCAGTTGTTGCCTCATTATCAGCAGAATGCAGATCTCGCCATCCAACAAGATCTGGCTAATAATAAACAACTTAACGTGCTGTATTTTCTGTTGAGCCTGCCGCAGACAGAACGGCAAGTATATCAAAGCAGTATTAGTGCCTTTGTCAGCAATCAGCAAACTGCAGATAGTCTTAGCTTACAATTGCTATGTGCTGTTGATTTGAAAGCGCAAGCAAACCAGCTAGCATTACAATTATTAGACAATGATTGGTTACCCTCACCACATGATGATTATTATGTAGCTGAACAACACCCGTTATGGCAACAGCTATCAGCCGAGTTTTTCAGCAAGCTGCAACAGCAACGACAACAAGTGTTAACCGCCTTTGCTGCAGAAATGGCAGAAATAAAGTCCAATGGAGTACCACAATGACGGGGTTAAGGACATAACCTTTCGATACCCCAGCGGCCATCGGCTGACTTGCTGTACATAAAGCGGTCGTGCAGCCGGTGCTCACCGCCCTGCCAGAATTCAATTTTATGCGGCCGTACTAAAAAGCCGCCCCAGAAGGATGGCAAAGGTACTTCGCCGTGGTCAAATTTGTGTTTTATCTCGGCAAATTTTTGCATCAGCGCCTGACGGGTAGAGACCGGCCGGCTTTGCTCTGACGCCCAGGCGGCCAGCTGGCTCTCTTTTGGCCGTGATAAAAAGTACTTCATCACCTGGGTACCCGATACCCGCTCGGCTGTGCCGTACACTATGACCTGACGCTCCAGCGGGTGCCAGGGAAAATGCAGACATACTTTAGGGTTAGCACTCAGCTCAGTCGCCTTACGGCTACCAAGGTTGGTGTAAAAGGTAAAACCCTCAGTGCTGACATCTTTTAACAGTACCAGCCGCTGTGACGGCTGGCCATGCTCGTCGACGCTGGCCACACACATAGCTGTAGGATCCGGTAATTCTGCCGCTATGGCATCTTTTAACCACATCTCAAACTGGGCGATAGGATCTGCATTTAGCTTATCCAAATCCAGTTTGTCTTTCACATAGCTGCGGCGAATAGCGTCGATTTTCATCTTTACATGCGCTCCATAACCCCGATACCCAGCAAGTCTAAGCCCTGCTTCAGCATACGGGAACTAATAATACTCAGCATTAAACGGCTGTCACGCACGGCCGGTTCAATGCCATCTTTTAATATCGGGCAAGCTTCGTAGAAGGTCATATACAAACTGGCCAGTTCATACAGGTAATTACACAGCAGGTTTGGCTGGGCATCTTTAATTACCTGTTGCAGCGTTTCTTCAAACCGCAGCAGTTTAACCGCCAGTTGCTTTTCCTGCTCTTCAACCAGCTTTAATGTGGCACTAAAGCCATCGCTGATCTCAGCGCGGCGTAAAATACTGCGTACCCGGGTGTAAGCGTATTGCAGGTAAGGCGCAGTAGCACCTTCAAAACTCAGCATGGCATCCCAGCTGAAAATATAGTCGCTGGTACGATTTTTCGATAAATCAGCAAATTTCACCGCACCAATGCCGACTTTACGCGCTACTTCGGCGATTTCTGCTTCGGTTAAATCAGTGGCTTTTTCCTGCACCACAGCTTTAGCGCGCACTACCGCTTCTTCCAGCAGTTCTGCCAGTTTCACAGTGCCACCGGTACGGGTTTTAAATGGCTTGCCATCTTCACCCATCATGGTACCAAAGGGGCAATGATCATAAGCGGTTGCAGTGCGCAGATAGCCGGCTTTACGGGCAACCAATTCTACCTGTTTAAAATGCAGCGCCTGACGCGCATCGGTAAAAATAATCACCCGATCGGCTTGCAAAGTATGGCTGCGATGCTGGCAGGCTGCTAAATCGGTGGTGGAGTATAAAAAGCCGCCACCGGTTTTTTGAATAATAAACGGCGACGGGTTACCTTCTTTATCAGCCAGCTCGGCTAAAAACACCACCAGAGCGCCCATGCTTTCCACAGCCAGCTGCTGCTGTTTTAAATCATCGACGATGCCTTGCAACATACTGTTATACGCACTTTCCGGTTTAATATCAGCATGGGTCAGGGTGACATTGAGCTTTTGATACACTTCATCGCTATGTTTAATCGAGGTATCGATAAACAGCTGCCACAGCTTTTGGCAGTGCGCGTCGCCGCTTTGCAGCTTCACCACATAGTCACGCGATTTATCGGCAAAGCCCTCTTCATCGTCAAAGCGTTTTTTCGCTTCACGGTAAAAGTCTTCCAAATCAGCCAGGGCAACCTGCTCCAGGTCGATACCGGCGGCCAGTTTGTCTTCCAGGTGTGCTATCAGCATACCAAACTGGGTACCCCAGTCGCCCATATGGTTCTGACGGATCACCTTATCGCCCCAGAACTCTAATGTGCGCACGACGGCGTCACCAATAATAGTCGAACGCAAATGGCCAACGTGCATCTCTTTGGCTAAATTCGGTGCCGAGTAATCCACCACTACCGTTTGCGGTGCGGTATTTGCAGACACCCCCAAACGGCTGTCTGCGCCGGCATGTTGTAATTGCGCGGCCAGCCAATTTTTGTTCAACGTAACGTTAATAAAACCCGGACCGGCGATCTCGGCTTTGTCGGCAATATCAGCAAGATCCAGCTGTTGCACTAATTGCTCAGCCAACTGGCGCGGATTCATCTTTAACAGCTTGGCAGCGGCCATAGCGCCGTTAATCTGATAATCACCAAACTCCGGCTTGGTACTTACGGTAACAGCGGCATTAGTGTCGGCAGGTAAGCCCAGCGCGACAAAAGCGGCTTGGGTTTTTTCGGTTAATAAATGCTTAATATTCATGCGGCCTGCCTGTTAGTGTTCACGGGTTTTGTGGAATTTAATTTTCGGGTAACGCTCTATCGACAAGTTCAGGTTTACCATAGTCGGTGCGATATAGGTTAAGGCATCGCCACCATCCAGCGCTAAATTCTGGCTGGCTTTGTTTTTAAACTCGTCCAGCGCTTTGCCGTCATCACTGTACACCCAGCGCGCGGTGGATACGTTAACCGACTCGTACAAGGCATCAACGTTATATTCCGATTTAAGCCGGTGTACGACCACGTCAAACTGCAGCACGCCCACCGCGCCTACGATCAGATCGTTATTATCCAGCGGCCGGAATACCTGCACCGCACCTTCTTCGGATAATTGCACCAGGCCTTTTAGCAATTGTTTTTGCTTTAGCGGATCGCGCAGGCGTATACGGCGGAACAGTTCAGGCGCAAAGTTCGGAATGCCGGTAAACTGCATATTTTCACCGGTGGTAAAGGTGTCACCAATCTTAATAGTGCCGTGGTTATGCAAACCGATAATATCGCCCGGGTAAGCTTCTTCCAAATGCTCGCGATCGCCGGCTAAGAAGGTTAATGCCTGCGGGATCAATACATCTTTACCAATGCGTACATGGCGCACCTTCATGCCTTTTTCGTACTTGCCCGACACTATGCGCAAAAATGCCACGCGGTCGCGGTGTTTCGGGTCCATATTGGCCTGAATTTTAAACACAAAACCGCTAAAACCGGTCTCGGTGGGTTCCACTGTACGGGTATCGGTAGCGCGCGATTGCGGTATCGGCGCCCATTGCGTTAAGCCATCCAGCATATGGTCGACACCAAAGTTACCCAAGGCAGTACCAAAGAACACCGGCGTTAACTCACCTTTTAAAAACAGCTCCTGGTCAAATTCATTACTGGCGCCCTGCACCAGCTCCATTTCATCACGCAGTTGCTGAGCGTAATAACCAATGCGCTTATCCAACTCAGGGTTATTCAGGCCTTTAATAATATCCACATCCTGAATGGTATGGCCCATACCGGATTTATACAAAATAATTTCATCACGTAAAATGTGATACACGCCCTTAAACTCTTTGCCCGAAGCAATAGGCCAGGTAATGGGCGCGCAGGCAATTTTCAGTACGCTTTCTACTTCATCTAACAAATCAACCGGGTCGCGGATATCGCGGTCCATTTTGTTCATAAAAGTAATGATAGGCGTGTCGCGCAGCCGGGTAACTTCCATCAGTTTAATGGTGCGCTCTTCAACACCTTTGGCGCCGTCGATAACCATCAGGCAGGAGTCTACCGCCGTTAAAGTACGATAAGTATCTTCCGAGAAGTCCTCGTGGCCCGGTGTATCCAGCAGGTTTACCAGGCAATCGTTATACGGAAACTGCATTACTGAGGTGGTAACCGAAATACCACGCTCTTTTTCCATTTCCATCCAGTCGGAGGTAGCATACTGGCCGGACTTTTTACCTTTAACGGTACCGGCTTTTTGGATCAGATGTCCGAACAGCAATACCTTTTCGGTAATGGTGGTTTTACCGGCATCGGGATGCGAAATAATCGCAAAGGTGCGGCGGCTGTTTACTTCGGCTAAAAAGTTATCTGTGCTCATAATATCCAATAGTGTGTTACCGCAGGCATCCGGCTACGGTGTCGGGCGAAAGCCCACAAGTAAATAATAATGCGCGCGATTATAACAGCTTGGACGGCGCGGGCACAGAGTACAAATGCCCTGCTGCGTTACAGAATACAACTCATCAGCAGGGCGTCTTCTTTACCTTGGCTACTGACATAGTAGCCTTTGCGTAAGCCTGTTTGCGTAAAGCCGTAGCGCTGATACAAAGCGATTGCCGCCACATTACTGCTACGCACTTCCAAAAATACTTCTGTCGCGCCTCTGGCTGCGCCTTCCTTTAAGAAGTGCTGCATTAATATATGGCCGTAACCTTTACCCTGCTGCGTTGGCGCAACACAGATATTAAACAGCTCCAATTGCTCTAAAATCAGCTGTGCAATATAAAACCCGACAATATTGCCGGCGTTATCCAACAACTTGTAGCTGAAGTAACTATCGGCAAAACTGCTGGCAAAGGCAGCCTCTGTCCACGGATAACTATTGGCCGCTTGTTCAATAGGCAAAACCGCAATGATATCGGCATGGCTTAACAACTCAACTTTGCTCATAGCTACCTTGTGTATAGCCACTTAGCAGCGCCCATAAGGCTTTTTTCTGTTCAGGTTGCTGTAATACCGACAACGGTGGCGTCAGCAGCTGTTGCTGCTGGATCTGGCTTTGCGCAGCGTCAGGAGCAATATGCCAGTTCAGGCCCTCGGCTAATGCCGCAGCAATATCCTGCGCTAATAGTTGGCTAAGATCCGGCACTACGCTCTGTGATTCAATCTTGAGTGAGGCAATATTATCTGACGAGCTTTGTGCTGACTGGTTTTCAATCGCTGAACTTACTGCAGCCAGCAATGGCTGAGTAGCAAAAGCATCGGTTAATTTAACCGGCGAGATTTGCAAAACTTTTAACAGCTGCTGCTGAGAATAAGAAAGTGTTGTCATAAGGAAAAGTGGCAGGGGCAGAGGGATTCGAACCCCCAACCATCGGTTTTGGAGACCGCTGTTCTACCAATTGGAACTATGCCCCTGTAGCTGGTCGCGCCATTATACAAAAGCCGCCCTAAAGGTAAAGCAAAAAGCTGTGTAATTACATTCAACTGCATATAAAACGAACATCAGCACTATTAATCAGTGCAGCCTAGCATAAGCCCGGTAGTCTGCCTACCGGGCTGAGCCGACTTTAATCTGCAGTTTTCTGGCGGTATTTCTCAAACCAGTACAGGATATAAGCGGTTTTCGCCATTAAATTGCTTGGCCGGCTGTAAATGGAATGCGAAGCTTCCGGTATCCGCACCATGGCAGTATCAATGCCACGCAATTGCAATGCCTGATAAAACTGTTCGGTTTCAGAGATCGGTGTGCGATGATCGGCCTCGCCGGTCATCAGCATGGTTGGCGTTGTCACATTCCCCACATAACTGATTGGCGAGTACTTTAAGTAATGCTGCGGGTTTTCCCATGGCATGACCGGGAACCAGTACTGAGTAAAATAACTGTACATATCGGCATTTAATACAAAGCTAAACCAGTTAATCACCGGCTTTACCGATACCGCTGCGGCAAAGCGGTCGGTATGGCCAACAATCCAGGCCGTTAAAGCACCACCACCACTACCGCCGGTAACAAATAACTCTTTTTCATTAATAAAACCTTTAGCAATTACTGCATCGACGCCGTCCATCAGATCATTAAAATCCTGGCTGGGGTAATTATGATGAATAAGATTGGCAAAATCTTCACCATAGCTGGTGCTGCCGCGAGGATTGGTATACAGCACCACATACCCCTGCGCCGCCATTAACTGCAGCTCCATCGCGAAATGCGGGCCATAAGCGGTGTGCGGGCCACCATGAATTTCTAAAATAAGTGGGTATTTTTTACTGGCATCAAACTGTGGCGGATAAATAATCCAACCTTGTAGCTTACGCTGATCAACCGATGAACTGTACCAAAACTCTTCTACTTCGCCGATATCGTTAGCAAACAACAGATCGGCGTTAAGTTGAGTTAGCGTCTGCTTTTTGCGCTTATAGATAACCTCCAGCTCAGCCGGTGTTTGCGTATTCATCTTGGTATAGGCAATCAGGCCATTCTCCGCTGCAGAAAACTGGCCGCCACTATAAGGCCGACCATAGGAACCACCGCCGATATCCTCGGTAATAATACTGCGTTTTCCGGACAAAGCTTGCTCTGCCAGTATGCCTCTACCTTCACTATCGTAAGAAATATACAAGGCTTTACTGTTTGGCAGCCATTGAAAATCATCAATAGCGCGGTCTAAATCTTCGGTAAGATTGCGGATATTACTGCCATCAGTATTCATCACATACAAACGGTTGGCCTGATGTGCCAGTTTTCGGTCATCAAATCCGACATAGGCGATCAGTTTGCCATCAGGCGAAAGCTGCGGCCATGCATCAGGGCCGTTACGATCAGTAAGTTGCGTCAGTTCACGATCAGCCAGCGTCAGCTGGAATATTTCACTATTTATTGGTTTTGACTGCCAGTCGGCATGACGATTGGCCGAGAAATAAATCGCTTTGCTATCCTTAGTCCAACTGATAGCACTGGCATGATTAAAATCACCTTCGGTTAGCTGTATAGCAGAACCGCCGTCAGCCGGCATAATATAAATATGCTGGTAGCCGGCTTTCAGATAACCGGCACCATCGGCGCGATACTGTTTGTTATCTATATATATCGCGGCTTTAGCCCAGTCCGCTTTCTCCGGCTTGCCAGGTAAACTCACAGGCGCTTTAACCTGCTTGGGCGTAAACAAGGTAAAAGCCAACCATTTACCATCTGGTGACCAGCTTAAATTCGACGGGCTTTGCGTTAGCTGGCCTAACTGTGACGTGCGGCCACTATCAAGCCATTTAACTTGGATTTGGCCATTGGCAATAAACGCCAGTCGTTTACCATCGGGAGCCCAGCGCGGTGAGCTGGCATTAATATCTTTATCAGTTAAGGCTTCCTGCGTTTTACCATCGGCCGAACTGAGCCATAACGTCATGCGACGCCGATCGGTTTGTTTATCCATCCAGTTGCGCACGAAAACAATTTGCTCGCCTTTAGCATCCGGCTGTGGATCTGATACAAACTCCAGTTCAAACACGTCGTCATATTGTAAAGCTTTAGCGGCTGCCACTGCACTACTTGTTGTTAACAGCAGTAATGCGGTTAAACACAAACCGTTAGTTATATGCTTTAGATTCATCTTGGTATCCGATTTTATAGTTTTAGACGCCAGATGATACTAACTGAATAATCGCAACAGACTACAGGCTTTCGTCAGAGTGAAAGATCGAGGAGATAAAAAGCAAAAAGCCCCACGCTTTCGCGTGAGGCTTGTTTACTTAATAGGAGCCTGGCGGTGAACTACTCTCGCATAGCGAATGCTACACTACCATCGTCGCA